>JBFWQY010000001.1:0-280617 GCA_050249195.1 Bdellovibrionales bacterium
ATTGCGACTCGATTCGAGAAACTCGCGCGCAATTTCAAAGCGCTCGTTTATCTTGCATGCTCGATCGTTTGGCTCAGGATCGGAAAATGACTTCGGCGCGCTCAGCCAAAATCCAGACACGCCCTAAGCTCAAAAATTCATAGATCAGGTTTTGGCAATAGAACGAGTGAGTCAAGTGCAGCCGATGATAGCACCCCACCAAGATCTGAAATGAGTGCGCTTTTGATTCGCTCTTCTGAGTCGCGCTTTCTGACTCGCTCCTCCGCTTCGCGCCCCCGGTTCGCTCAGCCAGATGAGCCGGGCGTGGTGAACTTTAATCCCAAGATCGAAATCACAAGCAAGATCAGAAAGCCCATGCGCCACGGTGTGATTGGCTCTTTGAACAACAGGATTCCCAGAATCGCGGACCCGACGGCGCCGATGCCCACCCAGACCGCGTAGGCCGTTCCAATCGGGAGTGACTGAGCGGCTTTCGCCAGCAGGTACATGCTCGCTGCCAATGTAACCAAAGTAAAGAGGCTCGGGAGCGGACGCGTGAAACCTTCAGTAAACTTGAGACCGATGGCCCAACAGATCTCTAGCAGCCCCGCGAAAAACAAAGTCACCCATGCCGAAGACATGACGAACCTTTCTGTTCAAAGCGTCGTCTTGTCTTGACCGGGTACGGCGCGTCTCGTCCGGGCGAATCGCTCTCGTTACCTAACAAACTCTCTTCGTCCCTTCAAGACACGGGAGCGATGAACTCCCGTTCATTTCCCCGTATCACGGTCGCACTGTTGGTAGGCGGCCCACTGAGTCACAGGCCATTAACGGCCTTCAAGTCATCAATGACCGACAATCGCTCCCACAGCCGCTCTCCGGCCTCGGTGCTATGGATCAATGACTTGGATTCAATAGGCATTCGAGGCATTATGCGGCCTCCCCGGAGAGGAGGCTGATATGGATATGGATATGGATATGGAACAAAAAACGGAATGGAATACTCCAGAGTTCGAGGAAGTGACCTTAAACTGTGAAGTCGCGTGCTACGCGCCGTCGGATTACGACGACGATCGCGCCTAATGCGAGTTCGCATTCTCGGGTCCGCGGCAGGAGGCGGGTATCCCCAGTGGAACTGCGCCTGTTCCAACTGCCGCGGACTGCGCTCTTCTGCTATTCGCTCACGCGCGCGGACGCAGTCGCAAGCGGCTGTCAGTTCGGACGGGGTGAATTGGCATCTGCTGAATGCCTCACCGGATTTACGGCAGCAAATTCTAAATTATCCGGATCTTCAGGCGCAGCCGGGTCCTGCCCGCAACAGTCCATTAAAATCGGTTCTGCTCACCAATGCCGATATCGATCACACTCTCGGGCTTCTCCTGCTACGAGAATCTCAACCGCTCAAAATCTACGCCACGCCTTTGGTCGGCGACCTGCTGCAAGAAAGCAACGCGTATTTTCGCATGCTCAACCAATTTGATGGGCACACGGATTGGCAGAGACTAAGTGCCGGCGAGCGGTTTGAACTTTCGGGACCTGAAGGGTTTACGGTGTCTGCGAAGCGCATGGCCTCTGGAATCACCGGCGAAATCTATCCACTTGGGGGCACCCCGCCGTTTTGGGCGAAGAATGTGCCTTTGGCCCATCAGAGCCGTTCGCCCTCCATCATCGGCGTCATTCTCGAAAATACGGTGGGCCGGCGTTTGGGATATTTTCCCGGCGTCGCTGAGATCAATGAATCATTGATCCGAGCCCTTTCCAGCTGCGACATTGTTTTATTTGACGGCACCTTTTGGGACGATAGGGAGCTGGCGCGCTTGCACCCCGGCAGCCGAACCGCACGACAGATGCAGCACGTGCCCATCTCGGGACCTGAGGGAAGCCTCGCCACACTCGCCGTTCTGCCCCGACACATCCGAAAGATCTACACCCATATCAACAACACAAATCCGATTCTGAATGAGGAGGGATTTGAATTCCGGTCCGTGATCGAATCCGGATGGGAGATTTCTTATGATGGAATGGAGTTCATGCTGGAATGAGTCTTTTATCCCGCGCGGAATTCCTCCAATGCTTGCAAGCCTGTGGCGATCGAAACTATCATCATCGCCATCCCTTTCACCTCCTGATGCATGAGGGAAAGCTGACCAAGACTCAAATGCAGGCTTGGGCATTGAATCGCTACTATTATCAGTCAATCATTCCACAAAAGGACGCCATCATCTTGTCTCGATCCACGGATGCGGAATTTCGGCGCGCTTGGCGCACGCGGATCGAGGATCATGATGGACGCCAAGACGGGGGCCCCGGCGGAATTGAGAAATGGATTCGATTGGCCGAAGCGACCGGCGTTTCGCGCGAGATCGTGGAGTCTTGCAAGATGGTCCTCCCCGGCGTCCGTTTCGCGGTTGATGCCTATCTGGAGCTTGTGACGAAACGATCCTTCCTTGAAGCGGTGGCCTCCTCTCTTACGGAGATGTTCTCAGCTCAGTTGATCGCCGTTCGCATCCGACATTTGAATCAGCTTTATCCGTGGATGGCACATGGCCTCGACTACTTTCAATCACGGCTGGGTCAAGCTCCCGAAGATGCGGAGTTTGCACTCGACTATGTCTATAGCCACGCAAAATCGCGTGAGCAGCAGGAACTTTGCATTGCCGCTCTGGAGCGCAAATGCCAAATCCTTTGGGCCCAGCTGGACGCCATTTCGCACGCCTATGTCACTCCGGGTGAGCCCCCACCTGGATTTGCCTGGAACCTGGGAGGTGCAAAATAGGACCTCCTGATGTTTTCGCGCCTGATGAAGGGGCCCGCACCCCCAGGCTCAACCGCGGCTGCCGCTTACGTGACGATGAACAAAATCCTTGTGTCCTGATTCCCGAGGGTCTTCTCAAATTAAGCACCGGCGGGTTACGAGTGTTGCGCTTGTGCAATGGTCAAAACACCGTATCCGAGATTGTGCGGCTCTTACAGGCGGAACACGCTCCCGAGCTAAGTTCAAGAATTGAACAGGAAACGTTAAGCTTTTTGCGCCGCCTTTTTGATCGGCGGATCTTGGATTCCCCATGACCCCGTCTTCCCCGCTCGGTCTGATTGCCGAGCTCACTCACCGTTGTCCCCTTAAATGCCTTTACTGTTCCAATCCCGTGGAACTGACCAAAAGAACTCAGGAATTGGAAACGGCGGATTGGTTGCGGGTCATTGATGAGGCCGCGACGCTCGGAGTGCTGCAAATTTATTTAACCGGGGGAGAACCATGTCTGCGAGCCGATTTGCCCCAGCTTGTGCGGCACTCAGCCGACCGCGGTCTTTACGTCAATCTCATCACTTCGGGCCTCGGCCTGAGCGAAGATCTGTGTCAAACACTTTGCAGACTGGGAGTGGATCATATCCAACTCAGCTTGCAAGACATGGAATCAGTCGCGGCCCATCGGATCTGTGGCGTTGACGTGGCGGAGCGGAAGGTCACGATCGCACACCGCATCCGTAACAGTTCGGCCGCCATGACAATCAACATGGTTATCCACCGTGAGAACATCGACCGCCTGGCGGAACTGATCGATTTCGCCATCGAACTGGGGCCGGAAAAGATCGAGGTCGCTCACGTGCAGTTCAATGGATGGGCTTTGCGCAACAAGAACGTCCTCCTGCCGAGTTTATCTCAGGTGCAGAACTCGATTCAGGTTCTGCGTTACGCTCAACAGAAATACCAGGGCCGCTGTCGGATCGACTTTGTCCTTCCCGATTATTACGCCCGATATCCAAAAGCTTGCATGAACGGTTGGGGAAGCCAGATGATTCTGGTTGATCCGCGCGGGCAAGCTCTTCCATGTCATTCAGCTGCGAGCCTCCCAGATTTTAAATTGCCGTCCGTGAAGCAAACGCCGCTGGCTGAGATTTGGGCGGAGAGTGAGCTATTTAACGCCTTTCGGGGAACGGATTGGATGCCTGAGCCCTGCCGCTCCTGTGAACGGCGAGAGCTGGATCTCGGCGGATGCCGCTGCCAAGCGCTGGCGCTTGCAGGAAGCGCCTATCAGACAGACCCTGTTTGTCACCGCTCGCCTTTCCGCCAACGCGTTGATGACGCTATCGCTGCAGCTTTCGACTCAGCTCTGTCTGATCCTCCGCCGCAGGCCGCTTACAGAGGATTTTCGCAAGCGTAGCGGTTTCTGCGACGCCCAGGACTCGGCCCCTGGTGCTTGGTACCGGTGGTTTGCCGGGCTGGCTGAAGTCTCGCCAACCTGGTAATCATTGCGCGTGAAGTCCTCACTCTTATCCCTGGTTAAACGTGTACGGGCCTGCGCTGCTTGCGAGGGCAAGCTTGAGCTTGGTCCTCGCCCGGTGGTGCAGATCGGCTCTGGGGCCCGCCTGGTCATTATCGGCCAGGCCCCCGGCCGCCGTGTTCATGAGACGGGAATCCCCTGGGACGACGCGAGCGGGGAACGCTTGCGAGAGTGGCTTCAAACGTCAAAGGCTGAGTTTTATAACGCTTCAAGGGTTGCCATTATCCCTATGGCGTTCTGTTATCCGGGTAAAGCCAAATCAGGTGATCTGCCACCCTCAAAATCCTGCGCGCCGCTCTGGCACGATCGACTTCTTAAGTGTCTTCCTCCAGAGCGGCTGCATGTGCTGGTCGGATCTTATGCGCAAGCGTATTATCTCGGAGACGCCGCGAAGCCCACAATGGTTGAAACTGTTCGATCCTGGCGGGAGTACCTTCCCTTTTACCTTCCACTGCCCCATCCCTCTCCGCGCAACAACATCTGGCTAAAGAAAAACTCCTGGTTCCTAGAGGAACTTGAGGAAATCCGCGTCACCGTAGGTGAATATCTGGCGCCGTGAAAAAGAGTCTCGCCGTTCGCCGCTCTACTATGATTATCACTCCGCCTTTTTGATCTCAGAACGTGATCCCGCTTTTGAAAATTTGAAACATATCGGCTTCGTAAGGGTATTTGGGCTTGGTTTGAATATACATAAGTCCCGCCTTCTTCGCGGCCTTGTGAAAGGCACAGGCGCCGTTAAAGTTTTCTCCACTGAAGATACGAGCGGGTGCGGTCTTATCCAAGATCCCGGAATCTAAGTCGGTGAACTTGTAAATGTAGCATCCTTTGTAATAACTCGGGCCCGGGTTATTGTCTGAGGGTGTGACGGTCAGGTACACCGTCCCGTCCTCTCCTTCAAACATTCCCGTGGCTCCGAATCCGCCGCCATCATAGCCGAGTTTGAGGGTGTCGGCGTTCGTGAAGAGCGTGGCGATATACTTCCAGCTAGAGACTCGGGCCATATCGCAAGGCGATGCGCATTTGAGCAGGCCGACCCTCGAGTAGTCCGGGTCCTCGGGTCCATCCGAAGCAAAGGGCCGTCCGCAATAGACGGTCACGTAAACTCCCTTCGCGTTAGCGTACATGCCAGGCTCGGTAAATATACAATTTGCAAGCTCAGGAAATGTTTTATCCAACGCGATCTTCGGCGGACCGCTGATGGGCGGATAGAGCGGAGCTCCCGCCGTGTTGGCCTCGCTATTATATGCAAAGCCGGAGAAGAGCTTTATCGGAGTGGCGTTGACAAGGCCTTCCGGTGTGGCCGCGGTTTTCATGGCCAGCCATGAATATTCAATTCTGAGTTCCTTGTTGATTGTGAGCCATTGATGCCAGATCATTTTGTAGCGCTGGCCAGCCAGAGCTCCCGGATCGTAAACGATTTGCGAGACTTCTGAGTACCAAGTGCCCTGGTTGTTGGGCGCAGGCATGGAAAGCGTGACATCCACCACAGGGTTCACGGTGCCAAAGTCGCTCCAATTCACTCCCTCATCATCAGAATACGCGAGTCGCGTGTAAACCGCGGGCTGATCCCAAAGCTGAGATTGATCAACCGCACTATAGGACATCCAGACCCTGTTCCTCACTGGATCGGGAGCCAACGAGGGATCAAATATGCCATAGGCGGAGACATCCGAAATTTGAACCCGTTCGGGAAATCCAGGAGATGGAGAAACTCCGGTTGGTGACGGGTCCGCGGGAGTGAGGGAGCCATCGGAGGAACAACGGCCCGTTGCCAAGATGCAGACCACGCTCAAAACGCCACGAAGGATATTCGCTTTAATATGTTTCATATTTGTGTTTCCGCCCATACGCGAAATAGGTGACCTGATTCCTCGGGCTATATGACGTGTTTTCGGAATGAGTCTTGAGAGAGACCAAGAAATCAGCTGACGTTCGGTGCGGCTGCACGAAAGCGTTCCGTAATGAGACGCGCTTCAGATCCGATATGTGTGAATGGCACACGAACAGTCAGTCGTGAAACAAAAGTCGTTCCCCCGCGCGTGGAAAGACGCCGGCAAGGAACTCCGCGCACACATCCAGGCCCATTCATCTTTGCAAAGTCTGTCGCGGATGCAGGCCTCTTTGCTCCAGAGCCCTGAACTTCTCGGGGATTGAAGCGCTATGGTCTTGCATGCTGACGGCCACATCTTCCTGCGGAGATAAACTCCCATATAAAAAGAAAAAGTTTGATCGCTGGGGAAGCCAGAACGGACGATCTTCGCTTTCAAATCCAACTATTGGCACCCGCCTCCACCCTGACAGAGCCAACCAGTCTTGGGATAACGAGACCTCGTCCAATTCGTCCCATATGTGCGTGATCTCGTGACGAATGCTTGAAGTATTAACGGCCGGGCCAAGACCTAAAATTCTCAAATAAGGTAAAACATAGCCAAAGGCCGCGTTTGTATCGTTGTGCTTAATCACAAGATGCGGAGAAAACTTCTTCGATACATCAGTCGGGAAGCTCCGCGCCGCGCTCTCCAGCCGTAAAATTTCTCCCGCACTCCAATGCTGGGTGGGGAGGAGGAGTAAACGGCGCGTCCGCGCCAACTTCCAAATCAAGGGCGACATTCTTCCATAAACACTGCGAAAGAAAGCTTCTGATCGCTCATCACAGCGCCCGGATTCAGACAGATGTTTTAGATGCCGGTTTGCATCCGGACTCAATAAAGAAACGGCAAGGACAAGCGGAATTAGAGCCTGAGACTCAGGGTCCGTGCATTCTGCAAAGAACGGGGCCGCACTTGGATGCTTAGCGACGACAACTTCGGTTCGAAGAGTAGAGGAGCCTAACAAACGGAAGAGGGCCTCCCGCGCATGGCGTCTTTCCCTGACTTGCTCCATCTCGTCTTTCGTAACTGTCTGGTGTAAGAAAGAATGGCTCGAGAGCCGTCTCAGATGATTCAAGTAGAGTTCTCGCGTTTTTATGTCACGCTGAGCGATGACGTTATAGAGTTCGTCTAGAAGATTGAGAGCTGCCTTTTTTTGATGAGGAGAAAGGCCTTCGGGCATTATCTTAAACAGCTCAAGTAGATTCCTGGTACCAATGATAAGTTCACCACCCACAGTATCTAGATCCAGCAAGCTTTCCAGGTTGGTTCGCATTTTGGGCTCTTGATCAAGCCGAACCGGGTGGCTCGTCTTGTCGTATGGCACGACCAGTTTCACAATATCTCGGGCCAGCTTCCAGAAGCTGCGATAGTTATTCATTAAGACTGATACTGATGCGGATTGCGGTCCTTTTGGCTCAAAAAAGTAGGTTCGATCTTCCGAAGTCAGGAGCTTCGCATAATCATCGGCTAAGTCCTCGATTGTATAATCGGCCAGCGAGTCCGGACTCTTATATCCCAGCACGAGAAGACTCGCTTTGACCTCTTCAAAGGGAGTGGCGGGCGCCGCCGGGGCCGAAAAGAACAGGCCCAACACCAAGAGGATGTTCAGAATAGAACCCGTGCAGCCGTGCCGATTTTTGTCACTCGAGCTCAATTTCATTTGTCCCTAAATTGCGAATCCGGTTCTTATCTGAACATTGCAATTGATGCGCCTATGATCCGCGGGCAGAGACGGTACGAATGCCGGTCTGCTGAATAGTAGCTAATCGGCCAGAGCGTATAGGCCACCCTTGTGAACCACGAGGCCGCGGTATTTGGCGCGCAGTCGGTTTAAGACCTTCTTAATACGATCCTCGGTATGCTCCAGCGCGAGTTTGTCTCCGTAGATGAGAACGGCAAGCTCGGAGAGGCGTCGCGGTTTCTCTGAAAGAGCTGTAACAACGGATTCTTCCAATTCCGAAAGATTCCTTCGACTTCGCAGACGTAAGATCTCGTGCCGACGCTTGCGTTCGGCCCAGGTCGCCGGCCAAGCGAATGGCACGGTGGGCTCTGCTGACGGGAGGAGGTCACGGAAGGCCCTATGCGCCTCGCGCAGGTGGGCCGCAATGGATTGAGCCTCAGGCAGTTGAGAAATCGCGATTTCTTCAAAATCGATTCGGGCCAGGCCGTTCTCATTCAGCTCAAGAAGGACATGACACCGTTGCGCCAGCGCCAACCAGTACTGATAGGTACCGAAATCGTGCTGGATGAGAATATCTATGGCCTCGTTGACCGCTCGTAAAGCCAAATTTTTGGCACCCAGTCTCTGATACTCCCGGCTGAGATTCACCCCCGCTGTCGCTGCCACCGAGTGCACCTGAGCATTTAAGGCTTTGAATCGCAGGCGCTGGTACTCATAGATCCGGTGCGCCTTTGGCCGAACGCGGCTGAGCGCGGCGAGCTGATTGATTTCCGCAAACAAGGCCTTGCGCGTTTCTCCGGCAGCGTTGAATTTCACTTGTGACATTTGGTAATGCGACAGCGCTTGCAGATCGTCTCCACAGACTTCAAAGGCCATAGCGCTCACCATATGGACTTCTCCCTGCCACAAAAGGGACTCGCTGAACTCAGCGAGTCGTGCGTCCACTTGCGATATCAGTTTTTCTTTATTCACCGCATGTCTGCGGATTTCGAGCCGGAGGTTTCCGAGCGCGCGGATTCTCGGCGTTAGGAAATCCGACTGAAGGTACTTTTCCAAAAGATCGCTCTCGCAGCGGAGATAATAGAAGCGGATTTGCGCATAGGAGAGGATCTCATCGGGCACGGTTCCTCCATGGCGCGGGGCCGTATCTATGTTTTGCCACCCCAGATCTTGCCATCCCAAGCTCAACGCTTCCGCAAGCGTCATGCAGACCCTCCCGAAGCCGGTTGCGGCCGCCGCTGAGACGGGGGCCGGGGTCGGGAAAAGTAGAAGTGCTCCGATCCGCAGACTAGAACAAAGAGACTGGCGAGGTGGGGATCTTTAGCGTTCAGCCGATCGGGACTTTCAAATACCAATCCACCGGTCTCAAGGTCACATTGGCGTCCGCGTTTGGAAACCACATCCACGTACGGACGCAGCTCCGATTGCGGTCCAGTGGCCGTGCCCTTAAGAGCCTCGCCTTTCCGCAGAGTCACTCCAACTTGGTCGTCGAGAAAATCCAAACTCACCTTTAAGGCGAAAGCATCAGTCGAGCTCTCCAATAAGAGTATTTGAACGGTGGCCTCGCCGTGAGCGGTTTCCATGGTGGCGAAGTCAATTCGATCCACTTTCTGCCGCATGATCCATCCAAAGGGCGAGGGCGGACCCAGGCGGCTCACGAGTTCGCGACGCACCACTTGTGGAGTGAAAGGCTGGTACGAGTGTCGGGGCGGCAGGACGGCGCGAGATCGGCTCACGTCCTCATACCGGGCGACAATATATCGCCTGAGCCCGCCGATTGTCGGCGGAAGCAGACCGGACCACCGATCCGAGTCTGTGCAAAAGAGGGAAAAGCCATAGATCGTCTCGCGATTCTTTCCGTCAACATCGGACTCGAGCGGAAGGCTGCGCTGGCGCTGGTCCGCCTCCTCGGCGGCGGGCCCATCTCCATTATCCGCGCGGATACCATTGCCGTTATCTGCGCGAATTCCATTCCCCAGACCTTGTCGAGGCTTTGCCGCCGGGGCCGTTCCCATTCCCGTTTCCGTTTCCACGGGCCGAGATTCGACGTAGGATTTACCAAGTCCGTCCGAGGGCATGACGCGAGCGAGATAATCGCCCTCAAGGCGCCAAAGCGTGCCGTAGCGAAGATAAAACTCGTGAAGGCGGTATTCGCCGGCGACTCTCCCTTGTTCCAAAGTCGACGGAAGCTCCGCGAGAATGGGAGCGATCTGATTCAAAAACGTGAACCAGCTTTCAGAGGTGTTGAGTGACGACGAGGAGACGAGGCCCAGCAGTTGGGGTTCGCCGCTTTTCAAATGTACAACGGGTTGCCCGCTTGTTCCGGGTGGCAGTCGATGAAAAACGATGCCTTCGCCCTCGCCAGGGTAAAAACCATCTCCAAAAACCCTTTGTAAGAAGCTCGAGCCCTGTTGGCCTGCTAGGAGATGTAGTCGTTTCAAATGCTCCAGACGGATCTGATTGTCGGCGCAGAAGGAGGCATTTCGTCCGGGACAGTCAATAAAGGTGCTCTGGCCCAAAGGGAAGTGGGTGCGTAGAAGTTGATTTGTGTTCTGTAGAAAATGGTCGCGATAGGCGCCGACAAGGGGAAATTCCAAAAGGGCGGGGTTCGCCGTGACCTTGGCGTGGACAAGGCTCAACATGTACGGCGCTTGGATCTTTTCGGGCCCGAGATATCGGGCTTTTGCCATAACCGGTAAGCCAAAGGCAGCCTCTGAGAACAGGAGAGCCACATCTATAAGGTTATCAGCCACTCGGACTTGGGTGGGGAGTTCCGTAGTTTGGCCATCGCGACGATAAATGACTTTGAGATTCTTAAGGCGACCTTGAATCAATCCGCCTTGGGTAAGATGAGAGCTTGTCACAACTACAGGCGTTCCAAAGACGTCGACCAACGCCCCATGACCCTCGATCGTCTTCTCCCGGCCGCTGCGTTCGTCAAGATAGGTCGATTGCACCCGGAGCGAAGGAAGAGCAGCGGATGCGAAGACCGAGAGAACCGATAGAGCTACGAGAACGAAGAGAGCGCAAAACCATCTGCTCATGGAGACGAACACCTAGCAACAAATTGGCCAGCCCCAGCGGCATTGGACATAAGAAGGGAGATGTCCCCTGACTAGATTCTGACAATTCCGAAAAAAAATTCATTCGGCTCCAATTTGCCTCTCCTTTCGTGAGTTTGGATCGAGAAAAAGTCGTCCCCGGGTGTCCTTGGACCAGGGCCGAAACCGTCGATATTTTTGTGACCAAACAAACCATTTCTTTTAAAGGAGTCACATATGAACATTTTGATGTTGCTGGCCTTAGGGGCCACCGTATCTCTCCGGACGTGGGCGGTTGAATACTCTGATGAACGGCCCATTCAGGAGGGGGTCTTTGGCACGGTCGTCGAATTCCGCCACCCTACCATCAAGGGGCTTAAGTTCAACTGCTTGGAGCGCCAGGTCCTCTCCCAGGGTCTGCTCCCGGGCACGGAGGTCGAAGCCTATAATGCGAGCCGTGCCCTCCAAGGTGCTATTGAGGCGCGGGCCAGCCAGCGCCTGGCCCAAGATGTGGCGGCGGAACGTGACGTCGTTTGTGCGAGAACCCAAACGGTGATCGCGGCAATGAACGCGACATTGGGAGGACTAAAGAGTTTCACCTCCGCGGCGTCCGATGTTTACTACCGTGCTGGAGGCGCTCTGGCCTACAATCGAAGCTACGGCAGATGGGCGATCTGTGTAGAAGGTCTTGAAAACCTCGAGTATGTGCTCGCCGCCACGAGAGTTTGTAACCGCAGCGAGCTTCCCCGAGGGAGATTCATGGGCTTTACAGAATCCGTCGAGGGACGAAGACGAGTATGGGTGACCATTGATGAGGCTGGCGTGTCGATTTCCGGAACCATCGGCAATGGCATCTTCAATATCGGCCCGACGGCACCCAAGATCGTGGATGATTCTAGCAGCTCGGGAGGTCCACTGCGTGTCAAAGTCAGTCACGCAGAACTGACTTGGAAGGACGGCGCCTACACTCTTAATATTTACGATCAAACGGTTCTGCTGGCACCGGCAAGTGATGAACCAAAGTAACGGCACAGTGGCCGACAATTGAGCCGGGACGACCTGCTGAAGAGGCGGGTCCCTGCGGCCTGGTGGTTCGCGCGCGCTCACGCACGGGTGGCCGTTTTAGACCTGGCGTCTCTATGAGGCGAGTGACAATTTATGCTCTCCCGGACCTCAGAAATGACCCTCGTCGACCCCCATTGATACTTTTTGATAGTGATTCAGAACCGCACTCAGCTCCTGCGTCAGCGCGCTCACATTTCCACCATCTTTCTGTAAAGCCGCGCGCTCGAGCTCGCCGCCGATTTCAGTCAAGGCCGAGAATCCATAGCCGGTGCCGTTTCCCTTTAGGCGATGGGCGATGAACGCAATCGCTTCAAACTCACCCTGCTGAAAGGCCTCGTGGATCTGCTGCAACTCGAGCTGACGGCGGCGGAGAAAGCCACCAATCAGGGGCTGCAGATCCGGCGGCACATTCATAGTCAAATCCCGCGGCATACATGCCTCCTTCTTGTCTAAGCAATCAAAATCCACACGCGGTGAGAGCATTCGTCCCTCGCGCGACCAGCTCGGCAAAAGGTAAGGGTTTCTGCCAATGATCCAGATGATGGAAATAACCGCTCGGGGGCATCTGGATCTCATTGACGCCCAACACGGAATGGGTGACGATTTTGGGTCGCGTTTGTCCAAAGCGACCGCGTAGGTCGGAAAACGCGTCGATCAGTCGATTGGCGCGTTCGATCACATCGGAGCCCCGGACAGTCTCTCCGAGCTTCCAGTCCAGCACGATCAGGTCGGTCTCTTCGAACGAGAGCTTGCGTGGCATCTCCGCAGGTTCACCCACCACTCGGGTTTGGCAACCCAATTGCTTGAATAGCAACTCTGCAGCGAGTGCCGTGTCGAGATCATCGTCCATGATCGTGACGATCGGAACCCGTGATTCCGGAGAACTGAGCCCAGTCTGCGGAGCTCCGTAGTCCAGATCCATCTTCCTAACTCGATGCCATTCGCGAACTTGCCTGAGTAGCACCTGCTTCGCGATCAGAAAGGCCTCTCGAGGCGTCGTGCCCATCCCACTCGCATGAAAATGCGCGCTCGGGGAAGCGAAGGTGAATCTAAAGGTCCACTTCTCCCCCACCTGTTTAAAATCATCCTCGTAATAGCCGTTTGCCGGTAGACGTTCGAGCAAATCAGGAATTTCAAAATCGACGATTTCACGGATTTGGTTCTGAATGATGGGTTGGTTCATAAAAAGCCTCCCTTTCAAAAACCTAAATAGTTTAATATCTGAACCGTTCGTCGGGTCAGTTCCGGATATTGCAGAGGCTTACGCCAGTGGGCGATGTGCTCATAGAGGTCATTGGGGGGCAAAATGATCTCCGACTCCGTACGGCTTGAGAATGTGATGATCTTAAGTTTTCGTGGATTTCGAGTTGCAAACTTGGCGATCAACCGCATCGCTCCGGCAACCACCTCATCGGCGCGCGTTCTATGGTCCAGCATCCAATCCAAGATTATGATATCCGATTTACACGAGCTGATCTTGCGCTGGGCTTCATCGGCGCTCAACGCGAATTCAACAGTGCATCCCATCTGACTGAAGGGAGATTGCACGGATATGGCGGAGTCCACATCATCATCGACAATCAGAATCTTTGCCACTTGCCGGGGTTGCCTCTCGGCGAAGACAAGATGGGGCTGTACCATTTTGTGAACTGCATCCTGGTTTTGCACATGACCTCCTTGGTCTCGATACCTTCAATGGTGCACTTAAATTGGTGGAGAGCGTGTCGTAGGTTTGTTGGAGTTTCTCCACAATCCCGAGTTGAGACTTGAAGGCTGTGCTAATTTGAGAACGGGTGCGGCCCTAGTGTCAGGCTTGAGCGGATTTGTTCACAAACTCAGACCAACTCGGCTGGCGGCGATCACGCGCGGAGACAATGGGCTCGCCCCCCAGAGGCCAGGGGACGTTAAGATCCGAATCATTCCAAAGAATACCAGACTCGCCGCGGGGATTATAAATCTCGTCCACCAAATACAGGACGTCCGCCGGACTGTCGCCCATCACGCAGAATCCATGCGCGAAACCGGCCGGAATCCACAGCATCCGCCCATTTTCAGCGCTCAATTCAGCGGCGAAGTGCCGGCCGAGCGTGGGAGAGCCCGTGCGAATGTCCACGGCCACATCCCAAATCCGGCCTGCGATTACGCCCACAAGCTTTCCCTGTGGAGGTGTCAGCTGAAAGTGCAGGCCGCGGATAACTCCAGGCAAGGAGTGAGAGTGATTGACCTGGACAAAGCCGCGCGCCGCCACTGCGGATCCGAATTGCGTTTGATTGAAGAACTCCTCGAAGAACCCGCGTTCATCCGCGAACCTCTTATTTTCAAACACCACCAGACCGTCCAACGCACTCTCAATCACCCGCATACATCCTCCGCAAACAGGTGGACAAGCCCTGACGCCATTCCAAGGGCACCACGGCAAACGTTGTTCGCACTTTCGTGAGATCCAGGCGCGTATTCAAGGGACGCGCGGCAGGGAGCCGGAGCGTTGAGGAGTCAACCGGGCGCACGCCAACCCCAGCTAGGTCGGGTTCGAAATGCGAGGCCTGCGCCAGAATTTCGCGGGCGAACTCATATCGGCTCACATAACCCGCATCGGCCAGATTGTACGTGCCTCCCACGGGCCGTGCCAAGATCTGCAAAGTGTAATTCGCCAGATTATCGGCGTAGGTGGGGGAGCCAATCTGATCATGGACGACGTTGAGCTCCCGCCCTGTCCGCGCCTGGTTCAGAATCGCCCGCACGAAGTTCGAGCGGCGATGAGAATACACCCAGCTCGTACGAAAGATCATGGCGCCGGGATGCGCCTGTGCCACCCGACATTCGCCCTCCCACTTGGAGCGGCCGTAAAGGTTCACGGGCAAAGCCGGGTCCTCCTCGCGCCAGATATTCGACCCTGTGCCCGAATAAACAAAGTCTGTAGAAAAATGGACAAACGCGACATCCTGCTCCGCACACCAGCGGGCGATGGCGACGGGAGCGTCGCGATTGACACCCATGCACTCATCGGCTTCCGTCTCCGCGCGGTCCACCGCATTGTAGGCGGTGGCGTTCACGATTGTGCCCGGCCGCTCCGCTTTGGCTAAAATGGTCAGACGCGAGGAGATCTGATCCACGTCGCGGAGATCCAGTTCCTCTCGCCCAATGGCGCGCGCCCCTCCGCCCAGCCGCTCGACCAAATAAAATCCGAGCTGGCCGGTTGGTCCAAGCACCCACGTTCGGCTCATGCGTTCAGTTCCAAATCGATCAGCACGCGCTTCAGATAGGTTCCATACTCGGAGTTCGCGTACCGCTGAACGGCGGCTTGATAGAGATCCATATCGATAAATCCCAGCTTCAGCGCGATCTCCTCAAGACAGGCGATCTTAAGACCTTGTCGCTTTTCCAACGCCTGCACGTACAACGAACTCGACAAGAGGGAATCCGCAGTTCCTGTATCCAGCCACGCAAACCCGCGTTTGAGGAGGCTCACGCTCAGCTTTCCCGCCTCCATGTATTTACGATTCAAGTCCGTGATTTCAAGTTCTCCTCGCGCCGACGGCGTTAGCGATCGCGCCAGAGTCGAGGCATTTCCGTCATAAAAGTACAATCCCGTCACGGCCCACGGACTCTTGGGCTCGCGTGGTTTTTCGACAATACTCACGGGTCTTCCCGCTGCGTCCAGACTCACCACGCCGTATTGATTTGGATTACTCACATAGTAAGCGAAGATGCGCGCGCCATCCGTCTGGCTCCTCGCCTCTCTCAGGTAGTGTTCCAGATTATGCCCATAGAAGATGTTGTCGCCCAGGATCAAACACACCGGCCCACCGTCTGCAAAGGCCTCGCCTAAAATCAGAGCCTCCGCAATCCCGCGGGGAGCTTCCTGCACTTTGTAACTCAGTCTCAATCCCAGTCTTTCGCCGCTTCCGAACATGTTTTGAATGACAGGCAGATCGCGTGGCGTGCTGATAATGAGAATGTCGCGAATTCCGGTCAGCATCAGCACCGATAGCGGATAGTAAATCGTCGGCTTGTCATAAACCGGGAGAAGTTGCTTGGAGAGCACGTCGGTCATGGGCGCCAAACGGGTTCCACTCCCACCCGCGAGCAATATGCCTTTCATGCGTTCTCCTTATTCAGGTACCAGAGAATCGTGTCGCGAAAACCGCGCGTGAACTCCACGCGCGGCTCATATCCCAAATCCCGCCGCGCCTTGCTGCAATCGATTGCATAGCGGCGGTCATGGCCGGGCCGGTCGGGGACAAAGCTGATCAGTTCACGATATGATCCTCCGCTCGCCCGCGGACGCACCTCATCCAATACCTCGCAGAGCTGATGGACCAGCTCCAGGTTCTTAAGCTCACATCCGCCGCCGAAGCAGTAGTGCTCGCCGATGCGACCCTTCGCATAGGCGAGCCAAATGCCCCGACAGTGATCACTCACGTGCAGCCAGTCACGGACATTCTGGCCATCGCCATAAACACCCAAGCCTTCGCCCGCCAGCGCCCGCCGAATCAACGCCGGAATCAGTTTTTCAGGATACTGCCGGGATCCGTAATTGTTGGAGCAATGAGTGATCAATGTGGGAAGCCCGTAGGTTTTATGCCAGGCCCGGACCAGATGATCCGCACCGGCCTTGGACGCTGAGTACGGGGAATTGGGCGCGTAAGGGGTTTCCTCCGAGAAGCAGTCGGTGTCATTTTCAAGAGCTCCAAAAACTTCATCGGTTGAGATTTGAACATAGCGGAACTCTTCCGGCCGCCCGCGCGCCTCCCAATGTTTCAGCGACTCATTAACAAGGACGGACGTGCCGACCAGATTGGTCCGAACAAATTCTTGGGGGCCGCTGATCGAGCGGTCCACATGCGTTTCCGCAGCGAAATTAAAGATTCCGTTGAACTCATGATGGGCAAACACACCACGCAGTCCCTCGGCATCACAGATATCGTGTTGAATAAAGGTGCAGCTCTTCTCTGGAAGATGCGCCAGATTCCTGCGGTCGCCCGCATAAGTGAGAGCATCCACAACCACCACCTGATGGCCCTGCTTGAGCAGAAGCTCGGCAAAATGACTCCCAATAAAGCCGGCGCCGCCTGTGACAAGAAACTTCATGGAAAAATCTCCTCCTGGGATAGAGGTTCGTTGACAACCACCACCCACTTCGCGTTCCGCCGCACCACACTCAGTGCGGGATGTTCCGCACGAACCTGTTCCCACTCTTCGGGGGAGATTAACATAAGAACCTTTCCGCCGAGGCTCAGCTGCTGTGCCAAGCTCCCTTTCTCGACGCCCTCAGCTTCCCGGTCGCTGTAAAAAAGAAGGGAGGCATTCAGTCCAATGCGGTCGATATTATAGCCCAAGATACGATAACCCTGTTTCCCTGCCGCACGCACGTAGGGCGCAATCTGGCGGATCTCCAACGCGCGATCACTGGAGAGAGGAATGGGTGTCAGCAGGAAAAGGAAGTGAAGCAGCAACGCCAGAACCGCCACGCCACGCGCGATCTGTTCGAGCGAAAGGCGTCGCGCCGCCCGATCCAGACCGAGTGCCGCCAGTCCCGCGCACGCCGGCAAGGCGGGAATGAAATACCACGTCTTCTTTGTTCCCTGGAGACTGAGAGCGACAAAGAAAATCAAGAAGTAAAAGGCCGGCAACGCATAGGAGCGCCAGGCCTCCCCGCGCGATCGCATGGCCAACCATAATCCCCACAGCATAAAAGGGAGATAAATCGGAAAGTACTTCAGCAGAACAAGCACGTAGTCGTAAATGTGATCATTGGCCCCACCGTGTCTGGCCATCCCGAATATCAGATTATAAAAATGCGGGCGCGTAAATTCCCCGCCAAAATGAACATAGGACCAAACGCACCAGAAGGCGTAAGGAAGAACAAAGAGAAGCAATCCGACCCAAAGCGAGAGGCGCCCAAACGCCCTCCCGTAACGAGCGAAGATCGTGTAGAAAAACAACACTCCGAGGACCACAAGCCCAAATACACTCTTGGCGAACATCACATAAGAGCCCGCTAAGCCTGAGAGTAAAAAAAGATGGGGTTTATCTTGTTCGCGCAGCGCGCGCACAAAGAAGTAATAACACCACACGACCGAGGCCGTGACGGTGACGTCCATCATCGCGTGGCGGGAATACTTCAGGTAAAGCGTGGTCAGACTCAAAATGAGTCCGGCCAGAAACCCGATCCGGGTTGTAAACAGCAGTTCAAAGAGGAAGAACGTACCCAGAATTCCCAATACCCCGGCCGCGGCCGAAGGGAAGCGCGCGCCGAATTCCGTCGTGCCAAAAATCTGAAACGATCCCGCCAGCAGCCACATAAATCCAGGAGGATTATCAAAATAGGGGTGTCCGCCAAAGGTGGGAGTCAAGAGACGGCCATGAGTCATCATTTCCCGGGCTTTTTGCGCGTAATAACCATCATCATAGGAGGGGATCCCACCGGCGTCCAAAGTTCTGAACATCAACGTTGTGGAAAGAAACAGCAGGAGAAAAATTAAGACGCGCCGGCTTGAAAATGTCATACACCGTCCTTCACCGTTTAAGTCCCTGAAATAATGTTGAACGCAGGGCCCCGATTCGATTTAGAAAAAACAAAGAGGCTACAGAAAGACAGCCCAGGCCATACTTCACGCTGCGCGAAAAATTGATGGAAGAGGCCTCTTCAAAGTACTTTGTTGGGCAGCTGATCTCGCCAACGCGAAAGCGGGCAAACAGAGTCTGCGCGAGAAACTGATTGTCGAAGACAAAATCATCGGAATTGAGCTTCCAGGGGAGTGTCTCCAGGACCTGACGCGTATATCCCCTGTAGCCCGTGTGGTACTCGGAAAGTTTAGCACCCTGGAGCAGATTCTGAGCTGCGGTGAGGAAGCGGTTCGCCACATACTTATAGAGCGGCATCCCTCCCTGGAGCGCCTGCCCGCCCAAAATGCGAGATCCCAAGACGACATCGTAAAGCCCGGTGGCTAGCATATGTGCCATTACTGGGATTAGGAGCGGTGTGTATTGGTAATCGGGATGCAACATGATCACGATATCCGCGCCTTGATTGAGCGCTTCCTGGTAACAGGTCTTTTGATTCCCACCATATCCCTTGTTCCGGTCGTGAACGATCAGCGATAGGCCGAGTTCACGAGCGACAGCCGCCGTGTTGTCGCGACTGTTGTCATCCACTACGAGAATGTAGTCGACGAGATCCTGTGGAATCTCCGCCACCGTCCGGCTTAAGGTGGCTTCGGCATTGTATGCGGGAAGGACCACCGCCACTTTTTTTCCATGTACCACGAGCGCTTCCGTTCCTTACTTAGAATTGCAGTCTGTAGATAATGCTTGGTGTAATAAAGACTTTGGTTATACCAAGGGCCGCCAGGAAAGAGCAAAGCGGAACTGATACAGGGTCAAAGGAATGGGGATTTTAGGTGTCCTCTAGAATGATCCGAGATTCACGTCGGGTAGCGCACTCATGGAACCGGCGGAGTTCCCGAGAACACCGGTCATTTCCAGCCCCAACTCTCCGTACAAGGAAGCTCCCCAGCACTTCACCCGCGCCCCCGCGAGTACAGCACACGTGTTGTACTGACCGGTGGCGAGATGCGTCGCACCTGAAATGTTGAGGACCTGAGTGGGTGTTGTGCGAATCACGCTATCATCGACTCCGAGCCCACCGTTCGTGTTCGCGCCCCAGCAGCGCACGAGTCCGTCAGCAAGAATCGCGCACGCGTGATCATTGCCGAGGCTCAGGTCAATCGCATTATGGATTCCGCTCACGACCACCGGAGTGAGTTTGTAATTTCCGCCTCCTGATGTTCCATCACCAGCCTCGCCGGATTGGGCATCTCCCCAGCACTTGATCCCACCCGTATTCAGAAGTGCGCACACCGACTGATATCCAATTTCCACTTTCACCACGCCAGAGCCCGCCCCCAATCCACTCACAGGCGTCGGAACGGATCGGTTGGACGAAGAGCCGTCTCCGATGGCGCCATTGGCACCAGCGCCCCAACATTGGAGAGACCCGTCGCTCATGATCGCGCAGGCATTATTTACGCCGGCCGCGATATGAACGGGAGTCAGACCTCCCGCAAAAGAGAGCGCGGGTAGATTATCACCCATACTGGTCGGCTCGCCTCCCCGATTCACAAGATCGCCCAGGCCCAGCATACCATCCGTGTTAGTCCCCCAACATTTCACTGTCGCATTGTCGAGCAGCGCGCAATTAAAGTAATTGCCCGCAACCAACTCCACAGCCGTGCGACCCGTTCCGAGATCGACGGTGGGCAAGCTGACGCCCATTTCTCCAGCATCATCACCGCGGTTGTTCGTGTCTCCATATCCCAGCTGGCCATCGGCCGCATTTCCCCAGCATTTTACGGAACCATTGTTTAGCAACGCACACGAGTGTTGCGCGCCGACGGCGATCTGTTTCGCTAGTCCGCCCAACGATACCGTCGAGAGATTTGTCCCCATCTCCCCGACTCCATCACCGATGTTGCTGACGTGGCCAAGCCCGAGCTGCCCATAGGTATTTAAGCCCCAGCACTTCACTGCACCGCTCGGCGAAAGGGCACAGACATGGCTGTACGCAGATGCAAGCTTGATTCCGACGACTGCCGGACCACCCTTCAGAAAGGTGCACTCATTCAGTTTGGTACTGGACGTGAACTGCGCGCTCATTGTGAGATCCACTGTGACATCTCCGGGAGCTAGATCTACGGTCTTAGTCGCGAGCAGGTAGGGATTACTGTAATTGCTGAAGGTCAGCTCCGTACCCGTCATCGTCTCACACGAGGAACCCGACACCATCTTCAAGCCCACAATATAGATCCGGCGCTGAGGACCCGAGCGAACACTCAGTGCGGCCGAACTCTCCCGACTGAAGAGGCCCGCCATCACCCCGAACGACATGATCTTTTCATTATTTTCATTGGTACAGCTTGATTCCTGAAGCCCTGGAGTGTCCGCGCCCAGGAACACCATATAGCAGTTGATGTCCGCGAGTGTTGACGGGATGATCGTGGACCATGAGGGCTTCGTCGACAAAGACAAACCGTGTGCAACCGATGTGGGCTCAATTGACGCGGCAAAGGTCTTCTGGCTTCGACCGGATTCCTGATCGAAACGCAGGATCAGCGTGGAATCTTGGGACGCGTCTCGTGTGCATCCAACTGAGACAATGAGTGCGAGCCACCCGCAAACGTACAACCATCGCATACTTTATTTATCGGCGGTTGGAATCCGCGACTTAAGGGTGTACTCTCGGGCCGAAACAGGGACTGTAGCAATGCCAGAGACCGGAGGTGGTGGTGAGACTCAAGACTGCTGTCACAGGTTTTTCGGGAATACTTTTAGCATTTTTTGCCGGCCTGTGTACCGAATTGATCCGAACCACGCACCTTCTAGATAAGGAAGCCGAAAGTCTCGCCGGCGCCAGCGCCAGCATCCAGGTCACGAACGAGCTAAAAACATACTTGCTCGTCCATAACCGAAATGCGTTCCTTCACTCGATTGACCAAGATTCCGGCCATGAGACAAGGCAGCAAACGGAGGTGGGTGACCTGAGCCGCCTCCTGACGGAAGCCGGGCGACACGTCAATACCCCGGAAGAAGCCGAAGTCTGGAATGTACTCAAGACAGCCATTGCAAATTATCTTTCTAAACAGAAGATTGTTGAGGAATCCCGAACCTCACCGGTTGAACAGTACAGTCAGATCAGTCAGGAAATCGATGCCGCACTTGCCGCTGCCGATCGGTTTGTGGATCTCAACCGGACTCAAATGGACCATTTGCTCCGAAGCATAAATGAACAAAACGATGTTGCCGACCGTGTGGCCGTGATTCTGCTCTTGACGGGTGGATTGACTCTAATCGGGGTTATTCTGGCGGTGATCTCAGGAATCGCACGCCCGCTGATCAATCTGACTGGTGCCATGCGGGAGTACGGGCGTGGTAACGGTCAAGCAAGGGCTCAGATCAAAGGGATCCGAGAGGTCAAGGACGTCGCCCGAAATTTTAACTCCATGGCGGAATCATTAGCCGAACGGCAAAAGGATCAGTTGCGTTTCTTAGCCGCTATCGCCCATGATTTGCGAAATCCGCTCCACTCGATATCTTTAGCGTCCGAGCTCCTGATGAGTAAAGCCGAAGGACAGCACAAGGAGATATCAAGAGTTATTTATCGCCAGGTTTCCCACTTGGACCGACTCGTCGGTGACCTCTTGGACACCACTCACATCGAGTCGGGGCACCTGGAATTGAACTTGGAGAACCAGGATGTGGCCTCGATCGTGAAAGATGTGGTGAATCTCCATCGAAACGAATCCTCTTTACATAAGTTGGCGGTTGAAGTTCCTCGCGAGCCCCTTTCGTGCCGGTGCGATGCGGGTCGAATTTTTCAGGTCATGAACAATTTGGTTTCCAATGCAATCAAGTATTCCCCGATGGGAGGGGCCGTAATCGTAAGGGCTCAGAAGGAAGATGAGGGCATCATTATCAGCGTTGAGGATCAAGGGATTGGGATAGATTCCGACGACTGCAATGAAATCTTCAAGCCATTTCACCGAACAAAATCAACTAAAGGTACGATTCCAGGGATCGGTCTAGGACTCGCAACGAGCCGGCGAATTATCGAAGCGCACGGAGGTCGGCTCACTGTTTCAAGTGAGATTGGCAAAGGATCCACGTTTCAGATTTTCATTCCAAATCTTGCCGTGCGCCCGCAAGTGTCGCAACCGCCTCCGCCTGCTCTCGCCAACCGGCCCGAAGTCCAAGTATAACGTCTCGATGCGAGACACGCGGATCCATCGCCCGGCCGCACAGGCCGGGCGACGGATCCACGTCAGTCCTCTATTCAACTGCCCGTTTGTCATTGATAAATCGGAAAATATACCGAACTTGGGCCGACATACCTTTGGGCTCCGGAAATGACCACTTGCTGACGGTCTCCCGTGTACAGCGGATCATTTCATCACGCGCGTCGTGAGGCTCCTTACCGACAAGGGAACGCCCCTCCTCACGCACATTCACAGGGATCCCCTTGTTATTGATTTCAAAGGCTACGGTCACCCGACCGTTGATCTGAGAGTCCGTGGGGAGAGCCTGATCGTAACAGGCTTGAACCGCTTTAATCTGAGTCTTGATGGCGCTTCGTACGGCTTCAACGTCGATGTCTCCCGTGATCTGAAGTTGATCGTCATGAACGGTGACCAGCGCGATCTCATAGTTTACCGGATAACAGTCATTGTAAGACACCGCGGCTCCACCTGAATCTTTGGTCTCATACGTGGGCAGACGTTCACCCACTCGGCGCGACGAGCGGATGGTGAAATCCTTGGTCATACTCCGTATGCGGAGGTCTCGACTGTCTGTAAAACCCGTGTCGAAGCTAATCCTATAACCAAGATCACTATTCCCCCAGAGGTGGTAGTCGAGAGCCATATACCAAGGTAAAGGCTCATGGGTGCGCTCGGGAGTGGCCGCGAAGCCCTCCGGGATATCACCGCCCTGCGAGTTGAAGCTCTCATCATCCCGATGATCCGACCAGGACGCCTGAAAACTGCCAGTGTCGGATTTCCCGTTGGGATGATTCCGGTTCTCCTTAATATTGTAAGAATTCTTGGTGCTCGCGACAATCCAGAGCTGGGATTGCATGGGCTTTCTAAAGGTGCTGCTTAACTCGTAGACCCAATCACCTTTCGCCATCATATTGTAACTCCGACGCCGCATCTCACGATTCGAAGAAACGAGAACGACGCGGGCCCAAGACCCATCATTATGGCGCGTCTCCAACCCGACCAGACCTTCACCTCGACAGTAAATCTCCGTCTTTTTGCCCGTGGCGAAGCCCAGAGCGCGGCTCATATCATCACTCGGTCGGGAGCGCTCATCTGATGGTGGTCCCTCCTTTAAGCCCGCCACATGTTTTCTGCGAAGCGCTTCGCGAAAAGTGTCCATCTTCTCCAGCGAGGAGGCCCTGGCGCGAGACGTGGACGCCACCGTCACAAACATAACGGCTGCCGCCGTTAGGCTTACGTTCCATAGACTTCGATTTGGTGTCATACTGCACTCCTTTAACTCGAGGGGAATCCCCGGGCGCGTGGAGATAACCTACGTCCCTTTTGTCATCACTCTATCGGTCGAATGTCACGGCTTCGTCATAAAACGATATCCGAGGCCGCGTTCCGTGACGAGATGGACGGGACCAATCTTCTTACGCAGGCTCACAATCAAATTGTCCACCGTTCTGTCCGTTCCCTCATAATCTCGGCCCCAAACACCATCGAGAATCTGATCGCGCGAAATAAGTTGGCCATCCCGCCGCAAAAGGAATTCAAGGAGCTTTCTTTCCGTCGGGGTCAGAGAAATAAACGCACGGTCCCGTGTGCGCACAAGCTGCCGCGTTTTCCACAGGTAAACACATGAGCCAAAGATCTGCTCATGCTCGGCCCGCCGGCCCAGGTGACGGCGCACACGCGCCAGAAGTTCATTCAGGTCAAACGGCTTGGGAATGTAATCGTCGGCTCCGAGGTCGAGTCCTTTTACTTTGTCTTTCGATTCCATCCGTGCGGAGACGACGAGAACAGGTATGGGATTCCCGCCGCGGCGGAGTTCCGCGATCACCTCAAAGCCATCCATTTCCGGCATCATGATATCTAAAATCACAAGGTCGGGAGAAAACGTGCGCACCTTGTGAAGTCCGCTTTCACCGTCGCGCGCCCACTCGACATCATACCCCTGTTGGCGCAAAGCCTGACACAGCCCTTCACAAATGATGCGGTCATCTTCGATCACTAAGATCCGGCTCATATGATCTCACTTCCTTGTGCCCGCCGGACATTCACAGCGAAGACGGCGCCGGGTTCGCCCGGATTTAGCAACTCGACCTCCGCTCCCATTTCACGGGCAAGCTTTCGCGCGAGCGCCAGTCCCAGTCCGAGCCCATCGACATTTCGGCTCATTCCGCGCCCCCCGCGAAAAAATTCATTGAAGATTTTCTTGGCGTCCCGCCCATCCACCCCAGGTCCCTGGTCCCCCACCTCAATCCGCGTGAGTTGGGTATCCTCGCGAACGCGCAACTTCACATCATCGCCGAACTTCAACCCATTACTGATCAAATTACGCAGGATCACGCGGAGCCGGACAGGCTCGGCTACAATCGCCTGTGACGCCGCGGAGACGATCTCTACCTGCCTTGGTGACCACTCTGCGCAAACCTCAGCTAACACGCGATTGACGGCTTCTGCTGAGAGGTTTTCCGCTCGGGCTGGCGTCTGCGGCCGGTTAATTCGCACGATGTCTTCAAAAAGCTGATCCATTCGGGCCACACACTCCATGATCGCGTGCAGGTTGTCAGCTTGGGCCTCACCACGGAGGATCAGTTGGGTGTTGAGCTTCAATCCCGTTAGAGGCGTTTTGAGCTCATGCACCAGCTGATTGAGAAAGCTCACCCGCTTTGCGATCCGTGTACGCTCCGCGCGCAGACCAGAGCCCGTGAGGATAAGTCCTGTCACCACAAAAAACGCGGACAGGGCGAACAGGACGGTGTCTGCTCCCGCGCTGTTGTGAGACGCCAAACGGACAATTTGCGGAAAGCGAATATCCAACGAAGAAAGTCCGAAATCCGCGCTTTCGAGGCCGTTCTCCTTCAGAAAGCCTTTTAGAATGCCAGTTTTAGTTTTAACAGAGGCGATGGAGGGGAGATAGGCCTCAACCGTATCGATATCTGTCATCTCAAAAAAAGCGGATCTCAGCTCAACTTGACCCTCGCCCTTAGGAAACTCAGCTCCGGATTCCACAGCCTTGAAGATCAGGCCAAACGCGATCCGAGCTTCGCGATTACCGAGGGTGCGTTCGTACCCGATCGTCGGGATATTCCGTAGGGCGGCGGGGAGAGATTCATCGGGAAAATGGCGGCTCCATTCTTCAAGGGCCAGGACACGGTCCCAGGATTGGAATCTTTGGAGGGACTTCTCGAGAAAAGCTCTTTGGCTCCGCCGGTCACCGGCGGCCGCGGCCCTGCGATACGACTCCCAGTCCAGTTCGACCGCGTGGACCGGAAAAAATACCGAGCGCGGCGCCCGCGTGGATCGGTCCCATTTCAAAGCAAAGCTCTTCTCCAATCTCTGCCCGCGAGCGAGGTCCAATAGGTGGGCTCGCCACTTCTCTCTGAGTCCCGCCTCTATGGAGTCCGCCCGGGTCAGAAGCTGGAGTTCGAAAAACCGTCTCTCCCGATTCAAATTGGTCACAACCTGGCCCACCAGAGCCAGAAGGCTACAAAACAGAAGGACATAGCCCAGCTTCAGCCGCATCGAACTGTTTTATCACATAATTGTCATGAGCATGTCACAATCCAGCCTTCATCTTTCACATCGGAGGGCCGACTCCGCGATCGCGATCTGCCCGGCCGCCATCCAGTTCCCCACTGACAAAAATGAATCGCCGCCGGCTTATTAAGGCTGTGTAGGCTCCACCATCGGTCACGTTCAGCTCCGAAGCGAGAACGGAGCGGTCTTTTATCGGTTTGCCGAAGATGCCACGGCAGGCCTCAAAGAGAGCGCCTGAGTTCAGGCGAGTGTGTACACTCGTTCGTAACTTTATGAAAGATGCGATTGGAACTCAGAGCTGTTCAGCTGCTACCGAAAGAGATCTGCCCCGCAACGAGATCAAAAGTTCTGCCGTTCCAGGCGCAAAGCTGGGATGATCTACGAATGAGCAATCGATCTTGTGCGTGAGCAGCAGGGTCGAGGAGTAACGACGGGAGAATCCACACGTGGAAGACGCTTATGGTTTTCTTGCGAACGCAGTTGTTGTCATTCGGTCTGATAACCAGCTCAGGGAGTGCTTCAACCGGATTCTGGGGGTGGGATCGATGACTCAACAGGTGCGGGTCGCCATGCTGTTAAAGGAAATGGAAAAACTCGGCGCACCGGATGAAATCAAGAAATTCGTGCGTCTCCTCAGCAACGACAAGCTGGCACATCAGGTCTTAAAAGAAATCAACAACACCTAGCGCAGCCCAGACGGGTGAACGTTCGCCCGCACGGATGGAGACGGCACTCGCGGCTCTATTCTCACGCCTTCAGGGCTCGAGCTTTCTCACCGTCCAAACCTGTCCTGGGCCAACTCTCGCTCGTTTACGCCGCCTATTCGGTGCATCAAATGCAGACGTCCGGCCTGAATTCACCGAGCATCGGTCTTTCAACAATTGATTTTTTAGAAAGGACGAAAGACATATGAGGTGTATTGGACTGGCTCTGCTTCTGGCATTTTCTCCTTTGATCGGGGCGGCGGAGACGCCAGCTAAATCCGACTCCAAAGAGGCGTCCTCCGCCACGGACTTCGGAGAGAAAAAATCTGGAGAGAAGGAGGCCAACGAGAGCAAGGCCGATCAAAGCAAGCCGGGTGAAAAAGGGGCCGACGAAAAGAAAGCAAAAGCCTCCACATCGAAAGCAAAGGGAGGCCAAGAGACCGGAGCCAAGACAACAAAACCAAGCAACAAGAAGGGAAAGCCAATGTTTGCGATTATGGAAACCTCGAAAGGGACTTTCAAAGTCAAACTCTTCCACGACAAAACTCCAAAGACGGTCGATAACTTCGTGAGTCTCGCGGAAGGCACGAAAGAGTGGGAGTATCCCAAGGGCAAAAAACACAAGACGCCTTTGTACAACGGCACCCAGTTTCATCGGGTGATTGACGGTTTTATGATCCAAGGCGGAGATCCCGCTGGAGATGGGACCGGCCAGCCAATCCCGAGATTCGAAGATGAGATCCGTGACGACCTAAGGCACGACAAACCCGGGATCCTGTCCATGGCTAACCCGGGTAAGCCCAATTCAAACGGAAGTCAGTTCTTTGTAACCGTGGTTCCTACACCTTGGCTCGACGCCAAACACACAGTCTTTGGAGAAGTGGTTGAAGGCATGGACGTTGTAAATACGATCTCAAAGGTAAAAACCGGCGCGCAGAATAAACCTGTTGAACCGGTTATCCTCAAGTCCGTAAAAATCGAACGCAAATAGACTTCGCCCTCAGCATGTTGCATGCTGCATGTTGAGTGTCGTAAGTGGGTAAGTGGATAACTGGTAAGGAGCTGAGCCCGTGCCGCCCGGCGCAGGCCAGCTCTTAAGCTCGCAACTCTGGTGCGGGCCGGATCGGCGACAACGCACCGGGATTTTCCTCAAACCGGCTCACGTTGCGCGCGCTCTCCAAGCTTGAAAGAACCCGATAGAGTGACGGGACCACAAAGAGAGTGAGCAGAGTCGACAAAATCGTACCGCCGACGATGGTCAGTCCCATCGGCGTGCGTGTCTCCTGTCCCAGTGAGTCCCCGAACACCAGAGGCAGGGCCGCGGCCACGGTCGCCGTGGAAGTCATAAGAATCGGCCGCAAACGCACGGGGCATCCTTCCAAGAGGGCCTCAGTTACGCTCGTCCCCTTGCGATCCCGAACCTGATTGGTGAATTCAACCAGCAAAATCGAGTTCTTCTTGGCAATACCCATCAGAACAATCAATCCGATGAAGCTGAACAGATTTAAGGACACACCAGTGAGCCACAAGGCCAACAGGGCGCCGGTGACGCTGAAAGGAAGCGCCACCAAAACAGAGATCGGATGAATAAAAGAATTAAACTGCACGGCCAAGACCATGTAGGCCACCAAAATACCTAAGAGCAAAGCCGTCGTGAGGCTGCGGAAGCTCTCCGACAGACCGGCGGCCGCGCCCTCGAGTTCGAAACGATAGCCATCGGGCAGAATCTCATGCGCGATTGCTTCCGCGCGCTCTAAAACTTTGGCCTGCGACTGCCCGGTCGTGAGCTGTCCGAAGACACCGATCGAGCGTTGGCGATTCACGCGCGTAATAGTCTGAATGGTTCCCACTTCTTCAATCTTCACCAAGTCCCCGAGCGCCACCAGATTTCCAAACTGATTGCGAACACCAATACGCCGAATATCCTCACGATTGTCGATTTGATCCTCCGGCACCTTGATCCGAATATCAAAACGGCGGCCTCCGGCTGTGTAGCGGCTCTGACGAATCCCAGCCACCGCCGCATTCAACGTACGCGCCACGGATTCGATACTCACGCCACGCGAGGCCAGCTGATCGCGCAAAGGTTCAATCTGCAGCTCGGGAACTCCCATGCGGAAGTCCGTATCCATATCCTGGGCCAGTCCCTCTTTTTCAAGCCGGTCCATGAGTTCCTGCGCTTTTTCGTTCAACACCTTCAAATCCGGCCCCGATAAGTTCATCGAAACCGGAAATTGTCGTCCAGCCGTAAGTCCGCGCGAGGACACGTCACGCAGGCTGACACGGAAGTTCTCAATCCCTTTCAGTCCGGCGCGCATCTTATCCATCACCTGAAAGTGATCCACTTCGCGTTCCTCGCGTGGAGTGAGATTGATGGGCATAAAGAGCTGATTCACGTTCGAACTGCCCCCGCCTCCTCCGACTGACATCATGTAGCCTTCCACTTCGGGGATGGAATTCATCACCGCTTCCACTTTCTTCGCCACCTCCAGAGTGGACTCAAGCGATGAACCCGGAGGGAGCTGCCCATTCAGCAGAATGAAATTCTGATCCTGCGGCGGAATAAATTCCTGGCGCACCTGGCGGACCAAGACCAATGAAAGCGTAAATAGCACCAGGGAAATCGCGACCACCGTTTTGGCGTACTTCAACGTGATCCGGAGGACGCGCTGATATGCGTGCGCGAATCGATCAAAAAGCTCATCCAGGTAGTGCTCCAAACGCGAAATTTTGGGAGCGCCACTCATAAACGCGGCCGCCCGCATCGGGGTAATCGTCACGGCTTCCAGGAGCGAAAGCAACACCGCCGCGGACATCGTAACGCCGAACTGGAAGAAAAACTTTCCGGTGATGCCCTCCATAAAGATCACCGGCGCAAAAACCGCCACCACCGCCACGGTCGCGGCCGTTGCCGCCGGCAGGATCTCCATGGCGCCATCGTAAGCCGCCTGATAAGGACGCTTCCCCATCCGGTAATGACGGACAATGTTCTCCAGCAACATGATCGCATCGTCGACCACGATGGAAATCGCCAAGGTGAGGGCCAACAGCGAGAACAGGTTCAGCGTGAAACCGCAAAAATAGATAATCAAAAATGTCCCCACGATCGAAGTGGGGATGCTGAATAGAATGTTGAGGGCCGCCTGCCAGCTACCCAGAAAGAGGAAGCACACGACGATCGTGACCAGCGCGGCCACGACCAGTTTTTCCATAGTGGTATCGACCACAGCCTTGGTCGGCTTGGTGAAGTTCACACGCGGGACAAGTTCAAAGCCAGAAGGAAGTTGTTTGCGCACCTCCTCGACGCGTGCCAAGACGCTGTCGGCGACGGCCACCTCGTTCGACCCGCGCTGCTTGCGTACGGAAATGGAAACGGCCATCTCTCCGCCCACACGGGCCATACGGCGCACGTCGGAGAGTCCGTCCTCGACTTCCGCAACGTCACCGATCCGGTAAACCGCATCCTGAATCGTGGATCCGCCCCGCTTTAAGATCCGCAACCGCTTGATGTCCTCAACATTGTAGGCTTCTCCCAACCAGCGCACGCGCAACTCACGGTTTCCCTCAACGAACTGACCGGCGGCCGCTTCCACGTGCTGGGTGCTGATGGCCTCAAGCACATCCAAAATCGTGAGATCCGCGCGCCTCAGTTTATCGAGATGCGGCCACACCCGCAGGTTGCGGTCAGAAAACCCGGTGAGGGAAACCTCGCCCACGTTCGGAAGAAAACGAAACTGATCGAGCAAAAAGGTGTCGGCGAAAACAATCAGATCGCGCAGCGACTTGCCCTTGCCCGTCACGCTTAAATATAAGATGGGTTGCTCTTCGGGATTGTTCTTGCGCACAACCGGAGGATCGACGCCCAACGGAAAGCGCGTCTGTCCCACGGCGGTTTGGACCTCTTGTAACGCCACATCAACATTGCGATTGATGTCGAATTCTAATGTGATTGTACCGCCGCCCGCACGCACGCTCGACTTCATTTCCTTGATGCCTTCGACCACCAGAAGCTCTTCTTCAAGCTCATCGATGATTTCGGCTTCGACAATCTCGGGCGCCGCACCCTCATAGGTCACGGAGATTGAGATGATGGGGAAGTCCACATCCGGAAGCTGACTCACGCCCATGCGCAGCAGAGATACGGCTCCGAATATGATCAAGGCGGACATTAAGATCCAGGCGAAAACGGGTCGACGTAGTGAAATCGCGATGAGATTCATATTAACGCGCGAAAAGTCGCGCTTTGGCCTCCGTTTTCCGCAGTTCCGCGTATAGATACCACAGGTCCACCTCTGCTTCCGCCGCCTCTTGCTCGAACGTGATCGCTTGAAACGCGGTGGTTTTTCCCATTTCATAGCGCCGGCGCTCTTCATCGGCCTTGCGAACCTGGAGATTCACCAGCTCACGCGCCTGCGCGGTGCGAGCTTGGAGTTCCTGGATATCATTGCGAAGCTGTTGCCAAGCCACCTTGGATTCAGCCTCAAGGGCTTCCGTTTTCTGGCGCGCGGACTCCGCCAGCGCTCGTGAGGCCGCCACTTTCTTATATTCCCCGCCCACATCCAGCCCCGTACGAAACACGACACCGACACTGGTGTAAGGATGGTCTTCCTCATAGGATTCGCGCAGGGCGCGGGTGCTTTCACCATCGATCGCGTTCCGGCCGTAGGCCAGTTCGAGATTCAGCTCCGGACGTATGGATTCGCGAACTTCTCGTGCACGCACATCCGCCGCCCGGGACGCATTCCGCACGCGCAACAGTTCCAAACGTAAGTTTTGAGACTCCTCATCAAAAGGCCAATCCGCCAGAAGTCCCTCAGCGGCTCGATTCGCGGCCAAAGCCTCGGCATCGGGACGCCAATTTGATCCGGGCACGAAACGCTCCATTTGAGCTGCGGCTTGCAGCCGCTTTTGCTGAATGGCCGCGAGCTGAATTTCCAGACTGGTCAGGTGCGTGCGCGCCTGGAGAAGGTCCGTACTCTCAGCGGCCGCCCGCCGCAAGCGCGCGCGCACCCAGCGCAGGATCTCTTGCCCGCGTTTCACGTTTCGGGAACGCAGCTCACCCTCTTTGATGGCCAGCGCCCATTCCCAGTACAGAGTTTCAAAGTTTATCAGAAGCTGCGCGCGCTCACCGAGGACGCGTGCCAGCTGCTCGCGCCGTTCATGGTCTTGGCGGTCCCATCGAAGCCGCGTGCCGCGCCCAAAAGCATCGCGCCACAGACTCTGCGTGATCCCGACCTCCCAATCCACAGTGTTGCGTTCGCGCGGAGTCGCATTGCGAAGCATGGCTCGTTCCCAGCTTGGTTCGAACCGCACGGTCGTCCCGGTGGAAAACGCCTTGGACAATCCCAAGCCGAGAGTGTCCGTGCGATCTTTCACCACGGAGGAATAACTCTCGCGGTCGTCCTTGATCGTCTCCGCGCTTAATTCCGCGATTGGCTGAAGCACCAAGTCCCGCGTCTCGTACTCGAGCTGAATGGCCTGCATGGCGCTCTCGGAGGCCCGGAACTCGGGGGAGGTCTTGAACCGTGCAAGAGCGGCCGCAAAACCTTCCACAGAAGGCTCGGGCGTTTGCGCACGGGCCAAAAGCGTGATGAGACAAGACAAGATCACGCAGCAGAGCAGTTGCAATCTTTGCAGTGACATCTGAAAAAGCTACCATAGGTATGTCGTCGGATCAAATTGAGGCGCTGTTCAAACCGCGATGAAAATCAAAAGCGCCCAAGGATGATCTTGGGCGCTTGAGTAGAACTTCGTTTGTTAGAGAGAGCTCAAGCTTTTAGAGACTTGGACCACTCACGATGTCGTCACGGTCGCCATACGGGTCGTCCGGAGACACGACGACGTCGCCGTCATCGCCACCGTCGCCATTGTCGCCACCGGTACCACCGGTGTCTATTCCGCTGTCGGCACCCATTCCGTCATCCCCATCGGATCCGCCGTCAGAGTCCGTGCCGGTATCCATATCGGTGCCAGTATCCATATCGGTGCCAGTATCCATACCCGTATCGGTTCCGGAATCCGAGCCCGAATCCGAGCCACCGCCATTGTTCCCCGTCGAATCATCATCACCCGTATCGGTGCCGCCATCTCCTGGGGGTATCACAGGATCATTGCCCGGAAGACCCGGGTCCGTTGGATTCGATGGATCGCCCGAACCACCACCATCGCCGCTGTCCCCACCATCACCGCCATCACCGCCGGAGCTCGAATCCGTCGGCGTGTCGCCATCATCTTCATCATCAGGATGAACGACGCAATAACCCAGATAATCGCCCGCTGTGCCATCGTGAGATTTGTGGTTGTCCATGTGCTTGCCCAGCGCACTCGTGCTTATACAAATGGTATGACGAGCGTCCGGATTACCGGGAGGAATATGGCACACCAGCACCTTCTGCTTCTTGCCTTCATTCCCGCAGGAATAGTCCTCGGCCAAGGTGGGATTGTCCCTTACCTTCTCAATAGGCGGCCCCATGAAATTCAATTGATCCGCGACGTAGTGACTTTCGGTCCCCGCGGCTTGACTGATATCGCTACTGGTATTGGATTCATTGCCGTTGGGTCCACCGCACGCGGTCAGGCCCAACGCCAGACTCATGCCGAGCTGGCGCAGAATTAAACGTTTCATTGTCGCTCCTCCTAAGCCTCTCCCCGCCCCACAACCTTGCAATCCCTAGACTTCAGTCGAGCCCGGAAAAGAACATAGAAAGTGATGAATTTTGCTTAACCAAAGAACACTGATTAAAAGAAACACGAGATTGGGGAGTTTTGAAAATCTGCAGGTGAGACAGGAACGACTCAGAAAGGGGGAGCAAACCGGCGCCACGCTTCAAAAAAGGTGTGGCGCCGGATCGGCTTAATATCCAAATGGGCCGACAGTCACCCCACCATAGCTTTCAGATTCAGAACGTTCATATTCATAAACACGACGTTCACGGGTGGTGCTATGGCGTCGAATGACCGTGTGGGGATAAGGCACTCCACCATAATAGAGGCCCTGTGGCGGAGCATAGACTCCATATCCAGGACCTCCGTATCCAGGAACACCATACGGCGGAACAGTGATCGGAGGTTGCGATGGCCAACCGGGACCACCCCAAAATGCTTTTTGCACGCGAGCTTCGCCCTCAACTTCCGCAGCTTGCAAGGGTTCTGCGACATGCCACTGGCCGTCGGACCCGAGATATTCAATAACACCGGTCTGCGGATCCTCACTAATCACGATTTCTTGAGGAGAGGACTCATTCACAGGAATGAGCACCGGTGCCGTTGCATAGGCCTGGGCTCCAATGCCCATAAGCATAAATGTGGCCCATTTACTCCAGATCATTGGGAACCTCCTATTAAGGTTAGTTGGATCCCGGAATAATGCGCCTCATCGGATTTGACAACCTTCGGCATGATCCTTGTTATAAATTCTGGCGAGGGGCGCATTATTACATGGCCACATTCGCTGGCCGTTTCTACTTCGGTTTTTTACCGAACCAAACCAGCGAATAGGAATTCGAACTATTCAATTGTTTAACTATTCAATAAACGCTTTCAGCTTGTTGCTGCGGCTTGGGTGGCGCAATTTACGCAAAGCCTTGGCCTCGATCTGACGGATGCGTTCACGCGTGACATTGAAATCCTGACCGACCTCTTCCAAGGTGTGATCGCTCTCCTCGCCAATACCAAAACGCATGCGCAAGACCTTTTCCTCGCGCGCGGTGAGCGTGGCCAGTACGCGGCGGGTTTGTTCCGCCAGGTTCAAATTCACAATAGCCTCAGCCGGATTGATGACTTTCTTGTCTTCAATAAAATCTCCAAGGTGTGAATCTTCCTCTTCACCTACAGGGGTCTCAAGTGAAATGGGCTCTTTGGCGATTTTTTGAACCTTGCGGACCTTATCAACGGGCATATCCATCTTGACCGCGATCTCTTCCGGAGTGGGTTCGCGTCCCAGCTCTTGAACCAGATGCCGCGAGGTCCGCACGAGTTTGTTGATCGTCTCAATCATGTGCACGGGAATTCGAATTGTACGCGCCTGATCGGCGATCGCACGCGTGATCGCCTGACGAATCCACCACGTGGCGTAGGTCGAAAACTTGTAGCCGCGGCGATATTCAAACTTGTCCACGGCCTTCATCAAGCCAATGTTCCCTTCCTGAATCAGATCCAGAAATTGCAAGCCGCGATTCGTATATTTTTTGGCGATCGAGACAACCAAACGCAAATTGGCTTCCACCAGTTCCGACTTTGCCTTATCCGCCTCGCGCTCCCCTTTCCAGATCGCCGTGTAGGTGTCGCGAATCCACTCGTAGGTCATTTCGGTTTCCGTGTTAAGACGGGTGAGACGCTCTTGCGCATCTCGCGCCGACAGGTAAAACGAACGGAACTGATCGAAACGAAGACCACCCGTTTCACGGGTCATCTTGGCCACTTCCTGATCCGAAGTTTCCATCGCTTTAAAGCGTTGTGCCAAATGTTCAACGTCGCGCGAAAAGGTCCTCTCCACTGCCGTCTTCACACGACGACGAAGTTCCGTGTAGCGGGAAACCAGATTTTTGAATTTGATCACAATGCGATTGATTGTCTTTCGATTGAAATTGATGCTTTCAAAATTTTGCATCAACTCCGCATTCAGCTTTTCCAGCTCCTCTGATGCGACCTTGGAGTCGTCGGAATTATGCGGCGAATCTTTTAAAATTTGGAAGGGTCGGGCGGCTTTCTTCTGATACTTCTTCACGTGCCCGATAAGCTCGTGAATTTTTTGAATGTACTCCTGTTCGTCGTACTGGGTGTCCTCGTCCTCCAGTCCACGGAAGATCGCCTTCACCTTGATACGACCCTCATCAAGACGCTTTCCCAGCTGAATGATTTCGTTCGTCCCAATCGGTGACATTGTGATGGCACGCACGATTTCGCGCTCGCCAAATTCAATGCGACGAGCGATCTCCACCTCTCCCTCGCGGGTCAGAAGGGAAACACTTCCCATTTTGCGCAAATACAAGCGAACGGGATCGTTACTCTTCGCATCCGTTTCACTCTCAGCTTCTTCTTCCTCTTCGTCACTGGCTTCGCGGTCCGGGTCCGAGAGAAAGAACTGATCTTCCTCTTCGTCTTTCTTATTTTCCGACGCTTCTGTAATTCCTACACCATTGACCTCGAGCGCCTGCATAAACATATCGAGTACGCTCGGAGCGAGAATCTCGGGCGGCAGGAGCTCATTAATCTCCTCAATCGACAGCGCGCCTCGTTCCTTGGCTAGCTTGATAAACCTCTGAATTTCCTCCTTAATCAACTCCTCCTGCTGAGCCAATGTCAGCTCTTTGGAAGGGATTTCAGAGTTCGGTCCTGTCGTGATTTTCGACATGCGGTTGTGCTCCTCACTACCTAGAGAGTTTAAGAATCGCGGTTGAGTGACCTGCGGTTCCTATGAATATTCATTATCTGTTCCAGTTGATCAGCGGCATTGGCCGAACTCGAACCGCGCAGGCTAGAGAGAATTTCCTTCGATTTCGAGCGCAAATAATCCGTTTTCACACGTTTAATACAATCCTGTAGCAACTTGCCCAGTGCATCCTCCGGCAGCTTCGTATACGGCTCTGACAAATGCCTTGTAATGGTTTCCGCGGGCTGGACCTCGTCCGCTAGCAAAGCTGATAAGCTATCAAATTTACTTGGCATTTGTCCATACACTTCCGCGATCCTACGAAATACATTCTGGCAGCCCGGATGGAGGAGTTCGTCACCCACACCTGATTTGAGGGCTTCCTTAAGATAGACCTCTTTCATCAGGATAACGTTTAATAATTCGAGTTCCACGCGGGGAGCCTGGCTCAAATCCAATCCAGGCCGAGAAGACGTGGACGAGTCCGTACTGATTCGGGGATGAATGGGCGCTGAGCGCGGTGTCACAGACCTGGGATTGCCAGCCGCAGGGCCGCTCGCAGAGCCCTTCTTACTTAAGTTCGCAATGCTTTGCATTATGATCTTCATGTCAATGTCTAAAAGGTTGGAGAGATTGCGGGCATAAAGCTGGCGTAAACGCCGGTCCTCAATCGCGCCTAAAAGCGGCGTGAGTTCATCCAAGACCTGAATTTTGCCAGTGGGCGAACCCTTCGCCGCCTTCACGGCTGCCGCGCTCACCAAATCAAATAGATCAGGCGCGCCCGCCAAAAGGCGCCGAAGGTCAGTTTCACCATATTTTTTTATAAAGTCGTCTGGATCAAGATTTTCGGGCAAGAAAAGCCCGCGCGCGAGGAGTCCGGCACTGAGTAGAACAGGGAGACTCCTCCGAGCTGCGCTCTTGCCCGCATCGTCACCATCAAATAGCAACAAAACACGATTTGTATAGCGCCTGATAAGCTTCGCGTGATCGGGCGTAAAGGCCGTTCCTAACGTCGCGACAACGTTTTGGATACTGACCTTGGCCAAGGCCAGCCAGTCCATGTAACCTTCCACCACGATCACTTCGTCTTCCGAACGGATGTGTTTGGCGGAGTGGTTGAGTCCGTAAAACACTCTCCCCTTGTGAAAGACGGGCGAGTCCGGGCTATTGAGGTACTTGGGTTGTTGGCCCTTTTCCAGCACGCGGCCGCCGAAGCCCACACACTGTCCCGCCGGCGAAAAGATCGGAAATATCAGCCGGTCACGAAACATATCGTAATAGCCAGATTTTCCACCTGTGCGGTGCTTAACCAGGCCCAGTTGTTCGGCAGCGGGCATGGGAACTCGCTTAGTTTCGAAAACATGGCTCAGCTCCGACCACGCCGCCGGCGCGTAACCCAGCTTGTAAGTGTCCACCAATTCCTCGTTCAGACCACGGCCTTCGAGGTACGCACGCGCCGGATGGGAAGTGGGCAAGCGCTTCAGCTCGGAGTGATAAAACTGTCCGGCCAAAGCATTCACTTTAAAAAATGTGGACTTGAAATCCTGAGGAGACGAGGAGGCATCGCCTTTCACCTCAGGCAGCGGGAGGCTTGCGCGTTTGGCCAGGTATTCGATCGTCTCGGGAAAGGTCATGCCCTGATAATTCTGTACGAAGGTAAACACATTGCCCGAAGCCTTGCACGCAAAACAGTGGTAAACCTGTTTGGCTTCACTCACCGAAAAGCTGGGGCTCTTGTCATGATGGAAAGGACAAAGACCGACATGGTTATCGCCGGTTCGGCGCAACTGCACGTACTGCGAGACCAAATCCACCAGGCTGGTGGATTCGCGCACGCGGTCGATAAAGTCCTGTGGAAATTTCACTCTCCCCCCTGATTTGGGTCCTTGGAGCGAATCTAAATTACTGGAGTTTGCCTCGCACCAAATCGCTGATCAATTTCCCATCAGCCTGACCCGCCGTCCGCGCCATCACTTCTTTGATGACCCCACCCATCTGCTTCAGGTTTGTGGCTCCTTGCTCAGCAATGACCTGGCTCACAATGGTTTCCAGCTCCGTCGCGCTCATCTGCGCGGGTAGGTATTCTTCAAGTACAGTGAGCTCAAATTTTTCCTTGTCAACCAAATCCATGCGCCCCGCTTTTTCGTATTCGGCGATCGAGTCCTTGCGTTGCTTGGCGAGCTTCTTGATGACGCCCAGCACGTCCTGGTCAGTGATCGCGTTCGGGCGCAACTCGATCTCCCGGTTTTTAATGGCGGCCTGAAGAAAGCGCACAGCACTTAAACGGTCCGCCTCTTTGGCCTTCATAGCGGCCTTGATGTCGTCCAGAATCTTTTCACGCAATCCCACGGTTCACCTCTCCTCAACGTGTCTTTCTCTGAAAATGAGCCTTTAACTTGGCTGAGTTCACAAACAGAACCTAAACCGAGAAGGTCCATTAACTCCCTATTCTATAAACATGTACAAACAAGAATGGCCACCCTCCTGACGGAAAGATGGCCATCGTGACCGCAGACGTAAAAGACCTAGTATGGTCCCTTTCTCTGCTTTTTCAACAGGCGCTTGCGCGCCGCCATAGACTTCTTCTTTTTACGCACGCTGGGCTTTTCAAAGTGCTCGCGCTTCTTCACTTCCGACAGGATGCCGGACTTTTCGCACGCCTTTTTAAAGCGCCGAAATGCCTGTTCAAAGGCCTCATTGTCGCGGATTCTCACCAATGCCAAGAGATATCACCTGCCTTCCGTATGGACTTGAAAGTCTTCCAGGTGTAACAAAGCCAGGAAGATTTGAGGAGCCTAAATTTTGGTCACCTTGCACGATGCGGACTTCATGCGTCAAGCACTGTCTCTAGCGGCCCGAGCGGCCTCCCAGGGAGAGGTCCCGGTTGGGGCTCTGGTTGTCTACGAGAACAATATCGTATCAGAAGCTTATAATGAGCGCGAGACTCGGACCTCGGCAGTCGCCCATGCTGAGCTCATCGCGATTTCGCGTGCCTGCGAGGGCCTTAGGCGCTGGCGATTGACGGGTTGTACGCTGTACGTCACGCTCGAGCCATGCCTGATGTGTGCGGGCGCGGCCGTCTTGGCCCGTCTTGACCGCGTCGTTTATGGCGCCCAAGACCCCAAAGCTGGGGCGGCGGAGTCCTTGTATACCGTCCTAAACGATGCCCGATTAAACCACCGCCCGCAGGTGACCCGCGGTGTCCTTGCAGAAGAATGCGGTGAAATCCTTAGCACATTCTTCCGCAATAAGCGCAACCGCGTTTAACCGCTTACAATCTCGCGCGGGCCTCTTACGCGCTCTCTGGTGATCTCTGGCAAAAAAGCAAAAATCTCCATGCATTCTGGACTTACCTCGTGGATACGAGTTCGTTTTTTTTGCTTTTTACCCCTTGTATCTGAAAGGATAAACTATGGGGCTGCGATTTGTTGGTAGGCGGTGGATCTCGACTCTCACGTTAACCGCGAGTTTGGGAACCGTGACCGCTCTGTTCGCGGCGAACGCCGAGCCGCTTTATCCTCTCTCCACGGATCCGGTCCGTCCCCTGACCTCCGGAACCACGACCCGTATGGCTCGAGACTGGAGTTCGCAAGAGTCCCATGAAAAAAGTCGCCCTGACAGGAGCTTCCGCAACATTTGGGTCCGCGTTTTTCCTTTGCTCTCATTGCCTTTGGGAGATCCGTATCCCGACACTCAGAACGTAAATGCCATCGCGTTGAGCAACCCGGAGGGCTTATCCGTGTACAGTCTTTCCGATCAACGGGTCATCGGGCGCGCGACCGCTCTCAGCTTTGATTTTGTACGCGGACGCGTGGACATCGGGGGAACTAGCACCCCCCTAGAGCCCCTATGGATTGTCCCGGAAGACGGAACAGTTACGGAACTGGTGTGGGATAAGGGAATGACTCTCCCTAAAGGGGGAAACGCCGAAGTGCGCGTTCAGTTTCGCGGCGGATTCGTGGTCAAGCTTTCCACTCATATCAGCCGCGATAACTCGCATCCTCCGCGCGAACTCTGGTCCGTGATCAATGTAGTCCTCGTAAATGATTATTTGCAGTCGGTGGTCCCTTCAGAGGTCATTAGCAGCTGGAATCCGGAAACCTTACGAGCGCAAGCGATCGCAGCCCGCACATATGGCCTTTATGAGGTGGGAACGGCGCGGCTGCAAGGCCTCGACTTCGATGTGGATCCGTCCACATGGTACCAGAGTTATCAAGGGTACCGGTTCTGGAATCGCGACGAAGATTCCTGGCGCACGATTGAACTCTCACCCACCAGTGAAGCCGTTCGGGATACGCGCGGTGAAGTGATCCTGCATGGAAACGAAATCATCAAAGCTTATTTCTCATCCAATTCGGGCGGGCGGACCTGCACAGCAAACGAGTGCCTGGAGCTTCCCTCCAATCCTCCTTACCTTGCCGAGGTGGATGATCACCCCGACATCAAAGAGGCACCGGGGGGTAGCTGGGGAACACGCGCGACCATCACTTCGGAAAAGATGCGCGAGCGGTTGCTTTACGTCGGCATCACGCCCGAAGCCGATCCACTGCGGCTGGAGCACCTCGAGCGCAGCCCGAGCGGCCGCACCTGGCGTTTGCGCGTGGTCCTCGCCAACGGCTCAACAATTGCGCTCGACCGTTATCAGACACGAAAGATGATGCATATCTTCGGCCCTATTCGCAGCTTTCAGTATAACCTTGGACTGGTCGCCTCCGACGGCAAACAGAAGATCTCCGGCCATGGCTATGGACATGCTGTGGGCCTGTCTCAGTGGGGGGCGCAGCTGTTCTCCAAGCGCGGGTGGAACGCACATCGAATCCTCAAGCACTACTACCACGACGTGAACATCGCCGACCTGAGCGCAGCCTTTTGACTCATCATTAACCCATTATTAACCCACATTATTAACCCAGCGGAGCGGGGTGCTTTTGGTTGCACTTCGCAGTGCGTTGATGTTAGCTTCCCGAATTCAACATCGTTCCGTCCTGGAGAGGTGGCCGAGTGGTTTAAGGCGCACGCCTGGAACGCGTGTAACGGCTAACCCCGTTCGTGAGTTCGAATCTCACCCTCTCCGCCAATTTCCGCGCCCTTAATTGGGCTTAGTTTTACTAAGTATCGAAAATCACAATCAAAAGAATTCAAACACTTAGCGCACTCGGAAAATACCCCCCTGTTCAACCTAAGACGACTTTTACCTTCTTGTTGGACATATTCTGGACTCGAAATGGACACGAAATTCTAAGCCTAACTTCAACTAAGACTAAAGAAACCCATGCGTTTTTTCTTAGGTTTAAATTTTTCAAAAACCAATAGTGTCGTCCGATGTTGGACACAAAGAGGACACCTGGACACAAAGCTAAAATTCAACATTTCCTATCGGCCCGACACCTCTAGAGAATTTAAGATTATTTTGCACTTGGAAAAAGGGTGTTCCCTCCTCCCGATTCGAACTCCTAAAATTGGGGTCTTTTAGGGCTTTCGGAAAAGCTTCAGGGGATCAGGTTCGCCAAGGGCTTTTGATAGGGCTGTAACCGTACTTAGCCTAATATCTTCGATGCGTTCTTGTTCAATTTCGGACACCGTATTTACGGCAAGGCCAGCCTTGATTGCCAATGATTGTTGGGTGAGGTCTCCCTTCATCCTTTTGGATTTCACATTAGCCACCAGATTGCTAATCAACGGCTTTAGCAAGGGGTCGCTGATTTTGATTTCCTTTCGACTACCTCGTCCCATAAAGATACTCTATACAGAATGCCATTGAAATGTAACTAGGTATATTTCCCTAGTTATGGTACAGTTAGTCATGGGTCAAAATGTTTTAACAGAAGCTAAGTTTCTCAATGATGAAGAGTTAAAGACGCTTTTTGTTTTGCTTGAGCGACATAAGACTAACCCCAAGACGGATACTGAATATCGGGATTCCCTTCTATTGCGGTTAGCTCTTCGGCTTAGTGGACGGAGCTGCGAGATCCTAAAACTAAGGCCGAAGGATCTAGGCAAGGATACTGTTACCTTATGGGGAGCCAAGGGTTCAAACAGTCGAACCTTGCCACTACCCATCGACCTAGTTCGTGAGCTGAAAGAGTACTGCAAAGACCTAACCACCGAAGCGCGGATCTTTCCAATTTCAACCCGCCACTTTCGCCGTATCTGGGATCAGTATAGACCTAATGCTTCGAAAGGTGCCCACTCTATGCGACACACGGGGGCTCTCAAGCTCTATTCCAACTGTCGGGACCTGAAGGCGGTTCAATACATGCTCGGTCAGAAGGAAATCAAAAATACAATGGTGTATTTGGATTTCGTTGAGGGGGCACAGAAGCTGCGCTCCCAGATGAAAGGTATGTGGAATAAGAAGGCCATTTAGCTTACGCGCTATCTCGCTTATTCCAATTCCACTATCTTTTGCAAATTGTAACGTGATACAATGTAACACGTTATGGGATTGCAACTAATAAAGCGAAATATCGAAGCTAAAAAAGTCCCCCAAGAATCGGTGGATGATTCCCCGACGATTCACTGTGCTTTTGACAAGCTCATCTCCGTCGACGAGCTGAAGCCTCACCCGCGTAATCCCAACAAGCATCCAAAGGATCAGATCAAGCTCCTCGCGCACATAATGCGGGCTCAAGGGATAAGACGACCAATTGTGGTGTCACTGCGGTCGGGCCTTATCACTATCGGCCACGGTCGCCTTGAGGCCGCAAGACTTAATGGTTGGAAGGCATATCCTGTCGACTTTCAAGAGTACGAATCTGAAGCGATGGAATACGCCGACATGGTCGCAGACAACAAGATCGCTGAACTTTCCGAAATTGATATGGCAATGGTCAACGCAGACTTCGTACAGTTTGGGCCTGACTTTGACGTTGATCTCCTCGGCATCCCAGGTTTTGAAATTGAGCCATTTGATGCTCTCAGTAAGGGAGAAGAGGACGAGGCTCCAAAGCTCCCGGTGACTCCAAAGACTAAATTGGGTGATCTCTATATATTAGGAAAGCACCGACTCATCTGCGGGGACGCAACCAATATGAAGCACATTCAAACCCTCATGAATGGCGAAAAGGCCGACATGATTTTTACCGATCCACCCTACAATGTGGACTATGAGGGAAAAACTGAAGATGCTCTTAAAATCAAAAACGACAAGATGGGTGATTCGGAGTTCAAAGATTTCCTGCAGAAAGTTTTCAATAATTACTTCGCTGTTTCTAAACCAGGATCTGCCATCTACGTTTGCCACGCCGATTCGAATGGTCTTGCCTTTCGATCAACTCTCTTGGAGGCAGGATGGTTACTCAAGCAATGCCTTATATGGGCAAAGCAACAGTTTGTGATGGGTCGGCAAGATTACCACTGGCAACACGAGCCTATACTTTACGGTTGGTCACCAGGCGCTGCTCACCGATGGTTTGGAAATCGAAAGCAATCAACGCTATGGCAGTTCGAAAGGCCCATGAGAAGTTTAGAACATCCAACCATGAAACCAGTGGAGATGATCCAACATGCGCTTTCAAACTCTTCAAAGAAGGAAGACCTTGTGATTGATTTCTTCGGTGGGTCCGGGTCCACACTTATTGCTTGCGAGAAAACCAAGCGAAAATGCTTTACTATGGAACTTGATCCGAAATACTGCGACGTGGTGGTAGCGAGATGGGAAAAATACTCTGGACAAAAAGCAAAGCGAATACGGTAAACTCCTTGTGAGCCCTCGCTACACTGTAGTAAGTTTTGTGGAAACGAAGGAATGATCAAATATGGCAGATTTTGGGTGGGTATCAATAAGGAAGCTTCCCAATCCTTCTCAGGAAACATCGAAGCGCAACGAGCTTTATATCAAAGCTTTAGAGAATTTCTTTTCTAGATTCAAGATTTGCTCAAAGTGTAATGGCAAAGGGTTTCATACCAAAAAGACGCTCCCCGTTATTACAACCAACGTGAGATTTCGGGGAATTAAGGATTTGGAAGACGCGCACGAGCGCAAGGATCCTCCTTTTTCTGACCTTGTCAGAGAAGTCCTCTCTATCGAGCTAGAGGGTCGAAAACCATGCCCACGATGCAAGGGCGAAAGATTCATTGCAAAATAACTCCGGGCGCTCCTTGCTGGACTGATAAGTTCTTTAATCTCATTTCTTTTGGTGATACAATGTATCACGTTGAAAGGGATGGGCCATGAAAAACAAAAAGACGGAAACCCTTAATAAGAAGAAACGTAACCTCGTCTCTGACGTTAAAAAGCTGATTGGCGCGAACTACATGGATGAGGAAATTGCCCGTAAGCTCGATATTAAACCAACGACACTCGCCAAAGTTAAACGATACCTTCTCGATTCCGACAAAGCTCTTCTCCAAAAACTCGATCCATTTTCTTACTATTCGGATTACTTGGTCAAAATCACCTACGTTATCAGAGAGCTTCAATCGCTCATTGGCCTTGCAAAAGAACAAGGCAATCTTCAGACGATGGTGACTGCCATTTGGAAAAAAAAGGAAGCCTACGACTCTGTCATCAAAATGGCTCAAGATTTCGGCATGATTCCCAAAGCATCCTCTGAACTCAAGCTCACCAGCGAACTCACATTTAGCACCATGACGGCTGAAGAAGTGCGATCCGAGATTCAGCGTGAAGTTCTACGCCTCAAAGAAATAGCCTCTAGGCGAATTACCATCCGGTCGGAAATTGCTCAATTTATGGATCCCTCCACAAAGGCAAAGCTACCCGACAACGTCATAATCCTGCCCGAAGAAAAGAAGTCTAAATTTGTCGGCAAGGGATCCTAAGCAATGGTGACTTCAAGTAAGGCACTAGTCACATCGGCACTGCAAGGGTTCAGAGAACACCAGGAGGCTGTAACTCAATTCAGAATGCAGAAGGCCACTGAAAATGAATTTTTAAGGGACCTCATACTCAACGAAAATCGAATTGATCTTCTTATGACCGAAGTCCTCGGTTATGAGATCAAAGACTTTCACGAGGTCATGTTCGATGCTGTTCAAAACAATTCCTTTGTCATCGCAAATACGCTCGATAAAAGGCAGCTTTGGAATTTAACTCTCGCTCCCCGTGGCTTCGGTAAAAGTACCTGCCTGAATATTGCTCGATGTATTTTAAAGATCCTGCAGAACCCGAACATCAGGATTCTTATTGCTTCTAAAACTGATACGAACGCTGTCAGTTTTTTATCGGAAATAAAACAAAAGCTTCTCCGACCGAAAATGGTTGAAGTCTTTGGTGTCCAACAGGGATCACCTTGGAATGACGGCAGCATTCGGGTAAGAGCCCGCACCGCAGATTCCAAAGAGGACACCATTGAAACTATCGGAATTGGCGGAGCTATTGCTTCAAAGCACTATGATCTGATCATCGCTGACGACTTAATTGATGAGTCCAATAGCATCACAGAAACTCAGAGAGAGAAGATTCACACTTGGTTTTTCAAGGTCCTGGATCCTTGTTTGGAACCACACGGAGAAATGTCGGTCATCGGCACTCGATACAATCCCGACGACCTATATGGATACTTGATGGAAAATGTACTTTGCCAGAAAGATCACAAAGGCAAGGTCACGAGACAGCACTACATTTCAATCCCGGCACTCATTGAAAAGCCAAACATGGATAGCAGGGCACCGGAATCTGAAAGATACCTCTCACTTTGGCCAGAGAAATGTAGCGTGAAGTTTCTCCTGAAGAAGCGGAAGGTTCTGGGGACGATCATTTTCAATACTCAATATCAAAATGACGTCGCCGCGATGAAGGGAAAAATATTTAAGCTTGAATGGTTCAGGTATTACAAAACCGTCGATCTCAATGAACTCAAAATTTATCAGGGAGTCGATCTTGCTTCGAAGCAAGCAAAGAATGCGGATCGATTTGCACACGCAACTATCGGTGTCCATATAGAGACAAAGAAAATCTATATTCTAAACTACCACAATATTGTCGCATCCTTCGGCCAAAGAAAGAGTATCGTTGCCGAGGAATTTTTTAGATTTGATCCGATTCGCGTAGGCATCGAAGCCAATGGCTACCAACGGGCCTTTATTCAGGATCTCGCCCAGGACGACGAGTTTAAATCTATACGAGCCATTCCAGTCTTCACGGAGAAAGACAAAGTATCAAGGGCGTGGAAGCTCTCGGCTTTTTTTGAGCGCCGTCAAGTGCATGTGAAAGAAGAAATGCAAGACCTCATTGAACACTTACTTAAATTTCCAGATGGACGTTACAAAGACCTATTTGATGCTTTGGATTTGGCGATCACAGTCGCATTTGCAGGAAAAAGAAGACAACGCCCATCAGAACCAGGATTGATATAAATGACAAAAATACTAGGAAGCCCCGACAAGAGTAAGCCCACAAAGAAGTTCTCCAAGCGAGTTGAAGTTGAGGACGTGAAAGGCAATCGTCACATCCTTAAGGCAACTGTTATCAGCGTCAACCCGCTAGATATTAAGAAGTCGAATAGCCAGGCTCTCGTAGATGCCGACATCGATAGTCTTGGGATCAGAGATAAAGTGATTGATCCTCCGCTTTCTCTTGGCGAATTGTCTTTGCTGGCCGAATTTTCGACAGAACTTCGACAGACTTGTGACGCGATGGCCGTTGGAATTGATGGATTTGGCCATCGCTTCACGCTAAGGCCGATGAGTGAAGAGCAGAAAAAATCATTCAAAAAGCAAATTGATGAGGAAGAGGAGTTTTTAGACCACTTCTTTAGTTATCCCAACGCAGAGGAATCGTTCGTTAGGCTTCGACGTGAATCAACTCAAGAGAAGGAGTTGACCGGAAATGCATATTGGGAGCTGGTTCCTAGCCTCACAGAACCTAAGAAATATTCGGCAATCAATAGAATAAATGCGGCAACAGTCAGAATCACTAAAACAGATCGTGTCATTACCCGCACCGGATTGAATTATGTCAAAAACGATTTCTCACTAGGAACTAAATTCTTTCAAAAGAGATTCCGAAGATTTGTGCAGATCATTGGTACAAAGAAAGTATTCTTCAAACAGTTTGGAGATCCCCGTCTCATAGATAAGCGCACTGGAGAGGTCGCTGAAAATCTTGAACCTCAGTTTCGAGCCAACGAGCTTTTTCATTTTAAGATTGAATCAAGACGTCCCACTCCTTACGGAATGCCAAGGTTCACTGGAAATATCATCTCTATAAAAGGCTCCCGTCAGGCCGACGAAACCAACATCATTACGCTCATGAACAACAATATCCCTTCGTTTGCAATTCTCGCCAACGGCGGGATGCTTACTCAGGGGTCGGTTGATCGCATTCGAGAATTCGTTGATACCCAGATCAAAGGAAGTTCCAACTATTCCAAGTGGCTTATTCTCGAAGGCGAATCTACGCATGATGGGCTATCAAGTCCGAACAGCATCAAGATTGAAATTGTGCCGCTCACCCGCGCTCAACACCAGGACATGCTCTGGCAAAGTTACGATGAGAATAATGCCAAGAAACTGAGACGCAATTTTAGGATTGCCCCGATTCTGGTTGGGGCATCTGAAAACTACGACCGCGCAACAGCGCAAGTCTCCGAGGCTCTAACAGAAAAGTATGTTTACAACCCAGAGCGCGAGGAGATCGACCGTGAAATCAACAAAATCCTACTCGCACAAGGGATCCGTTTCTGGGTTTTCAAATCGAATAGTCCAAATGTCACAAATGATGAGGACCTCGTTCGTATTCTCACCGGGGCCGAGCGTTCCGGGGCACTGACTCCACGAATTGCCCGGATGCTCCTAGAAGATATTTTAAATCGTGATCTTCCCGACTTTAGCAATTTGCCGGAAGAGTTTAATCCCGATGTTCCGTTTAGCTTCACTCTCGCCAAACTGATGCACAGTGCGGGCACGGCCAATCAAAATGGAACCTTCGATAGCCAAGGACAAGTGCCTAAGCGACCTGGGACTGAGTCGGTTGATGACGATTCAATTACGAGTTCGTCGCCGGATGATCTATTGGAGCAGATTTTTGAAAAGCCTCAAAAGTATATCGAAAAGCTAACCCAAGTTCGAGACGCCTTGGGGAACGAACTTACCCGTGAAAGTTATGGAGCCAAACCACATGAGCCTAAAGGATGCTGTTAATCTAGACTATGAGGCCAAGGAGAAGCTCTATGGTCTCATGTCAGAAATCATTGAAAAAGCGACCGATGATCAAGACGGATCACAGATAAATCGCATAGAAGAGTCCCTCAACCGCTTTGTTATGCGAGAGTGGAATCTTCTCGTGAGTCGCGCCATAGAGAGTGTGGTTTCTTTTGTAAATGGAGTGCAGCGCGAAACTCTTAGAGAAGCCGATCAACGCAAAATTGAAAGACGCTTAGAAACTATTCTTTCAGAAATCGATGAGAAGATTAGGTCACGTCTGGAAAGTGACGTCACAAAAATCTACAAACTCAATCGCACAAGATTCCAAAACCAGCACAAATTGAAAAAGCGCATGAGTAAATCAGAAATTCTGAAAGCCGATTTTGGCTCTAGTGATGAATTGATTGTCGATGCGCTTTCAAGGCTTCATCTCATTTCTGTGAGCGACCACTACTCCAATAACCATAAAACCTTTATATCGGAAATGATAAAAACCAACGTCATCGATAGGGGCCTTCCTAAAAAAGAAGCTGGAATAGCTCTTAAGGAACAGTTGTCCCACCGCCTTGGTGGATTTGAGCAATCCGTTCCAGAAACAATTCGGAGTCAGGGCCAGCTGGCAGCGTCGGCATATTTTGACGGCCTATCGGCGACCACAGTTACTCGCGCCCGTAATTTTGGACAGATCGATTTAATGGATGAAGCTGGGGTCACCAGAGTTATTTGGTCGTCAGTCGAAGATGAGCGCACATCCGAAATATGCCTGGCCATGAATGGGCGTGTCTTCACGCTTGATTTAGTGAGGGCGCAGCAGAACCAAATTCTGGAACAGACCTCGGCGGACGCGGTCAAAGAACTCTTTCCTTGGCGTAAGGATTTATCGGAGTTTGGACTTGGTCGAGGGGACCGAGTTAGTTCTTTTGAAGCCTCCCAACTACTTGCAGAAAATGGTGTGCCCATCGTACCTCCGGCCCACTTTAGATGCCGAAGCGAACTGATTCCTGGCTAAGAACCGAGCCTCTGGCGCGGCATGACATAACAGGAGGATTCTGCGTTTTGAACTGCAACTTCGATTTTAGTTATGTTTACAATTCTAACGTGATACAATGTATCACAATATCGGTTGGAAAAAGAGATGACAGCAACGAAAACTAAAATCATGGGTGAAGGCGGGATACATCTTCACCGACTTCATACAAAGGAAAAGACTGCGCTTGATGGTATTCACAAGCACATCTTCTTTGTAAATGATCGTCTCTTAATGACGGAGCTGGATGGCTCGCACTCCCACTCCGTAGATATTGAGAAAAATCTCACCGCGCCCGAAGAAAATCCAATCCATGAACACAAGGTGCTGATCAAAACGGAACGCGGGACAATCGAACTTAGAACCCAAAGCTCATCTCCCCATGCTCATGAAATCCAATCCGAGGCATCCACTCTTTCTGGTCTGCATACGCATCTCTTAAAGGTTGGCGATCAGAGTTTTGTATCTATCCTGCCCGGAGCGTTGATTGATGAGGTTGAGCGGGCATCAAAACAAGTAAGGGGTCTTTCCAATCTAAACTTAAGAAAATCTTTGAACCCGCCCCTCGAACTTGATTTCAGTACGATCAAGCGCCTCAACCAACCGGAAATCAATGAGGTTTTAAAAGCGGCTGTTACAGCCTGTCTTCTTAAGAGTTTGTCACGCCTATCAGATGGACTAAGAATTCAAGCCCTTATTCTTTCAAAAGAACGATTCACTGACGTGGGCGCAGCTCAACGGTTTGTGATGGACCATAGCCTTCAAAGCAGAACTATTGAAGATCGTGACGGAGCTTTCACGTTTTTAATTCTGTCATCTGATCGTTTTCAGGAACCAACCCTTCAGCGCATTCGAATTACCGAGGGAGTTGAGGCAGTGGTCGGATTCCTTACAAATGAAGAGCGTCTAACAGAAACTCCGAAGACCGTAAATGAATCTGAAAGCACTTCCTCTTCTACATCCACCTCGGTAGCTCAAGACGTTACACAATCACTTGATCTGTCTGAATGCGCAAGAAAACTAGAAGGAATTAAGGCTCTCTTTTCCACTGCCGAGAAAAAGAAATTCGTTGAGAAGTGTTTTGATTACCCGATCTTAAAACAAAATGAAGATAAGCGCCTTGTCATGGGACCGCTTTTAATACCCGAAACAATCGATCTTCAAAATGAAATTGTTAGCCGTGAAGAGATCGAAAATGCGGCTCACAATTATATGACCAAACTTACTTTTCAAAGAGACCCTGATTTCCTAGCGAAGATCGGTCTTAACTCTCGTGCTGATCAGGGTTTCATGCACGTCGACTTCAGTAAAAAGATCGCAGTTGTCGAGAGCTACATTGCTCCAGTCAGTTTTGAACTCAATAAGAGACAAGTCATCGAAGGAACCTGGATGGTCACCGTTAAGGTCTTCGACGATGAGGTTTGGAATTTAATCAAAGCCGGAAAAATTCGAGGGTTTAGCATTGGTGGTGAAGCCCACCTGATTGACGAAAAGGGTGTTCACAAGTCTATGCAAATCACCCCTGATTTTAACCGCATCAGTTGGGAGGCTGCATAATATGTCAAAAGCTAAGGACAAAAAGGGCGTTAAGAGAATCGTAAACCTCACCGTCAACGAATTTAGCCCAGTCGATAAGCCCGCCATCGGTGAAGAGTTCATCATTATTAAGTCGCTCGATGGGAGAAAGCCATCTGAGTCGTTCGGGCAAGTCATTGAGAAAGGTATCAGCTGGAAGTCGTCGGTCGAAAAGGGCCATTCGGAAGAAGGCATTTGCCATTTCTGTAAAGTCGACGGCGGGAGCGAACCGAAAATTGGTCTTAAATGTGGAGTCTGTTTCTCTTGCGCCTTTGATCGCATGGATAAAGGTGTATTCGATCAATGCTTGGCTGGATCCTTTAGTTTTGAGGAGTACAAAAAAGCCTATCCTCAAGAGTTCGATACGTCAGAAAAGGCGCTTGTCCCTAGCGATAGCATGAGTAAAGACGAGCTTAAAAAAAGTCTCGAAGGTCGATCCGACAAGTTTGATATTGAAATGCGAGACGATGCTGCGCTCACATTCCCCGCAGGTTTCCCTGCTGGTCTCGATGACTATGCAGACCCGGTAAACCTGAAGTTCCCCATCGACACAGTGGAGCGAACCAAAAACTCAAAAGTTCGCTTCAAACAACTCGCCTCCAGTTACAAAGAAGAGGAAAGCAAAGCAGTTATCCACGAGCGTATTGTCCGTCGTGAACTGAAACTTGGAATGACCCCAGGATTTGATCCAGAAGATCCTCTTGATCAACTCTTGCCTAGTGATCTCAAAGAGGAACTTGAAAAAGGATCAGCTCATGAAGGGGGCGATATGAAAGAGGAGCTTGAGAAAATCCGAAAACAATTTTCTGAGTTAAAAACCATGCTGGAGCAATCACTCTCTCTACACGATGAGGCGGCAAGGGCCTTGAACCAAATAGTAGAGCTGAATTTGATGGCTTTAGAGCAGGTTGCAATGCTTACAGGTGATGGCAACGGTGAGGGACAGGCGAACCCTACACCGGAGCAAACAGAGATGATGCAATCCATCTCCACCTTCAAAGCAGAAATCTCGAAAGTGGGAGCCAAGATTTCAACAGAACGGCTAACGGTTCTTCGGGAAATTTCAGAAAAATTGTCGACTCTTATTCGATCCGTCATGGGTGGAAAGAAAGAAGGCAAGAAAGATTTAAGCAAAGCAGCTGAAGGCTTAGTCAGTCGTGTTCAATCCCTTGAAACATCGGTTGAAGCAATCAGGAACGAGTCAACAAACAAGATCGAAGCAATTGGAAAGCGGCTTAATGAAATTGAAAACACTGCGGGCGGGTCAGCCGCGCTCAGTGATGATGAGGAGGGTGGCGACAATGGCGACGGCAAAGACAAGAGTCAGAAGTCGGTCTTCTCCGACATTATTGGTCTTGATGACATCAAGATGCAGATTTCAAGACGCGAGGCTTTTTTAAACAAGCCTAAAACCAATTCGTAACGTGATACCTTGTAACACAATTTGAAAAGGGAGATACAAAATGAGCACGAAATTGACAAATAAGGAACTGTTAGAAAAGGCGGTCATCACTACGGCAGAAATCGCCGCTGCTGGCCGCCTGAACGACGCCCAGGCGGATCGCTTCATCGACTTTGTGGTCGACGTGACGGGTCTAAAAGACCGAGCGCGAATTGTGCGCTTTAGAAATGACAAGCTCGACATCGACAAAGTCGGCGTCGGTAAGCGTGTGGCCGTTCCAAAGAAAGAGGCCATCGATCCCGGCATCCGACGCAAGATCAAAACGAGCAAAGTTACGCTCCAACCTGAAGAAATCATGGTGCCTTGGGAGCTTTCCGATGAATTTGTGACCGAGAACCTTGAAGGCGAGAATATCGAAGACACGATCATGCGCCTCATGGCGACTCAGCTCTCAAACGACCTTGAAGAGCTTTATATTCAAGGCGATAAACTCGGCCCCGTTCGCTTGGAGAGCGATCTTCTTGAAGGTGGATCTGCAACGGAAGTCATTGTGGACACCTACCTTGGGCTCCAAAATGGTTGGTTGAAGCGGGCTGGTTCAACTCATATCGTCGACCACGACGGTACGAACATCTCCCATCAAATCTTTTCCGACATGATCGTGGAGATGCCGAGCAAGTTTAAGCGCAACAAAAGAAACCTCAAATTCTTCTGCTCAGACACCACCGAGCAGTTGTTCCGAAATAACCTGGCTTCTCGTGCCACAGGTTTGGGTGATAGTGCGGCGACAAGCGAAATCAACCTCATGCCATTTGGCGTGGAGTTAGTGCCTCTCGCCCTGCTCCCACAAACTCCCCTTGTGACTGAGCATGTGACTTTGTCGGGCACAACGGCTGTGGGTCTGAAGAGCAAGAATATTGTTCTTGGAAGCGAGTTCGTTGTCCTCCAAAGCGTCAACCAAAACCCCAAGACACCCGTCACTCCGTTTGTGAACGGTGTCGACTATGTCCTCAACAATGCGGCTGGAACAATTGCCCGTGTTGGTGCCGGAGCGATCCCTGATCCTTCCGACGTGAAGATCAGTTACTTGGCAGAAAGCCAAATCTTTTTGACCGAGTATCGAAATTTGATTTTGGGTCTTGGCCGAGACATCCGAATGGAACGCGACCGAAACATTTTTGCAAGCACCACCGAGTTTGCGATCACAACTCGCGTAGCTGTTGAAATCGAGGAGACGGACGCCGTCGTACTCGGAATCAACGTGGGTCTTGCGTAATAGAAATTTAAACCAAGAAGGAGTTCTTAAATGACAAGTGCAAGAGTGATTCTAAGGGGCTGTGAATCCTATACCTTTAATAAAAAAACCTGGCTCAAAGACGTTCCCCAGGTCGTTAAGGGTGAGGAGTTAATTAAGCAGTTTGAGGCCAATGGTTATTTTCTAGTGAAACGTCTCCCATCATCGCAGCCCGATCCCCGACGGTCGTCGGAGAACTCTGAAGGCGGCACTAAAAAGTTTGTGAAGCGAACGCTGCCCGAAAAGACCGAGGACGAAGACCACGACGATGATGGAGACGAGGAAACCGACCACGAGGACGACGTAAATGCATAATCAAAAAACGTCGGTTCAATTCTTAGGAGATCACCCTGTCTTTGTTGATGGCTTCCCGAAAGACTGTGATCGATCCATTCAAGGCGCTCTTCACCTTTACCCACGAAGGCTTATTGAAATTACGGCGGCTGAACTTTCCTACTTAAAGGATAAGAGGGCAGACGTTTTCAAGCTTCTCAAAGTGACACCCACTCCGAGAGAAAGAAAAGAGTCTCCGAAGCCCCAAGCTCCAGATCTTCCGAAAGCCGAAGTGGTCCAAGAGCAGCCAAGAGAGGAAGTCCAAGAGGAAGCCTACGCGTATGAGAAGAAATGGAAAAAGAAAGGGAAAGGCTTTGAGGGTGTGTAAACGGCAATGAAGGGGTGTGTTTTCCGTGATCAAGGTGAATTTGAATGATGGGAAAGTATTGTCATTTGATCTGGGTAGCGCCTCTGATTACCAGCAATGGCTTGAGTGGTCGTCCCTTCAGGATTTTCAAAGTAGGATTACCGGAATCGGAATCTTGCACGAAAAGAAATTCCACACGTTTCAATACCCGAAAAACTTTAGGAAAGTGAATGTGTATGCAGAAAGTGTTTTCAACACCAAAGACGGTTCGGAAAGAAAACTCGGCGAGCGCCTTATCGTTCATGCCGATGAAGTAAAACTCGAACTTCTTGTCTACACATACGAAGATCCCAAGCCCCCCATTCTCTCCAGAACAACAATGAGTTTCGTCGGAAAACAAATGTTTTCAAAAGACGTTTATCGGAATCGAGGAATTTTGAATGAGCACAAATAGAGGAAATTTCTTTTACGAGCGACTCACAACGCTCACCGGAAACTACAAGGACAATGCCTTTGATTTCAAATTCTCCTCTAGGCACATCAAGATCGCGGTTGTTGGCGGTGAGCTTGATTTTGTTCTCAACGGTGCCGACGACACTCGAATCGATGGCCGCATTAAACCTGCTGACGGCTTAGTGAACTTTGAAGGGCTTGAAGCCAATCGAATTGCATTGAAGCAAGCATCTGGGACTGTGACCGAAGTGCGTGTATGGGCATTTAAATAAGTGGTGGACATGGAAAGTCAGAATTTTTTCTACAAACGATCTGAAATTGGTCTGACTGAGTTTCCTGACGAAGCTCAGATTAAGATTCCATTTCAAGCGACAAGACTGATCGTCTCAAATGATTCTGACACACAGGTCGACCTATCATTTAAACATCCATCTCTTCACGGAGAACTCCTTAAGGACGACTCACCTCTCGTTTTAGATGGAGTGAGCATTGGTAAAATTTGGTTTCGCTCTCCGCAAAATGCCAGCGTGAGAGTGTGGGCGTGGAGGCTCTGAGATGTCGTACTTTTCAAACGGCAAATTAGGGAGACTTTTTAGAACTTTGGTTTCGATTGAAACTCTTGAGGCTTTGGGAATTTCACCTGCTAAGGCGATCACCACGACGGACATGCAGTTCGTGACGACAACCGATGGGGAATTCATCACTGACGCAACATGACGGGAGCTTATGCCAATTCATAAGGACCTACCAGACTCAGAACTTCATCCTCCGAAGGGGTTTGTACCTGCTTCGAATGAGTCTTTTCCCGTCAAGAATGCCGCTGGTCTTTTGGAATGGATTTCAACTTCAAATCTTGGTTCGAAATGGCATACAGGTGCCGGAATTCCTGCACCAGCGTTAGGGAGAACAGGTGACTTTTATCTCGACTCTGATGTGGGCGATTTTTACGAGAAGGTTAATTTCAATACTTGGACTTTGCGTGGCAACGTCGATGGGTCGGATTGGTTTAAAGGCTCCGGTCCTCCCAATCCTGCGCTTGGCCGAATTCAGGATTTCTACATCGACATTGATGAGGGTGATATCTACGAGAAGACATCCCCTACGATTTGGGGCCTCATTACCAACATTGATGGCTCAGATTGGTTTCAGGGCGCGGGACCACCCGCTCCATCCCTTGGAAGAGAACAAGATTTTTATATCGACAAAGCAAATGGCGATCTTTACGAGAAGAGTTCGCCAACAACATGGAGTCAATTTGCTAATATCAGGGGGCCGCAAGGTGTACCTGGGCCACTTGCAAATGTCGTCGAAGATACCTCGCCTGCACTAGGAGGTAATCTTAATGGACAGGGGCATTCAATTTCAAATGTCAGCACTTATAACGGTATAGCAGTTGAGGCACATTCCACGCGTCATGGACCATCTGGCGCTGACGCTCTCGCTTTGGGAAATCCGGTCAACATTGGAACGACAAATGCTCCAGGGACGGCCAATTCGTATCCACGCTCAGACCATCAACATGCCCACGCAAATCAACCGGGTGGAAGTCTACATGCGCTTGTAACACAATCTTTGGCTGGTTTCATGAGTGCCCTCGATAAGCTAAGGCTTGATCAGCTTAATGTTGGCCACTTGAGCTATTCAAACTCAGCGATCATTACCACAAATGCTGCCACATTTATAAATGTCAATCTCGATACCGACCGAGAGAGTTTCTCAAACGGACTATTTACAAAATTAAATGCAACCGATTTTCAGGCGAACTTCTCTGGACAAGTAATAATTAAATATAGAGTCTCCGGCTTTCCTTCGGCAAACGATCAAGGTTGGGAGATCGGAATTCAAAGAAACACCAATGACATTGCATGGTCGGCAATTGGATCCAACGCAAAGAACAATTCAAATAGAAGAGATACTCCTTCCGGCTCGGTCATACTTACCTGCGCTATAAACGATGTATTTAGATTGAGGTTACGTTCACTTGAGGGTTCAACAATTACTGTGAACCCAGATTTTGCGTACATGAGTCTTTGCGCCTACCGAATCAACCCATAGTAAGGAGTACCTTTTTTGGATAATTTTGGACCATACATCACCTACGGAGAACTTCTTTTAGAGCTTGCGCGAGGTAAGTCCTCAAAGGTCAAAGTATCCGCGATCACTCTTGCAAATAAGGTCATAGATACGCTTGGTGACCTTTACGACTTTACAGTTGCAAGCGGAGATCCGACTCCCAAGGTTGGTGATGTCGTCGAACAGGCAGGTTGCGTCGATTGCATTAAGGAAATCTTAACTACTCCAGACCGCATACGACTTCAGAAAACCGGAGCTGAAAATCCGGTTCAGAATGGTCCGGCACAACTTCTTCATTCAGACGACGTGCCTAAAAGTAGAGGCGACGCGCTTGTTCGCCTGTCAATGGCCAGAGTTGATCGTGAGACAGGTCAATTTTTTAATAAGCGATCCGGTATTTTTCAATTTGAAGGTAATAATTCACCAGTTTTGTTTTTGAACGTGCCCATAATCGAGATTAGGTTCCTTAAAATTAACAGCACGGAGCAAGAACTTATAGAGGGAAAACTTAACGACTTTCTCGCCCTGAAAGGTCGCACAGAGCCCCAAGACGACAGATGGAATCCAAGAATCAAACTTAATACTCGGACGGACAATATATTCTCTGGTGCTTTTACGAATCGAGTATTTCTAAAAGATACCTTTACAGAGATCGATGGAGACTTTGGTTTCCTAGAAGCAGACGGCAGCACGCCTCTTTTGATTAAAGAGGCCACTTTGATCGACGTAATTGATTCCATCGAAAACCCAGAAGCCCAGGCAGGAGAGCCAACCACCGGAAGTCTCAAGCGGCTCAAAGTTGATCTTCACGAACAAGAATTCTTTGAACCGAAAGGACAGTCTCAAGTTTTTCAAGCCAGCACCAATGAAAGATTCAATCGGATCATGTCCCAATATCGAAGGCCAATTTTGATCGGCGGGAGCTTTCGAGAAATTAGAGAGGAAGATATTAGATAATGGCGGGGCTAAATAAAAATCCAGATTTGATCGAACCCGTCGACCTTGTGGTTGAAACCATTAATAAGGTCCAAACTCCGTATTCCACTGGCGTCAGTGGCAAGCGAGAAATTATCAATCACGTCGTTCGAGATCAATTCACCATTCCAGCCCAAGTTGTATATGCGAATCTCGATCAGGATATGCAGACCACACAGCTTGGAGCCAGCGAGAAGGCCAAGGGCTATGTCATTTTAAAGAGAGGTGATCTCAAAGCTCAAGGCAAGCAAATCAATCGAGGCGACCGCATTGTGCAGATTCACGGTGAGCCGCTCAAACAACTTCTTTATTTCATCCATAGCGTTGGAGATTTGTCTTCTCACTTTTCAGACACAGGGTTTGCATTTGTGAGGGTTTTCTTTTCCGACAGGGAGCCAGTTGGATAATGGGATCAATTGAAATTACCGGAGACACAAATGTATTTTTGAAGTTTCTCACGGCGGGATCCACGCTTCCCATTATTGAACGCGAAATTAAAAGAGGCACAATCAAAGCCTCTTTATTTTTGATCACTAGAGTAAAAGAGGCGATCAAAGGACGACGGTACACGCCGAATTCTCCACTGACCTTAGCTCTCACGCGAGGGGACATTCCACTTTTGAAAGAAAAGAATCTGTTTGATGCTCTCGGTTTCACATTAAAAAATAGCTTTGAATCTGAAGTCGGAGTGATGAAGGGTCGAAAGTCAACTGGGGGTGTGGCAAGCCCTCCTCACGATATGCAAAAGATCGCCCTTCTACTTCACGAAGGTTACACCATCGATGTCACTCCCCAAGTACGAGCCGCAATTATCTTTGCTCTTAGAGAGCGCGGAGGACGGCGAGCGAAATCGGCACTCAGAGCCTTTGATCAAAACACTGGAAAAGGCAGAACGAAGTTTCGAGTTAGACCTAGAAAATTCTTATCGTCGGTTTTTAAGAATCCATCCAACCAAGAAAAGGTGAAAAGAATTTGGCGAGAAGCACTCGAAACCGCATTTCAAAAGGCCGGAGCTAAAGACGGCGATCAGAGGGATAGATGATCAATCGTCTTATAAAGAATTTTATTTTTGACGAGCGAATTAGAAGTGCCCTGATATTTTCTGATGACACAAAGATTCGCCTTAATTCCGAAGACCCAAGGACTCCTCGCCTGGAACTTAAGGCATCTTCCGGCCTTTTTCCGACTGACGCTGATCTCTACGTTGAAACTCCTTTGACAACACCTAATGCCCTTTTGAAATGGCTTAAGTTTGAAGCTGTAAAAATTGGTGATGAATTACCTGCAGGCACTTCGATAGGGTTCAAACTGAAGACACCCTCAAACAACTATTTTTGGAATGGATCTGCTTGGACTGTGGCCACAGCTTCCGATTGGATGAGTGAGCCAGATTTAAATGCCAACTTTTCGACCTTTCCCATTTCAGCGATTGGCAGTCGCTCCATCGGAGTCCTTGTTAACCTTCGCACCACCAATCCACAGGTTACTCCACGGATCACTTCTCTAAAACTTTTAGGCGAGTTCGACATCGACTACCTAGACGACGTTATTTATGAGAGTTTTATTCGGAAGCTGAACACTGAATTTCGTTCGACTTCCAAAATTGTTTTTCCAATGTCCACTGCCGGAACAAGCGTCGACCTAAAGACTCTGCTTGAAAACAAAAGCTACAACATAACGGGTATTCGAAGCACCTATAATCTCACGGACGATCAAATTCGGGTGAGTAATCTCTTCGATACCTATTCTCCAGGTGTTTTAAGGCAAGATGGATTTACGTTTGAACCCGGCACCGTTCAATTTCAATCCTCTGTTCCTGCCGGAAAGCTCATTGAGGTTACTTTTGAATACGTCCCAGAAATCATGGTCAACACGGGACAGGATTATTTCGAACCAGCCACATTCCCCAGCCTGGTGATTGAGGAGATTGAATCCATAGATCGGCTTGGGTTTACGGCACAAGATACAGTGGGCCACGGGCGAGACTTGGTGAGGGATATTCCAAACCTGTCTGGTGTGCTTCAGTTCTCGCCAGAAGTGAAAACACTCAGAATCAATTACGCAGTGTTTACAGGACTTCAACTAGACCAGATGCGTCTCAGCCAAGACATTTCGAGCTTCTTCTCTGCCAACCATGCCCTCAGATCATACGGCCTGGATACGGATTATGACTTGGATGTGGGCGAAAAAATCAATAACAGCCGGACAAAGACCAAGAGAGAAGCGGAAGGGTCGCAAGACGCCTCGGACACGAACATTGCCACAGGATCGGTGGACATTTTAGCGGTCAAATTCTTTCACAAGCCGAGCGTGGACGTTCCATTGATCAAAGACGGGGGAGTCAAAATTGCGATCACGATATGAAACATCGCATGGAATAGAAGACGTAAGGAATTTGCATGTTTTTTAAATTCTAACGTGATACAATGTATCACAAATGAGTTAGGGAGATCAATATGGCAGAACGAAGATTTGGACCAACTCGCGGCGCTGGTGTCGTCATCGTAGAAAAAGAGGCGCAGAAATCCATCGTGCCAGGCGCACTTGGATCAACGGCCTACACCGGAATTTTACAAAAAGGACCGATTAGAAAGCCCTTTGCCACCTTTAGCTCATCGGATTTCAGGTTTCGGGCCGGAAGTTTTATCCCTGAATCATTGGTGCCCGATGCGGGATTTGATTTCTTCAGACTTGGTCAAGGCCGAGGCACTCTCTTTCTTCAGCGCATCACCGATGGTTCAGAAAAACTATCTGAATTGGAGTTAAGAAATCGCCGTGATCCTCGAACTTCCACTCTATTGTTTCAGGCCGGAAACGGCGGGCGATGGGCTGGCAAGAAGCGTCTCATTGTCGATAACTACTCTTCCGTGACGGCGACAACAGTCACACTCCTAACTGTTCCCTCTGATTTAAAAAAGGACGAGCTGGCCGGAGGAAAAGTAAAATTCAATGCTGTGCCCGGAAAGTCCTTTGATATTCTCTCGAACACCGCCCTTGGAGTTATAACAGTTCCTTCCGATATTGATCTGGTTGCAGAACTCAATGGAAGTCCTGACCTCTTGATGTCTGTTGAACTGCAAAACGATGGACTCGCAGTTGGTGTTCTTATCAAGGACGGCCAAGACAGTCCCCTTGATGAGTGGGGACTTGAAATTTATCTCATCGAAGGTGGAGTCTCCACCCTTGCTAAACAGTTTCCCAATTTAAGTTCTGACCCCAATTCACCGCGATATTTTGCCAAATCCATCAACGACGATTCGAATAGCGAGTTCTTGCTTAAGGTTGTGGATCAGCACATCGGAAGCATTACGAGCGATATTCGCCCAGCAAACGTATTTGGGAAATCCCTACTGCTAACGGACACCGTTCTAACTGCAAAAATCCATGACGAAGTCGTGTCTTCTGTAGATGGAGCGAAAGCGAAAATTGATCCTCTGACCCCTGGCGGATCGGTTATCCAAGATGAAGTCACGTTGGAAGTAACAACTGCGGGAGCAAGAGCCACAGGTGCTTTAACTTTTTCCGCAAATCCAACTGATGGAGACACGGTCACTATCAATGGCAAAGTCATTACGTTCAAAACCATAGTGGCAACACCTGAGTCGCAGGTTCTTATTGGCGCAGACGCTGAAGAGTCTCTTGAAAATCTTCTCGCATTCATCAACGGAAGCGTCGATCCACTTCTGAAAGACATTGTCTTTGCTGAGAAATTCTCAGCCTCTGTCTTAAATCTCTTTGCACAAACTGCGGGCCTGGCCGGAAACGCCATTGCGACAGTATCTGCCGGAGCCACAGAGCCTACTTGGGGAGCCGCAACTCTGACTGGCGGTCTCGATCAAATCTGGAGTTATGTAAGTCAAAAAATGCCATTCCTCACGGGTCTCACTGTCACATCCGGTGTAGCCTTTGTCTCGCCGAATGACTTTGGAAGTGGTTTTAAGGTCATGGACACAACGAAAGATTCAACGAAAACCTTCGGCCTCGGCGACACGCTGACTATTTTCATCAATCCACTTGAGATTGGAAAGCTCGCAGGTGGTGTGCTCATCCCAGACGTAGTAGATCGTCGAATTAAATTTAAGATCACATCCAACACTGCAAATGCCATCACAGTCAAAGCTGGCTCCAATATGACTGCCAACGCTGCTGCCGGAGATAACTTCCGAGTCGAATACGTTCAAGAGCTTGGCAAAGGCTATGACGGAGTCGCCAACATCAACGATGTTCATTACACCAGTGCTTATGATCCCGATAGTTCACCTCTGAAATCGCTGCGCGGTGGAAACTTCGGTCTTGTGAAATTGGCTACTCCAGGTGTTACCTCATCGGCTGTTCAAAAAGCGGGAGCGGAGCTTGCCGAAGCCCAGAACTGGCAATATCGCTACGAGGTTCCTGCAAGCATTGTTAGCGAAGACGCCGCCGAAGAATTCATCAATGATCAAATCGGTCGAAACGACTACGCCGTTGTAACTTGGCCTTCTTTTGCAAAAGTCTTAAGCCCGAATGGAAACGGCCTTAAACTCACGAGCCAAACCGGAGCAATTCACGGTGCCGAGGCTCGCGTGGCGAATGACTTTCAAGGTTATCATAAGGCCGCAGCCGGAATCGATGTGATCCTATCAAACGTCGTGGCTCTCCCTGACGGCTTTGAAGGTAAAACCTTGAACGAAGAGTTCCTGGATCCGGTTGGTATCAACATCATCAAAATCAAAGATGGAAACTTTATTCTTTGGGGTGATGAAACCGTTGGTCTTTCTGGCGGCAGAAAGTTCAAACACAAGAGAGAATATCTCTCACACGTTGAGAACGTGTTTCTTGAAAACTTTGACTTCATCATCTTTGCCATCAACGACGAGCAAAGTGACAAACTCCTGCACTCTGCGTTCATCCAATTCTTTACACCTGAGTTTGCAAAACGAGCTGTCAGAGGCAAGGACTTAGCCGATGCGGTCCAAATCAAGATCGACGCCGAAAACAACACGAACCTTACACGCTCACAAGGGGATCTGAACGCAGAGCTAAGACTCAGGATCGCAGATACCGTCAAACGGTTCATCATCACGATCTCAGAGCTTGGAGTTACGGAAAGTGTTGAAGCTTAACGAGGGAGAATAATTTATGCCACTACAGGGAACAGTTCAGTCGGGCCACATACCAGTTAACAACTATGAGCTTATCATTGTGGGCCTTCCTCCGATTGTCTTTACAAAGCTCAGTGGGTTTGAGGTTGAAAATGAATCTGTCGATCTACCCGACCGCACAAAGGCGTCCGGTGGAAACAGAAAGCCCGTCGAGTTTACCGGAATGACGTTTGAACATCATACGGCAGAGCGAGCCGCTCTTGAATTCTGGTTTCAAGAGGGAAAAGACCCCGTGAGTCCGACCTATAAAAAGGTTGGAACACTCATCAAAAGAAACATTCACGGGCAAGTGGCCTCCACAAATTCGATCTTGGGCCTTTGGATTACCAAGAAGAAAACTCCCGATCTTGACCATGCCAATGAAGGCGAACCTGCCCTCGTGGAATGGACATTTTCGGCAGATAGTGTTCAGCCGATCTAAAAATTGAAAGTAACAATTCCTAACAAAATGGCTTTTGCCATTAATTGGAGGAAACGAAATGACAGAAAATAAAAATGACGAGCTTTACAAGATCACCACTCTTGATGAACTCGGTCCAAACCTCCCCATCCTTCCCAATACGCTCAATATTCAAAAGCCAAAGGACAAATCCTTTAGCTTCATTGAATGGGACATGGGGATCGAAGAGAAGATTTCCGAAATCCAATCCAAGGTGAAAAATATTGGAAGCCTGGTGAGCCAAATGATGGGTTTGCTTCTTGACCAGTTTTGCGGCCAGGACTTTCAATCGTTACCTCAAGAACAGAAAGTTCTAACACTCAACCAGCTTGAGTTTCCAAACGTCATGTATATGTTCATTTACCTCCGCACGGAGGAGCTTGGTTACGACCTCAAAATGGATGTGACGTGCCCGTCGTGCAAGAAGCTCAATAAGGATTTCATTGCTGATCTTAGAACTCTTGAGGTCCATCAAAAAGATGAAACCCACAAGCGCGTTCACGTCTACGATCTGATTAAGCCCATTCTCCTTGAAAATGGTGATGTGGTCCAAGCGGTTCACTACGACGTATCCAAGTGGGATGCAATGGAGAGAGCGACTTCTGATGTCGCCGACAATGCTGGCAAAATGAAGCAACTCCTTTTCCGGTCGAGTGTAACGCAGGTGGAAGTGAAGGCAGAGGGTGATAAAACAAAAAATTATCCTCTCGACGTCGTGATCAAAAAACTAAAAAAGGTCGACATCGAGAAGATTTCGAGCGCGATCACTCAAAACAATGCTGGTCCTCTGATGGCCATGAAGGGCACTTGTGTTCACTGCAAGGCTGAGTGGTACAGAGTGATTGACTGGAGCTACAACTATTTTTTCGATTCTTCGTCCCTGTAATCCCAAGGGACGATGTACGGGAGGGCATCTTCAATCTGATGTACGGCATGAATGGCGGCCTTACATATTCGGAGATCAGGGGGATGAGACGAAGAGATTTTACTTGGATGCTTGAGCGATTGAGAACTCAAAAGGAACGGGAAAACGCTGAGATTGAGAAGGTCAAAAATGGTTTAGGGCAAAGTTCAAGCAGAAGAAAATATGTAGGTGCATAACAGATGGCATTTAATTTTAACGCAATATTAAAATTTAGCTCCTCCCAGGCAGAAGCCGCGCTCACGCGCACGAAGTCCAAATTTGAAAGCCTGCAAAGTAGTGTTTCTAAAGCCAATAAGTCTTTGAGCGGAATCGCCAAAGCTGGACAGTCTATTGGACTTGTCAGTGCCCCGATGACTCTTGGACTTGCCTTTGCGACCAAGACAGCAGCGGATTTTGAACAGCAAATGTCGGCAGTTAAAGCCGTTCTTTTGGCTTCAGACGACGAAATGGCCCAGATTACAGAGGTCACAAAACGATTAGGGGCCACAACCGTCTTTACCGCAAAGCAGGCTGGGGAAGGTGCCGAACTCCTTGCTCAGGCCGGATTTACGGCAGAGCAAATAGTGGCCGCGCTTCCTGGAGTTTTGGATGCCGCTGCCTCGTCATCGGTAAGTATGGCCGAAGCCGCAGATATCGTTGCTGGGCAGCTAGGGGCCTTCGGAAGACCAGCTAAAGATGCGATTTTGGTTGCTGATGCATTAGCCCTCACAACGGCTGTGACTAATACGAAATTTCTTGAACTCGGAGAGGCAATGAAATTTGTTGCTCCAATTGCTAAGAATGCTGGATTATCGTTGGAAGAGACAGCCTCCGCTGTGGGCGTTCTCGCCAACGCTGGTGTCAAAGGTAGCCTCGCAGGAACTGCACTCAAGAATGCCATTCTACAGCTCGCTAAACCTTCAAAAGAAGCACTAACTTTATTCGGCGGAAAAGCAGGCTTGGAACAAGCCACAATCCGAACTGTAAACGGGGTAAAAAAGCTTCTACCTTTAGAGGTCATAATGGCCAATGCTTCGAAAGCAATTCAAGGAGCCAAAGACCCACTAGAAGCAACAGCTCAGGCCGCAGAAATTTTCGGAATCCGTGGTGCAACGGCCTTTGGAGCATTCCAATCAAAACTTCTTGAAACGACCACGATTTCAAAAAACAACTTTGATGCGATCAAACGAGGAGCAGAGATTACGGGAGATAATGTCGCTGTTGAGATCGGGAAAACGCTTCCGTCGCTTGTTGCAATGAGGCTTCAAATTGCCGGAGCTGCAGGAACTGCGGACAGGATGGCAAGGATTCGCCTGGACAACTTCCTGGGCGATGTAGAGCAACTCAGCGGCGCTGTCGACGGGCTCACAATTGAAATGGGGGGTCAATTTTCAAAAGAGTTGCGAGCACCTATTCGTGCCGCAGCGGACTTATTTTCAGTTTTTGCATTGGGATTTCAACAGGCTTCATCGGGCAAGAAACTCACAGGACAAGCACTTGATGATCTTAAGAACAACCAATTTGCTGGACTTCTACAGGCGTCCACGGATTTTGCTCAAGGTTTTATACAAGGGCTTCAGGAATTAAAAGTTACAGCTAGAGAAACTTTCACGACGATTCAAAATTTCTTGCGTCCAATCTTGGGTGAAACAGGAATGACGGCGCAAGAGTTTGGAAAACTCGCTGCAAAGATTCTCATTGTGGGCGCCGTCGTAGGTCCAGTGATTGGCGCAATCTCTGTGGGATTTTTTGTTGTGGCTCCGATCATCTCCGGTGTTGCTTCCTTGTTTGGACTCCTATCGGCAAGCATTTCTATTATGGGTTCAACTGCTGGATTTGCCTTCAGCGCCTTGAGACTTCTCAGCATGGGCGGCCTATTCACTGTTACAAAAATGCTTTCTCTTCTATCTACAATCGCTGGTCCTGCGATGTCCATTATCCGTGTGGGTGTGCTGGCGCTCATGGGACCAGTGGGACTCGTGGCTTTAAAAATTGCCGCCATAGGTGCCGCAATCGGTGCTGTGGTTTTTGGTATCGATTTTCTATTAAGGAAGGTTGGTTTACTTAAAGGGCCAAGCCTCTTTGTACGAACGGTCGGCATGTTCGGCGGCCTTAAGGATAAATTCTTTGGAAAAGCAAAAGAAGCTGAGTCAGCGGGTGATGAATCGGGAGCCAAACTTCAGAACGTCTTCTCCGCTGGATTTGAAACTCCGCAATCCACACCGACACAGCTTGTGCCAGAGTTTCTTCAAACTGGAATAGAAAATCAGAAACTGCAGTCAGAGAGTATCAAACAAAAAGCAATCTCTGCTCCTCCAAGTGAGGAGATTATCCAGGCACTTAAAAGTTCTCGTCAGGCTCCTGCTCAGAGCGGCGGCTCACAATCTGTGGTCTTGAACGGAAAACTTGAAACAAAAATTTCAGGTAAGGACCTCAACATCATTTTAACTCGTGCCATGATCGATAATTCCGAAGCCAATGGCAGAGCCATAGATCCCTTGGTTAAACGCCGGTCCATTCAAAATGGCCTCAGTTTCGGGGTGAGATAATGGGTTTTTTAGACGTCGTCGGAGAGTTGTTTGGATTCGGCGGTAAGACCTGGAAGCTCACAGGCATCGATGCCGGATTTGAAAAAGAGTTTGAGGGACAATTCCTTGCTCAAGAAATGGAAGAGACGGTCGGAGCATTTCTTGGTGAGACAACGACGGTCAACAAGGGCTCGCCCGACTTTCAGTGGATTCGCGGCGAGGCCGAAAGATTTTCCTTCACAACAAGATTGTGGGCGTCCAACAGCTTCAAAAATATCAAACAACAGGTCAACCTACTTAAATCGTTCGCACGGCGTGATACCACTCTAAAACGCGCACCGAAATTTCTATTTTCGGCAGGGACTGAAATTAGCTTCACTTGCTTTGTGCGCGGAGTGCGACTTCGATACGACGAACTTCGAATCGATGGCTCTCTAAGAGGGGCAATTGTCGATCTTGAGCTTCAGGTCATCGAAGACAAAGCTGTCGGCAATGCCGCGACTTCGCTTGCCTCTCAAATCAAATTTGCAGCAGGTGTCGTTGTTGGTGGTGTCGGTATCGCTCAACAGGTGAAACGTCTGATTAATATTCCAGGCGGCTCCCTTCATACCATAGGCAGAACGGTCACTGCTAAACAGGGACAGACTTTTGAATCCATTGCGGCTCTTGAGTACGGCAACGCACTCCTCGGCGATATTTTACGTCGCTCACAGCCCGATATTGCAAACATCAAAGCTGGCGACAAGGTCAATCTCGTTGAACCTTCCGAGATCATTCAAATTCCGGTTACACAACAAAGTATTTCCTTAAGAAACACGCAGGAAAACCTTTCTCTTCGAGAGCTAAAACTCCTTGAGAGGAATCGACCGACGACCATTTTTGTATAGGAGATTTAGAGTTTGGGAATCGTATCACTTATCAATTCAGGAGCAATGAATGCGGGGGCTTCAAAGCAAGTCTCCTCCAATTTGAAAGTAGAGAGGGACTTTCATGCTCCTACTTATGAATTGATTGTTCGCGCTGGCCGGGGAGCACAGCCTTTTACAATCACTGAGGATGTAAAACGCTACATTTCAGAGGTCACTTACGAGGACAACTCGGACCAGTTTGATAGACTCGAAATCAAACTTCAAAATCAAATCGACTCCGATGGTGAGAGGTCAGTCTTATCGTTCATTGATTCAAAGTTATTTTCTGAGGGTCATTACATTGAGGTCCTAATGGGATATGGGAATTCGCTCTTTACTGTGGGTGCGGCATCCCTTGTGAAAAAGACCCCAGATTTCCCTTCTGATGGTGTTCCCTCTCTCATTGTTGAGGGCTTTGATTTACTCCACCAGGCCGCTCGCCGCAGACCCAAGGGCGGTGTCTCATACAAGGGTTATCGTGACAGCCAAATTGCTTCAATCATTGGAGCACGAAACGGATTTGAGATTTCAACGACGGACCCACGCTCTTACGAGAACATCAAAAAGACCAAAGGGATTCACAATCGAGCCGTGCAAGCCCGTGGAATCAGTGACTACGAATATTTGAAAAAGATTGCCGACATCAACGGCTACGATCTCTTTTCAAAATTTGATTCTCTTCAAAAGAAGTTTGTTCTGTTTTTTCAGCCTCCGGCGCTGTCGAAGCAGAAGGAGGTATTTTCCTTTGTATATAATGAGGGCGAAGCAGCTTACCGAAATACTTTACTTTCATTTTCACCCACCTTAGATGCCCACGATCAAAGTAGCGACTTTGAAATCTTTCTGATCAAAGACAAAGAAGTCACGGGCGCGAAAATGGAGTTCTTTAAAAGGCTTGATGCGGATTCGCAAAAGCAGCTTAAGGAACTCCAAGAAAGACGCTTCGGTGCGAAAGCATTCTCCCCTAAGCCGATCAACTCCGACGGCGTGACGGTTGCTTTCAAAGCATTCGGGCGAAGCTTCAGGTTTCCTCCCAACAAGAGATTCAAAAATGAGTTTCAAATCAGGCAAGCCATCGAAGAGTTTATTAAGAGACAAAAGGAACACTTCATTACTGGCCGAGGCACTGTCATCGGCACCGAGGTTCTTCAGTCACGCCAAGTTCACAACCTCTTAGGTATTGGCAATGAGTTATCCGGCAAATACTACTTCACCCAAGTGACGCACAAAATGGGCAAGGACAGTCCTTATATCACCGAATTTGCCTGTAGACGTGTAATTGAAGACTCCATTGTGCAAGCTCCACCCGCGTTTAATATTAGCGAGAGCGATGAGCGTATTCAGAAATTCAAACAAGAGCGCGTGAAAAGTCCGAAACCTCCAGCCATCACTAACTTCCCTGGTCTTGCAGGGATCAGTGCAGAGGAGGATTGATGGCAAAAAAAGAAATTCACAACGCTATTGTGACTAGAAATACCGATCCCGATCTGGGTGTTGCCCTGCGGGGGGCAGTATTCTTCAATGCGCCAACTTTGTTTGATGGCGAATATCCAGAGCCCGCACAACCATGTTTTCCTTTTGCTTCTGCCGATGGCGCGGGCATGTTTTTCGTTCCCCAGGTCGGCGATGAAATTGAAGTGGAAATCCTTGTGGATGATGGAACCTTTGATACGGCGGACGTTGAGGTTCCTGAACCACGTTGGCGGTGCATGGTCTACAACAACGCTGCGGACATCGCAGACGAATTCAAAGTAAATTACACCCACCGCATGGGATGGAAATCCAACAGCGGACACATTTTTCTTTTTGATGACACAGAGAAAGCGGAGCTTGTGGGGCTCGCCCACAAAATCGGAACTCTTCTTCAATGGGATAAAGATGGCAATTGGATCGAGAAAATCATCAAGGACAAAGTGAGTGAAGTCGCCGCGAACTTCATCCAGAACATCGGAGCCGATTTTACTGAAAGCGTAAGTGGGAAAAAGGTCATCAACGTCACGGGAAACGTCGAAATCAATGCCCAAGGCGAAACCAAAGTGATCGCCCAAGGGAAAGTCACCGTAAAAGGAAACATGATCGACATCGATGGCGGTGGTGCTCTTGAACAAGTCCTAACCACTCCAAGCGCAATCAGCGATTTCACAGGAGCGCCAATATTAGTTGGCAGTAGCACGGTAAAGGCAAGTAAATGAAAAAATGCTACCAATGCCACAAAAACATGAAAATAAAGGAGAAGGGAGTACGCGTCTTCTGCTCACCAGAGTGCATCGGAAAATGGATTGTTAAAAAGTCCAGAAGTTCGACCTGCTCCAATTGTCGATTGGCGTTTGCTCCTAAGAAAGATCGCCAGCAGTTCTGTTCAATCGAGTGTCGACGCAAGTTTCAGCAACAAAATCGTCAATCCGTGGAATGTCTTTGTTGCGGAAAAATATGTGTCTACGAGAAACGTCGAAAATGGAATGCCAATAAATTTTGCTCTCGGCAATGTGGTGCTATTTATGCATCTCTTAACACTACTCTAAGTGACCCCAACCTGCCGATGCACAACCTAAGATATAAGTATAAAGCCTTCGTGTTCTATGGATTTAAGTGCATGAAGTGTGGGTGGGATCAGGATGCAAGAGTTCTAGCCGTGCATCACAAATACGGAAAGCGTAGAGGCAACGGTCTGGATAATCTGGAGGTGTTATGCCCTACCTGTCATGCAAAAGAGCATTACAAAGGTGGATCAATGTGGCGAAAGCAGATTCGTGCCGTCTCAACAATTCAGAAACTGTACTTTGAAAATGAGAAATTCCGTAAGCTGTTCATTAGACTCACAGGATCGCCCGTCTGCGTGAAGGCCGCTCAGGAGGTGGTGTGATGCCAGGGCCTTCTGCTTCAGTTATTTTTAGTGGCATCGACGGAAGGCTGACTCCTCCGTTTCAATCTCCACGGCATTCGAGCTTCAATCAGTTCTTAAATGATCTGTCGAGCCAACTGGCCTCTCAGTGGAGCAGCTGGCAATCAGGTCTCACAGGCGGGAAAAACAACGTCTCCGGTCTAGGCATCGGAGCTTGGATTGGAACTGGCGGAGGAGGAACGATCACTGAGGGATCTCCCCTTGAAATTGCAGTCACCACATACTCTGCTCCGGCCTTTGAACAATACGTTGGAGTGCTCAAAGATGTTTTCAAAGTGAAGTTCAATCTCTGGACGACAAGTTTTGTCTTTAGTGCAGTTCCATATCTCGGAACCTCGACAGCAACGCCGCTCTCTCCTGGATCCTTTAACGCCACAGGTGCGACACCTCCCGCACCAATTGGAACCTTGGGATCAGGCACGAACCCTGCGAGTATCAAATCGGAAATTGAATCTCGCCTAAGTTCTCCTTTTGATCTGCCCAAGGCATCGCTCCACATTTTGAATCAGGCAATAGAGGACACCATCGTCGAGCAATTTTCCATTTGGCTTTTAAGTTCCATGTTTACTGGAGATTCGGTCACGGGAGCTGCTGCGCCTGGTAGCGGGTCGGGAGCTGGGATGTCTCAGGGAAATGGGATGATCGTATGAGTAAGGAGCGCACTAGATTCGTAAATTGTTATCAATGCGGCGTTAGGCTTCAAGCCAAAGAAGCTGTTCGCAAGGCAAAGAGTGAGGCCGGAGAGGAGCTTCTCTTTTGTCCGAAGTGTGTGAAGAAACAATTTCGGCAAAGAGTAAAGCTTATTAAGAGAACTTTGGAGAAGATATGGCCACAGGTTTAAAGATTCCCGTCGGAGTAGATAAGTCTGGAGGAGCTGCAATCGAGTCCAGCAGCTCTAAGCAGAATAAAAAGATTCTGCTCTTGGCTCTTTCTGAGGGCGGCGACAACAACCCATTTCAAAGACTTGGTATTGGAAACTTAATTTTCAAAATCAAAGACGTGGCAACTCGCGCTCAAGTTCAGAGAGAGATCGAAAAAATCATCGGTCAACTCTCTGATCGAATCGTACTTATTCCCAATGAACCAATTACATTCAAAGAGGACGTTGAGGGAGAACTCGAAGTCAGCATCAAGTACATCGACATTGAGACAAACAAGGTTGAGGAGTTCACGCCGAGGTTTACGAGGTAAAATATGGCAGAGGCAAAAGAGATACAAATACCCGATTTTGATTTTTCAGGATTCTACTATCCAGAAATTTTCCGTGCGCTCATTCAGTTCAAGCGGCAGAACGTGCCAGAGATCACGGACGAGAATGAGCATGAACCCTATATTCAGCTCCTAAGTGCTTTTGCCCTAGTCGGACACCTTAACAATGTTCTTTTAGATATTCAGGCCACGGAGTCTTTCTTTGCAACCGCACGACTTCTCGAATCGGTTAGATCAGAGCTAAGTCTAATTGCCGTCAAACTGCGACAGGCAACGCCGTCGCAAGCAGATGAGATTTTGGAGTTTTCAAAAGTATTCACTGTTCCGACGAACATCGTCCCACTGAACTCGCAGTTCGGAACCGTTGAAACAGAAGAAAGTCCTCAGATCATTTTTGAAACCAACAGTAGCTTCACCATTAGTCCAACCGATAAGCCGACGGCAGTTTTCACCTTCACAGCAGGGAAAATTAAGATTCTCTCAAACGTCTTTGACCCTTTGGATAAAGTGACAATTGCAGGGGTTGAGTTTCGCTTTGGCGTGGAATGGATTGCTGGAGGGACAATTCCGGCGACACTTTCAAATCTTGTTACCGCCATCAACAGTGCTGTTTCCGAAAATATAAAAGACAAAATCTTTGCTGTTCACGACGGCGTGAACACCATTTCACTCATCCCACTTGCTCAGAATGTAGAACAGATTGTGGTCACGGCCTCGGACAATCCAACTCCAAACTTTGATGTTAGAAACGCTGGCTTTGGCTTGAATCGTGCGGGCGTTGCCTCAACACCTGGAGTGTTTTTTGATCTTTTCGACGATACTCCGAAGGCCGGAGATGTTCTTTACATCGCCCATGCGGACATCATGTGGGACACGGTTGAATTTATCTTAAACACCCCCGCCAGCGGAATTGATGGCGTTTGGGAATTTTACGATGGCAACCTTGAAGACGCAAAACCTGACGTGGTCATAAATCTTGGCTCTAACCTTGAGTTTGAATTAACCACTCTTCTCGGTACTCAAGACAGAAGAAATACGGTGGTGCGTGTAGTTCTCTCATCGTCCGGTGCCGCTGAAACTGTTGTGAGTCAGTTCGTGGCCGGAAAGAATATAATTCGCACGAGCGGTTTGCTTGGTCAGGCTGTCGTAAACTTAGACGAGCAAGCCTATGTTGTTGGAACAATCTGGAATGAAGTGAGTGACCTAACTGATGAATCCGGTCTTCTCTCGGAAGACGGAAAGGTCGTCTATTCTCTCCCCCAGAACCAGTCACAGAACTGGCTTAAGACCAGCATCAATGCTGTTAACGGACACTGGCTGAGATTTCGCGTATTGAAAGTGACCTCACCGATAAATCCTAACGTAGATGAAATCCGAATCGATACCGGAAAGCAGTTCTTACTTGTGCCGATTGTTCAAGGTCAGACGGTAGCCGAGGATCCTCTTGGTAGTTCCAACGGTGCTCCCAAGCAGGAGCTCACGCTTACATTTAGACCACTCATCGAAGGCACCTTAATTTTGGAGGTCAATGAAGGTTCAGGATTTCAGAAATGGAATCTGGTCGAAAACTTTCTCAATTCCACTTCGGTTTCTAAGGACTATGAGCTGGAAATCAAAGGTGATGATACTGCGACGATTCGTTTCGGTGATGGCAGGAGTGGGAAGATCCCGTCTCCAGGAATTGACAATATCCGAGCAATCTATCGAATTGGGGCCGACATTGACGGAAACGTCGGTGCCAATACCGTCACCGTGAATAAGAGCGCCATTAGCTTCGTCAACCGCGTTTTCAATCCCCGACAAGCCATTGGTTACAATGTAAAAGAAGGCTCAACCCCAGAGGACTTTGCAAGGATCAAGATTGAAGGCCCTGCGACAGTTAGAACAAGAAACCAGGCCATTGTTCGAACGGATTTTGAAGAGCTTGCGACAAAGTTCATTGCAAGCACTGGAAGTCGGATTGTGGCCCGTGGTCTTGCCATCGAAGAAACCTTTGGAGTGAAAACCATTGAGCTTGTGGTGGTTGGCCCTGGCGGTGCGCTTCTCACTGAGGCACAGCGAGAAGAGCTAAGAGACTTTTTCAACGGTAATAAGCCAAAGGGAATCAAGCCCACAATTCTGTCAAATCACGAAGTCACGGTTGTGAATTACACTCCCCGGATCATCAACATCGATGCAATTGTCACAGGCGGTAATGCCGAGACTATTAAAAACGCAGTATCCGCATTGCTAAATCCAGAAGCGACTTTTAACGACGGTGTAACCAAAAGATGGGCTTTTGCTTCAGAGATTCCAAGATCCACAATCATTGCGGAGATCACGAATGTAGATCCGATCAATATTAAGAAGGTGATATTAAATCTGCCCGCGACAGATATTCAACTCACCACTAGGGAGCTTCCTCTGGCGGGCAACATCAACATTGTGGTGATTTAAACTATGGCGAAAATTGATCCTAACTTTCAGCACGATATTTTCACCTTCCTCCATAGGCCACTTCGTCTTCTCGATGTGGAGCAGGGAGATAATTTTCTTGAGCGGTTCCTGACTGGCCCCCAGGCGATCTTTGAGCAGATTTCAGCCAAACGTGAAGAGCTTAAGAATATTAAAAATCCGGCAAAGACCAGAGCCGATCTTCTGGTTTACTTGAAAGATCATGTCGGCTTCACCAAGGAACTTAACAACATCACCCAAGATTTGACCGAGGCTGATCTTAGAAAACTGATCTCAGTTGGCATCCCCATTTGGAATGAAAAAGGAACTGAGCCTGGGTATCAGGACATTGTTCGCATCTTCACAGGAAAGTCAGTTCGGGTTTTTAACTGGTTTGATTTTAGGCTTATCGTTGGTGAGAAAGCGTTCGGTGAGGAGCAGCTGGGCGAGGACTCCTGGCTCATTTCTGTTCCAGGCGTTGAGGCAAGCCAAGATCCATCCAACAATGTCGTTTGCCTTTTAACATTCGAAGGCAATCTGAAAGACAGAAGTCTTACAGGTAATCACGCGACATCAAGTGGACCAATTGGTTTCTTTCAAACTCCACCGACGGGATTTCCACAGGGCAGTCACAAGTACGCAAAACTTCAAGGCGGTGTGATCTCCCTTCCCAATACGGCAAAATACGATCTGAGTGGCGACTTCACCATTGAGCTATTTTTACGAATCGATACCTCTCAAGTTTCAAAAACCGTTTTTTATAAGAAAGATTTTTCTGGCAAAGGAGTTGAAATCACCATTGATCCCGCTGCCAACTCCATCTCTTTTCAGCTCAATGACGGAGTGAATGTAGTCACTAATACTCTTACTCCAATTGCCGACATCGACGATGGACAACCTCGACATTTAGCCCTTGTCGTAGATCGAAGTGCAGGTGCAAGGCTCTACTATGGAGGCGCGGAATCAACACCTCTTGTTCCGCTCGGCCTCCTTGGGGACCTAACAAATATTGGTCAAATTGTGGTTGGCGGCTCTGGTGTCATTGTGAATAACCTGTTTGCAGACATCGATAACTTAAGAGTTTCTTTAAATGACGTCTACCTTGTAAATCAACCCACGCTCACTGTTCCAATCACAGGATTCATTGAATACATCGAAGAGCAGCTTGATGAATTCTACTCTGATGTTCGCATCGTCGATGAAGGGGACCTGAATAAGATTCTTATGCTTCGAATCTTGAATCTGATGCGACCAAGTTCCGAAAGGGTGAATGCCATTTTCATTAGTTTCTTTGAGGATTTCAGTAGTGGAAGTGGGCGCTTTGTTAATCTCGTAGGAAGCTCTCTTGTTAATGTGGATAAGCAGCTGGAGATCGCTCCGAACTCGATAGTCGTGACTGATGTTTTGGGAGATGAGGATTTTAAGGACATAGTGCTCCAAGTAAAGGCCAATGACACTCTACCCGTGGGGGGAGTGTTCTCAGTTCTATTTTTTGTTCAGGACCTGAACAACTTTTACGAATATCGAGTCGACACGGTTAACCGCCAACTCTCCCTTCATAAGACCGTCGGAGGGATCTCCGTTCAAATCGGCGCTCCTGTCCCTGTAGACATCGTGCCGGAGGCTTCCTACATCTTTACGATTCAGACGAGTTTCGACTCCCTATCTAACGACACATTGCTTCAGACCTATTTTGACAGCAACCGGATCCACTCACTAAGGGACGCAAGTTTTGAAAAGGGCAAGTTTGGGTTTAAGACCACCGCTAGTACGACAATGCAAACCGGAGAGATCGAAATGCTCCAGCTTCCTATTGATGTGAGGCATGTGCTGCCGGGGTTTAATTTGTGAGTTTTGGGGTGAGTTTAAATATTTAAGGTGATACAATGTATCACATAAACTGTTAGGAAAGCAAAAGAATGGCTACAGGTAATCGAAAAGTCGACATATACCTTAAAAAGTTCCTGACCCAGCAGCAGATCACCGACAATTTTTTTGATTTTCTTGAACAGAAAATCCACGACGTATTTACTAAGCTCTTTCCGGTCAACGGCGTTTTTGAACCGAATATTCTTGTTTCAAATATTCTTTCGGCCTCTGCGCCCGACACTTTTGATATTTCGTCTCCATTGAGAGGAACTGACGGTGCTCAAGGAAACTACCTGATTCTTGACCCCATCGACGCAAATCTCATCTCCTTTGAAAATGCTCTCTCGGTTCCTTATTACGTCGGCCTTCGTTTCAACTATCTTCCCCGCGAAACGGAGATCAACGTCCGAACGGGCGAGATCAAATACACTTTCAAAGAGGAATCGATTGGCGAGGTAGCCGATCCGAATTCCGTTAACGACGACGGCGATGAAACCCTAACACTTACCATCGATAGCGTTTGTGAACCCGGCGTCAGTCACGCGGGCAGAAAGGCCGTTGTTTGGCTTAAGCGGGCTCAAAATCAAGCCCAATCCTTTGAAGAACTGACTGTGATCTGGGATGGGGTGAACAACAAGATCGAGACGCTTACGGCTCTCGGACAAACTCTCGGCAATATTTCAACGGACCCTTCGGACTATCAGGTGTTTCTCAAGGGGCCGACAATCAGGCGAAACACTGACCTGCGGCTCGACAACAACGTCTTATTTCTCGGCATCGTCACTGGCGCAGGCCCCGGTAATACTCCAAGTGTTTTTGATGAAACCGACGTTAACAATCATGCAGTAAGTTTCCCAAGTCTCGTTTCGCTCTTCTTCGAAGAGCATAGTTCCGTTGATGGCACTCACACCTTAATCACGCCAGAGAGAATTACTACCAAGCAAATTGTCCCCGGCGTTCAACTTGACACCCAGGTTAATGCAAGTGACGAAGACTCCCCTGACGTGCCAGTCGTGCATACTCTTTTCCCTTCTTCGGGAGGATCAGGAATCCAAGGGATTAAGTGGCGACTTAGAAATGCATTGGGAAATCCTATTGCATTCATCGACGCTCACGGGAACGCCTACTTTCAAAATATTGCCGCCGTCAACTCTGTCTTTCAGTCTACGATTATTGTCGAAGGCGATCAGAATATTAAAGGTAGCTCAACTTTAGGTGACGATATCAATGTCGACGTAGTCACTCTAAATGCAAAACTGCAATCGCTGACTGACATGATTTTCCTGATCGACAGTGACAACAACGGCACGGGACATGGCTATCAGTTTTATAACAATTCAGTCGATCCCTTAAATGAAGTTTTCCGAATTTTGGAATCTGGAAACTTATGGCTGTTCGGAAATATCCTAGCCAAGAATCCGATCTTCAATATTGATCTCGATACCGACAATCTCGTGAGTGGGGAGACTTTCAGAGTCACCAAGAACGGCGGCCTGCAAACGCTTTTCGAGCTTCTTCAAAACGGAGATTTAAATTTTTTCGGTACAAATATATCTTTGCCGTCGAGCCTTCTTTCAATTGACCTTGATTCTGACAACAATGATCCCGCCGAATCGTTCAAAATCACAAGACATGGCGGACAAATTCTTACAGAGGTGAATGAGTTTGGAGATCATAGGGCCGCTCGTGATCAACTAACGGCACTTGGAGCAGTTTATAAGAAAGCGGACACCACTCCCATCGTCGGTAACTCCAGTCTCAATGAAGCGTATGACGAAACTTTATCAAGAAAGCTCTTAAAGGTAAGACCCAACAACCCTAACAACTTTGCCGTAATCATTGATCCAGCACAAATTCTAGCTGCTGACTCCAGTAAGTTTGCACTGACGAACAACGGTGAAGTTGTTGTCTACGCTGGGGGCACAGCTAACTTTGCAACAGGTGTTGTAACTGGTGGTGGAGCAAACTTCACTCCCTATACTCCTTCTGCACCCAATCGCTTTTTCAAATACGGTCTTGCTCTTGATGACAACAATGAATTGGTCGTTATTTTGCCGACAAATGATGGCGCGACTGAGGGAGCTGCCAACGATCCAGACCTCGGAGATAATTTACCGATTGGTATCCTTGTTGTCCGTGACAGCGGTGCGGGCGGTGCCGGAACAATTCTCGCTATCTCCGAGTCAAACATCGTAAGGTTCGGAGCTAAAGGAGGAGGATCACCGACGCCAGTTGTGACCGGAGGAGGCGGAGCACCAATTGAACCTGAAGATGGTTTTGAGGCAGCTGTCACCGATGACCTCACAACTCCTCCTGCGGACCCCACATCAAAGGTCAACGATCCTCTCACGAATGCTAATCACGACACCGATGGAGCCTATCGTCTTCAGTGTGACAAATCAAAAACGGCCTCCGTCACGATCATCAATCAAGTCAACGAAGTTCAGCGCCTGATATTTAGCCAGGTTCCAACTGGAGGCTTCTATCGTCTGAGCCATGATGGAAATGAAACGACAAACATCCCAGCGGGCACAAATGCGGCGGGATTGATCGGGTTTCTGGAAGCATTGTCATCAATTGATTCTTCATCTTTGAATATTGTCGGAAGCGAAGCCGCTGGCTTTGATATTACATTCGGAACTACGGAGGGCGGGATCAATCAGCCTCAATTGGTAGTTTCTCTAAATACCCTGGTTCGAACGGTTCCTGATCCTTTCAACAATAATGAACTCCTCCGCTGTGATTTTACTGGTGTAGGTGTTCTTCTCGAAGCATTGATTTCAAAAGGTGATGAACGCTTTTTCTTTCTAGGTGGCGGCAATATCACTGCAAATCCTGGCAAGTTGACGACAACTTCAGGATCCTCTGGCGGCACACGGATTCAAGCCTTCACTGCAGGACCTGATGGAAATATCAACCCTCGCGTTGGTACAATCAGATTTAAATGGATTCCCAATGCGCCTGGTGGATTTCAGGTTTTATTCGAGGCGCGAGAACCTGCCGCAGAAAACGCGCTCACATTACAGCGTCAACCATCTGGTGCGCTCACTTACCAGGCATTCGACAACATCGGATTTAACCAAATTAACTCAAACTTTGGTATTCCAAGTGTTACTCCTGGTATGGAGTCCGAGGTTGAATTTAGTTACGACTTTGTTACAGGCGCCCAAAGACTTTTTGTCGACGGGGTTCAAGTTGGAGCTACCCATACAGGCACAATCACTCGAAGCACCAGCTATACAGCGAACGCAAACTTCGTTCTTGGCTCTGACGGCAACGGAAACTTTTCAGGCAACTTCCTGTTTGACGATCTGCAAATCTTTAAGACCATTCAACACACCACCAACTTCGCAGGTGAAATCCCACGGGTTCTTTCAACGGTCGATGAAACCTTTAGGGATACATTTGTTAACGCTTCCACAAGTGCAGATTTTGCGGCTGGTGCTCCTGGGAGATCCCTAACTGGCGGCGCGACTATCTCTTTAAACCGACTTGTCATTCCTGGCGGTGGCGGTCGCGCCCTGTATGCGAATTTCGGTCAGGGATTGAATGACGACATTGGAACCATTCGTTTCAAATGGACCCCTGATTTCAGCGGACCTCCTGGTACCAACAAGTCTTGGTTTGGAGCCAAGGACACGGGAAACCAATCTGAAATTACGTTGAGACTATTGGCGACGACTGGAATCGTCCAGGTAACCTCGGTTGACTCCAGCAACAACATTTTCAACACAAACTTCGGCAACTTCCCGGCAATAGTGAATGGCCAGACCTACGAAATAGAATTCGACTATGATTACGTCACAAACGTCCAACGCTTTTTTGTCAATGGACTCTTGATCGGATCAGCCGCTGTTAATCTCACGAGCGATCAAAACTTCCTTTTCTTTAACAGCACGATGTCCCTTGGCTCTAAGCACGATGCCACGGAATCAATGTCAGGGGCCTATGACGACCTTCAGCTTTTCAGAACCGTTAAACACACAGCAAATTTCCCTGCTGAAGTTCCCAGAGTCCCAGGCCAGGATGTTGTTACACCCAGCATGTCGACTCTCACTGAAGGTGTGCCGGGGGATCACAAGATCACTCCAAGCGGTGTTCCCTCATTCACCCTGCAGGTCGGAGACATTGTTTATTGGCCTGGTGTAGTTCGAACCGTTAATCAAACCGTACAAAACGGCGGAGATGATCTCAACAATTCCACACAAAGAGGAATCGCTTACGACTTCAATTTTACAGGCCAAAAGATCAATAAGATTGTCATCAAAGGATTCCGCGACGGAAACCCTGTTGGCAACGTCATTGTGAAATTGGTGCATTCGATAAGTGGTCTTCCATCGACCAATCCTCTCGACGTCATTGCCTCTATGACAATCCCTGCAAGTTCCTTCGGGCTTGGCGTTACTGCGTTTAGTTTGAATGTCCAAAACCAAGCCCTTTCTGGTCTTAAGTTTCTCGTGTTCGAAGCTGATGCGACCTACATTTCTGGATTTATCCCAGGAGAAGTGATTCGTATTCTCCGAGATAGCTCCGGCGTTGGGCAAGGTAGATACATTTATAACGGCTCCGTTTGGTCGCTTGCCGATAGTACCAGCGTCCTCTTCTATGAGTTGTATGAGCAAGTTACTGCCCCTGAGTTTCGGCGGATCACAATTATTCAAGGCCCAACTGACTATGTTATTGATACGCCCTTCTCACTAGTCTTCACTGTTGCTCCAATCATGTTTTCTCAAGCTGTGTGGACCAAGGATCTTGTCAATCTGGGTGATCCGACGGGACTTCTCGACAATCTACCGTTTTCAAAAATCTTTGGCCCAAGAGATTTACTGGAGGCAGTTGTGCGGTATGAGGACAGCCTCGCCGCAAATGATATGTTCCCCGATCTGGATCAAACGGCTCGAATAGCTGTTGCGGGATCTAGTTCAGGGCTTGTGACTGACTTGAACCAACCACTCTCTTCGACATTTTCACAGGCTGTCGAGCGGCCTATAGCTTCGGGAACTCTGCCAAAAGTTGTCTTTCCCGCTTCCACAAATAACGAGAGATGCTTTTTTGTATTCTTCTGTAGCCCGACGAACGACGTCGTCACCACTGCCGCAAATCTCCTGAATTACAAAGCGAGCATTTATGAACTCGAAGGATTCAATAACGGTGGATACATTGATTCAGGGTTCATCATTAGCGACGGAACAAATGCCAACGGAATCTTAGGAATCTCGACCGTCTTTGATGTTCCACTTAGTCTAAATGTCAGTGAGGTAGAATTAGGATTTTCGTTTGTTCCAAATTTGAATCTTGGAAAGCCTAACGGAGACCTCACTGTCATTGTTGAAGGTCTTGAAGTTCCTAGATTTTACACCGGGCTTGATCCGGCCAAGACGCTTTTTTATAGAGAGGTGGGAACGAATAGGATTCGATTCTCCGAGGACCTCACAACTTCTATGGTCAGCATTCATGCGCTGAGACGCCAGGGAACACTAGACACGAAAGACCAAAACGCCTTACGAATCGCTGGGTTTGCTGACGTGATAGTGGGATCGGCACTCGATGTCGCTAATGGCAAAGCTGATTTTAGTTCGATTCAACAAGCCCACGACTTCCTATCAACTCCAGGAAAGATTTTTCTATTGGCAACGACAATTGTTGGCGCAGTGGTTTGGACAAAGAGTCAAATTTTCTTGGAAGGCAAAGGAAATGGTTCAGTCGTAAATGGAGCCCTCACAGTCAATGGCAATGCGAACCTCTTTAAGAATTTGAAAGTGACTGGCAACGTAATTTTTAACGGAAATAAAAATCGGGCCACTGACAATTGGATCAGTGCCGCATCAACAGTGACAAACAATGGGACGGATAATCAGTATTCGTTCACGGACGACTAAGAGGTAATGGATGAGAGAAATCTATGATCTAGGAAAGGGACGTTCTGTAAGACAAAAGACAGTTTCTGTCGACAACGTCATTCCTGATAAAAGCATTCAAGAGCGTCATCTAAGCGATGAGTTGCTTCAGTTCGTGGCTGCAGCAGGAAAGTCTATTAAGTTTGATGGAATATTAGGCTCGGCTTCTGATGTCACATCCGGTGCCGCCGATTTTAGCGATCCGCAAGTTGCCCATGATACTTTGCCTGAAGGATCCTCTATTCTCGTTTTGCGAAATACTTTTACAGGACCAGCTGGTGGTTCTGAAGTCTTTCTCAATAAAACCGAGGTCTCGAATTCAGACGCCGGTCTTGATGGAAACAGCAATCTTTTCGGGACCCTCTTTCCCTCACACGCAAACCAAATTCGCATTTTGAATTCGATAGACATTGAAATCAGAAACAACGGAATTGTGAGCACCACTGCTCAAACACTTTTAACCCTCTGGGAAACTTCAGCCAACCTTCCCACAGTAAAACTTGCTGATTCAAACTCGTTTTTACCGGCACAACTTCCAGTAGTAACAGGGATAAGACATACTTTCACTTTTCCTCCCACGATTTTATATCCCAATCGCACTTACGCATTTGCTTTTGATTTCGTTTTAAATTTTGGAGGCGGCAACGTCACCGTCGGAAGAAGAACACCAGCAACTCTGATCCCTGGCATTGGAACTGTAAATAGTGTCAACAATGGCTTCTCTTGGACCTCTGGAGGAAACTTAGAGTTTACCAATTACAATCTCAATACTTCCACTGTCGGAGGATATGTATTTACAAAGAGGTTCAACTGGGTCGGCCTTGGATTCGATTCTAAATTCAATACTGCAATTACATTGGGAGGAAATCGATCACGACTCGAAAACCTTCGATATGGCGGTCAGGTCTATATTGTCGGTAACCAAAACTTCTTAACCGGATGGCATGCGAACGGCTTAAGTCCCATCGATCAGGGAATCGATACTGCCGCCATTGTCGCGGAGGAAAGTTAATATGTTCACGACGGTAGGCACACGCCCTGATAATTTTACTCTAGAAATCGTAAACGGAATTATTCGACAAAAATCTCGACCTGCCGCTGGGCAAACGGGGCTACAAATCGGTCAAGTGGGAAGTCGTTTTGTCGGTGGTCAATCCACAAACGCCACTTCCTTTATTGATGTTCCAAACTCAGCAATCGATTTGGTTACTCGTGGTGGGATTATCAACGCAGGATTCTTGGGTTCTCCGAACAGTTTTGCTTACGTTCAGGCAAATATGTCTTCCGTCTCGGCAATGACCTGGGGGCTGGGTCTTAGATATGAGACCGACGTCCCATCACTTTCTGAATACAACTTAACGCAAATTGGATCTGGATCTATACAGATGCGTCTTGGAACTCCCGGCCTGTTTATCAAGAAGTCAGTTCCTGCAGGGGCACACACTTTCACTCTCATGTTCAGAGGTCCAGGTGCCGGAGGTGGAATAAGCCTTGAGGCTTGCACCTTCATAGTTTGGGAGGAGTTCTAATGGACATGCCATTTGTTAAACAGAAGACAATTCCATTTCCTTTGTCGCTCTCCGATTTAGACAAGGACTTTGCGACAAATTTCAATCGACCCATAACCTTTGATCATGGTTCAGGCCCAGAGACACTTCCGATTTATTGGTGCTGGATTAAGTCGGAGAATGAAGGGGAAATCAGATTTTGTTTCAGGCAAGAACTTTCAGCTGAAGAAGATGCATTGTTTGAATCAATATGGAGTTCATTGGAGGAAGAAGATCAGCAAGAGAAAATTACTCTCGCGGCGGCTAGGCCACGTGCAATTGAAAATGCAAAGGCAGCTGCTGCTAACTCCGCTTGGGATCAACTAACCGCAGAGCAAAGAAAGATCGTTATTGGAGCGCCCTTGTCGGAGGCGGACATCGATCAATTGGTTGCTGATTTTGGAAACTCTTAAGGAAAGAGACTTATGGCAATTAAAACTAACTTAGTCGATCCAAATATAGCCTCAAGACTAGCTGTCTTAACGGGTGAACAAATTGCCGATTTTCAATTCCAATCCATATCTCAAATTTTGATGCCTGGATCAAAAATAGGAATTGGAACTGGCGGCATTTTAGATGATGGCGCTCTCTATCAATCTGGCAATCTCGTTTTCGATTTTGCGAATGGAACTGGTGACAATGGACTTGATACTGGAGCAGAAGCGGCAAACCAATGGTATGCGCTCTATGCTGTGCCCGGCGTCGGAACAGCTTACGTCTTGAAGGCCACTACTCGGCATCCCATTTCGCAACCTGGCCCTTCTGGTTTTACGAAGTGGAGATACTTGGGCTTGTTTAAAAATGGCCAGGATATTTCGAGTGGCCAGAACGATATTGCAAGATTCTCAAAAGTTGGACCTATTCTTAATTTCTGGAATCCTTCTAACAGCAATATGACGGGGATTCGCTATGATGGATCATCAGGCCCAGTCACTTCATTCAGCTCAACGATCAATCCGGTCTATGGAATGAGTGGTGGCTCCGGTCGCAACTTGCCGTTCAACGGTGGGCGATACGGATGGACTCTCACGCATAACCCCTCTGGTGGAAGTGCTGTCCTAGCTTCTGGAACGGCCAGATTTTACGACGGAAGTTTTGCAACCACAGGCACGGTGACCTTTGCGACAGGTAATGCCGGAGCCCAAGCGAATGCTGGATACGGAGAGGTTTGGTGTGACTCCGTAACGGTCTCCGCCATCCAATCATCATCAACCATAACTCTCTCGTCTGGCCAGATGAACTGGTCACTTAACTTGAACGCCGTGTTCGATCCCATTTTGTTGGGTCGGGTGAGATAGGGAGGATCGCTTGCCTAAGTTGCCAAAGAGTGATTTTAAAAGTTTAAAGTTTGATGCCGTAGTGGGATCCCCCGCTCAAGTATCTGCCGGGCTTGCAACACACTCGGATCTCCAAGTGGCGCACGACTCTTTGTCCAATGGTCAATCCATGTTGATCCTTGGGAATACCTACACTCCTGCCCAACTCGTCTCTTTCAATATTGTTCAGAAGCTACGCCCACAAACCGGATCTCAGGTATTGTTCAATAACCAAGGGGAACGTCGAGGGGACATTTTTACGACTCCGACATTTCCGATAACGATGACTCATCTTCAACTGAACGTCGGTCGCAATAGTGGGACAATAACCGGGACTCCCGGTATCGTCGTCGATCTTTGGAATACATCTGGAGGACTTCCTATTGGTGGTATTGGAGGCTTCATTGCTTCAACCAATGCCGTCCTTTTTAGCGCACTTCCCAATCCCTTGAATTACAGCACATTTACGAACTTCAATCTTCCTTCACCTTTTGTTCTCACACCATCCACGACCTACGCGTTTTCTACTAAGCAGAATGTGTTCGATACAGGCGGCGCTCAAATGACATTCTTCACAGCCCGCCCAATTCAAACGCAAGGATTTTTATTCGACGATGTTGAGGGCGCAGGATTTTTCGCAACTACCTTTGATGAATGGGCAGCTTTTAGAATTGTCGGCACCACCACTGGCGTAAACATTTCCAAAAGGCTCCGCATCGAAGGATCCGGCTATGCTTCACAAATCGAAGGTATCCTGAACTTTCAAGCAGGTTCAGAGCGATCTATCGTTCGAGGACTACGCTTCAACAGAAAACTCACTTTCAACGCAAATCAAATTCAACTTGCAGATTGTTGGATGGCTCCCTCTCAAGTCATTGAGGACAACGGCATAGACAACAACATTCGGATCGTGACGGAGGCTTAATGGGGATTTTCGATTCTGCTCTTCTTAAAGAGATAAATTCAACTTTCCTGAAAAAGCGAACGACCGTCATCGGCACTTCGAGTATTTCTGTCGGAGGAGGCACCAGCATCTTACTCAGTCAGGGGCTTGGAACACAAACGACAACCGGAGCGTTGCTCTCTCCCGTTCAATTTATCGATTTTGCCGGGGAGAATGGGCGGCCCGTCTTTGTGGGCTTAGTTGTGGATAAGGCAGATACGCAATTGAGAGGTATTGGGGGAGATGCCAACTCTACGGGCCAGGGATTTTACGAACTTCGTCTGACCAAAGGCACGAACGGCAGTACACCAACAAACGATCTCACAAGTGCGACCTGGCAACCAGGAACGCAAACAGGCCCCTTCGGTCGCAACATGCTCCCGCCAAGCTCTCTTTGGACCATCGACTACGAAGACGGCGATCTAACTGGCCGTAGGCAATATGGGTTTCGCATCAACGGTGGTGCAAGCGGTCTGACACTGAGAATTGAGAAAGTAAGAATCATGGCCTTTTCAATCTTTTAAGAGGGGGAAGTTATGTGGGCAAAGCGTTTTGATAACGTCAATTTGAAATTTGAAACAATGTCGGAGCTTCATGAGCAACTGAAGACGACCTATGGAGAGAATTTTCTGGAAGTCTTCGACTATATTCCTCCAGCCTATGCTGCAGAAGATATTCCTTACTGTGAGTTTCGATTTGAAACCGAGCCGGGCGACTTAGCTCCTGCAGAAGATTTATTGGAGCAGTTTAAAGCAGACACATGAAAGAGTTCTTCGTTAGCTTTTCTTACTGGATTGCACCTGCTGCCACGGCCCTCGCGCTGTGGTTCTTAGTTCGATTTGTGAATCGCCATGACCAGTTCAAGGACTCGGTAAATGAAAAGCTCGATGAACATGCAAAGGACGTAAAGACTTCAGCTGATAAAATGGAGACCACTGCTTCTGAAATCAAGAAGGATTCCCTTGAAATAAAAAAGGCAATGGTTGGGTTTGAAGGAAAAGTGAATCAAGAGCTTTTTCAAATCCATAAAAAGGCTATTCAAATCGAGGGTGCCTTCGAACAGGTAAACAGCAAGGCCGTTCAATTGAAAGACCAATTCGATAAAACCGCCTCGCAAGTGAAAAACCTCTGCACTCACGTCTCTGAAGTGCAGAAAACCGTTGAGGCCCATCACAATAGCCTGAGCCTCGGCGCGAAAGCTATGCACCAGCACCGAGAAGAAATTCTCAATATGAAGTCCGAGATAAAGCGCATAAGCGAGAATCTGGTCATTATTTCGGAGAAGAAACAAGGATCGAAGGGGGGTTCCGGCAATGACACCCCTTAAGACTAATGGCCTGACGCACAAATCAACTGAATGGAGCCTGGCTCAAAATTAAAGGTTTTATTTTGTATGCCGAAACGTGATACAATGTAACACGATAAAGGAGATCGAGATGGAAATTATCAAGCAAATACTTGAAAAATGGGATTTGATTGCCCTCTTCATTGCGGTCAACGTGGCCCTTGGCGGACTCGCCCAATTGTTCCGTTGGATCTCAACCAAAACGAAGGCGACTTGGGATGATGAGCTTGCACAGAAATTAGGATCCGCTTCTGATTTCGTTGCTAAACTCATTGATTGGCTTCATGGAAACGCTCCACACAAAGAGAATGAGCCGCCCAAACCAACCGAAACACCTCCGAAATAAATGGCTTGGCTTAAATCGGTCTTCGACATCGTTTACAAGTTCTTCAAGGACAATGTTCCAACCATTGCTCTCGCTGTTTATCACCACTTGAAGGGCGTCATTCAAAAGAAAGAAAATGAAAATCAGGCTCTCAAAACAGAATTGAAAACTGAGGCTGAGAAAACGGAGCTATATGAAAAAAATAAGAATACTCCCGATGCTGATGTTGTTGACGAGTTTATCAACAAAAGCGGCGGAGATTCCTAAATCCTATTTTCAGCTTAAGCCTGGCGAGCAATCTCAGGTCGAAGCCTGGTGTTTTAATACTAAGAAAATGTCGGACCTGAGAAAAGGTGTCGAGCAATGCGAGGCCGACCGCATTGATCTCAAAAACCAAAAGGAACTCAACACTACGCTCCTGGATTCAAAGGTTCAGCATAAAGCCATTTGGCAAGAATGGTGGGTGAAGGTGCCCGCAGGAATTCTTATTGGATCGGCGCTTGGTGCGGTAGCTGGAGAACAGTCGAAGTCTTACGTCATTGGCGGACTTGTCGGGGGCCTTGCTGGAAGTGCAACAGTCGTTGTGCTGGATATGGATTTTTAGATGGAACTAAGCGTTAACGATCAGGTGAAGGTTACGGCTCCGATTCTCAACAAAAACAAAGAAGTTGTGAATTTAAATCAGGAACCTGGAGTGATCAAAAAAATTGATGGTGAATTTGTCTATGTGAGCACTCAGCACGGCACTCACTATCTCACCCTTTCTCAGATCGAAAAGAGCTTTGACTGACTTTTATATTGTGATACAATGTATCACTAAATAAGGAGATGGCGTTGGAAACTTCGAAGGAAAAATACGACCGCACGATGGATGAAGTGAAAGTAGCAAAGATGGACGGTGTTCCAACTGAGTCAGAAGTCGATGAGGTTGAAAAAGAGGCCAAGAACCTATCAGACGAGCGATCTCACAAATCCCATCTCACCAATGACGAAAAGAATCTTCTAAGTCATCTCGTTAAAAGTTTTTCTGAGAACAAGATCACCGACCCAGTCCTCCTTCAGCTTTTGAAAATGCGTGAGTCTTCGAAGCAAAGCTACATTGAAAAGCAACGATCCATGAAGGCTATCTATGTCGGAATCATGAAGGAGTTGAACGATCTTTCACAAGAAACGATCAAACTCCAAGGCGCACTTGAAAACACCGAGAGACAAATCATTGAATTTTTAATGGCACAGAAATCAAACGGAGCACACCCTCAGTCTTAAAATCACAAGGAGAAAAACCATGTCGAGCAAAGCACCCTTTTCAAAGTCGGGAAAAATTATTGGCGGCGGTGCCGATAAAAAAATTGTCCTGGGTTTCAAGCCTCGCAAGGTTGAGATCCACAACGTCACTGACCGAATTTCAGCAACCAAATTGGACACTATGCCAGCCAATGATGCGCTCGTGAGAGCTGCAAATGGCGACGGCACAGTGAACCCGTATGTCGAACTTGATAGTGAGGGCTTTACCGTAAAGGCGGCACTCGCTGTCAGCGGCAAGGAGCTTCACTATTACGCCGAAGAGTCCCTCAACGAATAAGGAGATTTCTCTATGGGAAAACCTAAAATTGGCTCACGCGATGGCGTGGGCTTAACCGAAGGCCATTCAAACAACAATCAAGCGTCCGACAAGGAATTGTTCGAGGCCGCCCGAACAGAGCTAGATGCTATAAAAGCGGGTCTTGAGGTGACAGAACCCGACGCCACGGACTTGCCAACCGCGCTCACCCTTCTCAACGACATCAAAACCAAGCTCAATGCTGTGGCCGCATTGGTTGCCGAATTTGAAAAGTAAATGATCTTTAAAATTGGAACACGAGGAGAGGACGTTAAAAATCTTCAGCATGCTCTGAAGACCCTCGGATTTCCAATTGGCAAAGTAGACGGCATTTTCGGAAACAAAACGAAAGAGGCCGTCATTGCATTTCAAATCACAAACAAACTCAATGCCGACGGAGTTGTCGGCCCAATCAGCTGGGAAAAGCTTTTTCCAGATAGCAGCCCACACACTCCTGAGCTAGTGGTTCCCCGGTCACGAGACGAACTCTACAAAGTATTCGGAGATCCCCTTGAGAGTGGATACTGGAAGGCTTACGGCGGATTTTGTGAAACCCCACCAGAACTTAACCATGTCTTTACCTACCAGAAGGATGAAAAGAATGGTTTCTGGTGCAATAAGCTTTTGATTCCGTTTTTTTTGAGTGTTTATCGAGGCATTGTTCATGCTGACCTGTCGGCCAAACTTCACTCCTTTGATGGCTGTTATAATCTCCGTTACACGAGAGGGGCAAAAAAGCTCTCCATGCATTCATGGGGAATTGCAGTTGATCACAATGCCAAAACAAATCCTCTAGGTGCAGATGGGGATATGGATTCTGAGATCGTAGAAATTTTCGAATCAAAAGGTTTTTATTGGGGCGGGAATTTTAAGAGAAAAGATCCCATGCATTTCGAATTTACAGAAAATGGTTTATAGAAAACTTAACCAGCAGTAGGAAAAAATTAAATTGAACTTGTGCGGAATCTGAGGATATTGGTATGGGCACTTTTTGGATCAATGTCATTTTCAAGGCTATAAAATGGTCCCGCTTCTTCAACATTAAATTTTCAGATACAATAATCGCTAAAATCACTAATGATTTGAAAAATAGGATTATCTACCAGGCTTATGAGAGCCACCACACCCACTATTGTCGAAAGGATCCGGCCTTTATCAGCCGCCTCATTATTATCTGAGCAAACTGGCGGCTGATTTTTTGACTCCTCAAGATAGGCTGTGAAGCAAGCCGTCAAAAGCTCGTTCCATGAAACTCCATCCAATTTCATGCGGGCTTTCACCTCTTCGACCAAAGATGTATCCATTTTGACCTGGAGGCTGGTATGATCTCTCCCTTCTCCTGGCGCCAAATGTCTTCTAATAGGCATACGTTCTCCCTTCTCTCTAAAGTTAATATGAAGCCATAGTCACCATTGCGTTTTTTCGTCTTTTGGCCTAAATTGAGCTGCTTTAATTGACTAGTTGTGATCGCACACGACGTCAGAAAATAAACAGATTTTACGTTTTAAACAAATTTTATTTATAGTTTGCAAAACGAATTCTTGTTTATTACCAAAGAATATCCGCCACCCGATAGCATCCCTTTTGCACATCTCTCAGCTCATACTCTTGTGCCAACGAGTTAAAGCAATGTGGCTAAGTCTTACACCGGGGGTCAAAATGAATTAAGCGTTAATTCACGTCCTAATTTAACAATTAATTGATTATGGAGGAAACATGATGACTTGGCATGAGGTTCTGTGTTCGCGTCGACATGGAAGAACTGTCCCATGAGAAAGGTCAAAAAAACCCACTGCAAGCATTGTAACGATGAGGGTATTATTTGGGTTAAGGACCGGAAAACAGGCAAAAGCACCTTATATCGATGCCCTTACTGTGAGCTGGGGCAGAATCATCCCATGCAAGACCTTCCTTTGATGGCTAAGAAAAAGAAATTCTTGGCGTGGGCTGCGGGCATTCACTTTACTGGCAGTTAAAACGTACTTTAAATCGACATTTTTGCCAAAACGGATTTTCTCAGTTTTGGGCCACCAATGATTTTCCCAACCCCTCTACATGTTGGGCATTCCAAGACGTGCTCCTTAGAAAGCACTACGGCAAGAGACATTTTGATAGTCTCACCTTTGTCCTTAGCCTTGGCGAGATCCTTTTGAAGCCCACTGTCGGATCTAAAGGTGAACACTTTACTTTTGCCGTCCTTCCCCTTCTTTTTGGAAGAGGATGCCTGCCCTTTTCCGCTACCACTATAAATCTGACCGTCGCCTTCACAGGTTGGGCAGTCGATAAGTAGCTTTCCCTCGTAGAACTTCAACAGAGCATTTCTAATGAACTCCCCACGGTTCCCCTCAACGCCACTGAGGAGAGCCATCAGATTGTCGCTCTCCTTCACCCGAAAACTTTCCCACTGCTCTCCCAATTCCCAATCTTCGTTTTTTGGCTTTGCCATCGTTTCACTCCATGCAGGTTTAAGAACAGTGATACAATGTAACACTAAGACTGTCAAAGTCTTTGTTTTAGGTTTAAACCCAACACTAAGACTAAAAACCCACCTAAGATTTTATCTTTCTATATATAGATGAGGCCAATTTCATAGGCAGCGCCCCTCCCTTGTCGTGAGGTGGCGCGACATTTCAATTTCACTTTTTCAATTTTACCCTTTTCACTTTTATGTTTATAAGTGATACAATGTATCACGTTGATAAGGAAATAAGTGAGATGGGCGAGAGAGAAGAAGTAGAGAAAATATTCGCATTGATTCGAGAGGCGCTCCCCGAAGGGTGGCTTTCGCTGAATGAGGACCTCAAACTTCATCACCTCCTACAAGCGGTTAACCAAACGCTAAGTCCGAAGGGAACGTGGATCTTGGTGAATGGGGATTTAACACTTCTTGATCTCCTAAACGGAAAAAATAGCGGGTCTTAGCAATGGAGAATCACATTGGCGATCAACAATGAGATTTCCATTGATAGCGAGAACAATGAGAAAACCATTGGTTTGGAACAATTAAATGGAGTTCCAGACAACTTTTTTTGACGAAAATGCAATAAGTAATTTGACACAAATTTTCGGTGTCACATACAACGCTCAACCTTGAAGGGTCGAGAGATCGTGAGATGGGAAATGAAGAAATCGTTTGTTGTTAACAACAATCTTAGTCTTGGAATTAACACTAAAACTAAGACCAACATTAAGTCTTTAATTATCCCACGCAGCAGTCCCTCCATCCCCGCCCAGAGCCATCGATTTGGAAGAGAACTCCATACAGGATTGTGGGGTGCCAATGCCCAACTCTTCGGATCGGTTGGCTCTGGGAATTTTTTAATTCACACCAATTTAGAGGAGGTCGCGTGATGAATACGGTTAAAGGGCTCGGAGATTTTTGCAAGAAACACAAAGTACCAATTCCAGTTGGAGACAAGTTTAGTCTTCTGGATTTCCTACTCGAAGTTTCAAAGAGGTCGATGCCACTTGCAGAATATCGAGGGCGAGTCACAGAAGTAATTCAACGAATGGGAAACGAGTCCGAGCAGTGGGGAGGCTGCCCCAATTGCGGAAGCAATGTTCACTTGGGCCTTAAAGAGTGCCCTGTGTGCGGGAAGAGTCTTGATTTCGTCGAGCCGGAAATGGAAGCAAACGACCTGTCCGATCTCGATCCCGAATATTCAAAACCGAAAAAAGCAAAGGCCGTGGAAGACCTCGACGATTTTGACGAAGACGAATCTGAGGAAGAGTCCGCTGACGACTTGTTGGCAGAGGAGAGCGACGAACAAGAACAAACCGACGAAGAGGATGAGGGTAACGACGTAGACGAAATCGAGGAAGACGATGCAGACGAAGATGCCGAGGAATTCGAAGACCATGAATTGGAAGATGAGGTGTCCGAGGAAAATGATTCGTCAGAGGAAGAAGACACCGACTTTGAAGAAGACGAAGAACCCCTTAGCGGTCCAAAGAAGGCCGCGCAGAAAGGGAATCATTTTCTGTCAAAAAAACCAATCAACCGGCCCATGACCGCTCATGCAGAAAAATATGCTGAACGCGAGGTCCGACGGAAAAAACTTGAGAGCCTCATTCCGAAATTCAAGAAAGATCCGAATCTCGTCATGCGCCTCAAATACCGCGACCTTCTCATTATGCCGGGGCTTCTCGGTTACACGCGAAAACCCACTGCCATCGGTTCCAAACAGGATATCCAACGCTGGATCAAAAATGCTCTCAAAGGAGGATTAAAGAAATGATGGAGACAGCAACCAACACCACTGGCCCTGTGCCGGAGGTGCATATTTCACGGGGCGTGATTAAGGAGCCGAGTATAATCGTGCTTCACGGCACCCCCAAAATTGGGAAGTCGACTTTTTCGGCTAAGGCTCCCAATCCGATCTTTGCCGACATCGAGCGAGGAACCAAACACTTGAATGTGTCCAGGCTTCCCTTCATCGACAAATACAGCGACCTGTTAACTCACCTAAAGTTCGTGCGTCACGGAAAGCACGATCACAAGTCCTTCGTGATTGATGGACTCGAAAAGTTAGCCACGTATGTTGAGCACGACATCGTCACTCAGCGCCCAACCGATGAGAAAGGGCGAAGCGTTGCTCACATCGAAGACTATGGTTGGGGTAAGGGTCACTCCTATGCACAAGATATTTGGGATGACCTCTTTGACCAGTTAAAAGACATTCGCTCCTCCCGAAACATGGAAATCATTCTCGTCGGCCACAGCGAGATCAAGACCGAAGAGGATATTGTGGCTGGCGGCGCTTACAAGCAATACAAGCTCCAGCTTCATCCAAAAGTCGCATCCATTGTTCGCTACCATGCCGACGCGATTCTCTTTGCAACCCGCGAAGTGCTCATCGAGCGCGATAAAAATGGCAAGGTTACTTCGGCTCACATCGAGGGAAAGGGAAAGCGGATTCTATACACCGAATACAGTCCGCAGTGGGATGCGGGCAATCGGTTGGGATTGCCGTATCACCTTCCACTGGCGTGGGACGCTTTTAAAGAGGCGGTCGATAAGGGAGAGCCAGAAAGTCCAGAGGCTTTAAAGCAAGCTATTGGTGGACTCCTTACCCGAATCAAAAAAGAGCCAACAAAACAAACCGCGCAGAAGCGTTTGGAAGAGGCCGGGGACGATCTTGAAAAGCTCTCCGCTCTTAAAGAAAAACTGATCGTTATTGTTGAAGAAAGGAAGGAATAGGTATGAACGACAAAAATCTAATCCCCGTTGGAAAATACATGGGGAAAGTTGTGGACTACGGAATTGTGAAGCGCGAGGGCCAAACGTCGCTCGAACTGCAAGTGATGTTTGAGTTTGATGTGCCCGGTTTGGGAAAGCGAAAACTCACTTGCTACAAATATTTTACCGAGAACGGCAAGAAGTATGCGCTTCAGCTCTTAGCCATTCTAAAACTCCAAGGCAACGATCCGTCAGTTTTGATCGATTACCACTACGGCTCCGGCAAGCTTGATGAAAAAGGTTTTTACGAAATCGAAGTCATCCAAGAATCCTACAACGGCAAAGTGAAAAACAAAATTGGCTGGGTGAATGATCCTAGCGCCGTTGGCATTGCAAAACCCACAGGTGGTGAAGCTCAGTCGCTGAAGAGCCAACTTGGGGATTTGCGTGGCTCGATGGTGCAAGCTCGAAAGGAAATGAACACTTCTGATCCGAACGATCAGGACCCGCTTTTATAAGCGTTAAGCGGGGTTAAATGGAGATCATAAAATTAAAGCAGAATACTCCCGAATGGGAGAGGTGGCGGTCTGACTCTTTAAGTCTCGGAGCTTCGGATGCTCCGGCTATTTGGGGAGTGGATAAGTACACATCACCAAGAATGCTCTTTGAGGAGAAACTCTACGGCAGAGTTGCGTCCGGTAGAAAGCACTTAAATGATTATTTGGTAGAAAAGGCAAGAGCTTTTGAGGCTCGCGGCCACGCAATGAGCGGTCTGGAAACAGATCGTGAATACAAACGTGGAATTTGTGGTGAGCATTCGACTTACCGTTTTATTAAAGCTTCGTTTGATGGGCTGAATTTAGGAATACAAAGGTTCTGGGAGAATAAGTACGTCGGTGTCGATAACTACATGGCAGTGAAAAACTCGCCGAGGTCGATTCATGTAACGGCAGCAAAGAAAATTCCAGCAGCCCCACTCTTAAGGCGATATCTTCCACAGCTTTGTCAGCAGTCATTTGTAAGCGGATTTCTAGAGTGCGACTTCACTGTCTACAACGATCAAGAAGACGATACTCAGACAATGGAGATCACCTTTGATCCTGACTATGTAAACAGAGTCATGGAGAAGGTCTTCGCATTCCGCGAGCTTTTGGTTTCAAAAACACCACCGCCATTAACCGAACTCGACACGCTGGAGTTAACCGACGCTTTTAGTATCGAGGCGTTTTCCCATTTGATGGATGCCCATCACCGGAAAGATAAGACGCACGAGAAGCAAATCCGTGAATGCATTATCGGTATGCTCCCGCACTCAAAGGTCAATTGTATGGGCGTGAAAGTTACAAGGACGAAAGATGGAAAACACGTTTTCAAATTTCCACATGAACAACAAAGTCAAACTCAACAGGAGAATCCATGAATGCAAAACCAATAAAGCACACAGAGGTCGAGCTAGATAGACCAGCCCCACTATCCATAACAAGTATTGAAGAAGACCGAGAGGTCATCAATAGCGTCTGCGCGATGGCGTCCGGTCGCCGCGTAGATACCAGCTGGTCAGAGATCATTCAAGGCGGTTATTCAAACGCATCGAGTGCCCGCCGAAAGCAATCTGACAACTTTTTCGATTACGAAGATGTGTTCGACTACGTTTTAGGAATTCTTGAAGACACTGATGATCTCAGTTTTGTCGAGTCCCTTTACGAATTTTGGTCCGAGCGCGGCTTTCTCACAGACAAGCAGCACACCTCACTCATGCGATTTTACAACAATTTGAAACGCAGATACGGGTGATCGATGGCGACAAAGAAGGCCGACAAAGGATGGCACATGACACCTAATAAACTTGCTCGTGCGGGGAGTTCTGTCTCCTGCAGTGCTTATCGTGTTTATGGTGTGATTGCGTCCTATTCGCCTTCTCATCCCAGCTACTCAAGAATTGGACAAGAAACTGGCCTGTCGAGATCAACGGTCGGACTGGCAATTCGAGAGCTTTGTCAGAGCAACATTATTCAAGTGATTAGGAAGGGACACACAGGTGGGATCGCAAACGAGTACCATCTTAACTCGCCAGATCAATGGACTCTGCCTAGTACGTTAATCGAACTAGTACGAAATTCGAACCAGGATGATTATCGAACTACCCCTAGTACGGAATTCGAACTAGGGCAGAATTCGAACCAGGACGATAAACAGCCTAGTTCTAGTACGATAATCGAACCAGACCTAGTACGATTATCAGCCTCCAATAATACCAATATAATAATACCAAATAAAAAGACCAATACCGCCGAGGCGGATTCGGGCGGATCAAACGGGCATACGCCTACCACGCCCACCCAGGCGGATCCGCCATCTAATGGTGTCCGCTTCGACTTCGAAGCCCTCTACAAACTTTTTCCTAAACGCGGCAAGGACATGAAGAAGTCCCTTGGCATGCAGAAGTGCAAAGCGCAGATCAAAACGCAAGAGCAGTACGACAAACTTAAATCAGCAGTCATTCATTACGACGAACACATCAAATCAGAAAAACGAAAACGCTTCGACTTTGAAAATAGCTTTATCAAAACCTGGGGACACTTCATGTCCAAGACTTACTGGGTTGATTGGGTCAAGCCCAACGGTCACTCAAGCGACAAAGAAATTATCGTGTGTGGAAAGGAGAACGCATGCAGCCCGAAAGAAGACTCTATTCTGTGATTGAGGAGAAGTTTGGTTTTCACAGAGCCTTATATCGAATGCACGACTCGGATCAAAAATCCGGTGCCATTCCCATTGTCGAAGACGAGGCAGAGAGTTGGAACAATTCGGGCTGGGGGATCTTCCACACCGTTCAGCTTTTCAGAGGCTCTAGAAAAAAAGAAAACCTCCATCAGATCACCGCGTGGGCCATCGACATTGACAAAGGTTCAAAAGAAAAACAATTGGAGCTGCTCAAAAAAGTTCCGCTCTATCCAAACCTCGTTATCGAATCCAAAAAAGGCTTTCACATTTATTGGAACGCCAAGAACGCCACACAAGAAACCTATGAAGCTATCGTTCTTGATCGACTCATTCCTTTCTTTGACGGCGACCCAAGAGCCAAGGACGTTTCAAGACTCCTTCGAGTGCCTGGATTCTTTCATGTGAAAAATCCAAAGGACCCTTTCCTCGTCAAAGTTCTTTATTGGAATCCAGGTCGTTACACCGAGGACGATATGTTTTATGCGTTCAAACTCTCCAAGGCCAAAGAGAAAGAAGCTGTTGCCAAACAAGAACTCCGAACCGTTTTCAAAGTTCACGGAGACAATCTGTGGGAGAAAGTTTTCAACCTAGATTGTGAAGAAGCTCTCAAGCGGCTTTCTGGCAGCTCGCATGTATTCAGTGAAAGCTACACCTTCAAAAGAGTCTCCAGCGGCAATCTGAACATTTTCGTGAACAACAAAAGCACCAGCTGCTGGATCGATACCAATAAGCGCATTGGTTCACCTAACGGCGGGGGGCCTACCATCTTCTCTTGGCTTAAATGGTATGGCCGACAAAACAACGAAGTCGTTTCAATCATGAAAGAGGAATTCCCCGAACTATGGAAATAGATGCAAACGAGCGCCTGATGGTGAAAATCCCCACCATCGAAGAGCGATCAAAAAGAGAAAAGGAACTTCGCAAAACCAGAGCTGAGAATCTCTTAGACTTTGGCGTGAAGTTTTTAAATTGCGCGCTGGAAGGCATTGCCAGAAACGATCTCATCATCCTTGGCGCACCGACGGGCACGGGTAAAACAGAACTCGTAACTCACATTGGAGCTTTCAATGCATGGAAAGGAAAGCGCATTCTGTTCTTCCCGTTAGAAGCTGAAGAGTGCGAAATCGAAAGCCGCATTAAGTTTAAACTGGCAGCACAAGCCTATTTCCATGATCAACGGCCCGACAAGGTCATCATCAGATCCGTCAACTATCGCAACTGGTATCACAATAAACTTGGAGAGGCGTTCGCTCCCTACGAAGCCCAAGCCGATGAGCGATTCCAAAAAAGTTTTAAGACTTTCAGAACTGTCTATCGAAAAACGGAATTCAAAATTGAGGATCTACAAAGACACCTCATGCTGTTCAAGGACGAAACGGATCTCGTTATCGTCGATCACTTAAACTATTTCGACACCGATGAGCCAAACGAAAACAAAGCCGTCACCGATATTGTAAAACGCATTCGCGACTTGGCTCTTCTTTCAAACCTTCCAATCATTCTTGTGGCGCACATAAAGAAAACCGACAAAAAGTTTCGCACGGTCGCACCGGAGATCGATGACTTCCACGGGACATCGAACATCACAAAGATTGCCACAAAAGCAATCCTGCTCTCCCCTGATCGAGACGCACCTGTGGATCCAAAGAAATTCTCCACCTTCATTCGTGTGGCGAAGTTTCGCGTCGACGGCTCAGTCTCTCGCTATATCGCCAAGTGTGCATTCAACATTGAAACTAATCGTTACGAGGAAGATTTCATCTTAGGAACCACGTCCGATGACGGAAGAGGGTTTGCTCCCATTGAGGGCAGACATCTTTATCCTGCGTGGGCCTTAACCGGGGGGAGCACATGAAGTCCCACTATCACCACGTCTTTATTGACGCTAGAAGCGTAATGGTTCCTGTCTTTTACTCAAATCAAGAACGCTTCTCTTCGGTTAAGGCCCTATTCTCTTTGATCGTATCTGCGATGAAGGAGTTTCAACCACAAACCATTTGCGTGGTGTTTGGTGATCACTTTTCAAAATCAAAGCAGGAGTTCTATTCAAAGTATGGCTCGTTAAGAAACGAACGCCGGGATGAAAAAGAAAAAAAGGCACTCGCAAATGAAATTGATATCGCCACTTACTTCTTAAGCCATTGTCCAATCAGGTCGATCTCCCCCATTGGAATAGAATCCAAGGATGCCATCGGCTATCTCTCAAAGATTCTTCAAAAACCAAAGCTCATTGTCTCTGCGAACAAAGACTACTTTCAGATTCTGAGCCCTGACCTTCAAGTGATGGAACCAAAAGACGGCTTGATCATCTCAGAGATCGAGGCCGAACTCATTCTAGGCTTCCCACCCAAATACTATCTGCTCTGGAAGTCCATCGTTGGCGATGCTCAATACTCAGTCACAGGTATTAAACGCCTGGGCCGTGATCGCGCCAAGCGACTGATTCAACATAAACTTAAAACCGGACGTAAATTCCCTCTGAACTCCTTTGATCAAAAGGTTTTGAACCGAAACAAATACCTCTTTAGCGTCGGTGAAGTGCTCACCAAAGAAGAGAAGCACGAAGTCTTAAAGCATTACCAATTTGAAAGAACTAAACCAGGCGTTGGCGTGTTCACAGAACATGATCCGTCGACCTTTGGAATACAGAACGAAATCAAAGACATCTTTGTTCTCTCAAAAGAGACACGTCCGGCGAAAGCACGACGAGAGGGGGTTATTCTCCAATGAAACCAGTAAAGAAAAAGCGCAAGAACTCGCGCAGCAAGGGTTCAAGGTTTGAACGCCATATTGCAAAGGACTTTTCAAAGTGGTGCGGCTTTGTTTGCAAACGCACTCCGCTCTCCGGTGGGTGGGCAAAGACTGGCGACGTTACACCTAAAAGTCCAAAGGATATGGTGGAGTTTATTTTCTGTGTGGAGCTGAAGCACCAAGAGGGCTGGTCCTTTTCAAGTTCGTTCTTGGGAGGAAAGCCCAACAAACAAATCAACGCTTGGTGGAATCAATGCACGGCAGACGCGAGAAAATCAAATCGCATTCCGCTTCTGATCTTCACCAAGAACTTTGATCAGGTCTATTGCATGTGCGAAACGAAACTCTTTAAGCGGGCCGACCTTAAAGCCGTCACCACGGTCTTAGTCTCAATCCCAAAGTTTAGGATCTTCCTCTGGGACGACTTAAGAAAAATTCCCTATCAAGAAATAAAACAACGGATTGGAGAACAACTATGAATATCGAAGTCAAACGAACAACACATGGAATACCGTGGTGCCTTTACTGCACAGGCTTTCACCCAGATGAAAAACCCACCTTCAAAGATTTGCTTGAGCGAATGGTTGCTCCACAAAAGGTAATCGTTCGCCAGGCGGTGCGGTTTGAAAAGAAAAAGAATTTCTACAAAGACAAGTGCTGCTCCCTTTGCGGTCAAGCCTACGACAAGGTTGGAATGCCTGACCTCACATGGAACCTCACCGCACACTATGTGAAGCTAGAGCTTGATCACGCCGGAGTCACTGGTGTGGGCGACGACAAAATAAAACTTATCGTTGCTCAGTGTAGAAAATCGGTGAAGGAGCTTTTCAAACACTCGCACCTCATCCGAAGCATGGTCTTCGTAAAAAAGAAGATCACCAAAGACGAGATAGAGTTTTTCGACCGCCTCACCTTCTCAGGCCAGCTCAACACTATCATCAACGCGGCCCTTGATGGCAGACGGATGAGGCTCGCGGGCGTCCAAACAAAGGTGAACTGATGGAATACACACTCTTTGACGTCTTCGACAGGAAGAAAGCAAACCCGGTCAAACGCAATTTCAAAAAGGAACTGGAGATCGGTGATGAGTTTGTCATCGATGAAGTCACCTACCGAGTCCTAATCATCGAACGCCACGCTATCGTTCGGATGATCAAATACAAAATCCCCAACACCGCCACACAAGTTGTTCATAAGTGCCCGGCCAAGAAAGAGATGCTCGGCCAGCTTTCAAAAGAAGATCTTTTAAAGATCACTGACCCAAAAGCGAAAAAGAATCTGAAAACCAGTCGGGTCAAACTCCAAGGCAGCATCGTCACTCAATGCCCACATTGCAAAGTCACCTTCTGGAAAGAAAAAGAAGAGCGCCCAGAAAAGGTGGAGATCAAATCGCTCTTTCAACAAAAGGGGAAACGCAAATGAACACCGTTGAAGCTGAAGTCACCGTCGCAGCACGGGCCTGTAGCCTGGTGAGGGACGTCAAGGTTGAAGAGCGAGAGTTTGAAGGCAAACCGCTCTATGAGGTCACGCTCGACACCTATCCGGTGTTTGAAATGGGTCACGAACTTGAAGACTTACTACGAAGTATTAAACGCAAGGTGCCTCAAGGGTATCTGCTCAAAATTAGATTAGAGTTTTTCATTTGAAGGGGGAGTGTGAGTGATGTGTCGGCATGTAAGAATAAAAGCAACAGAAGATGAATTGAAACAGCAAGGGATCAAATGCCCGGTCGTCATGGGTCTGCTCCTATCGGGACGCGCCTTTGCGGTTGAAAAAGTAAAATACGACGGCGAGCGCCCGCAGATATTCCTCGCCGAGCCACTCTCCGAATCACAGAACATCTGGGTTTATGAAGAGTACACGCAGACTGTTGGAGGTTCGCTATGAACAGAGAAATGATGAGAGCTGCGAAGGCAGAGGGAAGACGCCTGGCCAAGAAAGGTTGGAACGAGTTCTATGACGTCACTGACCTCGCAATAAAAAAGCATTTGAGCCTGAACGACGGGAAAGCCCAAGGCCGTTTGCCTGACCAAGTCTTTCAAAACAATATCTACATTGTCCAGGTGTTCAATCACTCGTGCGGGTGGGGAATGGTCAAACGGGTGATGATCCGAAGAAACGATGAACTCCCCGAACACGATTGGAACAAGCTCCAACGAATCAAAAACGAAGTGTTCGGAGAAGAGGCCACAGCCTTAGAGGTTTATCCAAAGCAAAGGAACCTGATCGACGTGGCAAATATCTATTGGCTTTGGATCATGCCGGAAGATTTCTTCTGCCCAATTGAACTTTCAAAAGATTCTTAGAAGGAGGGGCAATGAAACGATACGCTCAGAATACTTCTGTCAGCGCCGACCGCTCGGAAAGTGAAATCAGAAACCTCGTACAGAAATACGGAGCCGATCAATTCTTCTCCGGCGCTACGCCTGAGATGGCTTTCGTCGCCTTTCGATTGAAAGACCGGATGGTCAGGATCACCCTTCCACTTGCGCACAAAGGCTCAAGCGAAGGACACCCAAAGCGTTACGTTTGGGGAGAAGAGGGTGCAAAGAAAGAAAACCGTCAACGATGGCGAGCCTTGGTGTTGGACGTAAAAGCAAAACTCGTCTCTGTTGATTCCGGAATCAGAACGGTTGAACAAGCGTTCTACTACGACATCGTCATGCCGGGTGGACAGACCATCGGACAACTCACGGGACCGCAAGTGGCTGAAGCATATCGAACAGGCCGAGATATTAAACTACTGCCCGGATATTAAAAAAGGAGATGCAACATGGATGAACTAAATTTGGTCGACTACGAGATCAGTAAACACCTGGCTGCAAAAGACCTGCCGTTCAATGCTTTGATCGCAGCTGCAGTGAGAAAGGCCGACACCGACAACCTCATGCGGTTAGAGTCAGTGTTTCCAAAACTCGTGGGTGATCTTAAACGAAGATACAATGCGCCCGGAGGAATGCTCCCGGAAGACGGAATCCAAGACGCCGAGGCCACGTTCGAACGGATCCGTGAAGTAGTTCACAGTTACATGCGGAGCTAAAGGTGGACCATGAATATGAAAACGTAAGGCGCATCGTGTACGAAGGCGGAGCCACGTTCGTTCCCGTGTGTGAGAAGTGCGGACGGTTTGTTAAAGCGGATAAGACCATCGAAGTCTCGGAGATGAGTGGTCTTAAGAAACAACCCAACTCAACCTGTAAGAAGTGCGGAAGGGTCGAAATGTTATTTGAAGGATTCTACTAATGCCGCCGTTTGAATGGGGTAGACTCACAGCTTATGTCTTAACCGCTATCGGTCTTACGGTTTTAGTTTTCTTAAGTCTTAGTTTAATTGAAATGTTATTTTAGGAATCAACCATGCAAGTACGCCTATGCGAAGTCTGTTGCCAACGAGTCTCCGTCCACAACGACGGCTATGGCACACACTTCTACTTACCGATGGAGCGACGGGCCATAGTCCAGGAGATAGCCGAAGCGTTGAAGCGCCTCTCGACCGACCCAAATATTCAACGCCTGACCGCCACATACGCCCTACTTCACGCTTCAAAGCTCATAACGGTAGATCAACCGGCCTCGAACCCAGAGAAGGTGCTATAAAGCCAAACACGGCGCTGACATTGGGCGGAGTTATTCGCGGTATCCACCAAGTTGTCCACGCGATTCCTATTGCGCTGCTGCATACTATCGGGCCGAACGTCTGGGTATCTGTCAGAGTCTTAAATAGGTTTAGAGTTAAGACCAAAATAGATCGGATAGAAAACGCTCGGTAACCGCTGCCCATAGGGGATGAGGGCGTTAACCCCAACACTAGGCTTAGGGATTAAAACTAAAATGGTTGGCGTATTAAAGTGGGTAAATAGGTCAGCCTTTACAATTGGTTAAGGTAGCTAAGACTTGGGTGTTAGAGTTGAAGGCAGCGTGGACAGGGGTTAGGTTGGGTTACCTGGCGTCCTATTTGGGGAGAGTCTTTTTCTAATACGGCCCAGAAAAAGTCCCAACAAAGATCGCCTACTCGGTGGTCAGCTCAGAGCATAACGACACATCCCTCACACATTCCCTAGAGATGTCGGGCGAGTAGTACGTCCGCTTTTACCTATTTGCGGACATCATCAAGCCTAAGACTAAGTATGCGGACAGGGTCGATATGGAAGAGTCCCGCAGTAGGGCATGGTAAGTACGCGGATCGAGGCGACTATCGGGCGCGGAGTTAGCGAGTAGACGCACGAGGTGAGCCTCAGTGGGACTTGTGTAGAGAAATCAAAGGGATGCAACCCCGCCCCTATCACGGAAAATGGGGAAATTTTTCGTTTTATCCGGTGGCATCCCCCTTTCAAATCCGCGCACCAATTTTTTCAAATGGGGTTTTACTACACAGTAGTAAATTGAACACGCAAAGTAGTTGCCGAAAAACGGAGTCCGTAATATACCCCCCTATACTATATTTCAAAATTGGCAGGTAAGCGTGGCTCACACAATTCGGGAGAAGCAAAAAATCCTCGCCCGCGTAAATAGAATTAAGGGTCAGCTTGAGGCATTTTCTAAGGCGATAGAGTCTGAGCAGGATTGCTATCAGGTTATGCAGCTTCTTTCTTCCTGTAGAGGAGCTTTGAACGGGCTTATGGGTGATGTGATCGAGGGACATATTCGAGAGCATATCGTAGAGGCCGATAGCAAAAAACTTGCGGCAGAGTCAGGAGAACAGTTGATCGATACCATGAAGAGTTTTTGGAAATGAAGAGGTTAACAGTGGGCCATGATGATCATAAACACGAGCACAATTATTTATTAGACGACGAAATCATTTCCCACAATGAACGAAAGACTTTCTTGGTAGTTCTATTAACCGCCACAATGATGGCAGTCGAGATAGTGGCCGGGTATTTGACATCTTCAATGGCGCTACTTGCGGACGGATGGCACATGGCCTCTCATGCTGGAGCATTGACGATCAGCCTAATAGCTTACAAACTTGCAAAGTCAGGAAAGCTTAATCAGAAATTTTCATTCGGTGCAGGAAAATTCATTCCACTTGGTGGGTACACGAGCGCCATCATTTTAGCTTTGGTCGCAGTCCTAATGGCTTTTAGTTCCGTTGAACGACTGTTTTCTCCAGTCGCTATTCGATTTAACGAAGCAATTATAGTGGCGGTCGCTGGGCTCGTAGTGAATATTATTTGCGCTCTTCTTTTAACCGATAAACACCATCATCACTATGATCACGACGACGACCATCACCTAGATCACACTCACGATCACAATTTAAGAAGTGCTTATGTCCATGTAGTTGCTGATGCTCTAACTTCAGTTTTTGCAATCGTGGCACTGACGCTAGGGAAGTTCTATGATGCCGTTTGGCTTGACCCTTTAATGGGCATCATTGGATCTGCGGTAATTCTGCGCTGGGCCTACTCGTTGTGCAGAGAAACTGCCTGGGAATTATTGGACGGGCATGCCAAATCAATTAATCACGAGAAGGTCAGACGTTTAATTGAAGGCGAAGGTGCTGAAGTCAGTGACCTTCATATCTGGCGAATCGCGCCGAATGCTCATGCCTGCGAGATGGTCATTACTTGCGCCTTGCCTAAAGGCACAACCTATTACAGAAAACTGATTGGCGAAAAATTTTCATTTGGTCACCTTATTATAGAAGAACGCCAATGCGCACATTGATTCAATGCGGGGAATACTTTGTCTGATTCGTGCTGCGATAGCAAAACTGATGAGCTGAAAGTCTTAGCTAAACGTCAGGCGAAAATACTTTGGATTGTATTGGCCATAAATCTAATCATGTTTTTTCTGGAAGGGTTTTACGGAGTATTAGCTGGCTCCACGTCTCTACTAGCAGATTCCCTGGATATGTTGGGAGATGCTTTTGTTTATGGAATTAGCATCTACGCCATTGGCCGCAGCATAAAATGGGGAGCGTCAACGTCATTGATAAAAGGATCTATCATGACTCTTTTTGGTCTTGGAGTGATCGGAGAGGCTATACGCCGATTCATGATCCCTGGCCTCCCCATTGCTTCCACGATGGGTATCGTGGGCACAATTGCGATGATAGCCAACTTTATCTGTGCCATTCTTTTGCTTCATCATCGAAATGATGATCTCAATATGCGCTCGACCTGGCTTTGCTCCCGTAATGATGTGATAGCGAATATTGGCGTTTTACTGGCTGCCGGGGCTGTCTCACTTACCCAATCGAAATACCCTGATTTAATAGTTGGTGTGTGCATTGCAGCTTTGGTTTTGAAGTCGTCCTATCATGTTTTGAAGGAATCTATTTTGGCACTTCGATAGAGGACGGTTGTAAAGCATTGAGACTTTCTTGAATCCACCGCAAGATGGCCTGCCGTTCGTCTTCACTGAGTCCTGATTCTGAATGAAGAATCTTGTAACGAAAAGGGGGCATTGTGTTGTCTTCAATTACTTTGCGAACTGCTGGCAAATCTTCCTCTGGAGAACCGTGCCCTCGAAATGGAAAATCATTCGTTAGATCGATATGTTTTTTTGACTCAAGAATATCACTATCGATCAATTGTTTGGCTATAGGCAATTTGTAATACCAAGGATATTGAGTCTGCTCACTGTGACAGTTGAAACAGTTTTTTTGGAAAATTGGCTTTACTATCTGTTTGTACTTTTCGTTTATTTGATAAAGGCTGGATTGCCTCTTCTCTTCTTCCGAAGAAGAAAGTGCAAGTTTAGGTTTGTGATGCGCATGATCTTGATGTGCGTTCGCAAGACTAAAGAAAGCGAAAGCCGCCAACGAAATAAAAATACATTTTACTTTCGTTAGTTGTTTCATTCTCTCTTGTCTTAAAAAAATGCGCCCTAAAATCATCTGGTAATGATTTTTCCTTCCAGCATGTTCATCCCGCAAGCAAAGCGAATCTCACCCTTTTCAAGCTTGCCAATTTCAATTGACACTTCTTTATTCAGTGGCAAATCTTTTTTAATTTTTTGAGACGGGATCTGAACCTGGGTTGCGCAAGTCGCATCAGTTTTCCTCGTTACCTTGAGGGTCACGGGAACTCCTGGTTTGACGTCGATACTGTTTGGCTCAAATCCTTTTTCCGCAACGGAAAGCTTTACCGTTTGGTTTTCCGTTTTTTCAGCGGCGAACGCCAAAGCGGACGTAGTTAACAGAGTGGTTAAAATTAATGCGAATTTCATAACGCCTCCTTTGTTTTTCTTATCGAAATATTAAAATGTGCTTTCTGCTTCCATAGATAAAAAAGCACAGGGTAAATCAAAAGCTCAAGCCCGAAAGAGGTGACAAGTCCTCCAATCATTGGGGCCGCGATTCTCTTCATGACATCGGCTCCAGCTCCGATGGACCACATAATAGGAATAAGCCCTAAAAATAGAGCAGCAACAGTCATGAGCTTTGGGCGAACTCTATGAACAGCACCTTCGATCACAGCACCTTTGAGATCAGAAAGAGTGTTCATCTGCCCCTTCTTCACTCGATCATCAAAGGCCAAGTCAAGATACATGAGCATAAAAACTCCCGTCTCGGCATCAAGCCCAAGTAGAGCGATCATCCCAACCCAAGCAGCAATCGAGAGATTATATCCGAGGAATACTAACAGCCACACAGCGCCGATGAGTGAAAAGGGAACGGCTAGAAGTACGATCCCGGTCTTTACCCAAGACTTCGTATTGAAATGTAAAAGGAAAATAATCAGTATGAGAGTAAGTGGAATGACAACTTTAAGGCGCTCTTTCACTCGCGCCATATTTTCAAATTGTCCACTCCAAGATATTAGATACCCTTGTGGTACTTTGATCTTTTCGCCAAGCAAAGTCTTTGCCTTTTCAACGTAAGTTCCAATATCCACTTGCTTGGGATCAATATCGACATAGACGTAACCCACAAGTGATGCATTCTCATCGCGGATCATGCTTGGTCCTTCTCGATACTGCACCTTCGCAATTGTACTTAAGGGGATTTGAGCACCCGTAGGAGTTGTGATGAGAACTCGCCTTATTTGCTCAAGGTCTTGTCTGAAGGCGGGAGCCATTCTTACTTGGATCGGATAACGCTCACGAGTGGCAAGGATTTGAGAAACATTCTCTCCACCAACGGCCACCATTGCTTGGTCCTGTGCATCTTTGAGAGAGAGGCCAAAAGCTTTAAGTTTCTCTCGATCAAAATCGACATCCAAAAAATATCCGCTCGCTATTCTTTCGGCGATGACCGTCCTTGTTCCTTCTAAGTTTTTAAGTTCCTTTTCAATACTTTCACCAATGGATTGAATGGTCTTAAGGTCGGCACCAAAAATTTTAATACCGAGTGGGCTTCGGATACCTGTTGAGAGCATATCGATTCGATTCTTGATCGGCATGGTCCAAATATTGGGCATTCCCAGAAAATTTAGTTTCTCATTCAACTCATCGATCAGTTGTTCCTCGCTAATCGTTTCAGGCCAAACTCTTTCAAAAGGACCTTTAAGCAAATTTGGCAGAAAGGAATACCAGCGTTCTAATTTTCGCCATTCTGATTTTGGCTTTAGAGTGATCGTAGTTTCCACCATGCTAAGTGGTGCCGTGTCGGTTGAAGTTTCAGCGCGTCCCGCTTTACCGAAAACTGTGTCGACTTCAGGAAAAGTCTTAAGAATCTTATCCTGAAGAGTCAGGACCTTTTGCGCTTCACTCACGGAGATGCCGGGAAGGGCCGTGGGCATATAGAGAAGACTTCCCTCGTGGAGTGTAGGCATGAACTCTGATCCCAGCATCATGAAGCCTGGAATGATGGAGAGCATTCCGACTACCGCAAATCCCAAGGTTTTCTTTTTATGCTTTAAAACCCAATCAATAACAGGTTCATAGACCCTGTAGAGCCTTCGACTGATGGGATGTTTGTGTTCTGAATAGTAGGTTCCAACAAAAAGTCTATTTCCAATTTCATTGAGCCATTTTTTTGGAGTTTGAAACTTTTCCGACCTTGCGAACATCATCCTCATAGCGGGATCAAAAGTGATGGCAAGGAGAGCTGCAATCGCCATTGCAAAGTTTTTTGAAAGTGCAAGCGGCCTAAAGAGTCTTCCTTCTTGGTCAACAAGTGTAAAAATCGGAATAAATGCCACGGCAATCACAAGAAGAGAAAAGAACACAGAAGGTCCAACTTCGGTGAGTGCCTCAAGCCTTACATGAAAGAAGTCTCCTTTTCGTCCTCCCTCATCCCAATGCTGAATTTTTCGATAAGCATTCTCAACTTCCACAATGGCTCCGTCGACCAGAACTCCGATGGAGATCGCAATTCCAGCAAGCGACATAATGTTGGAGCTTTGGCCGATGAGGTAAAGTGGAATAAAGGACAGAAGTACTGCTATTGGTATCGTAACGATAGGTACGATGGCCGAGGGTATGTGCCAAAGAAAAAGAAGAATAATGAGACTAACAATAATAAGTTCTTCGAGAAGCGTTGATTTAAGAGTTTCAATGGCGCGCTCAATCAAATCTGATCTGTCATAGATTGAAACGATTTTGACCCCTTCGGGCAGAGTCTTTTGAATTTCTTTGATTTTATCTTTTACTCTGCCAATGACTGCAGGAGCATCTTCCCCCTGGCGCATGACAATGATTCCGCCAACTGTATCGCCGAGTCCATTAAAGTCAGTGATCCCGCGTCGCATTTCAGGCCCGACAGAAACGGTTGCAACTTGCTTGACGATAATCGGAGCACGGCTTCGTGGATTGAAGTTGACCACCGCGTTTTCTATATCTTCTACCTTATCAACTAAACCCCGGCTTCTCACCATTGCTTCGGTGCCAGAGAACTCAACTGTACGACCTCCGCTTTCTTGATTTGAGTTTCTAACGGCTTCCATGACTTGGCTCATGGTGACTTGGAAAAGCTGAAGTTTGGTTGGGTCAATTTTTATTTGATATTGCTTTACAAAACCACCTACAGCAGCGACCTCGGCCACACCTTGAACGCTTTGTAGTTGAAATCTAATGAGCCAGTCTTGCATCGATCTTAAATCGGCAGAGTTAAAACGGCCCGACTCATCCTGAATTGCATACTGATAAACCCAGCCAACACTCGTCGCATCGGGGCCGATTTCTGTTTTTACACCAGCCGGAAGTTGCGAGGCGATCCTATTGAGACTCTCTAAAACACGGCTTCTTGCCCAATAAAGATCGGTGCCGTCTTCAAAAATTACATAAACGTATGAAAATCCATAGTCCGAAAATCCTCGGACGGATTTTACTTTGGGGCTACCTAGCATTGAAGATACGACAGGATAGGTTACTTGATTCTCCATGATGTCTGGAGAGCGATCCCATTTGGAGTAGATGATCACCTGGGTATCTGAAAGGTCAGGAATAGCATCGAGCGGGATTTTTTTTAGACAATAAACTCCGATCAATACGAAGACGACTGTGATTGAGAGAACCAGAAAACGATTATGAGCTGAGAATTCAATGATCTTTTTGATCATTTGCTGTCCTTACCCGGCATGCACATAGACATCGGAATGTCCCAGTGCTGACCATCTGGACACGTCGGATTTGATTGTTTACTTCCAGGATCTGAAGTACCCCGAATCTTTGCCTCGGAGTCGATTAAGAAATTTGGACCGGAGCTAATGAAGTCGCCAGGATTTAATCCTGAAAGAACTTCGTAAAATCCTTCCGTTTTCAACCCTACGCTTACTTTCTTTGCCGTGAGCTTATTTCCATCTCCGACAAGATACACGAGATCACCCTGACCTGTGTGAAGGACGGCACTTTCAGGAATGGCCAGTTTATCCTTAAGCTCAATTCTTATTTCGCCACGGAAACTTGTTTCAGAAATAAGTCCTCTTGGCCCTTTGTGGATAGTGCCCACTACTCGAACCGTGCGGCTTGTGGGATCCACAATGGAGTCAACTGAAGAGACCGTGCCTGAGATTTCCTCTCCCGAATAAAAGCTATCCTCACCCTTAAAAATCAATCCAGGTCGCACATATCTTAAATCTGTCTCATATACTTGAAAGGCTACCGAAGAGGCTGAGAGAAGACGGCCTGATACTGGAATAACGGCAGTGAGAGACATTTTCTCGACTTCTTGTTTTTGGATGCCGATAAGTTCAAGTTGCATTGATGTTGCCTGGACAGAACTTCTCTTTTCTGTTGAGTCCCCTTGAGATTTTTCTGTGTCGATTTGCTCCGCTACTTTTACAAGTTTCATGTGGCAGATCGGACACTCACCAGAATGCTCGGAGTGAATCTGCGGATGCATGGGACAGGTCCAATAAAATTTGCCCTCAACTTTAGCGACCTGATTTTTTTCTTTGTCGTCTGTCTTTTTAGCAGATTTCTGAATCGTCCAAAAGCCGATGACACCAACCAGTGCAATTATAATTGCAATCCATTTCTTACTCATGATCAGATCCTTTTTGAGATATGTATTTTTCTAGAGACGAAATGGCTTGCTCAAATTCCATCCGAAGCTCAAGCCGCTTCATCTTTAAATCAGGAAAAGCTTCCATTGTTTCACGATGATCTTGGAGCGTTTCCATGTCTCGTGGTGCCAGGTTATGTACGAGCTTCATTCGTTTTTCAGCTCTTGGAATAAGTTTATTAGTCAGAGTCTCAAGTTGTTTTTTCAACGCCTCGGCTTTACTGATTAACACAACTCTTTCAGCTTCAATTTCTCGCTTTTGCTTTTCTAATTCATATTCTGCTTGGTTTCGTTCAGCGGTTGCCTTGTTCACAGCAGAATTGGGCTCCCAAAAAAATACGAACGGGAGCGTTACGCCCACCATGACTTCCTTGTAACCTGAGAACATTCTGGTCGTGCCCATCTCTTTGTATCTAAGATTGATGTCTGGAAACCAAGATGCCCGCGCCTCTGATTCTCTGGATTTAAAACTTTCAAGACTTAAGGTTGAAGCCCTGATTTGATGAGAGGTTGTCAGGGAATCAATTTTTGGAACGAAAGAAATTGGCGGTTCTTCAGCCAGGACTCTAAATGCATTTGAATCTGCATTGATAAATACGGCTATTTCAACTTGGCGCTCACGCACGTTTTGTTCAGCTGACAAGATGTCATTTTCTACTAAATCACGATCCGACTCTGTTTTAAGAAGGTGAATTCCGGCAAAGCTGTCTGAGCGGGCGGATGATCTGGCTAACTTAATGTGGTTTTCAAGAACCTGCCTTTTATCTCGCAGTAGTCCGAGCCGTTCTTGACTGGCCCATAGAGAAAAATATAGAAGTTTCGCTTTCGCCAAGACCTCACTCGCCCGCGCAAGGCGCATCTCCTCCTGAGATTTTGCGGCATCTTGTCTAGCCGATCTGTCGCTTGTAAGCTTTGTTGGAAAAGGAATGCTCTGGCTAATTTCAAATCCGTCGGCAGTGTTACCCGTATCCTCTCTCATTTGGCTCACTCCTGCCATTGGAGGAGGAATTGCGAGTCCTACAGCATTGGCTTGAGCGGCTTCCGATTTTGCAGACTCTACTTTTAGGTCAAGATTCTGCTCTCGAACTTTATTTAAAAAAGCCTCAAGGCTCATTCGCTCTTGAGCAAAGGCAGCGAGAGGGCTCACAAATAGCAGTATTGAAAAGATACAGACAGTTCGCTTCATACCCCTTATTACGAGTGTTTCAATGCGTTTGTGACAAAAATTATATCTAATTGTAATAATTGATCTTTTTGGCTATCTTTGATGTGACTGTCACAAAATGTAGGGCGCTTTCGTAATAATGGGTGTGAATGCAAAGAAACAAGGGCGACTTATCAGACGAGGAACTTATGACGCTTTATCAAAGCGGTGATTTTGCCGCGTTTGAAATCCTCTATCATCGTCACTCAGGGCGAGTGTTTGAATACCTTAAGAAAAAGGTAGACGCGGGTCATGCCCAGGAACTCTTGCAGGAGACGTTTGAAAAGCTCCATAGATCAAGATCCAAATACAATTCTCAGTATCCGTTCTTGCCTTGGCTATTTACAATTTCAAGAAACGCACTTTTTGACTTTTTAAAGACCGCAGAGACAAAGGTTTCTCAAAACTCGACTTCGTCTTCAGTTCTATTAGACAATCTAGTTTCTGTGGTGGCAGAAGCACATTCGCCACGCGATATTTCAGCAATCTTGGAAGTGCTTCCCCATCATCAAAAAAGAGCAATCGAGCTTCGCTATCTTCATGATTGGTCCTTTGAGAAAATTGCTGATGATATGAAAACTTCTGAACCTAACGTAAGGCAAGTAATCAGTCGCGGGATTAAGAAACTTCGTTCGGCGTTAAGTAAAAAGGGGGACAGGGAATGAACCCAAGAATCACGGAAAAAGAATGGCTTGAAGATTTTAAAGACTTTGTGACTGCCAAAGAAGTAGCCGTGCCCGAAGATGTATCAGAACGGATCCTAAACTACATCCATCGCGATCTCAATCCGTCATCCTGGTTGGTATTCTTAAAGCTATTTGGAATTCATTCTGTCGTGGGAACGCTTTCGCTTGCTGTTTGCGATCAGTTTGGGATGAATCCATTTAATACTAGCTTTTCGCTATCCCAGTATTTTATGAGGTTTGGCCATTCTTTTTGCATGTTTCTCTGCGGGTTTCTGTTCCTTGGACTGACCGGAATCTTTTGCCAAGTGGTTTTGCGACGAGAGGAGTTCTTGGTCTTAAAGAAAAATGTTTTCATCCAGGTTTTCTTATTAAGTGTACTGTCCCTCATTTTCTTTATGGTCTTTGGAGTGGATATTGTTATCTGGACATTTCTATTATGGCTTATTGGTGCCTTGCTTGGCGGGCTATCCTCAATTCAGATATTGAGTTTTGAATGAATATTTTATTTCTCTGTGTTGCCAATTCTGCCCGTAGTCAAATGGCAGAGGGACTGGCTAAAAACATGCTTGATCCATCCTTTCATATAAAAAGTGCGGGATCCAATCCTGGAAAACTGAATCCATTAGCCGTCAAAGCAATGAATGAAATTGGAATCGATATTTCAAATCAGTATTCCAAGTCGATAGGTGACTTGGACCCAAAATTCCTTGATGAACTCGATTATGTGATTACACTTTGCGCAGAGGAAATTTGTCCCGTATTTCCATCAGGGAAAGTTAAAGAGCTACATTGGTCCTTGCCAGATCCAGCGACTAACCAAGGCTCTGGTGAAGAGCGGCTTACTCTATTTCGCAATGTCAGAGATGAAATTTCCCTACGAATCGATCAATTCAAAAAAAATATATAGGAAATCAAATGCAGCATGAGGGCTCTTCGGCTGGAGCTGCTTGCCCCGAAGCCATCTCTTTATAAGCTTTAAACGCCTTAAGTGCCCACATTTCTCCAACACATCCGCCCATCGTAGAAGCAATAGCTAGGAATTCACCGAGTTCTTTTTCCGTCGTTCCTTTCTCGACGGCTCTGTGGATGTAGTATTTGAAGCAGGGCTCGCATCGAGCAGAGATCGCCCATACCATAGCTGTAAGGATCTTAAATTTTTGGGGAACATCTCCATCAGAAAAGATGGCTTTTTTTCTCATTTGCTCAATGAGCGCCGGCATTCCATTTGTGATTTTTGAAAAATCCTTCATAAGTTCCAGTGCGGGATCAATTTTTTTTAAATCCATAAATCCTCCTATTACCCTTCAATGTTTTTACATTCCTGTGTCGTAGCCTTGTAGCCCACTTCATCGATAGCCTTCTTAATTTCATCCGGATTTGTAAGAGTCTTATCGTACTGAACGATTGCTTTTTTCTTTTCAACAGATGCTTTGACCTCCTCGACACCTTTGAGCTTCTTTACAGCAGATTTAACAGTTATCCCACACGTAGCACAGGTCATTCCCTGAACATCGAAGCAAGCCTTTTCCGCCCAAGCATGGCTCGTTACCATAAGTCCACCCAGAAAGATGAAAGCATGAATTGATTTCCCCATTTGTTTTTCCTCCTTTTATGAGAATAGCCAAGCCACCCATTGAGGAGAAGTGATCCCCAAAAGAGCTACTGCCAATCCTATCCAGTAAAACACGACCATTTTTCGATACTTCTTGGGATCAGCACAAATGGACCCTGGTTCACAACTGTTGCGTTTTCGGTAAAGCGTAAAGCCAGCAAATCCAAAGAGTGCTAACACCAGAATAATCATCGGTATTCGGATAACATCAAATCTCGCCAGTGCTGCTGCACCTGAAACCCCAAGAATCGTTAAAATGAGTGGGCCAATGCAGCAAACAGAGGCAATGATCGAAGCGACAATACCGCCTCCCACAAGCAGGCCCGATTTATTTTCAATTTTGTCTACCTTCATAACTCTTGCTCCACGAATTCCAGAAATAGGGGCTCCTTAAAAATTAGCCCCCATTCAATCACTCATCTGACTCCGATTCCAGCTGCCCGCAATTCCTTTTCGCTAACCGTGCCGACTTTACAGCAGTCAAGAAGTTTACCATCCACGACGACGGCAGGAACTCTTGTGATGCCATAATCTTTTGCTTTATCTCGGCACTCATTTGTCGCACAACCCGCATTAAGATCGTAAACGACGAGCTCGCATGAGGGACAGGCTGTCTTTTTCACAAGATCAACTACCGGCTCGCAAACCGGACAACCAGAGGTGAAAACTTCAACTTTTCTTTTAGCCATAAAATTGTTCCTCCTTTATATGATTAAGTCTAAGGCCTATACATAGGTATAAGGTCAATAGATAAATTTCGATTTCAAAACCGCCTTATTTTGAGATGGCACGAATTTCTTGACCCTATACCTACATATAGGGTTATACTGTTAAACATGAGAAATGGTGCGTCGAAGACCTTAACAATTGGTCAGCTCGCTAAAGCTGCTGGCGTTAACGTACAAACTGTTCGTTTTTACGAAAGAGAAGGAATTCTAAAACCGCAGACACGACTTGATTCAGGCTACCGCGTTTATAACGAAGACAGTCTGAAGCGCCTACATTTTATTCGGCAGGCCAAAGACTTGGGTTTTAGTCTCGGCGAGATTCAAGGTCTCCTCAGTCTTCGGGTACGCTCAGTGGATCGTTGCAATCAAGTTAGATCGAAGGCCGAACAAAAGCTGAAAGACGTGCAGCAGAAGATTACACACCTAAAGAAATTAGAGCGCACTCTTAAGAACCTCGTTTCTGATTGTGAAAATCGTGTGGTTTCGGATTGCTGCCCGATCATAGAAAAAATGGAGGTCTAAGGTGTCCGAGATAAATTCTGAGCAGACAACCATCGCTAACAAAGGGAAAGTTCTGACTCCCACTGGTTCTATCGGATCAATTGTTACAGTCTTATTTTGCCCCATTTGTAAACCCGGCATTGCTATTTTTTTGAGTTCCGTTGGTTTGGGATTCGTTGTTCATGAGTCCATTTTAAGGTCCATTCTTATTCTCTTTCTTTTTGCGACAATGGGAGGACTCTTTTGGTCTTATATAAAGGTACACAGGAATCTTTGGCCAATTATTGTCGGCGCTTCCATGTCAATCGGTCTTTACCTCGGTCGCTATGGCTCTTTTGATAACATCGACAACGGAATTCTGACCTATGGAAGTGTTGCTGGCCTAATCGGAGTCAGTATCTGGAACATCTTTTTAAGGAAACCTGTATCCTGCAACTCATGTAGATGCGAAATCAAATAATAGAACTAAAACTACGACCGAAGTAGTAGTCTCCCACCAAAAAATGAGGTCAATCCTTTAGCCCCTTATTTTTTGTTGCATCGAGCAGAAATAAAGGTGTCCAGAGAAATTTTCCCTGCTCCATTTACGATGAGCCAGATAAAAATCACGATGTAAACAAATTCCTCAAATCCAAGTACATCCGTAAAACTGCTGATCTCGGATCGTTTTGCTGTGATGATTGCTACTGCCATGGTTGCTATGAGCGGAATTGACACAAGCCTTGTCAACAAACCCAGCAATATCAGAAGGCCACAGCCGAATTCCGTAACCCCCACAAGGCCCGCGTTAATCCCTGGAAAAGGAATTCCAAGTTCCGTGAAAAACTCCGTTACCTTCGGCAAGTTGTGAAGCTTTCCCCAGCCGGAAAGAATAAAAATAGAACCCATTGATATCCTTGCAAGAAGCACGGGCAGCCAGTTTAGCTTTTGTAAAGAGTCGACCCCACGGTTATATAAAATGGTGACCTGATTCATGTAATCCTCCCATTCCGTTCGCTTAAAACACCACACAAGATTTCTCTCTCAACCCAGCGGCTAAAATTTTTGGAAATGACTTCGGGTTCAATATTTTTTACTTGCGCCAGCGCCGCGCCGAGTGAAGTTCCATTTTTTAAACTCTGGATTATTTGAAAAACCGAAGGGCTCAATTCCTCCCAATAGACCTCATCATGAAACCGATAAATAACTATGGCGCTCTCTGATTTTTTATTTAGTTCATCGGAATCAATCGCACAGTCAGAATCAAGTGCTTTAATCAATTCTACTATAGGCCACTGGGAGTGAATAACTCTCACTGAAGGATGGATTTGAAGGGACACGTTAGGGTTCTTAGCCATCTCATTTTGCCAACCAGATTGAATTGTACCTGTTCTGGAATAGAACGATTCAATCCAAAACCATTCAAATCGAGCAAGATCAGAAACCCAATCATTTAGATCGATATCATCAAATTCGGAGATAAAATTCGCAAATCGAGAACCAACTTCGTCAATTGAAGTGAACTTTGAAGGGTGGGCCTTCAGATATTCGGAAACCAGCTTAGTGAATGCCGCTTCACCAACGACTTTCTGTGTCCTGCCGAAGTCTTTTCTCATACACTCCAAGATTCTAGAGAAATATCCCTCAGCGTAGATATCTAGGCGATCAATCGAGCAAGTTGAGTCGCCCACAATTAATCCCAGATAAGATGGCGTCGGCGTCGTATAGCGGTCTCTATATTTTTCTACCTTTGGTGTAGGATTTTTCAGGGCCTCAGTGACTCCGCGTGGATCAGTAATAATCCATTTCAGCCACAATTGAAGATCATGCAAGGAGGGAGAGGCGTTCATCGGCAACCTCCATTTCTTTGCTCATGATTTGTTCGGCTTTGTCCGCTTCCGCTTTCAGTCGGAGAAAATCTGGAATCTTGTCATCCCACTCAATCATTGTTGAAATTGGTCCAAAAAGTTTCACAGCTACACGAAAAAGATCCCACACCTCATTGCAAACGGGTGCATCGTGGGTGTCCACTAAGATTTCGCCCTGCCGAGAGTGGCCAGCTAAATGGATCTGTCCGATTCGATCAGAAGGTAGCGCTTTTAAATAGGCAACAGGATCGAATTTGTGATTAACGGAGTTCACATAGACGTTATTGATATCAAGAAGAATTCCACAATCTGCTTGTTTTGAAATCTCGCCTAAAAAATCCCACTCCGTCATTTCAGAGTGTTTGAAGTTGATATAACTTGAGACATTTTCAAAAAGAATTCGTCTGCCCAGAAAATCTTGAACCTTGGAAATTCTCGATGCTAGGTGATTTATTGCCTCCTTAGTAAAAGGAAGCGGCAGAAGATCGTGAACGTTTTCACCGTTGACGCCTGTCCAACAGAGATGCTCGGAAATCCACATGGGTTGAATGGCTTGAGCTAATTCTTTTAGTTTCGTTAAGTATGAAAAATTCAATTCGTCAGTGGAACCAATTGAAAGCGATACTCCGTGAAGAACAATTTCGTAATCCGTTCTGAAGCTCTCTAAAATCTTACGGGGACGACCACACCCCGATTCACTGAGTCCCATGTAGTTTTCCGAGATCGCTTCAAACCAACCAAGAGGTGGCTGGGATTGAGCGATATGAGAGTAGTGCGGGGCTCTTAAGCCAAGACCGATACCAAGGTTTGGAAATAAGTTTTCTCGCTTCATACTCTCACTCGCCCTTCAGATAGGCCACTCAACCGGCCAACTACATTTTTGATTCTTCAAATTTAATGTTCTTGTCCTTTTTGGCTAACTTTTCGCACTCAGCACGGGTCTTTTCCACAAAACCTTTGCCTTTGCATCCGTTCTGCCCTTTGCAAGAGTTCATTCCTTCTTGAGCACATCCACCCTTGCCTTTACAGGCATTGGAACCCACGCAGTGTCCTTTATCCGTGGGTTTGCCTTCAGCTAACGCTGAGGAAGCTAAACCCAACGAGCTTGCAGCGATGATTCCTGCGATAGCTGCGTTAATTAGCAGACGATTTTCGTTGTTTTTCATTCGATCTCCTCCTTTGTTGCAACGCCAAGAAATTTGACGCGGCGGTTTATATCTAAGCCTAATTCTAAAATCCAAGTTCGTAAAAAATCCTTGCAAAGTTACATCCAACAACGAGACTTTGCACATTCATATCATTTAGCCGTCCACTTTTCGCTTTGGAAGGCTTCATCTAGTGGCGTTTGAGCCAAGTGGTTCGTGTAGTTGCTGATTGTCTTCAGACCAATAGCTACTAAAATTTCCAGAATATTTTGTGGAGTATAGCCAGCATTTAAGAATTTCTTCTGCTCCGCTTCGCTCACAAAGCCGCGCTCACTTACAAGCTGTTTAGTAAACTGAACTAAGATGTCTAGCTTTTTATTTGTAAGAGGCTCTCCTTGTCTCAGTTTCTCAACATCTTGTTTATCAACTTCAGGAGTATTTTTTGAGATCATCGAGTGAACAGCAACGCAGTATTCACACTTATTGGCATAACTGACTGCAAGTAAAACAAGCTGCCTTTCAATCGGAGAAAAACTGCTTTTCTCTAGAATCTCCGACACAGCACCGTAGGCTTGCAAAGCCACAGGTGACTCAGCGAACACTTTCATTAAATTCGGAACAAACCCGAACTTCTTTTGAACCCCCTCAAGCAGTACTTTTGAATCAGCGGGTGCTGAATTCACATCGTGTAACTTAAAAATGGACATAGATGCCTCCTTAGTAAGATATAAAATCAGGTCCTAGCCTCTAAGTTATTAGTGAAGATGGGCCGGGTTTTCTTACAATTATCGACCTATTTAAAATACCCCATTGGGTCTGCGCGTTAAAAAATTTAGACACCCTTATCAGATGAGGTTGATCCCAAATTGAGATCGCCCCAAATTATATTTTTGTAATTGAAGTTCAAGGCGAGGGCCGGTTTGATGATTTGAAAGTATGGCGACAGATCAAAATCGCGAGGGGCAAAAAGACTATGATGTCTGATGTGCAAGATCTCTCGGCTCTTCGGGTCAGCTGCGTCCCCGTGAGTAACGATGGGAAGAATTGGATAACGAACCGATTGAAACGCTTGTGCAATTAAAGTCGAGCAGATAGACATAGTTGGCTCTCCACAACCGAGAGCAAGAAGACGCCGCCGCCACCTTGTTGGAACAGGTGGTGTGGGCAACAAATATCGCGCAAGATCTATTACATTTTTTAAATCGTATGAATCTCCAAGTCGAGAAACAGCGAAATCGACAACTCGTTCGCAATCTTCCATTGTTAGACCAACTGGACGGCATATTCGCGTTTGAAAACAGCAATATTTACTGATTGGAACCGCGACGACGCCTCTTTGAACATCAGCCTCGATCAGAGTTAGCGGCTCACCGTTCTCATTTTGTGATTTCAAACGATCACCAACAAAAATTGCGGCGTGAGACCACGTTGACTGCGTAATGTATTTGATAGCGACGCTGACACGTAAATTTCCTTCAACCAATAATATGTCACCTGGTCGAAGAATTCCGGCGAGTTCCTCTGTCGAATAAACCACAATGGGAATATGTCCGGTAATGGTCTTGTTTAAATACCTGGCTAAAATCCTTCCAATGAAATTTAAGAGAGGTGAAAACATGTTAGACTGAGGGCCGAAACACGAACATCGTGTCGTCGTCTCTTAAAAGGTACAGCGTCAGACAAGCTGCAAGCATTGGCCACGCGGCAAAAAAGAGGAGATTCCCTTTATCAAAAGGATCTAAATACTGCTTGTAGGAAGAAAAGGTTGAGACAGAATGCAAGAGTAAAATCGATCCGTAGGTGAACCTCTTTTTGACCCCAAGCAGGAATCCAAAAATCAAAATAAGCTCAGCAACTCCAACAGCCATTATTGCCGATTGTCCCCAGCCAGGAAGAAGATAAAAATGCTCATACACGGTTGCGGCATGATCGGGACGTAGAAATTTATCGATCGTCCAAAAAAGCATGACGACAAAAACACAGAGCCTAAGCACAAGAAGGCTGATTTTTAAGCGATCATTCATCAGCCCCCCTCACTCGCAAGATTTTTCGAAGTCTTTTTCTAATTCGACGTTCATCGCATGAGCACAGCGATTGGCTAAGTTAAAATATGACACGACCATCACAGCATGTTCCCATTGAGAGTCAGAAAAGCCTCCGGCTAGAAAGGCATTTCGTAGAGATCCAGCTTTCCACGGTTCCTGTGTCAAGACCGTCGCTAGTCGTTTTAAAAGATCGAAACGGCTTTCAGACTTTGATGGTGCTTCAAAATTTTTTAACGCTTCCCCATGATGACTGATACAATAAGGGCATTGGTTTGCCTGGCTCGTGCAGACAGCGAGAAATTCTCTTTCGGAACGAGGCAGCGGCAAGTCGGGTGCTAAAACAATATTTTTATAAAAATCGTAGTGCGCCTGAATGCCCTCCGGAAAATTTGAGAAGGCGCGATAAATATTCGCTACATCTCCGCGCTCGTTTTGAATTGTTTCAAATATTCTATTTTTTGATTCCATCATCAAATCTTTGAATGTTTACCCAGATCCACTTTTTTTAAGTTTCTCAATCACTTGATTCTCAAGTTTCTCCACCTGATCTTTTTCCACATGGGTTTTGAGTTTGAAAAATTTCGTAAAAGATTCTTTCAAAATTTTTAAGTGCCGAGCATATTTTGAGCAGTGGACACACATCGCGAGGTGCATTTTGAGCTCGGCACGCTTCAAAAGCGAAAGCTCCTCACCTGAACTCAATATCTTTACAATTTCATGACAACGAAGCATGCGTAGTCCTTTACCTATGGTCTCGCCTTCGACTTACCCTCAATACATTCTCTTAGGCGATTTTTCGCTCTAAAGAGCAGCACTCCTAAGTTAGTGACGGTAACACCCAGAATATTACAGATATCTGAGCTGCCATGATCATCAATCTCCCGGAGGCAAAACGCCATCCGTTGGTTAATAGGAAGTGCGTCAATGCATTTCTGAATGAGCTCCATGGTTTGAGAAGCAACCAGAAACTGCTCTGGGTCAACGGGAGGTTTGGACCATCGTCCTGTGGAATCAAAGCGGCTTTCCATTACTTCTTCAATTGGATCTGTATTTTCGATTTTCTTCTTTTCTCGACGTAATTCTAGGGCCTTATTATACATAATCCCAAAAATAAAGGTTCTCACATGGGAGCGACCTTCAAAAGTTGCGACAACGTCAAAGAAGGTGACCCAAACTGATTGAACTAGTTCCTCGGACGCCACGGGATCGAACCCAAGGCCAAGAGCGCCTCGGTATAGTGCTTCAGTATAGCTGCGCACAACGCGCTCTATAGCTTCTGAATTACGGCATTTAAGCTGATCGATAAACTGTGACGATGTGAAATCCATGTTTTTAACCAAGCCTCTATTATTCAATTGCTCCTACTTCCCTAAATGTTTATATATAAACATTTAGGGTCTTGTCCAGAGACTTTTGGCCATAAATAGGGTCGGTATGTCGGGCTAATTCTTTGGAAGGCGTGTCTTAGAAATTTCATCTAAAGTCTGCAGCACTTCTTTAGATAGCGGCTTCATAAGCTTTTTGACCCGCTCAATATGCCTAGGAAAAAGAGATTCAAATAAATTCCTTCCTTTTGCGGTGAGTTGAAAAAACGGTCTCTTCTGCCCTGGTTTTGTAACAATCGGCATGATGAGTTCATCTGCGTGGAGCCTTTTAATAAAGGTCGAAATGTTTCCCCTTGTTACCAAAAGTCTGCGTGCGATCTTCACGGCTGGAAGTGGGCCTTCCATGTAAAGCACAAATAGAATTTGGAATCTTGAAATCGAGCAATCCTCAACAAGCAGGGATTTTTCCAATTGTTGATAGATCGATTGGAACGCTCTCATTAGAGCTCTCCAACTGTCCACCTCAGGGGATTGAAGAAGCGCGGCCAATTTTGGTTTGGTTTTACTCCCACCACTTTCATTCACCACACGACTGCGTTTATTTACCATGTGTTTTCAAGCCCCATTTCGGTCACTCTATGGAATTCAACATGGTCAATCAACTTTCTTTCAAAGAAAAGGGTTAACTGTAGATGGCTTTTAATTGTTCTGGAGAGGCAATGCCGGTTCTGTAGCAAAACATGATAAATAAATTGATGAGTATCCGCTTTAAGATTCTGTTTGGGTAATACCGTCTTGAAGAAACTGTGATCGAAGTAGATAGGACCCGCCATGTTGGCACTTTGCGCAAGAAATCTGAGAGAATCACATCTTCTAAAAATCCGATTGTTGGGAACTCAAACGAGCTCAAAAGGGACTTCTTAAAAAAAATTCCGTTAGTCCAAACAAGGTGTCTAAGACACTTAAGGCGAATTAAATTTTGAACCGTTTGGTAGAGGACCAGTGCGTAATTTGAGGGAAAGTATCTTTTTACAAAACCACCACACTCGGTTCCAGATTGAAGAGTTGTCCAGAGATCTCTGAAGCCCTCTGGAGTTAATTGAGAATCCGCTGGTAAGATCAAGATGATGTCGCCCGTGGCTTTATGAATTCCTCTTACAATAGTTTTTCCAACAGATGGATTTGGAATTGGCTCGGTGATTGTGAGCCAAGAGGCAGTTCCATGAAGAAACTTATCGATGAGGCTAAGTGTGCCGTCCGTACTTCCAGCATCCGAAATTATGACTTCCCAATTTCCAAAATCATCTTGTTTTAAGCTGGAGAGAGTTTCTTTTAGTTGCGTCAAAGTATTCTCAATAAAGACCCTTTCATTTAATACGGGGACAATGATTGAAACTTTCACTCTGACTCCAGTTCATGTCTAGTCGGATTTATTCCTTTTCATCGGTCGTGTCTTTTTCAGAACCAGAACCTTGCTTTTCTGTGCCAGATCCAGCGCTTTGACTTTGTTCAGCCGAGCAGCATTGTCCCTTTTTCTTCTTTTTCATTTTTTCTCGCCGCTCTTCTCTTCTGTCTTCACGCTGTTCGTCTCGCTTTTCAGACTGTTTGTCCTCAGTCGAGGTGGTGGAGCCCCCTTTTTCAGTTCCCGAAGAGAAGCTGATAGATGGCAAAACTAAATTCAAGGCCAAGAGAAGTATGCCTATTGGAATGTTTTGTTTTTTCACGTTTATTTCCTCCCTATTTTTAAAATTGCATCCCCATGCCCGTCTCGATGACATGCTCCGTATAATTTTCTAATTCATAATTCGTGGACTTTCGATTATAGGCGTATTGCATGGAAAGAGTCATGTTTTGTAACACTGCCCATTTTAGAGAACTTCCAAGCTGGGTGTCCCAATCCGTTCTGAGCGGACTATTCTTTGGATCGTTGATGGGATCTGATCTAAAATTGGAATAATTTTGCCTGGAAATGGCAACCTCTGGTTCTAAACTCAATCGGTTCGAAAGAGGGACAATGGCCTTTTGCTTGAATCTGTAGCGAACAGAATCTCTCGCGCCAAAAATCTGATCTTTTTCAAATCGAATCCCAAGTGTAGAATTGAAGTTTGTCGTGTAAGCCTTCGTTTTAAGTTGAAGTTCGTTGTCTTGGGCTAATGTTGCAAGATTTGGGTTTGCTGAACCGGGGGTAACGGGAAGGCCATCAGTGAATTCAGCCATCCGTTCTAAATACTTTTTCTGCTCCACGGAGAATTTAAATCCCAATCTCGTATCTTGAGAAAAACGATAACCGATTCTGCCGTCTAACTTTGAGGCATCATAACTGTTCTTAAAAATATTCCCCTGAATATCGGTGGTAGTTGTTAAATAACGTCGAGGCGATGCTCCTACTCCTACCTCGGTGGACCATCTATCCCCATTCAAAGCGCCATAGAGCCTTAATTCAGGTTGATAATACTTTTGAAGTTGCGCCGAAACTGAGTCGGCTCCAACAGTTGGGATATGGTTTTCAAGGAATAGAAAGGAGACATTACTTCCTGCTTCCCAGTTTTCATTGATGAACCAAGCAACATCAGTTTTGGCATCAACACTCTGTTCGTTGGCAAGCTGACTCACTTGAGAGTCCGGAAAATATTTGAGCGCTCCCTCCAACGATCCAGTTACTAGCAAATCCTCTCTAGGTGAATAATCAACGAGGAGAGATGGGCCAATTTTTGTATAGGCTCCTGGGGTTGGATTATTAAGTAAAGTGGCGTTGCTTGTAGAACCCACTCCGACCGTCACTGACGGGGAGAGTTTAACGGAAGACTCCTTGTGTTGTTCGGTGTCTACCTTTAATTGTGAGGTCGTGATCACTGCCTCGTTTGCTTGGACCAGAGACGCCAAAAGAAGTGAGAAAATGATCGCACACCCGTTTATTTTCATAAATCAGTTTCCGATCTCGCGCTCAGTCCCAGAGCCCGGAGTCGGGCTGGGCGAAGGAGAGGGAACGTCATTTTCCGTTCCAGAACCTGTTGGCGGAGACTCATTCAGTGACCAGTCATAGTCATGAAATTTTATGCTGTAGGATTCTACTTCCTGGGAAGGGATGACTGTGACATATCTTGCGAAAAATGATTTCAATGAACCAAAGCTTGTGACGAAATCCTGTCCAAACCAATTTAGAATATGAGAGGTGGAAATAATTCGATTTGCCTTATCAAAGATCGTGCTTCTTCCTGAGTTGACGAAGGAATTCGCAAGTTCATCTAAGACTTGATTGAGCGTGTTTTCTGAGAATGCGCGCTTATAGATAGGCGGGCACCCCATCGAGGCGCAGACGATTGCAAAGTGGATTCGCGCTTCTCCCATGGGGCGAAGAATTCGATGTTCAATATCATTAAGGCTTCGTTGTTTTCCGGCTACTCTCCATTTGAAATGGTCCCAAACTTTAGAATCGAGATTGGAAATGTTTCGAATGCTTCGAACTCCTGGATATGGGCTTCCACCTCCGCCCATAGTTTCGTTGTAATGGCTAAGAATCAGATCAATCGTAAGGGCGTTGTAAGCATTAATATAAAACGATTTTTTTGCATCCGGGCTCATAGATGAGTCTTCCGCATTTCCCATCGCTGTGATCACATTTTTTAGACCCTGGAGGTCAGCGGTGTTTTCAGTCCATTTTTCATATTTGATGAGATTGTCATTATCGACATATTTCTGGAGCAACGAGTCATACTCTATCTCTTTCGCAGCATCGAAGGCATTTGCAGATACACCTTCATACGAATAACGGGTGCCCTGATCTTGTTGGCAAGGACCGACTGCTGTTAGGGTAAAGAAAGAAAAAATCAGTAATCCCACCGTCAAAGTGTAAGATTTTGTTAGGTTCATGGCACTTACCTCCATATTTTATGACGGCTATGAGTGAAGCGGCGGGATCGTTTATTACAAAGATCGAGAAATTATTTTTGAATGCACCTTTTCTTTTGGCGCTGCTTGCTGTCAGCACTGTCGGATACTTCTACGCTTCGCAATCGGAGCATATCTTTTGGGGTCTTTTTGGCACCTATACCTTGCAGTTCGCAGCTTATTGGTTTTTGGCCAGGGGGATTAAGAAGAATCCCAATACACCACTTTCCCTGTTTCTTTTTACCGCAATCGTCGTTCGAGTTATTCTCCTATTTTCGGATCCCATTTTAGAAAATGATCACTGGAGATATTTGTGGGATGGCCGCGTATTGGCTCATGGAATAAATCCCTATCAGTTTGCCCCTCTTGATCCAGCACTCGACGACATCAGCGCTGATTACAGATACAAAATCGGCTGGAATCAGTTCAGAACAATTTATCCACCCATGGCGCAGGTCTTTTTTGCGGCCACCCACTTGATTGCGGCTGACTCTCTCATTGGCTTAAAAATAATGCTCCTGATCTTTGACCTTTTGACCGGATTTCTTCTACTCCAATGGTTAAAAGAGAAAAATCAAGATCCGAGATGGAGCATCCTGTATTTTCTTAACCCCCTCGTCTTAAAGGAAATTGCCAATTCAGCGCATCTGGATTCCATTGTTGTCTTTTTCACATTTGCGGCAGTTTACCTGTTTTCCCAAAGACGAAAACCGCTTTTGGGATGGATCGTTTTATCCATCGCAACTGCCACAAAACTTTATCCGCTTTGTCTTTTGCCTTTTTTTATTAAACTTGATCCTAAATGGCGAAGACATCTTAGTATCTACTTTGCCTGTCTTGCCTTGATGTACGCCCCGTTCTTAAGCGCGGGGTTAAATCTTTTCGGAGGAACTCAGGCTTACGCGAAATACTGGATCTTCAATGCTGGAATTTTTCAGGTCACAACCACGGGTCTTAATTTTCTTTTGAAACAAATTGATTTATTTTCGCAGTCTCAACTTCTTCGGGAAGCGTTGAAAAACGATTACCCAGCAAAGGTACTCTTGGGATTAGTGTTTTTATGTGGGTTGAGATGGTTTTTTATGAATCTCAAAAGATCAGAAGACTTACCAAAATTTTGCATGTGGCTCCTCGGATTGATGCTCCTTCTCTCTCCAGTTGTCGATGCGTGGTACATTTTATGGATTCTACCATTTGCCTGTCTATTGATGGATATCCCGTGGCTGGCTTTTAGTTATCTTGTGGTGATGAGTTATTCATGGTTCTTTTCAAAAGAGCTCGCGCCATTTTTTCGGTTTGGTGAATATATCGCTTTTTTTTCAATTTACATCTGGTGGTTTCGCAGACAAAGACTGCCGAAAGCCCTAAATGCCCAAAACGTATCGAGCCACATCAGTTGCATCGATAAACAGTGAAGTGGCATCGACAGCAATTACGGCTCTTATCCAAAACCCGAAGGGAGTTCGATTCGGATATTCCTTTACTCGCTTGCAAAAATAAAAGATCAATCCAAACCAACCAAAGTGCGCCAATCCTAAAAGACGGGTAAATCCCTGAAGTTTAAACAAGAGCAGCATGAAGGTTCCTTGAATAAGGATTGTCCCGATTGCAATTCGTGCCTCCTTTCTTTTTATAAAGAAAATTGGAAAAACTAGATTCATGACGCCCAAAATCTTAATCCACCACTGCCATGCGGGATGAAGAGTAGCAATTGACTGTTGAAATTGGTTCATCAGCTCAAACATTGAGGCTGGACTCCCCTTTGCCTTTTGTTGGTACAAAGCAAAACCCCTGGGGAGGAACTCTTAAGGCCGCATTAAACTTGCTTGAAAGATTTTGATAGGCGATTAGGGCTGTAAGCTCCACGATCTCTTTGTCATCAAAGAATTTTCTGAGGCGATCAAAAATCTCATCTGTCACACCCCTATCAGAATAAGTCATGGCTTCCGCGTAAGTTAATGCCGCCTTTTCTTTGTCGGTAAATAATGAGGACTCGGCATATTGAGCAAGACTTTTAATCTTCTCCATCGAGACGTTTCGCTTCTGAAGTAGTGATGACCCAATGTCTGTGCAAAACTCACAATGATTGATTTGAGAGATTCGCACACCGATAAGGGATCTTAATTGAGGTTCGACGGGTGAAGCCTTTCGGTCAATTGCTCGATAGAGCACCTGCAGACCGTATAGAATTTTTGGCGATAACGCCCATAGTTTACTTGGTGCAAGCGTTTCACCATATTTTCTCTTTTGAGCCCAGAAAATCAGCCTCGCTATGAAAGGGTATTCGCTTATTGATTTCGCTGAAACTCTCATTTTGTTCCTTCAACTGGTTTTTTGTCGTTAAGTGACCAATCATAGTCGAGAAATTTGATCTTTACACTTGGATCTCTTATCGCCTTTGCCTCTTCCGGTGTCGCGGCCATTCGGGATGAAACAAAACCTTTAATAGAGCCACCATTTTTCTCAAAATCTGATCCGTACCATTTGAAGATTGATGACAAATACAAAGTCTTCTCAGTCGGCTCAAAACGATTTCTGGTTTTATCTTTCAAAAAGGTCCGTGCTGCATCTTCTAATTGCTCATTGAGTCTGTCCGCTACAAAGGCCTCGTTTTTTAAGGCTGGACAACCCTTGGAGGCACAGACAAGCGCAAAGTGAATTCGTGGTTCATTAAACTTCTTTCGAACAATTCCATGTTCAATGTCATCTAAGGTGCGATCCTCCATAAAGAGCCTAAAAAATTCGTATTTCCAGGGGCTGCGAGTTGGGTTTTTCAAATTAAATGGGACTTTGATATCTTTGATCGAAGCAACTGGATAGTTATCAAGAATAAGCTTTATCGTGATCGCGTTATAGGCATTAATTAAAAAGGCCAACCTTTCTTGTTCAGAAAGACCTGAAAATTCGCTGCCGGTTACTGTTTCAAGGCTGCCAACATAAAGGTCGAAATCTCGCCGGTTTCTTTTTAAGGTGCCATAATCCACATAACTTGCTGGCCCCTCAACAATAACAAAGCGCTTTAAGACCCGATCCCACATGGTGTGTTCGTGATTGAATTGGTAGGAGACGGCCACTGGCGCGTGGGATTCAGTTCCGCTCCCAAAGCTTTTATCCAAGAAAAATATCTGAATTGAACCAAGGACAAGCAGCGTAAACACAGCAAAAAGCTGGCGTTGAGTTATTTTCATTTATTCCTCCGATCCGGAAAATCCACTAGCAAATACACGGTCAACCAATGAGTGATTCTTGGACCCGCTTTCTTACACCCAAGGGTCTTGAAAAATTATTGAATTTCACAAGATATTGAACTGGACCTGTAAGAAATTTGCCCCCCGTTTCACTCATTAAAAAGGGGAGTCTTATGGCAAAAGTCTTAGTTTATACGACGCAAAATTGCCCGTATTGTCATGCAGCGAAAGATCTACTTAAGGCCCAAGGTATTGGGTTTGAAGAGATCCTGGTCGAAAGTGATACGCAATGGGATGAGTTGATCGCGAAGTCAGGCATGAAGACGGTTCCCCAGATCTTTTATAATGGGCAGCTCATTGGAGGATTCACAGACCTGGCTTCTCTGAACAAAAAAAACGGACTTTCAAATTTAAGGGGCGGCTCGGACGAATGAAAAGATCGCATTTAAAAATACTCTTCATTTTTGCAGTTATCATCGCCATATATTTGTTTAAGTCCAGTGGCGCTGGAGACTATCTCACACTTGAAACACTTAAAGAAAAGCAAGCGCTTTTAAAAGGCTTCTATGAGAGCGATCCCCTAAAGACCATAGCGACATTTATGGCAATCTACGTTTTGGCAACGGCGCTTTCATTGCCAGGCGCTACCATATTGACCTTGAGTAGCGGTGTTCTTTTTGGATTTTGGACGGGAACAATACTTGTCTCTTTTGCAAGTACGATTGGCGCCACCCTTGCGTTCCTGACCGCGCGATTTCTTTTTAAAGAGACAATTCAGAAAAAATTCGGCGAAAAGCTTGAGCGAATTAATGAAGGGGTCAAAAAGGATGGGGCCTTTTATCTATTCACTCTTCGTCTTGTGCCACTGTTTCCATTTTTTCTCGTAAATCTTGTTATGGGCCTAACCCCTATTCAGACTTTGACTTATTTTTTTATAAGCCAAATTGGGATGCTTCCTGGGACAGCCGTGTATGTGAATGCAGGGACTCAACTTGCGCAAATTGATTCACTCAAAGGCATACTTTCCCCTAAATTACTTCTTTCATTTGCGCTCATCGGAGTATTGCCACTTATCTCAAAATGGATCATTGGCATGTTCAAATCTCAGAAACACTTGAGACAATACAAAAAACCTGCCCATTTTGACTACAACATGGTGGTTATCGGCGCAGGTTCAGCTGGTTTGGTTTCGGCTTATATAGCCGCTGCTGTGAAGGCCAAAGTTGCTCTCATCGAAAAACACAAAATGGGGGGTGACTGCCTCAATACGGGATGTGTTCCAAGTAAAGCCCTGATTCGCTCGGCCAAAATTTTTAATTACTTTAAGCGGGCTGAAGAGTTCGGCATCGATTCACTTTCAGTAAAAGCTGATTTCGCAAAGATTATGGAGCGTGTGCAAAGGGTTGTTAAGGAAGTGGAGCCACATGACTCGGTCGAACGTTACTCTAGCCTTGGTGTCGAGTGCATCCAAGGAGAGGCAAAAATCAGATCTCCCTATGAAGTGGAGGTCAATGGAAAGGTCCTAACAACAAAGAATATCGTTGTAGCCACGGGTGCTTCTCCGCTTGTAGCACCAATTCCTGGGCTCTCAGAAATATCATATCTTACGAGTGACAACGTATGGGGCCTCCGAGAATTGCCCAAGCGACTGATCGTGCTTGGCGGCGGGCCTATCGGTTGTGAATTGGCGCAAAGTTTTGCTCGATTTGGTTCACAAGTAAGTCTCGTTGAAATGGCTCCAAGAATTATGGCTCGTGAAGATGAAGAGGTTTCATCTTTCATTACAGAGAAGTTCCAGAAGGAGAGCATCTCAGTTCTCGCGGGACATAAAGCTCTTCGTGTGGAAACGGATCCGAAAACGCTCGTCTGCGAGTATCAAGGAAAAGAAATCAGAATTCCCTTTGATGAGATTTTGGTCGCCCTTGGACGTAAAGCCAATATTAAAGGCTTTGGACTTGAAAGCCTGAATGTTGAAATTTCGAATCGTGGGACCGTAGTTGCCGACGAATATCTCAGAACAACCAATTATCCGAACATCTATGTTTGTGGTGACGTGACAGGACCCTTTCAGTTTACACACACGGCCAGCCACCAGGCTTGGTATGTCGCCGTCAACTCGCTTTTCAGTCCATTTAAAAAATACAAGGTCGATTATCGAGTTATTCCTTGGTGTACATTTACTGATCCCGAAGTAGCTCGCGTGGGGTTCAGCGAACAAGAGGCAAAGGAAAAAGGAATTTCATTTCAAGTCACACGCTATGGAATTGATGACTTGGATCGTGCGATTGCCGAGGGTGAGGCTCATGGATTTGTGAAAATCCTTACTTCTCCAGGATCCGACAAAATCCTAGGTGTCACAATCGTCGGGGATCATGCCGGAGATATTATCGCGGAATATGTTGCTGCCATGAAACATGGTTTTGGGCTCAATAAAATTCTTAGCACTATTCATATTTACCCAACTCTAACAGAGGCGAACAAGTACGCAGCCGGGGTTTGGAAGAAGGCCAATGCGCCAAAGAGAGCCCTAGATTTCTTGGCGAAATATCATGCGTGGAGGAGATCATAATATGACTGTTGGGATTATATTTGGTGTAATAGCCGGACTGTTTTTGGCTTTTTCTAACGGAGCCAATGATAATTTCAAGGGAGTTGCCACACTTCTAGGAAGCAAAACAACTTCTTACAAGGTCGCGCTTTTATGGGCAACAGTAACAACATTCGCTGGATCATTGGCAGCTTTTTTCCTCGCACAAAAACTCATGACGAACTTTTCCGGCAAAGGATTGGTGCCTGACCAGATCGTGCAACTCTCTTCCTTTTCCATATCTGTCGCTCTAGCTGCAGCAATTACCGTGTTTCTTGCAACTAAACTTGGCTTCCCGATCTCAACAACACACGCTATCACAGGGGCATTGGTAGGTACGGGCCTCCTTGCTTCGCCAGAAGGGGTAAATACTAGCAAATTATTCTCTGCTTTTTTTCTTCCACTTTTAGTCAGCCCCCTCTTGGCGATTTTGGGTGCGACAATTCTTTACCCTATGTTTAGTTTCACCCGAAAGCGCCTTGGCGTTTCACGAGAGAGCTGTCTTTGTATCGGTAATGAAATTTTGGTTGTCGCTCCCAAAGGAATTCCAAAAGGCGCAGCTGCAGCGGTGCTCCAGGTGGAATGCTGCCCGCAAATTTCGGTAGGCACTAATGTAACCTGCGAGGAGCGCTACATGGGGCAGGTGTGGGGCCTTAGCGCAAAGACAGTGCTGGACGCAGCTCATTTTTTGAGTGCCGGTCTTGTGAGCTTTGCTAGGGGTCTAAACGACACTCCTAAAATCGCTGCGATTCTCTTGGCTGGAGGTTCAATGACCTCAATGTCGTCCGTCGGTGTCGTTGCGGTGATGATTGCTCTTGGGGGAGTCCTTTTCGTCAAAAGAATCGCAAACACAATGTCATACCAAATTACCGAAATGAATGATGGTCAGGGGTTTTCAGCTAATTTTGTTACAAGCCTCATTGTCATTGGCGCATCTCAACTTGGAATGCCCGTTTCAACCACCCATGTTTCATGTGGTTCACTCTTTGGAATTGGAACCATCACAAAGCAAGCACATTGGGGATCGATTTTAAAAATTGTGATGGCATGGCTCGTTACTCTGCCTGTGGCCGGTGTCCTTGGTTACTTAAGTTTTGCTGTATTTAGGGGAATTCTATGAAGAAGTCATTCAAAGATACTCTTGCCGAGCACAAGCTCCTGATAGACCGCACTCCTGTTGAGATTCTACAGGTCAACATTGGTCGTCTATGCAATCAGGCTTGTCACCATTGTCATGTGGAGGCAGGGCCTAAGCGCACGGAAAACATGGAAGAAAAAACCATAGATCGGGTGATTGAGCTTCTTGAAGAATCAAAGACGATTCATACTGTGGACATCACTGGGGGAGCGCCGGAATTAAATCCCCACTTTCGAAGCCTTGTGGAAGCTGCAAGGAAAAATGGCAAAAAGGTGATTGACCGCTGCAATCTCACGGTCCTTTATGAACCAGGGCAAGAAGAAACGGCTTTTTTTCTAAAGGAGCATGAAGTTCAGATCATTGCCTCACTCCCCTGTTATTCAAAAGAAAATGTGGAAAAACAACGGGGGCGCGGGGTCTTTGACAAAAGCATTCGTGCGTTGAAGCTACTCAATGACCTAGGGTACGGCAAAGAGCACATGGGACTTATCCTTGATCTCGTCTACAATCCAACAGGCCCATTTCTTCCACCCGCTCAGGAGAGATTGGAAAATGACTATAAGGCCGAACTGAAGGAATTATTCGGGATCGAATTCAATCACCTTTTCACGATCACAAATATGCCAATTAAACGATTCCTTCACGACCTAGAGAGAGCTGGGAAATTAACGGAATACATGGAGCTTTTAGCAAATAGCTTCAACCCAAACGCAGCAAAGGGCGTGATGTGCAGAAACCTTATTTCAGTCAGCTGGAACGGCGAGCTTTTTGACTGTGACTTTAATCAGATGCTGGAACTGCCTTTGGGCGCTGGCCGCACCACTTTATGGGAAATTTCATCTTTTGATAAATTAAAGGGAAAACCAATTACGTTTGCAAATCACTGTTACGCTTGTACGGCGGGATCGGGCAGCTCCTGCGGTGGCGCACTGGTGTAAGGAGAAGGAGAGAGAAGTATGGAAAAGCCAACTCAAGGTTTGGAAAGTGTTAAAGAATATTACGGGAAAATTCTGAAATCCAATCAGGATTTAAAAACGAGTGCCTGTTGCACAGCCGAGAGCATCCCGGTTCATTTGCGTGAAATTCTAAAAGAGATTCACGACGAGGTGAAAGACAAGTTTTACGGCTGCGGCTCTCCGATACCGTCAGCTCTTGAGGGAAAAACTGTTTTAGACCTTGGAAGTGGCACGGGACGCGACTGTTTTATTCTATCAAAACTTGTTGGTCCGAATGGCCGAGTACTTGGCGTTGATATGACCGATGAGCAGATCGCCGTTGCGCAAAAGTATATTGATTATCACACAAAAAAGTTCGGATTTTCTGAGCCAAATGTGAAGTTCATTAAGGGGTATATTGAAAATTTAGAAGGTGCTGGAATTAAGAATAGCTCGGTTGATGTTGTCGTATCCAATTGTGTTATCAACCTTTCGCCCAATAAAGAGCGTGTTTTTTCAGAAATTTTTCGCGTCCTCAAGCCTGGAGGCGAGCTTTATTTTTCAGATGTGTTTTCTGGGCGAAGAATTCCTAATGAATTAACTCAAGACCCCACTCTCATTGGTGAGTGCTTAGGGGGCGCACTCTATTTAGAAGATTTCCGGCGCATGTTGTTTAGGCTTGGATGTCAAGACTATCGCCTAACCTCCCGCTCTCGAATTTCACTCCAAAACGCCGAGATTGAACGAAAAGCCGGAATGATCGATTTTTATTCGATGACCATCCGTGCTTTTAAACTGGAGCTTGAGGATCGATGTGAGGATTACGGACAAGTCGTAGCTTATTTAGGAACGATCCCTGAATTCCCTCACGCCTTTAATTTAGATGATCATCATATCTTTGAAAAGGGTAAGTCGGTCCCAGTCTGCAGCAATACAGCGGCGATGTTAAGTCAGACTCGCTACGCACCTCACTTCAAAATCATTGGAGATGAATCTATCCACTATGGTCTTTTTGACTGTGGTCCAACAGACGCAACATCTGAATCTAAAGACAGCTCATTTGGCAGCTGCTGTTAAGAACTGGGAGCAATTTAATGATTGGAATCATTGGCGGGACAGGGTTGTACAAGATAGAAGAGCTAACAAATGTGGAAACGTTGGAGGTCAATACTCCATTTGGCCTGCCGTCAGCCCCACTGACTGTCGGTCGATGGGGTGACAAAAAAGTCGCCTTTCTGCCTCGACATGGGGATTCACATCAACTTTTGCCCAGCGAAATTAATTTTCGAGCGAATATCTGGGCGCTGAAGGTATCCGGCGTAAGGCAGGTCTTCAGCGTTTCTGCCGTGGGAAGCCTTGAAAAGGAGATTAGACCAGGCGAGTTAGCTCTTCCCAATCAATATATTGATTTCACCAAAGGAATTCGTGAGAGAACTTTTTTTGGAAAGGGTCTGGTCGCACATGCTTCCACAGCGGAGCCCGTCTGTTCCTATCTTAGCTCGATGACTCGGAAGACTGCTGAGGCAGTCTCTAGTCACCGCGTACATTCCGAAAAAACGTATGCGTGTGTTGAAGGCCCCAGACTTGGCACGAGAGCTGAGAGTTTTCATCTTCAAGGAGCGGGAGCACACCTCGTTGGAATGACTAACGTACCTGAAGTATTTTTGGCGCGAGAGGCACAGCTTTGCTACTGCACAGTCGCCGTAATTACTGACTATGACTGTTGGCTTGATGATCCTGCCGAACACGCATCTGTGGATAAAGTTATTGAGCTCTATAGAAAAAACATAGGCCGCGTACAAGAGATCCTTAAATCTACTATCCAAAAACTAGACGCGAACGATGGTTGCACGTGCAGGCACAGCTTAAAGTTTTCTCTTTTGACCCAGGAGTCCTCTTTGTCCGAAGAGAATAAAACAATCCTGGAAGTTCTAAGAAGGTAAAAAAAATCGTGGGTGCATTAAAGGATCTCTCTATTATCATTCCAATTGCTCCAAAAGAGGAGGCCTGGCGAAGCCTACTCAAAGATTTAAGGTTCGTTCCTTCTGAGGTCGAGATTTTCCTGGTTGGTCCCGAAAAACCTCCCCACCTAGAAAAACTCAAATCACGCTCTCCCTTGGCGAAACAAATTGAATGGATCCAGTCTCCTTTGAGTCGGGCAATACAGCTTAATCAGGGTGCTCAGTTTACAAAAAAGAAATTCATTTGGTTTCTGCATGCCGACTCAAGACTCCCAAAGGAGTCCTTTTCTGCGCTCAATACCGCACTCACTTCTGATCCGCAGGCCCTTTATTATTTTAGATTGGTCTTTCTAAACGATGGAACGCAGTTCACTCGAATCAACACACTTGGCGTCTGGGTCAGGTCTCAGTATCTTTCACTTCCGTTTGGCGACCAGGGGTTTTGTATTTCAAAATCTCTGTTTGATGAACTTGGCGGCTATCCTGAAAATACATCTTATGGAGAAGACCACCTTTTTGTCTGGAAAGTCAGACGAGCCGGAATCCCTATCCGCGCAGTGCGGGGCAAGATTTACACGAGCTCTAGAAAATATCAAAAAAACGGCTGGGCACGGACAACGCTCACACATGGAGTTCTCACGATAAAACAAGCCTTACCAGAATGGTTCAAGCTCCTCACTCAGAAAGGTAAGGTGTAAAGTGACAAAAAATCCGTCTGGCGCAATCTCAGTTTTTGTTAAAACCCCTGGACTTTCCCCCATTAAAACAAGACTTGCGGAGGCTATCGGCCAAGAGACAGCCGAGAGTTTTCATTTATTTGCATCTCAATGTGTTGAAAGCGTCATTGGTGAAGTCTTAAAGGTAAAATCTAACATTTCACCGTATTGGGCTATAGCGGAAAAGTCTGGCTTATCTTTTCCAGCTTGGAGTCGCTTTGAGCACATTTATCAAGGGGAGGGTGACCTTGGGGAAAGGTTATCATTTATCTATGATGAATTACTAAAGAAGCATTCCTTCGTCATTTTCCTAGGAGCAGATTCTCCTCAAATTTTGCCGGATATATTGATCCAGGCCGTTGAATCTTTAAACAGCTCTGATTTTGTGATCGGCCCAGCAGAGGACGGAGGATTTTATCTTTTTGCTGGGAAAAGACCTATCTCGAAACAAATGTGGCTTAACGTTCCCTATAGCTCAGATAAAACATTTGAGATTCTTTTTGATAATCTCCATCAGTACGGGCGAGTGCACGAGCTTTCTACTCTTCTTGATATCGATACATTTTCTGATCTTAAAAAATTCAGTACGCAAGACCACAGGGAAGATGACTTCACTATTAAACAAAAAGCCCTTCTTGATTGGACCAGAAGCCTAATTTTGAAACGAGGGGTGTGAGAATGGAAATTTTGAGGATCGCAAAAGAAAAGCTTCCAGCTTTCCTTTTTATGATTGTTCCATTTAATATTGGAGATTGGACTCCTGTTCAGATCAACAGCCATCCAATGCCCATTGTTACTGATGAAAACTCAGCCTGGAAAATTGTGACTAAAGACGGAGCGGGAGGATACGCATATATCTTCAACGATGGGGAATCCGCAACTCAGGCCTCTTGGGACTGGAAAGTCACAAAGTTTCCCAAGGTTGAAGTCAAACTTCCTTTTTTAAAACAGAGCGATGATTTTGCGGTCAGAATAGGGTTTCTCATTGAAGGTGAATCTGCATCTATTTCAATTCCAAGCCAAATTGAAAAGTTATTCAAATCTAAAAAGAAAATCTCAAACATCATCTTTTACCAGCCCATTCCCAGAACTGATCAGAACCGAGAAGCCTGTGGATTGAGTCCTTATCAAAAAGAAATTCTATATTGCCTTAAATTCGCCAAGGGAGAATTTGAAACAAAAAAAGCGACGCCCCTTGAGGACCTCGGCAAGCATATTGCGCTAAGGTCAAAGAATCTGAAAATAATAGGTATTTGGATTTTTTCTGACAGTGATAACTCGCATTCAGAATCGGAAGCGTATCTCAAAAATCTGAAGATGGGAGAAGGGATTTAAAGTTATGTCAATTAGAGACTATCTTCCAAAAAAGGAAAAGATGACGACCCTGCAAGTGAAATTGCCTGAGAGGTTGGTCAAAAGTGTCCAGGGCATCATGAAGTCTGACAATTATGGCACGTGGCAGGAGTTCATCACAGCCTGCTTCAACGCTTATTTAGAAAGCAAAAAGGAAGTCTCAGAGGAGTCGACAAAGGCCCCATCAGAAAACCGAAAAGACGGTAAATGAGATGAAAACTTTCTGTGACACAGTCGGTATCGGGCCGCCAAAAACCACACTTGAGGAATGCTGGTATATGAAGATTTATCATGGAATTCGGAAAGAAGCTGGCACTGTAGTCACTGTCACGAACGGAAATGTATTTTCAAAACTTAGTCCGCGCTTTGATCTAAGAAACCACAGCCCCACAGGATTTGAATGGGGATATGGGGGGTCTGGGCCAGCTCAACTATCTCTTGCAATTCTCGCAGATCATTTCGGCGATGATAGAGTGGCTCAAGAATTTTACCAGAATTTTAAATTCAGAGTGATTGGCCGACTTACCAAAGATGAATGGACAATAACCGCAAGGCAGATTGATTCTGTTATTCAGGAATTAAAGGAAAGCGAGATAAATAATGGATGAATATGGAACCTATAGAGCTGCAAGCGAGGATTGGGATGAACTCGCTTCGCTTTTCAGAGAACGAGAAAATATCTTATTTCCCTATTCGGCGGATGCTCAAAGCGCAATGATAATTTCAATCAATCGTGACTTCGTGAAAAGAGGAACGATGCCATTTGGAGGAAATCCCGCCGGACGCGCTTGGATTAGCATTCTTGGTCGGGGAGCAGGTCACGTTGATATCGATAACGAGCAACATGCGAGTTATCTTGAAGAGCACTTGGGCCTACCTAACGATAACGCCGTACAACTGGCAGAACTGTTAAATGAACTCAGGAAAAGGCGAATTTAAAATTTAGGGTTTTCTACTCCTCTTCTTCTTTGCCCTTGCTCCAATTGGACGTCCCTTCCTCTTGGTTCCCACCAACGAGGCTTTAACGTTGAGTTGAGAAAGTGCCTTTTCAATTTCGGTTCGTACAATTAGTTGAACCTCTTTTTTCGACAAAGGTTTGATAGGGCGTCCACGTCGCATGAATATACCTTTCTGTATCCTGATCAATAATTTCTGAGGAACTCAAACCTCTTACACTAGGAGACTTTCAGAGGCTATCTTGAAAAATCAGAGAAGGAAGGAAATGCAACGGCTCTGTTTTTTCATTGGCAATCGGAATAGACAGTGCCCTTGCCTACGCTTGGAGCGGCATGAGATTATCCGCTGCTCCGATCAATGCATCTACCCTTCCCTTATCGATGACGGCCCTGCAGATACCTGTCTTGCGGCACTGGAGCATGGAAGCCGATCCACTATAAAAGATAAATGGAATTTCAATTTTATTTTGATTTACATAATTTAATAGCTCGATGCCGTCGCCTGGGCTCATCTGATAGTCGCTAATGACTATATCAAAACCCTGATCCTCTTTCAGAATTTCGATTGCCTCCTCCCCACTCTTGGCAAGGACCATTTCACAGCCGAAATGAGCTCCGAGGTAGATTTTTAGAATGACCCGAATGGACTCATCATCATCGACTACTAAGAATCTCCTGGATCGCTCGCAATGGAAGGTAGACATGGGAACCTTCCTAATGAACAAGGCTTAGTTGTGGTGGCTCTTTAGGTAAGAAGTCTTTTAGGCATTCTTTTCGTCCAAGTTGCTCAATAAATTTGCGCCCAAAAATTTCTCTTTTTAATTTACCTTCGGCCTGGATTAATTCATCTCCAGTTAAATGCTTGATCTCATCAATTTTTTTAGAAAACTCATGTTCGGTTGACTCGATCACCAAGGCAAACTCCAGTGACTTTACCAAAAGGTCGCTTAGATTTTCCGCACTGATATTCCTCTCAAATTTATAGGTGGCCAATTGTTCAATCAGGATCATCTTAGAGGCAATCATGAGTGCGGGGACTGAGCAGTGGTGCATGCGTACTGATTTAAAAAATAGATCGCCGATTCTTCCGAGCTCTTCATTATCCATTACAAAGACGCCGACTTGACCGCTCAAAACTATTTCTAGCGTTTTGAACGTTGGGTTACAAATTTCGAGTTTAAGATTTTTCATCTTGGCCGCAGTGATTACATTTTTTGAAAACTGCAATTCTGAATTTTCGGTTAATAGTAGTACACTTTTATTGAACGGCATATACACCTCGCTTCTCAATGGTTTTGGCCCTTAATTTGGGCTTAAATCTTCTATGAATTATTCCTCCCCGATTTGGGTCCGCTTTCAAAAAACCATTGATGTCGTCTCGGTTGATCAGAAGAACTTTGCGGTCAGAGAGTGTTACCTTAGTTTTCCGTAGGGTGCCAATACTGGCTATCGTAATTTCGGGATAATGTTTAAAAACGTGTTCAATGATAGCTCGCTCTCTCAGCTGCTCCTGATTTGAGGAAACATCATACGCACAGACCAAAAATTGCACCCCATTTTGCGTTTTTAGGAGGGACTTAGCGTCCTTAAGACTGGGCGCAACAAGGCACTCGATGTCGGAATCTGCTTCAATGTGTTCGATGAGCGTCTGGGCTGTTTCCTCATCACTTTCTAAAATAACTGCTTTAATGGCCATAGATATTCCATGTTTATTTAGTCTTCTTTTTTCTCGTCTTTTGCGCCTCTAGTTCTTTTCTGCCTTCGTCATCTAGAACCAGATAAATATGAGTAATTCCAATTGTAGCAATAGCTTCAACAGATCGAATGAGATTGTTGTAGTAGTACATTCGACGGTCGGTCTCGTTCTGCTCTGATTCATCCGGGAGCCTGGGCGCCTCAAGAACGACCCGTCCATTTTCGTAGTCGATAAATATCTCTTCGGCATCGACACTATCAGTGAATTTTACGACCAAGCGATTGATGAGGTAGGAGCTGCTTTCGCCGTTGTGTTTTCCACTCCTTTTGGAATTTGAAAGAGCGCTCAAAATTGCCGCACGAACTTTTTTGTAATGTTCGATGTTGCGGAACACCTTTTGAGGTGGGCTAGCAAAGCTGATTTTCTCTAGTTTTTCCATATCGATTCCTACGTTAATAACGGTACTCATAGCATCACCGTTATTTTACATCAAGATATATTTACCGTTTAAAACGGTAAATAGGCGGTTTCCGTAGACTAGGATGGGTGGAAATGTTAAAGATAGGCAAATAATAGGGTTTAAAGTATGAGCCAAAAAACAATGACCCCAGAGGAATGGGAGGAACTGGTCCGTAATTTCTGTAAAGAAATTACCCGTTCCGTCACGCGCAAACGAGGCGATGTGGGTCGTATTGCCAAGTTGCTGGGTTTGAAGCAGCAGTCTATTTCGGATATGCGCTCCGGACGAATCACTGGCAGTGTAGTGGTTAATATTCGTTTATTTTTTCTCAAGGCCGGTATTCCAGATAATGAGGCCAGAAAGTTTTTAGAACACCCCCAGGTGATGATCCAGAATCTCGAAACTCCATCGGCGCTTGATAAGCTCGTTTTTGAGTTAAAGAACCTTTATTCTGAAAATGAACTAGCCGCGTGGTTTCGGCTTCTGATTTCCAAGCGTGTCGTCGAAAAAGATCTTGGCATTGAAGTCAAAGCTCGAATGAAGAAATCAGCCAAATCTTAGTGTTGGTCTTAGGGGTTAACAACCCTTTCAAAATCTAAGACCAAGAAAACATCTTACTCGATTATACTCTGCCATCGTAAAATCGGAATTCAGCCAATATCCTTTTCCAATGAAAAGGTGCGCCATCATATTTTGATTTACACGTCACCGAATGGTGATACAATGTAACACGGGCGTTGGCACTCCACTCTATGAAGGAGTGAGAGAGTGCTTCAAGATCTCTATTTCAGTTTGGTTATTGTCGTGGTCCTTCTCGCATGGACCACTATGCATTCTTGCGATCCAAGAATTGGATCTGCGAGAGAGGCGCACTCTCGTTCCATTGCGATCAAGAACATTGAAATTAAAAATAAGGCTCGATGAGGACGTTCCTCGTCGGCTTTCTGTCATCAGGACAATTTGGGAGGTGCAGTGAAAATTGATCGAGAAGAGGCAATCTTAAAGGCGCAAAGAGAGTTCGTTTCATACGTTCTAACGGTGGCTGAAAGCTCCCTTCATCCGTCGCAATTTGAAGCCTTTAAAAGATTAGTGCTTGATCAGTTTCACACCACACTGAAGCGAGTAGTGCTTCAGTCGCTCAGTAAGGAGCAGACCAGGCCAGGGCGCGACGCCACATCAGAGCAAACAAGGTAAGAGAGGAGATGTCCATGAAGGTTGAATAAAAAATTAAATCCGAATGCCACACTTAAAGAAGCAAAGGACTGGTTGCGCGCAAGATTGGGCAAGGGCGAGAGGTGCCCGTGTTGCAATCAACTTGCGAAAATGTACGAGCGCAAGCTCTATTCGTCGATGGCTGCGGCCATCATCTATTTTTATAAGAGTTTTGATCACTCAAAATTTCATCACAAAAGTGAGCTTCTCAAAAATCAGGCCCTCGCTACTACTCTAGGTGGAGGCGATTTTGCGAAGTTGGCCCTTTGGGGACTTATAGAAGAAAAACCAAAAGACACTTCGGAGGATAAGCGCACATCCGGTTATTGGAAAATCTCCCAGAAGGGGATCGATTTTGTATTGGGAAAGCAGCGCCTTCCGTCGCATGTCCGCATATACGATGGCAAAGTTTTCGGCTTCACGGGTGACAAAGTTCTGGTCACTGACTGCCTGGGGAAAAAGTTTAGCTATGTCGAACTGATGGGCCTCAAGGCCACCGACGGGGGTGGCGAAAATGGCTAAACCTGTATTGAAACCTGTCGCTCGACAGCCAGACAAAGACCTGCCATTTGATAACTACCATAATATAACTAGGGACAAAATAGTTGTAAAGAATGCTGCGGAGAGCTATACTATGGGCACATCGGGGGTTAGGCGCTCAGTTAAGGGCAAATATCCCTTTTATCCTGATGGCAAGAATCGGGAGTTTGATAAACGAAAGTGGTTAAACGTGCGTGAATTAGCTGAGTATATAGGAACAACACCAGCCGGAATTAGGAGCCTAGTTTATAGAGAGAAGATCGTGGCCTATAAGCCGTTCGGTGGGATGCTTCTATTCAACAAGGCTGACATAGACCGTTTAATTGAATCCAGACGAGCGGTGGCGTGGTATGAAAAAGATTGAAACCACCGTCGACTCAAGGGGTGTGACTTGGTATCGGCTTACAATCCGAAAACGAAGCCCAACCAATCCCAATCTACGGCCCAAAGTAAAATCGAATTGGTTCCGCACCCAAGATGAAGCCAATAAACAAGAAAAGAAACTGACACTTCTACTCGATAAAAAACTTCAGACTAAAGAACAAGAAGGAGTGGCTTGGGGCAAACTGATTGAACAATGGGAAACTCATCTCAATAAAGCTAAAGACGATGCGGCCAGAGGCCTGACCAAACCAACCGCTCACAACTATGTTCAGACGCTTCGAGATTACACAGATGGCTGGAATAAGTTGCCCGCGACCGAAATTAATCAGGCGGACGTTACGGATCTTTATAAAAAACTCTGGGAAACCAACAGCCGCAGTATGCAAGAGAAGGTCAGAACCGCAATAAATGCGGTTTTCAAATGGGGCATTCTAAATCGAAAGATTAAGGGCGCTCCTCAAAGTCCGACAGTAGGTGTTGCGATGATCGGGCGCAAAGAAGAGAAGATGCCTGAAATTCTCACCATCTTAGATATTAGAAAGCTCTTGGAGACGGCAAAAGAACTTCATCCTTGGTATTATATCTGGGCCGTCGCCCTTTACACCGGGATGAGAAATGGCGAACTGCATGCTCTTGAGTGGAACGCTATCAACTTCCACGACAAGGAACTTTACGTTCACAGGGCTTACAATACGAAGACCCGCAAAACTGGTCCGACCAAGGGCACTTATTGGCGGACGGTGCCCATTAGCGAAGAGTTGACCCTACTTCTAAAAGAGATTCGCCTGGTAACTGGCCAAACCACGCACGTCCTACCTCGGTTTACTGACTGGGATCGTGGCTCTCAAGCGAAGATATTGAGGACATTCTGCGAGGGAGTGGGTATTCCTTCAGTTAAATTTCACACTCTTCGCGCTTGCTTTGCTACGCAACTTATCCGCGATGGAGTTGCCCCTGGAGTAGTAATGTCGATCTGCGGTTGGAAAGACCTTGAGACAATGCAAATTTATATTCGGAGAGCCGGAATCGAAGTTAGAGGAGCTACTGAAAACCTCAAGCTGATCGACCGTCGTGCAGCAATGGGCCGCGTAGTGGAGCTTTTCAAAAAATAGGTTGTCATTGCCTATCGAGCAATCCGTGGATACGCTAAGACTAAGATTTTAAGATAAACGCGGATTGCTCAATCTAACAGTTCTATCTGGACACAAAGTGGACACGACGGGGTGTAAGTATTTGAAATCATTCAATACCCGGCGAATCCGCCAGTCCAAAATTCAAGTGGTTCCTGGACAGAAGATAAATAGCGAAAATCACAAACGAATGGTTTCAATGAGTTAACCGGATCCAAACGCAGACTCCATCACGGAACATCACAGACCATCACGGTCGTGATCTTACTAAAATCTTACTGGAGTCTTACTGGCAAAGAGCAGCCTCCGACGATAACGAACCCACTTTTTCTTGTCCCAAAGAGCCCTAACCCCAAAACGAGGAAAGGCTTTTATGGATAATGAGTCCCGTGCAGAAAAATTAGGTCGCCCTCACGTCAGAGTCATATTCGAATTCTCGGTCCCTAAACCGAGACTCATGTTTTACAGAGCGGTGCAAGCCGCAGACGGTGGCTTCCGTATGGAAAAACGGGGTCCCACGGCAAAGAAGTACAAGCCCTTTATGTGGTGTGGCTCCGTCGATGGACTCTATCGGCATAAGGAAGCGGTGGAATCCTGGTTTCGCATAGGGCCGTTGCCTTTCACTTACTTAAACTCGGGCGCCACCGCCTGACGCGAGGAGATTGCAATGAACCTGATCATACGCATCTTATGTTGGCTTGTTGAATTCTCGATCCTGGTCGGACTTGCTGGCGGCCTTGTGGACCTCACCCGGTCCATGGGAAAGGAAGCCATCAGAGCCCATCGGGCAGGACTCATAAGTCTCCATGAGTTGAACCAGAAACTCGTTCTCAAGTAGTCGTCTCTAACAGCCAATGCCCCTGGATTTCGTGGACCAAATTTGGACTGACCTAAAGAAAGGGGCATTGTCTTTATGGAAAAACGTGTCGCTGCGTATTGCAGGACCTCGACCCTGGACCAAAAATCAGGACTGGAGTCGCAGGTCCGAGTTTTGACCACCTATTGCCAGCAAAACAACATCAAGAACGTCGAATTCTTCACAGATGACGGCATCAGCGGAACCAAATCGAGCCGCCCAGCTTTGGACAGAATGATGGAGGCGGTCGAACGCGGTGAGATTTCGGCAGTTGTCGTGCATTCCTTCTCACGTTTTGCGCGAAGCACGACTCATCTTCTTCAAGCCCTGACTCGATTCAAGGAGAGGGGGGTACACTTCGTAAGTTTATCGGAGAGGATAGATACAAACTCCCCGGTCGGAGTTGCCATTTTCTCAATCTTGGCCGCCATCGCGCAGTTGGAAAGGGATCTTATCGCCATGCGTGTAAAGATCGGGCTCGAGAATGCGCGCGCCAAAGGAAAATTGATCGGCAGAAAGAAACTACGCGATTCCGATTTGATTCGCAAGCTAAGAAAAGCGGGAATGAGTTATAGGGCCATAAGTTCCATAGCTCGATGTTCCCACGGAAGTGTGCACGCTGAGATCCTGGCGATGAAACGAGAGGAAGAGGAGTTGCAAAGAAAGCTTGCGGAACAAGCCGAGGCCGAAAAGCAATTGCAGGCATCTAACCTGATCTTCCCCGACGTGTCACCTGTAAAGGACACAACTTAAATGCGCCACAAGTCATCCACTATGGCTCCTAAGAGCATTGATCCAGTCGAAAGATTAACAAACATGAAAGGATGTCAATGAGACGTATATTCGTTATTCTAGCGCCAATCGCTCTGAGTGCTTTCCTCCTGGGCTGCGGTAAGAAGGATTCACCTCCGCCAGCGCCAACTCAAGTGCCGCCCGAGAAAGAAGATGTGGTCTACAAGATCCGAGGAAAAACAGCCGTCGAATTCTATAATCAGTTCTTATTCCGCGTATCGGGAGCCTGCGCGGATAAGAATGTTCGCTACTACTTCTCATCCTCCATGGGAGCGCCCGAATTCAAGAAAGGAGGGAGCGGAAAAAATGAAAACTTGGATCTCAAGGTCCTGCTATATCCCGATCAGACCTATGATGCCGTTTTCACTCAACGGGACCCGCTTGCGAAGACAAAGGGAGCAGAAGGTGTTTCAAACGGAAGCCGAAAGACCGTCTTGAGCGGACGTTGGATCGTTTACCAGGATCGACTGCTGCTTGGGTCTTTGGGAACGGCGCGAGGTGTGATCCATGAGGGTGGCCCCGGATACATTCTTCAAACAGAAAACAAACTCCTAAACGAAGACCTGAAGGACCGGGAGATTCTCATGCTTCTCGTCCGGGCCAACTACGTCCCCATTCCCGCCTACAACCTCTGTAAATAGTCCCGCATAGTACCCGAGGCCGTACTCGTTAACCCTGACGGCAAAGGGGTTCAATAAAGGGGGCGACCACAGCTATCACGGCCGTGGTTGTCCTCTTCTTTTTTCTTAAGAATCCTCTGTGAGTCCAAAAGGTCCCGCGCGCTGGCTTTCAGCTTGCCATGTCCAGCGCACCCGCATTCTGTCTCGCGCGGATCTCATCCATTTCTTCAATCAGAAGGCGGGAAATGTGCGGCCACCCCGCCTCATTCTTTTTCCAATTTGCTCGGGTTGGATCGGGAACCAAGAAATTAGGGATGGTCCCGGAAGTCGCCTTCGTCTGCGCCAATCAAAATTGGCCGGCTGGAACGGATCTAGGTTCTGAGTCCTGGCCATATCTTAGATTGAGTGTGTTCCCATGGGCAGTAACGACATAGCGGTCCGGAATTGGACCGCCTGCGCGCTCGGAAACGCACGCGAGGATAACGGCACGACCGTGTTCCTTACGAATTCGCGGGAGATCATCGGTCGCTACGGCGCAAGAAGCCTTCAAATTCACGCACAAGCGCTGCCAAGGATCCAAGTGGTTTGCGCAACGCAGCTGCTAAATAAAATTAGTTAACTGTAAAGAAATTAAAAGCATTTCCAGGTTTGAAAAAGTGCGCGATCTCAAGAAAATTCCGCCAGCGGCGGTCAATCGCTGAACTATTTGGTGCAGAAAATATCAGGAACTCGCGGATTAACCGTACATCACATTTTCTGCCAAGACTGATCGGTCATATTACTGCGCCTTTCTGATTTTTGAGATCCAGAGCTGTTTTCACCCACCAATCCGCCAGGGATCTAAATGCAAATCAACATTTCCCGAGCAGAACCAAAATGCTGCCACGAGTTCAGTTGCTAAAGGGCCATTTCCCAACATACATATCCTCGTCACTGCCCGGATCAACATAAATATCTTTTGCGAGAGGGACCTTCTTAAGTGCTCTACCTATATCAGTTGAATATATGCGGTCAGGTTCAGAATTACGCAGAATAGAAAGGTCAAAATAATTTGCAATATTCGTAACAAGATATTTGTCTAATGGGTTTGAAAGGGAAGCACCATGGCCAAAAACATCCAACTCAAAACGAAAACCAAATTCATCTCTGTCAAACGGGGAGTAAAGTGTCATCTCAAATGGATAAACTCCTGCCAGTCTATCAGCCATCTGGTTCAAACTCGAACTGCATTGGCTACTCATTGGTGTCCTACTAATCAAAGAGATGACATCCTCTCTCGTCAAATTTGCCGCATCGGTAAGACTGGCATGTATGCCATTCTTGTATAAGCCATTCGTAGATGCGCTTATACTCAAGCCCCGTCTAGGGCTGAGAGAAATGGTTTGAGAATCACATCGAGACTTAATTAAACACTCTTCAGCTCGACTAATTTCCACTGTGGTCACGGGCCTATTGCTCACTGGAAGATCCGCAAACACTGAATTTATTTCGAACCTTGAATTTATGGAGTTATCCTGCAGGCCAAGGCTTTTGAGCGCTGGAACAAATTGATCGGACTTAAGAATTCCGAGAGTCATATGTTTCAATTGCTGGTTGTGAGGATCCCTATTAAGGTTCCAAGGATTACGTGCTTCCAGTCTTTCATTTTCTGCCAATAGTGCAGCAACCCGATTCATGTCCATTGAGCCCTTAATTTTACGTATCAATTCTGCAGATTTGCGAAGCTCACTTTCAAATCTCTTTGTAGCAAAATCCTTTTGAATGGTCCTTCGTAAGCGTTTGGCTGCCGCAAGGCAATCTAGGCCAGTGCTTATCTGCCCGGTCCCTACGCTTTCAGCTCCACTAGCCACAGTTTCTGAAACTGATGTCCTAGGAAAGGAGATAACTATTAAACTAATGGCAACTAGGACTTGGAGTTTCATATTTTCCTCACAGATAAAGATTCTCTCCTGTTTTCATTGCAAGCGTGCCAACATCTAAAATACCGTTAAATCTTGTCAAAATCCTGATCAGTTTATGGCCCACGAGTGCAAATAGCTAAACTCATTTGTGAATTCAGGATTATTTTAAAACAGCACTTAAGACGAGAAGGGTCCCACCGGCATTTTGCGAGGCTCAGGTATAGATCTAAAAGAAAAACTCATGCTTATGGGCAATTTATGCGTATATCTTTCGGAACTGAAAGGAATCAGGAAGTGCCTGGGCTGTTGAATCGCAAGTGGCCCCATCTCAGATGGAAGAGTTAGTTGAGTCGAGATGCTGCTCATAGTGTTCCTATTATTATACTGCAGCAAACTTGACGACGGTTGCGTCGCGGATAGCGAGCGGGAAAGGGCCCTGTAAAGTCTTATCATCACTCTCAATTGCGATCTCAGGATTGATACATGAAGGCCCGGATAATAAGGCGAGCCTTTTTGATCGGGTAGACCCCCCTCATTCCCTGGTGGCCGAAAATTGCGAGCGAAGAAGAACACATTTTTTATTTAAAACAAGTGGTTCTGAAGCCTATTTTGTTTTCTCTTCGAATTTATATTCACATGGATCTCTTGAAAGCAGGCCGGCCATAAACAGATTCCAAAAAGCCTCATCGCATTTTCTAAATCTGGTATAATCCGCGTCGCTAATCATTAGCCTCTTGGTTGTTTCACATGCTTGTCCAAGTAAGCCCCTAAGAAATTGACCGGTGAAAGTCTCATCACACGGCTTTTCACGCTCTAGCATATATTGAACCGCCCTGATCTCAACATATGCGCATTGAGGCTTTCCCGTAAGTCCCCTTAAGAATGCTGCTGAGCTTGAGGGATCACAAACTAGCTTGTACGTTTTATCCTCTTCACGCCATTGCAAATAAGATGTCGGCGATGAGCTCACCTGAGGTTCTGGAAGACTACCAGGCAGCCCCTGGACGTAGGGACTTGCCAGACTATTGCCGGAATAAAGGAGTGGACTCAAGCAAACTGTAGAAGTTATTATCGCACTGATCAAATTTTTCACTTACGTTCGTTCTCCTTGAACATGATTAATTAGGGATTCACAAAGCCAATCTGTTAAGCAAGCCCTGTTCCAAAACCAAATCCATCCCTGGCGCCCAAAGGCCAGTTGGATGCCGGCTAGACGACGGCGTGGGTTGGAGTGGGATTCTGGTAAAGGGGCTAGATCCGACCAGAGCGCTACCGTTGTTCCCCCTTTGGGGTTTGCCGGCCGCAATTTGCTACTCGAGATGGACCAATCTTGGCCCGGGCGCCAGAATTCAGGAGCTTGACGGCCAACAGTGGGCGGTGGTTTCAGAGGTCAAATTCCAACCTGGCCTCGCGCCGGCCCATGGAGATTTCTTTCTAGGCCACAGGGAGTGAATCCACTAGATTTCCTTCCATGAGTAAAAAATGAAATTATTGATTATGATTCGGGCGTGGACAACTTGGCGGCTATTGCGATCGCTGTCAATCCACTTTATACTTGATACGTCTAAGAAATCATTGAGGTTAAACGGATGATGTTCGCAATGTTAGTGTCGCTACTTTTGAAGGTCACTATCTCGTTCGCCGAGGATCCTCGCTTAGAGATCGAAGACGTTCTTGCTTGCACAAATACAGCAAAGAGCTATCTCGATTCATCAGATTACTCGGGCGAGGGGGAGAAAGATCTGATTGGCGCTTGTCGAGACGCTGAGCCCGTGTGTGTGCAAGAAGTATTGGAGTCTTATAGGCCGATTGACAATGAAAACCGGCGGGACCACACTTTTAAACTCATTCGACTTTGTCGGGGCAAAGGCATGGGCAAATGTTTTACAGCGCTAAAGCAGAAAACTGCGTCATTTAATCGGCGTGAGTTTTCACAGCTTGAAGCCCTGCTGAAAAGGTGCGACTAGATCATGACTGAGAATCAGATTCGAAATTGGGAAAAAATGCGTGTCCGCGGTAAGGGCTCGTTTATATTGTGGCAAGGCGTAGTGAGCTGGGGAATTCCAGTTGCGTTAGGTATGACCATTTATGAGTACTTCAGAGACAATAATCTTTCCATCACGTTAGTCGTATCCTATTTCCTCACCTTCCCGTGTGCGGGTTATTTTTATGGAATGTTCCTGTGGAATTATAAGGAAAGGCGCTATCGTCGATCCATCACAAATACCGAAGCCGGATAGGTTTAAGTCACCGGGTGGCCCGATCCAACAGAACGATTCCTTACCCAGGTTCCTCAGGAGAAGAGAATAGATGACTGGCGTACAAAGATCGCGAACACCCCCGGGTATTCTCGTCGCTCTTCTCCATTCCTTTGCTATTTGGCCTGCCATGCACAGCTACTTTGCTTACGCCGGGAGTTGTGAGCCCAAAAGTTTCGGCTCGCGAGAGGAGCAATTTACGATTAAGTATCTTGACCGCAGAATTGGAGTGATCGGCTGGTACCATGGCAATAAGGAGCGTGAGCTTGCCGAGCTGGCGGGAGCCGAAGCAATTAATTTCGCTAAACAGGGGAAGTGTGATTCAGCGAAGCAGAGAATTGATGAGTACCTGAAGAGATTTCATCTTCATGCGCTGGAAAGTCGACGGGTCCTACAGGCACTTGAAGACCTGTACTCACAAGAGTCGTTCTCGGTCATCGGATTGGAGTACAGCCCCGAACAGTATAAAAATGCGTTTGTTATTCCAGATCCTCGAGAAGACATCTCAACAAAATTAGTATCGATTTTCGAACGACTCTGCCCAAAGGTAGCGTGCCGATTTATGGAGCTAGCGATCGTATTCCCTGGGCCAGAGTTTGAATTCGTCCGGAGGAAGAAAGGTGTACGCCTGGTCCCGATGGGTAGTCACAAACTCGATCAAGCCTCGTTAGCGGGGGTCTCAGAAGAAAGCAAAAATTTCTCTGGCCAGCTGAGCAAACTGACTCGGAACGAGCTGAAGGCATACGGTAAGCATTATGAAATGCTCAAAGCTGGGAAACCGCTCAGCAAATCGGACATTGAAGGGATTCTGGTTGATGTCCCCGAACCAGGGAAGACGAAGCTAAGAAAGTACTTTTCGGAGATATCCCATCTCATGAGCTTTGTCGATCAAAGAAACGAGCACATCATGGGCCAGGCAATCGCCGAAAAGCAAAATGTTACCCTGGTTGTTGGTAATTATCATGTCCCGGGACTAAGACACGCCTTAGAGAAGCGTTGCAAGAGCCCTTTAGCTCCGAAGAAGTAATCCCATTCCCTCCAATGTTCTGGTCCCACAGCGGTGTATCAAAACCCCTTGAATCCCTGTCGCGGCCTGATCAGCGGGCCGCCGGAGAGTCGAGTGATCAGCCTGTCCATGGTCGGCTTTGCGAGCATTGATGATCATGGCTGGCATTTGGAGTCCCTCCCGCTGCAACTGCCTTGGCCGGAATCGTAGCAAGTGCGACTTTTGAAGCTTACATTCGGAGACCGCGAACGAGGCACGGTCCAGATTCGGACCACCACCGGCTCAATATTCTATTTTGATTTCAGCGATTTACAGGAGCTGTAATGGGCCGATCACCAGCCGGGACCAGGGGCGGACCACCATATGATAAATTCAATGCCTCTGGTTTCAGCAACTTACTGACAACCATGTAAATTTGGTGGTCCGAATTCGGTCCATAGGGCTTCCACAGAATCGATGTTCCACTCAAAAATCAGTTGCCAATTCAATAGTTTAACCTCGACCAAGCCAAAGCATGTGGACGTGGCATAGGTGTTGCGAGCATCTGCGTCAATTGCTGGAGGTCTTGGTGAAACATAGGCTCCTTATCATTGATGACGACGAATGCGCCATTGAAGGCATTCGCCTCTACCTCGAGTCGAACGGCTTCGTCGTCGATTTCGCGGATAATGGTGATCTCGGAGTAGCACTTGTGCGACAAAACCCCGGCCGTTATTCAACGGCAATCGTGGATTTTTTTATGCCTCCGGGCGCGATGAGCGGACCTGAGATCATCCGTGAAATTCGCCGGGTGAATTCCGCCATACTGATTCTGGGCCTCTCCGGGGATAACTCGGTGGCCACGCACAATGCTTCCCTCCTCGCGGGTGCTGAATCCTTCTTCGTAAAGGGCGATGATCTCGCCAAGCTCTATGGAATCGTTCGCAGGCTGTGTGATCGATATGAAGAGGCCCATCGTGTGCTCGAAATGGCCTCGTCGCGTGATGAAAAAGTGGACCAGATTGAGTCCGTGGGGTTTATTGGCTGCTCAACCCACTTGGCGCAAGCAGCAGGGCTCATTAAGAAATTTGCCAAAACTGATCAGACCGTATTGATTCGCGGCGAGAACGGCACGGGAAAGGAAAAGGCCGCACGGGCGATCCACATGCATTCAAAGAGGGCTGGAAAGCGCTTTGTTGCGGTGAACGTCTCGGCGTTGACCGAGTCTCTGTTTGAGAGCGAGCTCTTTGGTCATGAAAAGGGAGCGTTTACCGGTGCCAACCGCCATCGGGCGGGAAAGTTCCAGCAGGCGAACGGAGGCACCCTCTTCCTTGATGAAATCGGCGATCTTCCACTCGATATGCAGGTCAAGCTCCTTCGCGCCCTCCAGGAGAGGGAGGTCACGCCGGTGGGGTCCGAGCGGACCGTGAAAGTGGACGTGAGGATCGTTGCGGCGACAAACGTAGATCTTGAAACAGCCGTAAAGTCGGGCCGGTTCCGTGAAGATCTCTATTACCGGATCGCTGGCTTTCCTGTTTGGCTAAAACCTCTCAGAGAGCGCAAAGATGATATCGCTCCTCTCGTGCTTCACTTCACGGCGAACTATAATCGAAAGAACGGAACGAACAAGTCCATTCTCGCCAAGACCGTTGACCTGCTCTGCACTTACGATTGGCCGGGCAATATCCGCGAGCTTGAGCACGAAGTCGAAAAGCTCCTCACGCTGTGCGACGGTCAGAGGGTCACGCCAAAGGATCTTGATCAAAAGTTTCACCTGTCAAGCCAAGGCGAGGCATTGATCGAGGATTATCACGACCTGGCCGCCGACCTTAAGGAGCGGGAGAGACGCTTTCTCGCGAGAAAACTCACCGAAGGGAACTCCATTCGTGAGGTCGCAGCCAAAATGAGGATGAGTAAAACCACCCTGCTTCGGCGTCTAAAAGCGCTCGGGATTGAGTACAAGAAAGAAACCGTAACCGCATATGGGGAGATAAAGTACACATGACAATACGCAGTCTCATCACAGTCATATTGGTGCTCGCTCTAACTGAGGCGCATGCCAGTTTAGGTCGCGCGGACAGGCGTGTATCCGATGAAGAGGCAAGAGAGCGTGCCATAGTGCGCGCACTTGAAACCCTTATTCGAGAAAAGGTTATTGTCCCAGATCGTGATACGGGCAAACTGGAGGTCCGCCAGGACATCATTGAAAAGCTCGAAGCTGAGGGGCTACTGGAGCGCGCTTACGCTGAAAACGGCAGCTTCTGCATCTAAGAGCATCAGAGGTGTCATATGAAAGTAACAGCTTGGCTCATCGGCGTCCTAGGTATCTTTGCGGCTATCGGAGGTATACACATGTACAGAACACAGCCAGATGCTGAGCGCGACTTGTCGCTCCGGGTAGCCTTCCCCTATGATAAACCGGCTTCATTTTATGAGCCGACTCGGATCCATCTTGCGCCGGAGTATTTCTTTCTCGAGTACATCTATAGTCCGCTCGTTGAAATCAAAGCGGGAGAACTTTCACCCGCAATTGCCGAGTCCTTCGAGTGGAAGGGCGACGATCTCCATTTGAAAATCCGCGATGATCTGACGAGCGTTACCGGCCGGAAAATCACCCCCGATGACGTCGTCTTCTCTTTGAAGCGGCTTATTTTGAAGACCGGAAATACCCATGGCGACTTTCGTTCACTGGTTTGCGGTGACCAACCGCTAAAGAGTGTTGATGACCCATGTGCCGGCATCATTAAAGATGGCCGTACTGTGATCCTTAGGGCTGGGAAAAAGAAAACCTTTCTCCTGCCGATGCTTGCGGCAATAGATTTTGCGATCATTCCTCGCGAGGCGGTTAATCCAAAGACACTGCAGATCATCGATTACAAAAACACCAGCGGTCCCTACTACGTTGCCGAGGATAAGGGAGGCGGCAAAATAACCTTGAAGGCAAATCCCAATCACTTCCACTACTCTTCTGAAATGCCGCAGACCGTGTACCTTGTTCCCACAGATCCAAAAAACATGAACGGGTCCCTTACTGCCTTTAGAGAGGGACGGGTTGATTTCATCACGTCCATTGATTCCGCCCGTCCGGAGCACGTCATCGATTTTAGCCGAGAAGTATCAGGTGCAAAGCTGCATACGACGATGAACATCCGGTCATTTGTTTTGGCGTTCTCCAAGAGGGGGCTTGAAGAGCTTACGCCGGAACAGCGAATCCTGATTGGCAGGAAGGTGAAAGAAGCGTTCGTGAATGGATTTAAAGATGCGAGCGGCTATCAGGAGAGCTTTCAGTACTTTCCATCGTTTGCCGAAGGAGGGCTTTCAAAAGAGGAGATCAGCGAGCTAGAAGCACGGAGGGTTCAGGCAAGCGGCGAGATCCCACGGAACCTAAAACTTGTGCTCTGCCGTGTCGGCGACAAAGAGAAATTTATCAGTATGTTCAAGGATACCTTGGCAGGTGTAAAAGTGGATACCGGCACTCCGCCGGAATTTACTCGGTATGAAAGACCTGAGGATATTCCGCATATGTTTCTAGCTGGCCCGGACACGGGTTTTCTCGAAGACATCGGCCTTATCTCGTACTCCTTGAGTGCAGGTCTCTTCGGATTAACGAAACCCGAGCGGGAGAAATGGCTTTCCGATTATATGTTAGTCACAAGTAAGGAGGAGCGCCTTGCGCAACTACGCGCTTTACATAAGCAAGTCTTGAATGAGCCCGTGATCATTCCGCTAATGGTGGCACCGTATGTCGCCCTGATAAGGGAGGGCTGGGCGCTCGATTTCCCTCAATATTACGGGAATAATCCCCTATGGCAAATTCGAGCAATTTAGCCCAATGGCTCTTAGGCCAGAAGGATAGGATTAACTTCAAGGTTACGCAGTACACTTGGGTTGAGGACTTCGCCCCCGGCAACTCGGATTTTAAGGTCACTTTCAGCACAGACATCGTCGGGTGGGCCATTGACCGGAATGTTGAGACCGCGCTAACAAAGGCGATCGCCGAAGGCATTGAAAGAGCGACTTGCATTCATAATGGCTTTACGAATTCGACTGGAATTGCGGCTCATCCGGATAGGCAAGCCGCGTTCTCGAATGCCCGGATGGAACTGATTGAGCGCGTAGCGTTTGATCATCATTTCTCGAATCGAATACCGTTTAAGATGATTGAGCCACAGACGGATGAGGCCCGTTTTGCTCAAAAGACCCTGGAGAGATTTGGTATTCGTATTTTGTTCTTCGAGCTCTTTTCTCCTCCTGATTGCAAAGTGATTTCTGCCGCCGCTTTCGGCCAAGGTTTTGAGCGCCCTTTCGGTGCAATTTTTGGGTTCGGGTGTGGCGCCTGTGCAGTTCAAGCAGAGAAAGCGGCACTCTTTGAGTCTCTTAGGAACGTAGCCTCACATATCAGAAATGCGGACACGGAGAGCCTTTCGATTTCAGAATTTGAAAGGCTCGAGCGGCCGAAGTTTATGGACCGGTTTCGTCTTGCCCTCAACCTGGAATACGTGCGCGAAATCTCCTTCCTGTTCGACAGCTCCCGAATGGGTTGGGAGAATGGGTTTCCAGAGATCACGATCTCTCACGAGGAACTTTCAAAACCCCCAACATTCTCCGAGGCGCCAATAAGAGTGGTTCGCGCTCACTCGGACTACCTGTCTGGTGCGGCAAGCGCCGGCCTGCCGTCTTTCATGGGTTAAGATATGGAGGAATTGGATCTTGCAAAAAACCTCAAGCAGCTCAGGAATCGGCTCTTCGCAATTTATGCGGGAAGCCTCTTTCTTTTTATCGGACTTGCGGTTTTTTCCAACCAAGTTCTGAAGGAGCAGGCCGCCGCGCAAGCAACAAGCTTCATTCGAAGAATGGTAAAAATCGGTGATCTGAGGGAAACAATCCTTACGCTTTCCCAGGCAAAGCTAGATTACTTTGATGCCGTCGTTTATTACGACAATCAAGGCACAAAGGTTTTCTCACTTCCGGTCGATCTTCATCCAAAAATTATTGACCAGCACCGTATTAAAAACGTGCTTCGATATGGATATGTAAATACAAGCATCAGTTATGGTGCAAACTCGAACGCCCTACTTGGTACACTGACATTCGCCTACGGACGTTATGAATACGTTAAATATGCCATCGGCCTCTGGTTGATCCTTCTTCTTACAACTCTGCCCCTTATCGCTGGTGCAAGGAGGTCTGTTGTTGAGCGCTATATGCGTGATCTTAAAATAAAATCTGATCTTGCACGAGCAGAACTCGCAAAGCAAGTTCGGCACGACATTCGAAGCCCGTTGATTTCACTTCAGGGACTCCTTAGTGCGTCTCAGAGCTTGAATACAGCCGAGCGACGAGTGCTTGATCGGATTATCACGAGAATTTTTGGGATTATTGCGGATCTTGAAGACGCTCCGCACTCTCCTCCGCGTAACGACCGGAGTAAATCGGGGACGGCAATTGAAGAAGTCGTCAAGGACGTCTTGCGTGAAAAGCAGCTTCAGACAAAAAAGCCAATTCAGTTTATGTCCAAATTTGAACCCTCGAGTTTCTTGGCTTACACGGCGATGGGCCGATTACAGCTCAGCCGAATTCTTTCAAACATCCTAGACAATAGCATTGAAGCAATTGAGGGCGCCGGAAAGGTTCAAATTTCTCTACGCGTGGCTCTCGGCTCAGTCATTCTTGAAATCGAAGATAATGGCATGGGCATTCCGCCCGACATTCTCCCTAAGATCTTTGAAAAGAACTTCTCATTCGATAAACCCAGCGGCTCAGGTATCGGGCTCTCGTCGGCAAAGGACGTCGTTGAAGGGTGTGGCGGAAAGATCTCGGCTACGAGCACGCCAGGGAAGGGCACGAAAATTACTCTTGATCTGCCAGTCAAGAACCAGCCTGCATGGTGGATGGATAAGATCGACACAAGTGATATCTCTCAGATCGTCGTTGTGGACGATCAGGAAACGAGCCACGATGCCTGGCGCATGAAGCTTCGTGGTACAGTGGCCTGTGAGCATATCACCAGCGGCGAGGAGCTCAAGGGCTGGCTAACTCGAAATGGCACCGCGAAGACGCTCTTTCTTGTGGATTTCGATCTCGGAAAAAATAGCCCGAACGGAATCGATCTCGTGGAGAGTTTTGGGCTCGCCAAGCAGTCCATACTTGTTACCGGCAATTTTGATGATCTTCATCTTCAAAGCCAATGCGCCTCACTAAAGCTTAAGCTTCTTCCAAAGCCGTTGATCGATGCCGTCGCCGTGGTGTAAGGCTCTGATCGGCGCCCCTCGCATTCCTGTGCCTCCCTCCCGCGCGGCCAATCCAAAACAGGGCTCACCTCAAGTATGCACCCTCTGGTCCACTCTCGGTCCAGCAGGGTCTATTCCGGTCCACGCGTAAATTATTGAATCGACAAAGAACTTGTATGCGATTTCCGAAAGAACGGTCCGCATTCGGTCCGGAAAAATCGGCAGGCGATCCGTCGCACTCTCAGACTTTCTTCGGAAATTCAATCGCTTACGGCCGTTTGGGGACCGCGAGATCAGTTCGGCACGATTTTCTCTCTATGGCTCGTGCACACGTATCGCGAATAGCGGCGTTCCACTAAACGAAAGGAGAGAAGCTTATGGTCAGAAGGAAAGAGACAAGGGGTGTTTCATGCTGCCCGAACTGTAATTCGGACGACCTTTTGAATTTTGATGGAGATCAGTTCTGCATGGAGTGCAATTGGGACTCACTGCAAATGTCCGTTGAGCGCGGGGATTTGGACGATGCAATTTATAATTACGAAGAATCCCTTATTCGGGAGGGCGGCGCGCCGCTAGGCCTCGACACACTTGTTCCTACTCGCTCCAAATCAAAAGCCTTCGATGGGAGTGCTGCATGAAGTACCTAAGAGCCTTTATCCGTAAGCTTGCCGTTCTTATGTCTCGATCCGGCCGTCAAACGCATGAATTCGATCACCAGGTCTATCTTCATGAGCGAGCAATGGCTCAGGAGAGGGAAAACGCTCGTCTCCAGGCCATTTATCGTGGGATGTGGTTATGACTCGCGCCCAACTTCTGATGCAACTTAAGCACGAGATCCAGGAATTAATGGGTGTTCTCTCGATTGCCGAGATCGTTCGCAATCCGGCTCTGATTCAACAAATCGAAGTCGTGCTCGCCAAGCTTCCCAAGACGCCTTAGGAAAAGCTATGGATGGGGTGAGAGAGCATGTAACGAAATTAATCGGACTTGTTTCTGGACGGGAAAGAAGGAACCCCGCGGTCAAGCGGATCATTTTCCGAATTGAACGCCTTATGCTCTGGATCAATGAATCTATTCATGCTGACACAAACTCAAATAAGTTGAACGGGAGAGACACAAATGGAAAGCGAAGCATTTCGCGTTAAGCATGATCTATTCGTGGGTCAAGTCGCAGGCGGCGAGCTTGTCGACTCATTTCATATTGGCTTCGCATTGAAGTATGAGGACGCGGATCACTATATCGTTAAGCTATGGCCCCTACCTGGGGCCACCTACTATCTAGCGAAGAGCCGCGATAGCGATAAGTACACTGTATTCACCAAAAAGATCGAAGGTGAATATGGTGTGAAGTTTCAAAATCCGGTGGGGTTCGCCCTTATGCGGTCCGAGCTGAAGGAATACATTGAGATCTTTTTGAGGTTTCCTCGGCAACGTCTCTACATGTCGCTTTACCCGGCGGCATAGAGAGCCACTTTTGAATCAAGCGGGCGAATGGATCAGATCCAGGCAACGCCTCTAAAGAGCTTTCTCAAGAGGAGTTTCTTATGTCCAAAATCAAAAGTGCCGGGCTTGCCATCGGTCTTGGCCTTGCGCCGGTCCTTGTCTATGCCAGTGTGGAATCCAGCCTTATGGCGATTCAATCGAAGTTGATCAACACGATTTTACCTCTGGGCGGAGTGCTGGGCCTCGGGTTTGCGGCGGTCTCGTTTTTTATGGGAAGTCCCAATGCGACCCAGCATCTGAAGCTCGCCGTTATCGGAGCGGCTATCGGATTCGGGGGACCTGCCATCATCGACTTGGTCCGTTCCCTAATTCATTAACTCGATGCTGTACACCGGCCGGCGTGGCGCAAAAGTGCTTCTGGGGCCACCTCCTCTCTGGAAGCAACCCGCGTCGGCCATTTTTTTAAGAAAGGACTTCTTGTGAGCTTGAAAACCACTCCCGTCAGCCAGTGTCTCGACAAAAAGCTAAAATTCCTTGGCTATGAGATCCCCGATCTTCTCCTTATCCTCGGCTTTCTGTCGGTGATGAACTTCCTTTTTGGCTCTCTCGCCTGGAAAATCGTGATCGTCTGGGCGCCCACGCTTCTCTTGGCCGTTGTGCTTCGCATTGGAAAGCACGGAAAACCCGACAACTACCTTCTGCACAAGATCAGGTTCTTGGGCCAACCCAAGGTGCTTCGCGCGTTCCCGGACAGCCACAGCTTTTCGAAGCTACCTGAGTTCATCCGAGGGGTCTGATCATGAAGTCAGATGTTTTAAGCGATGAGATTCGCGTGTGGGGATTTGAAAAAAACGCCATTGTGTTTGATGACGGATCGCTCGGATTTGGCCTCAATGTATCTCCCGTAGATGTCACTTGCGCATCAGATGAGGACAAGAACTCACTTGCCAACTCCATAATCCAGTTTCTCAATGGGTTACCGAGCGGAACCGATCTTCAGCTGGTTTGTGATATCAGATCCGGCAACAACGCGCCGGTTTCTGAATTCTCGAGAATTGCCGAGGGGGCCGTAAATGAGACTGCAAAAGAGCTTACACGGGAGAGGGCGGAAATGTTCCTGGCCCTTGATCAGGAGGGCTTGACCCCGCGCTACGATTTCTACTTGTTTGTCCGCCGTCCGATGTCTGAAAGGTTGGTGCAGCGCCCGGGGCTGACCCTCAATACACGGCGGTACCCTGAAATTTCAGAAGAGAGATTTAAAAGAGAAGTTTCGGCCTTACAGCGTCTGCGAGATGACATCATGGCCAACCTACGCACCCTTGGCATAATTGCGCGCGATCTGACGTCGAGCGAGGTCGCGCTCCTTATGTACCAGCAGTGGAATCCAGATCGGAAAGAAGAGCAGGCACCGTACGATCCGGAGGATGTTAAAAACTCTCTTACGTTTTCTGACGTTCTCATCCAACCCACGGGATTTATGATCGGTGGTCAGCACCACCGCCTCATTTCGCTCAAACTCCTCCCGGATACCACTCACTCCTGTCTTGGTGCGGCACTTCAAGGACTTCCGTTTGGCTCTCGCTTGTTCTTCTCCATTCACGTTCCGGACCAGACCCGAGAACTCGATGCTTTGAAAACGCAGCGCCGGGTCGCATTCTCGCTGGCGCGGGGGAATCGAAGTGGAGCAGGTGACATCGAATCGGAAGCAAAACTCCAGGACCTCGAATCGTTGATCGAACAGCTGATTGCAAGTGGGGAAAAGGTCTTTCACTTCAGCTGCAATGTATTGCTCAGAGCCCGCGATGAGGATGCTCTTGAAGAAAAGATCAATCAGGCGCTTGTTGCCATACGGACACTCGCAGGGGCTGAGGCCATGGTAGAAACGATCGCAAGCTTTCCTGTTTTTTGCGAGCTTGCGATACCAAACGCCAGGGCGAGAGAGCGCGCCAGGAAAATAAAAACATCGAACCTCGCGGACCTCCTTCCAATCTATGGTCCATGGACGGGTTGTCAGAGGCCGAGCGTTTTGATGCGGACAGGCTCCGGCGCGCTTCTTAAGTTCGATCCCTTTGATCCGGATTTTACAAATTCGAATCAGCTGATCTCCGGTGGCTCGGGCTCTGGCAAATCTTATCTCTGTAATCTTCTACTCATGCAGATGTTAAAGGAAAATCCGAGGGTGTTCTTTGTTGACATCGGGGGCTCATACAAAAAGCTCTGCGAGAATCTGGGTGGGCAGTATATACCTCTCGGTGCGGATCTTGGGATATCGCTGAATCCTTTTGATCTGGTGGATCCGTCTCTCCCCGTGCCGCCAGAGAAAGTAAAGTTCTTACTGGGCCTGGTCGAACTTATGACAAAGGAGGAGCATGAGTCGAGGCTCCCGAAGCTTGAACGCGCTGAAATTGAAAAGGCGATTGCGGATGTTTTTGCGCAAAAAAAGCGTCCACGCCTTTCCCACTTACGCGATTTGTTGCTAAAAAGTCTCGATCAAAACGTACAACGGTACGGGAAGATTCTTGGCCCTTGGTGTGGCGACACGCTATTTGGCAAATTCCTCGACCAGCCGACGAGCATCTCGCTAAACCGACCCATTGTCGCCTTTGATCTCAAAGGGCTCGAGAGTTATCCGGATTTACAAGCCGTTTGCCTCTTTATTATTACCGACCTCGTCTGGCGGGAGGTGCAGCGGGACCGGAGCACCAAGAAGATTCTCGTTTTTGATGAATGCTGGAAGCTGCTCAAGAGCGAATCGGGTATTGTATTTATTGAGGAAGTCTATCGCACATTCAGAAAGTACAAGGCATCGGCCATTGCGATCTCACAGGACGTGGACGACTTTGCGAAGTCGAAAATCTCGCGCGCTCTGCTATCCAACTGCTCAATCAAATGGCTTTTGCCACAGGGCCAGGTGGACGTCGATGCGCTCAAGAGTACACTCGGACTTAATGATAGCGAAATTGAAATCATAAAGTCGCTTCACCAAGAGAAGGGAAAATATTCCCAAGCATTTCTTATTGCCCAGCAAAGGCGCTCTCTTTGTATCGTCGAGGGAACGCCGCTTGAATACTGGATTGCAACCACGGACCCAAAGGATCTGGCCAAGGTCGATGAGTTCACCGCGTCTCAACCGGAGCTTTCCCATTTGGATCGGCTCAAGCGGCTTGCGGAGCTGTATCCATTCGGTGTTGCGGCCAGCGAAAGGGAATGCGTATGAAGCCAAAGATTTCGGCAGTGCTCTTATCGACTCTACTCTTGGTATCAACGCCTCTGAAAACACGCGCGGACCTGTTCGGAGCCGATGCGGTCGTGTTATCGCAGATCCTGGCACAAGCCATTCAACAGCTCTATCAGCTCAAGCAGATTTTCGAGCAGAGTAAAGGCTCTCTTGAACTTATGCGCGACATCAACAGGGGAATCAACGATTCGCTGGATCTTATTCGCACGGTGTACCCCGATATTGACCCCGGCATTTATCGTGAGTGGGATAAGATCGATCGCGCAATGCGCGGAGTGCAGGAGATCTACGGCGTCGTTGTGCCGTCACTCGCCGCGCCAGTTCAGCGGGACACGGACCAACAGATCGCTGAAGCCATAGCGCTCAACAATTCTATCTACAAGTACAGCCAGGATATCGATGAAATCGGCGAGGCCATCAAGCAATATAGCCATGCCGTTTCTCCCAGCGGAGCGCAAAAGCTTACGGCACAAAGTCTGGGCGTCATGCTCAATGTCTTGAATCAATCCCTTCGCGCGCAGGCCACCGGCTTAAAAATCCAAGCCCAGGCGTTAGCTGTTCAGAACTACAAAGAAAAGGAGGCAACGAAGCGTACACTCGAGGTCGCCGAGACCTTAAGTCAATCCATGAAAGCCCAGAATATTACCTTTGAGATGCCGAGGTTCTGATGATCGATATCGCATGGCTATCGCAGGAAGCAAGAAGCATTCATGCCATTTTTGAGTCCCTATTTTACGGGTTAGCCGTGGTCTTCATTCTTCTGGCCGTGGTGACCGAGCTGCTTTCCATGCCGATTGGAAGCTTTGGTTGGACTCCACAGCTAATCGGGCGCGTTCTGATTGCGGCGTTTCTCCTTCACAGTTACCCGGAAGTTACGAACGCGCTCAGCAGCGTCACTGATGCAATTGCGACAAAAATCGGGGGCTTCAATGAGTTCCATCACGTACTGGATCGAATGGGGGACCGGCTAAAATCTTTGACATGGTCCTGGATCTCCATAAAAGACGCACTGATCTTAGGGTTTTCGTTTGTTACCTTTTTTCTTCTCTATATTTCAGTTTTCATCGCCAATGCGGGGATCATCTTTGTCTGGCTCTTACTGTACGTGTTTTCACCGCTCCTGATCGTTTTTTTCATCCTACCGCCCACCGCCCATATTACTAAAGCGCTTTACCGCGCATTAATCGAAGTCTGTGCCTGGAAGGTGGTGTGGGCCACATTGGCCGCGCTTTTGTGGAGCTCAGCTCTTTCGGAGCTCAATAAATCCGACGTCAACTTTCTCACCGTGATCAGCCTTAATCTCATACTGGCCCTCTCGCTCCTTTTTACCCCGATCGTCGTTAATATGCTGGCCTCAAGGGGCCTCTCTGCGGCCGCCTCAAGTGCCATGGGCCTTGCGGCCGGTGCCGCTGCCTTTACTCCCGGTGCCCTTGCAACGAAGTTCACCAGAAAGTCTGTATCCAAAGGCTGGTCCATGGGAATCGGCGGAATATCGTCAGGAATCGGGAGTGTTAGAAGAAATTTTAGGCCAGAAAAGCGAGCCAAGGAATTCCCTGTGCCAAAACCTCCGACATGGCTCAACGATACTCCAATGCCGAAAGCACCGCCACCGTGGCTCCAAGCGAAACTTGATAGAGAAAAAGCAAGAAAGGGTAAAAGGAAATGAGATTTCCGCAGGCATGGGCCATGGTGGCCAAGCAAAACAGCGTACTCCGTGTTGCGATTCTCGGAGTAACGTTCAGCGCACTCGTCGTGATTATGATTTCCCTTAAATTCGCTTTCAAAGATCCCTTGATTATAGAAAGAGAATGTTATTCCACCGTGATCACGGCCAGCTCTCGACAGGAGCCGACAATGGAGGAGATCAAGGGTTTTATTCGAGAGGCCATCTCGTACCGTTTCGATACGGACGCCAATGTCCAAAGCGACTTTATCTCTCTTGATGAGCTAAAGAACCGGGCGTTGGAACAAGAGGAAATGAAGCGCAGGAATGTTCGCCAAAAGATTATCGTCAATGAGGTGCTGGATAAAGATGATTCTTACGAAGTCGATGCTGATCGAATTCTATCGGTTGGCCAACTCAGATCGGCATTGCGGTTTCCTCTAATCGTTAAGATCCAGCGTACATCACGGTCTCCCTCAAATCCCTATGGGCTTGTGCTCCTAAAGGTCTCCGCTCAAAATTCTGAAGGAGCTAAGAAATGAGAACTGTGTATTGGCTGGTGCCGCTCATTGCGGCTCTCAACTACTTTTTACTTGGATTCCTTGTCGCTAAGGCTTTTGCGGGTGAAGCCAGAGTTATCAGACTCTCTGAATCAACGACCGCAAAGATTCAAATATCAACTCGTGGCACGGTTTTGAACTTTCCTGCCAAGCCTACGAAAGTGATTCTCGGACGAAGCGGCACATTCGGAATCGAGTATGTTGAAAATGACCTGGCGATTTCCCCACTCAGCCTCTCCGCGCAATCAAACCTCTTCGTGTATGTGCTTGGTCGAAGGTTCGCGTTCGAATTGTCGGTATCCCCCTCCGCTGGATCTTCAGTCATTCAGGTTCGTGACGCCATTGAGAAGAAAGATAAGGCGGAAAAGAAATGAGCGAAAAGGAAGGGGTTGAGTTTTCGCAGTACGGTGCTGGTAAGAAGGCAATCCACGAAAGCCTCAAGTATATTCGTGACCAGGAGCGGATCAAACCCTGGGCAAAGGGCTTTGGCCTTGCTCTCCTCGCCCTTTCCGTTGGCATCGTGCTTCTCAAAGAAGATCCCCGCCCCGACTTAGCTCCGGGAGCAAGTGCGATTCCCACTCCAGACATGGACGGGGATCAGCCGCGTATTGACTTAAAAGCTTATAATCGAGGTGAGGACGCAACGAGAAAGCCTAAGGGTCAAGAGCGGAGGTCCCGCCCCGTTGAGATACGTTTGTCAGGCCCAAAGCTTATTCCAAGATCAAGTAAGGTCGAAATTCCTCCGGGCACGGAAGCGCTGGCTGTGCTCGTAACGGGTGCATCAAACGGCCTTGTGAAGGTGAAACTTAAGGAAGACGTGGCCAGTGCAGGTGAAGTTTTCCTCCACGCTGGAACAATCCTCGTTGGCCAGGGGGCGAGCACAGATGAGCGATTGTTTGTGCGCTTTACAAAGGCCGTTGCCGCTGACGGAACGGTAAGCACCATAACAGCCGAAATCGCCGATGCAAAGGACAAGACCGCTGGCCTGAAAGGTTCGTTTTGGAAGAGACATGGTGGGCGAATCGCGGCAGGCGCCGGGCTTAACTTTATAGCTGGAGCATCGGAGGCGTTTAAGGATACTCGCGGCGAACAGGGTGTTGTGGTGACAAAGCCCACGGTGCGAAATGCCATCTTGGGCGGAACGGCACGAGCGGCACTTGAAGAGTCGAGTCAAATCGCATCGAAGTACAAAAATGCGCCACCGTCCATAAAGATCAGGGCCGGAGTTGAAGTGGCGATCATTTTCACCGACGGTAGCGGAGGATAGCGCTTGAGTGAGAGAAAAAAGGGGTTCGACTTCGAATTGGCTGTAAAGCGCCAAAAGGAGTTGACCCGTGTTGTGACAGAACTCCTGAGAGGCTTCGAAAGGGACATTGTTCCACACCATTATATCGGTGCCTTCGCGCTGACCATCGCGATTCTCTTCTGGCAGTCAGATGGATTTTTCGCGCGCACATTGCCACTTCTCACCAAATGCGCTGCCCTTGTTGTCGTGATCTTTGGAGGATATATCGGTTGGGCCATCTACAGAATTTCGCTTCTCAGGCGGTTCCTGGCAAACCTTACGGAAACATTTGAAAACGCTGGCCTGAAGACGGCCTCCGGAAGGCTCCCCTCGTTCATCTTGGACCGTGAGGTGGATAATAACTGCCGCATGATGATGCTGAACTCCAACAAGGTGCCACTCTCTACGTTTCTTGCGGCAAAAGAAAGGCTGGAAGCCGGGTTCTTTGGATTTATTGACAAGATCGAAGAGAGCCGGGCTGACGGTGTTGTCAAAATCTTCTATAGCGAAGAGGACTTCCCCGAAGTTATCGATTTGGATTCCCCGTATGGAAAGCCCGATTTTTCTTTTGTTATCGGAAATACCCGATCGGGGGTAAAAACAGTCAATTTTGTTGATGTCCCGCATATTCTGGTCGCGGGCAGCAGTAGCTCGGGAAAGTCGACATTTCTCAAGCAGGTGATCTCAACGCTCTACTTGAATAATGCCGATGCGGAGTTCGTCCTGATCGATCTTAAATTCGGCCTTGAGTCCATTGAATTCCGTGATCTTCCGAGGATGACCATCTACCGTGACAACCAGAGCGCTCTCAAGGCCCTTATTGAAATTCAAAATGAACTTAAAGAGCGCGGCGATCTTCTCTACTCGTTCGACTGCAAAAATATCTTGGAGTTTAACAAAAAGGCCTTGGCGCCATCCGCAGACGAAAAGCGCCCCACAGAAGTTCTCAGGCGCAAGATCGTGATTGTTGACGAGGCGGCACAGATCTTTTTGGCTGGTCCCGATATGACCGCAGGCGATGTCGCGCAAGCAAGAGGCATTGTAGCGACGCTTGCGGCCCAAGGACGAGCGCTTGGAATCAACTTGATTATCGGTACCCAGCGGCCCGACGTGAATATTATCGATGGCGCGATCAAGGCCAACATGCAGGGCCGGGTCTGCTTTCATATGGCCGACAATGCCACCAGTATGACCATTCTTGACAGCGCGCGGGCCGCGGATCTGCCTGACATCAAAGGCCGCGCTATCTACAGAAACGGACCCGAACTTATAGAAGTTCAAGTCCCACAGCTCGAAGATGAAAAAATCCGGGAAATTTTTAATCCGCTTCGAGTAAAGCCCACCCCTTGTTCTTCTCAAAACAGAAGTGAATCCGAAGAGGCGAAAACCAGTTCTTCTGATATCGAGAAGGTAACAGACCTGCATGAAAAGGCTTAACGCGAACCGAATCAATAAAGATAAGGAGCTTTCTATTCTACTCTTTCTCTGGCGATGGAAAGTTGCGACCACATCGGCCATCTACACGCGGTTTCAGCCAGTTTACTCATGGGCCGCCTTCACCGCCTATCAGCGGCTCCTTAAGCTAAAGTCGAAGGGACTTATTGAGGTAAAGCTTGTGAACTCAAGGCAGTACGCCTACTGGACATTAACCCGCGCGGGCTTTCATGCAATCCGCGATGAGTTGCCTCTCTTGAAGGAAGAGGGCTTTGCTTCCGAAGCGCCGGAGCACGACCTTTATGTTCTTGCGGCCCAATCTGGTGACTGGCTCCCCAAGGGAAGTGTCGATGATGTCGCGTTCTTTACCGAGCAAGAATTAAGGAGGCAAGCCCCTGAAACGCTTTTTTCGTGGCTGCCGCCCACAACCGCCCACAGGCCGGATGGCTACTGGTACTTTCCAAAATCAAAACCCAATGCCTTGATTGCACTTGAGGTCGAGGTGAATCGCAAAGCGTTTTCCGATTACATTGCCTACGGGAATTTCTATAACAGGTACAAGGTGATCGAATCCGTGTTGTGGATCGTGCAGTCAGAGAACCTAGCGCACAAGATTACAAATGCCGCTCACAAAAATTTAGCTGAGTTTCGAGGCATCCACAATTTTGTTCTCCTCAAGGACTTTTTGGAATCAGGCTGGTGTGCTCGGATTTTTGAAGGACCTGCACGGCGCTCGGAAATGGGTGCCTTTCTGAATTCCCACAGGCTAAACCAAGTCGAAACCAAGCCAAAACCAACTATAAACCGTGGTTTAGTTTCAAGCATACTCGATTCTCGGCATAGACGATTCTTATCAAATACTTGCGCCAATCGCAAAATTGCTCCCATTCGGTAATAGACCCCACCCTATGGCCCTGTTTCGACACTCTGGATACCCCTACAATACAGAAAGGATACCTTTCATGACCATGCGTCCAATATTAACCACATTCCTGCCCCTTGTCCTCGCCGCTTGTGCATCTTTATCCAAGAACACTCCGTCTAAACAAAGCGCGCCGAAGACGCCTCGTCTTAAGAATGCCGAAGTAAAGACCATCTGGATTCCAGATCGGATTGAAGGCAATCGATATGAGGAAGGCCATTTCATTCACCTCATAGACAAACCTGCGATCTGGAGTGGACAGTGATCGAGAAAGAAAATAAAAAGAGAAAGCGTCACTTCGATCGAGTCACTCTCGATGAAGCCACACTTGAGCGGCTGGACACATGGATCAAACAGGTGGAAGCCGTAAAGCCCGGCGTGTCTCTCGCGCGAAAAGACGTATTGAATTGGATGATCAAGAGCCTTCCTGAGCGGCTAACGGGTGCGCAAGAAAAGGTACTGGCAGATACATTCTATAGTGAGCTTCGCTACATTCAATTTGCTGCTCGCGAAATCAAGGCTGCGGCCGCGCGTGGTGAGCGGCTGACGCTAAAGGACCTTGAGAACCGCAGCCCGCGTCCAATCACGCCGCGAAGGCGAAGCGGCAAAAAGGAGACGAGTGGAGGAGTGCCAGATTTTCCCGGTGATCCGCCTTCTACAAAACACGCACCAACATAGCCACTCTTACGTCACTAATTTTCTTGTGACCCTTATCCGTACCAACCGGTTTCGTTGATTTCTCCAAGGACTGTGATATGGTCAGAAAAAATTCAGAGGAACTCTCCTCTGAAGTGCTCTTTGACAAGTTAAAGTGGATGAGTGCTAAGGAAGCTGCCCTTTACCTGCGGGTGTCGGTGGGCCAAATCCGCAACATGGTTTGGCGGGGACAACTGAAGTCCTACAGAATTCAAAACCGACTCCGTTTTATGCGTATGGACCTCGATCGACTCATGAAGCCCCTTTTCTAAGAAGGAGTTTCTTATGGCGATAATCGAGTACAAGAATGAAAACGGGCAATCTCTCTGGAAGGCTTACGTGAGCGTAAAAAGCAAAGTGAAACCTTCCATCAGGGTGCAGAAGTGGAAGTTCAATATCAAAACGCAGAAGCAGGCAGAGCGAGAAGAAGTAAGTCTTCTCAAAGAGTGTCAGGCAGAAGTTCTCAAAAAAGAGTCTCAGGGCGAAACGTGGGGAAACCTCGTGGAGTCATGGGAACTGTATTTGAGAGAGCACAAGAAACAGCTGACCGAGCATACCCGAGTCGATTACATCTCGGCCCTCAGGAAGCACACTGGGGCATGGTGGAAGAGGCCGGCGAGGGAGATCTCGCGAGCCGACGTGATTGAAGTCGTCAATCAAATGAAGGCTTCCGGCTATACGGTAAGTTACATGAATGTGGTGAAGGTCATTATCAACCGGGCCTTCACTTACGGGATGGATCACCGGGTAGTCACCGGAATTGAGCGGAGCCCCGCTTACGGGGTGAGTCTTGGGCGAGAAGAGGAAAAGAAACCTGAGATTTTGAATATCAATCAGTTACGGACGCTGCTTAAGAGAGCCAAAGAACTTAATCATCCCTGGTATCCGGTTTGGTCCCTTGCGATTCAAACTGGGCTTAGGAATGGTGAGTTGTATGCGCTGCTTTGGGAGGATGTGGATTTTTTGAACCGTGAGATCACGATCAATAAATCCTACAACTGCCGCACCAGAGCGGTGAAATCAACCAAGGCGGGCTACTGGAGAACGATCCCCATTTCCGACGAGCTTTTGAAGTTCCTGACCGAGCTCAAAAGTCAGGCGGGAGAAAGAAAGGAAGTTCTGCCGAGGCTCCCGAGATGGGAGCACGGCGACCAGGCCAGACGGCTCCGCGAGTTTTGTGTGGGTGTGGGCCTCCCCTCAATCAAGTTCCATACCCTTCGAGCATGTTTTGCAACACAGCTCATTCGGAATGGAGTGCCGCCAATCCAGATTCAAAAGATCTGTGGCTGGCGGGATCTTGAAACGATGCAGCGGTATATCCGCCTTGCTGGAATTGAGATCAAAGGGGCGACCGAGAGTCTCCGGGTTCTTTCTGACCTGAACGTAATGGAGGAGATGGGGGAGAAACCCCTCTCCGAAGAGCAAAGGGCAAGCTGATGTATTAAAAGTCCATGATAACTTGATCTTAGTTGCGTCTTACTGGCGCGCTAAGTAGTTGGAATTGTTGGATTCCCGACGAATCCGCCAAATTATTCCAAGATAAGATGGCAACGGGACAGCGACGAAACTGACGAAAGTTCCCCTCTTCTAAATCCGCGAAACGCAAAAAGAAAACAGCAATAATAGAGAGATAGAGTTCGACAAGCGATTCGGCTCGATTTTTTCCATCATCACGCGAGAATGCTCCAAATTTCCTGATTTGTGCTATTCCTGTGCTACGTTTGTGCTACGGAAAATAGAAAAAATCTGAAGTTTGGAAACCTGGAAACCACCAGGTAACTCGCTGAAATCAGAATGTTTCGTAGTTTCCAAGTTGGATGTCTGGAACGTCCCAACGAAAGGAAACGAAAAACATGGCTCTCACCGACCTAAAACGACAAGAAAGCGTCGCAAACGTGCTGAAGCGTTTGCGCGAGAAAGCGAATCTGACCACCCGGCAAGCGGCGGGAATTATCGGCGTCACGCACACGACAATCAGCCAATACGAGAACGGCAAGCGCGAATTCACGAGTCTGCGAATCGAGCAGCTCGTAAAAGCGTATGGTTACACGATGGACCAGTTCGAGAAGATCCTGGGCCATAAAAGCGTCATCAGCTACAAAGACGACTGCATCACCATGATCGGCCAGCTCGATGACGAACAACTGGCCACCGTGCGCTCGGTTCTCTCTCAGCTTTTGCGCAGACCCGTCCCCCAAAGTCTTGCAATCCAAGCGAACAGCGAAGGCGAAACCGCCGGTCCCGACGCATAACCTTTAAAATCAGATGGAGCACAAAATGGAAAACAAGAATGCGAAAAAATCATCCAAAGCTCAGAACAAAATGAAATCGAAAAGATTGAGCCTCGAAATCCTCAACAAAGCAGACCGTGCTCTGCGTCTGGCGAATCAGAAAAGCGCCGGGCGCAAAATCAAACTCGACGAGTTGCTCGGATTCGCGTTGGATCTTGTCAATGAAGATCATATCAAGAAGCTACAGGACCGCTCGCTGAAAAATTCAGATCGACAGGAGATTTTGCGCAAGAAGTACTCGGAACTTTACGGCCCTGTTTCGCCCGAGGAATTCATTGGCGTGACCATGACTTCGGCCTACTTCGAGTTTCTGAAGGAGTACGGGCACCTCGTGTCAGTGGTGTAGAAAATCCGGAGTGCTCGCTTCAAAATGCGGGGGCCCGGTTCGAAATTCCCCGAGGAGTTGAAAACTCCTCGGGGGACTGGATCGTCATCCCGCCGACGGCTTAGATTGGAACCTTGCAATCCGGGTGTATTCGATCTTGTAGGTCAGCGTAGGAACATCCAGCCCGTGCGAAACGGTGACCGTTTTCCTGTTCACGCGTACCACCGGAAACCAGCTCCCAATGTACCAAACCAGATTTCCAACTTTGATCGTTTCAGGTGACGGGACCGCATAGCCTTCCACACGTTGTTTTGCTTCAATCGCGGCCAGACGACTTTGCCAGTATTCGAGCTTTTCCTACGCTAGCATAAGACGCGGATTGCTTGCAGCCCAAAGGCCGCCAGTGAGGGTTGTTCCGTCGCTTGAGAGACGCTACTTTCGATTTCTTTATTTTGCATAGCCGACGTCTTTCATCGGTTGACCTTGATTATTTGAGTTTGGAGAACAGGGGCGGAATCGGAGCGCTCGCGATGGCCTCGGTCATGTATCGGATGTCACAAGACAGATAACGGCTCTGCTGGCAAATAAGGCCGCTACTTGAGAGTGTGGGCGATGTAAAGGTATCTGTGTTGATGTCGATTCAGCCTCTCCAAATGGCGCAGGACTTGTTACCGTGAAAGCGGATCCCGCGAAGGTTGCGCTTTCCCTTGAGCTTGAAAATGAGCTGTACGCTTTCGGCATACTGAGCGAATGCACTCACCGTCACTTCTTCGAGTGTGATCTGCATGGAAACCGCGCCAATTCCGAACGCACTCGGAACAAGCAAGGTGTACTTCTGGCCTTTCTCCATATTGGTTAGGTTAGGGCGTTGAACTCGCCGCCGACTTTGGTTGATTCACTGCTTTGCATTTTGACCTCCTTTGGTTTTAAAGAACATTTTTCCCCCGCCAGGGACGCCCCAAGCTTGCTTGGCGGGGGAAAAAGAGAGCGCTTGGCGCGTGTCGCTCGACTTCTCGCAAGAGGCCCTTTCGGGCCGATCACGAGGCATGACAGGCTCCGAAGGGGCCTGGCGGGACTCGGTGAAAAGAGATATCGAAATGCGACACGTGAAAAGGGCGACCTAGGATGAAATCAAGATTGCACGGCATCTTGTCCTCTTTAGTGTCTTAGAAGCCTGGAGGCCAAAGCCTCCAGGCTCCACGGCCGTTAGGCCGTTTGAGTCTTGGACGTGAATTCGACGCCTAAAATGCGTTTGTAATAGTTGACATGTTTCGAGATGCGCGTGCCAAGCACGCGGTGGATGAGATATTGACCGTCCCGACTCAGGTAGATCGACGGGCGGGCCACCAGGCCGAAGACGGTGCGAAACGGAGCTTTCTCTTCGGACGATTCGACTTGCGCTTTCTTCTCGAAGGGTATGCCGAGGATGCTCTTGTAAAAATTGATGGGCATGTCGATCCGCAAATCATTGCCGAGGCGATGAGTGAGTACACCACGTTCGGTGTTCAAGTAAACTTGCGGATTCGCAAAGAAGCCCTGGTTCTGTTTTATTTCGGCCTTATGGGTTTCATTCTGGTCTTTCACGACATTCTCCTTTGAAGGTTTTGTTCTTGCGCTTGACCCATCAACATCGAGGGGCCATTCACCAACCCGTGATGGCCCTGAAGATGATGAGGAGAGAGCGGAGGCGTCCTTCTCCCGACTGCCACGCGAGAACACCCGAGAGGTGTGGTAGCGGCAGGGGCCGTGACACCGAGCGGAGCAAATGGCGCGGCCCCCTGCAAAGGGAGGGAATAGGAGGACACCGGAGAGACCGGCCCCAAGCAAAAACCAAGTTTCAAAGGGAACATACGTAAAGGCTGAAGCCGGAAAGCCGAATTATTAGTCGAACCAGGCAGGCCATTTCGAAATGCAGACTACCTAGACACGAGGAGTGCGATTTTCATCGCTCGCATTTAACGTGAGAGCACCAAATCCAACAAATGCTCTGGAAAGACTTATAGAAATAAAGGCTAGGGCGGTTTTTCCGATAAACCCGACTCCTCTTCCTGCCTTACGGCTCGAGCGAAAGAAGCTTGCATAAAGTGGACTAGGGTGACTTTATGCATCCCTGGAAGACGGGTTCTTTTCGAATCCACTTACCTTCCGCGTCCTCGGTTTGAAAGATCCAGAGGAGACCTGATTGTAATTCATAATGATTATTGTCGAGTCCCATTATATTGAGGCGCTTCACTAAGCCTTCTTCGAGGCCCGCGCCGGCGACATAGGATTCGCCGTCAATGCGGATATTGCCGCGACCATCTTTAGAATGGAAGGCTTTCTCACAATCTTCGCGAAAATGTGAAACCCAGCGACGGCAAGTGAGTGGACGTTTTTCGTAGATCGAGCATTTGCCTTCATTATCCAAGAAAGCGCATGGCATTTTGAGCGCTGAATATTCGTAAGAGGTTCGATCTTTAAATTTCGCGATGTTTTCAGAAAACAATGCCTCCAGGGAGCGCAATTCTTCAACTGTCCTGGTTTCAACCAAATGTCTGGCGATGATGAATAATTCGAGCGGAGTAGCCGCAACTCGCATATGGCAACAAAAATTGCATCCGGCTTTGCAAGCTGGCTGATACTTTTGAAATGAAAAATTCATGAAATAGTTGGCGACTGCCACAATATTGCCATGGATTACTGGTAGAGCCTGAGCAAAAGGCACTTGCACGAGATCATCTTCAAAAATTGCGGTGATTCCATTTTCACATAAATTGAAAAGCTCCTTCAATTTGGGATTTGCAGCGAGAAAGGAATCCAACTCAGTTATGTCAAAAAGTGTAGTATTCGGCTTTTTAGTCAATGGCCCTCCCATGGCTGAACTGGGCTCATTACATGTGCCCTTTCCAGACGGCCTAGCAGTTTTGTAGGAAATTTGTATCGACCTCATTTCGTTCCACGGCCTATTATTATATAGTACATCTCGGAGCCGAGAGGTTTTTTTGAGTGAGCGCCCAGTTTTGAGGTATGGTGCACAGTCGTTTGGTGTAGATTCAAAGTGCAAGTGAACAAGTTCACTGCTCTCAAAAATACACGAACGCTCGCGCGATCCTCAATTTTATGCGCGAGAAATTATCACTGCGAGTCGGTTGTTCCGAATAAACGACTCCTTCTCCTGCCTGACGGCTCGGGCAAAAGGAGATCGTTTATGGAACAAAACCAAAATGCCTACATTACTCTCGAGGTAAACTTAAAGCTCACGATGCGTGACTACCGCCTTGTTATGCGTATCAAGCGCACTTGGATTATCGCCATTTTCATCGGCGCAATTCAACTGCTCACTTGGTTTTTGAGAGAAGATTGATTCTAGTTTAACGCCCGAAAGGACGCTAATGAGAGCTCGGTGGCAAAGTGCATCGGTTGGACCATGACGATTACATCTCGAAGCATTGTCTTTCGGGATCAAATTCTTCATAATCTGCATAATGATGTCGCATGTGCTTAAGCGCTTGAGTTATTGCTGAAGTACGGGATTCTCAGTTCCGCTTAGGGCCCTGCACAAAATAACTTGAGCAATTCAGCTTGGTCTTTTGAGCCAGCCCTTCGTTAGTCGGCCTCTCGTTAGCTGCTGGCTAGCGCTTTGGCCTCCCGCCTCGGTCTGACTCAAAATCCGCGGCGCTGAATTGCTCAAGTTATTTTGTGCAGGGCCCTTACATCTCCATAGTCCATACTCCCCCGGCACATAAGCCCGCCCCACGATCCTACGGAAGAGAGGGCGGGGTGACCGAAAATTGTAAAATGTCATAGCCCGGTGCCATATTGTGTCCATATTCTGAAAGAGGCTATTCTCTACCTGAATTCTACTATTTGCATCCTGTTGAAAGGACTGGCACCTTTCGATTTCTTGCCGAGGGAGCCCCTGCGGAAACCGCTGGCCCATAGGTCAGGATCAATCCTTGCAAATCCCTGTGGCAAACAAAGAATTTTTGAGAGGAATTAAGATGCTGAAGGCCGGACGTACAATCTCAGCCGCCACCTGTGCAGGAATTTTTCTAATTTCTAGCTCGCCCTGCTTTGGGCAAGATCAGACGGTACAAAACCAAGCCCCTGTGATCACCAAGAAAATCGGTGAGCCAGTCACGATCCATTTATCGAATGGAAACATTGTTGAACTCAAGCAGGTAGAGACGTTGATTCCTTTGGAATCGACAGTAGTCCTCTCCGAGAACTCCTGTTCTAGTAAGTTGGGATTGAAGTGGGGCTTTGTAGTCCCGGTCGTGGTCAGGAGCCTTGTGCCTGTTTGGAAAGCCCATCCCACGAAACAAGGCCAACCTATCACCAGGTTTGACAGTACTGATAAAAAGGACGTGGTCACGTCGCAAACCTCACTTCAGTCGCGCAATAATGGCAGCAGTCTATTTGAAAGCGATTTAGCCAGGTTGACCCATCAAGATCCCCATGTCCAAAGGGTTAAAAAAATCGCGCTCGAAAATCCGTCCGCTGTCGGTTGGTTCGATTGCAAAGACTCATGCAATGACGTTCTTCCCAAGGGCGCGACGGTGGCTCTCCTCTGGGATGAAAATTTCGAAATGGCCAATGACGAAATTAGTATGAGTCGAAGTTCAGATCCGCCTGCGGTCAACCAGATGACCAATCGCTTTGGAGGAATCCCCCTCAAGGTGAATGGAGGACGCATCGAGTTCGGCCGGCCTAGAAAAGGATATGGAATCTTCTCCAATTTTCTCCCCATGGGCGTCACTTACCAGATCCAGCTTAGCTTTCAAGCTCCGAACCTTGTTGAACCGGACGACCATCTCTGTCAAATGAAATGGGACGTGGATTTCACAAGCATTTTCACTAAATTTACTCAAGCGACCGAACAAGTTGAAGATCCAGAGAAGATAAAATCTGTTGATCTTAAAGAGTATATGTTTCGCGCTGAAGACGAAGAAAATGCCACATTGAACAGCATGTTTTCGGAATCCAATTATCGCGGAGAGGAATACGGGCAATGAAACTTTTGGCATCTTTCATATCTGCGCTGATCTTGAGCAGTACATCTCCTGCCTTCTCGAAGCCACTAAGCCCGGAAGTCTACTTGGGCAAAATTTCAGAACGATTGACGGGAAAGTGGCCGACCCGCGAGCAGTACGCGGCGTTGAAAGCTGAGAAAGTGCGGACTGGCTGCTCCGAGGTCACGTGCCTACAAGACTTTTACCGCGGTTTTATCCGCGAAAAGATGAACACCGCCGAGTTCTACTCAGAAGCTCTTCTCAAGGTTTACGAGCGATTTGGCTTGAGGGCGCCTGAACGTCCTCCTTTTCCTCTTAATGAGACTGGCGGCGTTACATATTCCGACGATGACGGTATGGGAGACTTTCTAATCTATCGCGTGTTTAAACTGAATCGTCCGCTCGACGAATTGTTTACGGGACAAATCTATTGGCGGCGCAACTACTCTTATGCTGGTGCATTTGCCAGCTACTTCGGCTTGGACATTGAGGGCAAGGCGGACAATGCGATAAAAGACATGAGCAGTGAGGAAATGAACCAATATCCTGAAGTCCAAGGAGCTACTCTTCAAGTAATGGACCTCACTGGCCATCCCAACATCTCTGGCCTCTTTTCAACGAAGCGTTTTCTTCAGCGGTATTGGAATAGCCCGGTCAATGGTAATCGCAAACGAGCGGCGGCTATCTTCAAGATCATGCTCTGTGACCAAATGGCTCCAGCGCTCGAACGAAATCAGCAACAGCCGCGTGAAGAGGCGCTGGCTCTTGGCGTGACTGAGGCGCAAATTACCACACGCACCTTCGAGGAGATTCATCGCAACCGCCACGCCAATCAGCAAGACTGTCGGCAGTGTCACATGCGACTTGATCCCATGGCACGCACCATGCGTCCTCTTGAAATAGGAATAGCGGCGTTCCCATCTCCAGGGCATCTGAAATTTTACAATTCGTTGGATGACATAGTGAGCATGCCAGTGAGTCATTTTTCTGATTTGATCAAAAAGGCAACCCAGCAGCAAAAGTATGTCGATTGCCAACTTAACTGGTTGATCACATGGATCATGGGTAAGGATGTGAACATTCATCCCGTTCGCTTCGCCCGGTTTATCGAAGATTTCGAGAAAGGCGATCGGAAGGTTAAAAATCTGATCGAGAATCTGTTACTGTCTCCAGAATTCCAGGGAATTCCCAGCCAGTTTGAAGAACCACCATCCTTGATCAAAGCTAAGGCTGTATTCATGGAGTGCCAATTTTGCCACGGCTCTTTCCTAAATACTCGCGGCGACAAGTTAAAGCTGAATCTCGCCAAGATTACCGGCAAACTGGATCTTCCCCATGACGGAGCAAGCCGAATCATGCCCCCTCGAAGCCACTGGTGGGAACCTACGAAACAAGAAATTCTCGACGTGAAGGCTTGGATTCAAGAAGGTGCTCCGCTCGTTAAAGATGGACAACCAATTCTAAGTCCAGAAGAAGTCCAGCGGCTTTTGTACGATCCAAGGAGTAAGAAATGAGCCCACGCCGAGTTATGATGATACTAGCCCTAACGACGGTAATGCCTTATGCATCAGCACTCCCTGCCGCGCCGACCTCAAAGAAAAACACCAGGTTCCTGATGTATAAGACAAGTTTCGAGGAAACCTACGAGCGTTTTCCATCCCCATATGGGGTGATTCAACAATTCCAGCGGACTTTTCCGGTAATGAGTGATTACGTACGGTATTCTTCCTGCTTAAAGGTTGACGAAAAATCTGCTCCCGTGATTGGTGCCATTGATCCATTGCAGGGAAGCGCATTGGAAAGGGAACCGGGCGCCCTTTTTTACCAATTCTACCAGGACTGCATGCATGAATTATCAAAGAGCGTTTTCAATGATCAATCCCTTTCAAGTCAAAATTCTGAAATGATCCTCGGCAAGAAGCTCGATGCCGCCATTTCAAGTCGTTTGGAAAGATACCCCTGTGAGAATGAAAAGGGATTGGCGGATGCCTGCGCTTATACCGACGCGCAATCCAAGAAATGGGCATTCTGGACTCGCGTTCAATTCAACCAATTGGATATGGATCTCCAACTGGAGATCATGAATCAGTTCATTGAGTTTTTGATCGGACCAGAGGAAGTTCTAGACGGCCGCGGCTACACCGGAGAAGACACAGTTTTTGGTGTGCCAGTCGCAAATCAGGGTGAGCTGGCGTTATTCATCATCAGGCAGCTCTCGGGCTTGGAGAGTCGTGACCCCAAGGCACAGTCATCACTTGTTTACGAAATCTACGCGGAAACCGCTGTCCTGCTGCGCTTGGGACCGGCATTGAAGAACTGAAGTACTAAGGGGATATGAAATGGCAAATCGTCGTGAATTCTTAAAAGGTTTGAGTGGACTCACGGGCCTGTCTGTGCTCGAACATGTCGCGCCCTCCGCGCTTTCTTCGCTAGTATTTGGGGCCCAGCGTGCTTTGGCCTCTCCAGAGGCGGACCCGAGCGCCCGGTTTGTATTGTTTCGCGTACATGGGGCGATGGACTCCACGCTGGGATTACATCCACATTTGAGTTCCATCCAGGGCATTGATCCGCTAGATTTATTTTTAGGCTATGAAGGTGAAAATCAGCCTCTCATGAATATTGATGGTACCGAGATTTCACTTGGTCCCTCGGCCCGCGTGATCGCGCCGTTTGCAAAGGAGATGGCGATTGTGCGCGGGCTCTACGTCGGCCCCAATGACCTCGGCCATCCGTTCGCCATCCAGCACATGTCCAGTGGACGCACCCAGGAATCGGCTCCACACTATAGTGCTTACATCGGAAGCCATTTCTCACAGTCTGGTGCTTATGTCGTGACCAACGCGCCTATCCAGCGCGGTCAACTCTCCTCCTTTCCAACGCTGTTGACGTCAGTGCTAAGAGAGCAGTTAATCAACATGGCGCACGGAAAAAAAAGTTCGACCCTCTCTGTTTACGCAAATTCTAAGCATGGCGTGACCCGTTTCCTCGACCTCCAAGGGCAGAGACAAAAGCTGGCTAAATTCGTTGAAATTCTCGGCGGCCAGAGCAATGAAATAGACCAACAGGAGTACGATCAACAAATTTCTAGAGGCGCCTCGCAGGAAATGGCTCGCGCTCGGGCGCAGGCTAAAGTATTGAAGGATGAGGACCTTGCGTTCGCCAGCCTCTATTCAGGTATTTCAAGGGTGGCCCAAATCGACCTGCGGACGGAAGAGGGTCAAACTCTCGATACTCACGTTCAGCATGCGCAGAACCACCTCAACGCTCAGCTCGCGCGTTGGGAGCGCATTGCTAAGTTTCTGGGGAACTTGCGCCAACATGATCTCTTGAAAGATACACTTGTCGTGGTGGTCAGCGAATTCAACCGCACCCCTGGCCTGAATGCGAATGGAGGCAAGGATCACAATTACAGCGATAATGCGGTGGCGGTCTTCGGTCGTGGAGTCAACGGCGGGAACGTTATTGGTGACCGCAGTCTTTTCAAGCGAGAGGATGGCTTTCCTTATGCCTTTTGGGCAGGATCATTCATCGATTTTGCCTCTGGTGAGGTGGTGCCGGTCGACAGGGAGACCTGGCAGAATAAGGGGCGCACGGCAGCGGTACCGAAGGGTGTGGACCTGATTCGTCCGCCTGACCTTTGGGCTTCGGTGTTGCACAGTATCGATCCAAAGATTGGCCATTTTGCTCCTCATGACTCACGGATCATTCCGAGGATTTTCAAACAGATCTAATCGAATCCGCAGTGGGCGACCAGCCTTAGTCACAATTGGATTGATCGCCTCTTGCAACCGCCCGATCTGATCAAGCAGACGCTCTGCTTCGATCGTTTAAGTCGGCAAGCGCGGCTCGAAGGCGCTGGCACGAGTTGTAGACCGCCTGGATTTAATTTGACACCTCCTGATCAACCACTCAAAATTTTGTTTAACATGGCTAAAAAGACCCGTAGTTCACGTTTCTCTTCCGAAATTAGTTCGGAAGGCTCTCTCACCCCTACGCCGAGTCAGCAACTCAAACGAATATCGTCCGCCCACTCCTGCAGAGGCCTCTTTGAGCGAATCTCCTTTATTCTCTTGATGAACGTGGGGCGCGAAATTCTATTCGCCCTATCCTCAGTTTGTAATCGCCATAGTCCTTGGCGCTATAGCCGCCGAGATCAAAGTCGGGTGCCAGAGTGGAAGCCGTGGCTCTTAAGCCCATATATTCAGAGAGCAAGACCTGGCCAATGGAATCATTCGCATGAGCGAGCGGAATCACAGTGAGAAGTGAAAGAATAAAAAGTATTGATTTCATCGTATCCTCCTCTGGGCATGGAACCTAGAAGACAGGGTGCAATTTGGCGATAGAAACAGATATTTTGAAAAAGACGAGTCGAACGCCGACTTTTTGCTAAAGATTTTCACTTTAGAAGTTGCAGACTCCATCCGAAACAAGGAGCATGTGGAAGCTTTTCGCTCTTTTGATCCCGCTCCTGACTCAATTCACTCCTCACTTGGCCTATGCGGCTCCCAGAACTGAAAACTGGCTGGATCGGTATTCAAAATGTGACTTGGAGCTGGAGAAAATTGTACATGCGGGCGTGGATAAGGGAATTTTCAGCAATCGAGTTTCGATTGCACCAGGAATTCATGAAAAATCCAGTGGCGTGTGGCTTATAACAGATGGAATGGGCAGATTCGTGCCACTTAAGTCCGGTAAAAATGCAAAAGACTCATCAAATGGAGATGGAGTGGAGAAAAGCCGCGGGGTAAAAGTCAAATTTTGGGGGCTAGACGTTTATATTTCACTTGTTTTGAAAGGAAAAGACGACCGATTTGACACGGAAGGACCACCGTATTTGATCAAGATGAGTATGATTCCGCTCGAGGATCACGATTACGAGTCCGGAACGATGTCCTCTCCTCTTCTTATTCCCGAAGTGGGAGAAGCACTGGTAAGGAAAAACAGGGCCATGGTGGAGTCCCTAAGGCAAGCGGTACCTGACCGTACACCTCTACAGAATCTAGAAAAAGGACCCTATTTTCACAGGGAGGATAATCACCCGCCGCGCAAAATTAACACGAGCTTTAATACCACCACGGGTTTTCAATTCGAAACGCCTATGCCCGACAGTACAGTTCACCATTTCGTCGGAACGCCCGAAGAGAAGAACCAGCTTGTTCGTGAAGTACTTGGAAGATGTCTGGAGATTATCCAATTGAAAGACGATTCGAAGTACAAGCTCCGCGATACGATCAACGAGAAGATCAAAGAACTCAACTTTCCACTGCCGGAACCGAATCGTGATGGTTCTCAGCCTGGACGAACAGCGACCTAAATCCAACATGTCCATTCACGCGGTGTGTCTGTTATTCGTGAAGAAGCTAAGAAGTCAGAAGCTCTCCTCGCGAATGGTGCTAAAGGCCTTTCTGGGCCGACCAAGGGCGAAGAGGATTCAAAGGTTCGTCGATAAGTTCAGGCGACCTGAAGATCCAATTCGCAGCCAGCCAGACGCCATCAGTTGGTCTCAATCAGAGTAGTTCATGCCGAAACTTCAAATCGAACAAAGCCCGCTAGGTTTTTGGGTAGGACGGAAACGCAGAGAGCTTGAGCTCTTTGCGAAACAGGGAATTCGCCATATCTGCTCGTTACGAGTATCGAGGTCCGTTCAATCTTAAGCTTTTCGATCAGATCAAGACCCGTCATACTTTGGTGAAGGAACTCATAGTCCACGAGGAAGAGGCATTTTCTGCCGGCCTCTCTTGAGTGCCAGGTCATGAATTCCGAAACGGACGAAAAGCTCAAGAACCGAATTCCCTCGAAGCTCTCCATCACTGAAGTGAACCTGGATCGCCAGACCTCGTGGATACTGACATCGTCGTCGATCGAGACGACGGTCGTTGCGGCATCGAAGGAGATCTTTCGGGCGAACCATTCGGGCTCTTTGGTCAAAGGCAGAGAAACAAGGACCTTCGTGCCGACACCTTCTTGGGACTCCAAAGAGATCGTCCCTCCCCATGTTTCGATGGTCTTCTTCGCATCGTAGAGACCGAGCCCGTTTCCCTTCTCCTTGCCGTAGGTGCTTCCCTTTTGCATGAGCTTAGGCAGGACGTTGGCTGGTACGCCCTTACCCGTGTCCTGGACGAAAATCTTGGCATTTGCGCCTTCGATCGAGATCGAGACAAGAATCTTGCCCTGCCGGCCAATCGCTTCATACGAGTTGTCAATAATATTGGAAAGCACGCGTTTGAGTCTGTGGCCGGAAATGTTGGAAAACAGAGCGTGAGCCTTGCGGTCGGTTTTTAGTTCAAGCGCCACATGGGATAATTCACGGTACTGAATGCGCTTCTCAGAGACGATATTTTCAACGAGATCGTTGACGAGTTCCACTCTCTGCTCAGGTGACTCCTCGATCGCGGAAGCCCGGCCAGGGAAAGAGGGCCACTTGTTCATCAGATCGTTCGCGATGTCGTTGATTCTCTCAAAGGCCGATTGGATAGTCCGGCGCGTATCCTCATTGAGCGACCCGAGAGACTCTATCGCCATACGGATTGCCGCGAGCGGGGACCGAATGTCGTGCGCGACCTGCTTTGCGACCTCGCTTGAGGCCTGGGCCTCGGCGCTGAATTTGGCGGCGGAAATATATCCTTTCAGTTCGTGAAAAAGATGGGAGAACTCCTCGATTCGGATGCCGTCCGAGGTCTGCTTCCCTTGGATTTCAGGGTTACACTCATCCAGAACCGTCTGAAGGTCGCTTTTAATAAAACGGGCCGTCAGCGTCCCGATGAGCGAAAAAACCAGAAGGGAAACGAGGAGATTGATAATCAGCGAATCACGGAGTTTTCTCTTCCAGGAGCCATAAAGATCGGAGTTATCGTAGAAAATGCTGACTTTCGCAAAATGCCTCGTTTGGTCGGGATCGTAGAAGAGGGCATTGTGAGTCCTGAAAACAGATCTTGCACCGATGTCCTTGCCCTCGCAACCGGCACCGGGGACGTCGCGGCCTTCAATGGTCAGGCAGAGGACCTGCGGCTGTTGCCGGAGAAACGACTGAACACGGAGGCTCGCCTCAACGGAGCTGCCTTGGATCAGCGGCTCGCGCAGCGAGTTCGCCATCATCTCTGAGATTTGTCTTTGAAAAGTGGTGTGTGCGACTTTCTCATGTTCGAAGTCCCGCCACGTGTGCATCAGAGTATAAACACCTGAGCAGACGACGACGCCTGTACAGACGATGAGGACAAAAAATCGTCTCAAGCTCATCTTTTTGAACAGGTCCTTCCGGTTCGGCATAGCTTTATTGGACTTTCTTGACGTTTATCAGTCGCGGCGTGTAACGGAAGCCGATTTCCTCTTCTTTAAGGTTCGGTCTCAGTGCCGAATACATGGGGATCTTCCATCCAGGAATCATCCGCTGTTCCCGCACGAGCCGCTCATTGAATTCACGGAACAGTTCGGCCCGCTTAGTCCAGTTCAGCTCGGTGCGTGCCTTCTGATAAAGAGGCGCCAGGTCTTCCAAATAGGTCATGAAGTCCGCGGCAAGAAGTTGATTCAGAAGCGGCAGGAAACCTTCGGGGTCATTGAATCCGCCAGCCCAGCTACCCATGACGACATCAGGTTTTTTGACCGCGAGTTCATTCAAGGTGGCGGGCGTGAACGTGAAGAAGTCGAATTCGACGTTGTATTTCGCGGCGATTTCAGAGGCCGTTTTTCCCTCAAAGAGGAAGTTGAAAAGAATGCCCATGCCCGCAATGCGAACCTTAAGTTTCTTGCCAGACGCTGCCGGTTTCGAAGGAATCTTCAATGGCTCCGGTAAGAAACCGGCGATCCCGACCGGGACGATACCGGTGGCGCGTTGACATTTTGTCTGCCCGCAGCGGACTTCCACCAGGTCGCTCAAAAAGCCCATGATACGTGCCTTGTCATCGGCGGAACGGTAGCGCGCTCCGTGGGGATACCACCAGAGGGAGGTTTGAACAAAACTCAGTTGTTCCTTGATTTCAACGGGGAACCCTTTCTTCTTGAACTCCGCCTCCAAATCATTTCGGCCTTGTTCAGTAATCAGGGGTGCGTAGTCTGGAAGAGGCGCACCAGGAACACCCGATCCTTCGGATGTGAAGAAAACGAGTTCCCATTCGGGAACAGACACTTTCTCTTTATTGGGGAATTTCTCATTAAGAACGAGCAACCACTTCCCGTTCTTGCGGACAAGACGGTAAGCCCCTGAACCGATAATCGGTTCATCGGACTTCGGATCGAACGTCCATCCCTCCGGCACGATCCCCAGGTGATCCCTGGTCAGTGTTTTCAGAATAGCGACGTTCGGCTCTTTCAACTTGATGATGATACGTCCTGGACCATCGGCCGCGATGGATTTAATGGAGGTCAAGAAATTGCGGGATTGTGAGCTTCCGTTCAGGTGTCGTTTCAAGGAATAGAGAACGTCTTTGGACGTGATCGCTTTTCCGTTCGAGAATTCCCTGTCCGTAAACAGATCGAAAGTGAAGGTGCGTCCGTCCTTCGAGACGTTCCAGCTTTTCGCGAGACCTGGGGTCATGTTCCCGAAGCGGTCAGCATCGACCAAAGGTTCGAGAATCTGACCAAGAATCGCGTGTTCCGCGAACTGATTGACCGCCGTGGTGTCTCGAGGAAATGTCATCGGCACGAAGCCAAGTTTTAAGGGCGCGCCTGGGGCCGCGGTGCTTGCCTGTGTCATAGCGAGTGCTCCTAGAAAAATTGCGCAATTGAGAATGGATTTGAAAAAAAGATTTGTCATGCGAATCGATGCTCCATCGGTGGTGAATGTTTTTCGACAAAATCAAAAGCGGCTTCGACGATCTGAAAGCCGTACTCCGTCAGTTCATCTTCCGCGAAGGAGCCCTTAGTCTCACTGAACAGACGGCGATAGTTCCGCGTATCGAGACCGGCCTGGTGTTGGAACTGGATCATACGATAAAGGGCGAAGTAGGAGTGCAAGCGCCCGATGGGCGGACGACAGGTTCCTTGAAACGGCGCGTGGGCCAGTTTGTAATCGGCTTCCTTCTGAATCAGACGGTCGATGATATTGAGTAGGAAGAGGTCTTGGTGACCCATTTCGTGAACGAGGGAGGTTGCAAGCTCCACAGGGGTCATCGCGGCTATGCGGGAACTGAGAAAAATACAACCAAACGCATGTGGATGAGAGGCCGAACGGAAGGGAACGCCTTCCAACTTCAGAAAATGAGTGATCCATTGGTGGTACTCTTTGGCCATGGCTGGTGCAAGCCTTGCAATCTGCTCACTGGCGGATCTGATACGTTCCTCCTCAAGAGGCGTGAAAGCAGAGACTTCACTCCCGTCAACAGTCGCTTCGGCGAGAAGTTGTAATGAGATTTGAACGGGCTTTGACTGAACAGCCGGGTCGATCATTCTCTTGGTTGATTGAACTCTGTCGCCAGTTGGGATATTTCCGCGATAACCAAGGAGCGTCAGTTCCATCAACGAACGGTCATGAACTGAAAGAGCGGGATTCCCTCCCTGAACCCTCTTGATGAGTGCGGAGCGAAATTGTGGCCCCAGGACACTGAATGTCCAAGCTCCCTGTTTGAGCGCCACAATGCACGTCTCTTTCAAGCTCATGACGGCGGCCTACTGGATGACAAAATCCATTCGGGCCTGCGCGAACTGGTGAGAATCGAAGATGGAGATATCCACGCCGTCATGTTCCTCGGTCTTCTTCACGACAATTCCTTGATCGTCGCGGACCCGAAGCGCACGGACCAGTTCGACATAGTCGATGTTGAGATGCGCGGCCAGTTCGGGGGAAAGAGCATAATAGATGCCTCTCTCCATGGCAGACGTCCTTTGCCTGGAGTTTTCGCCTTTGGAATGGGCTAAGGCCGTGCTTTTGACCGCCAGGGCGGCGATTATGGTTATGAGCATTTTCGCGTTCATTCAGACCTCCATTTGAATGTTTTTGTTTTTGTCTTCTTTACCTTCGGTTTCAGATTCCGCATCGAGGCCGAGTTTGCGCCTGCGGTAGTTCATGGCCTGGTGACTGATTCCAAGCAGTTCCGCCGCCCGACTCTTCACGTTCCCCGCCATCCTCATTGCGTCTTGAAGAAGCGATTTCTCCATGTCGAGGACGATCTTGGTGAACTCGACATGGTTCATCAGCCTCCGCTGTCTCGCGATCTGCTCGAAGCGGTTCCTAGCGGAGAGGACTTCGGGTTCCAAGGATTCGACTTGGATCACACGAACGGAGTTGATGAAGGCGTACTTCACGCTCGCTTCGAGCTGCCTAACGTTTCCGGGCCACGGCAGGCTCTTGAAGGCGCGCATGGCCGCGTCGGATATTTTCCTGTTGGTACCGGTTTCCTCCTCTTTAAGGCCGACGAAGTACTTCACAAGCGGCTCAATATCCTCGGGACGCTCCCTCAGCGGCGCAATCGCGATAGGAAGGACCTTCAGGCGGTAATAAAGATCCTCCCGAAAAGAACCTTCAGCGACCAGCGCGGGAAGATCGCGATGGGTGGCGGCAATGATGCGGATATCCACCTTGATGGACATTTGACCGCCGACAGGTTCGATGGTTCTTTCCTGCAGGGCGCGCAGGATTTTCACTTGCAACGACGGTTCAAGATCGCCGATCTCATCCAAAAACAATGTGCCCTTATTCGCGAGAAGAAATTTCCCCTTCTTAGCTTGAACCGCTCCGGTGAAGGCACCTCGTTCATGTCCGAAGAGCTCGCTTTCCAGAAGGTCCTTTGGAATCGCTCCACAGTTAACCGCAATGAAGGGTTTATCGGCCCTGGACGAGTTGGCATGAATCGCTCGCGCCACCAGTTCTTTACCAACTCCGCTTTCTCCTTGGATCAGGACGTTTTCATTGGCGGCAGCGTACCTCTTCACAGAACGAGCGACATTCGCCAGGGTTCTTGAACAGCCTTTCATCTTCAATACGCCATATATCAGGGCCGAATTCCGTGCCACCGATTCGGAATTGTCATCAAGATCAATTTCATCGTTTTCGCCGTCGTTCACAACGGAAATCAAGGTCTCAAAGAGTTTCCTAGTATCTTGGGCTTTCAGCAGGAAGCGTTCGGCTCCGGCCGAATGGCAGGCTTTGACGACACTTTCATCCTCAGTACCTGAAAGCATGACGATCTTCAGACTGGGATTGATCTCCTTCAAACGAAGGGCTACCACATCGCCATTCATACCAGGCATTTCGTAGTCTAAAAGGACGGCTCGATATTTATCTGAATTCTGAAGAATCAGTTCGATAGCTTCAGCCCCGCTTGTCACAGTATCTAGCTCAATCCCCGTGCTTGCCACGAGAAGGCGAAGACCCGAGAGGACCATTGCGTCGTTATCAACGGCAAGTACGCGTGAATTCATCCTGTCCTCCTTTGCGCAGATGACCTGAATCAATAGGCGCTGTTTAGATTCACAGCAAGTTGAAGGCCAACCACAAACTATTATTCATTTGTTCAGTCATCAGAAGGATTTATGAGGCGTCATGAGCTCCGGAGTGAGCATTTACTATGCTCCTAAAACCTTTAATAACCGGGATGCGCCAAAAATTTCTTTAGCCTCGCGGAGCACCGAGCGCAAATGCCCCCGTTAAGTCGCTAAATTGAAAGACGTTTCTATCATAATTCGAATCTCTAAAAATTTCTTTAGCATTGGCACAAGGCTGCTCCCCGGACATACTCAAGGCTTTCGAGTTCACGTTTTATTTGGGTGATCCCCTGTTTCTCAAAAAATCTTCAGCACGAGGCGCCCCTGTAAATTTTATCTACACGTTGTTGCCAGTGACAGTTTGCGTACTGACAGACGACGTTCAGCAGTTCCGGAGGATTGGCGTGAGTGAATCATTTTTCCCTATACACTTATGGTTGCGATTGAACGAGTTCTTCCAACGGTCCCCTCCGCTCCGCTCGTCAGCACCCGCCCCGGCATGCCCAGCCAAAGTAGACACTACGTTCAAGTGGAAACCACCACTCGTTCTAACAACATCCCAGTCCAAGATCAGACGCCTTATCTCTGGGAAGTGCTCATCTTTTCGGCGAATGAGATCCACCATTCTCAGCCTCAGCTCGGAGACTAGGTCCTCATCCATTCCCCAATTTAATTCCCTGCATAGCCTTTCCACCTGAGTCTCTCGTTTAGATTCTTCGTTTGAAAGCCATTCCTGAAGAGAAAGGCCGCGGATTCCATTCGTCCGCTCATTTTTCTCGTAAAATCGATGCCCGTCCGAAGTTTTTACGGCGGCATGGCGGCATGTTCAGTCATCTTCTCGATCCAAAGGTATATATAGTCGAGGGCCTTTTTTCGATCCTGCTCTTTTACGTCTCGCAAAAGTGGCGAAAGGCGCGGGCTCGACAAATCCACTCGTGATTCTGCAACCAAACACCGCTCAAGCTCGTCCAGCTGACGGATTCCGCCCTGCAACTTCATCTCGCGAGCCCAGGTCTCGGTCGCAAAGATCAACTCGGGCGCCTGGATCAACTGCATGCTGACAAGCCCCCTGACCCGATCATGTTTGCACAACCGGCTCGGGTACTTATCCAATTCTTCGAGGTGATCAAACGTGACGGCAAGAGAGTCGCCTACTTTAATGGGCAGTGTCGGTTTGCCGAGCAGCAAGGGGACCGAACTAGAGCCGTAGGGCGAACCTTCCAAGAACACCGCACGATCAAGTGTCTCCGCCCCAGTGGCCTTTGTGATCGTTTGTCCGTTAACAACGAAGCGCAATCCCTGGAGTGCAAAGATGCCTTTACCAATCAACCGCAGTTCCTCAATCACCGAGAATTCAGGACTTATGGTTCGCACTAGGACCGCGAGCAAAAGCTCGGATCCGGTCAGTCGGGGAATTTCCAACGGAACCGTGTAGGCGTAGAAGTCTTGCATGGCACTTCTACTGGTGATCTCACCGCTTCGATAGGGCTTGAGTTCGGAATAGATTCGAGCGAACTCCTCAGACTCAGACATGTTCGAGGGACTAACCGGATCGCTCTTTGCTCTGCCCGCACTTGCCTCTCTTACCGCGCCTATATACTCAACGATCATCTGCATGGCTTCTTTGGACTTCATTTCCGCATTTTCACACGAAAAATAATCCGTGCAGTAATGTTTGTTATGCGCTTGACGGTAGATCCTAGATTGCTCTGGACTATCCCAGTTCACAAAGCGTTTGAACGTCGCGAACGCATCTGCGGGAGCAGAAACCGAGTGTCGGGGACCCTCGAAGCCATAGGTTTGCTCGCCATGGCATTCGGAGCAGTTTTTCACTAAGAACGGATGGACTCTTTGAGTAAACAACGAAAGTGCGACCGTTTCATCCACTTGGGCCGTAGCAGTGAGATTCAATGCTGACACTCCAACAAAGATCAATGTGAACAATACGGCTCTCATAAAAATTCCTCTTTAGGCAAAGACCAGCATTTTATCGAGCTCGGAATTTTGCAGTCTTATGCCGGATATGGCTTCTATCTGACCAGACAATCCCTGCACGTGCAGATAGTTGGCGAGAACCGCCGGCACCATCTTTTCGGGCTTGTCGCCAATGAACGTCTTCTGATCGACCTCCGCGTTGGGAGTGTAGCGGCCGACCTGTGCCCGACGTAGCTCGACATCGCGATTCGGATCAAAGTAACCTACCACCGTGAGTGAGTGCTGGTTGCGATCCCCCACCCACCGGCGGTCATAATTATCGGAACCGGGTGCGTAGACACCGCCGTCGGTGATGATCTGGTAAAAGAGAGGTTTCTTTAGCAAGTGTGCGGCGTGAACCGCACGACCGATAGCCACACCGATTTCTAGATCCTTCGCATCGCCCGTGGTTTGCGTGTTGTCATGATAATCGCAGTTACTGAATGTTATGACACCCGGGCCTGTGTTCCCCATGAGTGTGTTGTAAACGATACCCGCTTGCAGGGCTTGGGGAGAATCAATAGACGAATTTTGCAGCTGGTAGAGTTCGTTCATTTGAGCGTTGTTGCGTGGGTCAAGCTTGGGTTCAGCCACACCAAATGTCGAGAGTTCTTCATACACTTCTTTCAACTGGGAAGATTCTCCAGCCAGTCCTTTTAGATTGTTGAAGATCGCCTTTCTGGTGTGTGGGTCGAGCTCTTCGAATGTCGCGCCAAAGCTTGTGATCCTGGTGAGTTCGTCCAGATTACGGATCATCTGAGGTTTGAATTTTGAATCGGACAGATACGCATCTGAGTTCCCGCCGGATAAGGTAGATTGAAGTCCCAAGCCTGCTCTCAAGAATGATCCCTGAAGGCCACAACGGGATACCAACGTGAGTGCGGACGCGCGGTTGGTGGAGGTGTCATCCAATGAGAAATGACAGAATGACGCCATCTTCAAGGACCTTTGCGCCTCGTTTGTCAGCGCCTGCGGGAGGTTGGCTTTAAGCCCCTCTAACATTTTACTTACACCTCCAGCGGCCATCGGAATGCCGAACGTCTTATCTAATGCGCCGGATGCGCGAGGATTCCAGCCATGGCGTCGGTAGTCATTACACAAATCTTCTGGTCCACCCTCCTGTCCCACCAGAAAGTTCGCGGGCATTCCCGCACCACCTGCCAAATCGAACACAAGGAACGGAATGCGAACCACCCCTGTCATTTGTGCAAGTACACGCTCGGTGAGCGATAAGGGCAAGACCGCTCCGCCGCCCGCAAGCAAACCAAGCTTTATGAAATCACGCCGTGACACGGGTAGGGCGTGATCCTCATATCCAGGTTGCTTGAGTTTCTCAATCGCGATTTCCTTCAGCGTCTTTTTCATTTCGAGCCTCCGCGTTTAGCGAGAATAAAATCCGGATGCATGGCCAACACAAAACAATTGGGGAAGAAAGGATACGAGCCATCATTGACCTTTACAGCCAGCGCGCGTTCGCGCTCGCTGGGACCGCGCCCCAAGAGTCTCATATACAATTGGTCAAGATCAGTTTGCGAATCTTCGAACAGTGCCGCTTCACTGCACGCAATCCCTGCAAGCTTTCCAAGGGAGCTGACGCTGGCCATTAAGTCAGACAGGCTTTTCTGTTTGGGCAAGTTCTGCCGCAGCTCCATAAAGTGCTTGCGCATTTCTTTCTCCGGAACATCGAGCCTTCGTGCGAGTTCGATATAGTATTGCCGACCGTCTTTGATCCTGGCTTCAGACTGTGCCTGACCTTGGGATGAAGCAAAAACAAATCCAATAAATAAAATAATTTTTAACGGCATAGGTCACTCTTTATGATATTGCGGATCAACGATTTCACCCGATATCCCTCGTCTCTAAAGCCGTCCGCCAGGCTTTGAAAAATTGGTGTACCTTTGACTTCAACCAAATCGCGGGAACTCACATCGCAGAACTCCTGCACGAGTTTTTGGGTCATACAGACTTGAAATTGGCGCGAGTCCACGATCATGCGCGCGAACGACTTCACGCCACGTCCCCTCTTCGGACCGCGCCAGCCAAAGCGCTTCTGATAGACGGACGTCGTTAAGAGATTTTCCCAGCTGTCATCAATTGTAGGCTCGGCGTCCGGAAAAACACTGCGATTCTGATTGTACTTGCGGGCGACTTCTTCGAGTCGGCGGACTTCATTCATCATGCGATCATAATCATAGTAGGCAAAGGAGCCCCGTTGCGAGTCCATAGGTGAGTGGCAGCTGCTACATCGATCAACAAAGGCTTGATGGCTATCTCCAGGTTTGCGGTCGATATCGCCACCAATCCAAAATGGCGACAAGCTGGAATCTGCCCAGGTTTCAATGGGGCTACACAAGAGAATGTCGTAGGCCGCGCGAATAGGCCTGCGATTTGTGCCATCCGCAATAAATCGACGCCCGAATCCATTGGTGGTGAACAATCCATCTTGATAATAGCCATCCAGCACTCGCGATTTCTGACCGCCGGGGCTTCCTAAGTTCAGCCGAAACTGCTCAATCACATCTTTTGTGCTGTTCAGAATTCCAACGGTGGCATAAGTGGAAGGAGCCGGACGCGCAATCAAGCCGTCGGACTTATTCTCAATAAAATAGGACTTCATAAAGACGTCGCGGAAATCCCGATCCTCTGTTATGGAAAGGAGGAGCGACACCTGATAGTCATCCAAGTCTTCGTACGGCTCGCTCTGTTCGTTGCTCAATCGGGACACGAACGTTGACAACCGGCTATTCACAAATTCAGGTTCCGCGAACAGCTTTTCAAAAAGTGCATTCTCCTGGTCCTTCGCGTTCGCTCCTGAGAGCGAAGCGCGCAATGACTCCGCCTCAGTTTCAAAAAGTGGAATTCCGGTTGCGCGCTCAAAGTAATGCCGAATGCGCTCGTTGGTCAACGACTCAGCCGAGACGGCGACAGTTGCCATCAGTTGAATAACGAAGATCGGCACGATCGTTCGCATGGTTACTGCACCTGATAGAGCTTATTACGGCTGTAGAGGGAGGGCGATGTGAATCGAAACGCCAGATCTAAGATCATCCCAATCATGCGGTCCGCGCTATCGCCAAGACTGCTTCTAAATTCCAACACGCGAGCACCTAATCCAGTCTCCACTTCGACACAAGTGATTTGTATTTTTGTCTGCTGATTATTGCGATCATACTTATACTTCGGGCAGACTTCAGACTTGGCGCGAGCGCCGAGCTGAAGTTTGAGGGAAGCTTGGCCAAACATCGTATCGTAGTTCATGTACGTGTTGATCTTCGCAATGACTTCATTCTTTTGAGGCTGCACAATATCCGAGATGGTAATCTTTTGGATTAACTCACCCGCACCCCCGGTTTTTGGAGTCGTTTGCAGGTATTTGATATACTTTGTTGGGAGCTCCTGCTCACCATTGCCGTTCAAATCCAACTCATAGTTTATCTTGCGCTTCTTATCGATGAATACCACGCGCGTACCGCGTTTACGGATGGTCCAACGGGGAGCTACACGCTGACCGCCAAATACGTTGTTGTTTTCGTAAATTGGATCATTGCTCTCATCATAATCAGCATTCTGTAGATCGAGATCAGCGGAAAACACGGGAGCGGAAAAAAGCACGCATCCCAAAAGGGCAACCAGTCCACACTTCTTCATAAGAAAGCCTCCAGGCAAGATAAAATTAAAGTTACAGAATTTGGTTTCTTGGATTTTGAAGCAATGGCCATGCCGGCACGTATTTCTCCCCTTGGCTGACAGGGTTCACAGCAAGCGATCAAAAAATGCCGCCTTTTTAAGGGGTTGCAAGTGGGGGTGTAAAGAAACAGAACAGCGCCATTATGCGGACGATACCGAATTAGGCATCTTGATGCGACATTTTACAATTTTGGTCCCTTCCGAAGTTGGCGTTGCGCTTCGGTGGACTGATCCAGCCCCTTCTGAAGCTCCTTCATTTCCGCACGAGTCAGTGTGATCTGCTCATGAGCGGATTTGCCCGTGGCCTATGGTGGACCCCATTGTCTAGACCAAATTTAGCCGATTACAAGATGCATCATTTTGCTTCCTGAACTCAATGCAATCCTCCCTTCTCGTAAACAAAAATAGGTGATCTGTTGTTCAACGACTGGTGCGGCCTTTCGGTGTTGTAGAACTGAAAATACCTCTCTACACCGACTTCCAGTGCCGGCACCGTCTCGTGGTTCCAGATATAAATCTCCTCGTACTTCAGCGACCGCCAGAGCCGCTCGACGAAGACGTTGTCCAGCGCGCGACCACGGCCATCCATGCTGATCGCAATGCCAGCCTTCTCCAGCCGACCCGTAAAGGCGCTGCAGGTGAACTGCGCGCCCTGGTCACTGTTGAAGATTTCGGGCTTGGCCATCTTCAGTGCCGCCTCCAGTGCTTCGATACAGAAGCCACTGTCGAGAGTGTTCGACATCCGCCAGGTCAGCACATATCGGCTGTACCAGTCCATGATTGCCACCAGATACATGAACCCCTTCGGCAGCGGGAGATACGTGATGTCCGTCGACCACACCTGATTGGGACGTACAATCTCCACGCCTCGGAGCAGATACGGATACTTGCGATGCTCCTGGGCCGCCTCTGACGTCTTAGGCTTTGGATAGATCGCCTCAATACCCATCAGACGCATCAGCCTTTGAACTCGCTTGCGGTTGACGTTATGGCCAGCTTCATTCAACCACCACGTCATATTCCGGCTCCCCCAAAAGGGCGTCTTCATGTACTGCTCGTCGATCAGTCGCATATACATCAGGTTCTCCGCCGTCTCCTCAGCCGGCTCATAGTAAAGCGATGCTCTAGACAATCCGATCAAGTCGCATTGCCGTCGGATCGAGATCCGGGTCGATTCGTAGTCAATCATTTGCCTTTTAAATTCCACCGAATCGGGCAGCTTTTTTTTTCAGCCAGTCCAGCTCGAACTTCAGTCGCCCAACTTCCTCGTAAAGCTGCGAAACCAGCGTCTCCGACGCCTCTGACTGCGGCTTCCGCCCGCCGAAAATCTCGGGTACGGACTCCTGCAACTGCTTCTTCCATTGGCTCACTTGGGTTGGATGAACCCGGTGCTTGCTTGCTATCTCGGCTACCGTTTTGTCACCGACTGTCGCCTCCATGGCGACCTTCATTTTCAGTGCCGGCGAATGCCGCTTTCTGACTTCTCCCACTGCTGAAAACCCCTTTCAGGACCGGCCACCAAACCATGATTTTCATAGCTTAGCAACTGGTCCAGTTTTCGGGGTCCACCATAGCCTTCGCCAATATGGATTGCGGCACTCCTAAGCCTGGTGGATACAGCTGCAAGACCGAGGCATTGACTTTCACAGCCTCCGGAGGTTTCTCCGAGATGATCCATCGGGTTGTATGGCCCTCCGAACCATTAATATGGAGGGTATACTCTTTGCCATTTTCCCTTCCTTTGACCACCAAGTTAGCGGAGTATCTGTATTTGCCTTCTCTCTGGCCACGCTTCGAATTGACTGAATATTTTATTTCTATGAAACCGGAGATCTTCTCCTTTCCCTCCGAATTCGGGATCGCCTCATCCGCTAATCACTACGATAAACAAGTTGATTGGCCGAGGCCTCGACCAAACGAACGTGCTTAAAAAGATCGCCGGCATCATCGATCCTTAGCACGCCATCTTGACAAAGATCTGCATTCAATTCAGTAAATTTACCAAACTGTTTGTCGTTGTTATTGATGCCAGTGGCGTCAATATCGAATAAACGTGAGTCTGAAGGATCTCTTATTCCGGTCGCTTCACCACTTACTCCAAGTCTTTGAAGTTCGGATTTTTTTGGGTGATTCTCCAGTTTTCGATCAATCGATGTAGCTTTTACCTAAACTGTTTATCCAAGTGACGGTTTGCGCACACTTGAACGCTCCAAGTTCGTGCGAGGCACGGGGCAGTCGCTTACAATATTGGAGTTCAGGTTATGGGAGACAAGATCGCTCTCTGCGACTGCGCTGGTCTGTAAGCGACACTGGCGGGCGACATCATGAAGGGTGAACAGACTTCGTTTATCCTCATAAATGCATCTTTTTAAGGACGTCTTGATCGTCGACTTTAGATCTTGCAAAAGGCATGGCCGTTAAGCTGATGCACGCTCCCGGCATTATGATCTTCATCTCGTCGGATCCTTCGGATCGCCTTTAAGTTCGAAAGGCTACGGGGCATTCAAGCATTTGCACGACCCAGAGGTGCGCAAATACCCACTGGGTACGACGCTGAACAGATCTCTCTACCGGTTTATCTTTGATGCTTCTTCTTTGAGGCCGCTTCTGGGTTGGGACGCTCGCCAGTTACAAGCCTCGATTAGGCGAGCTTTCGTCAAGTCATTGAACCCTGGGTGCTGAGTCGCATCCTGAAATCCAGTAAAGCTGTTCCCGGACGCCACGATCCTTTTCTTCGCTTGGCCAAGGTCATTTCCATTACGCTCTACCAGTTCCCTGCACTTCTGGGAGGGCAAATTTAAAGCCAACACCATGGCTCGACTTTCGGTAATTTGGATGCCGGAAGGATGGCAGTGGCTCTGCACCAAACCCCCGATTATGGCCAGGGCCTTCCGTTGACTATAATCATCCAAACAGGAAGTACACACTTCGACGTTGCTTTGGAAGTCATAGTTAGGCTCAACAACAACGACCTTAAATTTCGATCTCACGCCCACCTTTTTTTCACTGATGTATGCAAGGTTTCCGTTTTTTAGAAAAACCGGGTAATAGGAATTTGTGCCAGGCTCCTTCTCAATCTCAAACAAACGTTTGCTCTGGCGGTCAAACACAAAGACGCTCAGCGATGCCTTTTCACTTGGGTACTCCCAATATGGGGGGCCATAATTTGGATCAGCCTCATCGACGTGAAATGCGATTTTCTTTCCCGTCCAAGCAAAATCGACTTTGCCCGACGCGAACGGAAGTATTTCAGTTGGAGTACATCGACCGCTTCTATCGTCAATTGCATAGATGGTCGTTCTTTGACGGGCTTGCCCCTCGTTCAGTTGAGATTCGTCAGTTGAGCGGCGGGTTCATTGGTTAAATTGCCTCTTCAGCAAAGTCAATTTGTTTGTCCTCCTCGCACATCGCACGCAGCAGTACCCAGAGTCCGGGCAGTGCCTTGTATCCGCGTACGCGACGCATTTTCTTTTCCGAGTGCAAGCAATAGGTGGCGAGCCAACGCTGGAAGTGCTCTGAGTTCTGCCACTTCTTCACTCGCCGCATATCCTCTTCGATCAGCGAGTTGAGTGACTCGATTGGGTTCGTCGTTGAGAACACACGCTTGAGCTGCTTGGACATTTTCAAGTCGTGGATCGCAAGCAAATCGTCCTTCGCTTCCCGATAGCTCTCGAGAGCGGATAAATTTAAATCCCTCAGAACGCTCTCCAGTCGTTCCGAGATCACCTTGGCTTCCGCCATGTCTTTTGCATCTCGGAGCGCCCAGAAGAGCGCCTGAGCCTTGTGGGCGTTATCGCCGAGGGCATCTTCGAGGTTACGCCACTTATGCACATGGCAGCGGATCCGGATGGCGCGGCGACCGCGTTTGTCATTGCATGCATATTTCACATTTAGCGCTTTGTTCAAGCCCGATCCGCCGTCCACGATAAAGAGTAATCCGCTTGCCGGAAGCCCGCGGCGTTCAAGATCGTTCAGTAGCTCCAAGCATGAACCATGGTTCTCAGTGTCGGCTTGGTAAATTCCCAGAACATACTTGCGACCGTCAGCAGCCACACCCAGAGCGACAATTACCCCGTGTTTTCTGAAGCGCTTGCCATCGAGGTACACCGCACGGATGTCCATCTCGCTGAGCGAGCGGTTCTGAAGCTCAGCGAGTTTGTTAGCTGTCGCCTTAATCCAGCGGCGCGAGATGGAGCTCTTCTTAAAACCAAAGGAACTTGCGATCTTCGTCACGCCTTTCTCGTAATCACGCTGGGAGACTCGCTTGAGGCCTTCAGTGAACACCGCCTGGTTGAACAACCGCGGATCTTGAAACTGCTCGTAGGTCTGAAGCGGCACCTCTTCGCCCGCCCTTGAACGCACGCGCAGCTTCGGCACCGCCACTTGCTGGTTGGCAAGAACAATCGATCCCTTCTGGTCGCCCCATCTCAGGTTTTGTTTGCCATGCTTGTAGCGCTCACCGCAGAGTTGCTCGACTTCCTTCAAACAGTCTCTGATGAACATTTTCACTGCGGGCGGCAGCAGTGTTGAGATCACCATATGCTGTGAGTCGATTGGGCCGTCGATACCTTCGAATTTCTCATCGAGGATATCCTTGCGACGGGCATGGTTCAGTGGCTTGCGGTTGATCTTCTTCACCGCCTTAAGTACGTTGGCCATTGGGTGGCTCCTCTCTTCCTGCGATTTCTTTAAGTGTGGTAACTCATTGAAAACACAGATTGGTTGAGCCACTCAACCTTCAAATTTCAACTAAGCGATGGGCGAGGCCTCTTTGACTGTTGTGGTCCATACCTGCAACTTCTGATCCAGTCTTATTCAGCATCGGTAGCTGTAGGTACTGACCTGGGCAAAGCGGCCTAGTCTTGCCCACAGGATTAACGACGTATTCGCCGCCAGCATTCATTTTTGTGGCGTAATCTCGCATTTGGAGTCCATTCACATCCATGATGACACGTTGAATACTAACGCCATTTACGCCTTTGGCAGTGGCTCCAATTGACTGGTAAGAACCGGGCATGGAAATGTCCACGTTGAGGGCCTTAGCCTTGCCATTCTCGTCAACTCGTTTGGTATCATAAAAGGCCAGCGCCTCTCGCTGGAATCGAATTTTTCTCTTTAAAAGGTCGTCCACTGAAAAATCGCTTTTTATCCTCCTCTGACTCTTTGGATTCAGTGATTGAACGGTTTCATACACCTCTTCACGATTATTGACGTGAAACCTAATGTTGTCGCCAGGAGCTAAGCTAGAATCGTCCAATGTCTCATATTTTTTTGAACTGTAGTTATACGTTACAGGACTCGGGACGGCAATTGCTTCTCCAGTCGCCAGCGGCACAGGGTCTATTTCACCTGGAACCTTTCGAACAGTGCTCGTTTCTAAATCAATTACTATATTCCCATCCTCCGTGCCCATAGCGACCCTTTTGCCGTCCGGGAAGGGACGCATAAAATAACTAGGTCGACCTGGAATGGTGACTTCCCTAACCACGCGAGCTGAACTCGTCTTATTGCAAACTGAATCTCTCTCGTTAGCAAATGCCGAGCCAAAGCTAAGAAGAAGCACGGTTAATGTCATCCCTTCAAAAATTCTCCCAAGATCTTGTCTAACTTTTCAGGTAGGTTGTATCCAGGAATTGTTGGTGAAACGACTCTTCCGTTCTTAAAGATAATCATGGAGGGAAAATGGTTCTGAGGCCCTCTTTCAAGGAGATCAACGGAGTCCAGAGTTCGCAAGTCGTCAGGGGAGAAATGATTCCTTTTTGCCACTTGAATTGCCGCATTTCGGTCTGCATTGGAATCCAAGATACCAATGATCGTCAAACCCTTGGACTGCCCAGCCGCTCTCAGCTCGTTCAGACCACGAATCGAGTAATTCATATGTGGTGACCAGAAATAAAAAATTCCGGAAGTTGACTTTCGCCTGCTTTCATCAAGTTTCTGTCGAAGATCAAGGTCAGTAAATCTCTGGATATGTTTCACCGGGCGCAAAGAGTACTTTATTTCCATTCGCGATATCTTGCAATCCGGCCTCTCCGCCCAAAGGGTTTCGACTCGCTCTGGGAACCGTCGTTCCAACCGAAACCCAACCGCAGTTATGGTGAGATCGACCCAGACTCCGGTTGCATCGGTAGGGGTTTTATACCGATGACCACCGACGTAAACCACAGGTCGCCATTCAGGATGAGATACTCTTTCTCTCAATAGCAGGTTCGCAGGCTCGGAGCATGCAAAGTTTTTTTCAGGCAGCAAATTTCCAGCTAACGCTCGATTTGACCAAACCGCGAAAATGATTGGTAAAGCCAGTATTCTTTTGAGCGAGCACATGACCTGATCTTAGGCTTTCTGAAGTTACCTTCAAATGGTAATCTACCGTACTATAACTTTAGTCGGGCGACAAACTTCTGGGAACCCCTCCCGACCGGGCAGTATCATACATCTGGAAATATGACCGGTAGGCAGCTGTCAGTCGGCCATTCATCACCCCTCCTTCACCGCCGAACCGAAGAGCAGCAGAACAGATCTGCCTTGAAGGGCCCAGCATTGAACACTTCTTCAGGTAAATGAAGAAAACTTGGATATCTAAGCTATTGAAAACTCAGAAATGCCGCCTGCTTCTCTAAAAATCTCTTTAGAGGTCTCCCAAAACAGTCTCTCGAATCGCGACATTCTATATTAATTATTTACATATTAATTTCAGTAACTTGCGTGGATTTTTCGCTTGCGTTCGCGCTCTGGCACCAACCTCGCAATTATGAATTTGGGGGCGGCGAAAAATCGCGGCTCTCCAGTGAAGGAGGTATCAGATGTTGAACGCGGATAAGGCGGTGAGATTGAGCGAGTGCCCGCGATGCGGAGCCGGTGGTCTCGAAAGATTAAAGAGTCACGTCTACTGCGTGAACTGCAACTATACCGATGTTCCCGATTCCATGGAAATGCTGTCTCTCCCCGATTGGGTTCTCTCCTTCATGATGGATGTCGAGAAAAAGAAAACAAAACAACGGAAGCGTCAAAGCGATCCGATTCTCGCTCTGGCTCTTTGAAAGGAGTTTGAAGATGGAACAGACAATGAATTTGCAAGCGCGACACGCGTGTCCTCACGCCCGTCCGAAGCTTGACAAGAACGCTGTGAGAAAATCTTGGGAATGGATCAAGTGGTTGTTCGGCGGCATCGCGACAATGATGTTCGTGCCGAGTGAGGTGGACCGGAGGATTGAAGAGAGTCGGGAACGAGGTCGGCAATTGCTGATTCACGGTTACTAATGGGAGGAACGGATGAAATCACACCTGAATGAAGGGAAATCGACGAAGGACCTTCTGAACAGAATCAAAGAGGCTGTTCGCAAGTGGTACGGCACGCTCTCGGTGAAGGAGCTCGTCGTCAACAAGGCTCTGGTCGCCGAAATCGAGGCGTTTGAGCGGCTGCTCTCGAAGCAGGAGGTGTTGTCGTGATGGATGAGAACAGCAAAATGGACCTTTCGCGATTCAGTGACGCCGATATTCTGGAAGAGGCCGCAGAGCGCCTGAAGCGGCAATACCGGAAAGAGCACGGTGTAGAGTTCCGGTTCGGATCGTTTCACTTCGTCTTTCACGACGGCCGATTTCAGGCGGTCGAAGACTGGCCGAGAAGCAAACGCTACATCAGCCCGAAACGGTTGGCTGGTAACAATTCATAGGAGATTCCATGGGTCACGAAATCGAATTCAAATTCAAGAAGATTTTGCGCCAAGTATCCGAGGAAGAGAAGGGGAAAAACCGGGCTCTCGCCCGCCAGACCAGAAAGGTGTTGCTCGCAATCGAATACCTGAAAGCCAGCGTGAAAGACAAGTAGGAATCTTAATGACAGCTACACAGAATCGAAACGACGTTCCTCTCCCGCTTGCGATGGCTATTCTCCTGGCAGTGGCCGTAGTCTACGTCTATTTCACTCATTTACGGTTTCACCCAACAGAGCTTTCCGCCCTTTTGAAGTTACTGGAAAAATACGCGGGTGGTGCTTGGCTTTCGCTTTGCGCTTTAACGGTAAACCTCACGTTTCTCGCCGTCCTTTTGAAGCGGAAAATCGGCTTGGAACGACAAGGGAGTCGCTTGGCGTTACTTGAGGGAAGGAAACGGAAACTTCAGTTCGGGCGTAACGGGATCTTATCCATTGGAATCGGAGTCGGCACTTATCACTGTGCGCTCATGTTCGTGAAAGACGACTTATCCCCCAACCTAATGCACTTCCTAGAAAGCGCTCAGCTTTTGTGGGTGGAGCGCGGGATTAGCGGAAATATCGCGGTTTTTTCCGGACTTGTCGCCTATATTCTCTTTGGGATTGCCGGGAACATCAAATTTTCCGTTCTGGACCATCATCGGCTTGAAAAGCCGGAAGTCGGGAATGGAGAGTTGATCCTTGGCACCACTCCCGGCGAGATCAGTCACGAGAATCAGGGAAAGAGCGAGAGTTGGGTCAAGATCCCGAGTCGGGGTCTCAACGGAGGGATTTTCATTTCCGGATCTGTGGGAAGCGGAAAAACCCAAGGCACAATTCTCCGCTACCTAAGCCAGATCATTACACCGGCTGAACTCGCCCCAGCCATTCTCGCGGTCGATCCGAAGCGGACATTTCTGCTGGAAGCCGAGGACATCATCAAACGGGCGGGCCTCGGGGATAAGATTGTGAGAATATCTCTGAAAGGGAATCACAGTTTCAATCCGGTCTACATCAAACACCCTCTTCGAGCCTCACGCTTCGTGGAACTGGCTGAAATGGTCCGTTCTGCGGCGGTAAATTACATGGGCAAGTCCTCTGACTCACCGTTCTGGGATGTCTCCTCATCACATTTGATCCGCAACACCATCGTGTATTGCGCGGCAAAGTACGGGTATTTCACCCTGCTTGACCTCTACCGAACCATCGTGCGGGCATCGATAGAAAACTTGGCTTCCGATCTGAGAGAATGCCTGGAGGGGGAGACCTTCACTGAAGAGGAGCGTTTCAATATCAGCCGGGCCCTCGAGTACTTTGAGAACGAGTACTCGCAGCTTGAAGACCGCGTGCGAACCGGAATCGTCGCAACGAGTACCGCGTTCATCAACCAGTTCCAGGAATTCGCGGCAAGCCGCGTGTTCTGTCCGTCCCAGGAACGTCTGACGATCTCTTCGATGGAAGACCTGATTCGCGAGCGGAAGATCCTTTTGTTCGACGTGAATCAGCCAGGCCTGGCCCGCTCGATGGGAACTTTCGTGAAGCTCCATTATGAACAGGCAGTCTTGAATCTTCTGCCGGAGCTGAAGGAGCAGAGATTGCCATGGACGACAGCTCTTATCATCGACGAATATCAGGATGTCGTGACCTGTGGCGGCGGTGGCACCATTGGCGATGAGAGCTTCTTGGCGAAAGCTCGCGAATCGAAGCCCGCTGTAATCGTCGCCACCCAATCTTTAAGTTCACTGATGAATTCCGTCGGGAGCCAACGACCGGCTCTTGAGTTGGTGCAGAATTTCCGCACGCGAATTGCCTGTCATTCCTCGGACCTCGAGACGATTAAAGTCTTTCAGGAGCTTACCGGAAAAGAAGATGTGGAGAGGCAAACGCGCTCTCTTTCTGAAACGGCACAGTCGGCAAAGCTGAACCTTCTTGCCGGCGGCTTTGATTCAGAAAACGCCAGCATCAACGAATCCGTGAGCAGGAGCACCCTTCGGGAAGAGCTGGTGACGGGCAAGGAATTCTCGCGTCTTCGCACATTTGAGGCGTTCGCCCAAGTGTTCGATGGGATCGAGACGAGGTTCATAAAGCTATATCTCAAGCCCCATTTCCTGAAGGCAATCAACACGAGGCATGAGACGGTCTTGGACATTCTTCGTGTTTCGGTTAAAGGAGGATTTTTGAAGAAATGTAAGGCCAGCATGAGAAATCTCCGGGTGGCGGTGGCGTTTCTCCTTTTCTCAGGGCCAGTGCATGGGGCGATAGTACCGAACGTCTGCACGGTCGCAAGTTCTCCAGCATTTCCTGCATGTCTTGAGCTGAATATCGGCGGCTGCACCTGCGGGTGGCCGCCACGTCCGTGTGCCTCGATCTCCTACTATGTGCCGCAATCTTTCATCGAAGTTTGGCCGGAGCCAAAGCTGAGCTACTTTAGCGCCATTCCGGGCGCGGGTTTGCAACTGGCAAAAGTCGTTCCCCGCCCCTACGGAGCTGAAGGAGATGATGATTCACAGAGTTTTCAGGCACGGGCAATCGCCGTGCCTCTTGCGGGTCTGGTGTTCCAAACGATGCCCGCCGGGGGAACGCGAAGCGAAAAATTTTGCTTTGACGGAATGAGCGAACACTTCGGCAGTCATTGGGACACGGGAGAGGCGGATCTCCTTCAACCAAGCTTCCTCGCGTGGAGTGCGGCGCCGAAGGTTTGTCTTCTGAAAGGTGCTGCCACATCGATTGGCGGCGATGGCGGGGTCGGTTACGCTCCTGATTCCAGCATGTGCAGCTTTCCTTTGCCGAAGATCAAATTTTTCCCACCAAGTAAGCATCCGGTCTGCAATGGCTGGGGTGTCTTCTTTCCTCGTTATGGAACCTACGCGGGACCTGCCTCCATGACCGGGGCCTTAATGATCGCCTCGCGAATCAAGAGTCTCTCCACGGAGGTCCTGAAAACCATGCCCATGAGCCCCGATGAGAAATGGCAGATGATCTATCCGCAATCGAGTTCGTGCTTCCGAGAAGGCCAGAACGTTGGCGTTTTGGAAACAGTGAAGAATGCGAGGGAGACCATGCGTCTCGCGAATGGAAAGCTCAAGGGCTATCTGTTCGTTATCTGGAAGAGAACTCAAGCGTGCCGGGATTTCCCTGCGGCGGTTCAGGCGAAAGCGGCGGCTCTAGCTATCCCCGCCGCCTGTGGAGGCATGAAATGAGTTCGTTGGGAATTCAATATGAACATGGAATCACTCTCGCCAAACGGCGGACGGCGGAACAACTTCTCCAGGATGACGGACCATATGCCCGCTTGCTCAATGAACTGGTGATCGTGGCCAAATCGCGAGGTGCCAGTGACATCCACATCGAACCGAATGAAAACGGAGTGGCTTTGCGGCTGCGTATCGACGGAAATCTTTCGCTCTACAAGCAAGTGGGTATCCAGCATCGGGAAAGTCTGATCTTGGAGGCAAAGCGCATTTTTGGACTTGCTATCGGGATCAGCGGCAAACCCCAGGACGGTCGGGCATCTCTACCAGATCTGCAGCTGGATCTGCGGGTGAATTTGCTCCCGACACACTTCGGAGAGAAAATCGTGATGCGGCTTTTAAACCTCGATGCGACGTTCGTTCTGGCGGAACTCGGATTTACCGAAGCTGAAAAAGCAGCGCTCGAAGCCGCGATTCGTCTTGAAGACGGCGTAGTGGTCGTCTCGGGGCCTACCGGAAGCGGAAAGACGCGCACGCTTTATGCACTGCTGAAGGCCATTGGACCAATGAGATTCAACGTCGTGACGCTGGAAGATCCAATTGAATATCGGATCGAGGGCCTGAATCAAGTGCAGATTTCAAAGAAAATGACTTTCGCGGACGCGCTTCGGTCCGTTCTGCGGCAAGATCCCGACGTGATCTTGGTCGGCGAGGTGCGGGATGCTGAGACCGCCAAACTGTGTTTTCAGGCGGCAGAAACCGGGCACTTGGTTTTCACTACGCTTCACGCCAATGGCGCTCTCGAAGTAATCGAGCGCCTGGCAGGGCTTGGCGTGGAGCGCCTTGTGCTGGAGTCGAATCTACGTCTGTCCATTGCGCAACGTCTTGAACAGAAAGTGTGCCTTGCATGTGGGATATCGCCTACAGAAGTGGATCTGCGGCAGTTCCGTGACACTCGCCTTTTACGAACAAAGAACCATGGTGGCTGCCCGGAATGTACGGGGGGCGTGAAAGGACGTGTCCCCGTCATTGAATGGGCGAGTTTTGAGGTCCGCGGCGACACTCGGGCACCGAAGATCCATCAGAGCCTTGAAGCCGCAAGAATGATCCGAGTTCTCAGGGGTGAGACCGATTGCCTGGAGGTGATTCGTGAAGATATATAGCGTTTCGATTCTTCTCCTGGTCCCGCTTGCTTCCCGTGGGGGCGAGCTTTCCTTTTTCGATTCCAAGATCGACTTTTGGGGTGGTCAGCAGCCAGCCGTCAGTTCTCCTAAGAAGCCTGAAGCGGGCGAGACTTTGGAGGTCAACACGTTCCCATGGAAGACCTACCTCGACCCGAAGAATAAGGAATTCTTCAAAGAGGGAGACTATACGCCGCCAGAGCCGTTCATGGAGATTGCAAGGAATCCCACGGATGAGAACATCCAGAACTGGTTCGAATTCATGAAGAAGAAAAACGAACTCGCCCGTCGCCTGGATCAGCGCGTGCGTGAGTACATGGCGAAGAACGGACAGGCTCTGGCAGTTGATCACCGACCCGGCGTTCTTGTAACGCAAGCCAAGTTGCAACCCCCGTCGTGGATTCCGCTCGACTCTGAACGGTTCAAAGTTAGAATGTACTTTGAGTCCACCTGTCCTCATTGCAAGCGCATGTTCGGTGTCCTCAAACGCCTTCAGGATAAAGGCATTGAGGTTCACGCCCTGCAAATCGACCGTGGACCGATATCAGCAAACGAGAGAATTGTCCCATTGGGGTTAGCGACACCGGAAGAGGTTAAGAAGCATAGGATCAACGGAGTACCCTTTCTCTTGGTGGCGGACACAAAACGCAAAGCTCTGCTGCCGCCGATCCAGGGCTACCATGACTTTGACGAGATCGTAAGGCTTCTGAAAAGCGCAAGTCAATAGAGTCAGAAAATCGACGGTTCCTACGACTACAACCGTTGACTCAAATAAACGAATGAAGTCTCTCCACCGTCATAAGGCGAGCGACTTCGAGCAAGAAGGAGTTATCTATGCTCGGAGCACGTCTTATGCTGTGCGGATCGTTGTGTCGCGGCTCGGCGATCAGAAATCCCAATCCCAAAAACCATGAACTTTGGTTCGTTCTCATTCTCCTCATAGTGCTTGTCGCATTTATCTTTCATGCGCAGGCATTCGGAGCCACTCGAATTCCAGGCGCTGATGCAAGCGACAAGCTTGAGGCGGCAGGCACGCTACTAAGGATCGTCGATTCGGTTCTGTTTTCCTGGGGTGCCAGGATTTTTGCCGGTCTATGCGTTATGTCGGCGGGATGGAACCTCAAGGAGCAGCGCTTCGGCATCGCTGTTCTCTGCATCGTCGCCGCTATCGTCCTCGGCACCGCCCCCACCTGGGTCAAGAACATCTTCGATATCGGCGGAGGTAATGGCGTGTTCTCGCAATCAATCGCCACACTGAAGGAGCTTTTGAGTGCGTAAGCGGGAACTCCTCAAAGCCAAGCACTCCTCGTTAGTGAGCCAAACTATCGACTCGCCCATCATGGTCTTCGACTTCTGGGAACTGTCAGATGTGTTCATCGCCCTCTTCATTATCCTGATTTTCGGAGTGCTGTTTTATTCGTGGGGAACAATGTTCACCCTTCTGGCTTTATGTCTCGGCGCTGGACCGGTCATCAAGAAGAAGTATCCGAAGGGAATCTTCTTACACTGGCCGTATGCACGTCTCCGCATGGAACTTCCGGGTCTTATCAATCCGCGAGGAAACAAGCGGCGATTCTCTGATTAGGAAAGGATGAAAAATGGAAACGACAAACCCAACGGAGGACATATGGAAGAGAAAAACGGCGGGCAGCAGGTCAACCGTTACGAGCGAAAGCCTAATTTCGACCTTCGCGCGAAACTCTCTCGCGATGGTCGCTTCTGGATTATTGAACGTGTGGAGACGTGGCTTCTCCCGGCTAATTACCTCTCTGCGATTAGCCGGAATCACACTTTGGAGAAGGGTCGAGCCGCTGGCAAATCGGTGGACGAAAGACTTAAGAAGAAAGGCAAACGAGATGCTCACAGCAATGGATAAAGGTATCGAGGCCGCCCAGGTCGTGACTCCCCCGGTCGGTGTGTACCGGGGAGTCGATCTTCGGATTCTGCCCAAGTTCGTCGCTTTCAAGGCCGCAATGTTGAAGCAAAGGCTGACGCTTCAGTACATCCTGGCGATTCACCTTGCTGCCTTCGCAATGAACTTCGCACTTTCACGCTACGAGATCCACGGACTTGAAAAAAAGCTGCGCGAGAAAGAATACATTCTTGCTCCGGGTGTAATGGACTTCACTCCGGCGTCTCCTCAATCCGTATCGGATTCGTATGTGGTGAACGCCGCCATGACGTTCATCGGGATGCTCGGGAATGTCAATGCCGCGAACATCGACGAGCAGTACAAACGGCTCGCATCGTTTATGAGCCCAGAACTCGCAATCCAGTTCGAGGAAGAAGCGCGGGAGTGGCGAGAGACCGTGAAAACAGAAAATATTTCGGAAATCCTGCGTGTGACGGACCGGGAGATCGCAGCAACCGACGGTGGCTTCTACAAAGTGATCGTCATCGCCCAGCGTGAACGTTACTCCAATTCCGAAAGCCTCGGTCATGTGGACGAGATCATCGAAATGACGATGCGCCTCGTACCGCCCGTCAAGGGCAAGGAGTGGTTCTTGGAGGTCACGAGCCTCAAACGTGGCCGAGCGGACGGATTCAAACCCAGTGCAAACAGAGGGAAAGCCAATGATCAGTAAGAAATATCTCTTTTTGTTCCTGATTGGCCTTGTCGTGAACCGAGCGGAGGCGAAAACGGTGATCTATGGTTCCACCGCTGAGCAAGTGCGGATCATTTACGGGACTCCGACGGTTTTCCGCTTCCAAAAGGCGGTTCAAACCATCACAGGTGCGCGCCGCCTCCAAGTAGAACCGACCAATAAAGGCGACTATTCATCGCTCAGTATCACACCGAGGTTCACGAACGGAACCCATGACGTGACTTTCTTTCTGGTGGATAAGTCCGTGGTTCGCACCAAAATTCTGGTGAATCCAAAAGATCCGGCGGCGGATTCATTCTACGATTTTAAGTCGCGGGATTCCGCGGACAGTAGTGAGAGTGAAAGCGCTCCCCCTCTCACTGAAATCGAATTGCTCAAGGCGATGTACCGGGACGGCAGCGTGTCGGGCTACAAAATCATTCGCATGTCTCAGGCACTTCCATCAAAGAATGGAAGTGCCCAGGTGGAGCTTATTCGGATTTACCAAGGAAATCCCTTCAATGGTTACGTTTTCAAGATCAGAAACACGAGCTGGCGGAAGAATCTTGAAATCGATGTGCGCCATATCATGGTCGGAGATCCGAACCTCGCGATTCTGTCTCAGAGCGACGAGGCCACCTTGTATCCGAGGGGTAAAGGCGTGAACGAGACTCTCGTTCGGATCGTCGCGAAAAACACGGCGTCGAGCCGTGACGTGATCCTCGCGATGGAATTCGAAGAACCTGACACCAAGTCCAAGGGAGGAGAGTGAAATGCAAGCGAATAACCTCATTGCACAAATCCAAACCTTCAACTGGAAGAAGCACATTGCGAGGATCAGAGAGATCGTGCAGAAGAAGCCGATTTTCGTTGGACTTGCCTCCGTGGGAGTTCTTCTGATCGTAAATCTGGTCGGTCTTGGTGAACAGAACGGAAGTCGGATCGTCGAGCATGGAGCTTCCATCGACTTTCAGAAAGGTCGGATTCTCAATGACCGGGAGAGCACGTTCTATTACGGTAAAGAGCGTCTGCTCTCGAAGAAGGCTCAAACAATGATTGAGGGTCAGGCGAAGCTCGAAGCGCGCCTCGCGGAGCTGGAAAAAAAGCTCCAAGAAGCGCAAAGCGGCCCGCGACCTACGGGAAATTCGGAGACCGGCCCCACAGCCGCGCAGCCAGCTCAATCCCTAGGGGCCTCCGAGCCGATCGTACCTCCTTCGGCGGATAGCCAACTTCAGCTCTTTGACGGGCCCGGCGACTTCGAAGCCAGCACGGTCACGCCTTTGCGGGCGAAGATGCGCTCCCGTAGTGTTTCCGTGAAAGGCCCCGACCTGATCGCGTTTCCAGTGAAAACCGAGACCAAGAGTGAAGGCGTTGTGCTTCCAGCGGGCAGCTACGTTAAGGCCAAGGTTTTGACCGGGGTCGATGTGCCCGAAGGAAGGACATATCCCGTGCTGATGGTGCTCGATTTTTCCTACGTTGCACCCAACGATCACAAGATCGACTTGTCTGGTTGTTTCATGATCGCAAAGGCGGAAGGCGACCTCTCCACCGAGCGCGTGCAGATGCAGGCGACAAAGATGAGCTGCGTTTCCAAAAAGGGAAAAATGTTCGAGCGCGAAGTCAACGGCTTTATCGCCGATGACAAAGACGGCTCCTTCGCCATGAAAGGCAAGGTGAACTCAAAACAAGGCCGAGTGGCGGCGGTGGCATTCATGGCGGGCGTTGTTGAGGGCGTGGGTAAAGCCGTACAGGCGGCTCAAAGTACGCAGAGCACGAACGCTTTCGGCGGCGACACGTCTATCCTGACGGGCGACTCAACAAAGTATGCCGTGGCTGGCGGCGCCTCCAATGCCGCAGGTATGGTCGCTCAATGGTACTTGCAACAGGCGCAGAACCTCGCACCCACGGTCGAGGTCGGGTCGGGTCGCGATGTTTGGATCATCATGAATGAGAAGGTGAAATTGCCGGAAGAGTTCTTCCGCAAAGAAAGGACGGATGGAAATGAAAGCGTTTACTCTTATTTTACTCGCGTTCTTGAGTAGCCTCATGCTGGGCTGCAAGAGCACGCGGTCCAAATCGCTTCTCGAAGAACGCGCGGGCTACGAAGCGAAACCTCCAAATGTGAACCTCTCTGGCTCAGGCAGTGTCCAGTATGTACCGACGCGGGTTCCGGAGAAAGTAATCGTACCGTGGCTCCACGCCAAGGAGTTGCCCTCGAAGGATTATTTCTGGGGCGCGTGGATCTCGGTCGTCGTGACTCCCGAAACCTGGGAGATGAGGACCGTTGAGGTTGCAAAGGCGGCCAAACCAGGAGCAAAGCGGACGCAAAACAAGCCCCAGATCAAACCAGGGGGCAAGCCAATGCCGTAGCCCAAGGCCCATGTCCCTAATCGAGACAGCAGGCTTACCTAGTCCTTTTTCCAACATTAAATCAGATATATGCGATCTGGAGGAATTTTGATTTTAGATTTTTCAGATATTTCAGTTTTTACCGATATGGGGTATATTGGGAAGGGAGGAGGATTTATGTCTCGACCATTTATAACCCAGGAACAGGAAAGAAAGGTGAAAGGCCTTTTAACCCTACTTAAAGGGGCGGCAGATTCCCAGCGAGCGGCGGAAGAGACTGTCGAAATCAAGCGTGGCTCCGCCAAGGAATTGGTTGGCCTGATTGAGCTTTTACTGGCTGAAAAGCCGATCGTTTTGGATGAGGACCTGACCCCGTCAGAGGCGGCAAAGGTTTTAGGTATTTCCCGTCCACTGGTTATTCACTTGCTCGAAACAGGAAAAATCGAAGGCTATCGCATCGGCGTCGGCAAGCATTGGAAGGCGAAAAGAAATTCCCTTCTGAAGTATCTGGAAGAGCGGGATAGCCTATCCAAGGCTTTCGGTGAAATGGATAAAGCTGGGTTTGGGCTCGACTGATGGAGCGAGTCGTTCTTGATGCCAATGTTCTCTTTTCGAACAACTTAAGGACTCTTTTCCTTTGGCTGTCCTGGAACAATCTCTTCGAGATTGTATGGTCTCAGGAAATTTGGAACGAAGTTTTGCGGAACTATTCTGAAGACAAAGAGACGGCGGAAAAATTCACAAAAATGGTTGTTGAGGTGATCTTCACGAAATTTTCTGGATCAATGAGGAAACTGAAGATCGAATATCAGCCGGTCGGTCTTCCCGATTCCGATGATGAACACGTCGTCGCTCTGGCGCGCCAAGAACAAGCTAGGCGAATCGTGACTTTTAACGAGAGAGATTTTCCCGAAGAAACGTTGAGCCGCGTGGGGCTTCATTCCGTTCATCCCGATCCGTTCTTGTGCGAGTTATTCGACGGCAGCCCGGACAAGGTGAAGTCGGTCGTTTCTCAAGTGATGGCTTCATATACGGAAACCAAACCAAGCAAAGAGTTCTACCTTGAATGTCTGAGACGAACAAAGGTGCAAGAATTCGTGGAGCGCCTGGAAGAGGCGGATGAAACGTTCCCTGAAGTATGGCCTAAAGATTCGTGACGCCGTGATATGAAGCCGATGTGGCCTCGTGGTTACGACAAACGTACCGAAGCAGCCACGCGAAGTAAAAATTAACCACCTGTCACTCCACTACTATCAAGCGAGAGACGGACTCCAGAAGGAGGTCTCTATGCTTGGTCTGGAAAAAACCACCGATGAAATTATCGAATCCACACTCGCCAGCCGAACGAAATTCGTGCGCGCGTTGTTCGAGCGCCCGGACTCGTTTGCCAAGATCCTACCCTATGAAGAGTATCTAAACGAAGCCGGAATGTTCGTTCTCGCAGACGGCTCCCTCGGCGCGGTTTTCGAAATTGGGCTTGTTGAGCATGAGCCGCTCGAAGCCGAGTGCATCGTGAACGTCGTTGAAGGACTCAAATCGTGGTTTTTCCTACCCGAAAAATGCACGCTTCAGGTTCTCTTCGATCAGGCTCACATTCCAGCCCGTGATCCCGTCTGGAACTTCGCGACGAGCGGCTTCAAGCACTCACACCCAATTTCAGAAGCCATCTACAAAGCACGTCTTGAAACCCTGAAGGGATTTTCCGGGGGCAAGCACCACCTGTCTCCCATGCGGAGGAAGGCTCTTCTTTCAATTCGCTATTTCCCCGAACGCGAGAGCATGAAGTCGATCCTGCGACTCATGGAGCGTGGCGAGGGTCTTCTTTTCGACACGATGAATACAATGACGATAGAAGTCTCTGAGTTCTCGCAGATCCTCGCTCAATTCATTGACGGCTCGAAGGTGCCCCTGAAGCGCTTGAATGGCGCGGATCTCGTCGATTTCCTGCGCCGGTTTTTCAATCCGAAGGAATACCTGGAGCGGGACTTCGCGCCTTTTAACCCACATATCTCAATTTCCGAACAAATCGTCTATGCGGGGCCAACCGGAAGTTTTGAGGGGTTGGAACGCGAAGGATTGAAGACCCGAACAATTACGCTCAAGACGAGCCCCCGCCGGGTAATCCCCGGTGGAATGGCGAATTTCCTCACATTGAACTTCCCGTTTCGCCTCTCTCTTAACTTCAGTTTCCCGAGAGCCACCAAAATCAAGAGCTACTTCGACACGAAGGAGTTCTTTCTTCAGAACAGCCCCAGCGCACGTGCTCGTCGCCAGCAGCAGGAACTTAAAGCGATCCAAGAGCGTTTGGCGCACGACGAGCGATGTCTGTTCATGACCTTTTGCGTGATTGTCGAGGGTGAGACCGAGGAAACCCTGAATCAACGTACCCGAGCGATCACCAGTGTCTTCCACAACGACCTCGAGTGCGAGGTTATTAAGGAAGAGATGATCGGCTTCGGCCTTTGCCTAAACAGCCTCCCGCTGTTCTACACCCCCGCCGCCGATCATTCGAGCCAACGGTTTATTCGCATCATGAACAAAGATGCGGCGAAACTCCTACCGGTCTTTGACTCCTACCGGGGAATGGAAAATCCCCTTCAACTCTATCTCTCGCGGGAGAACAACCTCGTGCGTTTCTCCTGGGCGGCAAATCCGATCTCGAATCACACCGCTATTTTAGGCGACACCGGCTCGGGCAAAAGTAAGTATGCACTCGACTGTGTGCAGGCCATGAAGCTTAAAGGACCATCATCGGTCGAACCCCTCATATTCGTTATCGACAAACGTGCAAGCTGCGAAGCGCTTTGCCGCGAGTTTGACGGTGATCTGAGCGTGTTCACACTGAACAAAGAAATGCCGTTCTCGCCATTCCGGGGCGTGTTCGACGACGCCAAGATCCAGTTCCTGACGAAGCTAATCCTCACCGCCGTTAAGCTCACCAGTACCTCCTTCGATCTGGAAAGCCATCATTTAGCGATCGTCTCCCGCGCTCTTAAGGAGGCGTATCTGCGCCGCGTGCGTGAAAAGGGCGTTGGCTTTCGCGACGGCGAACTCGTGGAGATTGATTCCGACGTCGAAGTCTCCGTTTCAATGGATGACGTCATAGCCAGCATGTCGGGCCTGACCGCCGAGGACGAGTTCGAGTCCCTGAAAGAGCAAATTGAAGACCTTATCGCGCGACTGATGCCGTTCTATAGCGACGGCATCTATGCGCCATATTTCCGCGGGCAAGTACGGAAAAAGAAAGCTAACCAAAAGCTCCTCTACGCCTACGACCTGGAGGCTCTGGACTCGGACGAAACGCTCAAGGTGCTCATGAGCATGTGTGTGATTCAAGAGATTATGGCTACAATGGCCCGCCCGGAAAACCTCAAACGCGGCGGCGTGCTCTACATTGAGGAGCTGGGGTGTCTCGGGCGCGATAACCCGATTGTCGGCGATTTCGTGGTCGAAGCCGCCGAGCGTATGCGGAAAATGGGCTTCTTTCTGATCGGTGTCGCACCCAATCCCCGCGTCTTCTTTGAAACGGAAGCCGGAAAAGCGGTCTGGGGCGGGGCTGACAACTTCTTCTTTCTCAAAATGAGCCCGGACAATGCGCGCTACCTTAAGGACAATTCCTCCCTCTTGGGTCCTGCGGCTCTTGAGATCGTGACGAGCCTGGAGACGAGGCCAAACGAGTACGCCGAAGTCTTTTACACGAACAAAACCGGCACTCACCAAGGAGCGTTCCGTTACATCCAGTCACATCTCGATCGAGCCTCGAGCGTGAATAGCGAGCGAGACAAAGCCGCTCTGGAGGAGGCGTCACCGTCACGATGAAATCCGCGCGCTTAAAACTCGGAAAAAATTTACCGGAAGGATGTGAAGCAATGAAAATCATCTCCCTCGCACTTACCATGACACTGTGGCCAGCTGATGCTTTGGCCTCTGACGGCGACCTCAGCTACCGAAATCAAAGTGAGTTCAAAGCTCACGATTACCTATTCAAAAGCCAGGAACTCAAACGTGATCCTGTCTTCGATGAGTACCGCACCGTGGACGTCGGGGTGAACCTTGGCATTGGATCGGACTGTGGGCGCGTGGACTTTAAGAGCACGCTTCAGGCAAGCCTCAAGAATATCCTCGATAGTCGTTACTTCGGGGACATGGGCAAGGACATCATCGCGGGTTCCCCGATGCTGCTCGCCTGCTACTTCAGCCCCACTTGGTGCGCGATCCTGAAACACTCCCAGATCAATGCGAACTTCATGTCGCAGATGCGCCTCAACCAGTGCTCGCTCATGGATAAGTATGTGGATTCACGGGTACAGGAATTTTACGCGGAACGCCAAGCATGTGTTCATCGCGAGATTGACCGTAACGGTGGCAACATTGAGACCGCCATGCAGGCGTGCAATTCCGCGCGTGTATGGGAGGCCAATCTCGCCAACTGGTCAGGTTCGAAATATGGGGAAAAGGCGAGTTCGAACAAGCTCATTGCGAGTTCGGCTCGCTGGGCCGGCCTGGACACGCCGGCGGCGGCCAGCACTTTAAATCTGGTGAAGAGCCTTGTCGGTGACACGGTTGTTTCCCGTGGGCGAGTGTCGGTCGAGTATGGAGACAAACCCTTCGGCATCACTCCACGCACGCATTTGGCCGGTATCGAGCGTGAAGTTCAGAAAAAACTATGTAATGGGCTTCTAAAGAAAATTGATGATGCTGGCCCCCACGGAGCAAATCAAGTCATCCGAGGTGCCAACCTTGAGGAAGTGACCGGCATCAGGGACCAAACGCTTCTCGACCGTCAGACACTCCGCAATTTGGCTGTCATGCCCTACAAGGCCCGCACCCTCTATTGCCAGCGCCTTGCGAGTTCTGTCGCTGTCGCTCGTTTCTCCGACGATATGAACCGCTCTCTCGACGTATTGGCTCTGGCTGCCCAGAACCCGAATCTGCCCGAGCGGCGCAAGAAGGAGATAGAGGACAAGCGCGAGGCGCTGAAGAACTCGGTGGAAGCCACCTTGGAGCTGCAAAAGGAGCGAAACCTTCCGCTCAACGAGGTGATCGCACAGATCAACCAGGAAGGCGAGGGTCTACACTTGGAATTATCCAAGGAGCGCCTGATGCGGGACCAGGTGGAACAAGACGCGCAATCAGCCCGCAGCCGGCTCTTCGACTGTGCCGATGGTGTGATGTGCGACCGGGCCGGAGGTGGCTTATGACGGTAAATCTTCAGCCGCCAGGTCGGATCGGCACCAATGACAAGTGGAAGTGGGTTTTGGACGGCATAGAGCTGAAAGGCAGAGAAATGCTCGAGATCAGGATCGACGGGCATTGGATTCTCGGAATGCTGATCGAATCCAAAGAAGGGCGTCTGTACTGGTCGTCATGGATCGACTCGGTTTCCATTCCAGTGACGTATTTCATGCAAGCGCGTTGGACCCATAAGGATTGAGAGGAGAATCATGTTTTCAAACACCGCCTACGAAGCGCTGTATCAGCTCCTTGGACTGAACCTCCACGCGAAGTTCATTGAACTGATTACGGGCGAGACGTTCTTCAAAGGGTTGATCCTGATGATCTTCGCAGCCATGTTCTTCTTTACAATCCTGAAGTTCATTTCCCGCTACCTGCCAGGTTCGCTCATCGAACGAAAGCAAATTCCGCTATCGCGCTTTCTCAAGGTGGTTGCCTGCCTTTTTCTGGGTCTTGCAATCCTTCGCGTGGGTTCCGACGCCGAAGTGAAGGACTTCCAGGGTAAAAATTGGGCGGACAACTCCTATGTGCGGGCTCACGCAGGTCGCGTAGAATCGCGATATCGGGTCAGCGTGGTCTTCAGCATCTTGAGCCGGACCGCCGAGGAGATGACGAGCCTTCTTTCCCGCGTTATCGACGGAGTCTTTGCCAAGGGTACATCACAGCTCACTGCACCCAATATGTTTTACAAGGCGGTCATGTACGCGGGTGTGTCCACGATCGAGGACGCCGACCTTCGCGACCAACTGCGCTTCTACACGGACGAGTGCTTCACAAAGGTCATCCCAAGCCTTGGCGAGTTCAAAAACCGGGGCGCGGTCGACGGCTTTTTCCAGGCAAGCCGTGAGATCGACCGGGAACTTTCGGACGTGACCATCGACCTCGGCGAAGGCAAGACGACGAATTGTCTGGAAGTGAAGGAATCAACAGTCCAAAAGCTCAATGACTATGCGTCCGTGCAGACCAAGGGCCTTTCCGACCGTTTGCCGTGGGAAGCAACCCTCGCGTACTCCTACGGAGGGAAGCTCGATCCCGGTTACTTCAAAAACTATGTCGCCTCCCAGGCGCTCGCGAACTTCTACGCCGACCAAGCCGAAGGTCGTCTCGGTATCCAAAAGGGCGCCGAGATCCCCGGCGGAATAGGTTACGGACTTCAGGTCCTGGGCCGAGTTTTTAGCTGGGACGGCATTCTCGGCGCAATCGGTCTCCGTGAACTCCAGGGGGCCTCAGAGGCGGCGAAACGTTCCCAAGAATTCAGCGAGCATTTGGCCCGCGCGCCGCATGTGGCGGGCTTCATTCGTATGCTCTTGGTGGCGGCTTTCCCGTGGCTGATGTTCTTCGTCGTCGCGGGCAAATGGCGGGTCCTCCTCGTCTGGTTCTGGATCTATTTCTCTGTTCTCTTGTGGGCGCCGCTTTGGACACTCCTCTACTACATCATGCTCGGGATCTCGATGTCATCGGAAACGATGACAGCCTTTGGGCAGATGGCTGATGGAGTTTCCATGTACTCGGCAAGCATCGTGAGTCACCGGATGTACTATATGTTCTCGATTTATTCATGGCTCCAGCTTCTCGTCGCGACGCTGACAACAGGCTCGGTCTTCATGTTTCTGAAACCGATGCTGGGGGAGCGTACCGAAGAGTCCGCGCCGGAGTTTTTGGGAACCGCGCGAGGTGTGGCCGCTACTGGCGTTGAACTCGGCACGGCGAACAGCCTGACCGCCGCTGCAAAGGCGGTTCTATGATTTCAGGATCGGTGAAGGGCGGCGTAAGCCACCCACGGGGGCTTGGGGGCAGAGCCCTCAACAAGCAAAAAAGCCCTTTAGGGCACTTCCTCGGCGAAGCTCAGGCAAAGCCTGAGTCCTCCGCGATAAGCGGAGGACCGAGGGGGTGTGGGGGCAAAACCCTCACTTTTTTGGGGTGTGGGATATCCACACCCTATCTTGCCCGGAACCAAAATGCCCAAAAAATGAACAAAACGAAACTGAAACGAACGAGATAAAAAATATGAACAAGCCAACCATGAAGACCGGCACAACGGAATTTTTTAAACGACTCCCTCTGCTGCTGACCTTGCCGGCACCGACGACTCGCGACCCGGCTCACCTCAATATTCAAGGCGATACTCGCCACCTTAAAACAAGGTCCTCTTGAAAGAGGCGGCCCGACCGCTTAGCGAAGGGCAAGAAGAACAACTACGGTTTTGGCCCACGACAACATGCGGCCACCTACTCAACCCGAATGGGAGTAATTGATGGTGGAAAACGCTGTAAAAAATAAGACCAAACGGCTTCCCGCCTCGTGTGTTCGCTTCACAGAGGGCGAATACAAGCGGATTCAAAAAATGAAGCAGGCACTCGGCCTCTCAATTCCGGATATCTTAAAGCAAAACACGTTCAATCGGTTTGATCTAGAGAACCCTCTCTACACGCGCGAAGATGCCGACCGCATCATCGCGGAGCTAAAGCGAATCGGAAACAACCTGAACCAAATCGCGCACAAGATCAACTCAGGGCTCATGACCGGATGGAGCCAGTCGTTCAACGGAATCTTGGCTGAAATCGTCAGCCTTCGGCATCAGATGGGAGTGAATCGTGGCGTTCGTAAGGATTGAACGAGTCAACTCACCGCACAGCCTGAGAAGTTACGTTTCAAAGGAGCGGGCGTCACCATCCGTCGAGGAAAGTCCGGAAGGCGCGACAAATGAAATGGTGAAAGAAATCGAAGCGGAACATGCCCGTTTCCCGAGAAAGAACCTCAAGGTTCTTTCTCGGACAATCGTTCAGTCGTGGTCGCCGAGTGAGAGCACCTTGTACTCGCCGGAGAAGTATAACCAAATGGGCCGGAAGCTTGTCGAAAAATGGGCTCCGGGTCACTTAGCGTGGGTGACGACTCACACCGATAAAGGACATATTCATAACCATATTGTGATCTGTACGGTGAATTCGGAAACCGGAAAAATACTGGACACAAAAAAGAAGAATATCAAACGTCTGCACGAGATCAGTAACGAGATATGCCGGGAAAATGGCCTTTCCCAAATGGGAAAGAGGGTCAAAGAGCCCGACGTGAATATGCCGAAGCAGGTCCGAGAAATGGTCAAACGAGGCAAAAACTCATGGTATGCCGATCTGATTCAAAAAGTCGATTTTGCGCGTGCGGCGAGCACGAACTTTGATGAATACGTCGGCATATTGGATGAGCTAGGCGTGCGAGCCCGCGTGGAAAACAAGAACATCAGTTATGGCTACGGCGACAAAAAGGCCATTCGCGGGAGAACGCTCGGGAAGAATTTTGATAAAGATGGGCTAATGAAAGCCTTCGAGGAAAACGATGCAAGATTCGCAAATGTACCAGGACTTCGGGAGCAACTGCGCCGGGACGTGCGTGCGGCCTTTGACGGAAAGGGAAATCCTTTGGGAACTGCAAGCGATCTACTATTGGAATCAGTAAGCTACCGCCCAGATGGAAGAAAGGATTACAGCAAATATACGAAAGTGGACCGTCGTTCAACTGATGCTAACCTGCCTGCTATCTTTGATGAACGCGGCGGCCCTCTATACTCGGAGCTGAAGAAAGCGAAGAGCTTGCAGATTCTCGACTACTGCCGCGAGCACAAGATCCAGACGGAAGTGAACAATGAAGGAAAGACTGTGCTCAAAGGGCGCCCGTTCGTCCTGATCGAGGGGAATAGCTGGACGAACACGAAAAACGACCAAAGAGGCGGCATCGTGCAGTTCGTGGCCATCCACGACGAAACAAATTATGTGCGTGCTTTGGCGAAGATCAACAAGAACCCCCGCCTGCTCCTATTCGAACAAGCTTTGGGGGAATATAAGCGCGGTTATCAATCGTTTTACATCCCCAAAACGAAACCGGCGCGGAACAACACGATGCACGCGCTTCGTAAGGTTCTCCAAAGCGAAGGTGTCCCGCCGAAGGCGGAAAAAGCGCTTTCTCAGCATAAGGGAGTGTTCGCCGGTGAAAATGGAAGTTTGTGGATGACGAACGAAAAGGGCGATGCCGCACTCGAGTTTAAGGAAGACGCAAGCGGGAGATGGAAGTCCAAACGCTTTGGTAACCCTGCGGGCGTTTTCCATGAGTCCTTGAGCAAATCTAAGCGACTCGTGGTGTTCCCCGATCCATTTAGCTATGCATTTTTCAAAGCGCAAGTTCTGAGCCATCACCATCAGGACGTGAGTATTTTGGTATTCTTCGGTGAAGATGGGTCGGAACGCCGTCTTGATGAAATTCTGGCCCTGCATACGCACATCACAGAGGTTCACTTGGCGCAATCCGCACGCGCGGAGCGCCGCAAACGGGACCTCCAAGTGCTGCACGAAGTGAAGCGGCGCTTGGACCCGTTCGCCATTGAAGTCAGGCCCTTTGAGCCAAGCGGTCTTGGCAAAGATCGCGGGCGCGGGCCGGACATCGGTATTTAAGTTCAATCGCTCACGGCATGAGCCGAGGCGCTACAAAATCCAAGTCCTCTCCCACCACCGCAGGCGGACGAGGTTTCAAGAGAAGGGGAACCCTTTTATGGAAATTTCCGAAGTCAAAAAGGCGACTAAGCACGTCGGCAAAAAGTCCACGTCGGCTGCCATCCGTGTCTCAGTTGATACAAGAAAGAAACTCCTCGCGGAACTTGCGAGGGTGAACAAAAAGCAGAGCGGGAAGCGCGTCAAAATGGACGCACTCTTACTCAAACTGCTGACCAAGATCACGGCGACGGACGTGGCCGAGCTTCAAGAAGCGAGCCTCACCGGACGCGATCGTATGGAGCAGAGTTATCGCACCTATTGCGTGAAGTTCGGCTCGATCACGATGGACGAATTTATCGCCCGACTTTCCGAGCTGGCCGCTAAGCAAATCGCATCGGAAAATGTCACAAACGCGTAAGTGAAAAGGCACCGTTTTCTTCTGAAAATTGCTGCATTCTTAAAGGGAAAACGCGTCGCCAATCGAAGCAAAAATCTTGAAAAAAATCGGTGAAGGAGATAGGTTTATGAACAGTGAAAAACACGAAGATTCCAAGCTCAAAAACGCGGAATCTGAAACCACGCTCTTTGACAACCTGACTTGGTTATCTACGAAAGACGCTGCTGTGTACTTGCGGAAATTCCGCAAGAAAGATGGGAAACCCTCTGACGGAGCGATTCGCACAGCCATTTGGCGGGGCTTGTTGAAGGCCCGCAAATGGGGGCGGAGACTCTATATAAAGAGGGTCGAGCTGGACCGCCTGCTTGAACTTTCTCTGGTCTAACGAACTTAAGACGAAAGAGAGGTTCAAAATGGGTGTTACCAGTTACGAAGCAGACGGCCAAATTTTTTGGCAGGCTTATGTGAACGTCGTTTCGCGCAAGAATCGCAAGATTCGAGAGCAGAAACGAATCACTGAGTTGGCCTCAAAAGAAGAAGCCGAAAAAGCCTATAAACGCGAATATCAGCACGCTTGTATCCGACTTGCCCGACGTGAAAACGAAGGCGCGACTTGGGGTGAAGTCGTGGAGAAGTGGGAACACTACTACACGCTTTTTCCCTCCCCGCGCCTCAAGCAAGACACCGTCCGCGACTATGTGGCACGGGCGAGCAACTGGACAAAATCTTGGCTGAAAAGGCCAGCATCGAGTCTGGGCTTCGCCGATGGAGCGGAGATCTTCCAGCTCGCGAAAGCGGAGGGTGCCAGCCTTAATCTTCAGTATCAGCTCAAGATCACGATTAAGCGCATCTATGAGTGGGGTATTGAGCACGGACACATCGTCGGCAAGGACAAGACTCCGGTTCATGCTGTGGAGCTTGAGCGCAAACCCGAGGGCGGAATCCCCGAAATCCTGACAAGGGATCAGGTGGTGACGTTCTTGGAGCGAGCCGAAGCAAAAGAGCATCCTTGGTTTCCGGTGTGGAAGGTCGATCTTTACACGGGCATGAGGGCTGGAGAGCTCCGGGGCCTTCGCCTGGAAGACATCGACCTTGTGCCTCGGGAGACGGCTCTGCTCCTGGATAAGTCCACAGATCTGCAAAAGAACTACGGGCTTATCAGAGTTCACCGGGCTTGGAGTCAAAAGACGAAAAGCTATGGCCCTACAAAAGGTGGCTACTGGCGGACGGTGCCGGTTTCAAGCGAGCTTTATTGGTTCCTGCAAAGTTATCTGCCCGCGATCAACTGGGGTAAGGACGAGCATGGGACGCTGGTATTTCAGGACTTTAAGGAACTTAAGCGCGGAATGCAGGCAAAGGTCATTCGGACCTTCTGTAAAACTGAGGGACTCAAGTCCATCAAGTTTCACACACTGAGAGCCTGCTTTGCGACTCACCTTATTCAAGCCGGGATTCCAGCCACCACCGTTATGAAAATCGGCGGATGGAAGGACCTGGAGACCATGCAAATCTATATTCGCATGGCTGGGATTGAGGAGGCGGGCGCCACCGAAAAACTTAGCTTCAAGGCTAAGGCGATCGAGGTGCCCGAAGCACTTCCGGAAAATGTCGTGAGCTTGTTCGGCAATAGGTCTATGTGATGAAGAAGAATGTGTGTGCTATTGTAGCATGGCGGATTCGTTAAGTAGTGGATCTAAGTCAGTTTACGGCGAATCCGCCAATCTTCGGGAGTCACTGAGAGCCGGGATCTGAATTCTGCGTCGGGTAAAATTTTTTAGATCTACAAGTTCTGTTTTTTGATGTGATCCATGCCGATCGGAGATCGGTAGGAGGCCCCCTCATGCCTTTTTTGAGGGCAAATCTCACTTTCTTGAGCAGTGGTAAAACCTCGGCGAGCTGCTCGACTGGGCCGATGAGTGGATTTCGGGCACACCACGCCCTTATCGGAGAGTGACACTTTTTAAGTAGCTAAAGGTCGCGAGTTCAAATCTGTGTCCCGCCAAACTTTCAACCGATCACCACTGGTACCGGCCAGTTTGGTTGTCACAGATCTGGCCCTTTTCAACGGACTAATCGTTCATGCCGTCGAGAAGAGCTGGGGAGATTTTTCCGAGTTCAACCCCAATCTCTCTTTAAGTGATTCCACCTCCTGTTTGAACTTCTGCGAAATCTTTAGTGTGAGCTGACCGGCATGCTTAACCAATTTGCCGGGTTGAAAGACAAACTTCCTTCTGAGTTTTTTGGCATACATCGGCTTATCGGGCTTGTACGACAAAGACACCCAACGCAGGATATTCTGCGCAATCAAGATGAGGAGCAAAAAGGCGTGATTGGCTCTAAAACTCAAGCACGGCAAGTGATAGGCATCTAGGTTTACCTTGGCCTCTTTGATGAAGTTTTCCATATTCGCGCGTAGAAGATAGCGCTCGTAAACTTCCTGATAACTATGTAAATGAAGATCTTCATTGGTAATCACGGCGTGATGGTGCCAGCTTCCACACCCTTCAAACACCGGATCTTCTTTCCACTCGCGCTTGATGATAATCGGAAATTTCAAATTGGGAGCCCAAGATGGAGACCAGTGCCAGCGACCAAGGAATCTCGGCGGCAAAGGCTTGTTGCGCCTTGAATACTTGGCCATATCTTTGGCCGAATACTTCCACTCTATCCAGTCCGTGATCTTCTCGATCTGCTCTTCCCAAGGAATGTTTTTTCTGGCTGCGACCGTGAACGAGGCATGATGGCTTTGTGCCACCCGGATGAACTCCTCAAACCCATAAGCCGAGTCGCCATTCACATGCGCAAGCTTCTCAAATGGCACTGAGATCTTCTTCTTGCGCAAATGCACTAAAACCTGATCCAAGAGCTTCGGCCCGTCGACACCGGGCTTAGTCGTGCCCGTCTGAAGCTTACCCGCATATGCTAAACCCAGCTCGTCATACACAACTTCCGAGTTTAGGCACCAAATTCCATTGTAGTTAAAGTCACAGCCCTCGATCTTATCACCATGCTGCTCGTGCACAGTCGAATCCACGCTGAAGGTCGGCTTCTCATTAGGCGTAAACGGCGCCTCAAGGTTCTTGTTCAAATCCTTTCTGAGCGCATAGCCCATTGTGGTTAGAAACTGCGACAACGCCTCGATGTGCTCATCTTCGAAATCCCTGAGCAGATCACCAAAAGTCTTTGCAACGGGGATTTTGCCCTTGAAGAAGGCTTCTGCCGACAGATTATCGCAAAACTCTTCTTCGATGTCGTCCAGGCAATCGTCACCATGAATGAGACTTGCCAGCATCATCAGACCTAGTCGGTAGCTGCCTCGAGAGTTGTTGGCCACACGCTTGGGCAGGCACTTGGCAAACTCCTTCGACAAAGGCGATGAATCAAACAGCTCGATAATCGTGCCGAGGCCAGCATCACCCACCAGCTTATCCCGGGTCACTTCGAGCTTAATCTTGCCAAGCTTAAATCCCTGCTTAGGGTCGACTTCACGTTGCATCATCGATGTTTTACCTCTGCTGAACTCCCAAGCAAATGACGTTGACCGATCCTCACCCAGCGGGTGAATCGGGACAAACTCGTTGACATCTCCGATAAACCACACCAGCAGCGGAAAACAAGGCGTGAAGCCTTGAGTCGCTCAGGCGTGGAAATTCAGATCACGGCCTTGTCGAATAAGACGAGTGAAAGCCCCTTTTTTGTTCTTAATGTTCCAAAATGCTTGCTCAGCATCTGACAGTGAACTTCCCGATGGGGAACCCTAAACCGTCAGGTCAGACCCAGCCAATGTTGCTGGCATTAGGCCCTTGCAAAGAGCAGAGGTTTTGGTGCTTATCAGAATTGAACTTTGGACGCCAAAATTAGCACAATAAAAAAAGCTGCAGAAAGAAAGTAAAGTGCCCATTTGAGCGTATCGGTAAATCTGTTTCTAACTCTCACGAAGGACAGGACAGGTAAAATCAAAATTAAAAAAGACCACCACACTTCATTTTGAGTGATGAGCAAAGCAAGCGAATGCCCAATGAGTAAAGTGCGCAGACACCATAGACTAAATAAGTTTCTTGAGTTCAGATTGTTTGATAGAAAGACATCCAGAGCTACACAGATTCCGACTAACGCTCCGGCAAAATATAGAACTTGCATGCCGGTCCATGCCGGAGATAACCCCCAAAATCGAACAATAAATGGAGTCAGGGCCATTATTGTGATGAGTGAAATCGGCTTATGAAGTACTGGCAACGGCCTATTCTCTGCAGCCATGATAAAAGCCTACGCAGGTATTAGTACCTTAGCAATAAAACATTAAACAGCTTGGCCAAAATTAAATCGATCTATGGGATTTGCGGCCCCAGCAGTCTGGGGCCATCTGGGCCCGCCTTTAGGGGACGAATTCGCCTAAAACTGCCACTGTACGGGTCCGAGAGCCTTTTGGAACGTAAGCTGGCATTTCGAGCGGCTCTTGATTCGGCCTGACACAATGGCCGTCCAAAAAACGCGATCAACTGGTCGCCTACCACGTTGTCCTCGAGGGGACGATTTTGAGTGCGCGCGGGGAAGTCCATTGTCCCAAGTGGGATGCAACGGGGAAGAATGCAAAAGGCGCTCTGATCTCGAGCGACTTCTTCAATGACGGCCTCTCCTGGAGGGCAGTGGTTTTGGAGCACATTATGAGACGTCGGTATGAGACGTCGGTAATGTAATTACCAAGGGAAAATGTCCCTTTAATTACCAAGCGATTTTGTCCCCTGCATCGGTTTTAAGCACTGTTTTCTTGAGGTGATTTTTGACGATCAACGACGCATCCTGCGGTAAGGGGCGCAGCCCCTTACGATCCTCATCTCATGCGGACGTCCTGTCCGCATGAGGGTGTCAAGCTATCATTTTCTTTACCTTTTCGACTTTGATCATCCGAATGGGCTTCCCAGCGAAATAGGGCTTCCATTCTCCAGGTCTGTGGGAGCGGATTTCGATCTTCTGGTTGTAGATTGAAAATTTCAACTGCTGGGCAATCATGTATTTCTCAGCCCCCCAACTGATCGTGTGATCTCGATTTACGACCCGATAATCCTTTATGCAGAAGATCTCCTCAAGTCTGCAATGAGCTGGCAAGGCTTGATAGGCGGGTTTAAGATCGTGTGGTTGAACCGCGTATCTAGGGTTATGCTGGTGAGGAAGATATGTGGTTTTTAAATATTCATTGGCTTGCTCAATAGTTCTGATTTTGTTTAGTCTCATTTCCGCTACGAGGCGATCCTGAAGGGTTTGAAACAAGCGTTCAATTCGCCCTTTAGCCTCGGGAGAGTGGGCATAGATAATTTGGGCTCCCACTTCCTCGAGCGCGCGGCCCACTTGCGAAAATCCTTGCCGCTTGATGCCTCCATAGATGCCAGCCTTATCCACGTACAGGATCTTGAATACGCCTTTCGCCATGATCAAATCCTTAAGAAGTTTTAAACAAGCAAATGTCGTTTCCCCTTCAAAGAATTCTGCTGCTACAACTTCGCTCGTTGCATCGTCAATTGCAGCAATGAGGCACGTGACGCGTCCATCGAACCAGGGGTGATGGCTGCCATCCATTTGAATCAAAAGCCCTGCCTGAGACATCCTCGTGCGTTTATAACGAGGTTTTGCCCTACGCTTCTTTGCTCTTTTCACCAACCCAATCTCATGGCACCAATTGCGGAAAGTTTCGCGCTTAAGATCAACTCCCTCCTCACGAAGTTTCTCCAGAGCATGGATCATGTTGAAGTCAAAATATTTTTCCCTCATGAGATCTTGCACACGAGTCTTGAGCTCTGGAGCAAGTTTATTCTTTGGAGCACGACCCTTGTTGCCGTGACGGATGAAAGCAATCCCTTCCTTGCGATACTCCCGCAAGTAACGCTTTAACGTTCGGTTTGATACCTGCAATAATGTTTCTGCCTCGAATCGAGTTAGCTTTCCCGCTTCGACTTTGGCAATGACCTCCAGAATCAAGAGATCTTGTGATGCCATGATCCACCCCTCCACTTGCAACCTCCCTGATGTAAGTGGTCGAAATCAGATCAGGGAACGTTACGAAGTGATACGAAAAGGGGACAAATTCCCTTGGTAATTAAGTGGGGACAGAATCGCTTGGTATTTACAGTATGAGACGTCGGTAAAACCCCTGTTAAATTCAAATGCACTGCAAATTTGTTTTACAGGTTCGAACAATCATTAATTGCACCTTTGTCATTAATGACTGGTTTCTCATTTCGAGGCAGCATCGAAATTGCACCGGTATGACGTGCGGGGGGAAGCGAATGAAACGGCTCGTTCTATTATATTTAGGTGCGTCAGCATGTTTCATCGGAGGGTTTCAAAACTGTAGCCCAATGGCAGTCCAAGATTCAGCGAATTCCAGTACAGCTAAAGTTGGAACGACTCAATATTCATCTTTAAATACCCCTCCCGTTTCTAGCTTAACGAATTCCATTTCGGTTAATGGTAGCGACAACGTCGTTATTCCTGCGGGAGCGACATTTACACTTGCGTGGACCAGCTCAAATGCATCGTCATGCACAAACTCGACTTATTCAATAAACGACCAAGTGTTTGCATGGCCGGTGGCGCCCAACACTGCCGCTTCCTACATCGGCACTTTCAATGGTGGGACTTTGTCTTACTCTCTTGTCTGCAATGACTCACACGGGAATTCAGTCTCCCATTCGGTAACCATCAGTGACGGGCTGACTAATAAATATCTCTCGATCGCGCTCGCATACATGAATAGCGTAAGCTCCCCGATAGTAGTAACGCTAACAACAGTTCGCTTGAAATCAGATCACACCCTTGACGGGATCATTTACAACGAGGACGCAAGGCATGATGTAGCTCCCCTCTACTCATCGGTTCGCGAAAATTTGATGGTGATTAATGGCGCACCTACTGCTTGCGTTCCCCAAAATCTTCCTCTTCCTGGAATTTTTCGGTTCGTCCAGGTTGCAAATGGCACCTGGAGCGCTAGTGGCAACACGATCACAATTTCTCACCAATTTGGATCTGTGACGCTCACTCAAGACGGCATGAGTGAAAGCGCATATCTTGCGACATATGTTCCGGGCTATTCAACGTGGAGAGGATACGCCTATGTTTCTGATTCAAATCCGCTTGCTGTTCCTGCGCCACTCACTGACGCACAGATTGCTGCCTCCTACACTGGCGTTTTAGATCAAAATCGACCAGCGCTCGACGGCACAGCCTTCAATTCTTATCCTTGGACTGTGAACTGGTTCGCAACAAACGACCTGGGCTCAAGTTCGGACGTGCGAAGCTCGACGAACTTCGTTAACGATAACCTCTCAGCTTATGGTTATAACGTTCTTGCACGTAATTTGCCGGGGATGTACCCGAATATGATTTTCAACAACTTCGGTCACGACTTCAACAATGACCACTGCGCAAACGATGGTGGGCACGAGCTAGTCTACTTTGGAATTCCGGTGAACGGAAAAATCGGGAAATTCTTAATAATCGAAAGTTCGCAAACGGGTTCAGGAACGCCCGCATACATCGCAGTCGGTCGTTTAAATGCAAACTAATTTTTCTATCGCAGCTGAGCTCAAAGAGATATTTGCAGTTGTTCGGAAATCCAATGTCCTTATCCGCAAGACAGTTACCTTCGGTCTGAGCCATTCTAGTTAATTTCAGATTACTTATGACAAGGGAACACGACCTGACAGCGGTTGCGGGTCCCTTGTCAGGCCGGTCATTTGGTTGAGCAATACTGGGCGTTACTCTGGACCTAGGTTTCTGGTCGCTCAGAAAGGCGAAGAGAAAATGACCAATTAATTTCTCTCCGATGTACGAGACTACCCAGGTTAAAGGCGCGGCGCTTAGGCAATAGGCAGGGGTTCTGATACACAGGAAATTTCGTTGTCTATTACACATGAATCAAAATTGGCTCCCAGGTGAACAAATTACGGTCCAGAAAACTTACACAGGAAAACTCTTGAATTTGTCGGTAAAATCTATCCGTTGTGGCGCCTGAGGTGAGGTGAATGGTTCAACGCACGAGGTGTTCGGGACAACTATCAGCTGCGGAAGCTGGCGTGTACGATGGACCTCCAGTGGGCGATTCGAGGAGGAAATTGTATATAAAAATTTAGTCTTTCCTGTTGCCTTTCTGGCCGGGTTCTATGTTGCCATTCAGGCCGGTTCCAAAGGCTGGGAAGCGCGTGAAGTACCGGCTCGCCATTTGCCCGTACCGCTGACAGTCAGTCCTCAGATGCAGGCTCTTGTTGCCAAGGCGCCCAACTATCCTCAGACGCAACCTCCTCCCAAATCCGATCGGGAATGGATCAAGATGCGCGAAGAATTTGATCGAGGGGCTATCGAGCGCGCACGTAAGGATTCGGCAAGACTGTCTGTGACTTACGCCCCCATGAAGATTTCCGGTGTGAACTGCTTCCACGTGAAGCCTGCAAAGGTCAAAGCTGAAAATGAGAAGCGCCTTTTGGTGCACCTTCACGGAGGTGGTTATGTCGTTGGCTCTGGCGAAGCCGGTCTCGGAGAAGCTGTCTTAGTGGCAGCCATAGCCCAAGCAGAGGTCATTTCAATCGACTATAGAATGCCTCCCGAACACCCGTTTCCAGCCGCGCTGGAGGACTCTGTAGCAGTGTGGACGGAACTCACTCGGACATATAACAGCAAGCGAATGGCTTTATTTGGTACCTCGGCTGGGGGCGGCCTCACAATGGCCACCGTGTTGAAGCTGAAAGAACTTGGCCTGCCGCTTCCGGGTGCACTTTTTATGGGTACGCCGTGGACCGACCTGAGTAAGACCGGCGATACCTATTTCACCAATGCCGTAGTGGACAATGTTTTGGTTGAGTATGACGGTATCGTGGAGGCCTTTGCCAGGCTCTATGCAGGCAAAGAGGATCTAAAGAATCCATTAATCTCGCCGGTATATGGAGATCATAAAGGGTTTCCACCCACCATTCTGGTTTCGGGGACGCGCGACTTATTTCTGAGCACGACAGTTCGCGCACATAGATCGTTGCGTAGATCAGGAGTGCGGGCAGATCTCCATGTGTTTGAAGGACAATCACACGCCCAATACCTGACGGACTCACCGGAGTCGGAGGAGGCACTGGAGGAGATCGCTGAGTTTTTCAACGAGCACCTTGCGAAATAACATCGACATATGCGGGAGTAGGCAAAAGAGTCTGTCTAAAGCCGTGGTCCAGAGCTTAAACCCTGTGAAGCTTCAAAATTACCCGCGTCCTGAGCTATTTGGGCTGTCGGCCCGCCGCCTTGCGGGTTTGCACGCATTTTCCCAACCTTTTGGGCGGACTTCGCCAACTGAGCTTTTCGGTAACACCCGTGGAAGAACGGTGTCCTGGCTCGCCACACTGGGGATTTTTCAGGTAGCAAGCGCATACTCCAGGGCAGAATGATGAGCCCATTGGCTCAGGCCAGGGATGGTATGGCAGCGCGATTGTATCTCCGGCGGTCCCTGGCACCCTCTTGCCAGAACCCAGTGAGCGGTGGGGCACGCCCTCTAGATGCCGGGCAGAGAATCCCACTACCTGCCACAAACTTGACGGACAGAGTCCTGGTCTTCACCCAGATGCCGGACGAGGGTTCCCCGGTTTTTAACGGGGTGATTCCGGGTATTTGAGTCAAAAATTGTCCATCCATTGGTCCTGTGTTTTGATTTAGTTGCGAAACAAAAACCGCAACAACAGGGGCCAAGGATGGACTTCCGCGAGAGTATCATCACGCTTTTAGGCATTCAAGACGTCGACATTGTGGATCTAAAACTCTTCAAGAAAGACTTGCGCATGGAAGTTAAAGTCCGACAGCGCAGGGCCGAGTGCTTTTGCATTCACTGCGGCATGCAGTTCGATCACGTCAAGGAATGGCAGCTTAAAAAGCTTAAAGGTCCCGCAATGGGTATCTATCAGAAGGTCACCATCAAGTTCATGCAAATGCGGGGCTACTGCGAGCCATGCGGCCGCACGTCGGTGGCGCGGGTCGACTGGATCCATCCTAAATTTGAGTCTATGACTTGCAGCTTCGCCGAAGTCGCCGGTCGTCTGATGGAGGAGATCACCTGCGAAGCCGTGGGGCGGATCGTTGGCGCAGAGTCGAAACTAATGTGGGATCTGGATCAGCATCGCATGGAGGTTATGCTTCAGTACATGAAGTTACCGAAGGATTTGGACGTGTCCTACCTTGCCGCCGATGAAGTTCACTTTAGAACGATCGAGAGCAAAAACCGAAAGGGTCTCTTCGCCAAGAAAGGGCGGCCGGAGTTCATCACAAATCTGGTGGCACCACTTGCCGGCAAAGTCCTTTTTAACGCTATGGGAAGGGATTCGGAGGCATTGGAAACGGCGCTCAGCGTGCTCTCAAAGGGTCAAAAACTGAGCGTCGAAAATTTTGCCGTCGACATGCACGAGTCGTTTATCACTGTGATCGAGTCCGAGTGTGAAAATGCAAAAATATGTGTGGATCGATTCCATCTCGCGCAAAAGGTGAACGAGGCCTTCGACAGAGTCAGGCGCTCGGAGTTCAAAAACGCCCGCGACAACAAGGACGAGTTCAATAAGAGCATGCTAGAACCGCACCGCCGATTCATATTGGTGGCACGGGAAAAGGATCTGTCCAAATCTGAACAAAAACTGCTCGATAAGCTTCGGCGGGTCAATGAGTCGATTCATACAGCCATGCTGTTGGTAGAGTATTTTCACAAGGCGCTCGACAAAACGAGCGTGAAGTCATTCCGTAAAACTCTAGCGATTTGGCACCGGGTCGTCAGAGAGTCCAAGCTCGAACCATTCCTGGCGCTGCAAAAGACAATACGGCGTTATCGCAAGAACATCGAGGCCTACATCACCTCGCGTCTGACCACCGCAGTGGCCGAGGGCCTTAATAATAAAATTAAGGTGCTCAAGAGGATGGGCTACGGATACACCAATCCGACCTCTTTCTGCAGAAAGATCATGCAACGCTGCGGATACCTGAACCATCTATCAATAAATACTGACGAATTCTTTTTCAAATGGCCTAACCCCGCAAAAAGCCGGAGATAGCAGAAAGAAGCGCTATAAATGGCCAAGTCGTCCCGAAAAATGTCATGGCTAGATGTGCTGGACTTGGGTCCATTCACCTAGATAGCACACTGTCGATTGCGAGCGCATTTGTGAAGTAACAATTGCGGCACAACATTTGTATCAGATGCGTTCGAAATGTTGCACTTTTGTATATTGCGGAAAATCCGTTTCTTGGCACTGGGATGTGTGCTCCTGAACGTTGGTACCAGCACTGGCGCCGTAGCGGCCTCCAAGTGGAGGCAATGCTGGACCTACTTGAGGACGGCACATTTGCAAAACGGATTTAGAGCCGTGGAGTTTTCCGTCCAGGACGGCTATACTTCCTATTCAGGAGAGCTCTATCCGGGTGGTCCCAAGCTGAAAGTCTACAATCAACGCCAGATACATGATGATCGAGTTTCTGCTCTGTCTGATGCGAATGATGGGATTGTACCAATCGGCGAGCGGTTCTTACATTCGTCTCTGGGGATCATTGCGGGAATTGATATCCTTATGACCAGAGACCAATTGGAAAGTGTTGCAAATTTTCTTGGCGGGCGCGATTCAGTTGAACGTAGTAGAGTCTATTCCATATTAGGCGAAGTTCTTCCAGCTTCTGGTGTGCTCACGGCGATTCCGTTACAATACGTTTTGCCCGATCTGCCTAGATCTTTATTGAACCTTTTGCCACCCATTTTACCTCCGAGGATAACCTCTGGTCCTAATTGTCTCAATGCGGTCAGGTGCTGGTTTGATGGACAGACAAATATTGAGTATGAATCCGACGAGAACTTTAAGAACTACCTGCAACGCTACTTTAAGCCAGTGCGAATAGATAGAGAACCGCGGTGGGGTGACGTACGAGTTGTTTATAGAAAAGATGACAGCGTTATTTTGCATGCAGCAGTACATCTTAATAAAGACTTCGTTTTCGAGAAAGCTTCGTGGGATGATAACTCTCACTTTGGATTTAGGGAAGTCAGCGAAGCCTTTCACCGCTACAGAGGTGAAACCATTGGGCTTTTTCGGCGGAAGGTGAGTCCGCGCGTGCCGCAATAGCGAGTATTGTTTAGGAAATGAAATTTTGTATACGGAGCGATTAATAAAGTTTCTTTCCATCCTCTAGCTCTCTAATCCTAGCAGAGGTTTAGGTTGAGGAAACTCGCGCAGACGTCTCCAGAATTGCGAGCAATCCTGAAGTTCGACTGCCTAGGCGGACCAAATTGGCAGACGGCGCTCGTTTGAGTTCCTGATTCGGCGTACAGTTAAGCGAGCCTTTGTTCCCCGGTCTCGGTATGAAAGCAGTATCCGGAGGCTCCAGAAACCCGGAGTGGAACCTTCAAAGGCCTCTCGACATCCATTATCTTCTATTCGGCCGCCATTGCTCGGGTCCATTTCTTGCACTGTTTCTGTCGGATGCATTTAACACTAATCTTGACTTTTGTTTTAGCCTTTGGCGTGACCCATAGAGTCCATGCTGCGACGAAACTCGGAACCTGTATCGGGTACCTACTATCAATGAGGGCAAGTCATACTATACAAACCCTTTCGGGTGAAAATACGGCGCTGGCAATAAAGGAGCTGGGGCATTTCCAAGCTTCGATTTTCAGTTCAGACTTTGACCAGTCACCAAGCCAGCATCCAGCGACCGCAACCAACAAAGATTCAAAAAAGAATCGAGAGGCAGTTTACCGGCGTTTACGGGGAATTGTGCGGGAAAGATTCGCCGGCTCCGGACAGGATCAAGATGCAGAACAGTCCCTAATTTCCATGGGTTCTGTAACAGTTGGAGCTGAACAGGTTGAGAACTTTTTATTGGCTAGAATGAATGAGACATCTTCGTTCGAAATGCTCTATCGAACAGGTAGGTCAGATAGAGCGTGGAGCCGGTTTGTGATGCTCATGAATATATTGATTTGGCCCACTGTAGAAGTAGGTTCAGCAATAATGGCGTTTGGTCCTTCGCACAACCCCTTTGGACTCGTCGCGGGCTTCGCCGGATTAGGAGCGTTCCTAATGTCTTTCATGGTGGACGAAATGGCTGTGAGAGATGCCATGCTGTTGGATGTAGATCAAGTGAATCGTCTTCAAGCGTTTGCAAATCGAATTGACATCGATCAACCGGGAACCTGGGTTTACCACTCAATGGATGTTATGGTTGACCGGTCGAATGTTAATTATATGCTTCAGACTGGAGAAGTAAACCCATTAGGTATTGGTCAGCTCTGGCGTTCGGCAGTTCAACCCGTAAATACCTCTTCCCTCTTGGCAAGACTCGCTCCATGGCTATTTAAGGAAAATCCGCAGGCCCCAAAGTCAACATGGATAAGGGTCGACGAGCTTCTGACGATTCAGGAGGATGGATCCCCTAAACTTGTAACTTTGGTCCGGGTTAGCGATAGCCGGCCGCGCTACCCGGTGCGTTCAAAGATCTCTCAGATGATAGAAAGTATGAAATCGAGAACGCTTAGGCCGGCTCAAATCCCAGTAAAAGGCAGCCGATAGTTTTAGGCTGCTTGTAGGTGCCCGTCCAGAATCCCTAGGTTGTAAAGCGGCTCGGCTATTCGCGAACGACCCCTGGGTAGCACCCCTTTCCTGGGGCCCCAGAAGGGTCCGTTCCTGACCTCTCGATCTTCTTTGTTTCGCTTTTTGCCTTAAGCTTCACGGCTCGCGGCCGTGACGTGATGGCTTTGACGTTTTGACGGATACTCTCGGTTTCCTGGTGACCCGCCTGGTTCTGCTCCCGTCGGACGGTTCTCTGGGGCAACTGCAAGGCGCCAGTAGTGCCCGACGATGTAAATTACGGAAAACACCTTGGAGCAAAATTTTTCCTCCTGGGTGTTAACGGACCGTGGATTTGAAGCCATCCGTGGATCACTTGGCGATTTAACGGAAGAAGGCTATAGATCGGAAAATCACTGGCACGACCGAATTGATATTCATTCGCGACTGATGATTGGCTTTCGTATCACGACTGAACCCTCAGCTGAGTGGGTCAAGAACACGATCATTCATATGATCGGATTTGATGATCCGCCGAGCCTTCTCCTTCATGATCGTGATGAGATCTTCAGCCGAGATCTGCGCAAGCAGTTGAAACGCTATGGGATTCGTTCGGTTCGAACGCCCTACCAAGCGCCCAAGGCCAACTGCTGTTCCGTCCCAGCCGCCTGACGACACTTTTCGGGTGACAAATCCCAGCTGAGAACGACGCTTTTTGCGTCTAAAATCCCACCTGCCGACGTCACTTCCTGGGCGAAAATCCCAGGCGGTGACGACACTTTTTGAGGGCAAAATCCCACCCTCCGACGACACTATTTTCGCGTCGCGATACGATGACCTTCTTTAACACCACGGAGGGGCATCAATGGATCGCGATGTAAGGAGACGTCGGATGGAGAGACGAGTGATCGAGCTGCGGGTGGCGGGGTTCACCCAGCGGCAGATCTGCAAGAAGCTGAAAAAAGGCGACCGTAAGGTCCGCCAGATCCTGGAGAAGGCCGAGGCGTTCGGTTATCTCACGGGCACCCCGCTGCCCGTCGCGCCACTGGCGGTGTTCCCGGAGCCGCCGCCGGCTGCGGTGATCAGCGCCTCGGACGTCGACGAGCTCCTGATGAAATATAGGACATGGATCGAGGAAAGGCTCGTCATCGGTTGGAGCAAGGTCACTGTGTGGGAGGAGCTGCCGATGCAGGTCGGCCGCTCGAGCTTTTATCGATTCCTTGAACGGCACAAACTCCACCGCATCGGCGAGCGCGGGACGTCTCGCCTGACCCCGGAGATCGTGCATCAGCCCGGAGAGGCGTTGATCGTCGACTGGGGCAAGCTCCGGTCAGTGCGCGGTGAGGATGGCAAATCCAAGACCCTGTGGGCGTTCGTCGGCGTGCTTGGGTTCTCCCGCTACATGATGGTGCGGCTGGTGTGGACGAACGACGTGCCGACGACGGTCACTGTTCTCGAGAGCATGCTGAAGGAGATCGGCGGGGTTCCAAAGAGAATTACATCGGACAACCCAAAGTGTTTTGCACTCGAAGCAAGCAAGTACGAGCCACTCTTAAATCCGGTGCTGGAGCGGTGGTCCGCCCATTATGGCCTCTGTCTGGAATGCCTGCCCCCGGCGGACCCGAAGAAAAAGGGCAAGGTCGAGCGGACGATGCCGTATGTACGCCGGCTCTACGAGGCTCACGGCGATGTCTGGCATGGGATCGAGGAGAGCCAAACCTACATCGACAAGAAGCTGGCAATCGCCAATGAAAGGCGCCATGGCACCACGAACTTAAGGCCCGTCGACGTGTTTACCGAGATGGAAAAGCAGGAACTTAAACTCTTGCCGGCGTTGGCCTTCGAAGTTGAAGAGTTTCATGAAGGAGAGGTCCGAAATGACGGATACGTTCGCTTCCGGAACAAATTTTACTCGGTCGGCGAAGAGTTTAAGGGGCGCCACGCTGTCGTCCTCGGCGGTAAAACCCAGGTCAGCATTTACTTGGACGGAAAGCTCGTCGAAGTGCACGAGCGGATCACGAGTCCGCACGTCTCGAAGTCCACAAAGTCGCACCACTTAAAGCCTCACGAGCGGGTCATGCAAGACGGCGCTTTTTACAAACCCAAACACCTTCTTGGCAAAATGGGATGTAGTCAGATATTGAACTGAAAAGGATTTCTTCTTTCTCTCTAACTATCTATGTATGGCATCGTGTCTCAAATTCGTATACTGATAACTTTGTTTATCTCGTATTACTGATCAAAATTTCTATGATAGCCTCGAACCTATGTGATTCTCGATATCTGCAGTGGTTCACGCTCATTGACTGTCCAATGTGTAAACAAGGCGCTATATCGATGATGCTGATCTCGGCGTTAATGGGAGCACAGCGTTTTGTTGCGATATGCATGAGCGGCATGGGAGTTGCTTTCTTACTCTCGAGTGGGGGCAAAGACTCTATTTCCAAGGCCGACCAGTAATGAAATGTCCTAAGCCGAGTGGTCGCATAATGAGGTCGCCGTTTGAATTCTAAACAGGGAGTCCAATTGCAAAATTCGAGTACTCCGTCCGAAGCAAAAAGGCTACAGCCAGGCTCCGCTTTAAATAAAATTTATTTTATTACAATGATTGCTGGCGGATTAACTTTGGCCACCGCGCTCAATGGTTGTGGAAGTGGCGGCTTTGAAAGCCTTGAAACCACCGTGGATGTGCACTCCAATCAGACAAGTTACGGTTCCGAATCAAATCCACCGCCTGCACCGTCACCAACCCCGCCTCCAAATCCAACACCACAACCAGGCCCAACATCATCGCCTGCAGAAACGCTGTCCCCAGACTCATCATTTCCCGCTCCTCCTTTTCCAAGCGCTTATACGGCCGGATCTCTTCGTGTCTGTAAATCAGGATGCCCGTATCAGCTCCCCAGCCAAGCGTTAGCGGCGGCGACTGCAGGCTCGGTGGTCGAGCTCGAGGCTGGTGACTATGCGGACTGCATCGCCATTGCCGCCGACAATATCACCGTTAGAGGGATTGGTGGCTATGTCCGCCTTAGTGGTGTTTGTGGCCCTGCTACTTATTTCAATCGGATTGCCACTAAACCAGCCGCTCATAACACGACATTAGAATTCTTTGAGCTGAGCGCATGCGACTCGCCATCCAATGGCATAGCCGCTTGCATTGCACATCATGGTGTTAATCTGACTCTCCGTTGGTTCTTTGTTCATGATACTTCCGCTGGGTTTGGAACGAATAGTCTCGACGATACCATAAATATTGAGAGTTCTCGCTTCGATCACATCGGAGCGGTACTTGCAGACGGCAGACACCGTGCCGCTCAGGTGAGTTCATGGAAATCGGCTGAACTTTTTATTCGCGGCACCTATATCACTCGTTCCACCCACGAAGGCAATGAAATCTGGTCTCGATCCATGAAAACGACCGTTGATTGCAGTCTCATTGCCAACCTTGGTGAAAGTGACACCATTCCACTATTGGCTCAATTCGGTGGGGTTTTGACGGTCACCAATAGCGTATTGGCCAGAAGCGGAACCGTCACACAACGCCAGTTTATTTCCATTGGCAATACCTCGGGATGGACAAATTCCGTGACATTAACCGGTAATACCTTTATCGACGACACGTCTGGCGGTTCGGTTATCTATGTGACGGGCTCCATGCCAATCAATATATCAAATAACCTTGTGATCGGTCCAAGCCGCCTTCTATACAATGACAGTACATATAAGGGAGTTAATAACCAGCAGCTCGCCAGCCGCCCCTCAAGCCTTGGTCCGTATCCCAATCTGCCAAAGCCTGGGCCCTGCACTACGGCCTGGCGTTAGAGGGAAGCTTCGATCCTCCGTCATTTCCAATTTTCCACAGTTAACGGCCTATTTTAGTAGAGGTTGGGACGAACATGAACCTTCAGCCCTGCCAGAGCTTCCCGCGCAGCGAAACTGGAATAGTTTAGACGATGCTGAAAACTCCAGCCCAGGCAATCGAGCGGCAATTCGAAATGAGGCGATGTCGAGACCCTCACCCATTAGAGGTTGATAATTGGAGAGCTGCTGCCATTCACCACGTCCGTGCGCAAGTTAAATAATTTTTATTAACTCATCGACCGAAGTTACGTGCACGCCAGCAGCAGCTCTCGCATAGTACTCTCTCTAACTTTGGCCGCTTCGTCATCCAGACCCGTCGGAAAACCGATGCCGAACGGCGGGAAACAGTTTGTCGCCTCCCAGAGTTAACGGCGTCGCACGGGAAGGCCATCAGCACGTGTACGCGCTAGGGATCGAGAGTCCCGTTGCGAAGTTTGCCTTTATAATAGTCGGGCCCAACGCAGGTCATTTGTTTCGATCTCACATAACAGTAAGGTGACACGTTGAGAGTTCGTGCTCCCACGCTCGCCGATGAAATTAGATGTGAGCCAACGGGAAGAGTGGCTAGCTTCACATCATTATCGACGTACGGGCAAACGAACAGGGAGGTATCTGTGAGGGCGCAGCCCTTTATGAGCTTAGTCACATCGAACGTACTAACCACGGCCGATTTTCCGACGTTCACGGCGCGAAGGTGTTTGTCTTCATCCAGGAACGTGCCCTTGCTGAGATCGACTGCGGAAAAGCCGAGATCAGTAATCATATCTGGTTTGCTCACGCGGTAAGCCTTTCCATCCGTCGAGATGCCCAAAAAAGAATAGTAGGATGTGCCATCTGTTGAGTATACATCCGGAGAAATGCTCTTGAATTCAAGGCCACCGGTGTCTATTTTCACTCCCGAATACCCCAGGCGATTTTGAGATCCCAAAGCACACCAATACAAGCATTGTCCAAAGGCATAAATATCCCCGTTCATTGTTAAGGCGTAAACAAGATACTGGGATATGGCGACCGCTCGGATAGGTGTCGGCGTGACGAGTCTGGTTCTGCTGAGATCAACCTTATAATCAGAGCCTACAGCGGCAATGGATGGGTATGAGCCATCGGCGTTTTTCTCGAACGCAGCCCCCCAACAATACCATTCTCCCGAGTCGTGCACGCAGGTGTCCGCATCGCCTACCAAGACGCGATCCGGGGATTTGAAGCCTGTGAAAAACGAGGGTAGAATCGGATCCCCGCCCGTACGTGGTGGAGCCTCACGCACTCCAATGCCCCAACAAACCACTTTGGCGTCATACCTAATGGCGCACCCGTGAGAGTACCCGAGCTCCAATTCACGGTAATCGTCCGGATCGTGCGGAGAAATCGTCAGAGACAGAGATTGAAGTTTATCAACACCGTTTTGTTGCCATGTCAGATCCAGCCGGAATGAAAGCGCGCTGCGGTCTCCGCCCGAAGCGAGGGTCTGTAGCTCAATGACCATAGCTCCCCCGCCTGAAGTCAGAACCACATCTCCTGAGCGAGCGAGATAATCACGGTCGGACTGAGCTGTTCCATTGCGGCTTTCGAAATGGATGTCGAGACTTGCCCCTGGCTGCAGATTAGATGTCGGAGTGAGCTGAACACGGAAAGTCTCGCCGGGCTTTACCGACGCGGCTGTGACTTCAAAGAGAATCGGCGTTGGGGATGGCACCGGATCGGGTGTTGGACTTGGAAAAGGAACCGGAGTAGGAGTAGGAGTAGGAGTAGGAGTTGAAGTAGGAATAGGCGTGGGATTCGGAGCGGCCTGTCGAGTTGCTTCGGTGCTGGATGAGATAGCCGTCCTGAATCCATCATTGCACGCAGAGATCACCAGAGATAAACAGGAGATCATTATCAATTTGATGCAGAACTGCTTTTGCCGCATGTGCCCCCCTGATGTGAGATGAAGTTAGCAAGAAGGAGGCCATATCTCGATACGAGACGCCGCCTTCAGGTCGAAGCATCAACATGAATCACGGCGCTAGACTCGAGAGTTTAATTCGTCGGATGGCTCGTATCCTCGCAATGACACGACTTAGGATGTCTCGTAATGAGTGGTGCCAAAGAATACGAAGGCTTCATTCGATGGCATTAAACTCAATTAATGTACAAAGAACAGTTCTCTGACTAGAAGGTCAACATCTCAAAATAGGAACAGAGCTTCAAAACCTGTTGGCTTGAGAGGAGGGCCGGTGCTTTGGCCATCTTCTTGCAAAACACTCCCTCAGGGTCTACAGAAGTTAGGGGGCTAAAACATGAAAATGAAAATATTCACTAATTTGTTCGCTACAGGAGTTTTGATTTTCGTCGGGCAAAATGCAACAGCAGTTCTTAATTATGAAGAACGAAGGCAAGCTTACAACTTACAATCAAGCAGTTCATGGGACTGTATGACCTGGAAGTTGAATCAATATGGAGTTAAGCTCAATACAAAGGATGCGATAAATTTCGTGCAGGCAGTTATAAATCGGAACTATGCGAATTACGCTTACACGGGCCGCACGTCGTCCTATTATGCCTACCTGGCGGCTTATCATTATTACTATGCTGTCTTCTACGGCTATCTTGCGGCCTGTTATGCTGATTCCAATTACACCGCATTCAGTACCTATAAACATTATGCCGATTCGTATTACACTGTAGGCGATCAATATGAGGCGGCCTCGAACCGCGCATATTATTTTGAACCGAGACAGTCTGTTAGCAGTCCCGTGTGGATCGATTGGCGTGTCATCTCGGATTTAAAGGGAATGACATTCTGGAGCCTTCGAACTTTGCGGAAAAGCGCCCCAATAAGTTCCTCGGCTCGACCAGGGGACGGGAGCTAATTGCGGATAGCGGGCGGCGCTTTCCTTCTCTTCCAGGAGGAAACGCCGTTTGAACTCGATCTTGATGATGAACCTCGCGATAACTTCAGTTCGGCCGCACCGGAACAAGCTTGAAGCTCTGAGCAAAGCTCGGTGCTGCGGATCTTTGTCACTCCTGTTACAACCTTTATCAGATTGGCTATCTAGAAAACTCAAAAAGACAGACCTGGGTGACGGCGTCCACCCAAACCTGTAACTGGATTCAGTTCGGGGCAATTCTGTTGAGTAGCCGCACCTTCTGCGCGGAGGTTGCAAATCTACATAGAATATAGCTGAAGCCAACTGGGCCGGACGAGCGTCGGCCACTTCAGCGTTTGGAATGGCGGCCCTAAGGGCAGACACGTCCATCAAAATCAAACCCAGAACTGGCATTTCCGCTATCGTGCCTGCGGACCGGCGGACCGGCATCCGGAACGCACCCAAAGATCTCGATCTCGTCCGCAGCGCAATGAGCGGAGAGAACGTTCTGTCCGCTCTCGAACGCGCGGAGCGGATCATTTTCCTTAGGCTCAATAAAGATGAACAGAGCTTGTCTCAGCTGTAGGAGACGACAATGCCCACGGGTTTCGGATTCGGTTTTTACCCGAGACTAACGGCCAAGTCCGATATCTGGTTTAATCAACGCGCCATGGCTCTGAATTAAGAGCTCAAGGTACGGCAACGGAAGGTCGATCAAGAATCGACGATATCAGTATGACGATATCAATATATAGAGAAATGCGATCAAGACCAAAGACTGAGAATGGGCCTAAATCGTCCTTTTGAATATCTTATCCCACTGTCACTGAGGCTCTCTCCGGGACATGAGTTCAAAGCTAGAGCTCTAATCTACATTTCTGTCACGTTGGCCGCCATTTTTATTCTGGGCACGCTTTCCGTTTTTGTATGCTTGCCCGATCTCGCTTCCGAAAACAGATTCATCTGGGCGTATTTTGGAATCGGAGTTTGGTGTTTGCTAAGCCCCTTTATTCTCAAGCTGACCGCAAGCATTCCGTGGGCTTGCGTTCCCGTTCTCACGGGTGCCTATGCCGTTCCTTGGACCGCGGCCCAAATAAATGGGAGCCTGCGCGCACCCGCCGTGGCCTGCATTATCTTAATGCCGATGGTCGCTCAAATCATGGGCAGCCGTAAGCTCCGAAATCTGACCTTGCTGGTGAATATAATGGTTCTCTCGTCTATGTTATTTCTGGAATCCCAACAGATCTTCCTTCCGCGTCGGCCCGTGTACAGTCCGCGCGATCACACCAAAGCGCTGTTTGTCGTTTATGTTGTCTTGAGCTTCGGGGCTTTTCTGATTGCCATCGCCTATGAGCGGATCCGCGAATTAACGGATCAACGTCTTATTCAAGTCTCCCGGCTCACCAGCCTTTCTATCGTCTCCGGCGGTATTGCCCATGAACTCAATACCCCAATTGCCGCCATCTTGCTCGGCGCGGAAGCGTTGGAGGAGATGGTTTCCGGTCAAGACAACCAGGAAGAGCTCTTGCAAATCATCGGTATGATCCGAAAATCAGCGCAAAAAACCGCCAAGATCGTGAAGACGGTCAGAAGCTACTCGCAAGAGGAAAACCTCGATCAATTGTCTGTTCACTCGCTTCAGGAGGTCCTGGATCAGGCCTTCGCCCTGTGCAAAGAACAATTTACTCATCACACCACGGCCTTTCGTGTTGTGGGACAAGCCGACCGTGTCCAGATTCGCTGCCGGCCCGTGCAACTGATGCACGCTCTTCTTAATCTATTTCAAAACAGCTTAGAGGCTGTGACTTCCATGAAAGAGCGGTGGGTGACGGTCCAAATTTATAGCAAGAAAGCCACCGTGGAAATTAGGATTTCCGATTCCGGGAAAGGCCTTTCCGCTCACGCCCAGGAAAACTTATTTACTCCTTTCTTTACCACCAAAAAGATTGGAACAGGTCTCGGGCTTGGGCTCGCGAGTTCTGCTTCTGTCATCGCTATGCATGGAGGTCGTCTTCATCTGGACACGAAAGCAACGCAAACCACGTTTGTCGTTACGTTGCCGAGGATTGAAGACAAAGCCGCAAAGATCCCCACCCCCGCTTAAACCGTTTTGTCGCGATTCAAGTGCCAAGAATTTCCCGTCCACAGCGCTATTGCTATTGAGTTCTTAAGTTATCTCGTGTTAAACCCTTTTCACTCACTGATGAGGACAGACCCCTCTGAGAGGTCAGGGCGAACCGAAAGCGAGAGATCGCAGGCCTTAGTAGTTCTGAACGGAAACCCACCCGAAAGTGGCAATCAAGAGCAAGGCATTCCTTGAAGCTGGATGGCACCACCTGCCGTCATACAGGTTCCAGCAAGAATAGATCGGTACAGAAAAAGAAAAGAGTGAGGTCATGGAACGCACGTGGATCGGACACGCGGGAGACCGGGTTGGCCAGGAAATCTGCCTTAAGGGTTGGGTTTTTCGCTACCGGGCCCTCGCCAGAACAGTTTTTATTGTGCTCAGGGACTGCACCGGAACGGTGCAGGTGGTGGCATCACCAGATCAGGTGGCTGGTTTGGGCTTAAAGCTTGATGACGTTGTGGGCGTTCGGGGCCGAGTTCGGGCTGAGCCCCGATCGAAAACAGGATTTGAGATTGACCTACTCGAGGTGAGTCTTCTCAATGCCTCTGCACGCGATCTGCCTTTCAACTCCTCATCCGATATCTCGCAGGTCGGAATTGATGTTGTGCTGGACCATCGGCCCTTGAGCATTCGGACGGAACCCGTACAGGAAATCTTTCGAGTTCAATCCGCAATCCTTGATGGCTTTCGGTCTTTCCTCAGAAAAAATCGGTTCACTGAAATCGTGACCTCGAAGATTGTTGCCAGCGGGACGGAAGGGGGCACCAATCTCTTTGAGATCAAATACTTCGAGCGCACCGCGTACCTCGCTCAAAGTCCGCAGTTTTACAAAGAACACGGGGTGGCCGCACTAGAGCGCGTTTTTGAAACCAGTCACGTTTACCGTGCCGAACCCCATGCGACAAGCCGACACTTAACCGAGTATTATTCTCTCGATTTGGAAATGGGTTTTATCGATGGACCTGAAGATGTCATGAACCTTGAACGACACCTCCTCTCGGAGATATTTGAGGAACTCAACACGGATTTCGGAGACGCCATTAAGCAAAGATCAGGAGCCTATCTGCCGGAGATCCTCAAGACTCCCACTTGGGAATTCTCCGAATGCCTGGAACGACTCAGGAAGACTTGGGGACGTTCCGACCTTGTGGACGACCTGGATCCCCTCGCGGAGAGACAACTCTGCGATATCGCCCAAAAGGAATTCGGCACCCCTAGCGCTTTCGTTGTCGGCTTTCCACTCGATGCTCGACCTTTTTATACTCATCCGAGAGGGACGAATGGAGCCGCTCAAAGCTTTGACCTTTTATTTAGGGGACTTGAAATTACAACCGGAGGACAGCGACTACACACGAGAAGCGCGCTCGAACAGGCTTTAAAAGCCAAAGGGATGGACCCCCAGGCTTTTGGCGGACACTTGAGAATGTTTGATTTAGGTATGCCACCACACGGCGGGCTGGCGATCGGGCTTGAACGTCTCACAGCACAGGTTTTAGGTCTTGCGAATATTCGAGAGGCCACGATGTATCCGAGAGACAGAAACAGAGTTGAACCCTAAGCGAACGCGCCCCTGCATGTGGGAGGAGCCCGCTTCTGTTTAGATGATCGAGACGTTCCTCACCCTAGTTTCTTCTGAGACAATGGAACCATATCTCATATTCCGGATGGTCATCATTGTCGAAGTAAACGACGGCCTCAAGGCTCTGGCCGTGCAGGGATTGGAGTGCAAGGATGTATGAGGAATCCTCAGTTGCATGAAAGTCCGTCAGCCGAAACAAGAAGTAGTCCTTAGATTCGCTGAAAGGAGCTGTTTCGCGTCCCATGAAGTGTCCAGCGGAACTCGCGGAATGCCAAGGCTCGTTCCAGACGATCTCCGAGTCACTCCGAACCGTCAGTTCCGCGGCTTGGCCGTCGGAGTTTAGGCAAAGGTATTGATCTTCCGCATGGGCCGAAAGGGTCGACGTCAGTAAGAGCAGAACCGATACAGGAACAATGAGTTTCATTTTCATAAGATTCAACTTTCGTTCGTGCCAGTTGATTCGCCGGGCAATTAATCTCGTTCCATTAGAGCTGTCAAGGTCCGGATCGCCAGAATCCAGATCCAGCTGAGCCCGCGTGGACCCGAGGCCTCAAGCGAATCTCATCCAAGCGACGTTGGTGTGCGGCCAACAAATCACTACGCGTGAGAATTCCGGTCGGCCGCCCAGGATCTTGTCGTGATACGATGATGACCCGTCCAATCTTTTCTGCGGTCATGGCATCCGCAGCGTCCCGCAAGGTTTGATCTTCAAAAATGCAAATGGGTCTCCGTTCAATGAGGCTCCTGATCTTCAAATCTTCTTTGGATTTCATCAGATCCCGTCGCGTGATGACGCCGATGAGAATCCCCTGATCATCCACTACCGGGAAACCCTGATGAGAAAACTCGGAACTTCCCGAGTTTAACTTCTCGGCTACTGAAAGGGAGCTCTCTTCACCATTCAACGCAATCACCTTGCGCCTGCAGTATTCCCGGGCCTGAACCGTATCTAGAAAGTCGGGAGCATACTCGTGAGGGACCCGGACTCCGCGGCGCACGATCTTTTCGGTCATAATCGTGTTCTCCATCAGATAGCTCGAAACGATGTACGAAACCGCGCATCCCGCCAGGAGAGGCAACAAGCCGATTTGCTGGCCGGTTGTTTCGAATGCAAAAACCACCGACGCCAGGAGGGCTCTTGAGGCTCCCGCGAACAAGCCGGCCATTCCAACTAAGGCCGCCGCCTTCAGATCCAGATTCAAGGCGGGAAATAGCATCTGGCCGGCGCCACCAATCAAGGTGCCGAGTCCGCCGCCGACCGTAAAAATGGGCGCCAGGGTTCCGCCCGAAGTTCCACTGCCCAGATAAATAGCCCATGAGAGGAACTTCATCGCGCAAAGCATAAAGATAAAACTAGGCGCTAACTCTCCACTTAAGATCGCGTCGATGTTCGAATAACCCACTCCAAGTGTCTGGGGAAAAAAATATCCGATCACTCCCACCGCAACCGCGCCAATGGCTGGCCACCACATCCAATGAATGGGAAGCCGCGCGAAACCATCTTCCACCCAGTAAACAGCTTTTGTAACTGCCACGGCGGCAAGGCCAATGACAAAACCCATCGCCCCGTAGAATGCGATGTGAGATGCCGACGTCTGCAATAGGGGTGGCATCGCAAAGGCCGGCTCCAATCCATGGCTGGAAATTCGCATCGCACTCGCCGCCACTGAAGCCAAGGCGACCGGTATCAATGAGCGCGGGCGAAATTCGAAGAGCAGCAATTCAACCGCGAGAAGGACGGCCGAGATAGGAGACCCGAAGGTCGCGGTCATTCCGGCGGCGGCACCCGCGGCGAGGAGAGTCTTTCTCTCAATAGCGGTGGTTCGAACCACCTGCCCAAACCAGGATCCAAGCGCGCCACCGGTCGCGATGATCGGGCCCTCCGCACCGAAGGGGCCGCCACTTCCAATGGCAATTGCAGCCGAAATCGGCTTTAGAAAGACAATGCGCCAGGGAATACGGCTCTCATTTGTCAGAATTTGCTCCATGGCTTCGGGAATCCCGTGTCCGCGAATGGCTTTTGAACCAAAGCGGGCCATAAACCCGATAATCAGTCCTCCGATGACGGGGACACCTATCACCCATATGCCCCAATTCGGCGCGGCTCCTGGATCCACAAGCTCGAGTGAAAAGCGGTGAAAGAAGAACAGATTTGTGCAGAACGCAATAAGAAGAGTTAGAACCTGGGCAACAGCGGACGCGACCACACCTAGGCCCAGGGCAAACAGGCTCATAAGCAAGACTCGAGAATCAATGCCACGCTGCTTTCGAATATTGCTATTTATGACCGCCAAATCCATCGAAGGTGCGACCGCAAGTGCCTCTGATTTTCGCTGAGAGCGGAATTTCATCGTGAGATATCCTTTTCATCTTCGAAGAAGAGCGTCGCCGGCTGCTCGGACAGGCCAGCCGCCTCCACCACTTGGTTGAGGAGCTCCGCAAGCGCCTTCTGTTTGCCGGAGGGCAGTTGCGCCACCGCTGAGATCAGTCTCTCTTGAGCCAAGATTGGAAATCTCTTGTTCAGCAGACGCACACCCGCGGGCGTTAAGGAAATTTCGACTCTTCGGCCATCCACCGGACTTGGCCTGCGCTGCACGAGCTCGGCCTGCGCCAACCGAGCCGCCACCACGGAAACCGAACTTTGATGTGTCTGCGTCGCCTCCGCCAGCTCGTTAATTGAAAGGGGCCCGCCGGTCTTTAACAACTGGAGAACGAGGAGCTGGGCGCCGCTTAGGCCTAGCTCACTCTCCGCCGCGCGGGAGGATTCCCGAATCGCTCTTAAGATCTTTCTAATGGCATCAAGAATCTCTCGACTGTATTGCACGGGGGCCAATATAGATCCCACAGAGATCATTGGCAAGTATATGGGGACCAATATATTTTAATATGAATGTGGAGTAGGAGCGAAAACCTGTATGAAACAAAAAATCGTCGGTTATTTTATGGATGAGGAAAGTCATTGGGTCGCGAAGCTCGAGTGCGGGCACGGTCAACACGTTCGCCATGATCCCCCCTGGATGGAACGGGAGTGGGTCACGTCGAAAGAAGGTCGACTCACGCGGTTGGGCATGGAGTTGAACTGCGTCCGCTGTGATGAGGTGGGGCGCGCGGTCGCTCAAGTGCTGATGAAGGAGATGAAGAAGGTCGCACTTGAAGCTTACCAGGTGGCCGGAATAAGTGGCTTATGTGAAGAAGGACGCCTCGAAGCGGCTCTGGGAGCGTTCGACACGCTCCCCGTCCAGGATCTTATCGAGCGCGCCTTGAGGCCTAACGGTCCAAAAACCCGGGCGGGTTCTTAGCAGAACCGCGGCCCCGCGCCAAACAGCAAGTTTACCTCTTCAATGTAATATCAAACTGCCCGACTAAACCATCGGAAATAGCCCCTGTAGGATCCTCCTTAAAATGAACGACGAGTTCCTCTCTCTGGGCGTCCGTCAGCTGGGGGCTCTGAAGGAGGGCGTCCCTGCGATTGAGCTCCTGGATCCAATCGTTATCGGCGATCGCCTCGCCCCTGAAATACATCTGGGTCACAAACTGGGGGTAACCCGTTGCCGAAACTAAAAAGTGAATATGGGGAGGACGATACCATCCACCACGCAGATCGGCCGGGTAAAATCCGGGAACGACTGTTTTGAACGTATACTCCCCGTTTTCATCCGTTGCAGTACGGCCCCAATATTGAAATGCAGGATCCAAAACTCGTCTCACGGTCTCTCCAGTCAATGGATGACGAAAGTCCGCGTTCTCAGCATCGCCAGTGTGGTTGTAACGCCCACTCGCGGAGGCCTGCCAGATAATCAAAGTGGCATGAGCCAGGGGTTGACAGGCTTCGTTTGTCACTTTGCCTCGCACATAAATTCTTTGGCCGGTGGCGATCCCGGCTCGTCCACGGACAAACGTAAGATCATTGTCGTTCGCCAGATGGATCGGTGTGGTCGGATCTTGACTCTCGCGGATAGGATCTTCCGGAGTTCCTGCCCGTGGAAAGAAGGGTCCCAAAGGCTGTTCACCCGTGGTCAGGTCGCAGACCTGCGCCACCGATCTCGTCGCCACAAGCGCCCCCGCCACTCCAATCCCTGTTTTGAAGAGGTCCCTTCTGGAGAAGGGACTCTTATTGTTGGTGTTAACAGTGTTATTACGACTCTTGCTCATGCTCATGCTCATGTCGGACTCCTTTTGTCGCGGCGTTGATAGCATGAGAATTTTCCGCCGCTAAACCGGAACCTGCCTATCGCGCAAATTTAACGGCTGGGGCTTTTCCTCAGAGCATTGTCCTAATTTCTCTCGTCAGGCGTTCAATCTCATCCAATTTCTTCTTTACACCTCTGAGGTCAGCCTCTCGGCCGATCAAGAGTTCCGAAAGCGTAACACCGAAGATCTCGGCCAATTTAACGTAAGGTTCCCCTTTAATGGATCTTCCATATTCCCAATCGCGATAGGTGCTCGGCGCCACATTCACTCGCCGCGCCACCTCCGCAACAGAAAGTCCCGTCCGGGCCCTCAACGCCTTGAGTCTATTCGCCAATGGTGACACCTTTCCTCCCGCGCTGACCTAACACTTACCCCATTCCGGTGAGAGACTGAATTCTATAGAACGTATGCTTGTCATACATGGGATGTATGAAGGTTGATGAGAAGGGTGATAACAGTTACATCTATAAAATCGCGAATCCGATGGCAGCTCGCCTGGAGATCAGAAGGTGGTCCGTGTGGAAACCCTAGGTTACGTCGCCTCCATATTCATGGGCTTAAGCTTAGGAATGACAGGAGGCGGAGGTTCGATTCTGACGGTCCCCATCTTGGTTTATCTCTTCCGCGTGCCCCCTGTGCTCGCGACAGGATACTCATTGTTTATCGTCGGCCTTACCGCCCTGATCGGAGGAGTGAATTACACTCGCAGGGGCGAGGCCGATTTAAAGACCGGCGCCAATTTTGCCATCCCCAGCTTCCTAGGCGTGTACTCATCTCGCGCTTACGTTATTCCCCGTCTCCCTGATCCCGTTTTCTCCGTCGGGAACACGGCTATTCCGAAACCTCTTTTGATTATGGCTGTGTTCTCACTTTTTATGCTGGCCGCTTCGATCTCAATGATTCGAGGGCGCAAGGACGTAGGAACGGGCGTGAGCGCGCCACACAGGCCCGCCGGACTTATTGCGGCTATCGGATTTGTTGTCGGCTTGGTGACAGGGTTTGTCGGCGCGGGTGGAGGCTTCTTGATTATTCCCGCTCTGGTTCTTCTGGTGGGCCTGAGAATGAAGATCGCCGTGGGCACCTCGCTTGTCATCATTGCCACGCAATCCCTGTTTGGGTTTACTGGTGATCTCCAACATCAAGAGAACGCTATGAACTGGACGCTCTTGCTGAGCCTTTCGGCCATTTCGATCATGGGAATCGCAATCGGTATGAAGCTGGCTCGGAAAGTGTCGGAGCGCACCCTGAAAAAGGGATTTGGATACTTCGTTCTGGTGATGGGTCTATTTATCCTGTTCGATCAAGCTCGTCGGCTGTAAAGCAAGTTCGATAAGCGGTGGCGGGGCCGGAGCCTATACGCTCAATATGTCCCAGCTCGAGCGCCCAAGCTGCGAACCGGCGAAAAGAGGCTGGGCCCAAACCGAGCTCCTGCCTTAGGACGTGGGCGGCATAAAGCCGGTCGGCGGAAAGGCGGGACTTAAGTCGCTGAAGGAGAAGGGCGAACCAGCACACGCTTTTTCTCTCATATGGCACTTGAATCGCAAACGGTCCATGAATCGTGAGCTGATAGTTGCCGTTCTGATTGCGGATCCGAACAGGGAGGTTGTTCTCTCGCAACCAGCGACGCGTGCGCCGGAGGATCTGATGAACACGATTCGTTGATGAGAAGATGTCGAAGCTCTCGCCTGGAAACAATTCGTAGAACAAAGTTCCCAATGGGACTGGACGGTAAAAATCTCTCGTCAATATGTCGAGAAGCTGATGCACCTTACCACCAGGGGTGAGCGGCTGAGGCACGCCGACCTCGCCAGTGAAAACATTCAGTACGGGACCCTTCGCATCACCCAGCTGGTAATATTCTATCTCGGGCCTCAGACCAAACTGTTTGATCACACGCTCACGATAGGCGGGAAAAGGCGTACCGAAAATCAGGTAGTGAAATCGATCCTGATCGAACCACTGTTTCAAGCGGAAGAAATCCATATCTCGCGCACTCTCCCAATCATGACGGGCGAGAGCTTCGCGCCGGAAATGTTCGAGGGGAGCGGGAGAGTTCTTCTCCAGGGCCTCGGCAACCGCCTGAACTTTACGTACAAAGAGTTCGTCGAGCGTTGAGGACTGATGAAGCACCTCGCTAGAACTCCGCACATGGAATTTCGCTCGCTCCAGATCAAAGTTCGACAACGCCAGCTGCGCCATCATCTCCTGGCAATTCGCCACCAGACGAAAATGTTTTTGGGCGCGGCACTGAGCGTCCAGCTCTTCCAGCAGATCCCTCGCCTCCCCAGTCCGGGCCAGCGCCACAAGGGCAGCCGCAAGATTAACCCGGCCGACAAGATTTTTGTACTCTCCGAGGGGATAGGAGAGATACTTACGCAACAGCGGAAGCGCCTCCTTGTACTCCCAGCGGTTAAAGTGGCAGTACGCGCGATAAAGCAGAACATCGACGAACTCCGTTTCACTCACGCGCTCCAGGATACGCAAAGCTTCGTTAACCGAACCGATGCGCTGAAGGAGGAGCGCGTACTCCGCAACCTCCGCCGGTTTCACCATACCGAGCCACGCCTCGCGATCCATAGCATAAGGAGGCGTGAGAATTCTTAAGCCCTCCGCAACCAAGCCGTTGCGCCGGCAAAGATTCGCCACCGGTAGCTGCCACTCGCGCGGAATTTTTCCCGGAGCCAAGTCTTTAAGTTTTCGTACCGCAAGCTGGGTCAGCCCTTGACGCGTGTAGGTCTCGCAGGTCTCAATCAGTGATCGGTAGATCACTGGTCCCCTCCCACCCAGCAGGAGTCCATCTGCGGGATATATCCTGATTCTAGAGGATTGCGGCCGGACTTTCCGAACGAGTCCAACATGATCAAGTTGTAAGAGAGCGAGAATTCAGTGGACGGACCCGTAAACCCGAGGTTCCTCGATATCATGACAAATGAGCCATCCCTGGATCGATAGGAATTGCCCGTAGGGGAACGGACAATGCGCACCGGTACGGGAGCTGAGGTGCGCTGCCATTCCATTTGGGCATCCACCAAGGTCACCCAAGCATGTCCTTCAAAATCAGAATGCGCCACCACGCCCACCACCAACTGCCCCACAAACCGGGAGGAAGATGCGAGGATGTTTGAGGACTCCACGATGCACTCGACTTGAACTTGAGGCGCGAAATCGGGTTCCGGTAAAATCACGGATTCGTTCCGCTCCTCATCCCGCTCGAAATAGCGCCGTCCCTGATATATGAATTGATTTGGTCCTAGGATCACAAGCTCGTCGCGAGACACGGGCTTCGGAGGGATATTCTGACACTCTTCTCGAATTATCTCGGCTCTCTCGCCGGCGGCAAGATCATCAATCACAAAGGCGGATCTGACATGTGAGTGATCCGGACAGGGATTCTCCGGGTCAACGGAAACAAACACCTTGCCGTCGTAGCCATTGCCATTGCCACCATAAGCCTCGTCTCCAGGCCAACCGAGATTCAGCGCGTTTAAGTTCCCTTGGGCCTCCTCCGAGCTCTCCAAGGTCTCCGAGCCGGTGTTGATCGCGTTTGTACAACCCGTGAACCCCGTAAGTAGACCGACAAGTGCCAGATTGAGGAATATAACCCGTACCCTCATGCGTCCCTCTCCCCTGCTTTCCTCCATCTTAAAATGGAACTCTTCTTCCCGCACTCTCCAGGCGGTGGAGATTTGCGAGCTGCAAATTGAGACGTTTCCACGTCTCAGTTTGAGGCACCGCTTTCCGCGCGTTCCAACTCCTGTATGATCGCGAGGCTTTCCTGGCGCCGGCGCTCCGCCAGGCTCAGCGCGTTCTGTAACACACGCGCGTTAAGTGTGCCCCGCGTAGCCTCGAGGAGGTGTGAGGTTCGCGCGGGGTAACGTCCGATATAACTGAGCGCGAGTTCACCTTTGTCCGCGGCAAGTTCCTTGCGCCGGGCAGGCGAGAGACTCGCGTCCAGATCATCTTTGAGAAGAATTCGTTCCACTTCCTCTGCAAGCAAAATCGAATCTGGATGCTCGAGATCAGAGAGCGCATCTTGGATCAGCAATATCGAATCCAACCGGCCGCCTTGCGGCGCCTGTGTGTCCTTGAGGAGATCCAGTGCCTCCGCAATAAGCGTGCGTGAGCGCCTTTGTTTGACCATCTCGCGCTTTTCAAAATCGGAGCGCAAGGCCTTGCGGCGAATCTGAAGGTAGGATTGAAACTGCGAACTCAAAGGCCTCTCCGTCTCCGTTCGTGAGTCGGGATCTGACTTCTGGCCGCGATGGCGCTCTATTTCGGCCGGAATTTTGTGGGGAACAGCGGCCACCGCCCTCTCCTCCGGGAAGGCGATGGCCGCTGCGTTGAGGATCTCTCTATCTGCCGAGTTTGGATCCCGCTGGGGCGCTGGATCCTTCTCGCGGGTCAATCTCAAAACAAGAGCTCCGGTCAAAGTCAGAGCCACAATCAAAGCGATGCTTCCGATAGTAAGCCGATGCAACGACTGGGTTCGTAGGGTTCTTCGAAGCATACGCTCTCCTAAATCCCGTCCGCGAGACGCGTTCGCACGATTTGCCGGTTCACCATCTGATGCAGCTCTGTCTGATAATGATGGGATCCGTTGATTAGACCTTCGCTCACCACAAGGTTGTCTTCAGGCGCGCGCGACACGGGCGCCACGTTATACACCCTTCCGAAGAAGGAGGAGCGCTCAAGAGAAACGATTTTATCTCGCCTCCCATCGGCTTTCACCAAATCGTCTCCGACTTTGAGATCAGCCGCTTCGCGCATAATCCCTTCTCCATCCAACAGAGGATGATTGGTCGTCACAACCAGCTGTAAACCAGAAGAGGTACGGATTGTAACTAGGGTTTCCTGCGAGTCTTTGAGCGTCTCTGTGTACTGACCAACGGGCGCATCCACATAGCGGGGCTTCTCTAAAGTGCTCTCCGCCGACAGGACCGCAATCTTCTTCAAGTCCTGAGCGCGAGCCTTTTTCACAGGCGTGTACTCTCCCGTGGCTGCCGTCAATATTCTTTGATCGGCCCGGTAGCATCCGAAAGCGCAAACAACGTCGATTGGCTCGACATCATTCGGTTCTGGGCAGGGGGCCGTAACCTGCCTCTGGATTTCTTCATGGCCCAAATCATCCACTCTGCTGATTCTATCAAGCTCAACTCCATTCATGCTGCGAGGGACAACAACCGTTACCGAAGGCCCCTCATCCACGCGACCATCCTGATTAGGATTACTTTTGAGATTTATTCGGGGATAAAACCTGTAGAAAGCTTTCCCATAACCCTTTTCCAGTTCACGGACGGCATCAAGATATTCCTTGAATACAGCGACTTTGTTCTCGCACTTCTTTAACCATGCCAGGCGACCCAACGCATCGACGGCGGAATCAAATTCACCGCATCGCTGTGTCTGCGCGCAACTCTCCTTGATTTTCCTTTCGCTGAACCCATCCGGAAGCCGGGCCACCAATTGATCCTCGTATTGAGCCCTTGCCACGGCATCTCCAATCCGATTCGAAATAGAAGGGATATCATCGCACACGCTGGAATCTGAATCCTCAATGGTGTATTCAAATTCGACAAAGCCGATGCCCGATGAGCACGGCGTTTTCTTTCGCAGGACCCAGAGCCGGCTCTTAAGCTCAAAACCTATTTCCCTCAGGCTCGACCGGCAGGATTCTGGCAGTGAAGAGGTTGGCGCGGAGCCCGTATCCGAGCTGCCATCCGCGTCGCTGCCTGAAGCGCCGCTTGAGCCCTCATCACTCGCGCGTCCGAGCGAGGAGCTGGCGAGCTCACGAGAGCCAAACTCGGTCGCCGTACAACCCGTAAGCACCAGGGCGATAACGATTGTAATGGGCTTGTTTATTTTCATATGGACCCCCTCTAGGAGTCCAGAATCTCACAATGCGAAACTCCGCATCCTGATATCGCAAGCGCGATAGGTATCAAACTTTTATACGGCCCCCGGCGCGAATCATGGGACCGGACAGACATCCTGATCTTCCAAAACGTCATCGCGGCCGGGAAATCCAAGGCGTTACGTGGGGTTGGAGTTCCGTGCCATTCGGCAAAAGATCCGGGTCATGGAAGTTCGGCTATTGTCATAGGTCCCGAACTGCACCAGAAGAAGATCGCCTGTATTCGGGTTTTGCCTCAGCCAGTACCGAATTAGGGTTTGCTCCGTCTCGTACTGCACGCCGAGGAAATCCGCCGCGATCGTCATGGGCGTTGCCACCGAACCTTTGGCCTTAAAGTATTCGCGCGCGCGAACCACATCCAAGTCAGCATAGGGATTTGGGTTGGCGAAAAATGCGAACTCCCCTTCAAACGTGACCGCCTGTCCGTCACGATCGATCAAGGAAACTCCGTAATTAAGATCCGATGGATCGACGCCATAGCCGTCGTAATAGCACGCGCCGCTAAAAACCTGAGGAAGCGCTTCCATATCCGGTAAGGTTCCGACGGATAGGAATTCCTCAAAAATAGATCGCATTTCCGGCGTGCACGCGCTCTCGCCGGGACACAGGTCTGGAATGGGTAATGTCGACTCCGCGTGTACGGTCGCCGTTAAAAGCCCGATTGCAAAACCAACTGCAAAGAAGATCGGTACGGGTTTCCGACTGAATCCCGCAAAGCTCATCAACAAAAATTTCATCTCTTGTCCCTCCCTTTGGGCCGGGAAGGTAGCACAACTGACCGGCAGTCCGCAGCCGACAAGACGATCGCGAGTGGTCGCGTTAGTAGCCGTACGTCAATCTTAAGAGCAAATCGTCACAAGTTTCTCAGGGTTCCCCGGTTTTTAACGGGGTGATTCCGGGTATTTGAGTCAAAAATTGTCCATCCATTGGCCCTGTGTTTTGATTTAGTTGCGAAACAAAAACCGCAACAACAGGGGCCAAGGATGGACTTCCGCGAGAGTATCATCACGCTTTTAGGCATTCAAGACGTCGACATTGTGGATCTAAAACTCTTCAAGAAAGACTTGCGCATGGAAGTTAAAGTCCGACAGCGCAGGGCCGAGTGCTTTTGCATTCACTGCGGCATGCAGTTCGATCACGTCAAGGAATGGCAGCTTAAAAAGCTTAAAGGTCCCGCAATGGGTATCTATCAGAAGGTCACCATCAAGTTCATGCAAATGCGGGGCTACTGCGAGCCATGCGGCCGCACGTCGGTGGCGCGGGTCGACTGGATCCATCCTAAATTTGAGTCTATGACTTGCAGCTTCGCCGAAGTCGCCGGTCGTCTGATGGAGGAGATCACCTGCGAAGCCGTGGGGCGGATCGTTGGCGCAGAGTCGAAACTAATGTGGGATCTGGATCAGCATCGCATGGAGGTTATGCTTCAGTACATGAAGTTACCGAAGGATTTGGACGTGTCCTACCTTGCCGCCGATGAAGTTCACTTTAGAACGATCGAGAGCAAAAACCGAAAGGGTCTCTTCGCCAAGAAAGGGCGGCCGGAGTTCATCACAAATCTGGTGGCACCACTTGCCGGCAAAGTCCTTTTTAACGCTATGGGAAGGGATTCGGAGGCATTGGAAACGGCGCTCAGCGTGCTCTCAAAGGGTCAAAAACTGAGCGTCGAAAATTTTGCCGTCGACATGCACGAGTCGTTTATCACTGTGATCGAGTCCGAGTGTGAAAATGCAAAAATATGTGTGGATCGATTCCATCTCGCGCAAAAGGTGAACGAGGCCTTCGACAGAGTCAGGCGCTCGGAGTTCAAAAACGCCCGCGACAACAAGGACGAGTTCAATAAGAGCATGCTAGAACCGCACCGCCGATTCATATTGGTGGCACGGGAAAAGGATCTGTCCAAATCTGAACAAAAACTGCTCGATAAGCTTCGGCGGGTCAATGAGTCGATTCATACAGCCATGCTGTTGGTAGAGTATTTTCACAAGGCGCTCGACAAAACGAGCGTGAAGTCATTCCGTAAAACTCTAGCGATTTGGCACCGGGTCGTCAGAGAGTCCAAGCTCGAACCATTCCTGGCGCTGCAAAAGACAATACGGCGTTATCGCAAGAACATCGAGGCCTACATCACCTCGCGTCTGACCACCGCAGTGGCCGAGGGCCTTAATAATAAAATTAAGGTGCTCAAGAGGATGGGCTACGGATACACCAATCCGACCTCTTTCTGCAGAAAGATCATGCAACGCTGCGGATACCTGAACCATCTATCAATAAATACTGACGAATTCTTTTTCAAATGGCCTAACCCCGCAAAAAGCCGGAGATAGGTTTCTCAGTTCGAAACATTGTCACCGACCTGTTCAAAGTTTAGACAGCTCATCCAGCTGAGCTCGGAATGAGCGCATTCCCATCGAGACTGATTTTGCACAACGATCTCGGCAGATGCAAAAAATTAGGTACTGGGATCTGCTTCCCACATTTTGCGTATGTATTTTGATTTTGGCCTGGGGCCTTGAGGTGCGGGCGCAATCTCCGACTTACTCATCGGGTCGCTTGGTCTCTTACTATAATTTTGGCGTTCCCGTGTATGCGGACTCCCATTCGCAGGGCGCATTGTCACCCGGCTATGGTGCCTATGGCAATAACACGTACCCCTACTCCTTTGCCTCATACACGGCGCCCGCCTACACGACCTATGCTGGATACCTGAACGCCTACTATGCTTGGGTCACACAGTACTACTGGGGCACCAACTCCTATGCCGGTCTCTACTCCAATCCCCATGCCTATGCCAGTGCCTACGATCCCAACCGCTACCTCGCGGCCGCGGGTTCGAACTCCTATTCCTCAGGGCAGACCACCGCCAATTCGTATCCTCCGACGGCTGCGGCTTATCCAAACTATGCGCCGCCCGCGCACCCGCAACCCCAAGCCTACGCCGAGGCACCCACCGAGGGAGCCTACCAAGAGACCTGTCAGAATTGCCAGGGATCCGGCATTAGAAGGCCGCCGGCAGCACTCGGGCGTATTCAGTATCAACAGGCCAGTTTGTCGCCGGCAGAGCAACGGGGAACTCGCCTCTATTCCCAATCCGAGGATTTTATCGCTCCTCTGCTCGGCTACAGCTTGCCGCATTCGGATTATGGCCACTTTGGACACCGTTGCGATCGCCGGAAGCGGAACTGCAGACCACATAAAGGAATCGACCTCGATGCCGAGCGCTATGCCGCCGTCCACGCGACCAAAAGTGGAACTGTGGAAGATCTTGTTGATGACTGCCGGCCCGGAGATCATGGGTGCGGAGGGGGGTACGGAAATCGCATTAAGATTAGGCATCCTGATGGAACCGCCACTCTCTATGCGCACCTCGATTTAAGTTGTATGAGGCTTGTGTCGATGCATCAAACGATACGTCAAGGTGAAAAAATCGCATGTGTCGGCAATACGGGGCATGTAGTTTCGAGGACTGGAGACGGCTCCCATTTGCATTACGAGATTCATGATCGCTACGGGCGCCCACAGGATCCAAGACAGGTGGCGAGGTTATGAATATTAGGCTAAGGCTCGCAAACTCTATCCTCTGTGCCGTTATTTTAGGTGTTCATGTCCACGCGCAGGGTGGTGTATTCAGTGAAGCCCAAAAGCAGGATTGGATCAGCCAATTAAGTGCGGCCTGCCAGGACTCCATAGTCCGCGGAGGTACGACAGATCTCGATGAGAAGCAGCGGAAGGCGATTTGCGATTGTACGGCCGTAAATCACGTGGATATGGCCAATCTTAAAAAAGTCCCGAACGAAGCGAATGGTCAGTTGGAGTGGATCCGAGAAAATCTTTATGAGCAAAGCCCACCGGCCGGAAAACGCGCCCGAGTCATAAAGCGAGATCCATACGACATTGCCGCGGACTTCGATATTTTTTTAAGCAAAGTGTGTGAAGAAAGATGCCGCGAGTTCACTTGTCCAACAGACGGTGGTGTTTGCACCTGCACACCAGGATTCCATTTCCAGCGACCAAAATCCGAGGCTCCAGCTCCAGGCGGAAGCTCCAAGCCCCAGCATCAGAAGAAACGAGCTTCTTAGAGTCCGCATCAAAACTGTGGGGACATTCCGGACTCCATTCACGTTCCACATTACACCTACCAGACTTTTGTCGGTAGCAAAGCGGCACTAAATCCACCGGTACTGAACTTGCAATCCGTGAGGGCTGGTATCAATTTGTGACGGGCTTGGATGCATAGGGTTATCTCGGTCCCGGTCATTGAACTCAAGGGGGGAATCACAAACATGAAGACTAAGCTTTTTTTATTTGCTGCGTTAGTTGCCTCTGCCGTCTGCGTCTCTGTATCACATGCGAGCCATCGTCCGGGACACCCCGGCGGCCATGACTCTTTCCGTGCCACATGCCAAGTTCACTATGAAGATCAGTTTCGAATCCAAGCTTACTGCCGCACGGTTGACGGGCAATGGGTGTACAATGACTTTGATCGCAGTCGCTGCGTGTCGGGCGTTGCCAATATGAATGGTCGACTCACTTGTGACATGGGCGGCTGGCCAGGCAATCCCGGCCATCCCGGTCTACCCGGTGGAAGTTATCAGGCCTCCTGCACGAACTGCTACATGCAAGGCCCTTATTTGGTGTGCCAATGCCGAACTCGTCGCGGGCGCTGGGTGCAGACCTCCATCTTCGTTCCGAGCTGCCGCACTCCCATTGCAAACAACAATGGACGCCTTGTTTGTAACTAGATTTTATATGTGTGAGGCATTCGGCTGAAAAGTTGAATTCGAGCCTGGGCGCTAAAAGACGCTCAGGCAGCCTCTTCCAGGGCCTGTGCCATATGTTTAGCCATATGTTTTAGACACGTGACTGAGTCCTGTTACCCCATAAATACAAAAAATGACTCTACCTGTCTCCTTTTGGCTTATACGCGCTCTAAACGGGCATTATTCCTGCATTCGATGTATTCTAGGAATAGGTGCTCGGTTATGAGGAAGATTGTCCAAATCACATTTAGCCTGGCCCTGGCGGCAATGCCACCCCTGGTGACGGCGGAGGCGGCCGATTCGCGACCAGCGGCTCCCAGTGAAATTCAGGAGGCTCTTGACCTCGCCCTTATCTGCTTTGACCGTATTGATCCTGTCTTAGAACGAGAAACTTCGACCTATGGTGCCTGTCAACCACGCAGCGCCGTGTCCGCTCGCTATCAACGGCGCTGCCGCGATCGTTTCTTTAAAGCCTTCACACTGTTGAAATCGGCGGGCTTGTTAACCCGCGAGCAGCAAGCGGATTATGTCCGCAGCTTGTACCCGGTTATGGATCCTCCCACGGCGGACGATCTGGTACAGGTTATGGAATCTTCCGGACCGCTTCAGTCCTCCATCTGATCAAGCATCAATCAGCGCAGAAATCCTTTATAGTCTGTATTAGCCAGCCTTCTGGAAATCGCTACCAGAGCTGTTTTTATCAGATCCCCCAAGCGGAGATCGAATTTCCTGTCTCAGTCCTGGACCGGTTCATCCGCGCCCGCTCAAACGGTTGCATAATTAGAACTAGGTATGGTGATCGATGCGTATGCCGTAATCGTCCAACAGGACGGCGACGGAGGAGATACGCTCCATCGAGAAGGCATGTACGCTTTTGGCAAGTGGCTCCGTTACACCAGTGAGACAAACACTCTCCTCGTCGAAGAGATTCCGCAGCGCCGGGATCCGGCTTCCATTTTGGATAAGTTCGAAGTCCGTCCGGGAACTTATGTTCGCCACCCAGATCCCACGTCATGGGTATCCAATCCTGAGACCACGTCTCGGGATCAATTGATCCCGGTGATTGCCTACTGTGCGGCGTACGCGGACTATCCCCGCCTCTGGCGCCTGTTCAAGGCCGTCGCAAAAAGAGGTTTTTTCGCACAAAACTTTATTAAGAATGGTCCTGGAAAAACCCAAAGGAAAATTCCAGACACGATGCTGGGCCATCTCGGACTCTTTATTCGGGCGGGCGGATGGTGGACGGCGCCGCTCTATCCCGTATTGCTGATCACGGACTCTTTACGACTTGTAAATACGTTGATGAATCTGATTCCGCTTCACAAGAAAGATGGCGAGGCCACATTTCGCTGGAAAAACATGGGCGACGTGGATGACAACAATACGATTATTTCTCATCTCGTCGCCGCAAGGTTTAAGCCAACGCCGATCTCCTGGCTTGACCGGCAGATCTATGCCCTCACTCGTCCCATCAATTATGGCAACACGATTCTCGGAGAGACCAATCCCGTGATGGGCGCGTTGGCTTGGTACCATCGCCCTGAAGCCGGTGGAAATCCCGAACTGGCTGAACTTTACAGACCCCTCGTGGAAGAGCATTTTGACCCGATGAAGTCCTACCAGGAAATTGGCCAACGCCTCTCACAAATGTATCGACGTGTATCTCGGAAGATCCTGATCACTTCGCTCTGAACGTTTCGGGCTCAATGCTCGCCGCGGACCTCTTCCTCGCGGTGCTGGCGCTCACTGATTTCCGCCAGATCCATCAGACCGTCGAGCAGAACTTCAAAGAGAGTACGGGTGGTGACGATTCCCGCCAAATCGCCACGCTCATCAACCACAGGGAGACGAGTCACGCCATTTGCCTTCATGATCTCTAGCATCGTAAACAGGTCGTCCTCCATGGCGGCGGTCGCCACTGATCGGGTCATAAGGTCCCTCACCAGAACTTCCCGCGGATCTCGGCCTGTGGCCACGATCTCCAAAGCCACATCACGATCGGTCAATACTCCTACCGGTTTGTAGCCGCCTTCACCCTGCTCCACAACGACCACATCACCCACATGATGCTCTCGCATGAGACTCACGGCCTCTGTAACCGGTGAATCGGGGCGAACGCAAACAACATTCGATTCTCCCGCAAGTGCTCCTTGACCCGTGTGAAGAGTGCTTGGGTTCTCGTCCGCGTGCATCGTGGCTCCCTTCCAGTGCATTCGCACTTTGTGCGAATAGCTCTGCAAGTTGTTCGCCTTCCAAGCACGGAGTATTATTGCAGAATAGGATTCGCGGCCGCCTGAGTCAGGGGCATTTTTCCCTGCCAGGTCAGCGGAAACGGTTTAGGACAGAAATGCGTGCGAATCCTACTGCGGCTGATAGCGGAAGCGCTCATTATTGGGCATTTTGAATTCGATGTTTCTCAAAAAACTGGCGTTCAAACTTTTTGAAAGACTCCACGCGGACTTGTGAGCCCAGGATCTGCCTCATCTTGACCATGGCCTCCGCCTCAGCTTCTTTCATTTTAGCCAAACCTTGTGGAACAAAGTCAGGATGTATGGCTTCCTTTTTTTCGCTCAGTCCTTTCACCATGGCATTCACAACGGCAAGAAGCTCGATCACCTTTTCCTCTTCAACTCTCCACGTTTTCAAAAGAAAAGGGGTGACAGCCTTAAAAAATTCCTTCTGAAAACCATCCTCAAGATAGATATCTACAAAACCACGGCAATAGATTACGTTGTCTACGTAGGTTTCGCGGTATTCATCCGTTTGGACAGGACTGAATTTTCTCAATTCCAAGTCCTTTTTGCGTTCCGCTTGGAATTCGGCCACTTTCATCTCCATCGGAGAGCCCTTTGTCATCGCCTTGGTATAAACGATCTGTCCGCCCCAGAGTGCCAAGCCTCCGAATACACCACCCACCAGCGCGGCCCGAATCTTCTCCCGCCTTTTCAATGCGACCAGGCTCCGCTCCTTGCCCTTCGCGCCCGGGTCGCGGGACATCGTTGAAATCTGAGTCTCCATCATGGTTAAGAGCTCATCCTGCAGCTTCCGAATGCTGCGTGGATCGGGCATGGGATTCTCTTTCAGAAATGTTTCAATCGCAAGAACCAGCTCCTTACTCAGCCGTTCTCGCTTGTGCGCGAGCTCTTCCAACATCTGCTTCTCAATCTCATGCACCCGTCGCGCCGTCTCCAACTTCATATCTTCTTGCCGCCGCTGCTCCTCCTTCATCAGATTGGCGCGATCCTGCTCGAACTGTTCACGAAGACGGAGGATCTTGGCTTCAATTTCCTCTTCTTCACGATGCAAGCGACCGGTCTTTGAGTTCGATTCCTCCTGTAATCGTCCCACCTGAGTTTGGATTTCCTTGAGCTTGGCCTGGGACTCCCCATAAAGACGCTCCGAACGCTCCACATCCGCGCGCAAGTCATTCAATCTCTGATGACTCTCCGCCAGCGACTTCCTGTTAGCTTCAATCTCGTTTTGAAGTTGCTTATTGAGCGTGCTCCGCTCATCCACCGAGGAGTTCAGTTCAGATAAACGGCCTTCCATGTCTTCTTTATTTTCTTCAAGGAAGGTCAACGTGGTCTTCAGTTTGCTCACCGTCTCGGTCAGCTCGCGCTGTTCCTCGGTCAAAGACTCACGACGTTCATTCAGCTCGTCCTCGAGAGCTTCGCGCCGGCGTGTGGCTTCCTGGGCCATTTCCTCTTCGAAGCGGGCCATGCGTTCTGACATACTCACCTTGGTGTTATGAATAAGCTCTTCTTCCCGCTTGCGAATAACCTCTTCGGCTTCGAGGAGTCGATTTTCCTTAAGCTCACGGGCTGTCTGCTGAGCCTCTTCCAAAATACGTTCGCAATCCTCCTCCGTGCGTCGGCGGAGGTCCATAACAAACCCCTCCGCTTGGAGCCGAATTTCCGCCGAGCGCTGACGGGCAGTATCTAAGATCGACTGGGCCTCCGTCTGTGAGCGCTGATAGACCGCCTCGGCCGCGCGGTAAGCCTCGTTCATCCGGCGTTGGTAAACTTCGTCCATTTTGGCTTGGGTTTCATGCGCCCGGCGGTAGATATCCTCCACCCGGCGCTCCGCCTCGAGTTCCGCTTCCTGAAGCAATGTGGCCGCCTTTTTCATGGCGTCCTGGACAATGGTCTCGGCCTCCTCATGGAATTTCTCAACGGTTTTGGGCATAGGAGCCACAACGCTCTCGCGAAGGGCATGGCGTTGGGTGGAGGTCGTGCTCACAATCGTACTTTTAGCTTGAGGCTCAGCCTCTTCCTCTGGAAGGGGAGGAGCCCCCTCCGGGCGCGAGATCGGCTCCGTGGAGACACTCAGTTTCACGCCACTTTGCGCGAGTTGAATCTGATCTTCCGGTTGCACATGCCGCGGTTCATGCGGACGCAAGCGCTTTCCGTTAATGAATGTTCCGTTCGAGGATCCGTGATCCTCGATAAAGCACTGCCCGTCCTTTAAAGTTATGCTCATGTGACGCCGGCTCAGCGTTTCATGCGTGATGGACAGATTGCAGTCCTCGGCGCGCCCCACGGTCAATAGATCGCCATCCACCTTCTTGGTGGTTGAACCCTTCGCGGTTACGATCGTGACATAGAAGCCGCTTGCGGCATTTCTCCGAACCGCGGCTGTGGCTGACATCTATCCCTCCTAGGATGCTTTGGCGGGCCCTGGCCGAGCTCCCACCAAACCTTCAGTTTGGCGGGGATGGCGGTTCACCTCCACATTCACCGCGTCCTCAGCCAATGCCTCCACCGGATCCCGATGCTCATCAAATTCACGTTCCGAACGTGGGTAATCATTGTTGTCGGACCGATACCAAAGCAGGTCCAAGGAACTTTCAAAGCGATCAATCATCGAAACGAAAACCCGCTCAGGCGAAAACATGACGTTCACCACGTGAGCCACCAACGAAAGCACGATGCCCACGATGGAGGTCTTCATCGCGAAAGCAATCTCCTGAAGGAAGCGGTCCATAATGTTCTTGGTGTTTTCAAGATCCTGCAGATTCATACCGCCCAGTTCTTGCAATCCACCCGCGATTCCGACGAAAGTTCCCAGAATCCCCGCCACCACGAACAGGCCCGGAAGAATGGACACGAGATCATTCACCGCCGCCATAGGTAGGAGGCCGAAAACCCGGTTGAAGCAGGGATTGTAATGAAACGTCGATTTCGTGATATGCAACAGCTTGGGAGTTTCTTTTGTCCACTTAAGAAACTTCAGCTGGTTCAGAATATCCTTCACCATCCAGGCACAACCCGGCTTCACAAGAAAAACACGGTCGCTGAGGCTCATTACCTTATCGCCGCGGCGGCGCTTGAGCCGATCACGCAAGGCAAACGCCTCATAATAGGTGCGCTCCAGCATACGCTTGGAAAGGACGAAAAATGAAACATTCTGAACATGGCCCGGCTTCTCCGTTTCCATGAATCGGGCCACACGCCGCTCAAATTCGCGCGCGAACCACTCGTGGCGTTTAACGGTGTACCAGATAATGGTGCGAAAGAAGATCCCGGCTATGAACACAGCTGCCATCACCCATGGCAGGCCGAGAACGAAATACTCCACTATGGCTCTGGTGTTCATATCATTCCCCTCTCCCGTCCATACTGAAGCGGACGATCACGCGTTGGGCTTTTTTGCAGTCATTGACTTTACAGAATTCAGCCGCCGTCGCCGGACCGCGGTCTTTCACGTTCATTACCTCGAGAAAGCTCCGGCCCGAGACTTTCATCAGCGACATTAGATTCTTCTGGTGTTTGAATTCTTTGGCGTTCTCGAGGAGGTAGCTAAAAATAGAATTGGCACGCCGATAGCTAAGGTCCATGTTGTATTTCATGGCCGCCTTATCCTCGGGACGATCACTGTTCGGATCCACGTAGCGTCCCTGATAGGTCGGTGAAGCAAAGCCGACGACCTCCACTGAGGACACTTTGCGAGCGACCTTCGGGTTTCCAAACAAAGAACGTGAATAGATCGGGATGGCGCGCTCGATCACCCGCTTCATTTCCGCTTTCAAATTGGCGGAATCGGAGTCGAAATACGCGTCTCCGAAATCCAAAACGACTTCACCTGTTTGCATATCCACGTCGGCTTTAACTCCGGCCGCGGCAAATCCCTTCTTAATCTCCTGAGCCACTTGGCGACGCGCATCGATTTCTTCTTTAGCCTTGGCGAGAGCCCCTTCCGTGTCTTGCAACTGACCCTGCAAACCGGCAATTTTGTCATTCATCGCCTTTTCCTTAGCGGCGGCCGCGGCTTTAAAGGCGGCCTCGCGACGGCTCCGCTCAGCGGCTTCCAACTGGCCTTTCTTCAGCTCCGCTTCGAAGGCGGCTCGCTCGCGGGCCTGTTCCTGCGCGAAGCCGTCACGCAAGGCCGCGATTTGCCCGCGTAAGCCCTGCGCCTCTTGAGCCGTCCGACTCAGATTGGCTTTCAAATTGTCGGCCTTGCGCTGAAGACTCTGCGCCAACTTGCTTTTTGCATCCAGCTCCGCCTGCGTGCTGCTCAACTTTCCGGTCAATTGATCCATTTGCTGAGCGTATTCTTGGTTGGTCATCTGCAAATCACGAATCTTGCGATCGTTGGTTTCTTGCAGTTGCTGAGTCTTTTGCTCGTACATTTGCTTGGTGATTTGATTCGCTTTGTACGCTTTCAGCAGCTGTTCTTTCTTGCTCTCGAGCGCCTCATGAACCTGCGCGATCTGGCGTTCACCCTCTTCAATTCGCCGCTTCTTCTCTGCGATATCGGCTTCCAGCGTGTTGATGTTTTGGCGTTGGACATCGATGGTCGTGTCCTGCTCGGCGATGATCTCTTTGCGCGCGATCAGCTTGGTTTTAGCCACCTTGTTGGCATTGATAATATTTCGCACCATCTGTTGATATTTATTGAGCGCCTTGGCTTTTTGTTCGTTCTCGAGTGCCTCACGCGCCAACCGTTCCTGGTCGGACTTGGCCTCTTCCTGAAGCAGCGTCAGCTTGTCCATGAGTTCGTTGTATTCCTGCGCCTCGTCTTTGGATGCTTCCTTTTCAAGATAATCTGTCTTGACGGCCTCATACATTTTGAGTTGATTCTGCAACTCCTCGACCTTCATGGAGAGTTTTTGGTTATCGACCTGACTGCGAATCGCATCCGTGCCCGTGCGCAGACTGGCGGTCACGTATAGTAAGAGAAAGATGGTGCTCAACCCCAGAAAGAGGTCAGAATAGGACGTCCAAAAACTGTCCGACGAGTGTGTGTTCTTGTTCTTATTATAGTCGAACGACACTAGCCCCCCAAATACTCATCTCTCCAGATGCGTACACTAAACCCCGGTAACCTTGCCCAACTACTTATCGACAAGCCGAGAAATTACTGAAATCTAGGAAATTGCGGCGGGAGTTTGAACATCCGAAAATGAACGTCTTGTCGTGAAACGCCCTGCTTTCGTCTAGAGGACGGGGGCCGGCTTCAGAACTGTTGGATGAGTTGGATTAAATGTGAACAGATTCTATATGTTAAGGGATCCTAAGGTCGTGTCTCGGATCACTGTTAGGACATGCTCGAGGTTCAAAGGTTTTCGAATCCATCCGCGCGCGCCTTCAACCGGACCTAAGCTCGAGTGCGCTGAAAACATGTAAATGGGAATGTCCATAAGAAGCCGCCGCGCCCGCAGAGCGGAAATGAATTCAGGGCCATTCATCTCAGGCATCGAGTAATCGACAAACACCACCGACGGCAGCAATCCCTCCTCAATGCAGGTCAGCCCCTCCTTTGCGGATCCGACCGCGCGCACTGGAAACCCTTCCATCTCGAGCCAGATCTTAAAGATCTCGCGGACATCCTCGCTGTCGTCCACCAAAAGGACAGGACCAGCCCGCGGCCGGGTTTGATCGGTTATTGTCTCCATGCGTCTCTTCCTAGCAGCATCTGAACCTCGATGCAAAACCTACTCGCAATTTCGACCTGTCAAAGTTTTGGACAGATTCACTAAAGTTTTCCCATAGTTAAGAATGCAGATTTGGGGTACAACACGATGCATTATATGTAGGAGGTCCGATGAAAATACGACGATCGAGTGCATTGATCGCAGCCGTCTCGCTGGTCGCAAGTCTAATTCAAGCCAACGCACTTGCGGATGAGCCTGGACCGGCACCCAAGGTGGTGCGTGAGCGGGCGCGCCCGCCTTATGCACCACAACCGAAGGTCAAAACTCCCCGCTATGAGGAATATGCGGGACCCTATTCCGGTGCAGAGGCCGGTGATTCCTTGCATACGCGCGAAATTTACGAACGCGAAACAATCAATGACGAGCAGATCACCACTTATTATCCGGGTGTTCCCGGAATTCCAGGGGCTCCTGCCATTCTACCGCACCCCGCGCCCAATATGCACCTGTATGGGACTTGTCGAATTGTGGCCATCCGGCCCGGAGTGTTTGGAATTTTTGTTTTGGAGTACCAAACATGGGTGCCGCAGTATTTCCCTCAGGGACCAGCTCTCCTGGCCGCCATGGCACGTTTCTGTCACAGCTTTCATTAATCATTAATCGTCTCTCAAGTTCTATCTGGCGTGCTTGTTGTATCACTAATCGATTAACGATTCGTACCCGAAGACACGGGCGGGAGAGACTCGAGCGATAGGGGCCGACGTCGGCCCTGCCGCTTACTGAAAATTTCATCGCGCTCCCGCATGTAAACGATTCCGAGGTCGTGCGCCTCCTCGGGCCCGATCGTATCCCGCGCTTTTAACAGGAGCTGACTCTCTTCCCTTTCCATATGCCAATCCAGTAGATCCGCGAGGACGGCAAGTTTCGCCCGCCATTGGGGTGTCACTTCCTCTACCTGTCCCATCTGTTTCAGCAGGAGATCCACAAGATCATGTTCTTCGTAACCTTCCAGAACCGCTCGGCGCAGAGAGGCGAGATTTTCATCTTCATCCTCTTCGAACATGGCATACACGGTGTATTCTTCCGCCCGGATATGAGCTTGGGTCAACGCTTTAAGCTTGCGGAACGTCTCAAAGCACATTTTCTCATCAGCTTCATCACCCCGACTCAAGCATGACGAGCGCATCTCTTTGCACAATTCCCGGACGCGCTTATGATCTTCAAGAAGAATATCGGTCAACAGATCCGCCATCTCGAGGGCCCCTTTTCCCTGCCGCTCGCTAAATCACATCCTTCGGACGCCGGCCACCCAAAAGACCTACCGCCACTCCGATGACAGCAAGGACTAAAAAGACGACCAGGAGAATTCGCCCGATATCCATAGAGATTCCGGCTACGCCGGTGGCGCCAAGAATGTACGCCAGTATCGCCAATACAAAAAATGCAAGAGCTGCTCTTAACATACTTGCCACTCCTTTACCGTTGCCATAGGTGGATCTGTGAATGTTTCAGCGTCCGTTTAAAACGCTCCACTTCGAGTGCGGCCTGGTCTTTCTGGTATCCATAGGTCTCTTGCAGACGTCCAGAGAGTTCTTCCCAGCTGCGTTCAGCCGCTTGAATATCATTATCGGTGAGGTGGGTCCAATGCTGTCTGATTCTGCGCCTGACTTCCGTCAATTGATCCATCTCGACATCCTCCCCGATACGGTCGCTTTCAGGCTACGCGCCATGACCGCTCTCCACCTGAATGAGCAAACAAGATGCCATCATCATGGATGGTGCACGTTCCCCGCTCCTGACGGTCGAGGCTAGAATCCCTCACGACGTGGGGAAAATTGCCACCAATTCGGGCACCGGGCGCAAAAGCCATGGGATATCAAAACGAGGAAGCGTCCTAGTGGCCCAGATAGGCCGCTTGAATTTCGGGATTTTCGAGAAGTTCGGAACCCACACCCGAGAGGCGAACGAGCCCCGTTTCCAGAACATACGCCCGGTGACTGACCTTCAAAGCCATACGCGCATTCTGTTCCACCAGCAGAAGGGTTATGCCCTCTGCGTTGAGCGTTTTTACAATCCGAAAAATTTGCTGAACAATCCGCGGCGCCAGCCCCAATGAGGGTTCGTCGAGCATGAGGAGGCGAGGCTTAGAGAGGAGCGCGCGACTGATAGAAAGCATCTGCTGCTCCCCTCCAGAAAGCGTACCGGCAGAGGCTTTGAGCCTCTCTTTAAGCCGTGGGAAAAGGTCAAAACAGTGATCCATTTCCACGCTGAGCCGCTCGCGATCACGACGGCGATAAGCTCCTAATTTGAGATTCTCCTCCACGGTCAAGTTGAGAAATATACCGCGTCCTTCCGGCGAGTGAACGAGTCCGCGCGTGACCAAGTTATGGGGAGGCACGCGCACCAGAGATTCCCCGTCAAAGACAATTTCGCCTCGGTACGAAAGCAAACCCGAGATTGCGCGCAAGATGGTTGTCTTGCCGGCGCCATTCGCGCCGATCAGAGACACAACCTCACCCGGGAAAATTTCAAATGAAACGCCTTTAACCGCCTGGATGGCGCCGTAGTGCACGCGCAGATCCTTTACGGAAAGAATCGGCGCCGTCATAACGTGTCCTCCGCCCCCAAGTAGGCTTCAATCACGCGTGGATTATTCTGAATTTCCTGTGGGAGCCCTTGGGCAATAATCTCACCATGATCCAAAACCACGATGCGTTCGCAGATACCCATCACCAGCTTCATATCGTGTTCGATCAGAAGCACAGCGAGGCGAAACTCATCGCGGATCTTTTGGATCAGACCCATCAGCTCCTCGGTCTCCGCATGGTTCATCCCGGCCGCCGGTTCGTCCAACAGGAGGAGTTTGGGGTTTCCCGCGAGTGCGCGAACAATCTCGATCTTACGTTGAAGTCCGTAGGGCAACGCGCCCGCCTCGCTGTCCGAATACCTTTGCAGATTAAAGATCGCAAGCAGGTCCATGACCCGTGCTCGCGCTTCCTGTTCGAAACGGCGATAGGTTGAGGTGTGAAAAAAAGCCGGCAGGAGCCCGTAACCGCAACTCTTATGTGTGGTGATGAGAATGTTATCAATTACGGAGAGGGTGGGGAAGAGACGTATATTTTGAAACGTCCGGATCACGCCCAGACGCGCGATTTGGTGAGCTTTAAGTTCATTCACGCGGCGCCCATCAAAGCGGATCTCACCCGTGGTCGGGGAATAGATCCCCGAAATTAGGTTAAAGGCTGTGGTTTTTCCGGCACCGTTGGGCCCGATCAATCCCACGAGTTCTCCCGCCTGGATCGTGAGGCTCATTTTCTCGATGACCTTAAGGCCTCCAAACTGAATACAAACGGAGTCAACCTCGAGCCGCACGCCAGCGCCTCCAATAATCTATCCACTCGCGCGACCCAAAGAGGCCCTCGGGACGCCAGATCATCAACAGCACGAGGGCCGCCGAGTAGATCACCATGCGCAGATCCACACCCGTGTAGGCCTGTAAGGGCCGCAAGAGCTCCGGCAGAAGCGTCACGAAAATCGCTCCCACAATTGAACCTGAGAGGCTCCCCATTCCTCCCAACACGACCATGATCACGACATCCACACTCTTAAGAAAGGTGAAACTGGCGGGATTGAGCGCGTTGGTCGTATGAGCGAAAATGGATCCGGCCACGCCAGCAAAGAAGCTTGAGATCACAAACGCTTTAACCTTAACAATCGTGGTATTCACCCCCATACACTCAGCCGCGACTTCATCTTCGCGTACGCTCAAGAACGCTCGCCCGTACGAGCTATGCACCAGATGCCAGAGCAGAAGAACCGTGCCCCCCGCCCAAAAGAACGCATGCACACAGGCAGCAAAGCTCGTCGTTCCCGGGATGCCATAGAGACCGCGCGCGCCTCCAACCGAATTCATATTGAGAAGAATGACGCGAATAATCTCTCCAAACCCCAACGTGACGATAGCCAGGTAGTCCCCTCGCAAGCGTAAGGACGGCATTCCTACCAAGAACCCCGCGACGGCCGCGCACAGCCCACCGGCGATCGCGTAAATAGGATAATTCAGCTGTTCGAACGGCTCGGGAAAAAGCGAGAGATCCATACTGATCATCGCGCTCACGTACGCACCGACTGCCATAAATCCCGCATGGCCGAGAGAAAACTGTCCGCAGAACCCATTCACCAGATTTAAGCTCGCCGCAAGCATCACGTTGATGGCGATATAAAAAACCAGCTGCTGCAGATAGGCGTTCACTCCAAACGTCGCAATGGTACTCACCGCGAGGGCCACGACGGCGACACCAATCCAGCCGCGTGCCACCTGCATCAGACCTTCTCCACTTTCACTCGTCCCAACAGACCCGAAGGACGGAAGAGGAGAATGAAAATCAACAAGCCAAATGCCAGGGCGTCGCGGTAGGTGCTGGAAAAGTAAGCCACCACAATCTCTTCACTCAATCCCATGATGAGGCCCCCGAGGACAGCTCCTGGAAGATTACCGATCCCTCCAAGCACGGCGGCCACAAACGCCTTTAACCCAAACAGCATCCCCATCAAAGGATCAATTTTTGGGTACTTGAGTCCCACGAGCACGGCTCCCACGCCGGCTAAGGCACTGCCCAGCACGAACGTCATCATAATCGCAGAATTCACGTTGATACCCATTAGGGTCGCGGAACGGAAAGAGAAACTCACCGCCCGTATGGCCAAACCGGTCCGCGTCCGATGAATGAAGTGGTGCAATCCCAACATGGCCGCGAGTGCCACCACAAAAATAGTGACATCAAAAAGCTGCACTTGCACGCCTCCCCATCGCCATAAGGTCTCATCCTGAAGAACCTGGGGAAACAACTTTGGGTCCGCTCCGAACACGACCTGCCCTGTAAACTGGAGAAGTAAGCTCACCCCGATGGCCGTGATCAAAGCGTTGAGTTTAGGTGCATGTCGGAGAGGGCGATAGGCAAAACGTTCGATACAAAGCCCGAGTAGCGCACACGCACTCACGGCGATAAACAGGGCCAGGATAAATGAGCTCCAGCCTGGATTCTGATCCAAGGCCCAATAGCCCGCTCCATAATAGGCCGCAAAGGCTCCGACCATGTACACTTCCGAATGTGCAAAATTAATCAGCTGGAGAACACCATACACCATGGTGTATCCAAGCGCGATCAAAGCATAGATCGCGCCTATATTGAGACCGTTGATAAGGTGCTGAATCAGTTCTTCCACATATCGACCTAGGGTCCGAGAAGCGTCACAAATTTCAGCGTCTTGCCCTCAACTTTAACGATGAACGCATCCTTGTCCGCGTTGCGCTTATCATTGATTGTAATTTTCCCGGTGGCGCCATCGAAGTTTTTCGTCTTCGCAAGTTCATCACGGATGGCCTGAGGAGTGAGTTCAGACGCTCTTTCTATAGCCCCGATCAAAACCCGGGCGGCATCGTAGCCGGCGGCAGCCAGCCCGTCGGGCATCCCTCCGTATTTTGCTTGGTAATCCTTAATGAACTTCTGTGTTGCAGGATTCGGGCTCTCGCTCGCGTAATGATTGGAAAAATAGGCGCCTTCAATGGCTTTCTGTCCGATTTCAAACAGCTTGGGACTGTCCCAACCGTCACCCCCGAGCAAGACCGCTTTGATTCCCAGTTCGCGTGCTTGAAGAGCAATGAGGCCAACCTCGGTGTAATACGCCGGGATAAATATGCCATCGGGATTGGCGCCGCGAATCTCCGTCAGCTGGGCCTTGAAATCCGAATCGCCAGTTTGAAAATTCTCGATCGCCACGATCTTACCGCCAAGCTCCTCGAATCTTTTGGTGAAGAACTCCGTAAGGCCCAGGCTGTAATCTGATTTCAAGTCCTTAAGCACCGCTACCCGTTTTAACTTGAGATTCTCGTGCGCGAAACGCGCCATCACCGGACCTTGAAAAGGATCAATAAAGCAGACTCGGAAAATGTAATCGCCCACCTCCGTCACTTGAGGATTGGTGGAACTTGGACTCACCATCGGAATCTTGTACTTCTGGGCGATGAGCGCCGCTGCACGAGAGCGCGTGCTGGCGACCTCGCCAAGAAGAGAAATCACCTTGTCTTGAGTGATCAGCTTCTTCACAACAGCGGAGGCTTCCTCAGGTTTTCCTTGATCGTCCTCTGTGATAAGCACAATCTTCTTGCCTTTGATCCCCCCGGCCGCGTTCACCGCATCGATGGCCAGTCGGACCCCTTTATCCGTGGACTGTCCAAACGTGGCCTCACCGCCCGACATGGAACCGAATTGACCGATACGGATTTCTTTCGCCATGCTGGTCGCCGGTTCCTTCTTTGTGCAGCCCAGACCTAAGGCCAGACTGATAATCAGCGGAATGGTCGCCACACATTGGCTAAGACATCGCATGAACCCCCCTCACTGGATTCTCATTTGTTTATGCTCAGAGTAAGGGCGTACCTGAGGCCGCGATGAGGGTCAAGAATTCGTCTGGCTTGTGGCACCGAATTCGCTTTTGCGGCCGAGAATCAAATCATTGAGAACCTTGGGGTAAAAGGAATTCTCCAACTCCTTCACCCGCGCCGACAGCGACTCTGTCGTGTCTGTAGGAAGAACGGGAACACGAGCTTGTGCAATGATCTCGCCGCGATCGTATTCTTCATCCAGATAGTGAATGGTGATGCCCGTTTCTACCTCCCCGGCGGCCAACACGGCGCGATGGACATGCGCGCCGTACATTCCCGCTCCGCCAAATTTGGGTAAGAGCGCCGGATGGCTATTTACCAAACGTCGCGGATAGGCCGCGAGCACTTTGGGCCCGATGAGCGCGAGGTAACCGGCAAGCACGACCCAATCCGCGCGCCACGACCGCACGAGATCCACAAGCGCCTGATCATATGCCTCGGGAACACGGAACGTTCTAGTCGAAAGAAACCGCCACGGAACACCCAAGTTCTGCGCACGGCGAGCAGCACCGCATGACTCACGGTTTGCCACCAGGCCAACAATGTCTCCTTGCAAATGGCCAGTCCGGCTGGCTTCAACGAGGGCTTGGAAGTTCGTGCCTTCCCCTGAGGCCAGCACGACAAGTCGAGGTCGCATGAACGCAAGCTAGGGGATTCTGGGCGGGCTGGCAAGTTCCCAATCCGGCATTAAGGGAAAGGGACCGCGGCTTGGATCCGTCGTTGCCCTTCGGGAGACTGGAGAAAGGTGGCGAGAGCTTGCATCTCGGTTCGAAAGTCGAAGACGAGAGGAATTACGCTACTAACCGCACCTGGTGGCGCCAGCTTGGGTAGACCGCCAAGGCGCTCGCTCAGCTCTTCTTTGAAGCCCTGGTTATGAGCCCGCTCCCATCTTGCGATGGTTTCCCGACTCACTCCTCCCCGATCCATTTGGAACCACGAATTTGTCCAATCCGGGTTCAAGGCCCGCACGGGCCTTCTCCCAAGGCGGTATTCGCTATTGACGATGGACGCGCGGCGATCCGCCGGCAACAAAAATTCCACAAAACTGGTGTCCGAGAGGTCCCAAAAGGCAAACACGGATGCTGAGGCGCGAGAATTTCGGCGCTCTCAATCCCGAGCTGATCCAGAATGTCATCAAACACGTTCGCGCCCTTCTGAATATCCACACGACGGGGTGAGACTCCCGCGGCTTTTGAGTCAAGAAAATCGGTAGTCTCACGTCAAGCCTGAGTGTTCGCTTACTCCGACCAACGGAGATATTGTTCGAAGGGCACGGAATAAATAGCTGGGTCCGGATAAAGGGAACGGGGAAGAAGGAGTCCTGGTCCACACTTTGAAGGTTCGAATCCGTAAGCATTTATCCCTCTCATAATTAAAAATATTGAGAGTAAGATAAGTCTCATTACCGTTAGACCTTGTGCGATACACATGCCGAGTGAGAGTTGCTTGAGGCGAAAGAAAATCAATATCTGATGCCAGAGCGACCCAAAATGTCGTCCCCTTGACCATTTACTTTACATTTTTCTTTCTCAAGCTTTCTGCTTCTGCACCTTCTTCTTCCCTTAGGCCCTGAGCCCCAGTTGCGTTGCTCCTCCCCTACCTCGACGGAGCCTTTCTAACTAAAGACCAAGTTTACAAGGAGCTGCAATATTGAAGATGCTGGCCTCCTCCAGCAGGATTGTGATAGGAGTCGCCTCGGGGAAATAAAGGGAGGGGGATTCAAATGAAGTTCGCTTTGCGCGCTCTTTGTGGCGCTGTCGTCTTATCTTTTTCTGGTGCGGCGTTTGCGGATTCAGTGAAGGACACGATTGCCTTAGAAATGAGTTTCATCAAACGGGTGTTTGAAACCGGCTACGCGCCTACCGAGTGGAAGAAAGAGCACCTGAACTGGGATCTTCAAGCGGAGTATCAGCAGGCCATGGAGGATCTCAACTCCATGACAGAGGTCACCGCGCGTGATTATCGCCGCCTCATTGCAGGCCTCCTGACATCCACTAAGGACTACCATGTGGGTTTCACATTTTTTACGACGGAGGCGGCGTCCCTGCCGTTCCTGATCAACGGGACCAATGGCAAGTACTACGTGGTTCGAGTCGACAAAAGCAAATTGGATCAGAAGAGTTTTCCGATCAAGGTTGGAGACAGAATCGTCACGTTTGGTGGGCGTCCCATCGCAGACGTGATCGAAGAGATCCGCACCCAAATCGCTTGGGGCGAAGCCAGCACGGATCAGCGCCTGGCGGAGAGATTGTTGACGCGAAGACTGGCGGCCATGGCTTTAGACGTGCCGCAAGGACGTGTCGAAGTCGAATTTGCACGGATGGCCTCCGATGCCGGCAAGTCCGATAATTCCACCGGTGCTCAGAAAGAAACTTCATTCACGCTTCAGTTCACTTGGGAGTACACACCCGAATCCGTGCCCTGGAATCCGCAAGCCCATTCGACAAGGCTTTCTCTTGCACGCAGTGAATCCAAGCAGACCGGATTTCTGAATCCCCAGATGAGATGGGGCATGTCGGACATCCTGGCCGCGCCGAAACATGACAAGGGAGAGGACGAGGACAACTTTGTGATCGGCGGTCGTAAAAGCTTCGTGCCCCAGCTGGGACCAGTGGTCTGGGAAGCGCAGAAAAAGGATAAGTTTCACGCCTACGTTTACAAAGCGGACGGAGGGCGCCTGATTGGGTACATCCGTATTCCCCACTACTCCGAAAACACGGCGACGTTCGAGGCCTTTAAAGCTTTGATCAAGAAAATGGAGCCGATCACGGACGCCCTTGTTATCGACCAGGTTAATAATCCCGGCGGCTCCATCTTCTATGTTCTGTCGCTCATGTCCGTGCTGAGCAAAGACCCGATCAAAGTGCCGGATCATCACATTACACTCTGGCCCGCCATGATCAGTGAAGTCCACGAGCTCCGCGAAAAACTGAGAGACGTGAAGAACGATAAGGACGCGCGGAAGGCGATGGGCGAGGAAAAAATGGATGGATATCCCGTGAACTTCCAGTTTGCACAGAGCCTGCTTGGGTTCACCGATGAAGTCATGGCCCAATGGAAAGAGAAACGCACATTTACAACTCCGCTCCATCTCTGGGGAGTCGACAAGGTCAATCCGGACGCCGAGGTGAACTACACAAAACCGATTTTGGTTCTGGTCAATGAGCTCGACTTCTCCGGCGGAGATTTCTTCCCGGCGATTCTGCAGGATAACGTGCGCGCTAAGATTTTCGGTCAGCGCACATCAGGGGCGGGCGGTTACGTCCTGCAAGTGGAATTTCCAAGTGCCCTTGGGTTGAAGTCGTTTTCCTTCACCGGATCGCTCGCGCGAAGGGTGAACAACCAGCCCATCGAAAATCTGGGTGTGACGCCCGATATTCCTTACACCTACACGGAGCGCGACTTGCGTGAAGGTTTTGTCGATTACAAGGACGCGGTGAACAAAGCGGTTCTGGGTCTACTGTAATTAGAGCTTGGAGAGCCACCGGAATAAATTTGGCGCCCGCGAACGAGGACCTCCAGCTCGCGGGCTCCTCACCGACAATGGACATGGTTAATCTCAATCTCCGTCCACCGGTATGACGACAGGACCGGTTTGGCCGCTGGTAATACGAATTCCCCACGTTACAATCTGTCCGTTCTCCGTGACGGCGAAGGACCTGCTGACTCCAGTAGAGATGGATTGCACCTTACCAGGTATTCCGATTACCTCGACTGGGGTGTCCGAATCGATTCCCGATCCATTGCCCAATTGACCAAAAGAGTTGGGGCCCCAACATTTCACAGCGCCCGAATTCATAAGTACGCATGAATGATCGTCATAACCGGTGCTCAATTCGACAACTCCAGTTGCCAACCCTGGTATGTCCGTTGTCTTGGATGTAGACCGATCCCAGCATTTCACGCCGCCAGCCAGAGTCAGAGCACACAGCTTGAACTGACCACCAGAGATTGATTTTATGTCAGAACTCATTCCGGGGATTCCGTTATAATCGGAGCAGACGACGGCGTTCGCTGATGTCACAACACAAGGACTCTCATCGCCGGCATCATTTATGTACTGGCGACCGGTGCCAATCATAGCGACTTGTTTATTTCCTGTACCTAAATTCGATACGGTCGTCAAATCACCGAATTTCCCGTAGTTAAAAAATCCCTTACATTTTACCTCACCCGAGAAGGTCAATCCACATGTGGTGGTGATATGGTTAACAAACTGCTGAATGCCTGAAGCAAGTCCATAGGCATCGTAGACTCTACTATCCCGTGTCCAGCATTTGACTCCTGCCGAGGGGGTCAAAGCACAATTGATCCCGAAGCCTCCGGAAAGAGCTGAGGTTCCATTCACACTGGGAATAACAGGCATCCTGTATGTGAGGGGGAGCGTGGTCTGATCCCAGTCTGATCGCCAGCACCTTACATTTCCATCAACTTCGATGGCGCAGAAGGGAGCATATTGGCCGACCACTGCCTTGGCCACAATACCGAGGCCAAGCCAGGGGCGCGCCACTTCGCTACCCGAAAAACCTCCGCGACCCAGGCGACCGTAGTCATTGTCACCCCAACAGTGGACGGTCTCATCTCCCAACAAGGCACAACCCGATCCACGCCAGTTGGACTCAATTTGGCTGGCGACTGAAGGCAAATGTGTGACTTCAAACGTTCCGTGTTCTGTCGAGGGGCCGTTGTTCCAGCAGTACGTTTTGCCGTCAGTTAAGATTGCACAGGCCTGGCGACTCCCGCCGCTCAGAGAGCGAACTGTGCCGGTCGGGAGGTTAAACACACTGACAGGGTAGGAGTAAGCCGTACCCCAACACTGGACTGTTTTCGACGAAGTGAGAACGCAGGCACCATATGTTCCGCCCACCAGAGTTTCAATTCCGGAATCAAACACGTTCGAGGTCACAATCACCTCCGAACAGCTCTTGGGGCGTTTGGCGGTGAGCACTGCTCCTGAGGAAGTCAGAAAAGCGAGGTTAAGAGAATAGGTCGCCATTGATTGAATGCCGCTCAAACCGCTAACTGTAACGGGCGAGGATTGACCACCCCCCCAACACCGAACGGCGCCGGAGTCCATAACAGCAAAAAAGAGTGCTCCCTTAAGTTGCGAATCGACTGTCATGGTTTCGGTGATCGTGATCGATCGCACGCCTGATTCCAAACCCATTACATTTACTGGAGACTCACTTGCATTCGAGGTCCCGTTACCAAGTTCACCATTTGAATTCCCACCCCAGCACTTGGCTGCGCCAGAAACCGTTACAACGCAGTTTGCATTCGGCCCAAACGCGATCGATCGAACACCGCTATCTAGACCTTGAATAGCGAGTGGATAAAGGGAACCCGAGCGAATTCCGGACGGTGTGGCTGTTCGGGTCATGTACTTTCCCCAACATAGTGGTTTACCGTTTCCATCGATAGCACAGACCTGGCCATCCTCCTTTCGGCTTCCAAATAGTGCTTTTACTCCGGTAAGCTTGATGCGATTGGGCTTCAGGGTGACGGTTGTTTCACTCGAACTCGTCTTGGCTCCTTTGATGTCGGAGAGTACAATTTTAAGGTAAATAGAACTCTCAATAAATTTTGCATCCGAAGTTTGCACCTTAATCTGAGTGCGATCAGCACCGATCGGGATCGTCGCGTCTTGTGCCGACTTTCCGACATAATCCGAGGTAGAAAGTGCCGTTCCATCTGCGGTCGACCACTTAAAGGTCACGTTCTGATCAGCTTTGCGATTCAGTGTAAATGAGATCGTCACGTCTTTACCTTGATAAACTTCGACGTTAACAGGAAAGCTTAGAACCAACGGTTCAGGTGTGGGCAAAGGTGTCGGCGAAGGTACTGGAGCGGGCCCCGGGATTGGGACTGGTAACGGGATGGGTGATGGTTGTGCAGATGGCGCAGGTGCGGGTAATGAATGCTGTCCTTGTGTAGAAGCATCGGTCATGGGTTGGGTTTGCGATGAGAGATATGGTTTGAACCCTCCCGAACAACCCACACAACTCGTAAGCAAAGCCGCGAACCCAAGTCTTAGGCCCCAGAACATGAGTGCACCCCATCCTTTCCCCTACGAAGCGCATTATCGCAATTCAGGTGCCAAAGAGGACTAAGGTTCAAACAGAAACAGCAATGCAAATGTCTAGATCAACTGACAATTTGAGTGTTTCCAAATGAGATCCAGATTGTCTGTGGATAGGTTTTGGTCACCGTATGGGATTCGATCGGAATGGGGGTTCTCCGTAATTAATTGGGGTAGGTCCAGGAAATAAGTGCAAAGGTATCCATCCCTTAGCTCGATGTGATTTGATTTTTCTGCAACGAAATTTCAACACAGAGAGGTTCAGGGATGGACGGATG
>JBFWQY010000002.1:0-263349 GCA_050249195.1 Bdellovibrionales bacterium
CCAGACGTACTTCGGCCTTTTTAGTTTCCGGAGATCGCCGGTTGGTTACCCTAAATTGTTAAATTTTGGTAGCTTATGTTGCTGAAGGTCCGCGCAGCGCCTGCGGCGCCCGCGGGTCGGCGTTCTTATGAAGACCGTTGAAAATGAAACTGATCAATACTACACGCATTTTTACGGCGATGTATTCATTGCCAAAGGTAAAGCGGTATCAATCAAAGTGAAGCCCAATGGACCACGAGAAGATGCTATAAATCTTGCCGAATTGCTTCCCGACAATGTCCGAGTGTATAATGTTGGTACTGGTGGGCTTAGCTATCCGTTTTCTCCGTTTTGCCAGATTAAGAACTGGAACATCAAAGAGGATTTGCAAACTATCCTCGTAGCACAGCCCCAGCAAACGGTGACGGTATCTTGGCTTGAAGCCTCTCGCTACAAAGACGTTCTTGGGAACCAAGTTTTAGTTATCGAAGGCAGCATCCCCGTATCCATTGCTAGCGTTGGTTCAGTGCAACTGGCTTGTTACGCTCCTGTGAATGGCCCGGTGGAAGCAGCAACCGTAAAACCACTTCTCCAAAGCATCTTCGGCAACTTCGCAGCCGTAGAGTAAATTAAATTTTATTTTTAAATAGTTAGAACACCGAATGTCCTTCATGAGAAATACGTCTTCCCTTTGCGGTCAGTCGCGTTTTTCCGACTTAAACGCAAAGGCTTCAGCATGAATTCAATCCTGTGTTGACGCTGCCTCAGCCCCTAAGTCACAGTCATAGAGAGATGAAGTCACTTTTTGCCGCTCTCGAGCGATGGATCTCTTCGGATTCGCCTGTAGCCGGAGGCGCTAAAATCGCGCTTTTCATCGTCTCGTTGGCGTTGCTCGCTTATGTTGGAAAACAGCTGGCTAACGTCAACTCGGCAGGCCCCTGCTCTCCAAACGGATTTCCCGGACGCTGCTACCATGTTTCAGAAAAGCTGTGTGCCATCGTTTGGACCAAAGCGGAAGCAACCTGCAAGCAAACAGTCGCTAGACTGGCGCTCTCGCCGGGTCGGCTCACGGGCCCCATCATCGCACGCTGCCAGATGTTGCAGATCGATCAGGCCTTTGACGGAGTTCGCAAAGGCGATACGGAATGTGAAGTGCATCATCGTGACCTTATCGACTGGCAAAAACGTAATGGATTTTAGACGGGAAGATGCAAAGACGGCCCACTCCAAAAGCCAAGGGGAATGGAGGTCTAGTTGACGCAGATTCCTTCGGAACGAAGAACGGAATCAATTCGATTGAGCAACTCTTCGGGTTGATCGCTCGGGCGAGAGAATAAGGTTGAAAACCGATGATGTAAGGTGGTCGCAAACACCTCGTACTGATGAGCGGAACAACCGGACAGTTCAGCGAAGGCATTCAGATATTCTCCGTCACCACGGGAAACATCGACTTGCAGCGGAAGCCAGGCATCTTTTATGAATGAAGTACGAGTTCCGCTATCTCCATACATTGAGCACGGTCCAACCGATGAAAAATAGGATGCGGTTGAGGGAACCATAGTTAAAACATAAAGCGGACTGTAATAGGGAGGATGGGTGCCATCGGATTTGGGGAACAACGTTCCACAGCGTTCCTTATTGAAAGCATGCACGGGAAGCGCTGAAAGAACGAAGGCGAATATAAAAATCGAGCGAATAGCCTGTGACCCCACTTCCCAAAGTGTAGCGAGGCTCATGAGCAAAAATCAAACGGAAAGCATGTTTGCAAATACTTGTGCTCAATAGCTCGCGAATAGCCTGGTTTACGTAAGCGATCGTTCTGCTCTTTGCGCTTCCCACGACTGGACCTCTTTCGAGTACCGTTTTCCCCAGGCCCGCATCGCCGTCACAATCGGATGCAAGGTTTCTCCCAAGGGTGTGAGCGAGTATTCCACTTTCGGCGGGATTTCGGGATAAACCTCCCGGCGAATAATGCCCGCCTGTTCGAGTTCTCGAAGTTGTTTGGTGAGGACCCTCTGAGTCACGTCCGGCAGCAGTTTTCTGAGTTCATTGAATCGCATCACATTCCCCAGCAGATGATAGAGGATCACGCCCTTCCACTTGCCGCCAATGACATCGAGAGTGGCTTCTACCGGACAACCTTCCACACAATCACACCTTCGGTTCTTCGTTCGCCTCTTCCCCGTATCCTGTTGGGTACTTCGCCACAAATTTGTGCGTACTTCCACAAGTGTTGCTGTTTTAGTAATTTCGTCCCCACCTGTAAAGATGTGCAGGTCGAAAGGAAAAATTATGAAAAGCTCACTAGCACGCCTTCTGTTCACGGGTATAAGTGGGATGGCATCAATGATCCCTCACGCGGGTGCGCAGACGCTGGACTGCTATCCCGCAGCCGAAAGAGAGGCCTTTGAAACTCTGAGGCACCTGGTAGAGGGAAATCCCCTCTGGCGCGATCGGTCAGTATTCATGTCCGAAGAGAAACCGCCAGCTCGGGCTGAGGGTCGGTATGTGTTTGGAGTCGAGATCGAGATGCAAGCGCTCTTTTTTCTGGAAGTCTCAACTTATGAACCCACATCCTGCAAAATCAAGTATATAAGGGTAATTTAGAAACTCGAGCGTGAATCTCCAGAAGATTCACGTCCGCTGACCCACAGCAATCGATCGTCAGTTCGCGCCTCGGTGACGTCTCGGTGGTAAGTGTAACCGACGAAACACGAACTCGGGTCCATCGTCGGCGCCCACGCCGGCCGCGCAACGGCGTCACACGGCCCGCAAAATGAGCTCGAGCGTGGGCGAGAAACTCTGTTCCCATATGCGCTTGAACTCAGATTCGATTTCCAAATGCAAAGCGAGCGACTTGAATAACGCTTCTTCCACCACCTTGTGCGAAGGCAGCTTCAAAACTTCCGCCCAAGTCTGTACATCAAGTAAAGCGACTGAATTGAAGTGAAGACTCGTCTTTTTGCGCTGGCCCGAGATGACGGACAAATAAGAATGCCGTTCGTTGAGGCGTGACGACAGATTCTGAAATCCAGCCATCCGGGTCATGGAGTTCAAGTATACGGCTGTTATCCCACGCATAAGCGAGGACATTGGGACACCCGGATACCGGCGCAGGAGGTCCGATAGAATCTCGCGCGCGGATCTTGGCATATAAAACTGAATCTGAAACAGATCCCGCTTTTCGTGCTTTAGGTTCACCATCCACTCCTGAAATCGGATGTAGGTTTCCGGGGTCCAAAGCTGAATCCCACAATCCTGGCATTCATCCACTTCAGCGAGGAAGGTGCGCTTAAGGAATTCTGAGGTTATGACACGACGACTAACACGTGCATGAAGGCATGCACCTGAAATCTCCTTCTCCCCCTCGAGCATGTTTCTCCAACTGGCTTACGGAACGTTCGTCATCAGCCTAAGCGGCTCGAAAAGTACTACATTTGAAGTACAAACAAAAGGTCATGTACTTCAAGTGGAGTATTTATGTCGCTTTCTACTTCAATTGCAGTACGCTTTCGGCGTTTTATACCTCAACTGAAGTACAAAGGCGATCTATGTACTTCAAATAGAGTACTTAACCTCTCATTTGTACTCCAAATGCAGTACATCGCCTTGGTTTGTACTTCAATTAAGGGATGTAAAGCCCGACTTGTACTTCAAATAGAGTATAAAACTGCTGTTATATACTTCAGTTGAAGTACAAACCGTATGTGTATGTACTTCATTTGAAGTACACAGTCGGCGCGTATTTACTTCGATTGAGGTATATGGCGAGGCACTTTGTACCTTAATTGAAGTATGTTGCTTTAGCTTTGTACTTTATTTGAAGTACACATTTTGCCGTCATTGACTTCAATTGAAGTATCCTGCGGCGCATTTTGTACTCTAAATGAAGTACAAAGTCGGGATGCTTGTACTTCATGTGGAGTATAGGCTGAAGGCACTTACACAGCGACTGAGGCTTCGTTGGGAAGCAGACCGGCCCCTCGGTAGAACTCGAGTTTGGTCCGCGAGTTAGGTAGTTAAGGTCCGATTGTTCGAAATGAGAACGGCAAGATCTGACTGTGGCGACGGTGGGAGTCCCGCATCTCAGACGAGATGCGGGTCGTGCGCGAGGTGATTAATCAGCGCTGGTGTCGGTGTCTTCTTCCATCCCGGTGTCCCTTTGCGTGGGAGCCGTGGTGGGCACACCGGGCTTAACTTGAGGACGACGCTGCTGAGCATCCATTGCCTTTTGACGAGCTCTGCGTTGATCGGGCGTTAAAGAAGCGTCATCTGCATCTGTTTCGCCCGGGCTCATGGTATCTGTGGTTCCAGTAGTTTTTTCCTGCTCAGTGGTGCCAGTGGCACCAGTTCCGGTCTGCGCCCAACCCGGCAGAGAGAAAAAAAGCGAAGCTAAGAGTACCGTGGTCACACGTATTGAATTCATTCTGGACCTCCTTTAATAAGTTATTCGGGAGATCCCTGCAAAATTGATGCGAAAGCGATACAGTTAACGCGACAAACAAAGGGCCGACCGAGAGCACCGGGTCTACTGTTTTGTGGCTGTCACATCCATGCGAAAGGCTTCTCGCCCGTCAGCGCCTCCAACTGATATTGTCGCCTGCGATCCCGCTTTGGCCAGGAGCTGAGGAGACGATCGGACACGACGACCGTCAGCCGTGTACTCAATGTCGAACTTTAAGAAAACGTGGGAGCTGACATCTTCCGCTCTTTCTTCGGCAACAACTCTCATCATCAGTGTCTGGTCCTCACTTCGAGTGGAGATCTCTGAAGGCTCGCCGGCCAGCAACGATATCCGGGGGGAAGAAATCAATTGCCCATCAACGAACAATTTAGCTTCAATAAGATAAAAAGAATTGGAAGCGGCAGCAACAGGTAGGGCCCACAAGCCAAGAATCCAGGCAAGTCGTCTCACGGTGATGTCTCCTAGTGATTGCAAGAAAATCTTAACGCGACTAATCCAGCTCACCAAAAGAAAACAAGATCATCCGAGAAATGTTCCCGCCTAAAATCCCGGGCCCGACGCCAGCAACCGGCTCCCCAATAGAAGGAGGAACAGCGCCAAGAACAGAATTCTGCGCATATTAGGCTGCTTCCTTATGGCTCGATGCGGGTAGAGGCTGTAAAATTCCTCGTTCTAAGAGGACCGCCATGCAGTTGTCCCAGAATGTTTCTTTAATCTTCGACTCCGCCGGACTCATTCGAATTCGCGGGAAGTCCTTCTTCTCAAAGTGCATGCTGAACTGCTCGGACGTGCAGGTCTTCACGATTTTCAACAGCAGATTGCAGTGAACATCGGTCATGTTTTTCCGATCTATAAGCATTTTTTTGAGACCGGACTCAGGTGTGTGGAATAGAAAGTCGTGAAGGCTGTGAGTATCGTAGAGAGACATCAAAACTCCTTCGCGTGCAGTAAAACAGTTATGCATTTCATCGGAACGGCCGGACCTAGACTTGAGTCACGTCCCGCATTGGAACATAACGTGGACCTTTTCCAGCTGTAAATCAGCTAAGTTCCAAACCGCCCCACGGCTGAGTCATCAAAATCAACATCCAAGTAAGACAGAAAGGTAAGTTATTTTGAGCATTAAGCCATTGGGGTGGTGCGTTCAACCCCCTCGCTCTTTGCGCCCAACTGGATGAGGAATATCCCTTGCACAAAAGCCCAGGTGTGAACTCGGAAGTGAACACGGTTGCTCAACATCGGAAAGGAGAAACCAGAAGAATGTCTCGCATAACCACTTTTAGTTTCTCGTCCGTCATTGTGTTGATCAGCTTTGTTGCGCTGGCTGTTGAACCGGAGACTGCAACTACAAAAGCTCCAGCCGATGCCACAGACACAAAAGTTCAACAGAGCACCGTCTCGCGACCTGCAGCTCAATATCGCGATAATGCTGTATCGAACACCGTGAATTTCGATGATCAAGTGACTACGGACGCCGAAGAGCGCGCGAAAGCGGGTTTGCAAACTTCACCCGCCGTTACGCGTGAGGGAGCGAGGATTGAACCTACGCTGCAAACGACAACTCAGGATCAAAACAGCAACCCTCGTGATGTTTCAACGTCTGAGCGCATTCGTGAGGCCCTGAGGGATAGCGATTTGTCCGCGACAGCAAAGAATATACGGATTGTGACGTTCAAGGGGGTCACAACCTTGGAAGGATGGGTTTCCTCCCTTGAGGAAAAAAACAAGGTTAGCGAGATCGCTCAGCGGATCGCCCCGAAGATCAATAATGAACTCGTGGTGAAACGATAGGAGAGCGCATGTTGAAGATTTTGAATTTGAAGAGTTTTAGAACAGAGTTTTTGAGATTTCGAACACAAGCCGGCGCCAAGGACATTTCGTCCAGCACTAAGGTGCCACTCAAACCTCGCCACTTTGTGAGGCTTGCTTGTACCACGTTGTACAGCGGCTGAGAGGTTTCCTACTTCGCGGGGGCGGCAGTGCAGCGTAAGAGCTGCACGCCCCTCCAGCGCCTTCCCTATCGAATCGTACAGTCTCCGCCCTGCCAATACACCTCGCCCTCACAGGTGAGATGCCACTTTCGTTGTCCGGTGGGCAGCAGATCTTCGGTCGTCCACATCGGAACCTCGACACGGACCGATTCAGCTAAGTGCTCGCGCCCGTCAACCAAGACCCGCCAAGCCGGAAGGCTCGCATTGATCTTTTCCTTGTCCGTGTTGAACCGAATCTGAATTTGATGTTTGCTCATGTACCGTCCGCCAATTCTTTCATTTGCATAAATGAGAGCCGGTGCTAAGCTTTTGCGTATAATGCATAATAAGGTCTCGATTCATGATTACAACTCATAATAATAAAATTAAACAGCAGTTTGATCTGCGGTCGTCCAGTTTTGAACGCTCGGTCTATTGGGTGACCGACCCAGCGCTGATTTCCGCGCACACACGCTTGGCCGGAAAACCTCCCGGCAAAGCTCTCGAACTCTGTTGTGGAACAGGGGCGGTGGCTCGCAGTTTGAAGGTCGCCGGATGGGATGTTACCGGGGTGGATCTCTCCGTGGGAATGGTTGAGGAGGCGCGCAAGCACATCAAGGCTCAGGTCGCCGATGCGGCCAACCTGCCTTTCCCGGACGGCTCATTTGAACTCGCGGTGATGCGACAAGCTTACTTCTTACTCGACGACGGACCCGCGGTTTTGAAAGAGGTCGGTCGCGTGCTGAAACCCGGCGGACGATTTATACTGAGCCATCTGGTCCCCTTCTCTTCCATAGACAGTGACCACCTCAGGTTGATTCACACGACGAAACAGGCGCAGATGAGGAAGTTCCATACAACGGAAAGCCTCAAGCAGGAACTCCAAGAAAATGGATTCTCAATTGTGGCTCAAGACTCCGTCGTGGTGCGCGAGTCGGTCAGTTTATGGATGCGGGAAGCACCCGAGCTGTCTGAAGAGACGCGCACCAAAGTTTGTGATTTGGTTGTTAACGCTCCCGCGGAGTACAAGAACCTCCGGCGTGTAGAGGTTGTGAACGGCGAAATCATGGAGGACTGGAACTTCGTATTGATTGTGGCGAGCCCCCAATGACGTCGGAACATCACAGTCATATCCGCGATCAGTTCGCCCGGCGCATCGAAACTTATGAAAGGGCCGCGAACTGGATGTTGAGCCCGGAACTGATTGATGCTCATCGGGAGGCCGCCGGACCGGCCCCCCAGGGTCAGGATCTCTGTCTCGATCTTTGCTGTGGTACAGGTATCGTCGGCCGCAATCTCCTGGATCTGGGTTGGAAAGTGAAGGGTCTGGATCTAACTCCAGAGATGGGTTGGGTGGCGTCACAGTATTTTCCGGTCAAAATCGGATCGGTTGAAAAGATGGATATTCCCGACCGCAGTTTCAATCTCGCAACTCTCCGGCAGTCCTTCATGCTTGTGGAAGGAAAAAAGACTCTTGGCGAGATTCATCGGATTCTTAAGCCTGGTGGACGTTTCATCCTGATTCAAAGCGTGGCCTTCTCAGAACTGGACGACCCCGTCTATGAGAAAGTACAGCGAGCCCGTCATATCAATCTGCTGAGTTACTACCGTGCCATTGACCTTGAAAACGCTCTGCGTGAGAATGGATTTAACGTTGTTGGCGCGCGAATGCTACGCGTGCGAGAAAGCGTGGATCACTGGCTGAACAGCGCTCCTGAACTTCAACCTGAACTGCGGGCTTCGATACGTCAGCTGATCGCGGAAGCGTCAACAGAATATAAGCAGGTGCGGAATGTCCAAACGGTCGGCAAAGAACTCTTTGAGGACTGGAACTGGATGGTTCTGACCGGCCAAAAAGAAAGTTAGGCAGGATGGCAATCAAACTGGCGCCCAAAAAAGGTCCGAGTCTTTACGACGACACTCTGAACCGTTTGCGCCAGCTGCCGTTACCCACCGAGGCCAAGCAAACCAGCTCCCTTCATTTTGCGCTGTTGGTTCCCCCGTCCCCTTTTGTTGTCCCGCGTGGCTGGGAATGGGCTCATTATGCCCCTTTCGAAGGGCCATCCATGATCGCAGGTCTGCTCAAGGGCCTTGGGTATAAGGTGACTCTGCTTGATCAACGGGATGTCTATGATCCTGAAGACCTCCGGCGCAAGTTGGCTGGGATTGATGTCTTGGGCATGTCCACTTTCGGCGACAGTTTCAACTATATCCGGCGCGCTTGTGAGATCGCAAAAGAAGAACGCCCGGACCTTCCGATCGTGCTCGGCGGCCCACTGATTTCCTCGCACCCGGTCTTCATTATGGATCATATCAAGGCGGATTACGCGGTCGTTGGTGAAGGCGAATTGACGCTAACTGAGTTTATGGATTGGTACACGCGAAACGCGTTCGCCAAGGATATTGCCGCCATTCATGGCCTGGTCTGGCGCGACCCCGCGGGAATTCTGCATCAAAATGCTCCTCGCGCCCAAATGCAGGATCTGGATGCCACACCCTTTCAGGACTTCTCGGTTTGGGAGCGGTTTCGGGATGGCGTGATTCCCGAAATTTTTATGAGCTATTCGCGTGGTTGTATCGCCAACTGCACGTTTTGCTACCGGGCTTTTCCACGATTGAACGCAAAGAGCGTGGAGCGCGTGAAACGTGAAATCGAGTATTACAAACAATGGGGATTTCGGTTTGTGTGGTGGAGCGATCTTACGTTCATCACGGACAAGCAATATGTTCACGAGCTGATGGATGGAGCCTGGAACGCGCACGACTTCCGATCCGTGATTTTTTCGCGGGTCGTGGGAATTGACGTTCCTGTACTCCAGCATATGCGTGACCGGGGTTTGGATCTGGTCCTTTATGGAATGGAATCGGTCTCCAAAGCAACCCTCGGGGCCTATCGCAAGGGGACGACAAAGAACGCGATAATTGACGCTATTTATACGTCGCGTGAAGCCAAGGTAAAAATCGGCGGGTTGTTTATCATTGGCGCACCAACGGATACTCCGGATTCCATGAAGGAACTGATCGACTTCGCCGCTGAATTTAAGGAAGTGACGAGAGTCAAATATCTCTCTGCGATCACCGGAACCCAAGATTACAAAAAGTTCGTGCAAACGGGAGTGATCAAAGATGAGCTGGTACATCTGGATTGGCTCTCGCGCGAGCGTTCTATTGAGGAGGATATTGATCAACCCGGGTTCGTGAAATTCACGGCCCATCTGACGCATGACGAGTTGCGAGAGGTGTACCGGAAGGTCAATGGTGTGATCGAGCGTCGCCCCTATGACTATACCAATCCCGAGAATGTCTTTCTGCAGAAGGAGGACGCCAAGTTCCTCAAACGACCGGTGTATCTTGAGAATTCAATTGCGGCGGCCCATGTGAAGATTCTGACAGCCGATGCCAATCTGAACGAGCTGCGCGAGGTCGAACGACGCTCTATAGAGGACACGCTCAAGAAGACGCGTTTGCGCAAGACCGCCTCAGAATAAACGACAAATACACGGCTCAGTTCCAGCCCAGTCGCCAGAGAAATGCCTTCTTGCGCAGGCGGAATCTGGCATTTCGATCGTGAAGCAAAGCCCGTCCCTCCTCTCGAATTTTCATCCAACACTCACTCGCAAAATACTGGGCTCTCTCCCATGTTTTCGGGACAGCCTCCGGTAGGGCTACGGCCGGTGTTACCAAGCCGTACCCGAAATGTTCCATTTCTTGCTGGGCGACCGCTTCGATCAGCCGGATCTCATGCTCCGAGAGGTGTCGAAGAAATTTGTCCGCGTTGTTTTTCATCACAGGTTTACTGACGTTTTCCCAGGAACGACTAAGCTTTGACAACTCGCGGGCGGCCGGGCGCTCAAAGAACTTTAAGGCTTCCTCGGTGTAAGTTGAGCCCAGAAATTCACACACCGTGCGCAGAGTTCGGGCGGGATGGCGGATCAGATCCTCGTAACGCACGGTCAGCCATTGGTTGGATGACACCTTGGCGCTCCATTCGATCCCCCGGCGCTGTTCTTCCGCCCACAGACGCGCCACATAGTAGGGATGGAAGTGACAGAAGACCGAGCGGCGAGCGGACACGGCAACATCCCTCACGTCGCGCACCAAGTGCACAAACTGCGGAGAGGAATGGTGCTGGAGAATGTCCGCCACGTGGTGAATCATAAACGTGCTCTTACATCCCCATCGGGCCTTGCCATTGAATTTTCGATACTGCTCGTAGATCGCGGCATACACGGAGTAAAGATCACGTTCCGGGATCTCACGCATAAGCTCTTCGACTTCGAGACGAACGGGCCACGGAGCAAAGTGGAGTTCGACGAGACGAACAGCATCCTGGACCAGCCGGCGAAAGTTTCGTTCCTCAGTAAGGGCGCCGTAGCGTCGGACCACCGGGGCCAGATCCCTCATGAGATGAGGCGGATGTGGAATCGCGATCTCAGGCAATTCGTTGAGTAGTAATCTTAACAGATTGGAGCCTGAACGCTCGGTCCCGACAATAAATACCGGATCGGAGATCATTCGATCAGCCTCCGACTCAGAATTCCTGTCGCGCATGCCAGGCCACCCGCCGCCCGACAGTACTGGGAGACATCAACCTCCGCGGCGATTTTTATCCCCGCTTGACGATAGAGTGAGCGCAAGTCCGGACAGCCGCTCGCCATAACCACGGTTCTAGGCTTCACTGTCACGAAATTCATCCCTTGCCGAATCTGAACCTCTTCCGTTTCGCTAACGGGTATAATTCTCACACGATAAGCTTTTAAAACTCGAAGAAGAGCCTTAGACGCTTTCTCAACCCGAACACAGGCCAGATTGTGATCCACGAATTGAAGAATTCCGAGAAGATGTTGGACACCCTGAGGGACCTCCACGGGAACGCACTCCACTCCTTTTAACAAGGACCTGATTTGCTTGAAAGCCTCAGGATTGGTTCGCGCGCCGACTCCAATCAACAAAACCCTTGGTCGTAGCCAGAGTGCATCAGCGCCCTCAAACAAGCCATGCCCTTGAATGGTGGCCAGGATTGGAACTCCCTCCGCGGCCAATGTAGCTGCGGCAAACTTCTCCTCGCCGGCTCGGATTTCGCTTGCCATACGCGCAATAACCACACCTCCGGGCGTTCCCAGGAACAGATCGCGTGTAAACACCAGATTAGGCGAAACTTGGCGTAAACCTCTTGGAAGCATCGACGGATTCAGTTCGATAACCTGAATCCCCAGCCGCAAATACACTGCCCGGATTCGGAAATACTCCTTTTTCATTCGGGAGAGTGACACCAGTCCGAGATGCTGGACCTGTCGTGGATCCTTGATAGCGCGAAATTCGAGACCTGGACGGTGAAGCACCACCGCTTGTAGGGATGACCACTCGCTGTTCACACCTCCGGACGCCCAAATCATCCGCATTGTCCGTACTTCTTCGAAGTGCGCACGTCGCCGCGGCTGCCAACCTCGACCATGGTATGCCGGGAGGTTCTCCCATTTCATTTCATGTCCATTCGTTGTCTTGGGAAACATCATAGCCCAACTCCCTGGCCAAAGCCGAGATATCCTCCCGGTGCACCAAAGGGCGCAGAAGATCTTCTCTTTGCCGCCACCGCACCGGCACCGGATTGGCTGAAGCCATAACAGCACGTGTCTGCTCGAGCCCTGCCACCTTTTTGGGTTTGACCCCGGCGAATTCAAAAACAGAACGCAGGACCCCAGAACAACGCACCGGATTCACAAGATCCTCATAGCGAATCTTGAGAACGGGATCACCCGCCGACCGGGTACTCGAAAGAATGGAGGTATACGCCGAATGCCATTGGAACGCGCACACCTCAGTCAAGGTCTGCGAACAGTAATGGCTCCAGCCCGGAGGCAGATCAAACTTCCACCAACGATCCCCTTGTACGGAGATATCCGTGTAACCCTGGATATTTAGACGAGCGACTTGTTCCATGTTGTGTGAGTGGAAGGCGTTGGAACGCCAGCCATCCATCAATCCGTTGACGGTTCCCGCCGGATTGCGCGTCAGGACCACCCATTGAAACCGCGTGTGTGGGAATACTGTTTTGAGCAAAGACATCCGGTAGGCATGGGTAGAACTCTTCAGCAAAATAGGAAACGCCGCAAGATCGGAGGCGCCCGAGGGCACCACACGTGGTGAGTTTAGAACAAATGGAGGTTCCTCCAGAAGAAATTCAGGCACCTCGAGAGCACGGAACCGACTCGCGTGAAAGCCCTCCAAGTCATAAAAATGGGAATCGACATCGAGACGCTCGAAAAGCTGCAGCCAAAACACGGTGACATCCGGCGTCTTGGCTCCCAATTCCAAGAGGCACTCGTGCAGTCGCTCCGGACGAAGGTCTGGCCATTGCAAAAGCAGGCGCACGGCCGTCTGCAGCTGAAAACGGGAGTCTTTCAACCCGCCTCCAGGAACTCGCCTACCGAGGTCATTTATAATTCTGGAAAACACTCCCGCCTGGATAAATTCCGAGATCGGGGGGAAAATTTCATCGCTCTCCGCCGGCGTGGACACATACCCCAAGCCTTCGGCTCGGAAAAATGGAGTCTCCTCCCCTTGCGGAGCCCAAAACCCTCCGCTTTCACTCAGCAAATGAAACAGCAGACTGGATCCGGAACGTGAGCTGCCCAGAATCACCACGACAGATGGAACTTCATCAGCGGTCACGTTCAACGGATCGAGACCGAACAATCGATAAAGTGTCTCTATTTTATCACGGATATCCTGAAGAGTATCAAATGAGGGGGTCACAGGAAAAATTTAGAAGGGATTGCGGCCTACCGCAACTCCTGAATCTATGGAGTTGCGGCTGGGCTAAAGCTGATAACTTTCTTAAAGCTAGTGCTTGAGATATTCGGGACCGTAAGCATCCACGCACAGGGCACGCGCTTCCGGAACTTCCACACAGTTCATGCAGCTGATCTCGTACAGTTCCTTACGAATCTGGCTTGCGAGATCGAGGGCACGCGCACGATCGGATTCGTCATTAAGGAACTGCTCAAGGCCCACGCGGCCAAACTCGCGGTGAACCTTTTCATCCGCAGCGATTTTGGCATAGGTTTCCGCGATCATGGGGTCCGGGCAAACCTCCGCCATGCGCTGCCAAACGCGATGGGCCCGACCTTCAGCGATGAATTGATAGAGGTGCAAAGCCAGACGATCTTCCCGGTCCATGCTCTCCAAAATGCGGGCGCCTTTAGCGGATCCTCCGCCCGCCTCGCGCTGGAGAAGAGCTTCCACGTCAAGCGGACGTCCGGTGATTCTCTCAAGAACCTTTGCCACCATATCGAAATGCTGAGCTTCATCAAGAACCTGGCGCGCCAGGAGCTTGACCATCTTGCGATCACCGCTGGGAGCGATCTCAAGCAGGCGTTGAGCCACTTCAATCATATTCATATACTCGTTGGCGCAGCGACCGGAGAAGTGTTCGATTAAAGCCTCGCTAGAGGGATTGGACTTGAAGAAGGCTTCAACCTGAATTTCCGACGCCTTAAAGAGTGCTTCATTCCCGCTTTCGAGCTGAGCGATAAAATCTTTCATGGCTATTGCGTTCATTCGACTTCTCCTGATTTCTCAAATAAATAATCATTCTGACGAATTTATTGTCTCACACCGGATTCAAAATGCAATCTTGACGATTGCCGTGCCATGCGGCAGATCCTGAATATAATGGATCAAGATGGTCGCCTGCGCGCGCTCGAAAATGAGTCGGTGTACGTAATTCGGGAAGCTTACCGAAAATTCCCTCGCTTGGCTCTTCTCTGGTCTATGGGCAAGGACTCCACCGTTATGTTATGGCTCGCGCGCAAAGCCTTCTTTGGCCGCATACCCATTCCAGTGGTTCATATTGACACAAGTTACAAGTTTCCCGAAATGGTCCAGTATCGGGACAAGATGGCGCGCGAATGGAACCTCGACTTCCAGCTGGGGATGAATTCATCGGCGCTGGCCGCAGGCATGGGCCCTGAGCGCGGGCGGCTCGAGTGCTGCAAAGCTTTAAAGACCGAAGGTTTAAAGGCGTTCTTGGCCGAGAAGGACTACCGTGCCGTCTTTGTGGCCATCCGGCGCGACGAGGAGGGATCGCGTGGGAAAGAGAGAGTGTTCTCACCGCGGGACGCGCAAGCCACTTGGGATTATCGTGAACAACCGCCCGAGTTGTGGAGCCACTACCAGACCGAGTGTCCGCCTGGATCGCATATGCGAGTGCATCCGATTCTGCACTGGACGGAGTTGGACATGTGGCTCTATATCCGACGGGAGAACATCCCCGTGCTCAGCCTTTACTTTGCCAAAAACGGCAAACGTTACCGCAGCGTGGGCTGCGCTCCTTGCACGGGCTCCACGCCTTCAGCCGCCGCCACCATCGACGAGATTATCGCTGAACTCCAGACTACAAAAGTGAGTGAACGGGCGGGACGGGCGCAGGATCATGTCGGCAAGTATGCCATGCAAAAGCTGCGTCGCGAGGGGTATATGTGACATCTTCGACTCGACCCCTACGGGTAGCGGTCGCCGGTCATGTCGACCATGGAAAGAGCACGGTCATTGGACGATTGCTGACCGATACCGGACAGGTGCGGGAGGATCGAGTTCATAAAGTTCGGCAGCTTTGTGATAGCTCAGGCCGTCGCTTTGAGTTCGCGTTTCTTTTGGACGCACTCGAAGAGGAGCAGCAACAAGGCGTCACCATCGATGTAACGGAAGTTCCCTGGGAATACGAAGGTCGTCAATACATCATCATCGATACACCCGGACACCGCGAGTTCCTGAAGAATATGGTTGGAGGCGCTTCACGAGCGGATGCCGCGGTCTTGGTCGTGGACGTGAACGAAGGGCTGCAGATCCAATTTCAGCGTCAGGTCGCGGTGATGGGATTGCTCGGAGTTTCCGAAATTCTCGTGGTTCTCAACAAAATGGACCTGGTCGAGTGGTCGCAACAGGTCTTTGAATCCCGCACTCAGGACGTTCTGCGGCTGTTTCAACAAACGGGTCTGCCGCAACCGCTTGTGATTCCGTTAGGGGCTTGGATCGGCGCCAATCTGACCACACCCGCGGCGGAAATGCCCTGGTATCAGGGCCCCACCTTGGCGCGAGCTTTGACAAACTTGCCGGAAGCGCCCAATCATGCGGACCGTCCTCTACGCTTTCCGCTTCAGGATGTTTACAAGTTCGATGATCGTCGGATTTACGTCGGACGCGTGGAATCAGGTGTTTTGCGGGTGGGGATGCGGCTTCGGTTTCTGCCCAGCGGACGCGAAAGCGTGGTGAAATCGGTGGAATTTCACGGCGACCCCAGCCGCTCGGTTGCGGTGCCTGGAGATGCAGTGGGAATTACTCTGAGAGATCCGCTGTTCCTTGAGCGCGGCGAGCTTGGCTTTGCTCCAGAAGCTCCGGCGCGCATTTCGCGCAAGATCACAGCGGATCTGTTTTGGTTAGCGCCGCAGCCCCTCCAGGCGGGAAGAACCTATACCTTTCGGTGCGCGAATGCGGAACTCTCGGCCCAAGTTGACGCCATTGAAACTGTCTTAGATCCGGAAACCTTGGTGCAGCAGCCCGGTCAGGCACTTGAAGGGGGATCGATCGGTCGCATCCGACTAAGCCTCAACAAAGAACTGGCGCATGACTTTTTCAGGGAAAACGAATCGACCGGCCGGTTTGTGCTTGTTGAACACCATCGCGTGGCCGGTGGAGGGCGGATCCTCTCGGACAAACGGGCCTACCTTTCAACTGAGCCCAGCCGAGTAACGGTGGCGGAGCGTCAGGCGCGCACGGGCCATCCCGGCTTGGTGGTGTGGATGACGGGGCTGTCCGGGTCCGGCAAGTCCACGATCGCGCGTGAATTGGAGAAATCTCTCTTTTCGCTCGGTGTGAATGCCTTTAGTCTCGATGGTGACAATATCCGCCAGGGCATTTGCAGCGATCTCGGCTTCTCAGATGAGGACCGGTCAGAGAATAATCGCCGCGTGGCTGAGGTCGCGAAGCTTTTTGCCGATGCCGGCCTGGTCGTGCTGACCGCGTTTATCTCCCCATTTGCTGCCGATCGCGAGCGAGCTCGACGCATCGTTGGTCCCCATCGTTTTGTTGAAGTTTTCGTGGACTGTCCGGCTGAAGAATGTGAGCGACGCGATCCCAAGCAGCTTTACGCGCGAGCTCGACAAGGCGAGGTCACCCAGTTCACCGGATTGAGTTCACCTTATGAGAAACCCCAAGCGCCCGACATCCATTTACGCACGGACGAGCTCAGTATCGCGGAGTCTGTGGATAAGGTTGTGCATTTCCTTCGCGGATTGCCGCGCTTTCTCCAGGATATTGCAAAGAGCTAGCTTCTTTCCTGTAGACGCCTTTTTAGAAACTCTCTAGCTTTGTAAACATTCATCTTTTTAGGGGGGATTTTGATGAAACACCTTGCATGGGTGCTCATAGCTCTTATTACGTCCACGGATTTCACAACAGCTCTTCCATTGCCGCCAATTTCAGACCACGACCGTCAGACCCGACTTCAACTGCTGCAACATTATCCCTACACGGGGGAAAAATTTGATATTCCCACTTCAGGGAACTGTCGAGAGACCGTCGTCCAACTTCCGGTCGTGAATGTCGACACCCATAAAGTGTCAACCCACGCCGTTCCCGTGTATCTACCAAATGTTTATGAGGAAGTGCCCGCCGTGCTTGTGGTTCCTTCCATAATGGGCGTCCAAATCACAGATCGAATAGTTGCGACCGATCTCTGCGTGAATGGAATGGCTGCCATCATCGCGGACTTCTTTGATGCCTCGGAAGTTCAGAACATACCAGGTTGGGAAGAAGACGATATGAAGATCCGTAGCGCCATTCATGGTCTGCGCACCACGATCGATTTCGCGCAAAGACTCTCGAGAGTCGACGCCCGCCGCATCGGTGTCCTTGGCGTCAGCATGGGTGGAATTCTAGGCTCTCTGCTTGTCGGAATTGACACGCGCGTGTCGGCGGCTGTCATCGCGGCGGGCGCCGGTAACCTACCCGCAATTATGGCGCATACGACACAAGAGACCGTGAGCCGCGTTCGCGAAAGGCGCATGAGTTATATGCGCACAACGGACGCCACTATCTACGAAATGGAGCTCCGCAAACACCAGCTCTTTGACCCGATCCACTTTGCAGCCCAAGCCCACAGCACCTCCATCTTTATGACACTGATCGAGGGCGACACCACGGTCCCAACCGAGAATCAAATGGAACTCTGGCGGGCCTTTGGAACTCCGAGCTCGCAAACCATGACGGGCTCTCATTTGGAATCGCTGGTCACACTCATTATGTTTTACAGGCAACCTTTGATTGATTTTTTACGCGCTCATTTACTGATGCAGTGAGATCTCAATCATGCGCTCCGGGAACTTTCGCCTCAAAACAGGCTGATCGTTCCCGGAGGCTGGCCCTCGAAGCGTTTTCCGTTGCTTTACCTGGGCTCGACACCTTCCAGGGTCGTAAAACAGCTTCCTTCAAACGCCGTATCTTGTTCTAGAGCCAGAAAGTAGGGAATAGGATCGTACAACGCCCGAACTTTGTGCTCTTTCGTGACATTGACGTCGTAGGTCTCGCCCGCCCAAAAGAAATTCTCTTCCCGATCATCGTTGGCGCTCACATCTCCTAAGCGAGCCACTTGGGCCGCGATCCGCACTTCAAGCGTCGTACACGATTCTGACTTTGGCGTCAGATTGTCCGCTTCGTCCACACACATATCGGTCCGAACTGTGACGAACCCGGAGCTGTCCACACGAATGGCTTCCACAGTGTAGCCCAAAATCTCTCTCTGAATTTCCTGATTTTCGGGTGGAATACACCTATAAAGCTCGTAGGCCTGAGCTTGCATGACAAAGGTGGCGGCGGAGACAAGGAAAGCGAAGTAAATCCGATTTTTCATGGAAGGCCTCCAGTTTGAGTCCAAATTGGAGACCCTTATCATCGGGATCTAGCGCGGTCCAGACGAAGCTTTGCGCAGCATTAATGCCGCCGCTCACAATCGAAGTACCGCATCTCTACCCCTTCCGCCGGGATAATCACTCCACAAACATAAATTCGAGAGTCCACTTCAAACGAAACGTTAAAGACCCCAATTGCATCTCCGTCTACAAACATATCCGCCCCGTTCATCATCCCGAGAGTCACATAGTCCCACGTGTTTGTGACCGTGACCTTTTGAAGCGTGGAATTTATCGGGATTTGCGGCCAGTTGGTAAGTTGACTGGCTTGCTCGCTGCTCCTCGCAACGGTGAGGACAATCTTTCCTATTCCAAGCACCGTCGCCACAAGAGGATTGGAAAGACTGACAACGGGTTTGCCAAGGTCGACCTTGCGTTGCAGATCCATTCTTATTACGTAGTCTGCCTGCTGAAGAGGGTAAGCACGTCCCTGCGGGGCGAATCCAGAAAATAACAAAACTACGATTACATTTCCGAGATATCCGAATTTCACAGAGTTCGGCCCTTCTTCTCTACCCTTTAACGGATCCCGAGCAATTTACAGATCACGTCTGGGTCCTGCGGCGTCACCAGCCGGAAGTAAGGTATATCCAGCGGAACCAAGCTCATCTCTTCATACGAACGACCGAATTGGTACCCGGACTCACCTGGCAGGCCAGGCGCCACAGTTTTAACCTCTCGTTTCGAGTCATCAACATGAAGGTCAAAGGCACTCCGAATTCCATAGCTGTAGCAGTGGTAGATCTTGACTTCAGACGCCGAGGCCAGACAAGTAAATCCGAATACGGCCAGGAGCCCTATCGCTTTCAACTTCATCATTTTCAGTTTCATCATTTCGGTCATTCTTCCTCCAAAATGGCGCTCTGATCAAAAGTTCGCCATCTCAATGAGTATTTATCCGTCTCTGGACTGATTTGAATTCACCAATGGAAGAGTCGTGCCTGGCCCACAAATCAGCTTTGCGAAGCCACAATAAGGGCCCTTACTTTAACGCCTTCACTTCATAGGATGTTCTAAGCGCCTGACGCTGCTTGAAGCCTTCAAGCGCGAGGCGAATCAACTCGTCCAGCAGCTCGGTGTAGCTGAGGCCGGAGGCTTCCCAGAGCTTGGGATACATGCTGATGCGGGTGAATCCGGGAATGGTATTGATCTCGTTTAAGAACAACTCACCGCTCTTGCGGTCGAGGAAAAAATCGACGCGCGCCAATCCCCGGCATTCGAGGGTCTCGAAAGCCTTAAGCGCCCACTCTTGAACTTTGCGTGTGATCTCATCAGACAAGTCCTTTGCGGGAATGCAAAGCTCCGCTCCATTTTCATCGATGTATTTGGCCTCGTAACTGTAATACTCGTGGCGGGGGATAACTTCCCCGACAATACTGGCACGCGGGTTCTCATTGCCAAGCACGGAAACTTCGAGTTCGCGCGCGTCGATTCCTCTTTGTACCAAAACCTTGAGGTCGAAGGAAAATGCGTCCTCCAACGCCGGCCGGATCTGATCGCGACTTTTCACTTTGTGTACGCCGACAGAGGAGCCGGCATTGGCGGGTTTAATAAAGAACGGGAATGAAAATTCCCGCGCCAGGCGCTCCTCCACCTGAGCTTGCCCCACTTCATATTCATGCTTACGAACGCACACGTACGGAACGACGGAGATCCCGGCCACAGCGAAGAGGCGGCTCGAAAGATCCTTATCCATTCCCAAAGCCGAACCGACGACTCCCGATCCCACGTAGGGGATCTGCGCCAGTTCCAGGAGTCCTTGCATGGTCCCGTCTTCGCCGAAATTTCCATGCAGGATTGGAAGAATCACGTCCACATGGGGGATAGGCGCCTGTGTGGGGGTTGTGGTCTCCTGTTCAACAGGGACGATCTGGGATTTTGTAGGATAGGGCACGATTCCATACGACCCATCCATTTGAGCCAGCTTGACGTGCATCGGATTATCGGCTTGTTCAAGGAGGGGACGTGTATCCGGTAGCAACCATCGACCGGTTTTATCAATTCCGATTAAGACCGCGTCGTAGCGCGACTTATCCAGAGCCTTGTACACGGACATCGCGGAGGCGATGCTCACTTCGTGTTCACCGGACCGCCCGCCAAATAAAATTCCAACTCTCAGCTTTTTCATTTGTATAAAAAGTATAAGGTCTGGTCTGAAATCGTGTCATTACCTGACTCCGAGCGCGAATGACTCCTGACGTCTTCCTGACATAAGAAACCTCCCAATCTGTTAAAATTGGCCGGAAAACAATTTGGGAGGAAGAATTTTATGCTTTCGCTAGCATCCCTGCTCCTTGGCTGCGGGCTTTCGGCCTCGGCCCAGACCCAAACAGTCAAAATCGACGGATCCAGCACCGTGTTTCCCATCACGGAAGCCGTGGCGGAGGAATTTCAAACGGAAAAAAGGGGTAAAATTCGTGCTACTGTCGGCGTTTCGGGCACGGGTGGAGGATTTAAGAAATTCTGCCGTGGCGAAACCGACATCCAGAATGCCTCCCGCCCCATTCAAAAGGAAGGCGAGATGGCGGCTTGCAAGAAAGCTGGAATCAAATATTTTGAACTTCCGGTCGCCTATGATGCCACGGTCGTTGTGGTCAATCCCGGCAACACTTTCATAAAGGAAATCACGACAGAAGAGCTCAAAAAGATTTGGGAACCCGCGGCTCAGGGCAAGATCACCAAGTGGAATCAGGTCAATCCCAAATGGCCCGTGCAGGAGATGAAACTTTACGGTGCGGGCGCCGATTCCGGGACTTTCGATTACTTCACCGAAGCCGTTGTGGGTAAAGCCAAAGCCAGCCGCGGTGATTACACCGCGAGCGAGGACGACAACGTCCTTGTCAATGGTGTCTCTACAGATAAGAACGCGCTTGGCTATCTTCCGTACACCTATTATTCGGAAAACAAGGACAAGTTGAAAGCTGTGGCCGTCCTGAACTCCAAAGGGAAGGCGGTTTTGCCGTCGCGCGAAACCGTGGAGAATGGCTCCTATAACCCGCTTTCACGACCGCTCTTTATATATGTGAGTCAATCCTCTTATAAGAGGCCGGAAGTGAAGGAATTCGTGCAGTTTTATCTTGAAAATGCGCCAAAGCTGGCTGAGGAAGTGAAGGCTGTGCCTCTTCCCGAAACGGCCTACGCCCTGGGCAAAGAAGCGCTCGCGAAAGAAAAACTGGGCACGGCTTTCGGTGGTCATTCCGAAGTGGGGCTGCGCGTGGATGAACTGATGAAGAAAAAGAAGAGTTTGTAGGTGAACTTGCACGACGAAATTATTCAGCCCATCCGACTGGATAAAGTTTCCGCGTATCAACGCACACGCCTGAATGTCCGGACAAGACGAATATGGAAAGAGCGGGCGATTGAGGCCCTCCTCTTTATTGCCGCTTCGGCCTCCATTTTTGTGACCCTTGGGATCCTCACGATTCTGGTCGTGGAATCCATTCCCTTCTTCACCCATGTGTCGCCTGTGGAGTTTCTGACGGGACGGGAATGGACGCCTTTGTTCGCGGATGCGAAGTTTGGGATTCTACCGTTGCTTGCGGGAACATTCCTGACAACACTGATCGCGGTCTCGGTCGCAATTCCGGTGGGAACGATAGTGGCCACGTTTTTGAGCGAATATGCACCTGTTCGAGTGCGGGAGATGTTAAAGCCCGTTCTTGAACTCCTGGCCGCTGTTCCGACCGTTGTTTATGGGTACTTCGCGCTACTCTTTGTGACGCCTCTTCTGCAAAAACTTTTTCCCGCCATGCCAGGCTTCAATGCCCTAAGCGCGGGGTTGGTGATGGGGATTATGATCATTCCCTATGTTTCGTCGCTCAGCGAGGATGCCATGCGGGCCGTACCCTCATACCTGCGTGAGGCCTCCTTCGCAGTTGGCGCCACCCGTTTGCAGACGTCGTTTTCAGTGGTCATCCCATCGGCATTCTCCGGCGTCATGTCCGCCTATATCTTAGGAATATCGCGGGCGCTCGGCGAAACCATGGTTGTGGCCATTGCCGCGGGCTTGCAGCCCAACCTGACTCTCAATCCCACCGAACCCGTGGCGACGATCACGGCCTTTATCGTGCAGGTGAGTCTGGGTGATCTTCCCCATGGTTCAATTGGATATCAATCCATCTACGTGGCCGGGTTGACTTTGCTGATACTGACTTTGACCTTTAATATGATTGGCTTCGCGCTTCGCCGTCGATTCCGTGAGGTTTATTGATGCTCGTTCAGGATCCCGGCTTACGGCGCCGGAAAATCAAAGATTTTGTCTTTGCATGCACGGCGCTCTTGCTCCTTTTCTTCGCTCTGCTCACTCTTCTGGCTTTACTCTTGGATTTGGCGGTCAATGGCGTTCCCCGTTTATCGTGGGACTTCATTACCAATTTCCCCTCGCGCTTTCCTGGACGCGCGGGTGTTCTCTCCGCTTGGGTGGGGACCCTCTGTGTGATGCTGGTCACGGCCTTGTGCGCAATTCCTTTAGGCGTGGCCGCCGGGGTGTATTTGGAAGAATACGCTCCCAAAAACATTGTGACGGGTTTTATTGAGTTGAATATTGTGAACCTGGCGGGGATCCCGTCCATCATCTTCGGCCTGATGGCGCTGGGACTTTTTGTTTATCGCTTTGGCCTGGGTCATAGCATTCTCACGGCCGGTCTGACTTTGGGACTCCTGGTCCTTCCGATCGTGATTGTGTCCACACGTGAGGCCCTACGCACGATTCCAGGTTCCATTCGTGAGGCCGCTTACGCGGTTGGCGCCAGCCGTTGGCAGGTGATTCAACACCATCTTTTGCCTTATTCCACCGGTGGAATTCTGACCGGCGTGATTATTTCATTGAGCCGCGCGATCGGGGAAACCGCTCCCTTGATCACGATTGGCGCCCTGACCTTTATCGCGTTCTTGCCCACGCCGCCCGTTCAGCCCGAGTTTCCGTTTGTCTCCACGCAATGGCTGATGGATCCGTTTACCGTGATGCCCATTCAAATGTTCAATTGGATTTCCCGTCCCCAGGCCGAATTTCACGTGAACGCCGCCGCGACCGGCATGATTCTCTTGGCGATGACGCTTGTGATGAACGGCGTTGCCATTTATATTCGACATCATTTCCGTAAACGGATCCGCTGGTGAGAAATGGATAAGAAGGTCCTGGCCAATGTGTCGGCAAATGTGAAAAGCCTTAGTTTTTACTATGGCGAGAAGCAGGTGGTGAAGTCCGTCACCATGCCGATCTATAAAAACGCGGTCACCGCGTTGATTGGTCCCTCCGGGTGTGGAAAGACCACGTTTCTCCGCTGCTTCAACCGGATGCATGATCTTTATCCGGGCAATCAGTATGAAGGCGAGATCTGGTTGTATCCGGAAAATCAAAACATCCTTAAGCGCGATATCGATCCGATCGAAGTTCGCATGCGCATCGGGATGGTTTTTCAGAAACCCAATCCGTTTCCCAAATCCATTTTTGAGAACGTGGCTTATGGGTTACGGGTGCGGGGTGTGCGCCGGCGGAGCACGATTGAAAAGAGTGTTGAAACCGCTTTACAACAATCGGGATTGTGGGACGAGGTTAAGGACCGTCTGGATTCGAGCGCTCTTTCTCTTTCGGGTGGCCAACAGCAGCGTCTATGTATTGCCCGCGCGTTGGCGACAGAGCCGGAAATCATTCTCCTTGACGAGCCGACCTCCGCGCTGGATCCCATCTCCACGGGACATATTGAAGAGCTGGCGACGGAACTGAAGAAATCCGTCACGATTATCATGGTGACTCATAACCTTCATCAGGCCGCGCGGATTTCCGATTATACCGCCTTTATGTATCTTGGCGAATTGGTGGAGTTCGGACCGACTCAACGGATTTTCACCACGCCGAAAGACAATCGCACGGAATCCTACATTACAGGCCGCTTTGGTTAGGTGGCGAGCCGCGCAGACGTCCAGAGCTACTGAATATTCGTCGTATGGCACCGTCATCGTCTTCATCGTAAATCTCGCCAATGACCTCTTCCAGAATGTCCTCCATGGTCACAATGCCGACCAGCGAAGTCCCCGCGAAAACGGCGGATAGGTGAGAACGCTTTTCTTGCATCTGGCGGAGCGCTTTAAAAAGAGAGTCAAACTCTTGCACGCGGGACATGGGACGTACGATTTGCGTCCATTTATCACCGCCCGATTTCACGAGGGCTAACAGCTCCTTGGTATTGATGATACCGAAAACTTGACCTTCCGCGATCACAGGGAGGCGGGTGTGACCGGAACGCAGAGCGACCGCCTCCACCTCCTGAATGGTTTGCGAGAAAAAGACGTGATCCACCTGCGCCCATGGCAACATCACATCCCGCACGCGTTTCTTTTCCACCCCTACCAGGTTCAAGATGTATTGCCGTGCCTGCGAGGAAAGTTGATCAAGCTCGACTGTATCATTGGGGGGGACCTGCGGCCGGCTTTTGGGAAAGAACGTCCGCATAATCTTCTTCGTCGACCATTCCATCACGTCCACAATCGGGAGAAATAACTTATCCATCATCATAAGACCGGGCGCTGAAAAGAGCGCGATCCTTAAGGGATTGCGAAGCGCCAATGTCTTAGGCACCAATTCACCAAAGATGACGGTGAGAAAGGTATAAGGAATCACAACTAGCGAGATGGCAAGAACCTCGGAAGTCTGCACGGTGGTTCCGAAGATCTCGGCGATGTAAGGACTCACGGACTGGCTGGCTTCCGCGCCGCCGACCGCGGCGGCCACCACTCCCATAAGGCTGATTCCAATTTGCACAACAGAGAGCGTGCGCTCGGGATTTTCGCGCAATTCGAGAAGCGTGGCGGCCGATCTTTTTCCGGACTTTGCGAGTTCACGAATCTGTGATCGAGTGAGTGTCACAAACGCGATTTCAGCCGCGGCGAGAATTCCATTTGCGATCAGACAGGCAATAACAACAAGCCATTCCATGAGGTTCCATTAAGTGGCTTCGCCCTTTCACTGTCAAGGTATCAAGAGAGCGCGCGGCTTCTCACAGTTCCTTACAGACTGAGTAGGCCACGACCTTGCGCTCAGGTTGAGTTACGGTTAAGCGCGACAGAAGTTGACCTCGAGCATTGGCTTTCACCTCATCCTCGAAACGTTGAGACTTGCCGGCGAGGACGCCTTTTTCCACATGATATTCGATCACAGGTTGCGCGCCCTCATTTTCCCAGGCCATCTTGTTTTTTGAGAGTTTCCAGGCATACAGTTTCACGCCCCGTTTCACCTGCATGCGAGTGCTTACACCATACATATTGCAGGTCCAGGACTTCTGGGCTTTGATCAAGTCCACATCTGTGGCATCCCACTTTGCCCTGGCAAAGTCACGCTCCAGTTTTTTTTGGAGTTTCGGGCTGATATACTCAATATCCTCGGGATCGGGTGCAGCGGCGAAAACCCCAACGCCCGTTATAAGACCCACAAATGCGACCAATAAATACCCGACGTTCATCCTCAATGAGGAAGAGCAAGATGCGGGCCGCGCCGGAAACCGAATAAGCACGCCTCTGGAACGAGGGGCCTTGCGGAAATTGGGAACATTCTTCTGACACGAACCCAGAATTGTCACCCCCGCTCTCCCCGCTCGATCCCTTATTGCGACAGATTCCAAAATATCGCACCGGAGATCCCCACCGTCTTCAATCAAGACGCTTAGAGTATTGACGGATTTTCCCGCATTTTTCACACTGTCTGCGCGATTGACGGAATTGCAGGCTTTCCCATGATCTCTGCGGATTACGGCCAAGTCCCCGATGCCAGGCAGAATCCCCTTTAAGTTCACAGATTTCGGACCGAAAGTTTCCTAGGCACTCTGAGCCCGAGGAGGAAAAATGGATGGCGTTCTTAGCTTTTTAAACAACTTTAAGATAATCGATGCCTTTATTGTTATTACAGGTTTATACGGCATCTATCTGATTCTTGATCGTTTCCGCGCCTTCAATGTGGAGTTCGCACTTCCCACCGAGCCCTTTCTTAAGCAAGTTATCAGCCTGATTGAGCAGGACAAGATAGAAGAGGCGATCACCTTCTGCGCAGCCAACGAGAAAAAACCTCTGGCTTACATCGTGAAGCGTGTTCTGGAGAAGTCGGACCGGGATGAGCACGCCATGGAGACCGCTCTGGATATCGCGGCCTCCGAAGTTTCCCCCCGCCTCATCAAAAACCTTGGGCACCTGGCCATGGTCGCCAATGTCGTCACCCTGATTGGTCTGTTGGGAACAGTGGTCGGTTTGATCACGGCGTTCCGTGCCGTCAGCTTTGCGGATGTCGCGCAAAAACAGACTCTCCTCGCGGAAGGTATTTCAATCGCCATGACGGCCACGATGCTCGGTTTGATGTTCGCAATCCCCACGATGATGGCGTACTCCTTTTTGCACGCCAAACAGGGGCAGTTGTTCAGTGAAATCGACCAATGCACTCAGAAAATCATGGATGCATTAAAGTCGCGCATCTACATGCCCTATAAGGGACTCACCGCCTATCCCAGCAATCTGAACGTGGACGGCTTAAAGAAGGTCACCACACCGCCGCCAACAAAGGTTTCGTAATATGCGCTTAATGAAGACCCGGGCTGCAGATTCGACCTTCGATTTGAACCTGGCGCCGTTCCTCGACATTATCGTGTCGGTCGTTCCCCTGCTCCTCCTCAGCATCGCCTTTGTGCAGGTGAAAATGATCAACTCGTCGGTGCCTCAGGTGGTGGCGGAAGCCGCCCAGCGCGCCAATGAGAAGCCGGAAACCAGTGTCAGCCTGAAAGTTTCGAAGAACGCGGGATTCACCTTTGAAGTCACAAAGGATGGTCAAACGTCGCCTACGGCCGTACCGAACAAAAATGGGCAGTGGGATCTCGATGGCCTTGTGGCCGCCGGCTTCGCGATCAAAGCGCAAAACCCGCAAGTGTTCCGCCTGGACCTGAACCCAGACGAGGATCTCAATCTCGCCGAGTTGGTGTCGGTTATGGACAAGCTACGACAGAATCCGGACGCGAAAAAGTTGGCGTTCAAAGATCCCGCAAATGGAGAGACCATTGAGACCGATCTGATGTTTCCGAACATTCTTTTCGCCAATGTGGTCGGGAATTGAGGTGTAAGATGCGTCGTCGTCGTCGAGGAATTGCAAAGTTCATGGATCGCCGGGCTCCCGGCACTTTTAAAATTCAAATCACCTCAATGGTGGATATGTTCGTCATCCTGCTGGTGTTCCTGCTGAAGAGCTATTCGACCAGCCCGGTGAATATCACACCAAAAGAGGGCCTGCGTATCCCCGAGTCCAGCGCCACTCAGGATCCGGTTGATGTCGTGAAATTGATTGTCTCGCAAGACGGAGTCTTTGTCGAAGACAAGAAGGTCATGGCTTTGGAACAGGGACGGGTCCCCGCGTCTGAAGTGGACAAAAACGATCCCTCATTCTTGAAGACGCTGTTTGAAGCTCTCGATGAGCGCGCAAAACTCGCCAAATCGATTTCCGAGGTGAATGACAGTTTTGAGTTTGACGGACAAATTCTGATGCAAGCGGATCGCGAGCTCCCGTACGCCGTTCTGCAGAAGGTGATGTACACCTCCATGATGGCGGGCTATGCGGACGTGAAGCTGGCTGTGGCGCAGAAGTGAGGCGCCACAATCGTGAGCCGGCGCGCGAATTCGTCACCACCTTGAAAAATTAACCTTTCCCGGCGAAAAAGCCGGGGGTGTGCGCGGATTCTCCGCCCCCAAATTACAGGCCCTCTTCTTGCTAAGTCAGAATCCTCGTATGCGAACAGGGCTGGTTCTATTTTTTTTCACCTTTGGCTTTCTTTGCGCGTGCAAGTCACACGATCGCGGCCCCTCAATCACTTCGTTTACGGACGAAGCGCCCCAAACGCGGGCCAAGCTGCCCAGGTACGTGGTGGAGTCCTCCTGGATTCCCGAGAATATGCATCTCGTGTGTCCATCAGGGGATTGCCCGCCTCAAGTTGGGCTTCTTCTCTTCGTGACTCCTGGAAAGGATGAAACCCCCAATCTAACAGGTTGCACGGGCTTCCTTGTTAAATCCGATGAGGCCGCGAGCAATGGCCATTGCGACCTCTCGGCTCAGGGCGTGGGCTACTTCGTCACGCAAGATTTGATTCGCGGCCGGCAGGTGCGACGCCTGGGCAAGGTTCTTTTCAAACGCTTTACACCTCACCCTAAGCCCACACACCCCGACGATAACTCCGGTCGACCCGACCTCGCCGTTTTCCAGCTGGATCGAGCGATCACAAACATGGAGCCTCTCGAGCTCGCGACCGGACCACAGATCAAGTTTGATAAGCTGGTGGGCTATGTTGTGAACGCGACGGACAAGGCCGGATATTTCAGTGTGGAACCCTGGGAATGCCGGGTGCGCCGGCACGAAGCCGAGTTCCCTTACTCGTTAGATGAAACCCCCGATGTGATTTTTGGATTCGACTGCGGCTCGCGGGGTGGGCATTCCGGTGCTCCGCTCTTTGCACCAGGCCACAAAGTGGTGCAGGCCGTTCTGCAATCACATACCACAATTAAGAAGAGAGCTGAGGCTGTGCAAATATCACTTAAGCGCGAGCTCCTTCCCCACGAAGCCCACGACGTGATCGTCGCGACCAATGTGCGGTGTTTGGACATACCAGGGTCGTCCCCACAACAATGCGTACAGGTGACGGCCGATGAGAACACGCGTCGATTCAACCTCACTCAGGAGCGGGCCCTGGCGCAGCTGCAACGACGTCCGATCCCGGATGCATATAAATATGGCACGCGATTTCGCTCCACTCCCTTTTATATACCTTCAGATACTCACGAACATAACAGGAAGGTTGAGGTCATCTACGAACCTTATTGCCGCAATCCCTCCGTCCCTTTGAAGGATTTAAAAGAGGTGGTCTTCCCCAGCGAGCTTGTGAATGTCAAATATGATGAGTGGGGTATGCCGCATATCGAGGGCGGCGAAATCCGTATGTCCGTCGGGAAAATTCAGGAGCGGCGGGGAAGTCATACTCTCCATGTCCATACAACCTGGGCCGCGGGGTTTGGCACTCTGTCCGAAAAGGACGAACTCGCTCATCCGCGACGCCATCGGGGCGCTCGCTTTGACATTGATCTTCCTCCCTGCACACGTTAATCCTGTTAATACATGTCGCAATTGATTGATTTCTTCCAGCATATTCCGGAGTACCTGGAGGTTTGGGCCGGAGCTTATGGCCCTGGTTTGTATCTGATCCTGTTCCTTATTATCTTCGCGGAAACGGGACTCGTCGTGACCCCCTTTCTGCCTGGGGATTCCTTGCTCTTTGCAACCGGGGCCGTGATGGCCCTGGGACTACCGGGACTAAATGTGGGGACCATGATCGGCGTTCTTTTTGTCGCCGCTGTTCTGGGAGATATGGTGAATTACCATATCGGCAAATGGATGGCGCCTCGCCTCTTCCGAAGTTCCAAATCGAGGTGGCTGAATACCAACCATCTCGAAAAAACGCGGGAGTTCTATGACCGACACGGGGGTAAGACCGTTGTATTGGCGCGTTTCTTACCCATTATCCGCACCTATGCGCCTTTCGTCGCGGGAATGAGTGGAATGCGTTACAGCGATTTCTTCGTGTACAATATTGCTGGAGGCGCCATATGGATCAGCTCGTTTATCGGCCTTGGTTTTTTCTTCGGAAATCTTCCGGCGGTGAAGTCGAACTTCCAGTACGTGATTTTGGCCATCATCGTGCTTTCCGTACTCCCTATTGTTTTTGAATGGTGGCGTGAGCGACAGCGGTCCACCAGCCAGAGCTAGAACATCGAGGTTTCGTCATGAGCTCACTGCAGATTGTTCCCTTTGAACCGGAATTTCATGGAACACTGGTCCCTTCGCTGACTCAGATCCTGCATCTCTCCTATTCGGTTCTGGCGGCCCGTGGAATGCGATATCATGCTTCCTATCAAGACGCGGACGTCACGCTCGAACGGCTTTTAGAGGGGGAGTCCTACCTCGCATTCTTTAACGATGAACTGGTCGGTACCATCACGCTAGTTACGTCGGCACCGAGTTCGGTCTGCGACTGGTACCGCAGGCCCCGGGTCTTTCACTTTGGCCAGTTCGCCGTCCATCCTGATTACCAGGGGCGCGGGATCGGCTCACGCATGATGGAGCTGGTGGAAACTCGTGCGTTCGAGCTCGGTGCGGAAGAATTGGCTCTGGACACAGCGGAACACGCGGATCATTTGATCGAGATGTATTCCAATCGAGGGTATCGATTTATCGAGCATGTGCAGTGGGAAATCACGAATTACCGCAGCGTCATTTTAAGCCGGCATCTGCGTCCCACGGTGACGAAACATCTCTCCGAACAGCCGCACGAAGGACCGCCTCAATGAATTTCAGCTTCAATGGCGACACGAATGGTTCCGACATCGTTCGAGGTGTACGCATTGAACGGATTGTCTCGCAAGTCCTCTGTTCCCATCTTTTTGATCCAAACAATATAGCCTGAATCCAAAGCCCACTGAACATAGTCCGCGCGCTGCACCTTTGGCGCGCCAAAGGTGAAGGCGGAACGCACGGCTTGTACGGCCTCCGTCATGGCGCTTGGGCCTGGTCTGAATTCAAATGACATATGTTGAACAAAACCTTTGCCTTCGGCGCCGCTGAAGTACTGCGCATGGAAGTAACGTGTTCCGGGCAGCGGGTTCTTTGTGCGGACAATCGCCATTTCGCCCGTGTAGGCATTCGCATTTCGTGACACGAGAGGCTCCTGGCGACGATTCTCCAGATCTTTCACCAGGTCCTGAAGACTCGCCGTCGGGCGGGTGAACTCGAAAAGCATTTGACTCATGCGGGTGAGCGAATCGAGCTCAGCGGAGCTCGCAGCCGGTGTGCGGACTGTCGGCTTCGCAACCGCGTCCTCACGTGGTGTCGCCGAGTTCGGAAGAGGCTTGGTCATAGGCCGCTGTTGAATCCTGTGGCTGGAGTGCGGATCCATCGCACTTGGCCGATCGTCATTTTGTCGGCTGAACAGCCAGATCGCCGTTCCCAGCAAAATCACCCCGATGATCATTCTTTCCCTGGATTTCATATTTTGCTCCTAGTGGGACACTCCGAACTTTTCTTTTTCCCATTTCATAAGATCGCCCGTGGGATCGAGCAAATCGCGGCGGCGCTGAAACTTATTCCCCCCTTGCGTCAGGGGACCGGAGGCTGTGCCAGAGTACATTTCAAAGTGCAACATCGGCAGACAACAGTTCGAATTCACTTGGCCGATGTAGCCGACCACCTGGCCTCGCGAGACATTACGTCCTTCACTCACGCCAGAAGCGGCCCGTCCCGTGATTTCCCCGTAACGGACCACTTTCCCGCCTGTGTGGCGCACTTCGATGGCATACGTACCTTGGTAGAAGAAATAAAGCCCGCGCAGCACCTGGCCCGCACTCACGGCCACCGCGCTCTCGTTCTTCACGCGATAGAGATCGCTGGCCGCATGCCACCGAGTTCCGCCGCCCCGTGAAGCTTGAAACCGGCGCATCCCCGTACGATAGGAGTGCGTGGGTCGTGCGATGGTTGGAAATGTCCACCCGGACGGTTGAACCGGCCCGTCGCCATCGGAAGGGACGCCCGGACATTTCGACTTGGGAGTGACGTACATCTCGGCCACCCACCCGATGTTCGAATCCGAGGGTCGCTGCGGAAATTGAACCTTTACAAAGGTGTACGTTTCACCGTCGATGACCTTTGTTTTCTTATTTGTCTCCCAGGACTGCACGGGTTTAACCGTCTCATGTCGCGCCACTGAGAAAAGTACTCGACTGAGACTTTCATCACGCACGTTCAATCGACTGCTGGTTACGCAAACCACGTGCTCCATGGAGCCTTCAATGGCGGAAATACCGGCGGTCAATGATGAGGGTTGAAGCGTACTGTGCGCGCGCCGAATCGCGTCCTCCGCTTCGCGAGGGGTGTATGAGCGAACGTCACTTAAAATCTGGATCTCCTCGGGACGCACACCCACACGCGCTACGGGGTCGAGGAACTCCGGCAGGTGCACGTCGAAAGGAAGGTAATCTTGGACCTCGGCATGAGAGCCACAGCGTAGGAAGAGATACAGTCCGCGCTCGCTTGCGGCTTGCCAAAAGCTTCCCTGCACGGGAAAGGGTGAGGTGACCGCTGCTACGGGGGTGCTCCTGATCTCCAGGACCGACGCAGCCAACTCGGCCAATGGGCCGCTGAAATCATCGGATTGAGACAACAGCTCACAGTTCGGGGCAGGGACAAACCCTTGTGAATCACTCCATATAAAGATCGCGGGGTCCGCAAATGCATTTAATGAAGAACATAGCGCAGAAAGAATGATGAGGACGCCGGTGAGATTGAGCTTCATAGACCCTCCTTGCGTGCGGGATCGCTTGTCAGGGCCTTTCGGCGCGGCAGAGCGGGTCGTTAAAGTCCAGAAAGTCGTTAGAACCGCGCCAGTAGCGAATTTCGCGGAAGGAGCTTTGATTCTGGGCGAAGGGCGGTTGGATGAGGCGCGCAAAATCCGGTATTCAAGCTAATATTTTTACAATAACCTCATGATTCATATGCGCTTGAATTCCTTCAGCCCGTGCATCGGAATGATTCTTCTTTCTTCTGCCATGGCGGCTCCGCCCTCCACTACCGCCACCGACCCAATTCGGGTCGTCGTCCTTGATTCGGGCCACGACCCCGAGCGGCCCTCAGACAGAGCGAGAGCGGGCGCGGCCGGGACGTGTGGACAACCGGAGGTCAAATACAACGACGATGTGACAGAGGCGATCTTCGCGAGGTTCAATGCCGACCGCGCCTACAAAGCCATTCTGACCCGTCGGGCCGGCCAAGAGGTGGACATCTCGCACCTGAGCCCAAGCCGCCACGCCGCTCATCTGAGCCCAACCGCTCTAGCTCGACTTGAAGATTCAAGAACTCTGATCGGTCGCGCGGCGATCGCGAACTCGGAGATGTGCGACCTTTTTATTTCCATTCACCATGATTCGACGTTGGCGGAATTTCAGGAGGGCCATCCCAATTGCAATCTTGACCCGATCACGCAGCGGAAGGGGAATGGAATTCGTCTCAAAGCCGCCTTCAAGAAAAAGTACAAATTGGGTTACAATATCATTGTCTACGAGGATGATACTGCCAACCCGCGAAGAATCCGCGAGTCCAAGCGGCTCGCAACACTCATTGCAATCCGATTTCAGAAGAACCTTCAGCGTGTACCGTCCAATTATCATGGTCGCGATGGCGACTGCCTCAACGCGGACGGCACCCCCGACTGCCGGGACGTGGATCCTCAACTGGGAATCATTCATAAGAACGTGGCGGTCCTTCGGGAAACGCGATGTCCCGCAGTCCTCATCGAAGTTGGCAATATTGCGGATGGGGGAAAAGGTGGCGATGAACAGATGATTCGCGACGCCACCTTTCGGAAAAAACTCGCCGTCGCCGTCAAACAGGCGGTGGATGACTACTGGCGAACAGCGACCGAAGCTCGATAGCCATAGCCAGACGGGTCCGATTGACGCCGCCTTTGCCGCGCGCGAGCCAACGCTATCAGTGCGAAGGCTCCGATTCCCAGCGCTATGGCACCGGTCAAAACTCCTTTCTTGTTGTACTTGAGCTCAGCCGCAAAACCCATCTCCCTCGGGATGTGAGGAATCCGGAGCGTGGCAACCTCAGCCAGAAGGTCTTCAAGGACATTCACACGATCAGCGAAAATGAGTAAGAACCAATGCGAGAGGCGTCCTTCGCTCAGCCGATAAGCAACATCCCGGATTCGTCCGCTCAATCCCGTGGGAGGACACGAGGTTCCAAAAACGGGAGTGAGCCGCCCGTGCTCAGTGGATTTATGAATCTTGAATTCCGGTACCTGTTGCTCCACTTCCAAATAAAGACTTTCCACGCCCAGCACCGGAGCCTTGTCCATGGGGACGCCCGGACGCGCACTTAGGTCCGCATCCGAACCCCAACCCTTAATCCATGCCGAATGATCGATTGATTGTCTCTCCCTTGTCGAGAGGGATCGTCCGCCCTGCACGGGTGTTTTCAGTTTATCGTTTGATGAACTTCCGTGAAATTGATCCATAGTTGAACTCCTTAGTGCATTGCCCGCGGCGGAATGACCATGGGCTTGATGCATTCGTCAAGCTTGCTCGACATAATCCGGTACCCGTCATGGATCTCCTCAAGCGGGATCCGATGCGTGATCACGTCCTTCGGCTGAATATGGCCCTGCTCAATGTGGTAAAAACATCGCGGCAAATTGCGCTTCACACTCGTTTGTCCGGCACGAATCGTGAGTCCTTTGTTGACGGCATCGCCAAACTTCACCGGATAAAGCGTTGGGCCGTACACTCCCGCAACGGAGACCTTCCCACCCTTGCGAACAGCATCAATCGCCCAGTGGAGAGCCACCGCGGTGCCGCCAAAGAGTTTAAAGGGTCTGATTCCAAACGCCCGTTGCAGGAGGCTTCCACGCGCCTCGCAACCGACAGCCTCGATGGCCGCATCCCACCCGAGCCAGTCCGATTCTTTTTTGAGAAACCACACGGGATCAGCGACATCTCTGAAATTCAGGGTTTCACATTGAGCGAATGTCTTGGCGAACTCCAGGCGATACTCATATTCATCCACGACCAACACGCGGCCCGCGCCCATAAACCAGGCACAACGCGCGGCGAACAGTCCGATCGGCCCCGCCCCGAACACAACCACCGAATCGCCCTTTTTGATTTCTGCCATTTCGGCCGCTTGATATCCCGTCGGAAAGGCGTCCGTACAGAGGGCCGCGTTGTCATCATCCAATGTATCCGGAATCTTGACGGCGCCGGCGTCCGCAAACGGAACGCGCACATATTCCGCTTGTCCGCCGTCGTAACCTCCCGTCGTGTGCGAGTACCCGTAGATTCCGCCGACAGCAGTGGCGTTGGGATTGGTGTTATGGCAATTGCTGAACAGCCCCTTTTGACAAAAGTAGCATTCCCCACAGAAGATATTGAACGGGACAAGAACTCGATCTCCGGGTCGGACGCTTTGGACATCCGGCCCCACCTCCTCGATCACACCACAAAACTCATGACCGAATGTTTGACCCACCCGCGTATCGGGCACCATTCCATGATAGAGATGAAGGTCCGAACCACAGATACACGCGCGGGTCACGCGCACGATCGCGTCGCGTGGATGTTTGATCTCGGGGATGGGTTTATCTACAGGTCGCACCCTGTAGGGCCCCTTGTAAACCATTGCTAGCATGATGCCTCCTCCTCGATGAGCTCGCGCTAGGCGCGGGCTGGATTTCACTCTCGTGTCGTACTTCAGTCTCCCGGGCCATGGCACATACAAATCGTCTGCATCGCACGGCAAAGAGGGACATCCTTCTCCTCGCACGTGGGGAAAATTTGGTCATTCAGCTGCTGGAGCCTTCAACTCACCGGCAAACATCCGCTCCCCATCCGCGCGCAAGCGCTCTTCCGCATATCCAAGCGAAAGCCCCCAAAGGAGATGGGCCAGAACCATCAAAAAGTTTCGGGAAGGCGGCATGCGCTGAGCCGCCGCCCTTAAGCCCAGACTCGGAATCCACCCCAAATAGCTGACGGCCCAAAGCGAGAGGCCAAAAACCACCCCAGATACACGGGGGCCACAGGCAAGGTGAGGCCGAAGTTTCGCGTAGAAAATTCCGGTACTTCCGCCGTACAGGAAATGCGAAAGAAGGGCCAGCGAGGCCTGTTCGCGCCGCCATAATCGTGAGGACAGTGGAGTCAGCTGAAACGAAAGTGTGGCCGGCGGTAAAGGGGACTTCTCTTCCCTTGGAAGAGTTTCAAACATCTTGATCATGACATATGTCATGGGTCCGGTGGCGAGAACCCCCGCCCAAAATCCAGCAACGCTCGACTTCATATGCAACTCCTCCTGCTGAGTACACGCCCATGCACAGCAGAGGCCAAAATTCGAAGGTCCGATGGGGCACCAATTGAATTGTCCTTTCAACGCCCGGTATACTGGGATTCAGCAGGAGGCTTCCATGATCATCTCGATTCTGACCTTGAGTTTCGCATCTTTACTCCTGAATCCGTTTAGCCACGCAAGCAAGCCCAACTGCTCTATCGATCTTATACTGGCCAAAGGAGCCGGCCACAGGGAGTGCGCGGCTGAATTCGTGCGGAAGATTCCCGACTCTCAGGATCAGGCCGAAGCGAAATATTTATTGAAGACATTTACGCTCCCCAAGGATCTGAGCGTAGTCGCCGGTCCTGATATGATCCAAGCCGTTCTCGGTCAAAAGGTTCTCGTTCAGGCCGTCTGGCTCAAACGCAACAATCCCGCGGTTCTATGGCTCGACGGCAAGATCTTGGTCGATAACTCAGGCAATCCCTCTTTAGGAAGGCGCATTGACAATCTCTTGAGGAAGCGCAGATCGGCTTCGTTTGACATTTCGCCGTTCCCCCGGGCCTTTGCCGAGTCGGGTTCGTTGGCGCGTAAAATTCTTTATTTATATTCTTTGGATCAGGAGCAAAAGGCACAGTCGGCGGCGAATCTGGTGGCGACGGACTCCGCCCGGGCAGTGGCGGACTTCCTTCCGGCATACGGTGGATTCTTCTATTACAAAGAAATTGTCTGTAAAGCCGGCGGTGTAATCAGCCCTCAGCCATTCGATGATGGAGGAAAATACGGGACTCATTTGCTCCTGAATATCGAGCCACTCAGCCCAACTGATTTTATCGTGACCGGCCTGAAGAAGAACCAGACTCACCTAATCCGGCTTGATCGCAAGATGTCCCTTCCCATGGAACCTGCGGAAGTCATTCTGGATCCCCGGCATAATTTTGGGACGGCAACCCTGGCCGCTTGCCGCGATCCGCGGTGTAACTCGACCGACAAACCGGAATCCCTTGCGGACTGGAATCTGACTTTAGGCCGCAATCCTGCGGAGCAGAAGAAAGCCTTTGCGAGCGCCCCGATCCGTGAACGTGAATATGCGGCTACGGATCAAGAAGTTCAAAAGCAACTGATGGGTCGGCTATTTGGAATGTCGGTGATGGGCGGCTGTTGTGAGGACCCCGAGTGTCGAAAGTTACTTGAAGAAAAGTACAGCTTGAAACTGGTTCCAGCGGAAAAACAGCCGGCAACCGGGCGCTGATCACACAATCCACGATCAAAGTGGACGGGCTTCCTCACACAACCACTCGGACGCCCGACGGGCCGTGGCTCAATCAATCCAAAACCAGTCGATATTGAGTGCCGCGATATCCTCACTCGCGGAGTTTTTGACAAGGAGATTCACATTTTTCAAAAACTCCGCAATCTGTTCCCGCAAGATGGCAAAGTCCCGGCGTGAAAGCGAGTACTGGCCCGAGAACATAAGTTCATCGTCCTTTAACCCTTCGCTCTTTGCGAGAGCCTTAAGACGCCAATTGCTATGGTGTTTTAAAAGATAGGGCGAGCCTTTCGGAATATGCGTGCTGCGCGTTCCTATCTTGTAGGATCCTGATGAACCCTCCACAAGACCCGTCGACGCCAAAAACTGGAGGATTTCCCTCGCGCGCAGTTTTGGAATCTGGAAGCGGGTTGCAACGTCCTCGAGCGAAGCGCCTTCCGCATGCAGGGAGGTAAAGAGATGAACAGCCGAGTAAACCCAACTGGAATAAAAAACCGCCCGTTCCTCAGTGGAGAGCCTCTTTTCATGGGGAATTCGTACCGCCAGACTGAGTGATTCCTTCACGAGCGCCTGACGCTTTTTCTCCAAATGCTTGCGGAGCGACAGCGTGCCGGCCCGCTGGAGATGAACTAAGAGTGAAAAGTACTCCGTCTCGAGTTCCGAGTGGCCCAGATACTGGCTGAGCTCAAAGGCCTGCTCGGGAGTGAGTTCCCGAGCTCCACTCATCACTTGGCTCATATGGGTCGAGTTGATTCCCAGATGTCGCGCGATTCTGGACAACTCTCCTCGCCCGCCACGGGGAAGGTCCGCAATGTACTCACGTAAATAAAGTCTGTAATCCTGACATTCAAAGAGAACCACAAACCTCAAGATCGGCTTCTCTCGATTAAACCTTTACAAATTTGTAAAGGTAGACGGGCCAATTTCATAAAAATGATCTAGCCGCCCCCACCGCGATGCCCTAGATTGCGCCCATAAATTAGGCAACCTAACGGAAAGGTATCAATGAAGCATACATTTGCACGAATTGGGGTTCTTGGGGCCCTTATCGTCCTATTTTCAGGGATCACGCATGCGGACGCGCAATCCTTTCTTAGAAGACGCTCCAGTGACACTCACGGAGGATCCAATACCGGCGGTGGAAGTCGCGTTCTAGCGACTGGTGAATTGGTTGACGCCTATGGTGGTCACAGCATCTCTGAAATCCCGGGTCTCGAGTATGCGGCTCACAAGTTGCGCCAATTCGTCCCCCGCTTCGTCGACGAGCAATTGAGGAATATCTCGAAAAAGAACATTCATTTTATTCCGGCCAAACTCAAGCCTCTTCCCGCGCAAGGCACAGACCTGCATTTCGACACGGATAATCCTTGTTATCAAACCCGCAATGAAATGTTCTGTGACATCAATACGCTCAGAGGGAAGCATCCGAGTCTTTGGGAGAACTTCTTTATTCATGAACTGGTAATGGCGGCTCATTTGGATCGTGGCGGATCATCGTCGCTCGCCAGAGTTCGCGCCGCGAGCCGGGTCCTGATCCGACCCGATCTCACCTATCCCATGGCCGAAAAGGCATTGCAAGAGCACAGTCTGGCTCATCCCGGAGATCTAGTGCCGGCGGAATACATACAAAGTATTCACCTGCCGCAAGGATCGGCGCAATTTCCTCACTGGGCGGCACCGATTAAGCCAGTATCGTGCGCCTGGTACGGCCAGACCTCTACGTTCTATCGCGGGAATGCATCCGAGTTGAACTTCAATTACCCCATGTGGCTGGGCAACCGAATCGCCATCTATAACGGCTACATGTACCTCTTCACTGTAAGTCCGCTCTGGACGGGCGATATGGAGCTGCGCCGAGACATTTACGCTCTCGTTCTCCAGCGTGAACTCACCACCGGATACAATGAAACTCTGTATTTCATTTGTCCGCGAACGGAGTGAGGAGACCATTCTGGGATTGCCCATTTCCCATAAGGGAAATGGGCAATCCATGGTTCTCAATAGCCGCTAGTTGCTTAATCGCGTAATCAAGATATCCTTTACCCATTACGTGTGTCACTTATGCCCAAATCTTTGTATGAGGTCCTCTCGGTCGCACTCAGGTTGGCTTGGTAACCACGCGGCCATCACTAAAATACCAGATCCCGCGTTGTTTCCGAAATCGCGAGTATTCATGATGAGTCTGTTCCAAACCATCAGAGCTGCGATAAAGCGCGCGAAATTCCACCCGTCCTTTGGTTCCCTCTTCCGAGCTGGACAAGACTTCCAGGCCCATAAACTCACTTTCGTTCATCCATCGTGCAGTGGCCTCGAAATCAAAATCCAGGCGACGTTGAGGATCTGTAGTCGCCTCTATGTAAGGCAAATCTTTGATACAAAACGCCGTGTAACGTGAGCGCATTAAGGTTTCAGGAGTGGGAGCCGCCTCTTTGCCCCTGAGATAGGGCTCACAGCAGGAGCTGAAAGTTTTTGTTGATCCACAGGGACAGAATTCCGTCATCTTTTTCACCTGCCAGGACGGTTTGACCCGAGCCAAGCTCCTTTTATTTATCCTAGATGTATATCTGGCAACAATCTCTCACATTAGGAAGTAGGGCATCAGGCGACATCATTATTTCTTTACAGCCTGGTAACTTAACTTGTACTCCAAAAGGAAAGAAAAGGTTTATCAGCCGTCGCGGCATGAGATTTGCATCATGAGATTACTCTTCAGCAGAGCTGCTGCTCATTCAAAATAGATCTGCGTTTATAAACCTTGAGATATGACAAGCGGGCCTAGTGACTTTACATTGGTATTGCAAGATCCGAATTCTCCTCCAATGGATACTTTGGATAATTTTACTAAGGCCTCCTTTGGCACTTTCCCAGCCCCTGATTGAAATCGTTAAAGCGGATCCTAGTTTCGTACCCCCATGTGCCTCCCGACTAAGTATCCAATCTGTCGCCAGTAGTCCTCTGCTGAACGCAATTGCGGCCCGCTATGATCTCGATCTCTCGGGATTTTCGTGGACGGAACGTCAGCCCGCGCGGGAATCCGCCAAATCGGGAATTCCGGAATACGAGTGGAGTTCGAAAAGTGAAAGGGCAACCCCGAGCGTTGCCGACGGAGAAAGAGCGAGGTCCCCGGAATGGACGCGGCTCTCTCTTACGTTCGCCCAATTTCCAGACGCCGAAGATCCCAGGGTCCGCATCGATTTCTCTGCTCAGAGGTATAGATTTGCCTTTTTTACTCCCGAGCCTGGTGCACTCGTTTCCTGGGGACCTGAGGCGAATCGGTCTATTCAAGCTCGCCTGAGTTCTGTACCCGAAGAACTGCGCGAAGCTTTAACCGAGAGATATCAATCGGCATTGAGAGAGGTACCTGATCCGCGCGCACCAGACCCTTCCACATTTGGTTCTCTGCTGCGCATTTCGCTCAGTGCGCCGGCCAGACGACACACCGTAAATCTGACATTCTCAATAAACCTAAGAACACCAAATAAAACGATCTTGCGGTTTTTCGAAATTCTGCGCCGCGATCTTAATCTGAATGAGGGAGGTTAATATGAAAAAGGAGCTCTTCCTTCTAGCTGTGTTGTTCAGCAGCTTCGGGGCACTTGCGGAAGACAAGATTATTGTGTGGGGCCCCACTCTTGCAACTCAGCCTAATGGGCGAACCACTCTCTCGTTCTTTTACCCCGCGTTGTGTACCAAGCAAAAGTGTGGGTTTGTGAAAAATGGCGTTTACAAAATCGAGATTGTTCGTTTGTCGGAGGAAGTTGTCCGTCCCTGGAGCACTCCGCGGCGCTTTCCGAAAACGGCCTCAATTCCCGTGGTCCTTCAGGACCCATCAGATCTGTCTTATAGCCTGGAGTACTCTGTGGATATTTCTAGTCATCTGCGACCCGAGACACCCTCAGATAGACAAATCGAAAATTTTCTCGTTGTGAAGATCTGTAGTGCGGACGCCACCTCTCACACTCTAGAGGTCGCCTACACTACTTATAAGGGCCGGTTTTCCTCGGACCTGAAGTGAAGGCACAGCCCGGCAGCTGGCCTCTCCTGTCTCGTGGCGGCTGCCCGGACTACTGAGTGCGCACCGCATGTATTTCGTTCACGTCCCAGCGCTCTGGCGCTTAAACAACTGACTCCCTTCTGGCCCTCCCCTTGCTATAACTTGCTATAATTGGAACATGTCTTTCCTAAGGAGGCTTCCATGAAACGCTTGATGATCGCCGCCTCGATGATCGCGATACTGATCACTGCGGCCGCGCCGGCCCTCGCCGCTGAGCCCGTGGGTGTGACCGCCCTGAAACTCACTCCAGCGGAAAATCCCCGCCACCAATCGCGTGCGGAGCTTGAAAACGTGCAAAAGGATATCGAACAGGTCGATGAGCAAATCAAAGAGGCCCGCCAGGAAGGCTTGGTTTTCCGCCAGGTGTTCGGCACAAACTCCGGCTTGGCCTATACGGCAACGGCGCAAGCCACGGCTTTGGAAATGCAACGTGGAAAGCTGGTCGTCCGTCGGGCCGAACTCTTGAATGAACTGCGTTCCTCTGAGCGCGCGGGCTCTCTCTAGCTACTGGCTAGCAACCAGCCGAGAGAACGGCGGGCACTCCCAGCGGGTCTTTAACAGCTAGGTCTACCGGAGGGTTTTGGCGGACTACGAATGTGATACAGTTTTATTTTTTCTTCATGCTTTTGCACGCCTGCCGGATCTCGTCATGGAAATGACGGATCAGATATTCAGTGGAGCCAAACGCAATCTCATCAACAGTTTCAGAGTCCAGACCTTTTTGAATGCCTTCGGACATCGCGAAGTCCTCGCCGATGGCTTTCCAGAAAATTTCCACATTTTTTTGCCAATGCCCGGTCGAAGTCTCGTTTAGCGGAGCCGGTGGAATCAGAGTTCCTCCATAGACGAACGATTCCCTCTCCGAAATCGGATAGACGGACATCCATGTGGCGTGATCGGGCTGAACCAGGAAAATCGTGTTAGGGAAAAAGAAATAAACGATGTTTCCCGCATCCCTGATGTTCCATTTCTCTCGCGGCGCCATTTTGAAGTCCGTGATTTTCTGTTTAGGTAAAAACAATCGACCATGCGGGGCTTTCCAATCAAATACGCCTAGGTCATCGAAGAACATGGAAGCGATGGTCTTACGGTGGGCAGATTTGAAGTGATAAGTTTCCAGAGAAGCTTCGATCATTAATTTCCAATTGAATGGCAAACGAAATGACCGCGGCTCGAACTGCACATGAGAATCGAAGCCAAATGAAGTCAAGTCGTCTGAGAGGCCTCCCAACTCTTGTTCTAAGTCAAAAGTGTTCCCTAAGATAGGTTTGACCCATACCAACCCGCATTTTTCACCCACAGGATAACTCTTCAGTTTGCAATCGCCGAGCTTCCGAAAGTTTCCACTGTGAGGCGCAGCCTTAAGATCTCCGTTCGTTCCGTAAGACCATGCATGGTAGGGGCAAACAAAGGCTTTAACATTGCCCGAGCCCTGCGCTAAACGCATTCCACGATGGCGGCAAAAGTTGGCAAATGCGCGAAGGCGGCCTTCGTGATCCCGGACCACCAAAATCGATTCCTTGCCGAACTCAAAAACAAAAAAATCGCCGGGCGTCCTTACCTGAGACGAGAAGCCCACCACGAAGGGGAAGTCCCGGAACAGGATCAATTTTTCGCGCTCGAGCTGGGCCTGGTCATTATAAAAGTTGGCGCGGACTTCGAATGGTTCTCCTCGATCGGTGGTCTTCTCTGCGATATGTCGCAGGGCCCGTTCTATTAAGGTGACTTGATCCGAGCGCTCCATGTCTTCCTCTATTAATAAAAGGGAGGTCTCGTAACACATTCTGCAATAGTCGATGTCGAGTGCCAAGAAACTTAAAAGATGGGCAAGTCGTAAACGTGAAGCCCCAGGGCCGTCTCCCTCGGCCGCGAAAGCTTAGCCCCAAGACGCTGCACGACGACATATACTCCCCCTTCATCATGACAGGGCTGGTTCCTATCTCGTGGCACCAGCCGAAGAATCGGGTACGCCTTCTTGCGGACCTGCAGATTCAATTCGAGCGCGTCGCGTCGCGTATTGAATCGCTAAATGACACCGAGGAGCGGCTTGTTATTGTCCTGCCGCCTGAGACTGTTTTTTACAGGCTCATAATTTGCTAAGAACAAGCGAAACGTATTCTGGAGGTTCATACATGCATTATATAAGAGCTATTTGGCTTGTCGTTCTTGGTTTCGGCCTACAGCTGACAATTTCCGTCACAAGCTCCGCAAGTACAGCATCAGAGAGCTTCTTTAATATGCAACCAGAAACCTTAGAGGAATGGATGTCATCTTACAATAGGGCCCTCGCGACGGATTCGAACTTTAAAGTCGAATGGGACCAAGTCGACCGGAAATTAGTGCCACCAGATCAGCGTCAGCCAATTTTGAGCTGTGACGATGCAAAAAGAGGTTTAGAAAACTTCCGACGCCAGTACCTGGAGCTCAGGGAACTTCGATCGGCCCAGATAAGAGAAATGGAGGGCGCGCGCGATCGTGGTGTGAGATATAATAATGGTGGTTTATTTGGAGCTGGAATGCGCGATTTTATTATTGCTGGATTTCAGATCACAGTACCCAGCGAGTTTAAACGCCATTCAGACTACCTCGCAAGCTCTCAATGCCTGTAGATCCAAGCTTAACGATGGAATTAGGATTTCTGGTGGCATGCTTTGTGTACCACCTTCACATGTGACAGTTCACAGGAGGAAATATGAATTTTCGCAGTGGTCGATTATTTCGGGCAAAAGCTCGATCCGGATTTACCCTTGGCTTGATTCTGCTGGGGCTCGGCGTGGCCACAAGATCCGAGGTTGCCATAGCGGCAACCGAGTGCAAAACGGTGCCTGTGTTCATTGATCTTGCAAAATTTGGAAAGCCGCCATTGACCGAGAACGCTGTGGTTCATCTCAATGAACCACGCCGCCCCATTGTCATAAGAGAATACGTGAGACCTCCCACGACAAGCAATTTTACCGTCCGCCGCGACTGGGATATCCGGTGGGTCGCCCAGGACAAACACTGAAAGGTGGAAAGAATCATCGACTGGAGCGCATTTGAACAACAAATATCCGAGGGCGATGTGTTTAGATTTTCTGGCGGATGGGTGACTGTCCTCAATCGTAAACTTTACATTTATTATGCCACTCTCCATTCAACAAAGCCGGGCACGTCTTTTTTGGAAATTGAACCTGATGGCTTTCACAAAATGACGGTAAAAAAATTTCGCTATCCAACGACGTATGGACAAGCCGATGAGCTTGGGCGCCTAAGCATCCTCCTCGATGCCGATGCTGAACGTCGTTATCCGAGCCAGCCTTCCAGCCCAGTTGAAGTCTTCAAGGAAGATGGAGAAAAGCTCAACCTTGACTGTGGTGGCCTACGATAGTCAGGTAGAGCAAGCTCAGGAGACCGCATTTTTGTACACTGCTCGCGGAGGGCAAAAGGTCCCTCCCCGTTTTCACTCTTCGGACTCATAGATAATCTCAGCCAATATTTCACAATTTTTGGAATTCACGACGACAACTGTGGTTCCCGAGTTACTAGGTGCAGTCCAAAATACGGAATAAAAGAGTCGATCGGACAAGCGTGCCTCTTCAAGAGCTTTTTGCCGTTCCTCAGATGTTGAACTGTCTTGCCGGGCATCGACGATCATCTCGATGGCTAACTCGCGGTCCAGCACGGCAAGTTGTTCAAAAGTCCACACGCCCGAATCCTCGGCCGCGCGTTCCAGCTTTTCCGACACCGCCTGGGAACAATTGTCCGCAGCATAAGTTGAGATCGAAATCGATGACGCCAACACGATAAGGGCCAATGTACGCATAGCTGCTCCCCCTAGATACCGCCATATCTATTCAAGCTCGGCCTTAAAGGCATCTGAATTTCAGGGCTTGAATATTCTGCAAAAGCTGCAGCAAGTGTGTTCACCCGGGCATTTTAAAACGAGCACAGACAGATACCGACCCATAGCGGTAGACACCAGGTCCTGCGCTAAATTAATGTTGAGTGACTTGAATCCACGCATCTAAGTCGTCAAGCCATGTTCTAGCATTGCGCGAAAGGCTCTTGTTTTTCCTTAAAACCAACTTGAGGGGAAATTCGAATTTTTCATTTGGATAAAGCCGCTTCAATCGTCCCGCTTGGATCTCTTTGGCTACTAAGAAACGTGGAAGAATGGAAACGCCCAAACCTCTTAAGACCATCGCTTTATGAGCAGTCAAGCTGTTCGAAGAGGTTTTAATTTGAACTTGCGGATCATCTTTCCTCACACGCTCGATCGTCGGAAATCTCCGTGTCTTTGTGTCGTCGACCTCTCGTGACCCGATGAAGCTCGAGCGAACTCTCTTATCATTGAAATTTTTTAACCGCAATTTAAGGCAAAGCGCACACCATGAAACTGGCCTCCTGTGCTGAACCCTGAATCGACGCATGAGAAATCAAGCAGAGGACAAGGCAAAGGAGTGAGAGACTCATGGATTCCGGCGTTTCATTTGATTTCGAAGCTGTTCGACGACCATTGAAGGTAGATCGTTGCTCCTGATAAGGTTTAGTAACAGGTTCTGCCCGTCGTCGCCCTGCCGAGTGAGTTCCGTTCCCAAGGTCTGAGCCGCGTATTCTGTCAGATGCGGCGCCCAGGCTTTAATGTACTTCCACCCGGGATCTCTGGTTTGGCTGGCCGCGCGCAGGCAAGGATAGCTCATGATGGTATTCAACTTATCGGCGCAGAACTCAAAAAATAACTGACTGTGGACGGTAAGTAGACCCATCAATCTGTTCATCTCTCCCACCTCTTGCCAGTTTTCCTCTTTCCATGCATAGCTCAAACGCTTGAATAGTACCGATTCCATGGAGGATTGTTCTCCTCGCCTAAGCAATCCCATCGCTGCGATTTGGGCCGTTCTTGGATCCGACACGTTTTGCAGGGCACGCAGAAAAACTGAGGTGGTACTTGGACCGTCACGATAAATCAAATCGCGAAGCACCGAATTTCGAATGTCGGCGATGTCATCATTCACGAACGGCATCCAACGGTCGACTTGTGGATGAGTCAGGTTTTCTATAAAGGCGGCATTGAGAGGGTATCCCTGACTGCGGTAAAAACGGGCCAAGGTTGCTCCGTAGAGTGTGTTTTCCGGCGCAAGCAAAAATGCGCGGCGAAGGGAATCAAATGCCTGCCTCTTTTCACATGTGTCTTTACTTTGGATTTTGCTCCTGGCCTTCTCATACTCTGCCTGCGCCATAATATTCAGATTCTGTTTACCCATGGCCAAGTTTAAGAGCAATCCATAGGAGTTGACCATGACTCGGTCCTTCAACTGCGAGTTCGGCGCAGGAATGGGTATTCCCGTCTGCAGGATCAGGCGCCGCAAGTTATCTCGTGTCAAATGTGGTTGAACAGCCACGGCATTGGCCGCAGATCCACATACCAAAGGTTGGGCCCCACTTGTCTCACCAAAAAAATCCAGATCCTGATTTGGACCTTTGTAACTCAATAAATAATAGCTCGAAGGCGCGTAAATCAGAACGTCGGAACCTTCGGAAGACATTCCACTCACTAGCCCGAGTGGAGACAGGGAGCCCACGAGAATGGCGCTTTGGCGTTGGGCGGAGGCGACCAGAGGAAATTGATTCCCTGCCGCTTCAAAATAATGAATATTTGAACGCGCGATTCGATCTTGAAAAGCCTTACTTTTGGTTGTGTCATCGGAAAACGACGAGCAGATAATATCGACATGAGCCGCCTCAAAGGCGTTAAAATAGTTGGCGGCCCTGGCCTCTTCCGTAGCATTCGCACTCTGATCAAGGCTGAGTGTCATTTGATGTGCGGTGATTTCAGAGATCGGGCTGACTCCCACCACCGGGTTGACCAGAAGATTAGCCACCCCACTTCCGTGATAAAGAAATTGGCTTTGCGCGGGATCTTTAACTCCATTTTGCATTTTCCAGCACGGATCGGTCTCGCCGAGATCACCAACGGACCGGACAGAAGAATGACCCCGACCGTCGTTTTCATGTTCATACGTTGTGGTGTACTTTATTTTTCCGGCACAACTTGCGATTTCTTCGGGAAGATTTGAGCTCGGAACAGCTCGTATATCTAGATATTCAAAAAGACCCAGCCGTGGACGTTTGGCGATCTTCATGGATTTAAGAGCTTGGCGCGCTAGATCGGCGCCGATCAGTTCTTGAGCCCAAAACGGGGAGAGACGACCGCCAGCCGCAGCCGGCCGACCACAAGTCGGTATGACCTCGCAACCTTGAGCCGTTACGCTAGGATGGGCGGGATGGCAAAAATCGTCAATGCTTTCAAAAGCAAAGGCCGAACTTGGGATCACGACTGTCAATAGTATTGTCACCAAAGATCTAAAGCGCTTGATCGTACACATCATCATAAGAAAACTGCAAGCGTTGTGCCCGTGGGCTGCGACTATGTGCGATTCAGCTCTCTAGATCTCTGGTGACAATCTAAACTAGAGTTCAACCTGACTTCCTATTTCGACAACCTGATTCGGTGGGAGGTTAAAAAACTGCGTGGCACGGTAGGAATTGCGGGACATATATGAAAAGAGATGGTCGCGCCAAATGGCCATTCCACTCTTTGTAGGGATAATCGTTTCTTTGCCGAGGAAAAAAGTTATCTTTTCCAAGTCAAAACCGTGGCCCTTTAGTTTTAAGGCTTCGAGCACTTCTTGGATACTCGGATCCTCCATAAAGCCAAATTGTGCGGTTACGCGGATAAGACCCTCGCGAAAGGTTTCAACTTGAGCACGGTGTTCTCGTTTTACTCGGGGAACATTTTTAATTACAACGCTCAACACAACAATGCGCTCATGAATGATTCGGTTGTATTTAATATTCCGTGCAAGAGCTGGAGGAATTAGATCCGGATCAGAGCTCATAAAAAAGGAAATACCCGGCACCTTGTAAACACCTTCGATAAATCTTTTTTCAGCAAATTTAGAAAAGCGTTCGCATTGCTCTCGAATTTTAAGAGCCAATATCCTTCGTCCTGTTTTCCACGTCGTCATAAGCGTAAAAATAGCTGCTGCACAAAGGAGTGGAAACCATCCGCCATCAGGAATTTTAACGATATTTGCGCCCAAAAAGACGAGATCAATAGCAATAAATATCAATCCGGCCGCAATCACCCGAAGCAGGCTCCAGTGCCAGTTTCTAACGGTTACAAGCAAAACCAGGATAGTGGTGATAAGCATTGTTAAAGAAACTGCGATTCCATAGGCGCCCGCGAGCGCACTTGAAGATTTGAACTCTAAAACTAGCCAAATGCTCCCAATCATCAGTGCCCAATTCACGGCTGGGATATAAATCTGACCAATTTCAAGACTGGACGTGTGAATGATTCTAAGCCTGGGCCAATAGCCAAGAAGAATCGCTTGCCGTGTGAGCGAGAATGCGCCTGAGATAAGAGCCTGTGAGGCGATGATTGACGCCAGAGTGGCGACTACCACGACCGGATAAAGAGCCCAAGGCGGCGCGAGTTTAAAGAACGGATTCTCCGCAGCGCTTGGATCTTGGATAAGGAGTGCGCCCTGGCCAAGATAATTTATGATGAGCGCGGGGAAGACCACATAATACCAGCCAACTTGGATAGGCCGTTTTCCGAAATGTCCCATGTCTGCGTAAAGGGCCTCGCATCCTGTGACGGCAAGGAAGACAGAACCCATGACCCAATATCCGTCGATACCGTTGTTTACAAAAAATTTGAAAGCAAACAAGGGATTAAATGCATTCAATACTTGTGGCGTAGAAAGAAGCGAGGGGAGCCCAAGAGCCGCAAGCATTGCGAAATAGCATATTATGACCGGCCCAAAAACAAACCCAATTTTCTGAGTGCCGTGGCTTTGAAAGTAAAATACCAACGCCAAAATGCAAACCGTTATCGAAACAATAAAGTGATCAAACACTGGCGTCGCAACTTTTAGACCTTCGATGGCTGAAAGCACGGTGACCGCTGGCGTAAGTACGCCGTCTCCGTAGAGAAGCGCCGAACCGAAAATCCCAATGTACAAAAGCAGCCGTATTTTTCCGCCCGATGTTTTCCTCTTTGGTAATGCAAGCGACAATAAGGCTAAGATCCCGCCTTCTCCATTATTGTCCGCCCTAAGAACAAATAATATATATTTAATAGAAAAAACAAGAATCAAAGTCCAAATGACAAGTGAGAGAATTCCCAGAATGTTTTCTAAATTTGCAGCTAATCCATAATGTGCGGAAAAGCATTCCCTCAATGCGTATAGAGGTGATGTGCCTATATCGCCAAACACAACTCCAAGCGCACCAATGGTCAGTGGCAAAAGCCTCGAAGAGGTTGAACTATTATCCATATTTGCAATCAGCCGTTAGAAGTCAGGAAATTAAAGGAACAAGGCGAGGAAAGGACTGAAATTCAATCATATGAAAACCTCCATAAACTTAGAGGATCATAAGATCCCCTTCGCGACTGACGAGGTTAGCTGCCGGGCTCGGGCCGAAGAGTGCCCTACGCTTTTGGCGATTCGCCCCAATAATGGGTCCCCCGCATTTACGGAATCCCGTAAAATTAAGCCTGATTCGAAATTTACCTTTCTTTGATTTACTTGTCGATAGCTATTCGGTCATTGTGTTGTGACGGCCCAACGGTGCAAGGTAAACCGCTCCGCTTGCCGGCCGCCGACGTGTATAGCGGCAGAGACGGGGCGGCTTTGGATTGGTTACTGTCAATCTTTTCTAGATCGACCTTTTTGGCTCTACGATGTCAAAGCCTTTTGCTTTTTGGGCCTAAAAGTTCAGCGAATGCTGGCACCTCACTTGCTTTGGCATTCCATCATGCAGAGATCTACCAGGTCCTTTTATGACGAGAAACTATTTGATGCTTCTGACCTTCGTCGTTCCCTTGAAAGACTCTTTATAATCAACCTTCAGGTGACCGGCTTTAGATCCTCACTTGGCTTGCGCAAGCGTGAGGTCATATGTATCGACCGGGAAGATAAGATTGTTACTTTTGTGCCTAACCAGCTCGTCGAAAAATATTTGGCTCTTACTCTTAAGAACTGGAACCAGGATTTTGACAAGGCTGCTACCCTGGAGGAAGTCGCATTCACTTTAACCCAGCTTTGGATGAGTTTTATTACGGTTCATCCCTTTGAAGATGGCAATGGTCGCACAATAAAGGAATTTATGAGGCAAGAGCTTCAAAAAAAAGGGCTCTCGATAAAGAGTTTTGACTTTATTGATCGAATTCTTATGAAGGGCAATGTTGCCGAAGAAGTGCCTCTTCTTGAAGCTGCATTTCTCGCCTCGATTAAACCATCAAATACGATGAAATCAGTCAGATCTCTTAAAGGGGTTTAGTGTTATGAAAGTATCCAAGTTATGAAAGTATCCAAAACCAAAGTCTTATTCCCGTCGATCGTGGCTGCCCTACCTGCTTTCGCGACAGTGGCCGGAATCGTGACAGACAGGAGTTTGCCATCGGATTTACATGATATTAAGGCAGTCAGGGAGCAGAACCCGAATTATCCGTGGAGCACCATTCTTGAGGTGGCAAATGCAACGGGTGACGATATGTGGGAGAGAAAGGCCAATCCGTCGATCAAACGCAAAGCAATTCAGCTAGGCACTGAATTCCGTCACGTCAGCCTTTCGATCAAGGAAGGGACAGGAGCATCAGCTCCCTACCTGGCCGCGATAAATGCCCATGAGCAATGTAGCAAAGCCGGTTATGTGGGGAACGCCCTCCATCGGTGCATTTTAGAGGTCACTTGTCGCGGATTGAGAAGCTACTCCCAGCTTTGTGAGCATCCTGAGGCTCTCTCGGCACTTGCCAACCAAGGGACCGGGACCGCAACGGTGGAACCTGAAGCCGCGACTACAGCGCCGGGGACCGCCACCACGGAACCTGGAGTCCCGGCCGCACGATAAATGGACGAAAACTGAGAGCGTTCGTCAAACCCGCCGGACAAACTTATCAGTTTGCAACCGGCGGGCGTTTGACATAAGGGCCCTAAATTTCAAGAATTGATGCAGTCGGGTCATGATCTGTAATGGCCTTCACCGTCAGCTCAATTTTACGAGCACCTGTAACTCTCAATTTTCTATTCTCGATTTTCTAAATTCGCGCAGCGAATTTTGGCGGAGAGGGCGAGATTCGAACTCGCGAGTGCCTTACGACACTGCCGGTTTTCAAGACCGGTGCATTCAACCGCTCTGCCACCTCTCCAGAGAGCCGGGATAGAGACTTCAGATGTATAGAAAATGAGTGCACGGAGCCATTGATGATGCCCGGCATTAGTATATTCGTGCACGTGTGCTTCCGCGAACTCAGATCTCAGCGCCTCGGCAGCCCCGCGCGATCGGGCGATGTTTCTCCTCGCCTAAGACTTGGAAAGTTGAAGTGCAACCTGTCCACCCATATAGGGGCGGAGCACGCGTGGAATCTCAACACTTCCCTCTTCTTGCTGATAGTTTTCTAAAACCGCTATCAACGTGCGGCCGATGGCGAGGCCAGAGCCGTTCAGGGTGTGAACAAACTGGGGCTTGGCTTTGGGGGCGTCCGTCTTAAAGCGGATATTCGCGCGGCGGGCCTGGAAATCTTCGAAATTCGAGCATGAGCTGATCTCGCGATAGGCGTCTTGGCCCGGAAGCCAAACCTCTAGATCGTGGCACTTGGCCGCTCCAAAGCTGATGTCTCGCGTGCACAGACTCACTACGCGGTAGGGCAGCTCGAGGAGCTGCAGGACCTTCTCCGCGTGCGAAGTTAGCTGCTCATGCATTTCATATGAGTGATCGGGGTGTGAGAAAATCACGAGTTCCACTTTGTTGAACTGGTGCTGGCGGATCAGGCCCCGGGTGTCTTTGCCGTAACTCCCCGCCTCTGAGCGGAAGCAGGGGGAGTAGGCCACGAACTTCACGGGTAAATCACTTTCCTTAAGGATTTCGCCGGCGAAATAATTGGTGACCGGAACTTCGGCGGTCGGAACCAAATGATAGTCCGTGCCTTCGAGGTGAAACACGTCGTCCCTGAATTTTGGAAACTGCCCGGTTCCATAGAAGCTCTGAGAATTCACGATAAACGGCGGTATCATTTCTTCGTAGCCATGCTCGCGATGATGAAGATCCATCATCAGCTGCAAAAGCGCGCGCTCCATGGCGGCGGCGCCACCGCGCAGAAACGTGAACCGAGCACCCGCGACTTTGGTCCCGCGTTCAAAATCCAAAATTCCGAGACGTTCCCCAATGTCGAAATGCTCTTTGGGTTTAAAATCGAACGACCGTTTCACGCCCACGGCGCGCACGACGACGTTATCTTCCTCAGACTCTCCGACCGGGACCGTGTGATGGACTTTATTTGGCAGGCGTTCCGCGAACCGGGTGAGCTCCGCTTCGGACTCATTCACCTTATCCTCAAGAGCCTTCACCTGGGCCGCCATGCCCTGCATTTGGGATAGAAGTTCGGAGGTGTCTTCTTTGTTTCGCTTACGGCGGGCGATCTCCTCGCCCATTTTGTTTTGTTCCGCGCGTAGACTCTCTTGCTCGGTAATGATCTGCCGGCGCTTTTGATTCAGCTCGAGGAGCCGGTCGACCGCGCGGGGGTCCTCGCCACGGCCTTTCAAGGACTTACGGAACTCTTCCGCATATGTCAGCCCCGTCACGGGATGGGGATCGCTCTTTTCCAGGGCGCGGATATCAATCATGCCTACTCCTTCGCGGGAGCCGAGCCGCCTAGCCCGGCGCGATGAGAATGTACATTCTCAAGAGAAGGCCGATCAAGACACAAATCAAATTGAAGACGAAAACGTGAACCCAGCTCCAGGTCTTGATCACCTTTAACAGGGCGCCGGTCACCAAGACGATCACCAGAACAAAAGAAAACCATCCATAGTCAATGATCTGGTCTCCGATAAGAGCCAAAGTGAGACCGAGGAAGCCGCCCGTGAACAGTTTGAACGCCCACAGAGCCACGGCATTGGAGGAAATTTTCACCCGGTCCTGAAGATTATCAATCAAGGCCATACGGTATCCATTCTAGGGTTTTTGTCCGCTCTGTAAAGCGGAAATGCGAGCCTCAATTTGGCCGCGGTCAGCGGCGTCGGGATCCAGGACAAAGTACTGATTGTATGCCTCAATTGCGTGATTCATTTCTCCTTTGAGTTCATAAATCGCACCTTGTTCCTTATAAATATCAGCCAATCCGGATTCCTTTGTTGCAGCGACGTTCAGCATGGAAATGGCCGCATCCAAGGTCCCCGCCTTCCGGTAGCACTGCGCGAGTTTGACATAGATCATCGCCTGCTGCGGGCGGAGCTTGATTGCGCGCTGGTATTCGCTCGCGCACAGCGAATACTGCTGCATCAGCGTATGGGCTTCCGCCGCCAGGAGATAAGCATCCGCCAAATTGGGATTGGTGCGCTTCTCAAGCTCGGTAAAACCCAGGGCCGCGCGCGGATCATTCATCAGGATCGCCGCGCGACCGAGTTGATAATTCACAAGTGGGTACAGTTTGTTGATCGTCAACACACGCTGAAACTGGACCGAGGCTTCCTGGGGCTTGCGCAAATCGAGGTAAATCACCCCGGCCAGATATAAGGGCTCTGCATCCGCCGGATCCAGAACCGCGGCCTTAAGCAAAAGGTCCAAGGCCTCTCCCTGGCGCTCTTCCGCTTTGAGCACTTTCGCCAGCTCGACGTAGGCCTCCTTGGGCTTCTCCTCCAGGCGCGTGATTTGCCGGAAAACCTCTTCCGCCTGCTGATAGCGTTCATCCGCAAGCAGCATCTTCCCCAGTGCCAATCGGTATTCTGTAACCAGAGGGTAATTGTTCACCTGTCGCAGGAGGTAGTCCACACCCACATCCACGCCCTGCAGTCCGGCCAAAGCTTCGGCGAAGGCAATCTGGGCACGCCGATGATTCACATCGATCTCCACCGCTTTTGCCGCATAGTTATAGGCCATCTTGGCGTCTCTTTCCGCCAACGAGGCCCGCGACATGAGAATCAGGGTCTCGACGTCATTTTCATACAGCTGAAGGGCGCGTTTGCCGAAGGTCAAAGCTCCCTTCGCATTATTCCGGCGAAGCTCCACCAGAGCGAACCCGCGATAGACTTCATGACTTTTGGGATTCACCCGGCGCGCCGATTCCAACACGCGAGCGGCGGCCAAAAAGTTATAACGTTGGGCCTGATAGTCTGCGAGGGTCACATAGGATTCTATAAGCTTTGGATCCGCCTTAATGGCCCGGTTCAACCACGCAATGGCTTCCGTGCTAAAACTCAGCTTCCATAAACACTGAGCCGCCTTCAGAGCGGCCAACGCGTTCTTCTGATCCTCTTCGAACGCGGCTTTATAGTGAGCTTGTGCCGCGTGGCAATCTCCCTCGCGAAAGAATTGATCCCCTTCAAAGAGAAGCTGTTGGCCCTTGATTTTTGTCTTCTTGAGTTTTTCCACTCCTCCCAATTGCACAATCAGGTTCTTGGCCATCGTATTTGAGGAGTTTAGCGAGAAGGCTTTTTGTGCATAAATCAACGCTTTGCTCTGATGTCCCCGTTTCAAAGCGATCTCCGCGAGGCCAAAATACCCACGCGATAAGATGGGCTTGGGGGCCTCTTCCGAATCCAAGGCCTGTTTCAGATAGATCTCCGCTTGGTCCAGCTGATTGAAATGCTTGTATTCGAGGATGCCAAGTTCAATGCGAGCGACACTGTGGTTTGGGTTTGTTTTCAATACAGCCCTGTAGATCTTGGCCGCTTGCGGAGCCTTATCCATCTTTCCCAGAGCCTGAGCCTCGAGCACAAAGGGAAGTGTCCACTGGGGCCACAGTTGTTGAGCGGATTGAAGATAGCCCACGGCCGAAGCATGATCGCCGCCGCCTTCGAGCAAAAAGCCCTTGAGGAAATAAAACATGATCGGAGGTCGAGCCTCATTCGCACGCGCATCCAGTATGGCTTCCACAAGACTCTTGGCTTCTTGGAAGCGCGCCCGAACAATGAAATCAACCGCTCGGCAAGCCGCGGAATTCATTCCTGCCGGATCCGCCTGCGAGGACATTTGCACAAGAATGCTAATGGCCTTTGAATCGCGTGAATCTTGGTACGCATAGGGCCAAAGCTGCAGATAAGTCATGCACAGCAGGGCCATCACCTCCCCGTTGCGATTGTCGCGTTCCACCACATACACAAACTCATTCTGCGCGCGGATGTACCCCTTCATTGTGTCCTGTAAAAACTCGGACACGCCCTGGGTGACCCGGGACCGCAACTTTTCCGCGGGGACTTGGGCCACCCCTTTTTGAGGTGCGATCAAATGAAGACGATCACCCTCGGGGCCTGACGAGAGAAGGACGCCCACGGCCGCGACAATACCGGCAGCAGCCAAAAACACGGGCAACTTCGCGCGCTGGACGAGGGCCTTTAGGACTTGGGGGCGCACGTCCACGAGTTCAATGTCTTCTGGTTTTTTCCGTCGCCGACGTGGACGGGGCGGGCGTGTATGGCGCCGGGAGCTCGTGGAGGTCTTCGCCTCCCTCTTTGGCGGCGCAGAGGAGGGGGGTGGAGGCGAAGAAGGTGGTGGCAGCGGCGCAGATTCCGGCGGAGGCTCCTGACTTTCTTGGGTGGTCTCCTGGCGAGTGAAGTCCAACACCCGGGTTTCTTGAGGCGGCTCCTCCCTCTCATCGATGGCTAAGATTTCCAGAAGCTTGTCGTAAAACTGGGGATAGCGAGAAATGGGTTTCCATTGGCCGTCGGGATAGGGAGAGATCATTTCCTCACCGGAAAGCTCGCCCCGACCAATCTTATAAATGATTTTCTCAGTCGTGAACGGGCCCGTGATGTGACCCGACGGTTCACGAATGATCCAACGTTTTTTGCTTTGCCCCATGCCCGTACTCAATTCTACACAATTCAAACGGCAAACACAGGGTCCCACTTTGGGATCTGGTCTCAGTTTGGAATCGTCCTTATAAATTATTGAAATTTCAGGAGTAAAATTTATCCGTCCCAAAGATGTCTCACTCTGGAACTGATGAGCTCACCCAAACTCGATTTTATGCCCTCCATAAGACTGGCACCACAGTTGCTATAGAAGAGTTTCATAGGTCTCAGCGGAACGGGACCTTAATCAGGGGGAGATTATGAAACTCATGTCATGGATTCTTGGAACCACGGTCAGCTTATTTATTTCAACTTTTGCCTACGCGGACTTTCAACCGAAAATGCCTTTTTCAAATCCGGCTGAATACAAGAGCCCTATTCGGATTTGGGATATTCAAGTGGACGCGATGAAGATGACTCTTTACGTGAACGGGGCCCTACCCAATCGGTGCTACGGTCAGCCTTTCGCGACTTTGGTCCAGGACGAGAAACATCCGAACACACTCCTCCTCCGACTCTCCTCACAGAAACCGACAAGCCCCTACTGCATTTCTCAGGAACAGCCCTATTCCGCAGTTGTGAATCTACCGGTTGTCGCTCAGTCCTCCCAGCTCGAGATCGAAGACAAATCTTTGTATCTGATCAAGACCGAAGGTTACGAGTTCTCCGTTCAGGTCTTCGGCTCTGACTTAATGTCTCTGTAGATCTGTAGAGGTTCGATGCTACAATCTTGATTAAAACCTAAAACCCGAGGTTCGGCCCCCTCCGACCTCGGGTTTTCTTTTTGGCTCTACTTGGCGCGCGAGATCTGCGCTCCCAGAGCGGTGAGTTTCCCTTCCATATCCTCATAGCCGCGGTCGAGATGGTAAATTCGATTCACGATCGTTTCACCGTCGGCAACCAAACCCGCTAACACCAGGCAGGCGCTCGCACGCAGATCCGTCGCCATAACAGGCGCACCTTTTAATTTTCCGGGAGTCCCGCGCACCACCGCCACTCGGGTTTTGGGCGTGATATCCGCGTTCAAACGAGTTAACTCTTGGACGTGCATAAATCGGTTTTCAAACACCGTTTCCGTAATCACACTGGTTCCGTACGCTTGTGTCATCAGAGTCATGAATTGAGCCTGCAAATCCGTCGGGAACGCGGGGTGGGGCGAAGTCGTGATATCAACGCCTTTCCATTCCGAACATTTATGAACCGTGAGCGCGTCTTTGTCGGTGCTGATTCTGAATCCGCTTTCACGCATTTTAGCCGTGAGCGCTTCCAGATGATCGGGAGCGCAGTTCCGCACCGTGACTTCTCCCCCCGTAACGGCCCCCGCGATCAGCAAGGTTCCCGCCTCAATCCGGTCGGGAATGACGGCATGTTCCGCTGCGCGAAGACGATCTACCCCCGTGATTCGTAGGATGCTCGTGCCCGCGCCTTCGACTCTCGCTCCCATCTTGTTGAGATAGTTTGCAAGATCAACAATCTCGGGCTCCTTGGCCGCATTTTCAATCAGAGTTTCCCCCTGTGCGAGAGTGGCCGCCATCATCAAGTTCTCGGTCCCGCCCACCGTGGGTGTCTCGAAAAGAATCTTGGCTCCCTGCAGCCGCAGGGTTTCGCCCAGAACGTATCCGCCTTCAACTGTCATCGCCGCGCCCATGGCCTTCATGCCTTCTAAATGCAAATCGATGGGGCGCGTGCCGATGGCGCAGCCACCGGGCAGACTGACCTTCGCCTGTCTGAAGCGAGCCATCAACGGTCCCAAACACAAAATGCTGGCGCGCATCTTGCGGACGATGTCGTACGGGGCCTCAAAGGTCTTTGGAGGCCGCACAAGAATGCGTAAGGTGTGATCCCTGTACTGGGTTTCGCAGCCCAAGTTCTCGAGCAGGGCACAGGCGGAATTCACATCGACCAGATCGGGGACATTGTGAAACACATGTTCTCCATCCGCTAATAAGGACGCAAATATCAGCGGAAGCGTCGAGTTCTTCGAACCACTGGCGTTGGTGACGCCATTGAGTTGGTTGCCACCCTTTACGACCATTTTATCCATGACATCACCCTTCTTTCCTTGCGGAGATCACCCGCTCATGTCCTCCCAGATCCGTGACCACTTCAAGGTCCGCAAATCCGTTATCTTTTATTATCTGTTCGACTTGCCGCCTTTGACCAGATCCGAATTCGCAGACAAAAAGACCCTGGCTCGCGAGATGTTTGAGACTCCACTCACTCCAGGCGCGCACAGCTTCAAGTCCGTCTTCTCCCGCATAGAGGGCCAAGTGCGGTTCAAATGCATGGACCGCGGGATCAACCCGGGGATCTCCCAAAGGCAGGTAGGGAGGATTCGCAACAATCACATGGAACTGCTGATCGGGAACATAACTCTCGACATCCAGGTTCACAATCTTCACCCGCTCCAGAAGATTCAATCGACGGCCGTTTGTCTCCACGGTCCGACACGCGTCGGGAGAAAGATCGATCGCGGTCAATCGCGCCTGCGGCCACTCTCCCAACAGACTGAGGCCAATGCAACCCGAGCCGGCTCCTAAATCCGCCAAGTTGAGCGGATCCGAAGCGCGGCGCAAAGCCTCCTCGACCACGAGTTCGCTCTCCGGGCGTGGCACAAGAACTCCCGGTCCAACAACGAACTCGTGCTTGTAAAACCCCTTCCGGCCCGTCAGATAGGCGAGCGGAACCCCGCGCCGGCGTTCTTCTCCCCACTGAAGCGCCCGCGCCGCAAGTTCGCCCACGATGGTCTCATCTATCCTCTTCACCAACGAGGAGGCGTCAAGGCCTAATATTTCCTGAAGGATCTGACGGGCTTCGTAGGCCGGACACGCAAACCCCGCCAACCTCAACTCCGTGCTTAGGTCTTTCAGCAAGCCACCGATGGTCCGCCGAGTGTCCCCGTTCATGTGTGTCGCTTGAGCGCTTCAGCCTGATAATGGGTGAGCAGAGGGTGAATCAAGGAGTCAAAAGCCCCGTTCATCACCTCCCCGAGCGAATGGATCGTGAGCCCGATCCGGTGGTCGGTGATCCGACTTTGCGGAAAATTGTAGGTGCGAATGCGCTCGGAACGGTCGCCGGTTCCGATCTGGGCGAGGCGGGCATCCGAAGCCTCTTTTATGATTCGGTCCTCTTCTATCTGGCGCAGACGGGAGTACAGGACCTTCATCGCTTTATCGCGGTTTGAATGCTGCGATTTGCCTTCTTGGCAATACACCACAATCCCCGTGGGAATATGAGTGAGGCGCACAGCCGATTCCGTGCGGTTCACGGATTGCCCACCCGCCCCACTGGCGCGCATCACATCCACTCTCAAGTCTTGAGGATTGATCTTAACTTCGGTCTCCTCCGCTTCCGGGATAATCGCAACGGTGACCGTGGAGGTGTGAATCCGGCCCTGAGCTTCGGTTTTCGGGACACGCTGAACACGATGCACGCCACTTTCATACTTGAGCAATGAATACACCTTTTCGCCCGTCACCGCCGCGATCACTTCCTTGTATCCGCCGACTGAGCCCTCAGAGAGGGATAAGACCTCCACGCGCCATCCTTTTTCCTCGGCGTAGTGGGTGTAGGCGCGGAACAGTTCCTGTGCGAAAAGGCCGGCTTCATCCCCGCCCGCGCCGGCGCGAATCTCCATAATGATGTTCTTGTCGTCGTTAGGATCTTTGGGCAGAAGGAGGATCCTGAGCTGCTCTTCAAGCTCCGCCATGCGGGCGGCAAGAGTTTCGAGCTCATCTTTGGCCATTTGGCGCAAATCTTCATCACTTTCGGATTCGAGAATCTGCTTATTGCCCTGAAGATCTGTCTTGGTTTTCTTGTATTCTCGAAAAACGACCACGACCTGCTCAAGGCCGGACATCTCCTTCATCAAATTGCGGTACCGCTCCTGATTGCCGGCCACACCAGGTTCCATAAGCGACTGCTGGACCTGTTCATATCGTTTCTCAACCTCATGAAGTTTTTCAAACACAAGGGTCCGCCTTTAGCTCCCCATCGAACCGAGGAAGTCCGTATTCGTCTTGGTGTTCTGCAGCTTACCGAGCAGGAACTCCATGCTATCCACCACGTTCATGGGCGCAAGGACCTTACGCAAGATCCACAAGCGGTTCAGCTCTCCCTTGTCGATCAAGAGATCTTCCTTACGGGTGCCCGACTTATTGATGTCCATGCAGGGGAAGATCCTCTTTTCCATCAGTTTGCGATCGAGATGAATTTCCGAGTTACCCGTTCCTTTAAACTCCTCGAAAATCACCTCGTCCATGCGCGAACCCGTATCAATCAAGGCCGTGGCAATAATGGTTAAACTGCCACCTTCCTCGATATTGCGGGCGGCACCGAAGAATCGCTTGGGCTTATGTAATGCATTTGAGTCCACACCGCCGGAGAGAATCTTTCCAGATGGAGGGACAACCGTATTGTAGGCGCGAGCCAATCGCGTGATCGAATCCAAAAGAATGACGACGTCATGCTTGTGCTCGACCAACCGCTTGGCCTTCTCGATAACCATCTCCGCCACTTGCACGTGCCGCGTGGGAGGCTCGTCAAAAGTCGAGCTGATCACCTCGCCCCGAACCGTGCGCATCATGTCCGTGACTTCCTCGGGACGTTCGTCAATGAGCAATACAATCAGAAAAACTTCCGGATGATTCTTGGCAATCGCGTTGGCGATGTTTTGCATCAATACGGTTTTTCCAGTTCGAGGCGGCGCCACGATCAAGCCGCGCTGACCTTTGCCCAGTGGCGACATCAAGTCCACCACGCGCGTTGTGTATTCCTTGGGATCATATTCCAGCTTCAGACGTTCGTCGGGGTAGAGAGGTGTCAGGTTGTCGAAGAGGATCTTATCTTTGGCTTTTTCTAGCGGCTCGTAATTGAGAGTGTCCACCTTCAGGAGAGCGAAATAACGTTCGCCATCTTTCGGAGGACGCACGGTTCCACTGACCGTATCGCCTGTGCGCAATCCAAATCTTCGAATCTGAGAGGGGCTGACATAAATGTCATCCGGGCCGGGAAGATAATTGTAGTCCGGCGAGCGCAAAAAGCCATAACCGTCCGGCAGGATTTCCAAAACACCGTTGCCGAAAATATCGCCCAACTGAGCGGCCCGTTTCAGAATTTCAAAAACCATGTCCTGACGCCGCAGGCCCGCGGCATTTTCAATCTTAAGTTTCAATGCGAGCTGGGTGAGTTCGCGGATATCTTTGGATTTGAGATTCTTGGAGTTGAGCTCTTTACGCTCGTCTTCCGTCAAATTGATCTCTGACAGATCGACAGGCCCGCCATTGAGATCCTCTGAAGGACCATCGTCGTGCATCTCGACGCGATCATGATGATGCGAACCGCCGCCATTTTGGTATCCTCCACGATCACGGTCACGGTCACGGTCGCCGCGGTGCTTGAAGCCCTGATAATTCTTCTTACCACCGCCCCCTTGACGGTGTTCCCGGTCGCGGCCCCCCCCCCCACGCGGCTTAAAGTTCCGACGTCCACCTCCCCCGTCATCGCGGGAGTCCTCTTTCTCCACTTTCTCCACTTTTTCAACTTTTTCTACAGTTGCCGTTTCTGTTTCCTTAGCAGCAACTGGCGGGGTCGAGGGTTTCTCGTCCATTGTTATTACCTCATCTGAATTTGAATTTGAATTCGGGGTTGGGATTTTAGATGTACTCAACAAGGATCTCTTCTGAAAAGGGTTAGAATCCGGTGCCTTTTTTTGAGATGGTTGATGGGATGATCAGTGGATCTTGTTCTAACGAACTTCCTTCTATTTATTAGGAGGACCCCGCGTTTGTCAACCCGGGGGGCCAAACCCGTATATATTGCATTGCAATGTCTCATCTTTGGAAGCCTCATGGTGTTTCCGGAATGTTTCGAAAACCGCCAAAGGACTTGACAGCGATGTATCTAAATTCACGCGAACACTCAACTTTTCCTCGCGGACTCCGATCTGTTTACTCGAGGCTGGAGGAGAGGAAGCATGGACCTAAAACAGGACAAAGTACCCGCCCCTCGCATACCGCTACAAATGCGGGTCGAGTACCGCAAGAGTTACGGACGACAGATTGTTAAGGGCATCTTGAAGAATATCAGTCTCACCGGGGCATTCTTGGAAACAGAAAATGTGGAGCTGCTACCAACGGACAAGGTGGTCCTGGAGCTAGTGGTGAGTGAGCGCCGCCGCAAAATGGCGGCGACGGTCGTTTGGAAAAACGCGCGTGGCTGTGGTGTGCGTTTTCAACCTTTCAACCGGCGCGACGTTCAACTGGTGGACGATCTTATGTACTTCGTCCAGTCGCGCCGTGAATTTCGTCGCACGCTTCTCGATGACATATTCAAAAACGCCGCGTAACTGAAACTCAGATCGATCGGTATTAGTCGATCTGAGTTTGCGTTGTGGTATTGAAATCAATGTGACGACGCTGACGCTTCTTACGGATCGAAATGATCAAGAACGCGGCCGCGAGAAGAAGGACGACACCTACGGCCAGCACCATGGTCTGATCTTGATCCTGCAAAACTCCATCTGTCATCGCCTGCTGATCACCCCCAGCGACGTCCGTGGGAGGAGGAGGCGGTGGTGGTGGCGGTGGTGGTGGTGGCGGCGGCTCGATCGTCCCGGCCATGCCTTGGTCGGGAGGCGGGAGATCGCCCGGCGGCGGCGCATCCTGCGGCTGATTTGCGGCTAGGTCCTCCGTTGGCGGCGGACCCATGTTGTCCATGGGAGGAGGTTCTTCACCAGCAGGCGGCATATTCGCCTGATCCTGTGGTGGAGGCGCGTCTTCGGTCGCAGGTGCGGGGGGAGAAGAATCGTTCTGCGCCAATGTCGGAGTCGCCACATCCGAGCGTGGCCAGTATCTCAGCTGAAGTCCCTCTTCCAGATCTCCCTTGGACTCGACTTCAGGATTGGTGGCCCAAAGTTCCATCCAGCTGCGCGAATGTCCAAGAAGGTCTTTGCCCAGAGCGCGAATATTATCCCCACCTTTGGTCACATAAACTTCAGGAGCGATCCCGGCATCCTCATAGAAAGTTTTGACGACAGCATCATCATTCGGACGCTGGGGCGAGTTGTAATAGTATTTGTCACCTACTCGCACTGAACGCGAGCAATTGTAAGCGTTGACTTCACAGATTTCTTTCACCCGATTGCTTGTACCAAATACCTTTTGACTGATGCTCTCGAGCGTATCGCCGTCGCGAGCGATGTAGACGGCGTTCACGAGAATCTTATTATGGCGGTAGGGTGTTTCGACCACCTTTTTAAGAGTGACCACCTTCGGGGCGGACTCAGAATCCGCGGCCTCCGGTTCCGTGCCGTAATCAGAAACGGGAGGAGGTTCCGTCGACGTATCCGCCATGGGTTCAGGCGTGGGTTCGGCGAAAGTGTCCGTCGCCGCCATCTCTTCAGCTGGTGGGGGTGTCCCGGCCTCGCCGCCATCAGCGACTTCCGGAGCCGGAGCTTCCTGGAGAGCTTGATCTTCCGCTGCAATATCTTCGGCCGGCGGTGTCTCGCTCAGATCACTGGGAGTAACCTCTTGCAGGTCTCCAGAGTCAGCCACCATGTCTCCGCCGCCCTCTTCAGGCAACTGCTCGGCCGGGGCCAATTCATCTCCGAGATCCGCGAAGGCCTCTTCTCCGCCGCCACCGCTCTCACCGCCTTCACCGCCACCTTCCACACTGAGATCGTCAAAGTTTTCGGTCGCCTCAGACATTTCCAGGCTTTCGCCTTCTAGGCCGGCTTCCAAATCGGCATTTTCGTCCCCGGCCTTTTTTGAGGTACAGGCTAAGCTTCCGACTAAAAAGCCAGCAGCGAGGGTGGTTATCACATACTTCCTGAACATGACGTAACCTCGGTTGTTTCTTTATGAGTCCAACTTCGATTACATCACACGGATGAAAAGCGTGAAAACACAATTTCAAGCGAGCCCGACGAAGGTGGCGTCAGTCATCTGGACTAATGTCAATGTCATTTAGAGCGTGGAAGCTTCTTCTGCAAAAGAGGGGAGTCTGCCGGAGAAATTAACTTTAATTTCACCCCCGTTTGAATGCCATTTTTCTTGAACCAATCTTTATTCATCTCCAGCGCAAACACGCCTGGATCCCGACTTTGGTAGGAAGGAATGTCCACAGCGAGTATCGATGACGCCGGCTTCATCTCTCGGATGACTTCCCTCAATTCCCCCTTGGCATCAAAAAATCCAATACTGAGTGGAATCCGTGTGTTCTTCATCCAGAATCCCAGCGGTTGTTCCTCTTCGAATACAAAGAGCATCCCCGTGTCCCGCGGAAGGCTCGTGATGAACATTAAACCTTCACTCCGGCGCTCCTCGGTGTCGGCAATGTACGCTTCGAAGATCTTCGATCCCAATTTAAACTTTGCCTTTTTATATTGCTGATCGAGATTACGCTTAAACGCGTCCTCTCTCGCCGTCGACGCGATTGAACTCATGAATAGACTCAGAATGATCAAAACTCTTGCCATGCCAAAGCCACTCCATAACGAACGCCGCGCGTGGATACGGTTACTTCCGCGTGTCCCAGCGCCTGGATCGCACCAGCAAGTACGACCGCACCGGCCACGATCACATCCGCTCGCTCGGGTTGCATTCCCGGCAAACGTTCCCGTTCTTCGATTGTCATTGCCGCGAGACGCTCCGTCCAGTACTCGATTCGCGCCAGGCTCAACTTACAACCGTGAACATGCTTTTCGTCGAACTCCCGTTCCTGATCCAACGCCGCCAGAGTGGTCGGAGTTCCCGCGACTGCCACGACTTCCTGTAAATCCCGTCGACGCGGAAGCGCGACCTTGGCGAAGGCCTGTTTCACGTGCGCTTCCATTTGGCGCCTGTCACCTTGAGGAACCGGATGACGTGAAATGAATTTTTCGGTGAGACGGACACTTCCAATGTCGATGCTGACTCCTTCAGGACCTCCCTCGGCATCCGCAATCACTTCAGTCGAGCCACCGCCCACATCGACGACCGCGATTCCCGCGTTGCGGATCCGATCACAAAGAGCACCGCGGAACGTAAGCTCCGCTTCTTTCACGCCGGGAATGATGTGGATGGGTATGGAATGCGTGCGTCCGAGCCGCATCAACTCCTCGCTGTTTTCTACGTCTCGGGCCGCGCTGGTGGCGACCGCGACAGTCTTGTAACAATTCAGGCGCTCGATGGTCGCCCGGTAATCACGAAGGCATTTATCCATTCGCGCGAGCGCGTCGGGATGAAATCGCCGGCTGGCCTGAACTCCCTGGCCCATGCGGGTCACGTGTGTTTCATCATGCAAGATCCGCTCAATCACCCCGTCTGCAACGTCCGCGACCAACAGGAGAGAGGTATTGGAACCAAGATCCAAGGCGGCCACACGCATGGATCATCCGCCCAGCTTGGCGCGCAAAACCTGATTGACCACCTCGGGATTGGCTTGGCCTTTGGACGCTTTCATGATTTGGCCAACAAAGAACCCAAATAACTTTTGCTTACCGCCGCGATAGTCGGCAACGGCGGCCACGTTCGCATTCATCACCTCATCGACAATTTTCTCTATTGCCGCGGCATCCGTAATCTGACTCATACCCTTGGCCTGAACGATGGCCTTGGGAGCTTTCGATGTCTTCCACATCTCGGCGAAAACGTCTTTCGCCATCTTGCCCGAGATCTCTTTACTCTCGATCATCGCAATCAATTCAGCCAAATGACGAGCGGAAATCGGACTGGATTCGACTTCCATCCTCGCTTCGTTCAACTCGCGCAGAAGCTCCACCATAATCCAGTTGGAAGCGCTTTTGGCATTTTGTGAAGATCGGGCCACCTCTTCGAAGTAATCCGCGAGGGCCTTTTCCGCGGTGAGTACGAACGCGTCGTATTCGGGAAGCTGATACTCATCCTGAAACCGGCGGGCGCGTGCCAAGGGAAGTTCCGGAAGCTCCGAACGCACAGCGCTCAACCAGGATTCGTCGACGATGACAGGAAGGAGATCCGGCTCCGGAAAATAGCGATAGTCATGCGCCTCCTCTTTTGAGCGCATGGAGAATGTGCGGTTCTTGGTCGCATCGTAAAGGCGCGTCTCCTGAACAATCTTCTCTCCCGTCTCCATGCAGTCAATCTGGCGCTGGATCTCGTACTCAAGCGCCTTCTCAATAAAGCGGAAGGAGTTGATGTTCTTCAGCTCCACCTTAGTCCCGAGCTTGACCTCTCCCTTTTTGCGAATGCTGACATTGCAGTCACAACGCATGGATCCTTCTTCGAGGTTCCCGTCACAGACTCCCAAGTAACGCAGGATCTTGCGCACGGTCCGCGCATATTCAGCCGCCTCTTGGGGACTGCGCATATCCGGTCCGGAGACAATCTCCAACAGAGGCACCCCCGCGCGATTCAAATTAATTAATGTGAACTCTCCCTGGTGCAAAGACTTGCCGGCATCCTCTTCCATATGCGCACGCTCAATGTGCACGCGGCGAATCTGGCCCTCAAGAAAGTAATCCACATAGCCTTTCTCGCAAAGCGGCTCATCATATTGAGAGATTTGATAGCCCTTAGGGAGATCCGGATAAAAATAGTTCTTGCGCGCGAACACGGACTTACGCCGAATTTGACAATTGAGCGCCATTCCCGTGCGCATGGAAAGCTCGACGGCTTTTTTATTTAGAACGGGAAGAGCCCCGGGAAGCCCCAGGCTTACGGGGTGAATGTGTTCATTGTCCGCGCCTCCATAGGCGGCGGAATCCGGGGAGAACATTTTGCTCTCTGTAAGCAGCTGCGCGTGAATCTCAAGGCCGATGACGGCCTCCCAATCACTGTAGGACATGCGGACGCTCCTTCGGGCCCAGAGCCTCTTCAATGGCAGCGCCAACATTAAACAGCTTCTGCTCTTGAAAATGGGAGGCGAGAAGCTGAACCCCAATCGGGAGCCCGTGTGCGGACATTCCTGCGGGGACACTCATTCCAGGAATGCCCACAAGGTTGGCGGAGGTGGTGTAAATATCATTTAGATACATTTGTAAGGGATCGGAGATGCGATCGCCAATGCGGAAGGCCGGGGTGGCCGTCACCGGGCTCAGCAGGACATCGCACTCACGAAAGGCCTCAAGAAACTGATGGCGCAGCAGACGGCGGACCTGACACGCTTTCCTATAATAGGCATCGTAGTATCCACTTGAGAGAGCATAGGTGCCCAGGATAATCCGTCGCTTGACCTCACTGCCAAAACCTTCGCCCCGAGTCCGACAATAAAATTCCGCCAGATCCTGGGCGGATTTTTTTGAAAAATCGGCGCGATGCCCAAAGCGGACGCCATCGTAGCGCGCCAGATTGCTGGAGGCTTCACTGGTCGCCACCAGATAGTAGACCGGAACCGCCATTTCCGTCAGCGGAATCGAAACCTCGATGACTTCAGCGCCGGCACGCTTGACCGTTTCAATGGCTTGGTTCACCACCTTCCGTGTGTCAGCACCAAGCTCATCGGAGAAGTATTCTTTCGGCAAACCGACCTTCATCCCGCTGAGGTGAGTGGTGATTTGTGAACTCCATTGCGGGACAGGTACGCGCGCCGTCGTGCCATCGTGCTCATCATGGCCTGAAATCGTCTCGAGCATCAGCGCCGCATCCGCCACTGTTCGGGTCATAGGTCCCGCCTGATCCAGGCTTGAAGCAAAGGCGATAATCCCATAGCGGCTCACACGTCCATAAGTGGGTTTCACGCCCACAATTCCGCAAAAGCTGGCGGGTTGACGGATGGATCCTCCCGTGTCCGTTCCAATGGCCGCGGGCGCCATTCCCGCCGCGACAGCCGCCGCGGACCCTCCGCTCGATCCTCCCGGCACGTACTCCGGATTCCAAGGATTGCGGGTGACACCAAACGCCGAGGTTTCCGAACTCGAGCCCATGGCGAATTCATCTTGATTTGTTTTTCCAAGCAAGATCGTGCCGGCGGCCTGGAGCTTCTCCACGACCGTGGCAGAATACGGCGGCACATATCCGGCGAGCATCTTTGAACCGGCGGTGGATTTGATCCCGCGAGTGCACAGCATATCTTTAATGGCGACGGGAAGCCCCGCAAGTGCGCTCTGAACTTCGCCCCTCGCCAGCTTCTCATCGACCCGGTCCGCATCCTTCAGGGCGTTTTCATTCCATGTGACAAAGGCATTGAGTTTGGGATTCCAGATTTGGGCATGGTCTAGAAAGGCTTTCGTGACCTCGCGCGCGGAGACCTTCTTGGCCCGGAGGGCATCTCGAAGCTGAGTTAAACTGGCTGTCAGAACTTCCATATCTAACCCACCACCGGGGGAACTTTGAAGAGATTGCCGACCGTTTCCGGGGCCCCTTCCGTCGCTACCTCAGCGGATTCCCACTTTTCCACCTGATCCACGCGCCAAAACGGCTCCATATCGGTCGGAGTCACCAGCGGCTCTACCCCGTCGGTATTCACCTTCGCGATCTGTTCAAAATGAATGAGTACGCTGGAAAGTTGGGTGGCCAGAGCTTGGGTCTCCTCTGGCGTAAGAGAAACTCGCGCCAGATACGCCACACGGGCGACATCGTCTTCGGAAATCATAAACTTCCCCATTGAAAGGAGTCGTTATCATCTAACCAAAAGATGCGGCGCAGGCAAGTCGGAGTTCATTGGTCCTGAGATTGAGGACCGGCAAGCGGGATGCTATCGTGACCGACGATGTCACCGAAAAAAGCCGGCTCCAAGGCTCCCCATCCATCTCCGGCCGCTACCTACGCCCAGCTGAGAGAGCGGATTCGAGAGCACGATTACAATTATCATGTTCTTGACCGCCCCGTGATCACTGATTTTGAGTACGATCAGCTTTTTAGCGAATTGTTAAAGCTAGAGCGCGAACATCCGGAAATTGTGACGCCCGACTCCCCGAGTTTCCGCGTGGGCGGGACCGCGCTAGACGAATTCGAAAAGCTCCCCCATCGCCGGCCCATGTTGTCGCTTGCCAATACCTATTCGGTCGAGGAAGTGCGAGAATTCGATAAACGCATCCGCAAGTTCTTGGAAACCGATAAGCCCATAAACTACTTCTGTGAGTTGAAATTCGACGGCCTTGCGCTGGAGCTGATCTATGAAAACGGCCATCTCACGGGCGCGCTCACCCGCGGTGACGGCACGATTGGTGAAAATGTTCTTCATAATGTACGGACCATTCGCTCCGTCCCACTGACGTTGCGCGGAAGCCCGCCCCCGCTTCTCGAAGTTCGCGGCGAGGCCTTGATGTTCAAACTCGATTTCGCGCGCCTAAACGAGGCCCAACAGGACGCCGGCCAGATGACTTTCGCCAATCCCCGCAACGCGGCCGCCGGTTCGATTCGTCAGCTGGACCCTCGAATCACGGCCCAACGTCCTTTGCGCCTGTTTACGTATGCTCCTGGAATGCTCGAGGGGGTGAATATTCGTTCCCAAGCGGAGTGGCTCCAAGCTTTGCGGGAATGGGGTCTTCCCAGCCTGAGTTTCGCGCCTTGGAAAGAGGTCGAGGCCGCTTTGGCGCGCGGATACCAGCCGGGTGCGCCCCTGGCCGCGGTGTGCTCCGATATTGAAGAGGCGGTGGCCTACTATCATCGCATCCTGCAGCTCCGTCACGAACTCCCATTTGATATTGACGGCGTTGTGATCAAAGTAAATTCCTATCCGCTACAAGAGCGGCTGGGCACCGTATCCCGTAGTCCAAGATGGGCGACAGCTGCAAAGTTCCCCCCGGAGCAGGCCGTAACGGTGATTGAAAACATTGCGGTGCAGGTCGGTCGAACGGGAGCTCTAACTCCAGTGGCCGTGATGCGTCCTGTGCGCGTGGGTGGGGTGACGGTTGTGAATGCGACCCTCCATAACCAATCAGAGGTCGAACGCAAAGACATCCGTATCGGCGATACTGTCATCGTCCAACGCGCGGGTGATGTCATTCCCGAGATCGTGGAAGTCAAGCGGGATAAACGTCCTCGCGAGTCCGTACCGTTCAAGATGCCTAAGAACTGCCCGGTCTGCGGTGAAAAGGCCGTGCTGCCTGAGGGCGAAGTCGTCACCCGGTGTGTGAACAGTTTTTGTCCGGCTATCATTGATGAGTCTCTGCGGCACTTCGCCTCACGACGGGCGATGAACATAGAAAAGCTGGGTGACAAAATCATCGCGCAGATGACATCCGCAGGTCTGGTTAAGACCTTCTCCGATCTCTATCGCGTGCGGAAAGAAGATGTTCTTCGCTTGCCCCGACAAGGGGATAAATCCGCGCAAAATATTGTGGAAAGTATCGATGCCAGTCGCAAGGCCACTCTAGCCCGGTTTATTTACGCTCTCGGTATCCGCTTCGTCGGGGAACAAACCGCAAAGTCGTTGGCCTCCCATTTCAAATCCCTGGACGCGTTTCTTGCCGCCGCAAACGAGGACCTCCTCGAGGTGGAGGATATTGGGCCCAAAGTCGCAGCATCCATCACCGCCCGGTTGGAAAATCCAGAATTTCGCAAAGAGGTCCAACGGCTCCTGGATAATGGCGTGGAGATCGCGCGCCCCGCAAGTTCAGGCCGCAACAATCAAGTTCTTAAGGGAATCTCTATTGTGATTACAGGAACCCTCCCACGATCACGTGACGAGATCAAAGATCAAATCCTGGCGCTCGGCGGGAAGGCCCCAGGCTCTGTGAGTAAAAACACCAGTTATGTTCTTGCGGGGGAGGAAGCCGGCTCCAAACTCGACAAAGCTCAGGAACTGGGTGTACCTGTCCTCACGTGGGAGGACTACCAAGACCTCATTGCCGGGAGGATTAAATAAAACCCGTGGGGACCCTCCTGAAGCGGAGGGCCCTTGTGAGGGTACAGTTGTCAATTCGAAACAATTTTAAAACTACAGGTGATCAATAACGATGTCGCGGGCCATAACCGTCTTGCGGCCATCCGCTTTCGCACTGTCCACGCCTTTTTGGCACAGGCGCTCAACGGCTTTGCTCAAAACGTCAATAGTTTCCGCGGATGTATTACAACCGCTTTGCTCTTTAATGAATTTCTTCACCTTGCTGGTAACAACCAGAACGTCTGCCATGAAAGTCTCCTCCACACGATTCGCACCCCAGCTTAAACCCATCTCAAATTAAAAGGGAAGCCATTTAGGGAGGAGCCTCGCTGCGCGGGTCTTGAATAACGTATTGCGGCACACCTCTTGCTTAGACCCAGCGGTGACAATTTCGGGCTCCTACCCTTACATAAATACCTGAATCCCCTTGATATTTTATCCAACGTCTGGCCCACACATTGCTCTGCATCATGATCATGAACGCGCGGTTGTTTACGCGAGGCTTAGGCCTGCTGATCTTCTTGAGTGTTTCGGATGTGGTGCATTCCGCGCCCGACACACCTATTGCGACTCCAGCTCCAACCGCCACTCCCGCCCAACCCCTCAGTCCTGAATCGGACTGGCAAACTCTAAAACTCAAAATATTGAATGATTTCGGAGACCGAATTGCCCGAGAGTTCAAGGTGCCCAAGGGCTTGGCCGAGCGGACCTCCTTCTGGTTTGATGTCTACGGGCGATATGGTGAAGCCCATCACATTATTCATCATGTCCGATATCCTTGGGTGGTATTCAAAGTGGTGGATACCACACAAATGCTTGAACACGGAAAAGGACCTCTGTGGCTGCGTCGAGAGCGTGCACAAAAGCTGGCGAGATTGGAAACCGCAGCCGTCCGTAAAGCTCTTGCGCGTCTCTCGCGCCGGTCCAGTTTTAAAAATCTTCCGCCTTTGGAAAAACGGCTCTTCGAAGTCCTTGCGCGCCTTCCAGGCTCGCGCCGTGCGGTCTTTAGGTTCGCTGCCCAAAATGTCCGGAGTCAGCTCGGGCAGAAAACGTTCTTCGAACGTGGGCTGGTTAGCAGTAGCAAATATCTGCCTTACATGGAGGATGAGTTCCGCCAAGCAGGTCTCCCGGTGGAATTGACACGGATGCCGTTCGTCGAAAGCAGCTTCAACGTGGAGGCGCGATCCAAAGTGGGTGCAAGTGGGATTTGGCAGATCATGCCTCGAACAGGCAAGTCCTATATGATTGTGAACGACAATATTGACGAGAGAAATTCACCTTTAAAAGCCACACGCGCCGCCGCTCGACTGTTGCGAGGTTATTACCGGAGCCTGGACTCATGGCCCCTGACGATCACGTCCTACAATCACGGCATCGGCAATATCCAGAAGGCCATCAAAGCCGCGCGCTCGCGGGACCTGGCCACCATCATCTCTCGCTATCACAGAGGCGACTTTAAGTTCGCTTCGAGCAACTTTTTTACCTGTTTCCTAGCCGCGCTCCACGCTGAAAAATACCATGAGCTGGTATTCAAGGATCTTCCGCGCGAGCCCCTTCAGGAGTATGAAATTTATCGGCTGGCCGGACGCACCCGCGCCAGTTATCTGGCCAAGTTGACCGGTCTACCCAAGGACGAGCTGCTGGATTACAACCTTGATCTGCGCAACGCCCTCCGCAGGAACTCACTCGTACCAAAAGGATACAATCTTCACCTCCCACCGGCCGCCAAGGACAGGCTTATGCGTCGAATTGGAACACAGGAGAAGCCTGGACGACCATCGACCCAGGGCCTGAGGGAGCGGTTTAAGAAGAGGCCTCGAGGTCGGTCTGTTTAAAAGTGTGACAGGATTCAATTCTCTAGACACAAGGGAAACGGAACCTCCTTTAACCAAGCTCTGATCTGGACTGGAAATTGCGAGACTGGGTGCTTAGGGAGGGTTCTATGTCTTATCAAGGTTTATTCGCAGCCCTGTGCATCGCTGTGTTGTACTACTCGTTGAATTTCTAAGCGACTCGACGCCCATTTGATCGTAGGTTCAGCCCTAAATTGGGGGGACTACCATGATCAAAACCTTGTGCGTTGTATTCCTGTGTTTCACCGTTGAGATCCACGCCAAAACTATAATGCACGACCGCTATATAGTTTTTGATAGCCACGCCGAATTTGAAGCCTACGTCAGTGGTTCCAATCCTAAACTCACCCTTCTTCCGTACTCAGACCCCAGGTATGTGCGGGCTGAAACCATCCTGCAGCGGGTATGGGCCGGGTACCAACAGCTTTTCCCCAGCCACACGTTCGATTTGCCCGTGCCACAGATCGCGATTCAAGATCATCAGTATCTTGATGCGAGCGTTAACGGAGACCTGAGTGATCCGAAGTTAGCGCCCCACGCGTTTTACATGGGCCAACGCCTGCTTGAACTTTCCGATGATGGAGTGGCTGGCGTTATGGCCCACGAACTGACCCATCTTCTCTTTCCGGATTTTCAGTTTAAGTATTACAGAGCCGCGCTCGATCACGAACCCCTGGGATTTTTACAGACCAACGATCCGGATGTGGAGAAGGCCTACACGGAATTGCAGTCCATCACGAGGGTCGTGGGCCCGATGAGGATTCCGGAGCTTAACGGACTGCCCGCCCCGATCGTTTACGACGGGAAGTTATACGATCTGATTGTGAAGCTGGCCGGTGCGCTTGGGGATCCGAACCAACCCGCCTGCCAAAAGGTGCAAGTGCCCTTTCCTAAATGGCGGCTGGATTTAGTCCTGAAGTATCTCTCTAAGATCGATCAAACGCTTCACATGACACCGGAACAAAAACAAGACCTCGACCGCGATACGAAGGATTACATTGCAGATTTGAGATCCTGCCTCGGACACAAGGATGTGCCGTTTCTCGAAGCTCTCCAGTCTATCTTGCATCAGCCGATAACGGAACTTGAAGCGAAGTATGAGGATTACGCCGCTGTGTTCGATCGCGAGGAAAATATCGTAGATGGAGTTTTCGCAGTGACCGAATACGGCTATGGCAAGCTCGAAGAATTTCAGCGGCAGCACACGCTAGACCGCTTTCGAGTTTATTCCAATGAGGAATACTGCGATGACAACTCGGTGCGTGTGGTGCGTGCGATAGGTTATCGTCCGCAGGCCATTGAAGAGTTCTTTCTCCACGCAATGGAAGACGCTCAGCCCGGAACGCGTGCGCGATGCCTAGCTGTGATCGAGGCCGGCAAAGTTCCACCTTATGGGCTGCTCACCGACACCCATCATGCGGGGTGCTACCGAGTTTATCATGCACGGGCCTTTACAAATCACCAAACAGACGGGGCTGGGTCCGGCGGCGGGGATGCCGGCGAACGCGCTTTTTCCATTGAAAGCGCGCCATATCGATATCGTCGTTAGAACCAAACTGCACGCCTTCAGCACGCAGTCTGGTTTTCTGTAGCAGGAAGTTGCGCGTGCCCGATTTGAATGAGATGCGGCCGCGTGAGCTCAAAACCCGCTGCCATGGCAGCCCATACTTTTTCGCACAGGAATTCAGAATCCAAGCGACCCCGCGGCTGGCGTGCGGTTTTCCGCACAATTCGGCGATCTGCTTATAACTCGCCACCTTACCCTTAGGGATTTTCTGGACCGTGGCGATCACCTTCTGTGCGAACGGAGAGAGCTGCTTTTCCATTTGGTCCTATTGCTTAAAGATCCCGTTCCTTCTGGTCAAATCAAATCATGCCGTAACCCGTGGTACGCTCAGGCTCTTGCTGAGGAACCATATCAGATCTTCACCAGGGATGCAGGACGGGTCGTTCGCTGGGCGAGGTCGCTTTGTGCGGAAGATCTCGGTTTCGATGCGCCAGGGCTTCGAACTCCAACACATCGTGTGAGCAAAAGATTTTGACCGCCTGAGCGTGGTCCCGGCGCAGCTCGCGTAGGCGTTGCTGATTCCACACGCGGGACTGCCGGTCTTTATCCATAAGACGTTGGTAAAAGACAAGTCCTGGCGTGCAGTGAGGGTGTTCGACCTCCATTTCCCCATGGAAAAAATAGGCATCGCCCGCGAGAAGCAGCCAATGTCCATTTTCGCTAGACTTCACGGCAATGCCGGCATGACCAAACGTATGCCCGATAAGCGGAATCATCACGATGTCAGGCGTGAGTCCGAGAAGATCATGCACTTTTGAAAATCCGAACCAGCTTTCACCTTCGCCCGGCTGATACGTGATCCAGTTTTGCCGCGTGCTCCATTGTTGAGGCCGGTATCGCTGGCGGTCCAACCACGTTTTCTGCAAGAGGGCGTAATCCCGTTCCGCTTGCAACATATGGATGTTGGCCCAGGGAAAGTCATCAAGCCCACCCGCGTGATCAAAATCCAGATGAGTGAGGACAATGTGTCGCACATCCCGTGGTTTATACCCAAGCGCCTCGATCTGACGAATGGCCGTCATTTCTTCGCGAAAATCAGGACTGTTTAACGTGAGAAAGAAGGGGCTGAGCCGCTGACGAAAGTTCCTCACATCCTCTAAACCAAATCCAGTGTCAATCAAAACAAGCTGCGAAGGAAGCTCAACAAGCAAGCAGTGATTGGTGAGATCACCCCGTTTTAGAACGGATTCTCGTCCCGCATCCATAAGCTTGCCCCCTAAGGGACAAGAAGAAACGCAATTCAAATGATGTATTCGCATATTCCCCTCCATTTGAGGGATGGAAATGCAATATAGACGCCATCAGGTTCTGACCACCGTGTCGCGCAGGAGTTCAATGCCTAAAAGAATATGGCGGCAACTTCAGCGCTGAAGTGCCTTGTCGAGCACTTCCAATGCCTCCGGCCAAGCCGCTTTATGTGCGTCGCGAGACTTCTCATCCTCAAAGCCAGAATGGGTCAACCTAAGACGAGTGCCTGATGCTTCCGGTGTTAACTCAATCTTGAGCACAGTTTCAGCTCCGAAAGTTCCGCCCTTTCCGGTCACCCAAGTCATTTCTACAAGCTTGCCTTTCTGCAACTCCAGGAATCGACCATAATGAGCATGTCTTCCCCAATCATGTCGATTGTAGAAAAAGTAGGGCCGATCAACTTCCGGCGACATAATAAGTTCACCAGGCTGAGCGAACCAAATATCAAACTTCCTGGTCCACGCCTCATAAATGTCGTCAGCCGAAGCTTTCATCAGCCGCTCAATGGTCATGGTGTGGGCTCTCTTTGATAGGTCTGGCGTGCGGGTTGTCTTCATACGTGCCTCGTATTCTCTGATGGCCAGCGTTTATACTGGAATCGCTTACGCCTCAAGGATATTCACAATTCGGGCTATATTGAAATCCCTTCGAAGCCGATAGACGCTATTGCAAACCTGACTTCTAACCTGTCTTGGATCGAATGACCGGAAGGACGAATAAATAAAACTAATCTGAAGCCGGCTCTCACAAAGTTTTCTTACAAACTTTCGCCCAGGAGCTGGGGTTAAGCCGCAAGCATCGCCGCCTGGAATGGAAGATCGTTCAGATCCTGCAGAAGGTTGAGCGCACACGACTGGGGTGCTCAAGACGTCCAAGGACAGTCGGGAACTGTTCACGTGCACAGTGGTTCTTACAATCTTTTTCAAAAATCTGCGGAGTTTAAAATGCGTTTGAACTTGTACTGCTTCCGCTTCCCTTTGCGACCGCACACCGCCGGGCATTGGCACATTTCCGCCTTGCAAGAAGAAGAACGAGGGCTCGTAGCTCAAGCGGTCAGCCGTCAAAAGATTAGACGAAGGTTTCTGCTTTTGGCGGTGCAGTCGGTTAGAGATCGAAGTGATTCGGCTTATGAATTGCACATAGTTTGTGACAGTAGTGCAACCTTCTACGGAGTTAACTGATGAGACTATTCATTTGTTTTTTTAGCTTTCTTATTATCGTTGAAAGGCCAATGGCTAAACAAAGTGAGGCGGAAAATCCCCGTGCGAAGGGATCTGAGGAGCGATTCGCTTTATTTGGACGGCCAGATACAAGCCAACCTCTTTGGAAATGTTTGGAAATTCTTAAAGATAAAGCCAGAAGCGCACTTCCTCTCGGCGACAGTACTTGTTTTGATCTAATCCGCCCTGGAGGCGGTTTCAGGGCCGGTAATGAGACAGACATTGAAGCTCTCCGAAGATACTTCATTGTCCGATGGAAAGATGCGAAAGAATTTGAACGAATTGCTCTGAGTGAAGCAATCCAATCACTTAACAAACTCGACCAATCTGGGAACTCACTAATACTTCGCCAGGAGATCAATGCGAGCCGGTAACGTCAGAAAATAGATTCCTTCGCTTATAAAACAGAACTATATGTTGTGGCAGGGAGGCGGGGAATCCGGTCCGCGCAGCACAGTCGACACCTTGAAGCACACCTTCCCAAAGGTCTTGCACGAATCGCGCAGACCATTCCCGGTCCTTCTCAAGGGAACATGGCACCGTTACATTAATTTAATAAGATGACACTTAAAATTTACTGGTTGCTCAGCATAGCGCTTGTTTCACCATCGGGCCTGGCGCTCAGTCGCACGCCCTGTGACGACATAAAGGACTTCACTGAAGCACCGCCCATTGTGAACACTCCACGAGCCAATCTTGATCTATATGCCCGTGTCGTGAAGGCCTATGATGGATATTTGCGGCATATCGCCGCCGGAAATCCGGGGGAGACGTTCCGGAATCCTGGACTAAAGGATATCTCGAAGTGGATTAGAGAAAACTATGGCGAGAAGATTCAGGAGATTGATACAGAACTCCGTAACCATGCGGGGCCAGCTGATGGGCTGCAAGATCTAAAGAAAACTATAACGGCCGATTTGAATAACTTGCCGGCAGACCCGACATTTCCGGAGACCATACACGTCTTGCAACGCTTCTATAAGCTCATGGGTTTAACGACCAATTCCTTTAGGGCCATGAATCAGACGACCTGGTTTCAGCTCGAGAAAGAGGGATCGGGAAAGACAGGTGTGCTATTTTTTCCGGTGCCCAAAATACGCCTCGATGAGGCTGATTTTACCAATATCTCTCATCTACCCGCGTTTTTTTTGGGGATTCACAACGGACCCGTCCTCGGGGATCTCGGGACTTATGAGCCGCCGCTGGAATACATTCATCACGACTTTATTGCCCACTACTTCTTCGGCGGAAAGGAAAACTGGAAAAACCTAGAGAGCATTCGAGCACGGCATCGCAACGACCAAGAGTTTGTCCAAGCCGTCCGCGACGAGGTCACTCAAAGGTACCGGTGTGCGTGCAACATCTACTACCGCCTTCCTCCGACTGACCAATCCACTTTCGCAGACTCCTGGTTCGACCTCTCCCACGAAGATGGGAAGGTACAGCCGCTGAACACCCCCGAAAATATTCGAATTGGCCTCACAAGAATTAAAGGTCTCTCTCCCAGTTATTTCCAAGCTCTCGAAGAATTGGATGACCAATGTCGATCACGAAATAAGGAAGAGGACGAGAAAGTAAGACAGGCGGTTACAGCTCCGGCCGTGGCGAAAGAGTGTGAGGATGATATTGTTCGCTCCACACAAGATTCGCTGGTTGATTTAGGCACAATCTTAGCCAGAGACAGTTACACGTGGTCCGATTTTGGTCTGCTTCGCAGCGCTTTAAAGCCGGGTGGCGGAGCGCAGTTACGTGTAGAAGGTGCAACTCTAACGGTCATGGGCGCATTGAGCGCGGTGGCTTTGCTCGCGGCTAAAAGGGCGGCTGGAGTGGCGGCTATCTCACCTAGGGCGTTGGGTCCGGTTACCTATTCCATTCCGCGCCATCCCTCATACACTACCGACCAGTTAGAGAACTTGATGAGAAAGCCCCCGAAAGAGCTTCCTGCCTATTGTGCTCGTCCTGAAAACCAAGGTCTCTGCCAGTGGGCCGCGGCCGCCCAAAAGGCGGTCTTTGACCAGATGGTTCGTATGGGGAAAGTCGCTTAGTCTCGACCAAGGCAAACGGGAAGCCGCCCATACACCCCTTGCAAATGGTCCAGCCGACGCTGATGGGGCGAGTTAATTGTCGAACTTGCGGCCTATTACATTTCGGATCGTGTCGGCGACCAGGACATCACGTGAACAAAGCCAGGTTCAGGAACCACAATCTGACTGAAGGTGGTCGCCGTGCCCGGCGTGGCAGGTTGAATAAAAACGGTTTGTAGACCCGTCGGAGCATTGAAGATGGCAAAACCTCCACCAGCGGGGGCAGGTCCAGACTCGAGAGGTTGTCCTTGAGCATCGAAGTACACGATATCCAGCTTCTCATCCGTTTGCCGTCCGGTAATATCCGCTTCGAAAGTGACGTCGTCCACAAATCCCACAACAATTCCACGGCCTTGACGGAGATCCAGTTGCTTGTGGTTATGAAGGCTGTAGATCCAATCCCGCCGCAACATCGGAATATGCACCAGCTGTGGAGAGCCGGTTAGGGTCACGCGGCTGATTTCATAATCCGTTCCCGCATCGGCTTCGACCATAAAAGGATCGGCGGAAACCCCATAGCGGACCATATCGTTTCCGGTGAGGCTTAAGACTTCATCCGTTCCCACCAGGCGCACCTGCGCGGCAAGGGGTTTGCGCACATCCAAGATATCGATCACCTTGAACTGGGAAATGACATTATCGCGGACTTCGAGCTCTACGTACGAGACATGCTTGCCCTCGGTCGGGAACACTTGCGCGGGATACAGCTTGTGGCCGGACTTCACACGCAAGGCCTGAACTCCCGCTTTGACCTTAAGAAAAGCAAACATGCCGTTTTGCGATGTGGCCTTTAGGCCGCGATCAGGAATATACGCCTCATTAAAGTAGACGGGTTCATATTCCCCTGCCATCTCAACACTGGCACCAGCGACGGGCGTTCCCGACCGAGTGATCCGTCCCCACACCACTCCGGATTGCAGCGCCTCTTTGCGGTCAGTCCCCGTGGTGTGGAGATTGATCAAGGCTTCGACAAGAGAGTTCGAGAACAGACGGACATCCTGAGCACGCTTGGCCTGTCCCACGACTAAAGTCGACCAGTGCTTTTTGGCACTGGCCCTGACCACAAAGCTGGAGTCTTGAGCTAAGCCAGGCTCAGTCAAGATCCCGTCATCATCCACTGTCCTGGGATCATTGTAAGCCTGAATCTCCATGCGCGCGTTGCGCACCGGAAGCTTGTGTTGATCGTATGACTCGCCCGAGATGATATGGAAGGACGCGACCTCGGTCGTAGGTCGAAGCGCGAGACGGATTCCATCTATGCGATTATCTTTATGGTCGATGTTGTGCAGGTCCACGAGATTCATATCACCGCGACCAAGGACTTGTCCGTTGCGAGTCCGCAGTTCCGCAACCAGGTAGCCCAGCGCCTTCTTGACATGGATTTCGAATTTGCCCTCTGACACCCAGATACGTCCATGCTCGTACACTTCGCCATCATGGACGCGTTTGACCATAATTTGGGTTTCGGGCCCCACATACGCGAGGCCACCAGTCATCTCCACATGTCCCTTCAGCCACAGCGGCCGGAGCTGTTCACGACTGGGATGAATGGTATCCATCGGAGTTTGGTAAACTGGATTCGGATTGACCTCTTCCCGGGACTCGGTCCGCGGCGGCTCGTTGGCCGCAAGAATCGGAAGCTCGCTCCGCGACGGAAGTTTGGATTCTCCGCGCACTATAATAGATGTCCCCGTTTGCGATCGGATGACCTGTTGAACGGGTGATGTCGTCGACGCCTGCAATTCCTTTTGCGCCAGTTCACGCGCATAATCCGCCACTCGCATCGGACGCGGTTCCGGCATCGCCAAAAGATCGCCGTGTTGTTCGACCAAATCGGACCCGACGATGAGGGGTGTCGTACGCGGGGTGGATTGTGCAAGAACAGGCTCGATCCCCATTTTCAGACGGGGCGGCTCCACCCGTATTGTTGTCCCGGCCAGAGTGATCTGTCGCGGCTTCGGTTCCCCCTGCACGTGGGACAGGAGGACTTGCGGATCCAACGGCTGACTCGGGGAAAGCAACCTTGTGGGTTCGGGAATGTTGGGGATGTCGGCATTGTAGTCTTCGCGCAAATCTATAAAAGCCGCATACGCCGGTGACGATTTATCCGCGGCCACGGACAGGCGCGATGCAAATGACGCCCGGAAATCAACTCGAGTCAGAGACAAAGGAAACAAGACAATGGCGCCTGAGACCAGGCGGGCCCAGAACACGCAGCGGGATTTTTTGCGCGCGAACCTATGGTTCATTCCATCATCCATGAGTGAGTCCGCGCTCATATCCATGAGCGCTCCTATTCAGTGTATCTTAGTACACGCGAAAATCGTCAATAATGTTGCGCTCTTCGCGACGTTTGGTGAGTTCCTGACGTAGACTTTGTTCCAGGTCCGAGGTGAGTTTTGGATCCACCCCGACCCGCGCGTAGGTATAATCATTCTCGCGCGCCGCCCTCTTTTCATGCACGACAAAGACTTCGATGTCGTAAGGCCGCCGGTCACCGAGGATCACGATGTGGGCGTAAAAACGTTCCGCCGCGTCCGCCGCCGGAACATACTTGGTCCCGTCCATCTTGAAATGCTTCGAAAGAATCTCGTGTCCATTGGGACTAATCGCCCTTTGACCAACCGGAAGAAGTCGGGCCGCAATGGCTCGGATCTCCGATATGGGCCGGTCCACATCCTCAATGCGGAGCGCGTCCGGATTGGAAGAAAACAACGACGCACATCCGACGAACGGAAGTATTGAAAAAATAAAAATAAGGACGCCGATCCAGCGCATCCGATTACTTCGGCATGTTTTGCGCGTCTTTCAAGAACTGAGCAATGCCTTTTTCAGTCAAGGGGTGATTAACCAGCTGAGGAAGGATCTTATAGGGAACCGTCACGATATCCGCGCCCAGCATGGCGGCTTCCAGAACATGAATAGGATGGCGAATACTCGCGACCAGGACCTGAGTATCCAGGCTGTAGTTCTGAAAAATCTGGATAATCTGACTAATCAAGTCCATTCCGTTGTTCGAGATGTCATCTAAGCGCCCCACAAAGGGACTAACCAAGGTGGCTCCCGCTTTGGCGACAAGCAGGGCTTGTAAAGGCGAAAAGACCAGGGTGACGTTAGTCTTGATCCCATCCGACGCCAGACGCCGAACCGCGATCAGTCCCTCCTCACACATCGGAATTTTCACGACAACGTTGTCACCGAGTTTGGCGAGTTCCGTTCCCTCACGCACCATCTCTTCGGCTTGCAAGCTGATGACCTCGGCGGAAACCAGACCTTTCACTTCCTTGCAAATGTCCTTAATCACGTCTTCATGACGTCGTCCCGTCTTTGCGACCAATGTCGGGTTGGTTGTGACCCCGTCAACCCAACCACGGCGGTTGGCCTGGCGAATCTCTTCAATATCCGCTGAATCGATATAAAATTGCATGGTGGCGAGGCTCCTTATCAGTTCCCCGTAAATTTATTGGTAAAGGTCCTTCAAGTCATAGAGTCCAGGCCGATTTTTGTCAAACAGCCACCGTGCGGCCGTCAGCGCCCCCCGTGCGAAAACTGTGCGATTGAAAGCCGTATGCTGGAGAATCAACGTTTCCTCTGGTCCCATGGCCCAGACCTGATGAATTCCAGGAATACCTCCACCTCGAATACTTTGGGTCGGAGGCAGCTGGCGCTGAATCGCCTCCTCAAGTTTCGATTCGAGCAGGAGCCCCGTTCCGCTCGGACGATCCTTCTTGCGGCTATGATGGGCCTCCTCAATCTGAAAATCCCAATCCCTCACCGCTGCAAGGGATTCGAGCATGGTGCAAAGCACGGCAATGCCAAGGCTCATATTGGCGGAGTAGAGAATGGGAAGCGTGCGGGCGGCCTTGCGAAGGGCCTTTGTTTGTGTCGCCTTCAAACCGGTGGTGCCCGAGACCAGGGGCTTCCGATGACGCAAACACCATCTTAAGGCGGCTTCGAATCCTCCCAGTGAGGAGAACTCCACAACCAAATCGACATTCCCCGGGTCACAGGCCTTCCAGTCGGGAGTCTCGTTTACGGTTCCGGCCAAATTGAAGGTCGAATCCTCTCGCAGCAAAGACTGGATCTCGCGACCCATCCGACCGCGACTTCCGACGAGGAGCAGTCTTACAGCTTTCCCAGATTTCTTAGACACGCTTGAAATTCCTTATGAAACCGTTGATCCAGTTCGACAAGTGGCAAACGAAGCTCGGGAGAGTCCAGTATTCCCATCCAATGGAGAGCCATCTTCACCGGAATCGGATTGGCCTCAACATAAAGCAGCTTCAGGAAACCGGCGAATCGCTCGTGATAGGCTTTTACCGCCGCACGGTCGCTCTGTCGCGCCTTGAGCACGGCCTCTTTCATTTCCGGCGCGATGATATGGGAGCAAACCGAGATTACTCCCTCCCCCCCACGTCTGCAAAATTCCACGCATGTGGCGTCATCCCCAGAGAGTAGAGTAAAGCCAGGCCGCACTGTCTGTACCAGTTGCTCTGCCACATCCGAATCGCCCGTGGCGTCCTTGACGCCGGCAATCCTGGGAACATGACTCAGTTCCGCCACCGCGGCTGGGAGCAGATTCACAGCCGTGCGCGCCGGAACATTGTAAAGAAGAACCGGGCGCTCGGAGTGTTGAGCCACCTCGGTGAAATGCCGGACTAATCCCCTTTGCGGAGGCTTGTTGTAATAGGGAACTACGACCAGCACGGCGTCCGCGCCCCAGCTCACCGCGCGACGGGTGAATTCGATGGTTTTTGCTGTTGAATTGGAGCCGGTCCCTACAATCAGAGGAACCTGTCCCGCAACTTCGGCTTTGGCCGCCTCGCAAAGCGTTTCCACTTCCTCCGGACGCAAGGTCGGGCTTTCACCGGTTGTACCGTTAACTACGAAGCCCTGCACACCCTGGTCCAGCTGAAACCGCAGCAAGCGCCGGAACGACCTCAGGTCCAGCTCTCCATCCTGAAACGGGGTCACCAGTGCTGTAATCACACCTTTGAACTCATCGAACTTTTGAGTCACCGTCGTCCTCGCTCTTTTCTTCATCCTTTTTATCTGTTCGAGGAGGCTGTTTCTCGAGAGGGATTCCCTCCGTCGCTCGCTTGTATGTCGGGCGTCCCCGCCCGAGATCCGGCGGTCGCTCCGGTGGAAGTGGATCGCCGCGCACGCCACAGCCAATAGCTGTCCCCATCGCGCTAATGACCAGCAGTTTTCCGAGCCAATTCATCCTCAACCTCCCTGACATTGGCACACAGTCGCGGTTCCAATTCGTATGTTCTCCGCTCCCGCCCCGTGACTCCCTTGCACAACAAAACATATTTGCGTAGCCAAGGTTCGACATCTTTATTCAATTCATTCCCCACCTTCGCAAGGAAATAATACGTCTCCGGGAAGCTCGGCTGGTCCACACTAATTTTACGCAAGATCTCGAATGCCGATTTGATTTCCCCTCTCCGCTGCAGTTCTTGCGCGGAAAGGTACTTAACGTAGGTGGATTCCCAACCCTCCAATGGAGGAAGGGATTGAAGGCGTCCGCGCAAAGCCGCAAAATTTTGCTGACACACAAGTGTGCGCAGTTCGAGTAGTGTCGCAGAAATAGCTTGGGGATTCAACGCGCGGGCCCGCTGCACAGTGGCCTGCGCCGACTCACAATCGGGCCTCATGATCTGCACCTGGGCGATTGCGGTGAGCACTTTGAGATTGTCATCTTCGAGCGCGAGAGCTTGCTGAAGATGACTCAACGCCATGTCCGGATTGTCAAACATCCTGGATTGACCGGATTCGAATGCCTTCTGACCCTTATCGGTGAAAAACATGGTGGACAGCTGATCCAAAGACTCGATCAACTTCGCACGGGCCTTGCTGTCCTTGGAGCTATTTTGTATGGCCTGACGAAGCACGGCCGCCGCCTGCCGCCGGTCCTTTTTCAGAGCGAGCTCTTGCGCCCGCTCGATCGCCTGGGAAACGGGTTCCGCCGCCCGTAAGAAGAGAGTTGTCAAAATAACGAGGGGCCACATAGCCCACTAATTGAACAGGAGAGCGGTCGAAATGCAACCTGAACCGTCGAGGCGTTAGCTTTCACGCCTCCTGTTGCATCGCTCAATAGGACTGCGGGTATGACAATTGTTGACGGGCCAAACTCCCGTTAATTACGATCTAAGGAATCTCTGAGGCAGATTTGGCAAAGACCACGTTTTTACTTTTCATTTTTTTCCACTCTGCCGCTCCAGCAACAAACGAGTCGGTGGTCGCAGACCTAACAGCGCAGACTAGGCGCCTGGGCGCGCCTCCATCTCCAACTGTTCGGCTGGAGCCAGGTCCGAGCGAAAAATCAAGTGATCCCGCCGGCAAGCGGAAGAAGCCGGGAGAGGAGAGCTGTGCTGACGCCATCCCTCTATTGCGAACGATACCCACGGCTCAAGGGAACATCGTGCGAAACTTTGACAAAGGCTCGCTGTGGGAACAGCGGGGATTTCGAGTCGACGACCTTATTACCGAACTCAACGGCTTCCCCTTTACGACACCCATGTTCAATTTCGTACTGAGTACTCTTAAACACTTCACGAAGCTCGTGGCTTATCGAAATGCGCTCATTAGAGATCGGGTTATCAACAGATGAAACTTGGGAGGCTAGCGACATGGGGTCTCCTTGAGGTGTTACTAAATCTATTTCGGTTTATTTGAAAATAAATTCGAGAACCTAGATTCATGTCTAACTGGCGCCTCATACTGAGACACTTTCCGTTTTTCGAGGCCCTTTCGCCTCTATCATGTTTGAATTTAATGAAGATTGTGCACCCAGGGAACGGGTTATCATGCTTTTCGGGGGTTAACGTATGGACATCTGTTCTCGCAGGTTTTGGAGTGTCACATTAACTTGTTCCGCCGGCGCAGGCCTGATTGTCACCATGCAGAACTGCGGCAACATTTCCTTTCAAAAGGCCGAGACTCCAGGCAGCAGTCAATGTGCCGTCGAGGAAGACTGCGCCGAGCAGGACCTTCAGCTAACAGAGAAACTGGCGCTCGTGTACGGATCCGACGCGCAAGACCGCGGTTTCCTGGCGGATAAACTGGCCGGCTACCGGGCACCGGATATGGGCGAGATCTTCAACAACTGGCGCCGCATTTCGAGCGACATCGTCTATCCAAACGGTACCGCCGTTGTTCCCGAGCCAGCGTTCGCGTTCTGCTTCACGGGTTTGGATGCGGACGGCAATTGGAATCCGGGGGTCCACCCTGACACGGGAAAGAAACTCGCTCCTGGAACTGACCCTGCCTGCATAGATTCGGTTTCCTTCGCCTCTTCCTCGTGGTCCTATTTGCAGAGCCCAGGACGCCTGCATAACGCTACAAATGCGGGTTCCTTCAATGGCTTTGTAAGCACACTCAAGTTTGAAAGGTACGTGCACGAAGCTGTCCTCGGCTCGACAAGTAAAGATGACGATCTGATCGGACTGATTGCCGCATTCGCGGTAGCTTCGGACGGAGCCGTTCACACGCTGACCGCCGCCCGCACGCAAGGTGGGTTCCCTCCTAAAAAAGGGTGGGGCTTGGTGCATCGACGCAACAATACGGTCGTTAAGGTCATTGGCGAGAAATCCGTCGGCGGCACTCACTGTTCCAACGGGTGTTCAGTTACGACCGGGGATGGATTGGGGTGGAATGGCCGTCTAACCAAGGTTCAAATTGAACGCGAACTCGACCGCATCGTCGCATTAGCAAGCCCATGGGGAACGGCGGCCGCCACATTGACTCTCGACAATGCCAGCCGTATCGAAGTCGACTTGAGTGATCCGTCACTGGGACTTGAGATCTTCAGGGGCGCACAGGCATACGGCTATGGCATTCAAAGCCAGCAGTATGCCGAGTATTCCGCAATCCAATTCAATGCTTTTAACAGCGCCGAGTACGTATACGATCTGGTTAACGATACGGTTTACCGGCAGAACGCGACCGGTGGTTACTCTCTCGTTCCGAGCCTAAAGGCGTTTTTGGAGCTGGGCTATCCGGCGTTGGTCGGGAACGTGGAAACGCGCAAGCAATTCCGCCTGAATCCCAACTACACTTTCGAACTCATGCCCTAGGCGGGAAATGCTTCACCATTAACAGCCGTCAGCTCGGAAGTTCGCGCCCAAGAACCTGCCGAGGCTTGGGGCCATTGGCAAGGCCGACAACTCCCTCAGCCGCGAAGATTTCAATCATACGCGCTGCACGCGGAGAGCCGAGACGAAACTTGCGATAACTCTCTAGTTTATAAGCCGCTCTCATCGTAGCGTTCGACGGCTTCTTCGAAGGCGCTCGTGAGATCCTTGGCCTTTCCTGCTGCAATGATTCGCTGAAGTTTTGCGAGCGTTTCAAGTTTAAGTCTCAAGGTCTTAGACTGTCTCAACTCTCGCGCAGGCTTCGTCCTTTTGTCTTTGAGTCTCGCGTTCGCCCAATGCTTCATTTTCTGGTATGGAACGCCTTCGAAGTCCGGACCGTCCTGGACATCATTGCGGATCGCTTTAAGAATGCGCTCTAACTCTTCCGGGAGATGATCAATGCCTATAAAGTTGGCTCTGTGGTGCAAGATTGCAGCCGGTAGAACTTCTAGGATGCGAGGCTCGACGTTCTTTCCAGCCCAGATAGCGTCTCTGAGCTCGATCTTTCCGCCAGTGCGCGCAGGAATATCTAGGTTGGTTTGCAAAAGTCCTTTAGCTTTAAAAATTCCTATCGCCTTTTTAAAACGTGGATCTTCCCGATTGAGCTTATTCTGCTCTGCCTTTGCTTTTATCTTCTTTAAAATCTCATTCGTTTTCATTTTTACTCTCCAGCAAAGTACTCTAGGTCGCCGCCGTTTTCCTGGATTCTTCGAACTAAATTCGGAAAACGCTCGCTGGCAATGGCATCAACGATCAAAACCTTATTCTTCTCTTTTGCTTTCACTGCTTTACTCACGAGTGCAGATTCAGGATCAAGTAACTTCACGTGGACATATCTAGAATCCCAGAAGGGCTCAAATGCGCTCCCTGATGGAATCCACACCAGACTGCTATCGCTATCTAGCTCCAGCCCGTATCGAGGTAAGATCTCCTCTTTTAGAACCTTCGTGATGAATCCTTGAGCCTGCTCAATCACTACATCTAGGTCATTGGTCATTTGAAGTGGCAGCACCTGGGCGGCCATTTCATTGGCTAAAAGAGTGACCTGGCCAAGAATGCGGACTTCGACCGGGCGAAGCTTCATAGCGCCTGCTTCTTCGCGCTCGACATTCTCTGCAGTCATCCGCTCGTTAAGTTCAGTAAAGATGGCCAGAAGTTTATCCTTCATCACATCCTTAATATACTGTATGTACGGTATTTTTTCAATTAATATTGAGCACTTAGTGCAATCGAATAGGATATAGCATTACTTAGTGATCTTAACCACTTAGCCACTCTTAAAACCCCAACTTTGGCCCTGTGGTGGTCCAAATGTGTTGTCCGAGATATTCTCAACCCGTCCAAGGGGCGCCGCCAGCTAAGTAAATCATGCGAAACTCTATATCGTTCTGGCTAGTTGGGCAACTCGCGCACGAGTACCTGTCGGGGCTTGGAGCCATTGGCCGGGCCGACAACTCCCTCAGCCGCGAAGATTTCGATCATGCGGGCCGCGCGAGGATAGCCCAGGCGGAACTTGCGCTGAAGCAGCGAGGCGCTCACTTCCTTTTGCGTCGCAACCCACTCCAATACTTCGTCATAGCGGTCATCCTTGATTTCGCTATCCTCGAAATCGTCTCCTTCACCAGTGCCACTGCCGCTACCATCGAGATCAAAGCCTCCACCGGAGCCCTCGATAGCTTTCATGGCGACGGCATCATACTCGGGCTCTCCTTGTTCTTTCCAATTTTCCACCACGCGCCCAATCTCCTCTTCCGAGAGGAAGGGGCCGTGGTGGCGCTCCGGCTTGGAAACGCCCGGAGCTAAGAACAGCATATCTCCGCGCGCCAGCAGGCGTTCCGCGCCGCCCTCGTCCAGAATGATCCGCGAGTCCATCTTGCTGGCCACTTTGAAGCTGATGCGGCCTGGAATATTGGTCTTGATCAATCCGGTGACGACGTCCTTGCGCGGGCTCTGCATCGCCAGCACCAGATGAATCCCGCACGCGCGCGCCATCTGCGCTAAGCGCACCACCGCCTGCTCCACATTCACCTTATCGACAACCATCAGGTCACCAAACTCCTCCACAACGATGGTGATGTACGGCAGCGGTTGAAAGTAATAGGACTCGGGATGAAAACTTCCCTCTAGGGCCTCATTGACTTGCGTGTGCTCCTGCACCTTTTCCGTCTCAAGACCGCCCACAATCTCATTGAATGCCTCGAGCCCGCGCGCGCCAAACTTCGACATGGATCGATATCGTTTTTCCATTTCACGAATTGCCCAGCGCAAGGCGCCCACGGCTTTTTTAGGTTCCCGTATCGGCGGCATGACGAGGTGAGGAAGATCACTAAAGGCCGCCAGATCCACCTGCTTAGGATCCACCAAGATAAGCTTCAAAGTGCGCGGCGAATGCCGGAACAACAAGCCTGTGATCAAGGAAACAATAAAGACCGACTTACCTGAACCCGTGGTTCCAGCCACGAGAAGGTGGGGCATCTTACGCAAATCCACGATGCGTGGTTCGCCGTCGGCTTTACGGCCCAACGCCACGGGCAATTTGCAGTCCTCGCTCCAAAATCCCTCTTGCGCGATAATATCCTTGGCGTAAACAGATTCTCTTTGTGAATTAGACGTTTCAATTCCTACGACGTCCCGGCCGGGAATGGGCGCGATAATACGAACGGACTCGCTGCTGAGAGCCAGCGAAAGATCGTCCGCAAGTTCCGTGATCTTGCTGATTTTCACATCGGCTGCTGGTTTGAATTCAAACATTGTGACCGCCGGGCCAGGTTTGATCCCGACCACCTCTCCGCGCACGGAAAACTGCGCCAGTTTTTCAACGAGCAGACGGGCCTTGGATTTGATCTCACGCTCATCAAGACGCGTGCGTGTGTTTGGAGGTTCCTCCAACATGGAGAGCTGAGGCAGGCTCCAGTGCGCCACTCGTCGCGGAATGCGCACCGGAATTCGTTTCTTTGGCCGCTCCAGTCGGCCTTGAAACTGTTCCTTAAGAAAGCCGGTGATGGGGGCGCGCAGATCCGGTTCAATTGCGCCACCGTCACCACGATCATCATCAGGTTTGTCGGTCACATCGAACTCATCAGCCTCGGCGCTCTTTTCGTCAGCCGGTTCGCGTTGTATTTTAAAAAAAGTCCGTGATGGAACCGGCTCCATCAAATCCGCCCGCGCGATTTTAGGCCGCCGGGTCCGCAAGACCTCCATCCATCGGCTGATGGTGGTCCATATGCTGGTCCAGAAGTTCGCCACCGTCTCCCGAGGCCGCTGGACCAACTCCGACCATGTCCGTCCCGTGTAGACGACCAAAAGGGCTGCGAGCCCCGTCCAGAGGAGGATGGCTAAACCGACTTTGTTCATTACCTTGACCAATCCCATGGTCAGGACCGCACCCACCCAGCCGCCGACGCGAACCCTGTCTGAGAAGAATAGACCTTCTTCGGACCCGATGTGGAGACTCAAAAGCCCGGACACACACACCAGGAGAATCCCGTCGAGCCACCATTGGGTCAGTCCCTGCGCGCGGTCACGTCGCGCTCCCTTATCGGCCAAGAAAAGGTAGCCTTGGCGGAAGGCTCCCGCCACCAAGATCCAGGCGGGGAGGCCGAAGCCCTGGTAAAGCAAGTCCGCGAGGAAAGCCCCGAGGTAACCGCACAAATTGCGGGGCTTCGCAGACTGAACGATCGCGTTTAACGAGGGATCGTGCGGCGAATAACTGGCAAGGGAGACGGCCAAAAATACGCCCGAGGCCAACCAGAACAAACCCCAGAGATCACCGCGGTATTTTTCGAGAAGACGTTTCATTACGACAGTTTATGAGAGCTCCCAGGGGATTGAAAGTCTGGATTTCAGACTTGGGGTGTAGTACAGCTCAAGCCGAACGTATGGACCACAAGGACAGTTTGAAGATCAACGAGATCTTCTACAGCATTCAAGGGGAATCTTCGTGGGTGGGATTCCCGACCACATTCGTGCGCACGTCGGGATGCCACCTTCGATGCACGTATTGCGACACCACGTACGCATATCATGAAGGAGACTTTCTCGCGCTCACGGAGATTCTCGCCCGGGTGGCGGCTTTCGCAACAAAGTATGTTTGCGTGACGGGCGGCGAACCCCTGCTTCAGCCCGCCATATATGACCTTTTGCGGAACCTTTGTGACAGCGGTTACAACGTCTCCCTGGAAACGAGCGGTGATAAAGACTGTTCCCGCGTCGATCCGCGCGTGAAGAAAGTGATTGATGTGAAAACCCCTGACAGCGGTGAACCCAAAGCGTTTGATCCACGCAATCTCAAATTCGCCGATGCCTCCACTGAATTTAAGTTTGTGATCTGTTCATCGCGCGATTTTGAGTGGGCGGAACGATTCGCGCGCGAAAACAATCTCTTTCAAAAATCAAATGTTTTATACAGTCCATCATTTAAATCAGTCACAGAACGTTGGCTGGCTGAACAGATTTTAAAAACAAATTCTCCGGCACGGCTGCAGCTTCAGCTACATAAATATATTTGGCCACCTGACGCGCGAGGGGTTTGACCAAGCCCGGCTTTTCCTTTAGAAACATTGATCTCCAAAGCTACCGGGGGTAGGTCATTCATGACTCCGACTGTGAACAACGCTGATAATCTTCTGGTCGCCAATCTGCAAACCATCAGTCTGGAGAAGCTTGTTCGAAGTAAGTTGGAAGTCCTGTTCGCGCAACAGCAGGAGGCCCAAGTGGAACTTGATGGCCTTCATAAGATTATTCTTGAACAAGTGGAAAAGCCCCTGATTGAACTGGCGCTCCGTGTGTATAACGGAAATCAAGTCAAGACGGCCAAAATGCTCGGTATCAACCGCAACACACTTAAGAAAAAGATTGATAGCTACAAGATCCGCGTTAGAAATAGAAACTAGGCAGCTTTGAATCTCTCTCGGGTCCGTGCACCTGCGATTCACCACTGACGATAGACGCAATCAATAGCCTCGCTATCAAGGAGCCATGGAAAACAGGTTACCTCCGCAGAACATTGATGCCGAGAAATCCATTCTCGGCGGCCTTATGCTGGAACAAGAGGCGTGGGACGAAGTTTCCGAGCTTCTGGCCGAGGATGATTTCTACAAGCCCGCTCACCGCAAAATCTTCGCCGCGATTCGTGAGTTGCACCGTCGAGAGATGCCTTCCGACCTTGTAACGGTATCGAACCTCCTGATGGAGAAAAGCGAGCTTGAAAGTCTCGGAGGTGCCGCCTACTTGGCGGAGATGATTGATCAAACACCGTCCACAGCGAACATTGGTTCCTACGCTAAAATCGTGCGCGACAAAGCACTCCTGCGCCGGGTGATTCAAGCCAGTCAGGAGTTTGTTGATAAAGCGTATACGCAAGAATTCGAAAACATGGACGCCTTTCTGGACACCATGGAAGCGAAAGTCTTTCAGTTGGCGGAAAGCAAGACCACCTCAGGACTGACTGACGCCAGTGAACTCGTGAAGCTGAGTCTTGAAAAAATTGAGAGCATGTACGCCAACCAGATGATGGTCACCGGCGTGGCGAGTGGATTCACCGAGCTCGATGAACTCACCGCCGGATTCCAACCCGGTGAAATGATCATCATAGCCGCGCGCCCTTCGATGGGAAAGACGGCCTTTTCTCTCAATATCGCCCTCAATGCCGCCCTTCATAACAAAAAGAAGATCGCTTACTTCTCTGTGGAGATGGGAAAAGATCAGGTCATGGTGCGAATGCTGGCTTCCGCCGCGAAAATCCGTCTTGGTGATTTGCGTATTGGACGAATTGATGATCAGGCATGGCCGCGCTTAATCAATACAGCAGCGGCAATGAGCGAGACCGGTATTTTCATAGATGACACCTCAGGAATCTCACCATTTGAGATTCGCGCCAAAGTTCGACGCATGAAGGCCAAATATGGTTTGGACATGATTATGATCGATTATCTCCAGCTGATGTCGATGAAGCAAAGGTTTGACAGCCGCGAACGTGAGGTCTCCGAAATTTCCAAGCTGCTGAAGTCCATTGCCAAGGAACTCCAAGTTCCGGTTGTGGCCCTGGCACAGCTCAACCGCGGTGTGGAGGGACGTTCTGACCGCCGTCCCATGCTTTCTGACCTACGTGAATCTGGTTCCATTGAGCAGGATGCCGACGTGATTATGATGATCTACCGGGAAGACTACTACGACCGGGATAATCCCGAAATCAAGGGGGTTGCGGAAATCATCATCGGCAAACAACGGAACGGCCCCACGGATACGGTAAAACTCCGATGGGTTCCAGAATACGGTTTATTTGATAACCTCGTACGTGGGCCTGAAGCACCCATGCCCGAGGTCCCTCCGCCGACCCCCATCAACCGAGGGAAGAGACCGCTAAACTTCGCTCCGGGCGCGGGCAACGCCTAAGATTTCTTGACCTCGACCTTAGGCCAAGTCCCCGACTAGGGCTTTCCATCCCTTAACCGATTTGATGCAATGAGCATGTCAGAGAGGGACGGCCCAAGGAGGGGTTATGGACGGACTGGGATTGCTGGGGACTCTGATCGAAGCGAGCGGACTTCCTCGTGAGTCCATTGAACCGGAACTTCTGCGTCTTATGAAGGAACGCGACTATAGTCCGGAGCGCCTCACGCTGCCTGAAGTTCGCGAAATTCTGGCCGCCTACCTGCAAGAGATCCTGGTTGCGGCCAAAGACGCTGAAAACAATTGAAGCTCGGACACGAGAGTCTCGACACGAAAAAGCTTAAGCCTTTTCGACGACGATCGTGACCTCCGCTTCAAGACCTTCGCCCAAGCGCACCGTGGCTTTATGTTGTCCCAAGTGGCGGATGGGTTCTTCGAGCAGAATATCGCGCTTGTCGACCGAAAAGCCATGGCGGTCCAGCTCCCGGGAAATGTCCATGGTGGTCACTGAGCCAAAAAGTTTCTCTGAATCAGCGGCGGCTTCCAGCTTGAAATTCAATGTCTGGCCTTGAAGCTTATTAATCGTCTCCTGGCGTCCGACCATCGCCTTTTTCTTGCGCACGTCGGCAACCTTGCGCAAATGGTTCCATTCATTCACGCGCTCTTCCGTCGCGGCTACTGCCAATTTGCGCGGGAATAGGAAGTTTCGAGCATATCCGTTGGAGACGTTCACAAGATCTCCGACTTTGCCCAGGTCCTTCACATCCTGGTTGAGAATAACTTTCATAATACCCTCACTTTTCTTAGAGCGTGTTTAAGAAGAACCGCGAGCCGCAATCCTTCTTAAACACGCTCTGACTTCAGCCTCTCATGTTTCCCGGTTGACCTCTTGGGCTCGCTTCGTCAACCGGGAACGGAAGTCGAACCAATAATCCACAAGCCCCAGCAGGCTCACAAACAGGAACAGATGCACAACGATCAGCACCATGAATAGAAACTGCCAGAAATAGCCCATCCGGATGGTCTCGAAAAACTTTGCCACCACGGCAATACCCTGAAAGAAAAAAAGTAGAAAACAGATATTCAAGACATTCACCGCAACCACTTCCACCGGCTTCCAGGGGAGGTTTCCAAATGCTCCCAGGAGGGCCAATGTAAAGAGCCAAATCGCCGGGTCTGGAAGGCGAAACTCACTCAGCTGTGTCCGCATACTCGGATAGCCGACCGGAGTTAAAGAATCCGATCCTGCTAGCCGTCCTTCCAGCAAGATAGCGAGGTACAAAGCGCCCATCCAGAGAATCAGTACAATTGAGGGTAATTGCAGAGCAATGTCCTGATAATTGATCTGAAGCGCAGGATTCAAGCTGGCTAAGGGCTTAAGCAGATTTTCAACAGTTCCCACAAGCTGTTGTTGCCAGCGCGCACCTGTTGAATACACCCAAAAGGCAAATAGTCCGGATCCAAGAAGGGAATTGATGACCAATGTGAAGAACGCACTGGCCTCCATCCGAAAACCCATTTCTTCAAGTTCACTGAAAGTCCCCACCAGCAAGACCACAGAAAAAAACGCGATCGCGAGAATGGGAACCCCGGCGGCGAATAGCGCCGCACTTAGGGCTAAAGTCAGCGCCCAATAGGATATTCGTCCCGCCTTTAGACGCAAAACCTTAAGCGAAACAGCTCCCAGAACATACGTCAGGGCCGTCATAACAACGGACCAGACTCCGTAAAAAAGATACCGGAATACGCGCTGACTCCTGGACATTTATATTTTAAACCCGCCTTTCTGAACTCGCCTAAGGACGGCGACCGCTTTCGGCTCGTGCCGCCTTCCGCTGCTGATTTTTGATTTCGCGTTCACGCTCGCGATTGGCCGTTTCCACCAGAGCTTCCTTGAACTTCTCAACAAACTTGGGGAGGCTGACGCGGTCGTCGAGGCGCGTATGCTGGAAGCGCAGAACCCGGTCATTAATACGCATGGTCCGTTCCAGCTCCGCGATTGCGTCCCCGGTGGCTTCAAAGGTCATGTGAAAGTACTGCGCGCGCGCCAATCTATGAATAGGGTTACCCAGCTTGCGCTTACCCCAGGTATCGATGTGATTGATTGTTCCGCCAAAGGACTGAATGATTTCACGATTGCGCCGGAACAAGGATTTTTGCTCATCTTCGCTGGCATCGGGGTGCATGATCACGACAACTTCATATTTACGACGTACTTTTGAACTGGACTCAGCCATTGGATATCCTTTCGGGTTAAGCCCCAGTCTTAAGAACGGAGCAAGGATTATAGAAAACTCAAGCTTCTAACATGGGGAGGTCCAATGGGACAAGCGAAAGCCGGACTTGGACTTTATATTCTGCCTGGGTATGGGAAGATCTTATCAGATGATTCTCGCCCTTAAAATTCACAGTGGCCCGCTTAAAGGCGGCGTTATTCCCCTTAGACCTGGCCTGACCATCGGTCGCCAGGGTACGGGCATCGTGTTGAGCGACTCCAAGGTCTCCGCGATCCACGCCCGGATAAATAAGATGGAGGGAGGCGCGTGGATCCTTTCGGATAACAGTTCAAAAAACGGGATTCGCGCCGAAGGACAGCGAGCCGCAGCGGTCGAGCTTAAGCCTGGAATTTGCTTCGGAATTGGAGAAAGCGACTTTGAGGTCATCGAAATTCAGGATCCTGAACAATCTGATAAAAAGAAGGCCAAAAGGCAGCGCTACTGGCATGAGGCTCTGGCTGAGTTCCTAGGCCCCCACACGGAGAAGTTCCAGGATGCGCCCAAATCCGTCGCCGCGATGGAACCGGCGCTTGTGCTGGAGTTTGTACGGGGCGTGCAAACCTCAAGCAAGTGGGTGCTGGGGTACGCCCCCCGCCGGATCGGAGCCACTTCCGCGGAACTCCCGATCTGGGAACCCGGCGCGCCCGCAACATGTTTTGAAATTTTGCAGACTCCCGACGGAATTCTTTTTAAAACGGAGCATCCAGACACCGTGCGGATTAATGGAGAGGCAGTGGACAGCCGAATCCTCCGCATGGGAGACACGATTAAGATTCTGGAGACTCTCATCGAAGTGGACTTTATTCCATGAAGCTAATCCCTAAACAAACCGGCACATTTCGGAGCTTTGACGGCACGGGAATCTACTACGAGGTCCGTGGTGAGGGCTCGCCAGTCGTATTGAACTACGGAATCGGATGCTTGATGAATCACTGGCGTCCACAGATCAAACATTTTTCTCATACACATCAGGTCATCACATATGATTACCGGGCCCATCACCGCTCGGAGATTCCAAACAACAGGGAAAATTTGACTGTCGACGCTTTGGCGCAGGACCTCAAGGCCCTTCTTGATCATCTTCAACTGCAACGTGCCAGTCTGTGGGGACATAGTTTCGGCGTGCAAATGTTGGTGCGCTTTTATGATCTCTTTCCTGAGTTCGCGCAAAGCCTGGTTTTTGTGAACGGCTTTGTTTCAAATCCGCTGGCAGGGATGTTTGGCACCGACCTCGCGCACTCCTTTTTCCGAATGTTCAAGTCGGGATATCAGGTTCTTCCTGACACACTCAGCTTCCTTTGGCGCTCCACCATTCAAAATCCCCTGGCGATCCAACTCAGCGCGCTCGCGGGCGGATTCAATTTGCAACTCACAAGTCTAAAAGACGTGGAGATTTATACCCGTGGCATTGCGTCCATGGATCTGAATGCCTTTTTGGAGCTGTTCGAGTCCATGCTTCGCTATGACGGCAAAACGGTGCTCAGCCGAATCACGGTGCCGACCCTGATCATTGGGGGTCGTCAAGATTCCGTGACGCCGCAAAAGCATCAGGAGGAAATTCATCGCCTTATAAAAGGATGCGAGCTGTTCATGGTGCCCTATGGTTCACATTGCACACAGTTGGATATGCCGGATCTGGTAAATCTGAAGATAGAAGATTTCCTGCGTGGAGTAAAGCCTGTTAGAGACTAACAGGCTTTAAGTGAACACTCCGCCAACAAGGAGAGCGGAGTGTCCTTAAGCAGCGTTAATTTTGGTAAGCAATGCCGCCCACATCGAAGCCGTGAGCATTTACGGAATCATCCGCCGAGAAAGTGATCGTTACCGTGTCCCCATCAACAACGGGTCCGTACGTTTCGCCCAGATTACCGCTCAGTGTGCCGACCACATTGCCGGCGGCATCTTTAAACGTCACTTTATCGTAGCCCGACTCCGTCTCGAAACGTGAGAAGTAGACGGCCACTTTCTTCGCGCCCGGAACGTTCACTGTCCACTCCTGGCGGGCGTTCGCCGGATAAGGATGCTCGGTGGAAATCTCCTGCTCCGTCTTCTGCCAGTTGTAGGGGTCGTTGGGATCCAGCGGAGCGACGGTGTTGGTCAGCGCGTAATAGGCGCTGACAAGACCCGTAGCCACGCGTCCGCGCAAGCTGCCCAAAGGACGAGCCGAATTAAGCAGACGCTCCTTAATGGTGGCATAAGACTGTGTCATGTCTTGCGATAAGAGCAGCGTCGCGACGCCCGCCACGTGAGGAGTGGCCATCGATGTTCCCGACCAGCTTTCCACGCCCCGCATGGTGTAACTCACGACATTCACGCCGGGAGCCGCGATATGAACCGAGTTTCGGCCATAGTTCGAAAAACTTGCAACCGATCCGTTGGGATCAATGGCCGCAACTGAGATCACGTTGTCCACCTCGTAAGAGGCGGGATATTCCGGGCTGGAATCATTGTTGTTCGCGCTATTTCCGGCCGCGGCAACAAACAGACTGCCCGCATCTTTCGCGCGCACAATCGCATCCATCAACGCCTGGCTGAAGCCGCCGCCACCCCAGGAATTGTTCATGATATGGGCACCCATGGCGGTCGCGTAGTCGATGGACTTAATGGCATCCGCAAGTGATCCCGAACCATCATCTCCCAGGAAACGAACCGGAAGAATGCGCACGTTCCAGGCTACACCCACAATCCCATTCGCGTTATTGGCCGTCGCACCAATCGTTCCGGAAACATGTGTTCCATGGCCGTAAACATCCATGGGATCGCCGTCCTTACCAACGATATCGCAGCCATGGATATCGTCCACGCAACCATTGCCATCGTCATCTTCACCCGTCTTGCCATTGGCTTCGGCTTCATTCGTGTAGATGTTGCCCGCAAGATCGGGATGATCCCAGCGCACGCCCGTATCGATCACAGCGACAATGACTTCTCTGGATCCCGTCTCAATCTGCCACGCCTGTTCGGCGCCAATATCGACACCCGCGCGACCGAGAATAGATCCTTCATCCCCCTCCACACGTTGACCTGTGTTGATCAAGCCCCAGAGGCGGCCGAGTTCAGGATCATCAGGTAAACTGGTGGATCCGCTCACAACTCTATATATATAGTTGGGTTCGATGTACTCGACCATGGGGTTGTGGGCCAGTGTACTGAGGACGGCATCTTGTGTCTCAATCACTGGGCGCTGAATTAGAACCAGCCGTTCCCTTTTATTGATCTGTTCTTTAACCTGGGCCCCGAGCACCTTTTCCATATGAACTGTGCTCATGATGTTGGTGCTGGATTTGAGTTTCACCACAAATTCCCCGGGTACTGCGGGAAACTGTTTGGCGTGCGCCGCACACGCAAATCCCATTGCCAGGGCGGAGACCGCCCCTAGAAGTCGTCCTTGAGTCATAAATCCCTCCGCTCATCATTGAGCCCTTATGTTGCCTTTGGAGGTAAGGCGTTCATCCGTGACGCGTTTTTGCCGAATCCTTCAGCACCATTTCCCCTGCCAGTTCCAAAATGGTACCAACTCTCTTTAAGCACGCAATCAATTTTTAGACGTTTGTCACCTGGTCCTAGGGACGTTTGCGGCAACGGGACCTTTGCGGCGACGGCAGGGAACTTGATGCGGAGGGCAAACCAAGAACAACCGGATCAAAAGATAACTGTGAGTCAAATGGTTCGGGTTCTGAATTCATCATCTGATCTTCACGGTTTAAACAGGGTGCGACCCGAAGCAAGTGCTGCAAAAATGCATGTGCTGTGGATGCTCGAGCTTCGGCTTTAAAGCCCATTTCCATTAACAGTTCGGATGCTTTTTTCAATTGGAGTCCCTACTAATAAGGTCATATCGGTGGGTTCCTGCCCAAAAATAAGGTCTTCCCTACCCAATCTACCTCCTATTTCAGCGTCAGAAACGAGGCGCGTCGCGCTATGATGGGTCAATGTGCCTCAAAAACTGGACAAAAGTCAGGCAGATCACCCTAAAGGCGGTATCAAATGTGGATAACTCTGTGGGTTGATGTTCATAACTCTCTATGGGTGGTTGGGCCTTAGGTCTAGAACACTAGATCTAGTGTTCTCGAAGAGAGCGCTTAAAGGTGCAATTTTCCACAAGCGGCTCGCCTTGCGCAAATGCCATCAAGCATTAGAAAAACACGATCTTCTCTCTTTAACTCTGAAGTGAGATGTTTATGGGTTAACTTTTGGAAGTGGGCCGAATGAAGCGAACATTGCCGCTGCTCCTTGTGTTGATCGGCTGGGTTGTGCAATGTACCACCGCCGAGCGCGAACCGGCCTCGGCTTCCAATTCATTGAAAATACAGCTCGGTCGCAAGCTCTTCTTTGACCCGCGCCTGTCCGCAGATGGAAGTATCAGTTGCTCCACATGTCACATCCCACGGTTCGCATTCACTAATAACTCGGCGTTTGCGACCGGAGTGGGAGGGCGACGAGGCGACCGCAATGTGCCCACACTTGTGAACCGCAGGGGGACAACTCGACAGTTTTGGGATATGCGAGCCGATTCACTGGAAGATCAGGTTGTGCGGGTGCTTCAGTCTCCAAATGAAATGGGCGTCCGCGACTTACAACAGCTTGTGCAACGACTGAACGCAAGCGAACTCCGCGCAGAGTTCGAAACTGTCTTCGGAGGTCTCGCGACGGTTGGGCGACTCGCGGAAGCATTGGTGGCCTATGAACAAACGTTGCGGTCGGGAACAGCACCTTACGACCGCTATGTCAGCGGCGACAGATCCGCGTTGAGTCCCACTCAGGTGCGAGGCATGAAGCTCTTCTTTAAGAAGTATCGGTGTGATTCCTGTCACTCCGGTCCGAACTTTTCCGATGAACAGCGGCGCGTACGTTGTTATCCCTTTACGAGTAATCTTACGGAGGTCACATCTGCCGCCGTGGAGAAAGGGCAAATGTTCAAAACGCCGACATTAAGGAATCTCATCTATACAGAGCCATATATGCACAACGGCGCCCTGTCCACACTCGAGGAGGCCGTCGAGTTTTATACTCCATCCATGCAAATTGATGAAACGGGAGATCCGGATCCGTCTCGCCCCATTGTTCTCATCAACGCGAAAGAAAAAACTGACCTCGTTGAGTTTCTCAAAAGCCTTTCGGCCGACCAGCCGTTCGTCGAGGACAAGAATTGACGAGTTCGGTAAATCCTTGGATCCTGATAGGGACTTGCTCCGGCTCACGCACATGTGAGGAGTCCAATCATGTCTCAGACACTTCGCAGTCTTGTGCTTCTGTCCGCAGCCGGGTTCTTGTTTTCCGCGTGTAACCGCTTTTCACGGCCGGTCACACTGACACCTGAAGTTCAAAAGTTTATTGAGACCACGGCCGGAGGAAGCTCCTGCGCGCAGGTCCCTAAGCTGATGGAGCATGTGGCCCGGCTGGAACGAACCGTCGCGGAGCTGAGCCAGCTCAAGACCGGAAAGAAACGAATTGCCGACGCACGCAAGGAACTGACGGATGCGCGCCGTAGCCAAATGGAATCGCTCGAGGGAAAGTTACGCGCCATACGTAAAGTTGAAGCCGAAAAACTCAAACGGAGTATTCTCCTGACCTGTGCAGATCTAGACGAAACCAGAAGCCAGAAAAAAGGTCCAGGCGGTCCCTCTTCCAGATCTCCACGAGACTAGCCGTGCGCGTGTGTGGAATTTCTCATCTCGTCACCTGGATTCTTATTGCTTCTACTCCCCGCGCATTTGCGGCGTTGGATTCTCAAACTCAAACCCGCCTCCTCCAGGAAATCAGGGCTGTTGAATCCCGTCAGGGAACGTCCGGACCTTCTCTGAAAGAGATCATCAACAAGCTCCACGCGGAAGTGACCAACTTGAGCCGGCGGGTCACTGAGCTTTATAAGGAGGGCCATAAAAAGCTAGAATCGCAAACCCATACCCTGGCCGCAATGGAAGGAGCGGAAGCGGCCTGGAAAAAGGCCGACGACAATCCCTACAAGGATACTCAATGGCTGAAGGAAGTGCGTGATTCGATCGCAAAACAGTGCTGTCAAGCATCCGCCCACAAGCGCTATGCGCGCCGGATAATACGTCGCATGGAGAAGAAAGCTCATCGGCGTGGCAATAAGCGAAAGAGATTCAAATCTAACGATCTTTGACCGAACTCACCAGGTACTCCCGGTTCATACGCGCAATGTTTTCCAGGCTAATGCCAACCGGACAAACCGCTTCGCAAGCTCCCGTGTTGGAGCACGCGCCGAAGGCCTCGGCATCCATCTGCGCCACCATACTCAGGGCGCGCTGCTGCCGCTCGGCTTGGCCTTGCGGAAGAAGGGCCAAGTGAGACATTTTGGCCGAAGTGAATAGGGCAGCGGATGCGTTTTTGCAAACCGCAACGCACGCTCCACAGCTAATACATGTTGCGGATGCGAAGGACCGGTCAGCATGGGCTTTCGGAACGGGTATGGAATTGGCGTCAGGCGCGGCACCTGTGTTTGCTGAGATAAACCCACCGGCCCGTTGAATGCGGTCCAATGCCGATCGGTCCACAACCAAATCTTTAACGACTGGAAATGCCTTTGCCCGAAAGGGTTCAATCACCAGCGTGTCACCATCGTTAAATCGGCGCATGTGCAACTGACATGTCGTCGTCAGCCCGTCCGGACCATGAGGATTGCCATTGATGACCAAGGAACAGGCCCCACAGATTCCTTCGCGACAATCGTGATCAAATTCAATCGCGGACTCCCCTTTTCGAACGAGGTCCTCGTTGACGACATCGAGCATCTCGAGAAACGACATATCGGAACTCACGTTGGCAGCCTGGAACTCCATAAATTGCCCAGGCGCGTCCGGTCCCGCCTGTCGCCAGATCTTGAGATTGAGAGTCATGCCTTTTGAATCCGCCATAAATCACCTACTTACTTGTAGCTTCGTTGAGTCGGCTTTACGTACTCAAACGCAAGTGGTTCCTTGAAAGCCTTCCAGTTCGTTTTGTCACCGTTTCCATCATACTCCCACGCCGTCACATGTTGGAAGTGAACATCATCACGTTTGGCTTCGTTTTCCGGGGTTTGATGCTCCTCACGGAAATGACCTCCACAGGATTCCTCACGCGTAAGCGCATCCATGGCCATAAGCTCGCCGAGTTCCAGAAAGTCCGCCACCCGAGCCGCCTTCTCGATTTCGCTGTTCTTAAAGTTGGGTTCCCCCGGCACCCGCACATCCGACCAGAACTGCTGGCGCAGCCCGCGAATCTTCTCCACAGCGGTTTTCAGTCCTTCCGCATTGCGGGACATCCCCACGTAATCCCACATCATCTGGCCTAGCTCTTTGTGGAAATCATCTACCGTCCTCGATCCTTTTACGGACAGCAGCCTGTTCAGTCGCAGAGATACCTCTTCACGGCTGGCTTTGAAAGCCTCGTGACTCGTATCCACTTTGGCGATTGGGGTGGAAGCAAGGTAGTTGCCGAGTGTATAGGGAATAACGAAATAGCCGTCGGCCAACCCCTGCATAAGTGCCGAGGCGCCGAGCCGATTGGCGCCGTGATCAGAAAAGTTCGCCTCGCCGAGGACATGTAATCCGGGAATCGTGCTCATCAGATTGTAATCCACCCAGAGGCCGCCCATGGTGTAATGGACTGCAGGATAAATGCGCATGGGAGTCTCGTAGGGATTCTCGCCCGTAATTTTCTGATACATAGCAAATAAATTTCCGTACTTCTCGCTGATCGCCGCGCGGCCCAAACGCCGGATGGCGTCCGCAAAATCCAGGTACACAGCCTCAGTCGTGGGACCGACGCCACGACCTTCGTCCACACGGAATTTTGCCTGACGGGAAGCCACATCGCGTGGAACGAGATTGCCGAAACTCGGATAAATGCGTTCGAGGTAATAATCCCGCTCAGATTCCGGGATGTCCTGCGGACGCCTCTGGTCGCCCTTAATCTTGGGCACCCAAACCCGGCCATCGTTGCGCAAAGACTCCGACATGAGGGTCAGCTTCGACTGGTAGTGGCCCGAGCGCGGAATACATGTCGGGTGAATCTGCGTGAAACAAGGGTTGGCGAAATACGCACCTCGCCGGTGACATCGCCAAGCGGCCGTCGCATTCGAATTCATGGCGTTTGTCGACAGGAAGTAAACGTTGCCGTAGCCCCCCGTGCACAACAAGACGGCGTCGGCGGCGTGCGATTCGATTTCACCCGTAATCAGGTTTCGTACGGTAATCCCGCGCGCAGCGCCGTCCACCAGCACGAGATCCAGCATCTCCCGACGCGGAAACATCTCCACGTTTCCATGATGAACCTGTCTCATCATGCTCGAGTAGGCTCCAATGAGGAGTTGCTGGCCCGTCTGTCCGCGCGCATAGAATGTCCGCGAGACCTGTGCTCCCCCGAAAGATCGCGTATCCAACAGACCTCCGTATTCGCGTGCGAACGGAACGCCCAGCGCAACACAATGGTCAATAATCGCGGTTGAAATCTGCGCGAGGCGGTAAACATTCGACTCGCGCGCGCGGAAGTCACCGCCTTTCACGGTATCGTAAAACAAGCGGTAAACGGAATCTCCGTCATTCGCATAATTCTTCGCCGCATTGATTCCCCCTTGAGCCGCAATCGAGTGCGCACGGCGAGGAGAATCATGAATGCAAAAAGCTTTTACCTTATAGCCCAACTCTCCCAGGCTAGATGCAGCCGAGGCCCCCGCCAGGCCCGTCCCCACAACGATAATCGTGTACTTTCGTTTATTCGCCGGATTGACCAACTTCATTTCAAATTGGTGCCGACTCCAACGGGTTTCAATCGGCCCACCCGGGGATTTTGAATCGAGTTTCGGCGACACTTCAGCCATGATAACCCTCTAGTGAAAAAGGTAGACGTAAATAGGTTGCGAGATGAATCCGAGCGCGACAATCCACGCATATGAAAGGCCAAACCAACGGATCAACCGCTGGTAACGAGGGTGATGAATACCTAAACTTTGAAAACTAGACTTCACTCCGTGCGCGAGGTGCAGCCCGAGAACAACCAACGCGACGAGGTACCACACCACATAAAGCGGCTCATGAAAGACTTCGATAACAAGTCGGTGAAGGTCACGAATCTCACCCTGGCCATAATTTACGGTGTAATGAGTCCCATACTTGAATGTGATCAAATGCAGGATTGTAAAAACCAGAATCAGCAAACCTTGAGCCCAGAGACTGCGCTGAGTCCACGTCGTTCGCTTTGATCCGTTCGGCAAAACCGCATAACGAACCGGACCACGAGCCTTGTAATTCGACCAGCTGATGCGAACGGCCTGAATCAAATGGACCAAGAAAAGAGCCACAAGACCGGCTTCCGCGACATAGATTAACGGATTGGAAATCAACTTGTAGGAGTATTCATTGTACACCTGCGGACCGACCAGTATCAGCAGATTACCCATCATATGAATGAGTACAAATAAACTGAGTCCGATTCCGGTCAGGCCAATGAGTTGCTTGCGTCCAATGGACGCGCTCACCCAGCACCGCTTGTTCGTCGCATTTTGCATCGGTTAAGCCCTTGAGATTCTTATCGATTGACTTTACGACGAATACCTCACAAAAAAACAAAGGTCCAGCGCAGTAACGCGGAGAGCTCACATGAAGATTTATGTCTGTTTGAAGCAGGTCCCGGATACGGAGACCCGAATCCAGATTAAGAGTGACAAATCGGGTATCGAAGAAAACGGGATTAAATGGGTTATGAATCCGTACGACGAATACGCGGTGGAAGAGGCTCTTAAACTCAAGGAAGCCAAGGGCGGGTCGGTCACCGTGATGAGTGTCGGCCCCAAAAACCGAGTGAGTGAGGCTCTACGAACCGCTATGGCCATGGGGGCCGACGACGCCCTGATCGTGGACACAACTGTCGAGCTCGACAGTTACTGGACCGCCAAAGCGCTGGCCGCAGCGATCCGGAAAGAAGGGAACTTCGATCTCATCCTCACGGGAAAGCTCGCGATTGATGACAACGCGGCCAGTGTCCCCCAGATGCTGGCTGAGATGTTGGAAGTTCCACATGTCACTGTCGTGTCCAAGTTGAATTTGAACGGTGCGCTCATAGCCGAACGCGAGATTGAGGGTGGCGCCCGCGAAGTTTTCGAAGTCCAAGGACCGTGTGTGATCGCGGCCAATAAAGGTCTGAATACCCCGCGGTACGCAAGCCTACCGGGAATCATGAAGGCGAAGAAGAAGCCGTTGAAGGAAGTCAGTCTGGGCGATCTGGGGATTCAACCGGAACAAATTAAAACCCGACTCAAAGACTTTCAGCTTCCGCCGGAAAAACCCGCGGTTAAGATGATCACTGGCGATCCCGCCACCCAAGCTCGCGAACTCGTACGTATGCTCATGGAAGAAGCCAAGGTGCTGTGAGGTTTTATGTCTAAGGTTTTTGTTTTCGTCGAAAGTTCGAACCAGGAGATCAAAAAGGGAAGCCTCGAGCTTCTAAATTCAGCCCGCCAATCCGGGCGCCAGGTGGTCGCGGGACTGATTGGCCCGGGAAGCAAAGATCTTGCATCTAAGGCGGCGCAGGCGGGCGCCTCTCTAGTCTATGTCTGCGACTCCCAGGACCTCTCTCGCTACAATCCGGAACCTTTCACAAGCGTGGTCAGCGACATGATCAAAGATTCCGGTGCGGATGTCGTGCTGGCATCGTCAAGCGTAATGGGACGGGATCTCTTCCCGCGAGCGGCGGCACGCCTGGATTCGGGCGTGGCCACCGACTGTACGATTCTCGAACTCACCACCGAAGGTGTGAAAGCGCGCCGACCTCTCTATGCTGGAAAGTGCACGGCCGAAGTGGCCTTTGTGAACAGCCCGGTCAAATTTGTGCTGATGCGACCCAATCAACTCCCCGTCGGTTCTCCTGACGCGAACGCCACTGTGTCCATCAAGGAGTTCAACGCACCTGCTCCCTCGGCGAAGATCGTTTGCAAAGATCTGGTTAAGGGAACGTCCTGCAAGGCCGATCTAACGGAAGCGAATGTGATTGTTTCCGGCGGTCGCGGTATGCAAGGTCCCGAAAACTTTAAGCACCTCGAGGAGTTGGCCAACGCAATTGGAGCCACCGTCGGCGCCTCCCGTGCAGTGGCGGACGCGGGATGGGTTCCCCATAGCATGCAAGTGGGTCAGACCGGGAAAACGGTCGCGCCAAGTCTCTACATCGCCGTTGGAATTTCAGGCGCAATTCAGCATTTAGCGGGCATGAGCGCAAGCAAAGTGATTGTCGCCATAAATAAGGACCCGGATGCTCCCATATTTCAGAAGGCCACTTATGGTCTCGTGGGCGATCTCTTTGAAATCGTGCCCAAGCTAACGGAAGAATTCAAAAAAGTCCTTCACCGCTGAGAAAGCTCGAATCCATATGCTCCTTCGGGCCTTTCTACTTCCACGGATTGTATGGTTCCTCTACCGGCTCTGGAGCCTCACATGGAGACTTCAATGCCACGAACCGGAAGGCCTGACTGCCGCCAAGAGAAACGGCGATAAGCTGGTCTTTGCGCACTGGCATGGGGACGAGCTGTGTATCGTTCCACTCATCCGTCCCTACCGAATCGCCACAATGACCTCGACAAGCAAAGACGGTAGCCTCATCGATTATGCCGTTCGTAAATTTGGCGGGGCTACCAGCCGTGGATCTTCCACTCGCGGTGGAATAGGCGCCCTTAAAGGGCTGATCCGGCTGATGGGGCAGGGCTATCGGGCGTCCATGGCTGTAGATGGTCCAAAGGGCCCGCTCCACCGGGTCAAGCCCGGAGTGTTCGAACTGTCGCGACTTGCGGGAGCCCGTATTGTTCCCATGGGAGCCGCATGCTCCCATGCTTTCATCTTTAAGCGCTCTTGGAACAAAGCCCGCCTGCCAAAGCCGTTTGCCAAGGTCCAAGTGCAGTTTCTTGAGCCCTGGCCCGTGATCCAAAAGGGAGATTCCGCCAAGTCCCCGGAGCTTGCCGAGCGGCTCGCCGCCGAAATCGCTAAGGCTTGCCAGCTCGCGGCCAACGCCCTACCATAAAATGACATCCATTCCGCGGGGGTTTACATGAGAGCTATCTTTCTGACGTTGGCACTGCTGACGGGAATTCGCGCCGGCGCCCAGGTCCTAGCCACCGTGGGTAACTCAAAGATCACGGCGCAGGAATTCAACAAGAAGCTCGAAGAGGTCCGGCGTCAAGCGATGAATCCTCCGACCGAGGAACAGTTTCTGGAAGATCTCATTCGATTTGAAATCGGGGTGCAGGAAGCGGAGAGAGAAAAACTGCGCGACGACCCCGTGGTGAAGGAACGCTTTCGCCAGGTGCTGTATAATTCGCTTCTTGAAAAACACATCGGTGACAAGGTTCAGAACATTAAGATCAGTGACAAGGAAATGCGGGCCTTCTATAAGAAAAATCCCGAACTCCGCATTGCCCACATCCTGATCGATATGAAACCCAATGCCTCGCCCGAAGAACGTGATCTCACTCGCAAGCGGGCCCTAGAAATCCTCAACCAGGAAGTGAAGGGGTCCAAGCGGCCGTTCGCTGAACTTGTCAAACTTTTCAGTGATGACATTCCCACCAAAGAAACGGGCGGCGATATTGGATTCCAATCACGCGTGACTTTGAATCCCGTGGTCTATGAGACCGCTCTGAAGATGAAAGAAGGTGAGGTTCACGGGTTGGTTGAAACTCCAAGTGGATTCCATATTCTTAAGCTTCTTGACCGTCGCAGCTTTGATTTGGCAGACAAGCGCCAGATCCGCGCAGCCCTTTACGATGAGAAACGAGCGGACATGTTCAATGATTACTTCAATCGGGTGAAGAAGAAATATAAAGTGAACATCAATAATACCGCACTGAAGTCGCTTAAGGACTGATGCTTCGCACTCTTTTGTTCGCGTTCTTGTCGTTGCTTTCCGCCTGCGAATTCTCCAAGCCACCGCTCGGAAACAAAACGATATTGGATGTGAACGGCAAACAAATGACTGCCCGCAATTTCGCGCAAGAGCTCGCCTATCGACTGAAGGATCACGACGCGCTCTCAGCCAAAGATCCCCAGATTGTGACTGTAATGAAGGCCAAGATCGTTGAAGAATTTGTGGTTCAAGTCCTCTCCGAAAGCTGGGCCAAGGATAATGGAGTGATTATCAAGGCGGAAGAGTTGCAAGAGCAGATTCGCGCCATTCAAAAGAGCTATCCCGATAGTCTGTCCTTCCGCCAAGCCTTGGCGGAACAAGGGACGACCTTCAAGGCGTGGAAAGACCGATTGTACAACACGCTCCTGCAGAAACGGGTCGCGCAAAAAGTGGTGGAGAAGGTAGAGGGCCCAACCGAAACGGAAATATCCGAGTACTACAACTCCCATCGTGAGGAATTCGCCGTACAGGAATCGGCCCAGGTCCGGCAGATCGTGGTTGCCACCGAAAGCGATGCCAAAACCATTGAACAACAACTCAAGATGGGAAAGCGCCTGGCCGCCCTGGCGAAGGAATATTCCATTTCACCGGAAGGAACTCTAGGTGGTGATGTTGGCTGGGTTGAAAAAGGCCTCTCCGATATCTTCGAGTCGGCCTTTCGTATGAAGACCGGGCAACGCAGCCCCATTATCAAAAGCGCGTTTGGATACCATATATTTGAGGTTACGGGGCGCAAACCCGCCCGAGTCAAACCCTACAAAGAAGTTCACGCTGAGATTAAAGCTATTTTAATGGAAAAAAAGGAACAATCGCTCTATCTTGCCTGGCTGGAAGAGCAGGTGCGTAAAGCGCGGGTCTTTAAGGATCAGGCTTTCATTGACGCGCTTAAAGTGGAAACGAAAGCTCTATAAAAATCATTCGGGTGGGACTGTGTTAAAGGTTCTCTTGTTCGGATTAAGTCTGCTGGGGGCGGATTCTGGAAACGCCAAGGTTGTCGATAAAATTGTAGCCATTGTGAATGATCAACCCATTACCCTTTCTGACGTGGACCGGTACCGAAAACGTTTGCAGTCGGGGGGCCTTGTAGACGAAGCCCTGCTTCAACTCTCAGACTCCGACTCTTTGCTCAAAAATCGCGACACCCTTCTCACCCATCTGATAGATGAAAAGCTGATCGATTCGGAAGTCAAACGCAAGAATCTGGAAGTGACAATTGAGCGGGTGGAACAGGAAATCCGCAACATCGCCAAAGAGAATGGAATTACGCGGCAGCAGTTGCAGGACGCGCTGAAGGTCAAAAACGTGTCTCTCTCCCAGTACCAGGATTTCGTGCGGACGAGCCTGGAACGCAAGAGCCTTATCGATCAGGAAGTCCGCGGCAAGGTCCGAATCTCAGACGAAGACATCAGCAGCCACTTTCTTGCCAAGAAAGGTCCGTCGGGCGCTCAAATTTTTGAGTACACGCTGTCTCATATCGTGTTCAGTCCAAAGAACGGGGGCGATGACGCCGCTCGCAAAAGGGCTCAGGAGGTCCGCGAGAAACTTCGCCAAGGGCAATCCTTTGAAAAGTTGGCCGAAGAATACAGTGAAGACCCCAATTTCTCGAAAGGGGGGCTGCTCGGCACATTCAAGGCGGGTGAAATGCTCAAAGAGATCGAACAGGCGGTACGCAAGGTCCCGCCGGGTGAGATCACCCCCGTGGTAAAAACCTCGGTTGGATATCAAATTATTAAGGTCAACAAGCGCACCTTGATCTCAGATCCTCAATTGGATGAGGAACGGGAGACCATTCGCCAGCAACTCTACGCGGATACCTTCAGGCGCCAGTTTCGCCTATGGCTGAAGCAGCGGCGCGACGACTCCTTCATCAAGATCAATGGCTTTTAACATTCGCCTCTTACTGACGAGCGGTGATCCCGACGGGATCGGATGGGAAGTCTCCGTTAAGGCCCTCAACCAGCTTGGTCCCCAGACCGGAGTTCAATTTTTTCTTTTTCGACAAAGTGGCACCACCTTGCGTCGGCCAGCTCTCAGCCGGGCCTTTCGTCGGGTGACGGTCAGGTCCCTCGCGGAAGCCGAAAACGTAAAATTCGACCCCCGTTTACTTGTGGAGGTTCTCAGTAAGGATTCGCCCGCTCACTGGGTTGAGTCTGCAGCCAAAGCGTGTTTGAGTGGACGGTTTCAAGGGCTCGTGACCGCCCCACTCTCAAAGACGTCGATTATTGAGGCTGGCTTTAAAGATATCGGCCACACCGAAATCCTCGCGCGTGTGTGCGGAATCTCCGACCTTTTTATGGGCTTTATTGGTCGAAAGTTTTCCGTGCTCTTAGCCACCGGTCACCAGCCACTTCGCCGCGCCTTGGCTGATCTGTCCCCTGCGCGTTTGACAAAGGCCTTTTGCGCGGCCGAGCGGCTGCGTTCTGTGCTGCCGCGGGCTAAAAGGGGGCGGCCGCTGGCTCTTGTCGGTGTGAATCCGCATGCAGGGGAAGAGGGGCTACTCGGTGACGAAGAGGACCACTTTCGAGACGTGCTGGCGAATTTGCGGTGGGGAGAGGACCAGGTGATCGGTCCCCTGGTGCCGGATGCGGCCTTTCTTCCAAAGTTTTGGACCCGTTTCTCAGTGTATGTTTGTCCTTATCACGATCAGGGTCTGATTCCCTTCAAGTTGGTCCATGGTTTTAAAGCCGGCGTGCATTTGACACTCGGTTTGCCCTTTGTCAGAACCAGTGTGGATCATGGAACGGCCAAGGACCTGTTTGGCAAAAACAAGGCGGAATCCGGGTCAATGCGAGATGCCCTCTTGACCGCGATTCGCCTGTGCAAGGAGAAAAAGCATGAAGATCTCGCCGGTCATTTTCCGCGAGTATGACATCCGTGGAGTCTACAACACGGACTTTGACGCGGAATTCGCATTTCACTTGGGGCGTGCCTTTGTCACTTATGTGCGCCAACGAACCGGTTCCACTCGTCCCCGATTGACCTTGGGTCATGATGCCCGACTGTCCAGCCCTGAGATCGCCACCGCCCTCGCAGACGGGTTCAAGGCTTCGGGCGCGCATGTCATTCTTATGGGATTGATCACTTCCCCCATCAGCTATTTCTCGACGTTCACAATGGAGGGGGTCACGGGTGGAATTATGGTGACGGGCTCGCACAACCCACCCGATTACAACGGATTCAAAGTCTCCTTCAATAAGGCGACCATTTTCGGAGACGAAATCAAGGAATTGGAGAGAATTATCGCAAATGGCGACTATTCCTCGGGCGACGGATCCGAGGAACGGGTAGATATCCTCACTCCGTACGTGGAGCGCTATAAGAAGGAATTCGGGACCCTACCCGCGCTTCCCGTAGTGCTCGACTGCGGAAATGGCGCGGCTGGAGCGATCGTCAGACGTATGTATGAAGGCGTAGGCCTGCGTCCGGAGATTCTCTTTGAAACTCCCGATGGAACCTTTCCCAATCATCACCCCGATCCAACCGTTGAAAAGAACCTCGAGCGTCTTAAAGCGGAAGTCGCCCGTTGCAAAGCCCGTGTGGGCATTGGATTCGACGGGGACGCGGACCGCATCGGACTTGTGGACCATACGGGCCGATTTGTACTCGGCGACGAAATGATGGCCTTAATCTCGCAGGATATCTTATCCCGAACTCCGGGAGCCAAGATTGTGGGTGATGTGAAGTGCTCGGACCGTATGTACGATTTCGTACGCAAGCATGGCGGCCATCCTATAATGTGGAAGACGGGCCACTCCCTGATTAAGGAGAAGGTCAAAATCGAGAAGGCCCCCTTTGGGGGCGAGCTGAGCGGTCACATTTTCTTCGCCGATCGAAATTATGGTTACGACGATGCTCTTTACGCTGGCCTGCGGGTGATCGAAATTCTAGTTAAATCTGGCAAAACAATTCCCGAGCTCTTGCGAGATCTTCCTCCTTCCTACTGCACTCCGGAAATCCGAATTGATACAACTGAAGAGAAAAAACATCAGGTCGTCACTCGGCTTAAAGAGAAATTCAGCCAGCCTTCAGCGGACTACTCGGTAAATCTGATTGACGGGATCCGGGTGAGCTTCGCGGATGGCTGGGGCCTAGCGCGCGCCTCAAACACCCAACCTGTTTTGGTCCTCCGGTTTGAATCCACCACTCAGGAAGGCCTGGCGCGAATTCAGGAGACCTTTGAGTCCGTTGTGAACCCAATGCTATAGGATACAGGGATCACGCGGCGGTTTTTTTCTTCGAGCGACCGCGAATCGAATCGTGGATGTGGATGAGAGCAAAGTACATCCGCAGGTTCTCCACGTCGACGCTCTTGAGTGAAAAGTCCTTAAAATTCTTGGATTGCAAACGTTCCTTCTGCTCGGGCTGGAGCTGGCGCCCATTGCGCAAATAAAGAAAGTATTTGTCGTTTTGCCGGAGGTGCAAATACGCTTTGAAGTTCACCGGCTGTTCGGTGGAAATCTTTGAGATTCCAATGGAATACATCTCCTTGTTAGCTTGAGGGAGCGCGCGTGGAAGCGGTTCGTGGGTGCTCAGGAAACCGACCCCGACTTCGGCGCTATTATGGGACAGGGACAATGTAAACTCCCCTTCTTGCCGTATCCAGCTATAAAATTCCACGGTCGGAACCGGAAGCCAGAATCCAGACTCCAAAGTCCCGGGAACACCCATCGACTTGAATGCGGTCTGGAGGGCCTGCTCGCAATTCTTTAGAAAAGTCTGTTTTCCTTCGCCCTGAGCGCCTTCCCATGCAATGACCAAGTACCCATGGGAAACCGAGGATGACACAGGAAAAACCCCGATCCGCGCCACCTTCTTCAAGGCTGTGGGCGACCCCGCAGACTGGCAGACTTCGGCCAGTGCGGCTTCGACGGCTTTCTCCATTAATGTGGGTTCACTCTTGGGATCAGTGGAGACGTCTGTTGAGTTCAGCGTACCCGTATTGTGAGTTTTCTGTAGCGGAAAACCGGGTTTCTTGGGAGCCGGGCGCGCCGTCTCTTGGGCTGAAGCCGCGGGCGATGTTTGTGGCGGCGCGAATGGCGCGGGTGGCACCGTTGCTGTTGCCGGTGGGGATGGAGGGGAAGTTGATGAGGCCGAGGCCGGTGATACGGGCAGCACCTGTGGTCCCTTTTGAGCTGAAGACTCCTTTGAAACCGGCCCTGAAGACGATTCCGATGTTTGCGCCAGATCCTCTGGCGAGGCCCCCTCGGTCTCAGCATCCACCCCACTGGCCCCGAACAAAGACTGCTTGATTCGGCCCACAAGTTCTGACGAAGAAACTCCAGAGCTCGTGCTCTTGGATTCCACTCCGCCGTGTTCGCGACTCAGATCTTTGAGGCTCTTCCGGGTCCGCTTGGACATCGTGTACTTGCCAGTCGCGAGTACCTCACGTTCAAAAGGCCCGATAGATGGCGACGTCGACCCCTCCTCCTCATGCTGGGAGTCCTCTGGGCGAGCCGCCGCCGGATTCCCCGTTTTCCGAGCGATCTCAGGATTCCGAGAATGCTCTCGGCTCCCTGGGTTCTCTGAGTTCCTTGGGTCCGCCGGGTTCTCAAGATTCTCAGGGTTCTTAGGGTTCTTAGGATTCTCAGCAGGAAGTGGGCTGATCCCAGATTTTGCGCTCGCAGGCGCGGGATTCGCTGCCGCTGGTGCCTTTGATGCTCCGGAAGAACTTTGTTTCACGGACTCCGCCCCGCCCGCGTAAGCAACACCCTGGCTAACGGTGGCCCCATCACCTTTGGCAACAATGGTCCCTCCGGCCTGGTGCGCGGAGGCATGGACGCCTTTGATCGTAACAAGGCTTCCCGAGGAGTCGGCCGTGGACTCGCTTTCAGATCCCGAGTCGGAACGGAGATTCAGCTTCTCGGCTAAGATCTTGCGCATGGCCCGTTGAAGATTGGGCCCACTAGGCTGGCCCTGGATTTTGTGGCGGACCCTCGCCTGATTCAGCTTCGCGGTGCTCGCGGAATCCAATGACTCGGCAAAGACCACGCACTCGATATTGAACGTTTGTGTGATCAGTTCCGGAAGCTTAGCTGCAGCTGAACTCGGATGGTTGAGACTCACAAGAACGTAGTCTGGTTTTTTCTCCGCAATGTATTCGATCGCTTGCGACACGTTGGTCATCACCGTCGTGGGCCACCCACGGCGCGTAAGGAAGGACCCCGATTGTTTTAAATTTGTGACATTTTTCCCTATGATCAGAATTTCGACCTCGAGTTCATCGAGATCGACATCCTGTTTAGGTTGTGAGGCTTGGTCCTGAGCCATCTTCCGATAAATCCCGTCTCTGCAGATTTGTCGCTGCGGAGATGGATGAGTTCCATCTCCAATAAACCGCCAGAAAACTTATCGGATTAACCGGTCAGAGCCTGAACCTGGTCTTAGATCTTGTTGTTGATTAAGAAACCAAGAACCCAAGTCAGAATGAACAGGGATTCGATAAGGGCCAACACAACAATCATAGGAACAAACATGCTATTGCGTGCCTGTGGATTGCGCGCCAAACCTTCCATTGCGGAAGCTCCCACACGACCTTGCCCAAAAGTCGCGCCAAATGCGGCCAACGCCAACATGATACCCACGCCAATACCCAAAAGACCTTTATCGCCAATTCCACCGGCGGCCGATCCCATCGCGTCCTGCGCGAAAGCTTGTGCCGAAACCAGCAAAGCCGCCAAAGTGACAAATGTTGCTTTTCCCATGTTAACTCTCCCTTTTATCTTTGATCCTATTTCAGTGATCATGAGCTGTTGCCATTGAAACGTAAATCATCGAGAGCATCGTGAACACAAAGGCCTGCATCGACGCCACGAAAATTCCCATACCGTAAAAAACTGCTGGTATCGGAATGAACCATATCTTCTCGAAGATTCCAATAAAAATAGAGAGCACCGTATGGTCAGCCATGATGTTCCCTTGCAAACGAAGGCCAAGAGTAAATGGCCGAACTAAATGCGAGATCAATTCAATGATCAACATCAAAGGCGCGAGCGCCAAGAGCGGACCCAAAAAGTGTTTCAGGTAACTCCATCCGTTTTCCTTCAGGCCGTAATAATTGTAAGCAAAAAAGGAGAACAAACCGATCGCTAGTGTGGTGTTGAGATTATCGGTCGCGGGAGTCATCCCCGGAAGCAAACCCACCAGATTATTGACCCACACGAACAGAAAGATGGCCGCGAACATGGGAACGTATTTACGCCCCCCCTCACCGATCACCATATCCGCCAGACCGACAATGAATTCGATAATCAGCTCGAGCACTCCCTTGATTGAAAACCGCGGGGCGGGGTTGACTGCAGCTTCGCCACGTCCTAGAGCCATGCGACCTGCCAGTGCGGCGACGATCAAGAATCCGCCCACAGCCACCGCGGTAGCCACATGAACGTTTTCGTGGTGAACGCCTGGCGCTAATTGCAACCAATTAAAGTGAGCTTCAGCCAATTTGGTGTTTCTCTTTCTTTGTGATGAACGCCGTTGCTAAGGCGGCGAAAATAAAGCTGGTAATACCAAGACCCACCCCCAACATATTCAAGTCGGGAGTTTGAGTTAAGAGAACTATAGATCCCAGCAAAACCGCGTATTTGATTACAATGACCACTATGGTCCAAGCAACCGGTTTTTTCGCCAGGACTCGCCACCAGGTCCAGCCCAGTACGGCGACATTGGCCCACATCAGCGCCCCTCCTACCGCAACCGACGCGGCAAGGCGCTGGCCGCTTACGAGAAAGGCCAGTCCCGACGTCACAGCCGTGACCAGAAACTGAAGCCACAACAGAATTTTAAGACTTGGAGTTGGGGTCGACATCTTGGTCAAACCGACGCAGAAGGATAAACAGGTGAATAAACCACCCGATCAGGAGTATCAGAATCAAAGCCACAGTCCCTCCGCCGCCTGACCATCCCATGTATTTATCGATCTCGCCCCCCAAAAAAATGCCGCCGATACAAAGCGCGACCAATTCGAAACCCACACCGAAGAAAACCAAAGCCTTATCCATCAGCGTTTCCAGCCTTGCGCACCAGGTTGATTTAATTGCCGCGCCTTAAGTCTCTCAATTCGCAAATCGAGAAATTCCGGGTTCGGATAGCCATCCCGCATGCCTTCGAGGACCTCGATGGCTTTTCCAAACTCCTTAAGCTCTTCATACAAGACAACTAAATTGAGCGCCACGTTCTCTTTGCGCGACCGTTCCGGGTACGTGTTCAGGATCTCCTGCCACAGCTCGGCCGCCTTCTCGAATTGTTTATTCGCGACGTAAACACTGGCCTTAAGGACCTTGGCATCAAATACCTGGTCCACACTCAGCTTGCCGGAGAGGAGAATCTCGATTTCGTGGAGGGATTGCTCGAGGGCATTCAAATGATAATGGCTCTTGGCTAAATTAAGTCTGTAGTGGAAGGCCTCCTCCGGACCGTGCTCTAGCTTTAATAATCGCTCGTACTCGGTCACGGACCGATCATAGTCTTGAAGGTTCTCGAATTGAATTTGTGCGATGTACTTCTGCGACGTTTTGCGCTCTTCCGGGTTCGGCGACTTCAGGATCACATGGCGATAAAATTCAACCGCCAGCGGATAGTTCTTGGCCTCCAAATGTGCCACCCTTGACCCCTTGCGTGCCACATCCAGGGCGCGGGCGCTGTCAGGGTGAGATTCGACAAGCCTCTGATAAATCGCTAAGCCCCGCTTGTAATCCTGCCTCGCAATCGCGCGCTGCGCACGGATTAAATCAAGCCACTCAAGGCTGAAAGAACAACCGCCAAGGCTCAGGGACAGGATCAGAGGCACGAGTGCCAGCGCGGGCCGAAGTCTCACTCAGACTCGGTGCCTCCGCTATCAGCGAGGTTCTCATCCTCCGGAAGCTCTCCCAGAAGGGCGACGCTCGTTACGAACTCACCCTCGTACAAATTCATCAAGCGCACGCCCTCGGTGTTTCTACCAATCACGGAGATATCAGAACATCGCATGCGGATGGCTTGACCGGAATTGGTGGTCACCACGATCTGGTCTTTGTCCGTTACGAGGCGGGCTGAGACCACGTGACCGACTCGGTCCGTAATTTTTTGGGTGATCAATCCCATTCCTCCGCGGCCTTGGCAGCGATATTCCTCCATGGAGGTGCGCTTACCATAGCCCTTCTCCGTTACAATCAGAATTGTTTGTTTGCTGTCTTTGGCAACCACTTCAAGCCCGACAACTTTGTCACCGGTAACGAGATTCACACCCTTGACGCCGCGGGCGGCCCGACCCATCGGCCGGACATCCTCCTCTTCGAAGCGAATGGCCATGCCTTCGCGGGTCGCGATAAAAATATCGTCCTTCCCACTTGAGACCTTGGCATCAATAAGGTTGTCGTTCAAATCAATCGTCAATGCCATCAAACCGGAGGGACGGGGACGCGAGAAGTTTTCCAATGAGGTCTTCTTAATAATGCCCTGTTCAGTCAATATCACGACGTAATTCTCAGCATTGAAGGACTCGATTGGCAGTACGGCCCGCACGTGCTCCCCGGAAGCCAGTTGGACGACATTATTGATCGCCTTGCCCTTGCTCGTCCGCGTGCCTAAAGGCAACTCATGCACTTTGGTCCAATACAAACGCCCGCGGTCGGAAAACGTGAGAATCATCGTGTGTGTATTGGCGGAGAACATCCGCCAGACGTAATCCTCTTCCCTTTGTTCAGCGCCTCTGAGCCCTTTGCCTCCACGCTTTTGCAAGCGATATTCATCGACGGCGATGCGCTTGATATATCCCGAGTAGGTCATGGAAATAACCATATCTTCCTTGGCGATCAGGTCCTCAAGCACAATTTCATCGGCGAGACGTTCAATCTTCGTGCGACGAACGTCGCTGTACTGGGATTTAATTTCTTCCAGTTCTGAAACGATGATCTTGTAAATTTCCTCCACGCTGCCCAGCACATGCCTAAGCCAGGAAATCTGCTTTTGGACTTCAGCCAATTCATCGAGAATCTTCTGACGTTCCAAACCCGTTAAACGTTGCAAACGCATGTCCAAAATGGCCTGAGCTTGCTTCTCGGAAAAACCAAATTGACTGATCAATCCCGCGCGCGCGGCATCGGCTTCCTTTGCCGCCCGAATGGTCGCGATCACGGCGTCGATCTGATCAAGTGCTTTCCTCAAACCCTCCAAAATATGCGCGCGCGCCTCGGCCTTCTTCAAATCGAAGATACAACGCCGGGTAACCACGTCCTTGCGATGGGCCACGAAGGCCTCAAGGACTCCTTTGAGATCGAACACGACCGGCTGGTTGCGTGAATCCAGAGCCAGCATGATAATTCCATAACTGACCTGAAGCTGCGTGAATTTGTACAACCTATTCAAGACCACTTGCGCGTTCTGGTCCCGCTTGAGCAGGATCACAATCCGCATTCCTTCGCGAGAGGATTCATCCCGAATGTCGGAAATCCCCTCAATGCGCTTATCCTTCACTAAGTCCGCGATGGACTCAATTAACTTCGCCTTGTTAACCTGATAGGGAATCTCGGTAACAATGATCTCTTCACGGTCTTTCTTCGGCACGATCTCGGCCACGGCTTTGAGCGTGATCACGCCACGCCCCGTTTTGTAGGCCTGCAAGATTCCGTTGGTTCCCGCGATCACCCCCGCCGTCGGGAAGTCCGGGCCATGCACAAACTTCATTAGATCATCAATTGAGATCTGAGGATTTTTAATCAAAGCAATGCAGCCGTCGATCACCTCGCCCATATTGTGAGGAGGAATATTCGTGGCCATTCCCACGGCAATCCCGGCGCTTCCATTCACTAACAAATTAGGAAATCTGGCGGGAAGGACTTGCGGGATCAAGAGAGAGTCATCGTAGTTCCACCCAAACGGAACTGTGTCTTTGTCGATATCAACCAGGAGTTCCTCGGCCAGCTTGGTCATCCGGATTTCGGTGTACCGGGGCGCCGCGGGAGAATCTCCATCGATCGAACCAAAGTTGCCTTGCCCATCGACAAGCGGATAGCGCAAAGAGAAATCCTGAGCCATTCGAACAATGGTGTCATAGACGGCCATGTCCCCATGCGGGTGATACTTACCGATCACATCACCGACGATACGGGCGGACTTCTTGTACGGTTTGTCGTGGGAGTTACCTAAGTCGTTCATGGCATAAAGCACACGTCGATGGACGGGTTTAAGGCCGTCGCGCACATCCGGTAGCGCACGACCCACGATCACGCTCATGGAGTATTGGAGATAGGCTTCCCTCATCTCTTTGTTGATATCTACATTTGATATACGAGAAACTTCATCCATCCGATTCGCCTCACCAGCGCTTTACGCGCGCCTTATACGTCGAGTTCCTTCGCCAACAGAGCATTGTCATGAATGAACTTGCGCCGTGGTTCAACCTGTTCTCCCATGAGGATGCTGAATGTCTCGTCCGCCGCCATCGCATCTTCAATCGCCACCCGCAAAAGACTTCTGTTCTCAGGATTCAACGTGGTTTCCCAAAGTTGCTCGGGATTCATCTCGCCCAGTCCCTTATAGCGCTGCACATAGATGCCTTTTTTACCGAGCTCCATCACAAAGTTATAGAAGTCGACGTAGCTGTGAAACACTGTCTCTTCATCTTGATTTTCCGCCTTCACCCGAACCGGGAGAGGCGCCAGTTGGTCGAAACTGGCCCAGAGTTCACTGAGTTCTCCCCATTCTGGGGACTCCGCAAACAGGCGGTCGAATTCGGAATGTTGAACATACCCGAACTTGGTGGTTTGAATACGGACTGAGAAATCGTTGAACTCCTCATCCTTTTCCACCGCGATCTGCGCATCCGTAATGCCCGCGAGAGGATTGGCTCGCGTCCAATTCTTAAATTCTTCAAAACTGCGGCGAATTTCGCTTTCCGACTTCAGGAGTTCCGCCAGTTCCATCTTCTCGCGCAGCAGGTAAATCACCACTTCGCGGTCAAACCGCGTGGCCAGCGTTTTCAAGAGATTATCGTATTTATGGATGTTGAGGATAAACCGCTTCAACTCGGATTCCTCGGTTCCCGCCTTTAAATTTAATATATTTACCTTGGACAAGCTCAGATCCATAAGATGCTGGCTCAACGCCTTTTCATCCTTCAGGTAACGCTCGCTACTGCCCTTCTTCACCCGGTAGAGCGGCGGCTGCGCGATGTAAACGTAACCACGCTCCACGATCTCGGGTAGTTGGCGGTAGAAAAACGTGAGAAGTAGAGTGCGGATGTGACTTCCGTCCACGTCAGCATCTGTCATGATTATGATCTTGTGGTATCGGGTTTTATCGACATTGATATTTTCTCGCCCGATGCCCGTGCCCAAGGCGGCCACCATCATCTTGATTTCTTCGTTGGAAAGCATTTTGTCGAAGCGGGCCTTCTCAACGTTGAGGATCTTTCCACGCAACGGGAGAACCGCTTGCGTGCGGCGGTCACGAGCTTGCTTGGCTGATCCGCCCGCGCTGTCTCCCTCAACCAGATAAAGCTCGGCCTTGGCGGGGTCGCGTTCCTGGCAGTCGGCCATCTTTCCCGGCAAAGAACCGCTGTCGAGCGCGGTCTTCCGGCGCGCCAGATCGCGGGCCTTGCGAGCCGCGAGTCGCGCGCGCGCCGCCTCCACGCATTTTGTGATAATCACTTTCCCTAGCGTCGGATTACGATCAAGCCAGTCCGATAACCGATCGTTGACCAGGGCTTCAACCACGCCCTTCACTTCGTTATTGCCCAGCTTGGTTTTAGTTTGACCTTCAAACTGTGGCTCGCGCACTTTGACGCTGACGACTGCCGCCAGTCCCTCACGAATGTCCTCGCCCTCGAGGTTCGCTTCCATGTCTTTAAGCAGATTCTTATTTGTCGCGTACGTGTTTGCCGTGCGTGTGAGGGCTGAACGAAAGCCCACCAGATGGGTTCCGCCTTCAACAGTGTTGATATTGTTACAATAGCTATAAATTGATTCTGTATAGGAGTCATTCCACTGCATGGCGATTTCCACTTCGACGTCATCGCTATTGCCTTTGAAGTAGATCACCTCGGGATGGGTCGGCTTCTTTGTTTCATTCATATGCGAAACAAATTGCATGATTCCCTGAGTGTATTGAAACTCCTGTTTCTGGCCCGTGCGCTCATCCGTGAGTTGGATGCGAAGTCCGGCATTCAAAAAAGCGAGTTCGCGGAAACGATTGGCAAGAATGCTAAACTCAAACTTGATCGCTTCGTCTTTGAAAATCTCCCGGTCGGGTTTAAAGGTCGTCGTCGTTCCCGTTTTGTCGGTTTCCCCAGTTTTCTCCACAGCTCCCAGGGGAATTCCTTTTTCGTAACTCTGCTTCCAGACATGTCCCTGCCGGCGCACAATGACCTGGCACCGCGACGACAGCGCGTTGACCACCGAAGCCCCCACGCCGTGCAAACCGCCGGAAACTTTGTAACTATCGCCCCCGAACTTACCGCCGGCATGTAACACCGTCATCACGACTTCAAGCGCGGAGCGCCCATCCTTGTGTGTGTCCACCGGAATTCCGCGACCATCATCTTCAACCGTGAGTGAATCATCCCCATGAATGGTGACGTTGATATTGCGACAGTACCCAGCCAAGGCTTCATCCACCGAATTATCCACAACCTCGTAGACCAGGTGGTGATATCCGCGAGCTGTCGTATCACCAATGTACATTCCAGGGCGTTTGCGAACCGCCTCAAGCCCTTCCAGCACTTGAATCGATGAGGCGTCATACGCTTTTTGATTTTCCTGCACTCGAATAACCTCGCTTGTGTCCATCACTGCGCTTGGACCGATCCCTTTTCAAGACGAAAGACGTTGATTCGTCGGTCACCAAAATCCATGGAGAAGGACAGATCCGTCGTGGTCAGAAAGATCTGAGCCGGGATATCCCTCAAAAAATTCACCAGGTTCGTCCGCCGTATCGGGTCCAATTCCGATAACACATCGTCGAGAAGTAGGAACGGATGAATCTGATGAGCCCTCCAATGATACAGTATTTGGGCCATCTGGAAAGATAAAATTAACGCTCTTTGCTGTCCCTGAGAACAAAAAAAGCGCGAGTCTTTTCCGCTAAATAGAATGCGCACGTCGTGCTTCTGTGGGCCGACGAGCGAGTACCCGGACTCCAGCTCTCTGGCGCGTAGCTCCATCGTCCTTTTGTGCATAGCGGAAAGGAGATCTGAACGCGTCCATTCGTAAGCGTTCTGTGAAGAAACCAGGTATTCCACAGAGATGTCCACGTCCGGACGTTCGAGCACATAGACGCACGCCTTGTGGAAATCACTGTGAAGAGCGTGTAGAGCCTGAAGCCGCGCCACGGTCAGCTCCACTGCCAGCGGCAGATAAATCGGATCCAGGCTCTCCATCAGCTTTTCTGCCTGATTTGTATCCGTCCGCCCTTTCTGAGCGTCTTTCAGGATCCGGTTGCGCGTGCGGAGGGCGTGACTAAAATCGCGTAGAATCTTCACATTGGCCGCGGAATGGGTGAGGACCACGTCATCAAGAAGCTGCCGTCGTAGATCGGGCCCCTCCTTAATGGCAGCCAGGCTTTCAGGCGAAAACAAGACGACGGGAAAGCGGCGCGCGAGAGCCGATGCGGTGGTTGGATTCTGATTCCATACGAGGCGTTTTTGACCTGGGGCCAAGTTCATCCGGAGATCATGCAGAAGACCCTTTTGCATCACTTGTCCCTCGAGTAATGCACAGGGAAACACATGGTTATCCACATGCTGGAGAAGACTTTCGGTGGAAGCGGGACGAAAACTTTCGCCGCGCAAGAGAAAATAAAAGGCTTCCATCAAGTTGGTTTTGCCCTGGCCATTGGGGCCGTGGAAAACCACCACCCCCGGCGGAAACTCCAGCGTGAGATCGGAGTAGTTGCGGAAGTTTCTAATCCGGAACTTCCTGAAGTGCATTTATATTTATATCCGCATGGGCATGACCACGCAGGTGTACGAACTGTCTTGGTTAGGTCGCACCAAACCCGGTGAGAGTTGATCGTTGAGCTCGATCCGCACCACGTCATCATGCATGCTGGCGAGAACGTCGAGAACGTAACGTGCATTGAACCCAATGCGCATGTCTTTTCCCTTGTATTCGATCTCAACCTCCTCTTTCGCATCTCCCAATTCCGGATTATTCGATGTGATCTCCATGCGACCGGCGGAGAGTGCGAAGGTCACGCCTTTGGACTTTGCGTTCGATAGCAGGGACACACGCTTGAGCGAACTCAACAACGTTTCCCTCTGAACCAGAAAATGTTCACGTAGGTTTTGTGGAATAAGCTGTTGATAATTGGGATACTTGCCCTCGATAAGACGGATCATCAAGACTGTGGTTCCGTGGCGGACCACTAATTGGGCTCCTTCGATCGCGATCTCCACAGTGTCTTCCACAGTGTCCAGAAGTTTACGAATCTCGTGAAGCCCTTTGCGCGGGATAATCACACCCTGCCCTGTACCCGGCTCCGGTGCGGCAGGGATCTTTCGATCAATTAAGCTCAAACGATGGCCGTCAGTGGCGACCATACGGTAAATGGCCGTATCTTTGTCCGCACGGACCTCGAGATACACCCCGTTAAGGTGATAACGCGTCTCATCTGTGGAGACCGAGTAGATGGTCTTCTCAATCATCTCCGTCATGACCTCACCGTCGATCTTCACAAACTCTTGCGTGGTGAACGTGGGGAAGACGGGGTACTCCTCAGGACTGATGCCGACGATGTTAAACACGGCCCGGTTCTGCGTGATACGGAGCCAATTGTTCTCCTTGCGTTCCAAATCAATCCGGCCCTCAGGAAGTTCCTTGATAATTTCAAACAGGCTCTTGGCGTTCACAGCCGCGCGGCCCGGATTCTTCACCTGCGCGGGGATCTCATCTGTAAGACTCACTTCCAGATCCGTGGCAAAGCCGCGTAGGCTTTCTCCTTTCGCCTCCAGTAAGACATTCACCAGGATGGGCATGGTGTTTCGTTTCTCAACGATGTTTTGGGCTCTGGCGATCACATTGAGCAGATCTTTCTTTTCGACCGAGAGCTTCATTTTTCCTCCACCTTTTTGAGCCTATTTAGCTATCTCTTTATTAATATAAAAATCTAGTAGTAGCTGTAGGTCTGTAGATAGCGCCGTTTACCTCTCAAACCCCTAAAATTCTTAATTAATCCCTGTGGGTAACCCCTGTGGATAATCTTTGCAAAACTTCCGGAAAAGCGGGGATATGTCGTATCCCCATTTTTCTCCCCAGGTTCTTCCCCAGGGTTATCCACTATCCCCATTGAATCCTATTCACACCCCTGTGATATTGTGGATTCGACTCTCCAACTCCTCGATATCACGCTTGATTTCAGAATCTTTATTCAGTTGATTCTCAATACGACGCAAGGCGTTCATCACCGTAGTGTGATCCTTCCCGCCAAAAGAACGTCCGATGTCGACCAGAGATTTATCCAGGTGCTTTTTAACCAGAAACATTGCGACTTGCCGCGCCACAACCAGGGGTTTCGTGCGTGTCTTGGATTTGAGATCTGGCATGCGAACTTCATAGTGGTCCGCCACAAGCTTCTGGATGTCGTCAATGGTGATGGTAGCCACATCGTCGTGGGTGGAGAGAACGCGCTTGGCCAACTCCATGTCGATGGGGAGACCCTGGAGCTCCGAAAACATCTTCACCTTGTTCAGGTTGCCCTCAAGCTCGCGAATGGACCTTTTCGAAATGCGGGCCACATGCGAAACCACATCATTTGGAAGCATGATATTTTTCCGCTCGGCCTTGTACTTGAGAATCGCGACACGCGTTTCGATATCCGGCATTTGTATATCCGCGATCAATCCCCACTCAAGCCGGGTTCGGATGCGATCCTCCAGTCCTTTGATATCTTTTGGCATGCGGTCAGAGGCCACGATCACCTGCTGATCCTTCTCAAAAAAATCATTTAGAGTGTGAAAAAACTCTTCCTGAACCGCTTCGCCCCGTCCCAAGATCTGAATGTCGTCCATGAGAAGAACCTCACACTGATCCCGGTAGCGCAGACGGAACCGGTCCATCTCATTGCGGCGAATGCTTGAGATACATTCATTCAGAAACCGTTCCGCGGAGACATAAAGAATACGGAGGTGGGGGAAGTTGATGCGGATGTGATTGCCGACCGCATTCAAAAGATGGGTTTTCCCCATTCCCGTAGGTCCGCAGATGAAGAGTGGATTGTAATTTTCCTTGCCCGGGTTTTCAGCGATACTGAAGGACGCCGCATGGGCGAACTCATTATTCCGTCCCACCACGAAAGTGGAAAACGTGTAATCTGCGTTCAGCATGTCTCGATGGGAGCCCGGAGATCCAGAGGAAACGCCGCTTTCTGTCGATTCCAGTATGGACGTCGCCTGTTGATTCGCCGTCTCTAAAGGGAGAGGGCTTGTATCCGGGAGAGTTGATCCCTGCCCAGTTACATGGAGTTCAATCTGGAATGGATTTTGATAAAGGGCGGAGATCTCGGAGCAAATTCGTTCCAAAAGATTGTGCGAAATCCAAAACTTATGCAATTCCGTGGGAACGCCCAACATAAAGCAGCGTCCCGACTGGCGATCTTCCACACCGACGAGATTCGTGGGCTCAAACCACATCTGAAGGGGTTTGTTGTTTTGATTCTTGGACTTCAGGCTGTTCTTGATTTGAAGCCAGAATTCGTGATGCAGACTCAGGACGGGATTCACACGATGCTCCCACGGATTTATGTGGATAAAGAGGACATTTAGGTATCACTAGGGAAAAAAACTTTCAATGATTTGGATGAGCTAGCACTCCGGAGAGCTCCCACGTGGCACTGCCTACAAACTGTGCATATGGGGTCAAGATGTGGGAATCCACGAGGATTTCTAAATGCGTGCGCCTTGACTCAAAAATCCGGGCTGTGCTTTATTGGCGCGTCAGGTCTAATTCAACTGGAGTCAAAGAGATGAAACGCACGTATCAACCGAGCCGACGTCGGCGTAAAAAGACCCATGGTTTTCGCTCCCGCATGGCGACTAAGAATGGAAAAAAGGTTCTGTCGAGCCGTCGTGCCAAGGGTCGCAAACGGCTGACTGTGAAGACAGGTGGCAAATAAGGCTCGCTTTCGCTCCTTATCCCGTCGATCGGACTTCCTGAGTCTCAAATCCAATGGCCGCAGTATCCATGTCAATTCATGGTTAATTGTAAACCTGCAAAGGACGGAACTCGATGAGATCCGGTGCGGATGGACGATTTCACGACAAATCGGTTCAGCCGTGATACGCAATCGGCTTCGTCGCTGGGGCAAGGAGTATCTCCGTAGATGGGCCGCGCAGGGGCGCGGGGGATTGGATCTTAACGTGATATTCAGGCGGCGGGATCGCAGCTTCTATAGTGAGTTAAGTCATGAGGATTTCGATAAGGTTATGGAAAAGTTAGTGCGTCGATTGGAGCGCTTCAGTGAGTAGATGGGCACGAACCGTGGTCCTGTTTCTGATCGCGATCTATCGTTCCACCCTTTCCGGCCTGGTCGGTGGGATATGTCGCTTCCAACCCACCTGTTCCGCATATGCGCAAGAAGCCTTTCAGAATCATCCGCCCGGCGTCGCCTTCAAACTGACCCTTTTTCGACTTTGTAAATGTCATCCCTTGGGACCATACGGGTATGATCCCGTACCAGAAAGGAAATCGACTTGAGGCAGGAGACATCCAATTTCTTCGACTGGCGTACGATTGTGGCCATCTTGCTGGTCGGTGCCACATTTATCGGCTGGCAATCCTATATGCAGCGCAAATACCCCCAAGCGTTTAAGAAACAAGAAATCGTGGAAAAGGATACGGGAGATGCGGCGAAGTCAGCGGGTGCGCTGAATCAGACGCCTGTGAAAGACGAAGCCCTCGCCACAACAGTTGAAGCGGCTGCAAAGGCTCAGCAGCCCGAGCAACTGATTCTATTTGAGAGCGAGACCCTCAGCTTCCAGCTCTCCTCCCGAGGAATGGGTCTTAAGGACCTTCATCTACGTAAATATACGGATCGCAAAGGCGAAATCGTTAAGCTCGGAGTGCCTGGCGATGGTGTGCTTCCCTTGGAGACCCGTTTGATGGGCCAAGCGCAGCCTCTGGACTTCAATATGGAACGGATCAACGCCAACATGTTTGTGGGGAGGGCCCGGATCGGGGCGCTTGAGGTCACGAAGACCTTGGAGTTCCAACCGGATTTGTATTCGGTTCGCGCAAAGCTCTCGGTTTCGGGAAGAGATCAACGGTTTGTCGGTCTCAGCACGGCGCTAGTGGATCGAGTCGAAGGCAACGGTAAAGGCGGGTTCTTTTCGCCGAGCTACGAACAACAGGAGTTCTTTGTCGAAGAAGCCGACGCGGAGGATCGGGTCACTCTGGGGCAGGAGGAGATTCGCAAGTCCTGGAGCAAGGTTCAACTCGCCTCTTTGGGTTCACAGTACTTCACACAGGCGGTGGTGGACCACTCCCCTATCATGCCCGAGGCAAAAGGTGTTCTGAATCCCAAGGAGAAGTCCGCGGAAATCCTTCTTCAGTACCCCGCTTTAAATCAATCGGAAAACTTCCAACTGGATTTCACAGCCTTTCTGGGACCGAAGTCCTATTATTTGTTAAAACAGGTGAACGAGGAACTTCCGAAGGTCGTTGACTTTGGGTTCTTCAATTGGATTGGCCGACATATTTTAAGTATGTTGCAATGGTTTCACTCACTGGTTGGAAACTGGGGAGTCGCGATCATTCTCCTTACGATTCTGGTGCGGTTCCTGGTCTTGCCATTCAACCTCTACTCGTACAAATCCATGCGTGCGATGCAGATGATCCAGCCTCAAATTCAGGCCTTGCGTGAACGCCATAAGGACGACCAGCAGAAGCAACAGCAGGAAATGCTGCAGTTGATGAGGGAAAACAGGGTGAACCCAGTGGGAGGGTGTTTGCCGGTCCTACTCCAATTTCCTATATTTATTGCATTGTACCAGGTGCTTGGACACAGTATTGAGCTTTACCAAGCCCCTTTTATGCTCTGGATAAATGATCTTTCTTTGAAAGATCCATATTACATCTTGCCGGTCCTCATGGGCCTCACTATGTTTATCCAGCAGAAAATAACGCCCCATACAATGGACCCCGCGCAAGCGAAGGTCATGCTGATGATGCCTCTGATCTTCACATTTTTTATGGTTTCGCTTCCGAGCGGGCTCACTTTGTATATGCTGGTAGGGGCAATATTCAGTGTCCTTCAGCAGCTGTATTTCATGAAGGATTCTAAACCAACTCTGGCCGGGGCAAAATAGGAGAGTTTTATGACAGGATTGTTTGAAAAGCTGTTTGGAAAAAAGAAAAAGGAGTCCGACAGTGCAGAAGGACTGATCGAGGGCCTACTCGCCCGTATCATTGAATTGGGCCATTTTGATCTCTCATATGATCTCGAAACGGCTGCGGACGGTACCATTAAGGTGAATGTCTATGGTGCTGACGAGGAACTTCTCACCTCTAAAGAAGGTCAGCTTCTCGATGCTCTTCAGCTTTATATTCGGCGTGCCCTCCAACATCAGTGTCCGGATCAGAATGTGAATGTGAATTTGGACTGCTCGAATTTCAGGGAGCAAGCCAATGAGGCTCTGGTCCAATTGGCAGAAAAACTTAAGGGCATCGCCCTTGAAAAGGGAAAGTCTGTTTACTTCCGAGCTCTTCCGCCCAAGGATCGTAAGGTTATTCACCAATATCTGGCTGAGGACAATCGCGTGAAGAGCCGATCTATCGGTGAGGGACATTTCAAAAAGATCAAAATTTATCCCGTGAAGAGCACGGGCTCCGCCATATCGGATGAACCAGAAAGCCCCCAAGATGAGGTCTTTGGAACGAGATAGTGACACTATATGTGCTCTTGCCACGGCCCAGGGGCTAGGGGCGATTTCAATCATCCGGATTAGCGGGCGTCACGCGGAAAAAATCATAAGGAAACTGGCGCCCTTCCTGCCTTCCTCGCTGGAATCTCACAGGATTTATTACGGTTATTTACGTGCACTTCGGGATGATCAGCCATTGGATGAAGTGTTGATTTCCTACTTTCAGCACGGCCGCAGCTTCACGGGTGAGTGCACATTTGAAATTTCCTGTCATGGCAGTGACTCGATTGCGAATGAAATCTTGCACAATCTGGTCGAGTCCGGCGCTCGACCTGCGGAGCGCGGGGAGTTCACCTATCGTGCTTTTATGAATGGGCGCATAGATTTGGTTCAGGCGGAAAGTGTTCTAGCGTTGATAGAGAGCCGTTCACGTCGGGCGTCTCAACTGGCGTTGCGCCAGCTTCAAGGAGAGTTCTCCACTCGCCTTAAGATCCTGTTGGAACGCGTGACCTGGGTTCTCGCTCAACTGGAGGCCAACATCGACTTTGCTAGCGAGGACATTGTCATCGCGGGGAATGACGAGATCCATCGGCGTCTCACAGACGTTCTCGAAGACACGGATCAGATTCTGTCGGGTTACCATCGGGGGCGCATCATCCGTAGCGGCTATCAGGTGGCCCTTGCGGGACTTCCAAATGCGGGTAAATCCAGTTTGCTAAACGCGCTCGCCGGCGAGGATCGAGCGATTGTTACGCCCGTTCCAGGAACCACTCGCGATTTTGTGGAGGCGGAGCTCAGCGAGAATGGCGTACGCATCACTTTAGTGGATACGGCAGGCTTGCGGGAGACCGATGATGCGGTTGAGAAGATTGGAGTTGCACGCACTCTCGATAAATTATGTGATGTCGATTTGGTCTTTTACGTCGTAAGTGCGGAAACGGGCATGCGTCCTGACGAGGCGCGATTTTTTGACCGCGTTCCATGGAACAAAACCTGTTTATTGATCAATAAGATTGATATGTATACAAAAGTTAATGTTTTAGACTCGGAGGTAAAGCACGCCTTGGCTGTGATGCCAGTCAGCGCCGTAACGGGCCAAGGACTTCCGGAAGTCAAAGAATGGATTCGGGAGCGGCTGCGCACGGAACTTTCCGAGGACTCCACCCTGCTGAGCAACGCTCGGCATTTCCGCAGTCTGGGAATTCTACGCGAGAGTGTGGCAAACAGCCTATCGCTTGTGCTAAAGGAGGAGAGTCCTGATCTGATCGCGCTGGAATTGCAGACGGGGCTCCGGGCTCTATACGAAATCCTGGGTTTAACCTACGACGATCAGGTGATGGATCGCGTGTTTGCCGAATTTTGTTTGGGCAAGTAGAGAGAAATGGATGAAGACGTTTGATGTCATTGTGATTGGCGCCGGACACGCCGGTATAGAGGCGGCCCTGGCGTGCGCCCGCTTAGGAATGGACACGCTGGTTATCACCACGAATTTGGATCGCGTTGGCTATATGAGCTGCAATCCTTCTATCGGTGGCCTAGGCAAAGGTCACATGGTCCGTGAGATTGACGTACTGGGCGGAGCCATGGCGCAGGCCGCGGATGCGAGCTGCATTCAGTTTAAACGCTTAAACGCCCGCAAAGGACCCGCGGTGCGGGGATCTCGTTCCCAATGCGATAAAGAACTCTATTCTTTATACACGGCTGAACTCTTGAGGCGGACACCAGGTCTGACATTGGTCGAGGGAGAGGCCAAAGCGCTCGTTTTGGACCACAATCGGTGTGTGGGTATCCTCACCGAGGACGGCGTGCAGATTGGCTCGAAGGCTGTGGTCGTAACCACTGGCACCTTTATGAATGCGGTGATGCATGTCGGACTCAAACAGGTAGCCGGAGGTCGTGTTGGGGATCGTGCGACGCAAGGCCTGTCGGATCAGCTTCGCGAGCATGGCTTCACTGTGGGACGATTGAAGACAGGAACACCGGCTCGACTGCACAGAGACAGCATTGATTGGTCCCGAACCACCCCTCAATGGGGAGATAAAAAGTTTTGGCCGTTCAGCTTTCGGAGTGAAAAGACCCTGAAGCACCCCCAGGTGCCCTGTTATCTGAGCTACACCAGTGAACGGACTCATGACATTATAAGGAAGAATCTGGATAAATCACCGATGTTCCTGGGTCTGATCGAAGGTCTCGGTCCCCGCTATTGTCCGAGTATCGAAGATAAGATCACGAGATTTGCCGATAAGGATCGTCATCAGACGTTTTTAGAACCAGAAGGTCTCTCGAGCGAGTCCATCTACCTGCAGGGAATCTCAACGAGCCTGCCTGAGGATGTCCAGTATGAGTTTCTGCGCACGATCCCCGGGCTAGAGAATGTAAAGATGCTTCGACCAGGGTATGCGGTGGAATATGACTTTGTGGAACCCACCCAAATTCGTCACACCTTGGAAACCCGTGCCATATCCTGTCTCTACTTAGCTGGTCAGATCAATGGGACAAGTGGTTACGAGGAAGCCGCCGCACAAGGCCTGCTGGCGGGAGTCAACGCGGCGCTTCATATCCTGGAACGCGAACCGTTAGTTCTTCGGAGAGACCAGGCCTACATGGGAGTTCTTGTTGATGACTTGGTATGCAAGGGAACCCGGGAACCTTATCGGATGATGACGTCTCGTGCTGAATTCCGTCTAGTTTTGCGAGAAGACAATACATTCGAAAGGTTAGCTTTGATCGCAAGGGATTTCGGTTTGGTTTCGGCTGATGATTTTATTCAGATGGAGTCCGTGATACAGCGGCGCCAGGCTTTGGTCGAGCGATTGGTGTCCACCCGTCTTGTTCCGGACGCGGCAACGTTGAACCGTCTGCACCAAATCGGAACTGCAGTCATAACGAAACCTATCAATGCCGCAGACTTACTGCGCCGTGATGAGATTTCCTGTGAACATTTGACGCATCTTGGAATTGATGTGGATGAGGATGAGGATGTTCGGGTTCCAGTTGAGATTCACCTTAAGTACACGGGTTACATCCAACGCCAACGGGAAATGGTGGAACAGGCTCAGAAAATGGAGGAACTCCGGCTCCCTGAGGACCTGGCCTATTCGGAGGTGAAGGGCCTTTCGCGTGAAGAAGTGGAAAAGCTACAGAAGCTTCGCCCTTCGTCGCTTGCGCAAGCTCACCGAATTAGTGGCGTGAATCCATCTGCAATTCAGGCTATCTTAATCCATCTAAAGGCGAGGCAGCGAGCTTCGCAGGAGTGTGTGATTTGACTGCGAAAGTGCCACCACCAAAGGAAGCAGCAGGTGATAACGCTATGTGGCGTGTTGCGGAGTGGTTCCCGGACATAAACCCAGAGACGATAAAGCGTTTGAAAGCCTATCATGCAGAGTTGCTCAAGTTTAACCTTCGTTTGAACTTGATATCACGGACGACAGAGCGTGAGGCTGATGAAGTTCACTTTGCGGATAGCATTTTGGCATTTCGAGCCATTCAGAAGGTAGGGCTGTCAGGCAAGGTCCATGATATTGGCTCAGGCAATGGGCTGCCGGGTTTGATTTTTGCTCTTCTCTCCCCCACTACAGAATTCCATTTGGTTGAGAGTGACGTGAGGAAATGCGAGTTCTTGAAACATGTGGTGCATGTGCTTGAAATCTCCAATGCAAATATTTTGAATGTGCGCTTGGAAAGTCTTGCGGGAACAGGTGTCAGCCAGGCGGTTTCGCGTGGATTTGCTTCGGTTACAAAGACCCTTCTCACGTGCAACCGTCTTGCCTCCAAGGGAGCGCGGTTTTTTCATCTCAAGGGAAATAGTTGGTCGAGTGAAATCGCGGAAATTCCCACCCAATTGATCTCAGTTTGGTCACCCGAACTTGTGGCTGAGTACACCCTGCCCGCAAGCCAGGCGCGTCGTGCGGTTGTCCTTACGACTAAAATCGCATAGGGCGACAGGAATGTTCCACGTGGAACATTCCTGCAAGAGATCGAAAAGGTGGAACGTGTTCCACGTGGAACATTCCTGTCCTCACTCCCCTTCTTTATCTGGTGAGCTCGACGTTTCTCCAGCCTTGGCCGGGACTTTGGTTGCGGTGGTTAGTCGATCCTGAAGTTTGGGTACTCGTGCATTCCAGTTTCGATTAATCTCGATGAGCCGCCTATTCACCAAATAGCCTGAGTACTCAGAAGGATCTGGCCACGGCTTTCCACTTTCAAGAGCTTTTCTGTACGTGATACGATCGACGACGATACGACGGCGGCTTCGGATATCGTAATAGCGTGCCCACTGTCGATCCTGCACAACTTGCTTTTCCAGTCGTTGAATATCGCGGCGTAGATCTTTAACTTCAATTGTGTGAGGCTCTGTTTTGGCTAGCGCCTCCCGCAACGATTTGAGCTTCTCAACGCTTTCTTCATAAGCCTTAGCGTGCTGCGCATGGCGTTCTGCAAGGTTTTTATATATAGGATCTCTTAGGTGAGGCGTCGGATCCTCTTTCTCACAACCTATAAGGACTAGGACCGCGCATAAGACAATCCATCTGATCCCGAGACGTTTCATTTTGACTGGACTCCCACAGCTCTACATGGAACAATCGGCAAAGTTTACATAAACATTGAGTTGGAATGACGAGGGTTGAATGGCACGTGTGATTTGCGTGGCTAATCAGAAGGGCGGAGTAGGCAAAACCACGACCACAGTGAATCTTGCCGCGGCGCTTACGGGACTAGGCAGGCGAGTACTCATTGTAGACATGGATCCTCAGGGCAATGCGTCAAGTGGGCTTGGCGTCAAGAGATATGAAAATCAAGAAAGCAACGTGTATCAGGTTTTAATTGGCGAGAAGACGATCCACGAGGCGGTTCAGACGACCCAAGTCGAGGCTCTGGATATCGTATCGGCAAATCCGGATTTGGTCGGTGCGGAGATTGAGCTGGTGGATATGCCTCAGCGGGAATACCGCCTCAAGGCCGCTCTGAGCGAAGTGGATAGTCAATATCAATATGTATTGATCGATTGTCCGCCGAGCTTGGGACTCTTAACAGTCAACTCCCTGTCAGCGGCGCAAACATTCTTAGTTCCTTTGCAATGTGAATACTACGCCTTGGAAGGACTCTCGCAACTTCTCAACACAGCGGGATTGATCAAAAAGAGTTTAAACCCCGACCTCCGTATTGAGGGGATTGTGTTAACCATGTTCGATGCCCGTAATAATCTTTCCCACCAGGTCGTGTCCGAGATCCAATCGCATTTTGGCGAGAAGGTTTTTCAGGCTATTATTCCTCGAAACGTCCGGCTGAGCGAAGCTCCGAGCCACGGGCAGACGATATTTCAGTATGACCCGAAGTCTGTGGGCGCAAAAAAGTATAAAGAACTTGCAGAAGAGCTGGATCGCAATGCCCTCGGTTTACCGGCAGGCAAAAACATTTCGGAACCTGAACATTCCTTAGTTTCAGATCCGACCGATGGAGAAGTCCATGTCTAACAATCAGCCACAAAAGCCACAGGGTCCACCCAAGGGAAAAGGGCTTGGACGGGGACTGGGAAGCTTGCTCGGCTCGAGCAATGAGGGCGCTTTTTCAAAAACAACCGCCAGTGGAGGGGGCAAAGGTGTGGATCTTGTAGGCGTGGTCATTCCGCAGAAGCCGGAAGCGTCCATGCGCGCAGCGTCTGAAAATCCTGCATTGGATCCGACCACGGCTCCGGCATTGGGGGTGACTCAGGCCCCGCCTTTGATATCGGCTCCAGCTCCAGGTCCTGCGGCCTTAGAAGCTGCGCCTTCGACAACGCCGCTGTCAACTCCGACTCCGACACCGCCTCCGGCCGCCGCTCCGGCTCCCGCTCCCGCGGCTCCAAGTGTTCCGGCACATATGCGGCTTTGGCACCTTCCTATAGAAAAGGTCCGCCCCAATCCCAGCCAACCGCGCCAGATCTTTGAAAAAGAAGCGCTCCAAGAGCTGGCCAATTCGATTCGTGAGAAGGGAATCATTCAGCCCCTGCTAGTACGAAAGAGGGACGGCGAAGGATTTGAAATTATCGCGGGAGAACGACGGTGGCGAGCCGCCCAGCTCGCCGGATTGAAAGAGGTTCCGGCGCTGATCAAAGAGAGCGAAGAGCGCGAAGTGCTGGAGCTGGCTTTAATTGAAAACATCCAACGCGAAAACCTAAACGCGCTTGAAGAAGCCGAAGCCTACGAATTTCTAATTAAAAAATATAACTTAACCCAGCAGGAATTGGCCCAAAAGGTGGGCAAGGACCGGGCCACTGTAGCCAATATGCTGCGGATTCTCCAACTCCAGCCGGGCGTGCGCCAGATGGTTTCCAAAGGGGAACTTTCTCTCGGCCAGGCCAAGGTTCTCCTCTCCGTAAGCGAAGGCCGGTTGCAAGAAGATTTGGCGATCAAGGCGCGAAATGAAAGTTTGAGCGTCCGAGCCCTAGAGAAGTTGATTGCCAAGGCGCGCAACCCGCTTTCATCGACTTCGGCGCCAGTGGAAGATCCAAGGGTGCAGGCGGCGCGTGCTTTGGGAGAAGAATTGCAAAAGCTTATCGGCTCGAAGGTGGTTTTAGACTATGATAAAGGCAAGGGGAGAATCGTGATTCACTTCTATTCCGACCTCGAGCTCAATCAGATTGCTGATACATTGAGGGATTCATGGCGCAACTAGAGACTCAAGGCTCGGTCACGGCCCTGTTGGAAAAGGGAGCCACCTTTGATGGGCGGCTTACGTTCGAAGGCACGGTTCGCATCGGAGGAAACTTTCGTGGCGAGATTTTCACGAATGACACACTTGTAATAAATCCAGGTGCGCATGTGGAAGCCCAGATCGAGGCCGAAACCGTCATTATCAGTGGGGCGGTGAAGGGGAACATCTTTGCGCGTCGGCGCGTGATCATGCACCCGCCGGCGATTTTTCAAGGTACAGTAACAACGCCGTCGCTACGAATTGATGAAGGGGTCCTCTTCGAAGGGGCCTCATATATGCCGAAGAACTAATTTACACGGCACCTCGAGTCGATTATATAGTTCTCGACTTCATATTACTTAAGGACACCTTTTCGAATGGAACTACTCTTCTCGCTCGGGGTGAATTCATCCCTGTTCGTACAGTTCGCTATTTTTCTAGTGGTTTATGTGGTTCTGAAAAACCTCCTGTTCGAGCCCTATTTTCGCGCCTTCAATGAACGCAATGAACGCACGGTGGGACAAACAGAGATGGCCGAACGTTACCTTTCAGAGGCCCGCGAGCTAGAGGACAAATTCGCGATTCGCGCCAAAGAAGTGAATGAGCGTTACAAAGCCGTCTTCGACAAATCCCGCAGCGAAGCCCTGAAAGAATACGATCACCTGGTCAATGAGGCTCGAGCGCGCGCAAAGCAAGTCATAGAGTCTTCGCGCAAACACATTCAAACGGAAATGAATGCCGCACGCACGCATCTGGTTGCGGAAGTGGGGGGAGTGTCTAACCTGATCAATCGCAAACTTATCGGCAAGGATCTCGTAACATGATCAAACTGTTATTTTTAGCGGCCCAAACATGGGCGGCCTCTCCTGCGGGAGACGGGCACGGGCACGGCCCTGTGGAAATTCCCTGGGGGCCGGTGTCTGTTCAGGCTTTCAATCTGGGCCTATTGATTGCCGTGCTTGTATGGATTTTGCGAAAAGCCGTAAAGGCTCATTTTGAGCACCGGGCGCGCGAATACAAGGATATGGTCGTGCGCGCCGAAGAGGCGAAGCGGGAGGCGGAACGGGGTCGTCAGCAAATCAAAGAGCGTCTGGCGAAACTCGAGTCGACGGCGGAGGCCGGAGTGGCACAGGCCCGAAAGGAAGCGGAAGAATTGAAAATCCGCATGATTCAGGAAGCACGGGATCTTTCCCTGAAAATGGAAGATGAGGCACGAAGGACCACTCAGGTGGAACTCGAAAACGCGAAGATGGAGCTCAGACACGAACTCCTCGGTCGGGCCCTCGAAGCGTCGCGTGAGAGTCTGCAAAAGAACCTGAGTTCCAATGAACAGAAGCAACTGCAAAATGAATTTGTTGAGAAGATTCAGGTGGTCGGCGGATGAAGAACATGATGTTGGCCACGCGCTATGCGCGGGCACTTTACAGTTTGGCCAGGGAATCCGGTGAGCAGGACGTGGTTTTCGATCAAATGCGCACCCTCGATGAACTCTTTCGCAATGACAAAGAAATTGGCGAATTTCTCGTCTCTCCCATGATCCGCCCCGGGGACAAGGTAAAAGCTTTGGAAAAATCCTTAGCGTCCACTCGAGTTGCCGAATCTCTTAAAAAATTTCTTCTCCTTCTTGCGCGGAAGAATCGACTTCCCCTTTTTCCACAGACAATGGTGGCTTTTCAGATTATCTCCGATGAGGCTCATGGAGTGACTCGGGGAACCGTGCGTTCCGCCACAGTCCTTGGTCCTGAGGAGCGCAAGCGCATTGAGCAGCTGGTCAGCCGGGCCACTAAGAAGCAAGTCATTCTAAGCTACACCGAAGATTCTTCCTTGTTGGGAGGATTGGTGGCTGAGGTTGGCAGCTTCACTTTCGATGATTCCCTGAAATCCCATTTGAACCGCATTAACGAGCAATTAACCAGGAGCGTCCATTAAGATGGAAACCACAATTCGCGCCGACGAGATCAGTCGGGTTCTCAAAGAACAGATCAAGAACTACAATAAGGCCATCGAGGTCAGTGAGACGGGAAGCGTGTTGTCCGTGGGCGACGGTGTGGCTCGTGTTTATGGACTTGAGAAGGCCATGGCCGGGGAACTGGTGGAATTTCCGAACCAGATCTTTGGAATGGTATTGAACCTCGAGGCTGACTCGGTTGGTGTGGTGATCTTCGGATCCGAGCGGGACATCAAAGAAGGCGACACGGTCAAGCGGACCAAGAAAATCGTGCAGGTGCCGGTGGGTGAGGCCCTTTTGGGTCGGGTTGTGGATGTGCTCGGACGCCCGATTGACGGGCGCGGGCCGATTGAAACGCAACATAGCCGGATTGTGGAGATTAAGGCGCCTGGAATCTTGGCCCGTAAATCCGTTCATGAACCCATGCAGACGGGGATAAAGGCCATTGATTCGATGATCCCGATTGGACGGGGGCAGCGCGAACTGATCATCGGTGACCGTCAGACCGGAAAAACCGCAATCGCGCTCGATACCATCATCAATCAAAAGGGGCAGAACGTTCACTGCTTTTACGTGGCGATCGGACAAAAGAAATCCACTGTTGCGCAAGTGGTGGAGAAACTGCGCAATGCGGGCGCTATGGAATACACAACGGTGATTGCGGCGACGTCGTCGGATCCGGCTCCCTTGCAGTTTTTGGCTCCTTATTCCGGATGTACGATGGCGGAATACTTCCGCGACAGCGGACGTCATGCACTGATCATTTACGATGACCTGACCAAACAGGCCCAAGCTTATCGTCAGCTATCCTTGCTCCTGCGTCGTCCTCCCGGACGGGAAGCTTACCCGGGAGACGTGTTTTATCTTCACTCCCGTTTGTTGGAGCGCGCGGCGAAACTGAGCGATAAAGAAGGCGCGGGCTCACTGACGGCTCTCCCTATTATTGAAACCCAGGCCGGTGATATTTCGGCCTACATTCCGACCAACGTGATTTCGATTACGGACGGACAGATCTTCCTCGAGAGCGGTTTGTTTTATAAGGGGATCCGTCCCGCTGTGGACGTGGGTAAATCCGTGTCTCGGGTGGGCGGTGCGGCTCAGATCAAAGCGATGAAACAGGTGGCGGGAACATTGAAGCTGGAGCTAGCTCAGTTCCGCGAACTTGAGGCGTTCGCCGCGTTCGCATCGGATCTGGATAAAGCGACTCAAGCGCAGCTGGCGCGAGGGCGACGGCTGGTGGAGATGCTGAAGCAATCGCAGTATTCACCCTATTCAGTGGAAAAGCAGGTGGCGGTAATTTGGGCGGCGACGAACGGGTATCTGGACTGGATCCCGGAAATGGACGTGCGCCGCTTTGAAAAGGAACTCGTGGAGTTCTTGGGCACTAAGTACAACAAGATTCTCGGTTCGATTCGCGAAAAGAAGCAGCTGGATGATGAACTCAAACGTGAATTGAAGGGGGCTTTGGAGGAATTCAAAGCCATCTTCAAGACGACAGACAAGAAGTAAGAGGCCATGCCTAATTTAAAGGACATCCGCAACCGAATACAGAGTGTGAAGAACACTCAGCAGATCACGCGGGCCATGAAGATGGTTTCGGCGGCGAAGCTGCGCCGGGCGCAACAAAACATCACCAACTTGCGTCCGTACGCGCGGCATATTCTGTCCGTGATCGCGGATATCGCCGTCACTCACCGCATTCAACATCCTTTGTTGAGTACAAACCAGGAGCCCCGCAAAGTTCTACTGGTTGTGCTCACGTCGGATCGGGGTTTGGCCGGAGGGTTCAACAACAACATCAATCGATTCGCTTACAAATTCCACCAGGATAACAAAGCCAAGTACGAGGCTCTGGACTTCCTTTTTGTCGGACGTAAAGCCGCGGACTTTTTCCGCTCACGCCAAATCAAGGGCGTGGACACGATCTTGAATTTGGCACGTGAAATTTCCTACACCATGGCGGCCAACGTGTCGGAACGCCTGATGGAAGATTTCACGTCAGGTGGTTACGACTCAGTTTTTATTGTTTATAACGAATTCAAGTCGGCAATTTCGCAGCAGGTGGTGTGTGAACCTTTGCTTCCGGTTGATATCTCGAGCGCGAATTTGCCACAAGGGGACGCGCACGCGACCTTTGCCAGGGATTTGATATTCGAGCCGGAACCCGAGCAAATCATCGATGATCTGCTGAAGAAGCACTTCGCCGTGCAGGTTTACCGCGCGATGTGCGAGAGCGTGGCGGCGGAACATGGCGCGCGTATGGCCGCGATGGAAAATGCCACCAAGAATGCGGGTGAAATGATCCGCACGTTGACTTTGACTTATAATAAACTTCGTCAGGCTTCGATCACCACGGAACTCATAGAGATCACAAGTGGCGCGGAAGCCCTTAAGGGATAGATAAGAGGAGAGCGAGAATGCAAATGCAGGCAGGTTACGTAAGACAGGTGATGGGACCGGTGGTGGACGTCGAGTTTCCCGACGGCGACATGCCGGAGATCTACAATGCTCTCCGTGTGACGAACAAAGCGATTAATGACAGCGAGGGGAATCTCGTTCTCGAAGTGGCCCAGCATCTGGGTGATCGTGTGGTGCGCACGATCGCGATGGATTCGACAGATGGTTTGGTTCGTGGCGAGAAAGTCGTCAACACTGGGGACAGCATTAAAGTGCCCGTCGGAAATGGCGTGTTGAACCGGATCTTGAACGTGGTCGGTGATCCTGTGGATGACGGACCAAAGGTGCAGGCGGAGCAATACTGGTCCATTCATCGCGAGGCCCCGAAGTTCGAGAATCAGACCACGCAGGCCGAGATGTTGATGACCGGAATCAAAGTTGTGGATCTTTTGGCTCCCTATGCAAAGGGTGGAAAGATCGGTCTCTTCGGTGGCGCCGGTGTGGGCAAAACCGTTTTGATTCAGGAGCTGATTTACAATATCGCCACCCATCATAAAGGGAAATCGGTGTTCGCAGGGGTGGGCGAGAGAACGCGGGAAGGGAATGACCTCTTTCATGAAATGTCCGAGTCCGGCGTGATTAAGCAAACGGCACTGGTATTTGGACAAATGAACGAGCCGCCCGGAGCGCGCGCGCGTGTGGCGCTTTCCGCGCTTACGATGGCGGAGTACTTCCGCGATGAAGAGGGGCAGGACGTGCTCCTGTTTGTGGACAATATTTTCCGTTTCACGCAGGCGGGCGCGGAAGTTTCGGCGCTCCTGGGACGGATTCCTTCAGCGGTGGGATATCAGCCGACCTTGGGTACGGAGATGGGGAACTTGCAAGAGCGTATCACCTCGACCAACAAGGGCTCGATCACGTCCGTACAGGCGGTTTACGTGCCGGCGGATGATTATACGGATCCAGCGCCCGCGACAACGTTCACACACTTGGATGCAACTACGAACTTGGATCGCGACATCGCCGCCAAGGCGATTTTCCCAGCCGTGCATCCTCTGAACTCGACGTCGCGGATTCTGGATCCCGCAATTGTAGGTGAAGAGCATTACCGCACAGCTCGCGACGTGCAGGCGCTGCTCCAGCGCTATCGTGAACTTCAGGATATCATCGCCATTCTGGGTATGGATGAGTTGAGCGAGGACGATAAAATCGTGGTGAGTCGGGCGCGTAAGGTGGAACGCTTCTTGTCGCAACCGATGAACGTGGCGGAGCAGTTCACGGGAATGCCCGGAAAGTACGTTGATATTAAGGATACGGTGAAGGGCTTCCGTCAGATTCTGGATGGAATGCACGACGCAATCCCTGAACAGGCGTTTTACATGGTCGGTACGATCGAAGACGCGCTTGAGAAAGCGAAGAAACTCGCGGTTTAATCGCGTGAGCGGAGACGTGGAATGTACACTTTGAATTTGGTAACGCCGGAAAAGCGCCTGGTGACCGACTTGGATGTGGAGGAGGTCATCGTGCCCGGATACCGGGGACAGCTGGATATTCTTCCCGGCCATGCTCCGCTTATGACCACCTTGGGTACGGGATTGCTGAAGTACAGGGCGAAGGGGCAAACAAAATTTGAAACTGTGGTGGTGAGCTGGGGCTACTGCGAGGTGCACCCCGAAGGTGTGATTGTGCTCGCGGAGGTCGCCGAGTCCTTGGCTGAGATCGATCGGGCGCGTGCAGAAGCCGCGCTCAAGAAGGCTCAGCAGATGCTCGTCGACCCGCTGTTGGAAGCCGATCAGATTGAAATGGCCCGCCTGAAGCTGGAGCGCGCGCAGGTGCGGCTTGAGGCGTTGGGCCTGGAGCCTCATTCGCATTAGATATTAATTACAAAGTTTTATATTTATACGACCGGGCCGTGAGCTACAGTTGTGTTTATGCTCACATTCGATTCCTCCTACAGAACTTTTATATTGTTCTTTTTTGGCTGGTGGAGTTGGCAAACCTCAGCCTTGGAGTGCATTCGTCCTCCCCAATCGTCCACCACTTTTGACAAAGCCCCTTTCCTCTTTTCACTACCGCAGCAGCGGGAAATCGAATTGCCGGACCCTGCAGGCCCGGTCCTTCGGAGACTGAAGCAATTGACCGCTTGAGGATTGGACGTCGGGCGCATACCCCGTCGGCCTTTTCCCGCTTCGGAATTTGCCGACCCCGCTCCGCCCCGCCTGAATCAGGACGGATCGGTGATGATCTTTGGTTCAAGTCGTGATTTTTTATTTTATCCTGCGGGGCCAAACGCCCCAGGTTATAGCCGATTTCTACGCGGTGAAGATGTGAGCGTTGGCTCTTTTGACCTTTACCATACTGACGGCAAGACTAAACTTGATCCTTATGAGCATATGGAAGTTCCTTGGGATGTCTCGATCGAAACATGGGCCGACTGGGACGGGGAAACGGTGTTGTATGCCGGGGTGATGGATCCGCCGCCAGGGCGAACTCATGCCCGCTATGACCGCGACAATAAGAGACGGCGCGTCTTTGCCTTTCGTTGCAATCGTGGCCGCTGGGTGCGTGAGTCGGACCCGCTTACTTGGACGGTTGGTGAATCTTGGATTGGCCGTTCCTATGGTCATCACTTTTTAGAGGATGAGCAAGGGCGCGTCTGGCTCTTTTACGAGCGGGTGAGCCGAACTCAAAATGATTGGCCCTGGAAAACCGAGATCTTCGCTCGGGAGATGTTGAGCCCCTATCGAGCCAGTCGCCGCGAGCATCGGATTTTATCCATTGGTGAGAAACCTTACCCCGCAACTCTTCGCCAGCATGGCGGTGCCCTTATGGAAGGCGCGCGGCCCTTTCGCCTGACTCTCCAAGCTGAAGAAATTTATGTCATTTCATTCAGTAGCGGTGATTTCGCTACGGACCATTATGGCCTAAACTTGGCATGGAGTCGGAGCGTTCTGGGCCCATACCGGCCTGTGCTGAATGAGAGAGGCGATGATCTTAAAAATTTCGGTTCTGAGATCAAGAGACGTTTTAATTTGGGATGGGGCCCCTCACGCGCCGCCTTCTTCGCGGAAAGAACAGGACAAAATTCGGAACAGTGGTGGGTTCTGTTCCACGCCGCCGATGCGCGTCTGTGGCCGGAGCATGACTTCAGCAAATGGCCGGAAGACTGGACAAATCTCAATGTGTTCAGAACCATTTATCTCACAGCAGCCCGTTTTTCATGGCGACAACGGTCCAACGGCCACCGAGATGTGTGGCTCCATCTCGCATGGTAGGCGCCTCATCCTTCGTTCCTCAATTGCCAAGGCATTCCACTCGCTCCGTGTTTTCGTTGTGCACGTGAACAGTTCTTGGGAACAGTCTTTCCGGTGCTGTCGCGAGAGGTCCCATTTTTTGTGATATTTGCATTCTCCTCAATCGGGTTCCGCGCATGAGCCCAGAGCTGGTAATAGGGGACCAATGGAATAAGGAGGGGTTTATGAAGAGGTTTGTGATCTTCGCGATAAGTATCCTTTCCAGTGGTTCTTATGCTGAGGGCGAAATGCGAACAGTGGTTGAGCAGCGGTCGCGCGAAATACATCGTCGGCAGATCGCCGTGGGACCCTGTTATGATACGGGGTACGACGGCTTTGGCTTCGGAGATGAGGAGTACGCCTTTGATCTTCGCGTGGAGATCACGAAAGAAATTTATTTGGTCCAAGCCGTTCAGAAAGATAACGGATGGGGTAGGTGGATACCCGTTCAGGAGACTTTCATCGAGGGCTCGGCCAGAGAAATCAAAGCGACAGAAAATGTGACGATCCGTGCCGGAGTCCATTCGGACTCCAAGCCATGTGAAAGCAAGCGCGCCGGCTACGTTCCGAAGCCCTAGAACTAGGGTGTTTACTCGTTTTGAGGACGCCCTAGTCCGATGCATCCGAGGTGGATGAAGGAGTTCGGAGCTTGGATGGCGTGTTGAGGCTATCCGCAAGCAGAGAGCCCACGGCCGTGGCATAGGTATTCACATTGAGCACGCTTAAGAAGGAATCTTGCTCATCAATGGCCCCCATGTGGTTCGCGTTAACTACAATCGTCTTTTCGCGTAGGTCGTACGGCAGCCGGTTGAGCCAACGTGCTGTCTTCGCGCCAGTCGCAAAAAAGATCGCGACGTCCGTCCGAGGATCCGCAAGTGTCTGTTGTGCGCCGGCGAGAGTGTCCGGGTCCAGGTGATAGAAACGGGCGCGGCCCTGGAACCGATTTTGGAAACGTTTGAAGAAGAGCCAACTCGCGCTGAATACCACGGCCTGGGTTTGAGGGCTCACCTCAGGCCAGGGCTTAGTCACTGCATTGAGCGCGGCCTTATAGTTTGCTTTGATAATCTGGACGGACATCATGTTGAGTTTTTTTATTGTGGTCAGAGTTCGGCGGTGATCGTAGGTCGTCTGAGGTGGCTTCAGTTTGGACTTGGTGTTTAAGATGCGAAGCACGCTCTCATTTAAGCGCTCCATGGAAATTCGTCCGCTGTTTACGGCCTCCCGAATCGCGCGGAACGCGCGCCGTTGGTTTTTGGGCGGGCCCGCGAGCATCAACATATCGTTGCCGGCAAGGAACGCCAAGATCGCGCGCTCACCAATGTCTTCACTGACAGAGGCTCCATTCATTTCTAAATCGTCTGTAATCACTAGGCCGGAGTACTTCAGGGTGCTTCGGAGGCAGTCTTGAACGATCACGCTCGAATAGGTGGCGGGAAGACCTGAGGCGTCCAGTTCGGGGAGTGCCAAATGCGCCATCATCACGGCGCGCGGAAACGAGGCGGAGGTGAAGTCTTCAAAAGGCACGAGGTCCTTCTTTTTAAGTTCATCAAGTGTGGAAGTCTTACTTGGGATTTCTTTGTGACTGTCTTGGATGATTCCGCCATGACCCGGAAAATGCTTGGCCGTTGGAATTACACCTCCGCTGTGCAGACCGCGCGAGTAGGCGGTGGCCTGTTGGGCCACCAGGATCGGGTCGTCGCCAAAGGCCCGGCTGCCGATAAAGCTATCTCGGGTCGGGTTTGAAATATCGAGCACCGGGGCAAGGTTCACATTGAAACCTAGGCCAAAGAGGAACTCGCCGGTCGTCCGGGCGAAAGATTCGAGCAGGCGCACGTCCTTGATTCGTCCGAGCGCGAGCGCGCTGGGGAGTGGCGTGCCCGTCCGGATCCGTGTCACCACGCCGCCTTCCTGATCAACCATCAGGAAAAGCGGATATTTGAGCTGCGTGCGCGCGAACTTCTGAATGGCGAGGTTGAACTGGGCGATTTGCGAGGGTGATTTGATATTGCGGCGGAAAGCGATCAGAGCGCCGGGTCGATACCGCACGAGCGTGCGCTTGAGGTTGGATGTGAAGTCCGTACCTGAATAACTCCAGATCATGAGCTGCCCGACTTTTTGGTCGAGTGACATTTTCTCCAATTCCTCTTCTGGCGATAGGGCGGAGGTCGGGTTACAAAAGACTAGGAAAATTAATCCCGAGACAAAGGAGGAGATTTTTATTCCCGTCTCTAGCGCGATCTCGGATTTGGTTATACTTGAGCCATGCATCGGCTAAGTCTCCTCATCTTCGTTATCGGCGCTTTCGCGAACCCTCTTGCCTATGCTCAAGACGAGATTTCGGGGCCGGAAAGCTTCACGGGACCAGTGCAAATGGTGACGGTGGAGCCTCTGAACGTGATGAACACCGAAGTCGACGGCGAATATCGATTGGTGCCGTACCGCGAGCGACGTCCCAAGTGGGGAGGAACGGCGAGCTTAGGCTACAGCTCCTTCGAACCCGTTTATTACGAGCCTAATTTCGTCGCCGTGGATTTCAGCGATGTGTACTCGACGCCCGAGACGCCGCTGCTTGAAATCCAACTCAGCTTCAAACGCAATTTATCGTTCGGGAGTTTGGGGTTGGAGTTCGGCGCGGGAATGTACGAGAATCAATCCGATGCTCCGGATCTTGGTGAGTCCGTGTTGACCCTGTATCCGATACGCTTGGGCTTGGTGTTTGCTCTGGATGCGCTCCGGCCGGAACCTTGGGTGGTGCCTTATGTCTCGGCGGGCGGCTATCTCATCTTCTATCGAGAGGAGCTTGAAAACAGCTCGTTCAACGGAAATTCTTTGATCGCGCCCTACGTTCATGGTGGAGCGGCGTTTATGTTGGACTGGATTGATCGCGTCGCGGCCCGGATCGCTTACTCGGACTCCGGGATTGAAGCCACTTATGTTTTCGCGGAGGCGCGTATGCAAATGGCTTCGGAAGCGGTTAATGATCCCGATTTCAGCACGGACTTCAGCTGGGCGGCTGGACTTCGCCTCGAGTTCTAACACAAAGTTTTAAGGTAAACCAACTCGTCATGTATACGCGGCCACGTGATCTCGTTCATGCGCACGCGCAGGCGATTGTCTGGCGTGATGGAGTACTTTTTGTTCGCGCGTGAGGCGAGCTCAATCACGCGCTGAGGGGGAAGGGGCGTTTTTTCCGTAAATGCAAGAGTGATCGCAGCTTCACCGCCCGAGAGGTCACGGACAGCAAGATCCTTGCAAACGTTACGAATCAACATCAGGCCCATCAGATTCAGAACCTGGTCCGGGAGTTTACCGAACTGATCGCGCAACTCCTCCTCAATTCGGTCGAGGTCGTCGGGACTTTCAATTTCGGAAAGGGACTTGTAATACGCTAAGCGCACCCGAAGGTCCGGAATATAGCTGTCCGGAATTAAAGCCGGGATGCGCACATTGATTTCAGGTTCGACGTCCGGATGAAGCGGAGCTTCTCCTTTGGCATCGCGGACCGCTTCCTCGAGCAATTCCAAATAAAGTTCGTAGCCCACGGCATTGACGTGCCCGGCCTGCTCCTCCCCCAAAATATCGCCAGCCCCGCGCATCTCCAAATCATATTGGGCGATCCGAATCCCCGAGCCCAGAGAGGTGTTCTCCTGAATGATCCGCAAACGTTCCTGTGCGTCTTTGTCTAAGCGGCGGTGATTAGGAATCATGAGATAACAATAGGCGCGCTCTTTGCTGCGGCCGACGCGACCACGCAGCTGATAAAGCTGAGACAGCCCGAGCTGTTGGGCGTTATCTATAAACATCGTGTTTGCTGCGGCCACGTCCATCCCCGATTCCACGATCGTGGTGCAGACAAGCATGTCGATCTCGTGATGGAAGAAGGCCACCATTGCCTTTTCGAGTTCTCCCTCTTCCATTTGTCCATGCGCCACCCGGAAGCGCACCTCGGGAACGATGTCGCGCAACTGGTCCGCGAGCTGGTAAATGCTCTGGATGCGGTTATGGATAAAGTAGACCTGGCCGCCACGTCCCACTTCGCTGAGAATGGCTTTGCGGATCGTGTCGCCCTCGAACTTCGTCACAAATGTACGGATCGCCAGACGATCGACGGGAGCCGTATTGATCAAACTTAAGTCACGGATACCGACCAAGCTTAAATTGAGAGTGCGCGGTATGGGGGTTGCGGACATCGCCAGGGTATCGAGCGCGACTCTCATTTTGCGAAGCTTCTCCTTGTGTTTGACTCCGAACCGCTGTTCCTCATCAATAATAAGAAGCCCGAGATTTTTGAATTGGACATCCTGACTGAGGAGACGGTGGGTACCGATCACGATATCGACCTTACCCTCCCGTAGTTCTTTTAGTGTGGTGCTGATTTCGGTTTTGGGAACAAAGCGATTGAGACCGCGAATGACAACCGGCCATTTCGCGAAACGCTTCTTGAAATTCTCGAGATGCTGGAAGGTAAGCACGGTTGTGGGCGCGATGATCGCGACCTGACGCCTGTTATCCACGGCATGGAACGCGGCTCGCATGGCAACCTCTGTTTTTCCGTAGCCCACATCGCCACAGATCAGACGGTCCATGGGATGGGGCTTTTGCATGTCCTGCACCACATCACGAATGGCTTTGAGCTGATCTTCGGTTTCCTGATAGGGAAAGGTCGCCTCAAAGCTTAGGAAATCAGGACTCGACGGTGCGCACGCCGGGCGTTCCGCGACACTGCGCCGGGCATAGATTTGAAGAAGTTCTGCGGCCACATCGCGCAGGTGCGAGCGCACCTTGGATTTGGTCTTCTCCCACCCGGGCCCCCCCAGCTTATCCACCAGAGTTGCGGCCGCTGGTCCGGAGTACTTTTGAATCTGATGCACGCGGTAAACGGGAAGGTACAGGCGATCGTTGCCCTTGTACTTGATTTGAATAAATTCAGCGTCAACGCCTTGAATCGGCATGACCTTCAAACCCTCATAAATCCCGATCCCGTGTTGTTTATGCACAATCAGATCACCGGGTTTGAGATCACCAAAGTTAAATGCATGCGCCCGCTTTTCAAGCGAACCCGAGGATTTGTATTCGGCGCGCGCGCGTTTGCCGCCAAATACGTCCTCTTCCCGCAGAAAAACAAGATGTTCTTCCGTGTAGCGAAGACTTTCACCCAGCGGTCGCTCGATGATATGAATGCACTCAGTCCGCGCGCGCTGCTCCTCTAGCCACTGTTGCCATGAGTAGGTTCCGTCACCGACCAAAATCGGATGAAGATCGGATTTCTCGAGCAAGAGATTGAGACGTTGCGCCTGAGCCTGGGTACTCACGGCAAAGAAAACCGCATAACCCAGAGTTTTCCACTCCTGAATCTTGCGCCGGAGAAATTCGGAGAGCTCTGATGCGTGGGCAGCCATCGTTTTTGCGGTCGTGGCGACTTCCTTGAGATCGGAGGTGGAGACCGGCAGAAGGGCAACGGGCCGAGCGGAGTCTTCAACCCGCACCTTGGTCAGCGTGATCGATTGCGAACCAGGCGGAACATCCGCCGCCTCAAGCGTGGAATAAACCTCGGCAAAGAGCGGGCGGATAATTTGACCTTCGGAAATATCAAATTCCTTCTTGCTGTCTCCCACGAGCTGGTCAAAGGCGCGCGTCACTGCAAAGGGGTCTACCCGCCAGACATTTAACGGCGAGTTGAAGTGCTCCACGGGCAATCCCGGAGTGGAATAGAAATAGGCCAGCAAGAATTCGATCCCGTGGAAGTATTGTCCTTGCGCGAGCTGGTGCAGGAGGGCCTGGGCCTCCTCTCGATCCACCGGGCGTCCATCAAAGGAACGGCGGAAGCGCGCGGCGGCCGCCTGTCGATTCTCGTCGTCAAACAGAATCTCCTGCGCGGGAATCACTTCGAGGACGTCCAGTTCATCCAGGCGGAGCTGAGAGTCTTCGTCGAAACTGCGCAAAGACTCAATGATGTCGCCGAAGAGTTCCAGACGAACAGGATGATCGTGCGCGGGCGAGAACACATCCACAATTCCTCCGCGCACAGCGAACGTTCCGACATCCTCCACGATTGGAACGTGAACATAACCGCGTGCTTCTAGCCAAGCCGAAAGATCGGCGGGAATCTCGTCGCCACGTCGGAATGAGAAGGCGTTTTTTGAAAGTGTGGAGTACGGCAGGGTGCGCTGAACCCAGGCTTCGACGGAAGCCACAAAGATATCCCCCGGCCTTGCGTTATGTGCGCGCCAAAGCCACCGCAAGCGGCGGGCCAGAGCTCGGCGGTTGGGGTGCAACCCCGAGTAAACACCCACGTCAAATGCGGGAAGGACGTAAGGGTGGGCTTCGGGAGTTAAAAAGCGCAAGGACGTTACCAGTTTTTGGACCGCGGCTTCGTCGGCTACGAGGACAAGATGAGGCTTTTCATTTAGTGCGACCTTGGGAAGCGTGAGAACCCCGCCAAGCAGGGTCAGCGAATCTGTTCCCACTATTTCCATTTGTGGTTCACCGTTGCGGAAGAACCGATCCAACGAGCTCTCAATTTTCCAAGGCATGGATTCGAACATAACCCACCGCGACATGATTCGCCTTTGAACTTAAAACGAAGGCCAGTTATAACCGATTTGAGCTAACCATTTAAGCTAACCAGTTAAAACGCTTTCGCATCCTAGCTGTGGAGATCTAATGTCGCAACTCTTGCCGGTGCTTGTGCTGGCCACGTTCGTGGTGATTTTCGGTGCGGCTCTTCTCGGATTTTCCAGTTTAATTGGGGCACGCGCAAAACCCGACAAGGTTAAAGAAGAGTCTTACGAGTGTGGACTACCATCGGATGTATCGGGTCCAACGAAAATTCCAATTAAGTTTTATCTTACGGCGATTCTTTTTATATTGTTCGATATAGAGATTATTTTCATGTACCCGTGGGCTCTCACCTACGGTGAATTTATTTCGAACGGTTACGGCCTTTACATTTTCGCGGCAATGGCGTTTTTCCTTGTGGTCTTTGTTTTTGGCCTCTTTTGGGAGGTTAAATCCAAAGCACTGGAATGGGAATAAGTAGGCAAAATGGGTTCAGATATCTTTGAAATCACAGTGAACTTTGTGAAGATGGTCGCCATCTTCCTTCTTATGGTTCAAATTGTTCCGCTTCTAGTTTGGGTGGAACGTCGCGGTTCGGCTTACATTCAGAATCGCTTTGGACCCAACCGCGTGGGGCCACTGGGTCTGATGCAGCTTCTTGCGGACGCGGTGAAGTTTTTGACCAAGGAGGATTTCATCCCGGCGCGGGGCTATCCCTTTGTATATTATGCGGCGCCGGTGGTGGCTATGATTCCGGCGACATTGGCTTTAGCGGCCATTCCCCTGTCAGCGCCTGTGCATGTGGAAACATTTGAATGGCTGGGGCGGACCTGGGGACCTTATACCTTTGCTTTTCAAGGATACGAAATCGGAATTGGAATTGTCTTTGTGCTCGGGGTCTCTTCGCTTGCAGCTTACGGATTGCTGCTCGCGGGATATGGGAGCAATAACAAGTACTCGCTTTATGGTGCCCTCCGCGCCAGCGCGCAGACCATCAGCTATGAGCTTGCGCTGGGACTTTCCATTGTGGGCGTGCTGCTCCTCTTCAACACGTTTGACTTCAGTGAAATGGTGGCGGCTCAAAGCCAGCCCTTGAATTTCGCGTTCTTTGGCGAGCGGGTATCGGTCACTTGGCTTCCGAATTGGGGAATCTTTTATCAACCTCTTGGGGCGATCTTGCTGTTTTCAGCGATGTTTGCTGAGGCCAACCGGCTTCCCTTCGATCTTCCTGAGGCCGAGGCTGAATTGGTCGCGGGATACCACACCGAGTATTCGGGCTTTAAGTTCAATATGTTCTTTATTGGTGAGTATGGACATATGTTCGTGGCCTCAGCCCTAATGGTTACGTTTTACTTCGGGGGCTATACGTTTTATCCCTTCTTCACACCTGAGACGGTGAGCAATTGGTTTGCGGGAAGCACACCGACCATGGCCAGTCTTTTGACCGCGCTTGTTTTGCATTTGGTCTTTATGGCGAAGGTTTTGCTTTTCTTATGGATCTTTATTTGGGTGCGTTGGACCCTGCCGCGATTCCGCTATGACCAGCTGATGGATTTAGGCTGGCGTAAGATGCTGCCCTGGGCCCTGGGGAACACGGTGGCGACGGCCGTGGTGATTCTTATTATGCGCACGTCGTGGGGTACATAAAGTATGTTGTGGCAAGCGATTGGCTTTTACAGCCTGGCATTTTTCCTGATTTTTTTCGCCTATCGAGTCATCACCGTTCCTAATCCGTTACACTCCGCGCTTTATCTTGTCTTAACGATGCTAGGGCTGGCCGGAGTCTATTTTAACCTTGGGGCCCAGTTTATCGCAGGTGTGCAGCTGATTGTGTATGCCGGTGCGGTCATGGTGCTTTTTGTGATGGTTTTGATGCTCTTTGATCTGAAGACAGAGGTTCGCGCGTTTTCGCGGGGCCTACTCTCGGGCGCCGTTAAGGTCATGTCAGCGGCCCTTTTAGCCGGACTTGCGTTGGGTGCTGCCAAGAACAGCACTTTGGCGGTTTTGGAAGCGCCAGAAGCCGCGGCTCCGGCGGCGGTCAACACCACCAAGCAACTCGGTATTCTCCTTTACACGAAGTACCTTTTCGCGTTCGAGGTGCTGGGCGTTCTCCTGCTAGTTGTTGCGGTCGGGGTGGTCGCGGTTTCACGGATTCGCGGAGGGACCCATGCTCAACGCTGAGATGTTTTTAAACATTGGTGTGGTTCATTACATTTTTCTCTCAGGCATCATTTTCTCCTTTGGAATGATTGCGGTTTTGATGCGAAAAAACGTGATCGTTATGCTTATGGGCGTGGAGCTTATGCTGAACGCGGTGAATCTTTCGTTTATCGCCTTCGCGAATGAGAGTGGCTCTTTGAGCGGTCACATTATGGTGTTTTTTGTGATGACCATCGCCGCCGCCGAGGCAGGCGTGGGTTTGGCGTTGGCCGTGGCGATTTACAAGAAGTTCCACGAAGTGAACATTCGCTTCTTTGAGCACCTCCGAGGCTAATATGAATCATGCGCTTTTGATTCTGACATTGCTGTTGGCTCCTCTCCTGGGCTTTACGTTTAATGGTCTACGCTTCCGGTCTCGGAATGCGATCCTGGCGGGAAGCGTGGCGACCTCCGCGGCCGCGATTTCGTTTCTATGTTCGTTGGTTCTATACACGCAGCTCTTGGCGCTTCCGCCTGAGGCGCGATCATTGTCCACGCGGTTTTTTGAATGGATCGTGGTCGGCGGATTGAAAGTTCCTTTCGGGTTCGTGGTGGATCCGATCAGCTCCGTAATGATTCTTGTTATCACGGGCGTCGGGAGTTTGATTCACCTCTTCAGTATCGGCTACATGTCCCACGACGAGCGGCCATCCAAGTACTTCGCATATTTGAATCTGTTCCTGTTCAATATGCTTCTCCTGGTTTTGGGCGACAATCTTGTGGTCACGTTTGTCGGGTGGGAAGGGGTGGGATTGTGCTCGTACCTGCTGATTGGGTTTTGGTTTTCAGATTCCGCCAAAGCGGCCGCGGGCATGAAGGCCTTTATCACCAATCGCATCGGGGACGCGGGATTTTTAATAGGAATCTTTATCCTTTTTGCCACTTTCGGAACCACGGTGTATGCGGATCTGATCCAGCTGATGCCGCAAATGGCAGAGGTCACGTGGACGGGACCGATCACGTTGGCCTGCTTGTTTTTGTTTCTGGGCGCCGCGGGGAAATCAGCCCAGATCCCTCTCTATGTGTGGCTTCCAGATGCCATGGCGGGTCCGACACCTGTTTCTGCGTTGATCCATGCCGCGACTATGGTCACCGCGGGGGTTTATCTGTTTGTGCGCTTAAGCCCTGTTTTGATTTTAGCTCCTCATGCTATGGATGTTATCGCTTGGGTTGGCGCTCTCACCGCATTGGTAGCGGCGACCATTGGGATGACTCAATGGGATATTAAGAAGATATTGGCGTACTCCACGGTTTCACAACTCGGGTACATGTTTCTTGCCATTGGCGTGGGCGCGTTTTCAGCGGCACAGTTCCACTTGATGACTCATGCCTTCTTTAAGGCCCTGATGTTTTTGGGCTCAGGTTCAGTTATTCATGCCATGCATGAAGAGCAGGATGTTCGGCAAATGGGAGGGCTGGCCAAGTACATGCCCATCACCCATGGCACATTTGTGCTGGGCTGGCTGGCGATCATTGGAATTCCACCTTTTGCCGGCTTCTTCAGTAAAGATGAAATCTTGTGGCAAGCCTTTTCCGGCCACCATGGCAATAAGGCCTTGTGGCTGATCGGGCTGATCACCGCTGTCTGCACCGCCTTTTATATGACTCGTCTTATGGCGCTTACGTTTTGGGGCAAGTCCCGTTTCGGCAAAGAGGTTCATCCCCATGAATCGCCACTGAGTATGACCATTCCTTTGATGGTGCTCGGGCTGCTTTCCGTAATGGGTGGATGGGTGGGAATTCCCCACGTCTTGGGTGAAGTTCTTCCGGGTCATCCTGGTAACGTATTCCACCACTGGTTGGAGCCGGTTTTGGCTCCGGTTCCCGGCGGGCACGGCAGCGCGATCGCGGAATGGGCTCTCATGGGAGTTTCGGTCAGTTTGGCGGGAATCGCAGCTTGGTTCGCGTATGATAGTTATATCAATCATAAAGAGCGTCCCGCGGCGATTTCCCAGGCGATGGGTCCTGTGTACCGCGTGGTCAGCAATAAGTACTACGTCGATGAGTTTTACTACGCGCGCCTGATTCACCCGCTGGTGGAAACTTCACGGGCGATCTGGCTTTATATTGACGTGAATGTGATCGACAGGGCGACGTACCTGGCTGGCGATTTGGTGTCGGGATTGGCATCGTTTGTAAAGACGGTCCAAAACGGCAGAACCCAAAGCTACGCCATGTATATGGCTCTGGGTGTTGTTGTGGTCATGACCCTGGTATTGTTGTGAGGTAAAGATGCTGCTCAGCCTATTGATCTTTTTGCCACTGCTCTTTGCCCTGATTGTGGCCGTACTCCCGAATGAAAAGTGGATTCGTCCAGCGTCACTGCTGATGGGGATGGCCCATTTTGGGCTGAGCTTGGTACTCTTTAGTCGTTTTGATCCGAGCCGCGCGAGCCTCCAGCTCGTGGAGAAGACGCCGTGGTTGCCCACTTTCGGCATCAACTATTTTGTTGGCATCGATGGGATTTCCTTTTGGCTCGTGATGCTTTCGACATTTCTCACGCCCTTGGTGGTCATGGGCAGCTGGACGGCCATTACGGAACGTGTCCGAGCCTTCCACATTTGTCTGTTTCTGCTCTTAAGCAGCATGGTAGGCACGTTTCTGGCGATGGACGCGATTCTGTTTTACGTGTTCTTTGAGGCTTCACTTATTCCCATGTACTTTCTCGTCGGTGTGTGGGGAGGAACCCGTCGCTTGTATGCCACCATGAAGTTCTTTATCTACACCATGGCCGGATCGCTGTTTATGCTAGTGGCGATTATCGCTCTCATCTTTCTAACTCAGGAACAGCTCGGGCAGCTGAGTGCAAGTGTGGTTGATTTCTACAAGCTGGATATTCCATTTATCGCAGGTGATTTCATAAGTACCCAGTCCGTGCTTTTCTTCGCCTTCGCACTGGCCTTTGCGATTAAGGTCCCGATGTTTCCCGTTCACACGTGGCTGCCGGATGCCCATGTCGAGGCTCCTACGCCAGGCTCCGTGATCCTTGCGGCCGTGATGCTGAAGATGGGAACTTATGGGTTCATGCGATTCGTCATCCCCGTTTTTCCGGAGGCCAGTGCCTACTGGGCGTGGTTGTTTATGCTTCTGGGCGTGGTGGGGATTATATATGGAGCGTTGGTGGCCATGGTACAGCCGGATTTAAAGAAGCTCGTGGCGTATTCGTCGGTCTCGCATATGGGTTATGTGATTTTAGGCCTCTTTGCTTTGAATCTGTACGGAACCACGGGTGGCCTCTACCAGATGTTGAATCACGGGATCAGCACGGGCGCGCTTTTCTTTCTCGTGGGTATGATCTATGAGCGCACCCATTCGCGCCAGATTGCGGACTATGGCGGATTGGCGAAGGCGGCTCCCATTTACACGATTGCCTTTCTTATTGTGACATTTTCAAGCATTGCTGTTCCCCTGACTAATGGGTTTATTGGTGAATTTCTGATTCTGCTGGGCGGATTCCAGAGCCATCGCGTGTTTGGGATGCTGGCTGTGCTTGGGGTGATCTTGGGTGCCGTATATATGCTGTGGGCCGTGAAGCGGATCTTCTTTGGGGAAATGGGCGCAATGCTCAAGGAGCACCATGAGGAGGGTTTCGACCTGCGCCTCAGAGAAGGACTGGTTCTGGCGCCAATGGTGGTGTTGATCTTCTGGATGGGGGTTTACCCGGGTGACTTCTTACACTGGTCTAAGGCGAGCCTGGAGCACTTCGTGCAGGATCGAATGCAATATCAATTGAACGTGGAAGAATAGAAATGGAAGTACAATTCGGACTCGTTGATTTTCTATTGGTGACGCCGGCGTTGGCTTTGTTCCTGTTCAGCTGTGTGCCCTTGCTGATCAAAGTCTTGCGTGGGAATGTGGAACAGAATGGTTTCGCCACGTTGCTTTACGCTTATATGGGTATCGTGGCGGCCGTGGGAGCCACGCTGCCCATGATAGGCATCGAGCGCACCGCGTTCGATGGCGCCTTGGTCTTCGACGGGATCTCCTCACTGACGACGCTGATCATCCTTGGATTGACAGGTATCGCACTCACATTTGCGCGCGATAACAGGGCCACCAATCCGCGCCAGTTTTCAGAAGCCGTGTTTCTGATAATGAATTGTGCCGTCGGGATGCTCACCATGGTGTGGTCCAATGACCTGATCATTACATTTGTAGGACTCGAGCTATTCTCGCTTTGCCTCTACATGCTTATTGCCATGAGTCTCGAGGAGAAGGTCTCGAAAGAAGCGGCATTTAAGTATTTTATCCTTGGAAGTTTTGCTTCCGCTTTGATGTTATACGGAATCTCGTTTATTTACGGCACAGTCGGCACCACCTATTTGCCGGAGTTTCTGGCTTCGACGACAAGTTTATTGGCCACCAATCGATTGTTTCTTCTAGGCTTCATTCTTCTGATCGTGGGGTTGGGCTTTAAGCTGGCCATTTTCCCCTTTCACGCCTGGGCACCCGATGTTTACCAAGGAGCCCCGACGTCTTTAACAGGTTATATGGCAACGGCGGTAAAGGCGGCGACACTTGGATTCTTTCTTCGGATCATGACAGCCGAAGCGTTCACTGTTGAACGATTTTGGCCGTTTGTGGACGCCCTCCAGTGGCTGGCGGTGTTCACCATACTGGTTGGCAATGTCGGCGCCTTCCGGCAGCGGAGCCTCAAGCGGATGTTGGCTTACTCGAGTATTGCTCATTCAGGTTATGTGATGATTGGTTTGATCGCCGCAGGAATCGGCGGCTCAAGCATGCTCGGCGCAACCGGCGTGATGTTCTATGTGTTCGCGTACTCTATGATGACGATTGGCGCCTTTGGCGTCTTGCACCTTCTGGAACCGCGTCCGGACTCGGATTTGACAGTTGAAGACATGCGGGGTTTGGGCCGCGATCGCCCCTGGTTAGCCTTAAGCCTGACTGTACTGTTATTAAGTTTGACGGGAATTCCGCCGACGATAGGCTTTTTCGGAAAGCTGTTCCTGTTTTCCGCCGCCGTTAAACAAGGCTTGATTTGGCTTGCCGTGTGGGGAGTGGTGGGCAGCATTATCAGCGTTTATTATTATTTGCGTCCGGTCTTAGCCATGTACATGGAAGAACCTTTGTACCAACCAGCGGCGACAGAGGTCAGGCCCATGAGTTATTTCGCCGTGACCTTTCTTGCGCTTCTGATCCTTGTGTTTGGAGTGGCTTCGGAGCCTCTTTACCAGGTGGTATTGGACTCCGTGGCGAATGTGTTTTAAGGCTGAAATTTTCTATCGAGTTCCTCAGTCTTGAATCTTCCCAAAGGGTGCGGGTCTTGCACATGCGGACTTGTCTGGCGAAGTCCCATGATCCACTTTTCGATAGCGGCGTTGTAGGCCGCTTCCAGGTGTGCGCTTTCCTCCTCGAGGACGATGCAATACGACTCTTTAATTGTACCGCCTTTCGTAAGGAAGCCCATCCGTTCGATTAGATTCCGCTGGTGGTGAGTGATAGGAAAGGCGGGATCGCGGCAAAGATTCATGACCGCAAACAAGGCGCCGTGGTAACGAGGATCGGAGCGAATGGATTCTATATGGCTTCTGGTCTGTTGCAGATCTTGTTGCTGACGTTGAAGGCGAAAGTCGTCCAGGCGGAGCACGTTTCCGCAGTTCACATTTGTGGCCCCTAAGGAGCTCGTCACAGCAAGCATGATAGATAAAACTAAATAATAGGTATACAACACTCGAGATTCCCCCTCCCCGAGTTCCTCTGCGCCGAGGCTGAAAAGAGATTTAGCGAGACTGAAACAAAAGGCCAATCATTTGGCGGAATTTACATAAAATTAAAAAAAATACGGATGACGTTATCCCAGGGCGAACAACAAGGAGAAACAACTACAGGAGAAGCGAGTGGAGTTCCGAAGCCTCAATTCGCTTGTCGCAGAGCCGGATTTGATATCGCAGCGCCAGCTAAAGATCGCTTGAGATACCAAAACGCACAGACAGTGAGGCCGACGGCCGTCAGGAAATGCACCGTGGCCGCGGCAATACCGACACCTGGCAACCCAACGTGGCTCACCAGGTTCCAGCTCAACAAGGGCCGCACGATAACGATGAGTAGGCCGCTTGCAAAGACCCATCTGGCTTGCTGGTGTGCCAGGAGAACCTGCGTGGACAGAAGCATAATGAAATGACTCGGAAGTTGGAGAAGGAAGTAGCGTTGGGCCATCCCCACCGCAAAACTGTCGGCGGCGAGAAATGCGCCGCGTTCGAAGAGAAGAGACGCAAGTGTTCCAGAGTAAGCTGAGAACAGAAGACTTACGGGTAAGACAATTACGAGCGTCGTACCGATATATTTGATCAGTCGCGCCTTGGCGAGAGCGGGCTGGTCGTGCGCAATGGCGGTGGTAAGTCGGGGAAGAACGTAGAGAGTTAAGAGTGCTGTCGCCAGCGAAAGAAACATCGATGTGATTTTTAGGGCGTAGTTGTAGTGGACAAGGGTGCTCGCTCCCAGCGACCGGGCAATCGTCTGATCGAGCATTAGTGTTACGGACATGAGTAGAGAATTTCCGGCTACCCACCCAAGCTGGTTTCGAAGCCCATTAAATTCCTTTGAATAGAACTTCAGCCGAAAAGGAGAGAGCGTGAACACGCGCCGTTGTACGAATCCGAGCAGCGCCAAGAGTTCGACAGCGGCGGAAGCGATGTACCCCGATTCAAGAGCCCCGACATTGAACACCGGATAGGTCAGCGCTAACCATGCGATTCCGGAGGCCAGCGCGATCACCGGAGCAATCAATACGGCTCGATCTTGGTTCTCAGCAATAAGGAAAGTGCGCGGAACGGAGGCGAGCGCGAACAGGAGACCATATAGGGACATACCCACGGAATGAGGCTCGTTCCAACTCCAAACCAGGCGGACAAGGAAGGTCGCAGAGAATAAAATCGCCGTCGAACTCAGGATGCGCTGGGCATACATACGAAGCACTTGCGGGGAGGAACTCTTTTTTTGGTGGAGATAGACCGGGAGTAAGGCCGCGGCGATGGAGTTCCCAAGGAGACTCATTAACATGATGGGCACGATCATCGCGCTCATGAGGTCCGCCAAAGGTTCGGTGGTACCCCAGATATAGGCCACAACCAGGTCACGCCCAATCAAAAGGAGGTTTTGAGCCCCTACGGCCAGTACGAAAAAGCGCATACGGGCTGTGAATACGGGAGTGTTTCTTATAAAACCCATTTCAAGGATATCGGAGGTTCAGACCCAGCTCTTAAGTCGGGGAGGTGGCCTATGAAATCATACCTACAGTATGATTCCTATCGATCGAACTTTGACCTGTTTAAGATCCTGTTGAGTCTGAGTGTGATCGCGCTCAAGTTTCTACTTGTCGCGGTCCAAATCGGACTTGCGCTGCACTGAACTTTGGTCTCTGGGCTTAGGGATCTCAAAGGGGGGCTTCGGCACCCAAGTCGAGAAATCGATTCCTGCCTCAATAGTCGTTCCCGATCCGACGACAACTAAAACTAAGCCGGGAGACACTGCATGCGTGAATTTTACGTTACCGCCTTACTGCTTGCGTTCAGTCCATTCGCACGCGCCCAACACTTGGAAATCGATCGTCTGCTTGAACCGCGAGCGAACAGCTCGATTTACTATTACGTCACGGTTTACAATCAAACGGAAGTCGATTGGAAACGACCGACTCACCTGTTGGTTGCGGGCCATGGCGGCGCGATGGGAACCTTGTTTCAGAACGCGGCCGCGAGCCGAGCAAAGAAGTACGCGGACCTTTTTCCCACGCATCAAATCATTCTCATCGCGGTCAATGAAATGGATGACGAACAAAATGGGGCCCTGCTGGGACGGTGGGGATTTCAGGTGATTGCCAAGCGAACCCGGATGTTGAGCGCTCAGAACCTGGCGAGCGAACTTTACTACTCGACCGCCATAGCATCCTTTGACTTGTACTCGCACTCCAATCGCGAACGGGGTGCGGCCCTGGACAAAGACCAATACATCACTCCCGAGGCATGGGAGCTTCAGAGCTGGCGTGGCAAGTTCACGGCCAATGCATGGGCCCATATTCATGGGTGCAATTCGGGGTACTACCTCGCGCCAGCGCTTGCACGGTTGTGGAGGATTCCGGTCGCGGGTTCCTTCACGGGTACGCATTTTCAACGCCTACATTCGACAGATGAGTTTTATCCTAACGAGAAAAGATTGGCACCACCAGGGCCTTTTGCGTCGTCCAATGTGTTCTCCTTCTCCGGGCCCCAGGCCTGCGCAAAGGCCGGTTGCCTGCGTATGCATCCGGATCCTTACGCCTATTGGGGCGAATGGGGCCGGTTCAGCCACGGCTTGGGATTTTATCGCTTCTTTTGTGGGAGCGTTCCGGAATCCGAGTGCGAACTGCGAATGGCCCTTTCACTGCTCGGGTACATTGGCAAGGTCAACCTCCGCGCCGAAAGTCCCATCCAGGAGTTTAAGAGCGTCCTCTGGGAATACATGTGTCCTATCAACGCAACTGAAGACGTGCGCGCCCGCTGCGTGGCGGAGTCCGAGCGGGCACTCAGCGAAGGTGACAGGTTGTATACACCATTTTTAAGCAAGTCTCTTCAGTGTGGACACAATTATTGCTGGCCCCCAGAGCGGCACGAGGTTTCGACGGCATACATGGATACCGTGCGCTCTTTCCTGCGCGGGTTTGAACTCCTTAGGAAAGAGGCACGTTCACGGGAGCCGTAAGGCACATGCGGACGCACCTCTTGGGAAAAGGAGCGGGAGCGTCAGCTTCAGGACGACAAGATGTGGAAACGCCCTAAATATTAAAGGCTCTCAGTACATTCATCGCCGACTTGAAACCTGTCCGTACGATGCCCGAGAGGACCTTCGGATTGAGTGAGAAATGATCGTAAAAGAAAAACTCGTAATCCTGTGGGCTGGGGTGAATATAGATATAATCCACAGCGGGATTGAAGCGGGTGCGTGAGGTCAAGATCTCGGTGAGCTTGTGGATATGCTCTTCGGCGATTTCCTGTTCACGCATATAGCCTTGGACCGCCTTAATCATGGCTCGCACATCATGCTGATGCCGAATGTGATGCTCGATCTTTTTTTGTACCACTTGATATAGGGCTTGGTTGAAAATCAAGGGCATCCCGTAATCGTGAAGGGATCCCATTGCCGGGGTGTAATGATACGGTTGGATGGAATACGACGCAATGACGAGGTCCGCGCCTTGATCCGCGGCCACATGGGTCGACAACGTGTCGCGGATCTCACCATCAAAATACTGAATCTCCTTGCCTTTAAGATTACGGATCCCATACGGCGCAAAGAACGGCGGGAGAGCGGCCGACGCCGCCACCGCGGCGCTCACGGGAGCATAATTCGCATATTTGATTTCGCGCGTTTTTGACGTTTCCGCGTAAGGGCCAAAGACAACTTTGCGCGAATGATTCAATTGCGTGGCAACGATGTAGAGTTCGGCACCCAGGGACTGAAAGTCATTATCGGGACAGACGTTCGTCCGTATATAACGCTCGATATTTTTCGTCGTGAATATGCCGTTGATTTTGAACGCTTCCTTAACCAGGGTTTCGAGTCCGCCGGAAACATTTAGTCGGCGACGGAACATCCGGGGCAAAAGGCGGGCGGCACTGGAGGGAGTCAGGTTCAGTGAAAAAATGTCCCGGTAGGTAATGGGCTTGAGATAGGGGACGTCCGATTTCGCGCGAGTTAAAGAGTCCAGACCCGCGCCGCGCGTAAAGGCGTCGATAATGGCGTCAATACTATGTCCGCTGGCCAGAAATGAGGCGACCACCGATCCCGCACTGGAACCCACGTAGAGATTAAATGTCAGAGGTTTGCTTGCGAAGGTGAGACGATCCTTCGCGGAATTGCCCCCGGCGAACTGAAAACCCTTTTCGCGAAGAGCCAAACAGACGCCAATATGAAACGCAGCGGCCTTTACGCCGCCACCACTCAGCACAAGCGCGATTCTTTTTTTCTCGGATAATTTCACAAGTTCACTGTACCTGAGTCTGAGTACTCAGCGCCACAAAAAGGAGGGTAGTCACCAACAAGAGTGCGCGCTTTCCTGGCCTTTAGGCCTTGATTTCAGGGCCCTGGCCTAGTTTTGGATCTGAATACTCAAGCGATCTTTACAACGTTTTCGAGTGTGCTAGTGTTTGAATAACCAAAGGAGAGCGTGTTGAGCACTCAAAGTTGGTTACCCTTGATGGAGTATTCGGCCAAGTATCGCGTGAGTTTGTCCACGCTCCGCCGCCGCATTAAAGCCGGCGAGATCGAGCATAAATTCAGCGATGGGAAGTATCTCCTCAAGGACGGTCCTCTTCAGATGAATAGCTCTGGGTCTGAGACCATCGCCCCCCCAACTTCGGTGAGCTCTCATACCCAGAGTCCCGTTCCCAAACCGGATCCGGCTCCCGAGAGCGATCCGCACTGGAAAACCGTACAGGCTCTTTTGAGCGAAATCAAAAAAGCCTATGCGCTCATCCTTCAAGAGAAGGAAGAGCAGATTCTGCAGCTTAAAGAGGAGGTCGCGGACCTGAAAACTCTGGTCCGCGTCCTTGAAGATGACAATACCCGTCTTAAAAAATCCCATTCCCCTTTAGCGGAATTCGACTTGGGTTTGGAGACGTGAATTTCTGGGGGCCGATGCTATCGGCCACCCCTGTCATCCCTATCACCACGATCCCAACGCCCACGAGGTTCCCGTACAGCCACAACAAAGTCCGCGCGGCATCCGCCACGCACCCAGATCGAGCGGCGATGCGCGCCGAACGTGCGGCCAGGCAGACACGGTGCCTCTGAATACTGGCGAGCCACCCGGACCCCAACGACGGCGCCCGGAACATGGCAGTAGGCCACCCGGCGGCCCCGGCTCCCGCAGTGAATGTGATGGTTGCGCACGCCTCTCCGGCCGCCGCGGCGGAGTTGGTCCGCATCAAGCGATGAGAGGGCATTGAACTCCTCGGCCTCGACATCGTCGAGTGGCTGCTCATCTCCACTAAACAAAAATATAGGACCCTCCGTGTCGTCCCCTGTCATGTGGTCTTCTGCTCGCAATCCGGTGGCGAATGCCACACTGAGTATGAGAATCCCGATTCGAATTGGCTTCATGTGTCCTCCTTCTTTCTCCTCATTGATATGGAAATACCAGGATTCGAGTGAGCACAAACAATGCCACCGAGAGTTCGCGTGAGACGCTCGTGGAAGGAATGATTTGGGGAAATTTGGGCCCGAATTGAGAGGCGAGTTCTACGGACAGAACACGGCGATGGGAGTCAATGCGCCCGCGCGATCCACATCGGCAATAAAGCCGCCGGACTTCAGGCCTTCAATAAGCTGATCTTCTTGTCGCAGCTTATCCCCATTGATCTTAAGGATGGTGTCACCTCTTCTTAGACCCGATTGTTCCCAAACCGATTCACGGGTGACGCGTCCGATCTTAAGGCCGCGTCTGATCACCGTAAACCGAGCCGATTTGATGATTTCAGGTCTATAACATCCGGCAAGCTCGATGGTCGTATCCGCATTGGGCAGCGCGCTGGCCGTGGAGCGCGCGCAGGCTGGAGCATAGGCGAGCTGGCAGGCTCTGCGAATGTAGATCTTCCCCACCTTCTTGTCCCGTTTGGTTTGGGCGCGCAAGAGCATGTTTCCATAATCGAAGCAGGCCTGGCCGTTGCCCTCGTGACAGTGTCGCAGGAGACTCTTTTTAAAATTATTTTTCGCGGTCTTGATGGGAATCGCTTTCTTTTGCGCGGCATAGGTCTGCAACAGGAAAAGTTGCAGACCTACCAGACCCAAGAAGAGGAACGGGATGCTGCGCATGCGTGAGACCTCAGGCTGCTGCCGCGGGCGCTTTGGGCTTCTTCGCCGACCGCTCCTTGGGTTTTTGCCGTGGCGATTTCTTATCAAAAGCCAGAGAGAAGACTTCGTCCAGATTTTCCACGAAGACGAAGCTGAGCTTCTTCTTGAACTCTTCAGGAATATCGGCCAGATCCTTCTGATTCGCCAGAGGCAGAATGATCGTGGTGATTCCATGCGTGAGTGCGGCCAGCGACTTCTCACGAATTCCACCGACGGGAAGAACCCGTCCACTCAAAGTGATCTCACCCGTCATGGCGATATCCCGCCGGATTGGGACCCCGGTCATCAGGCTGGTCAATGCCGTGGCCATCGTGACACCGGCGGACGGTCCGTCTTTGGGAATAGCGCCGGCGGGCAAGTGAATGTGCACCTCATAGTTCTCAAAGAAATCGTCATCAATGCCAAGTTCTTCGGAATGAGCGCGTGCGTAGGACCAAGCGGCGCGCGCGGATTCCTTCATCACATCTCCCAGTTGTCCGGTCAGAGTGAGGCCGCCCTTACCCTTCATCTTAAGAGCCTCCACATAGAGAACCTCGCCGCCGGATTGTGTCCACGCCAACCCGGTCGAGATTCCAATTTGATTCTCTTTGAGTCGCTCCTCTTTTAAAAATCGAGGCGGTCCAAGGAGCTCAGGAATCGACTGCCCGGTGACAACCACCTTTTCCTTATGTCCGAACACGAACTTTTTAGCGACTTTACGGCACAGCGACCCGACTTCACGCTCGAGATTGCGCAAGCCCGCCTCGCGGGTGTAATGCGAAATCAGATACATCAAGCCGTCATCTGTAAACTCAATTTGATCATCTGTGACACCATTGGCGTCCATTTGCCGGCGGATCAGATGGGCCTTGGTGATCAACAGTTTATCAGAATCCGTGTATCCACTCAGCTGCAACGTCTCCATGCGGTCACGGAGTGCGGGTGGAATGTTTTCATACACGTTCGCCGTCGCGATAAAGAGCACATTGCTTAGGTCAAAGTCGACGTTGAGGTAGTTATCCCGGAACGAGTGATTTTGTTCCGGATCCAATACTTCCAGCATCGCCGCGCTGGGGTCACCGCGGAAGTCAGAACCCAACTTGTCGATTTCATCCAAGACAATCACAGCGTTGTTGGTCTTGACCTGTTTTAAGGCCTGCACAATCTTTCCGGGCATCGCTCCCACATAGGTACGTCGGTGGCCGCGGATTTCGGCTTCGTCTTTAACGCCGCCTAAAGCGATACGGAAATATTCGCGTCCCATTGATCGCGCGATGCTCTTGCCCAGAGATGTTTTGCCGACACCGGGAGGACCCACGAAGCAGAGGATCGGCCCTTTCATGTTTTTCTCTTTGAGTTTGCGTACCGCCAGGAATTCGAGGATCCGATCTTTGGCCTTGTGCAGATCGTAATGATCTTCGTTCAGAATTCTTTGGGCGCGTTCGAGATCCAGATTGTCTACCGTGCTCTTGTTCCAGGGCAGGTCCACCATCCAATCCAGGTAAGTTCGTACCATACTGGCCTCTGAGGCGTCCGGGTGCATCCGCTCAAGGCGACCAAGTTGCTTCAGCGCTTCGATTTGCACAGACTCTGGCATTCCGGCTTTGAGAACGCGCTCGCGCAGCTCTTCCATTTCTTCTGACTTGGAGTCGTTTTCGCCGAGTTCATTCTTGATGGCGCGCATCTGCTCGCGCAGGAAGTACTCGCGTTGGCTCTTCGACATTTCATCCTTGGCTTGCGAGCGGATGCGGGCCTGCATCTGCAGGACCTCCAGCTCATTGGCAAGGATTTCATTCACTAAAGCGAGGCGTTCCTTGGGATTAAAGGTCTCCAGAACTCTTTGTGCGTCCGCGACCTTCAAACCCAGATTGCTGGCGATCAGATCCGCGAGACGGCCCGGATCCGCGACGTCATCGAGAACGAGCAGAATATCGGGCGAGAGCATGCGACCGAGCGCGATGATTTTTTCGAGTTGCTCTTTGGCGTTCCGAATCGTGGCTTCAAACTCGATACTTCCGCTTTGAGCCGGAACTTCCTCGATCTTCTCCACGGCTACTTCGAAATTGGGCTCACTTTTATTGAAACGTTTAATACGTCCCTTCGAAACGCCCTGAATGAGAATTTTCACGCGTCCATCGGAGAGCTTGCGCATGCGCATGATCATGGCGATCGTGCCCACGCGGTAAATCGAATTTTCGGTGGGATTTTCCTCCGTGATCTCCTTTTGCGAAGCAAGGAAGATCAGGCGATTTTTACTGAGTGATTCTTCCACAGCCCGTATGGAGGACTCGCGGCCCACGTACAACGGCAAAATCATGTAGGGAAAAACTACGATGTCGCGAACGGGCAGCATCGGAAGGGACTCGGGGATCTCTAACACTCTGTCATCAAAGCTCATTTAAGCCTCCGCGCGAAGCGGGATATGTTCTCGTACTTAGCTTGTCGGTCGTGGCCAGCGGCGCTTTAACGGGAGAACACACGCAAATGGTCGGGAAATAGGAGGCTTAGGTAAAAGATTGGACTTTGGCTCGGCGGCCTGGACGGCCAAATCCGGGGCAGGGCCGGTTAGCCCCGGTCGCGGCGAGCGCTCGTGGATTCGCGAATTTCGGCGCCCTCGATGCTGAGAGTGGTCCAGGGAATGGCCAGTAAGCGTTCGTTTTCAATGGGTTCTTCTGTTTCCTCGCAAATGCCGTAAGTCCCGCGTTCGATGCGGGCGAGAGCGCTTTCAATCTCGGCGAGTTGATGACGCAGTCGCTGGTGGGTGATGAAGAGCTGATTTTCATTCAAAAGAGAGACGGTCTGGTCGGCTTCATCACCCCCGCTCTCGCGCTCGCGAAATTCCATGACGTGCACCTGAAAGCGGTTCATAAGGTCGGCCTTAGTCTGAAGGAGCTTTTGCTTACAGAGGGCCAGGACTCGCGCGTCGATCATATCAGCCTCCTTGGACGTTCGTCCTGCCAACCCGGCAGGAAGATACCTATCAGACGAGGCTTCAGGTTTCGGCGGTTACCTTCGGTTCTTTTTTTTCGCTGAATCGCTTTTGCCGGCGCCTCCGAGGCGGGAGGGTTTACCGGGTGCCGAGTGGCGGGACTGATGTGGATCCCGGTCCCGGCTCTCCGCGGCCAGTTGGCTTTCCAGCTCGGGAGTCCAACGAACAATCGCGCCGTCACGAACCATAAATGCATTTAAAGGGCGCACGAATTCGCGGTTCTGGTTCATGGCTATGGGACCACTTACCCCCTCGAAGCGGCGGACGGAGGAAAGCGCATCCGCCAAATCACTGCGGGTCCGCTCGCCGTCCTCAATCATCCGACGAAGAAGAAGGCCGGCTTCATAACCCTGAGCTTCAAAGAGTCCAGGTTCCTCGCCAAAAGCCTTGCGGTACTGGGAAACAAACTTCGAATTCTGGAAGACCGGATTGTGAATCAAGTCCGTATCCACAAAAAATGCGGACTCAACATTCTTTTGCCCGCGCCGCAGCAGTTCCGAGGAATGCCACACGTTCGTACCCAGCAGGCGAACGTCACGAATATCCTGGTAAGCCAACATGGGCGCGATTTGGCCCACAGCTTTGGGCCCGTCCGCGATAAAGATGGCATCGAAATCCACAATCGGAGGAAGTAAATCGTCGGGCGGACTGCGCCGCGCACTCAGACTCTTTTGTTTGGTAAACCACTCTCGGAGTCGGTTTTGGTACTCATGTCGGCGATCCTCGACGTAATACGTTCCCACCAGCCTCTGAATGGGTTTGCGAAAGTCCGTCTCATCAGGACTATAGGGTTGAGCCCCGGCAATCGTGCCTCCGCGCGCGAGGACTTCATCCCAGAATAGGTTTGCGTACTCCACGCCGTAGTTATCGTTGGGAAAGAGAATAGCAAAGCGCTTCATTCCCAACGACTCCATTGCCATGCGCACCAGCTCTTTCATCTGCATTTCGCTGGTCACCGCATTGCGGAAAACATAGGTTCCGAGCTCGGTCACATTGGATTTCTGTGAAAGAGCGATGGAGGGAACTCCCAATTCCTCGGTTTTTTGTGCAACACTTGCTGCCGTTCGACTCAACAGTGAGCCAACAATGGCGATCACACTGTCTTCCATAACCAGACGTTCAACCGCCTTACGTGCGCCATCGGCCGTTCCATCACTGTCCACAACCGCGAGGCGAAACGAGCTGCGTTCGGGCCCATAGATTCCCAGCCCAAGCTGGAGACCACGCAAGGTTTTATGGGCGATCGCGGAGTAGCGACCATTGAGGGGCAGGACGGCACCAATAGTATAGGGATCTACTCGACGGCGGGAATCGATCTGCGCGATGTAGTTCTGGGCCAAGGTTTGAACAGGAGTTCCCGCTCCCCATTCCACGGCGCTGTTGAATGAGCTGCGGGCGTCGTCGAAGTCCTTACGCTGCATAAGGAAAAGTCCTAGACGGTAAGCGGCCGCTGGCCGGATGAATCCGAATTCTTCCTGATTCACCACCTTTTTCAAGTCCTCTTCAGCAAGGAACAGATTCACGATTTCATTCGCACGCGCTTGGGCGTTAACCTTTATATCGGCCTTCCCATCATGTTGATAGATAAACGCGAGCGAGCGAAGCGCATCCAGATGATCACCCATAGTGATCAAGATTGGATATCGCTGACGATGGAATTCCAGCTTGAACGCGTCCGAAAGTCCGGGGATTTTCAATCCGCGCGCGGTAAGTGCCAGGGATTCGTCGAGACGTCCTAGCTTATGCAGGCATTTGGCGGCACCAAGCAGAGCTTCGGCTTCGTTTACGCTAAAGACATCCGACTCGACCAAAGTCATGTAGGTCGCATAAGCTTCCTCATATCGGCCCTGCTTGAATTGAATGCGCGCCAACTGAATTGTGGCGTCATCAGCCACGTCCGATTTGGGGTGATCCGCGATTAGGTTTCGGAGCCGGGAAGCCGCTTTGCGATCGGCGCCCGCCGCGACATCGATCTGAATTTTCGATAGTTCCTTTTTGGCGTCCTGGGGCGCCACCACTGGAGGACTTTTCTTAGGAGTTGTCGTGCAGGCCGTCCCCACCTGGAGCACGAGCAGCGCCATTGACATTCCAAGCGCGGAAATCATTCTCATGAAGACCTCTGCTGTAGTAAGCGATTCATCTTATCCCTGAAACCACTCACGAGGGGAGAGTTGTTGGAGGATTTTCGCAATTTTTCGAGCCACTGGCGTTCCTCCTCACTCACGGAGTTGGGCACATCCACAACGATTTTAATCAACATGTCTCCCGGGGCATACCCGCCGATATCGGGAAACCCTTTCCCTTTCAGTCGGAAAATCTGGCCCGGATGCGTGCCCGGCGGAATGTTGAGCATCGCCTTGCCTGTTAGGGTTGGAACTTCAACTTGCGTCCCCAGCAGAGCATCGACAAATGAAATGGGGAGTTCCATTAGAACGTCATTGTCTTTCCTCTTAAAGAGGACATGGTCCTGAAAGTTGATAATCACGTAGAGGTCACCCGGCTTGCCCGTGTTCGCAGGTCCGTCGCCCTCACCCCGCAACTTCAGACGCTGCCCTGATTTCACTCCCGCGGGAACGGTGATCGAGAGTTTTGCGGACTCTTCTTTCCCGCCGCGCTGGCGGACAAAGCTGATCCGTTTTTCGCACCCAGTCGCGGCCTCTTCAAGGGTGATTGTCAGTGTGTAGCGCAAATCGGCGCCGCGGGCCTCCTGGCGAAAACCGCGGCGTCCTCCCCAGGTTTCTCCGGCCTGCTGGGCACCCCCGGTGAAGAACTCGCCGAAAAAATCACTGAACATGTCCTGAAAGCCTTCGGGACCGCCTTGGCGCGGATCGAAGCCTTGAAATCCACCGAACCCTTGAAACGGATTGGGACCGGCGCCACCCTGTTGAAAACCGGCATGGCCGAATTGATCGTAGACCTGCCTCTTTTTCACGTCTCCGAGCACATCATAGGCTTCTGTCGCTTCTTTAAACCGCTCCTCGGCCGCTTTATCTCCGGGATTTTTGTCCGGATGAAACTTCATGGCGAGCTTGCGATAGGCTTTTTTAAGCTCGTCGGCTGTGGCTTGGCGCGAGACTCCCAAAACGCTGTAATAATCTTTTTTCGCCGCCACAGTGAACTTCCTACGGATTTTCCTGGTCTTCCGCCGAGGGTGGCGTTGACACAGTGACCTGTGCAGGTCGTATCAGCTTGTCATGTATTTTGTACGCTTTCTTGAACACCCGCGCGACATGTCCCGGGGGCATGTCGGTTCGCGGTTCACTGCTCAGCGCCTCATGCTTGCTCGGGTCGAAAGGTTGACCCTCGGCAGGAACTTCTTCCACGCCAAACTTCTGGAGCAGATTCCGGATTTCCCCGGCGATCATTTTGACGCCGTCACGGAATGAACTTTGGTTTTCCGCGCTGACTTCGGCTTCCAAGGCCCGCTCAAAGTCATCAAAGACATTGAGGAACTCGCGAATAAACCGCTCGGAACCATATTTCGTGAGGTCCGAGCGCTCCTTGATGGCGTTCTTGCGATAATTATCGAACTCCGCTAGCAGGTAGAGATAATCCCGCTTGGCCTTGTCGCGTTCCATCTCCAAGTCCGAGGTTGGTCCCGCTTGGCCATTGCCTGTAGCCGCGGACGTGTTTTCTTTTTTCTTCTGCTCTTCTGACTGGGAATCTTTGTTCTGGTTCTCGCTCATACTGCACACTATGGGTCGGGAGAGGTTTGTGTCAATGCATCCAAACCGATCTCGGATTGCAAAAAGGTGAGTTCTTCAAACACCTTATTGCTAATGAGCTCCCCTCTCGAAGTCAGCCTCCATCTTTGGTCACAAAATGTGAGCCAATCCTCCCGGCTCAGCCTGGCGAGCCGATTTAAAATTTCCGTGCGAAGTCCACCGGTGAATTTCTGAAGCACCGCGTCTATGGACAAGCCTGCTGTGGTGCGAAGAAACATGTGGCAAAGGTCCGTAGCCGCTTCATGGGCCTGAAGCTGTTCCATTTGCTCGGGATCGAGTGTGCATCTTTCCACAGCTCGGCTGTACTCCCGAAAGGATTTGGAATTCCAGAATCGTGTACCAAAGGGTCCACGGTCGGGGTCGTAGGAGTGACTGCTTAGACCCAGACCCCAGTAAGGCTCGTCTTTCCAGTAAGCCTGATTGTGCCGTGATTCAAAGCCTGGACGCGCAAAATTGGAGATCTCATACTTGCGCAGCCCTTGGACCCCCAAATGGGTTTCGATATGTGCGAACATTTCCACTTGGTCATCTTCGGGAGGACGTCCGCGGCTCATGGGATGACCTTCCGGAACTGTTAAGCAGTAGGCACTCAAATGAGGTGGCGCGAACTTCGCCACCTCGTCAAGATCGCGCTCCAAATCGTCACGGGTTTGTCCTGGAAGTGCGAAAAGAAGGTCAAAAGAATAGTTGGCGTGCGCCTGCCGCAACAGACGCAGTGTTTCGCGCGTGTCCTCGGCTGAGTGTCGGCGCCCGCAGGTCCTGAGAAGCGAATCATTAAATGTTTGCGCCCCCACGCTGAAACGGTTGAGGCCAGCTTCAAGATAGATCTCCAAGTGCCGGGCATTTACCGTTGCTGGATTGATCTCGATGGTCACCTCGGCATCTGTCCGCAACCAGAATCCGACATTTGCAAGTTCCGCGTAAATCGCTACAATCAGCTCAGGCGCCAGAAGACTGGGTGTGCCCCCGCCGAAGTAGACGGTCTGGATCTCCGACTGTGACCACATCTGGCGCCGATTCCGGAGTTCCTGGAGGAGCCATTGCACATACGTTTCCGGGGGCGGAATCTCCGGCTGTGTTGTCGGTGATGTGTCCCGCCACTCGAACGTGGTGAAGTCGCAGTAACGGCATCTTTGCAGGCAGTAAGGGATGTGAATGTACACCGAAAGGGCCATGACCCGGGTCTAAGTTTATGTTTAAAAAATATCAACTCAAAAACGGTTTAAAAGTGTTGCTGGTCGAGAGTCACAAGAGCCCCGTGCTTTCGATTCAGATGTGGGTGAAGACGGGGAGCGCCGACGAGAAGAAAGGTGAAGAGGGAATCTCCCATTTCATTGAACACCTCGTTTTCAAGGGTTCACGCAAGTACCAAGTCGGGGAGATCGCGGCTGCCGTCGAAGGCGCGGGTGGAGAACTCAACGCGTACACGTCGTTTGATCAAACGGTCTTTTATGTGACGATCTCTAAGGAATTTCAGCGCGTGGGAATGGAAGTGATTTCGGAAATGATGGGTTTCCCTCATTTCGATCAAAAGGAGATCGACAATGAGCGGGAGGTCGTGATTGAGGAGATCAAGCGCTCCAACGACAGCCCTCACCGTCAAGCGAGCCGGTTGCTTTTTTCCACAATCTACAAGAAGCATCCGTACGGGATCCCGGTGATTGGATTCACCGACAATATCCGCGATGTCTCCCGCCAAACGTTGGTGAGCTATTTCAAGGGTCGCTATAATCCGGACAATATGACGCTCGTGGTGGCGGGTGACTTCAACTCGGCGGAGATGCGCGCGCAGATTGAGGAGTACTTCAGTGGCTTCCCTCGCAACAAGCTGCGCGTGGTGAAACGCGCCCGCATCCCCAAAGGCACACGGCTCAACCTTGTGGTGAAGACCGCTCCATTTGCCGAGACCATCTTGCATCTCGCCTTCCCTATTCCCAAAGCCTCTCATAAAGATATCGCGGCGCTGGAGGTGTTTGCGTTGATTCTCGGGCAAGGGGACAGCTCGCGCCTCAATACCCGTTTACGCATGCACGAGCACCTTGTGAATTTCGCCGGATCGAGTGTTTTTGTCGCGCGCGACCCAGGCTTTTTAGCTGTCTCCATGTCGCTCAACGAGAAAGATATGGAACCCGCGCTGGCCGCTCTCAAAGAGGAGCTGCTCCTCGCGCTTCAGACTCCTCCGAGCGCGGAGGAACTAAGCAAGGCGCTGACGAATCTCGCGAGTGAGCAGTACTATCACCTGGAAACTGTGGATGGGTTGGCCCGCAATTTTGGCCATTATCAGGACCTTTTCGGGGATCCCTCTTACTTCAACCGGTTTATGCGTCAGGTGCAGAGTCTTCGACCCGCCGATATTCTCAAGGTGGCACGCAAGTATCTCGGAAATGGCGGGTTCTCCGTCGTGATCATGACCCCCGCGAATCAGGAGCGCGTGGAGCCGGTCGCAAGAAAATGGATCAGAGACCTGCGCGCGTCCATCAAGAAGACTGTTGTCGCACGCGTGCAAAGGACATTGGCGAAATCGGCGCCCTCGCCGGGATCAGCATCCACATCGACCAAACGCGCGAAAAAAGTTTCGTTTGTATTCAAGAAGCCTCCGGGCTTGCGCGCTGGTGTGGAGAAGTGGACTCTTAAGAACGGGATCACCCTTATCGTTCGTCCGAGCTTTGATACGCCGGTGGTGAGCGTGCGTTGCGCGAGTTTGGGTGGTTCGCGTCTGGAAACTCCTGCGAATCAAGGCGCAACTGAGCTTTTGTCGCGGGTCTGGACGGCCGGCTGCGGCCCCTATTCCGAAATGGAGCTCAGCCGCCGGACCGACGAATTGGCCGGAGGTCTATCCGCGTTCGGCGGTCGGAACTCGGAAGGCCTGTCCATGACCTGCCTGCGTCCCTTCTCCCGGGAGATGTTGGATCTTTTCTTTCTGACCTACAAAGAGCCGCGTTTCGAAGTGCCGGCGATCGTGCGTGAAAAGAAATCCATGTTGGAGCATGTGAAACTAAGACAGGATAATCCGGCGCAGCTGTGTATTCTCCAGTTTATGCGCGCCATGTTCGGAACCCACCCTTACGGGCGCGATCCTTACGGCGACGAGGATGCGATTGCCCGCTTAGATCGGGACGCCGTGCAAGCTGTCTTTGAGCGCAAATCCGGGCTGACCATCGTGGCCTCGGGCGCGCTCGATCCGAAGGAGCTTCGTGGGATGGTGGGAGGGGCGCTCGGGAATGAACAGCCGGGTTCAGGTCAGATTCAGCGTCAGCCCATTAGATATCCCGGCCGCGAAGCTCGACACTTCCTCGAAAACAAAAAGGAGCAAAGCCACCTGATAATGGGCTATCCGGGAGTTTCAATTGACGATCCCGATCGCTACATACTGCAAGTTCTTCAGGCCATCTTGGCGGGGCAGGGTGGGAGATTGTTTGTGGAGTTAAGAGACAAGGCCTCGCTGGCCTACTCGGTCTCTCCGATGCGGATGGAGGGCCTGGAAGGCGGGTACTTTGGAGCCTATATTGGATGTTCCCCAGAAAAGGTGGACACCGCGATGCGCATGATGCGCGATGAATTTACTAAGCTTGTGGAGCAGAAGGTTCATCCCGAGGAGTTGGCGCGGGCGCAACGCTACCTTATCGGCAAGCACGATATCGAATTGCAAAAGAACTCCAACATCACCTCGGCGCTTCTCTTCGATTTCATTTACGGGATTGATTTTCTTGAGACGTATCGATTCAGTGAGCGCATCCGCAAGGTCGACGCGGAAGCCGTGCGGGCGATGGCGGAAAAGCTCTTTTCACAACCGGCAGTGATTTCGCTCGTTGGGCCGACGTCGCCGTTTTGAATACCGTTTGAATCGCAAAGTGGGTGGGTGGATGCCGGCACTCGAAAGATTCAGGTTTTAATCAGCCAAGGCAAAATGGCGACGGCAACTGAGGTCGTGCTGATGACAAGGAATCCCAATCGGGTGATAAGACGGAACTCGGTTTCGAGCAGACGCTGCTCTGCGCGTTGCTCAGATTGAGTGAGCTTTTGAGGACGGGTGAGATGCAAAATTAAGCCGATCACCGTGACGAAATGGAACACCTGTTTGGAATTCCCCTGGTCGGCACCCGGATCTATCTCTTATAACGAACCATTATCCGCTATATAATTGCCAATGTTCGTGGTGCTTCAGCACAGGTCTTTTTTCGAATCCAAATGCAATCTAGACCCGACTTTTTTCCCCAGCCGACCGGGTCGTCTCCTTTTTGCGCTAAAATTAATCTGAAGGCTTCCGAAGCCTTCATGACGGTATCTAAGGAGGAGTGGCTCAATATGAGTCAGCATTCCGGAAACTCACAATCGCTTGTTCTTGAAAGTCCGCGCGCCTTCTTTTTTGATCGTGTGGAGGATGCGATCAAGCGGGTCAAGTTTAAGCCACATCCCCATCCACTTTCATGCAATTACCTTGTGGATCTGCTTGAGCATTTCATGTTCTCAAGCAACCTCTATCCGCAGGATGAGGATACAGGCCGCCCTCGAGCTGAGACCTTGGCTGAGTTGTATCTGCGCGCGCAGAACTCGGCCGAGCCCATGCGCGCCGACTTGCTGAAGAAGCTTGGCGATATGAGTCTTTATGTCAGTGGGTTTTTTGGCGACTCGCTGAGCCGGAAACTGGTCGACATCGATTATTATGTGGACATGGGCGGCGCCGCATATGGCACGCTGGCCGCGCTTTCCCATGATGATCTTAGCTCGCAGGTATTCAATGAGTTCTCGATCCGTTTTGTTGGCTTCGTCGACGTGCTCACCTATATCAGTCAGGAATCCCTTATTCAGTCCAACGAAGACCTACTTAAGCTGTATGGCCGTTATATGGCGACGGGGTCGCGGTTAGCGGAAGAGCAGCTGGTTGAAAAAGGGCTCTTGAGCGCGGATCTCCCCAAGGCCCGGACCAACAAAATGTAACATCGATCGAGTCCTGCCCCGTCTCCCATCTCCCAATCCCCCAATGAGACCGCTCGCGCTCCTGGGCAGGCTTCCTTTGCACTCCCTAACAGCGCGTGATATTTTTGGGCATGTTCAACTTGGGGTTTGGCGAAATCGTGATCCTGGGCGTCTTGGCTTTGATCTTTATCGGGCCGAAACAGCTGCCCGAAGTCGCGCGGACGGTGGGACGTTTGCTCAATGAATGGAAACGCGCCACCTCGGACTTTCAGCAGACGTTCACATCGGGATTAACGGACGAATTGCACCATCGCCGTGTGGAAGCGCAGCAGGAGTCGGCCTCCACGGAGGCCATTGCCTCACCGGAGGCGACCGTGCAGCCCGAACCACTGGTTCATCACCCAGAGCCCTATCCGCACTCGGAAGTGGCCCCGCATCCTGAGATGATGGGTCATCCGGATTTAGCGCCCCATCCGGATCTTGCAATCCATCCAGACCCGCTTGCCCATTCGGAACCGGGGGCTGAGCCAGATCCTATGGTCCGCTCGACGCCTGAGGATGAGGAAAAGAAAAATGACGGTTGATGAGCAACAGATGTCTTTGGTGGAGCACCTGACCGAGCTCCGCACTCGCCTCATCCGGGCGCTCCTCGGCGTTGCCGTGGGGATTGGCGCCAGCTTATTCTATGCTCCTCAGATTTTTACTCTTATACGAAAGCCCATTCAGCCCTTCCTGGGCAAGGATGGTGGACTCGTATTCACCGGCCCCATGGATAGCTTTCTGGCGCATATCAAGGTGGGCGTTCTCAGCGGCATCATTTTGACCTGTCCCTTCTGGCTCTATCAGATCTGGATGTTTGTTTCCCCCGGTCTTTACAAGAACGAGCGGAAGTATGCGGCCGCGTTCATCTCCGCAGGAAGCTTGCTCTTCCTTGCGGGCGTGATGTTTGTTTATTATTTTGTTTATCCAACGGCCTTTGAGTACCTGTTGAGTTTCGGATCCGATCTTAAACCCATGATCACGATTGACGCCTACTTGGGATTCTTCGTTATGACGACGTTGATGTTTGGAATCGCGTTTGAGCTCCCCCTCGCACTCGTTCTTCTGGCGATGATGGGTATTATAGATGCCGCTTTTTTAAGGAAGCAGCGCCGCTATGCAATTGTGGTCCTGGCCCTGGCTGCCGCCATCTTAACTCCGCCCGATGTGATCAGTATGTCCATGCTTCTTGTGCCGCTCGTGCTCTTCTATGAAGCCTCTATCTGGATCATCCAGATTGTGGTCCGGAAGCGGGAACAACAAACCAGCCTCGTCCCTCATGGGGAAAATTGATAGAACTGGGAACGGCGATAACACCCGAGCGGTATTTCTCGGTTCGGGTCCACTTGGGTCCGCCTCCTCGCGCGAGAGGACTAAACCAGCTAAATTCCATGTTATCCCGCGAATTCAAGTCCCGCATGGAGTGGGCCTCGATGACCTCGCCCCGCCTTCCCGGAAAGACATGATATCCGGCATGTGCAATGCCGACAAAAAACGGAACGGTCTCAAAGTTTGCGGGGAAGTCGGATCCAAAGCCAACGAGTCGCTCTTTGTTGTCAATTGGCATTCCATGGTACGTGCCCTCCTTCATCACCTCAGCGTAGTGCGCGGCATGACCTCCCCAAACGGCATTCCACTTCTTACGCCTCGGAAGTGGATTGAGAGTTCGATCTTCCGCATCCCACTTCACATTCTGAGTTGGATCCGGATTCCAGTAGTAGAGCTTCCAGCCCAATTGCTGAAGCATCAGCTGCAGTTCGTGACCATAAAAGTTTCGTCCAATACTGAGTTGGGTGTAGATCTTGTTCCACGTGCTTTGCGTCCCTGCCGCGGCAAAGCCTTGTTCTAAACAATCCATAGCAAGGTCAATGCAAGCCGTAGCCACCATCTGTGGAGCGATTTTATCGATCTGTTTTTTGGTGTAACCATATTGGCGCAGGAGTTTACGGCGCTCTTGATCCGTGTTGAGGTCTTCGCGACGGTTGCCGTAATACTTCGACACTTTCCACTCGTCATAAAACCGGATGTGATCGGCATACGTATTATCGAGACAGCGGGCGGCCACGGACGTGATCAGTTCAATGTTTTGCCAGTGTTTGGCTTTTTCTTCGGCTGAAAACATACCGTCAAAGGCCGCGTGACTTTGAGCGCCTATCCCCAATCCAATCCCGAGCCGAGTCCCCCATCTGATCACGAACATGAATAATCTCAGCATCGATCACCTCACATGAAGGTTTACTGGCCGCAAAGTATATGAGGACCCTTTGAAATGTAAGGGGCTCTGAAATTTTGAAAGGATGAGCCCAGACAAGATCATGTGCCTATCCTTTTTGGCATTTTGAAGCAAAGGACATGCCTTCCCGCGCGTAGCGGTACGTGAGGGAGAGGATTCTTCAAAGGTTTATGCCAGCCTTGCGTCTGTGCGATGAGCAAGAGTATACAAACGGCCTTATTCAGACCGCGAGGGCCCAATGGCTGAAACTGTCTTCAATACGACGCTCAAAACGCCCATACAACCACCTCCCCCTGAAGTGAATTGGCAAGAATTTGTCAAAGTCGTTGAGAGTCGTCGCTCGGTTCGCGTCTACGATGGGACCCCAATTCCCGAGACCGTGATGCGCGAGTGCCTGCGCCTGGCTCTGCTGGCGCCCAATTCTTCGAATCTTCAACCCTGGGAATTCTACTGGGTTCGATCGCCGGAACAGAAGTCAAGACTGGTGAAGGCCTGCTTATCTCAACCTGCCGCGCGCACGGCCTCCGAGTTAATTGTGTGCGTGGCTCGGCCCGGGCGTTGGCGCGAGATGCAGACGCTGATGCTCAATGCGTTTGAAGCCTCCGACACGCCTCCGCCCCCTGCGGCTGTTCACTACTATCGAAAGCTGGTGCCGTTTGCCTATGCGCAAGGGCCGATGGGTGCGTTTGGACTGGTGAAAAAGCTGATCTTGAGCTGCATGGGCCTATTCCGCCCGACTCCGCGAGAACCCACTTCATCGCATGAGATGAACGAGTGGGCCGTGAAGAGCACGGCTCTGGCTTGTGAAAACTTGATGCTGGCCTTTCGGGCGGCTGGTTTTGATTCTTGCCCCATGGAGGGAATGGACTCGGCCCGAGTGCGTAGGCTTTTGCAACTCCCGTGCGACGCCCGGATTGTAATGGTGATTAGTGCTGGTAAGCGCAAAGCGGAAGGAGTCTACGGGCCGCGCTTCCGCTTCGATGAAAAGTTGTTTTTGCACGAGGTATGAGTCTCCACAACGTTTGATGGAAGATCCGTCGAAGCGATACAGTTTTTCCTGCCAAAAGGACGCCACCTACGGGCCGCTCACGATTGATGATTTTCGCCGAGGACTCCGCCCATTTGGAGCTACAACGTCACCGACTCTTTAAACACACCGAAGATCCGGCGTAATTCTTCGGAAATTTCGCCTAAGGTGACCTGGTTTTCGACGGCTTCAATAAATGCGGGAACCAAGTTGTCTTGACCCTGGGCACAGGCGCGAAGGTTCGCCAGCTGGCTTTCGACGACTTTGGGATTGCGGCGGGACTTGAAGGCTTTGAGACGGGCGATCTGGTCGCGCGAGACGTCCTCGGAAACCTTGAGAACATCTGTCGGATAAGGCTCGTCTTGGATAAACTCATTCAGACCGACGACAATCTCTCGCTTAGCTTCGAGATCCTGTTGGAACTGGTACGAGGCGTTTTGGATTTCATTTTGTATCCAACCTGACTCGATACAGGAAATGACCCCGCCCATGCCCTCGATCCGTTCGAGGTATTCGTTCGCGCGTTTCTCGATCTCGTCGGTTAAGGACTCCACGAGAAAGGATCCGCCCATGGGATCCACGACATCGGCCACGCCGGTTTCATACCCGATGATCTGTTGAGTGCGAAGGGCGATCGTGGCTGCTTTTTCCGTGGGTAGGCCAAGAGCCTCGTCCATGGAATTGGTGTGTAAGCTCTGGGTTCCGCCAAGGACGGAGGCCAATGCTTGGATCGCGACCCGCACGATGTTGTTTTCTGGCTGTTGCGCCGTGAGAGTAGAGCCCGCCACTTGCGAATGAAAACGGAGCTTCATGGCGTTGGGATCTTTGGCGCCGAAGCGCTCCTTCATAATTTGAGCCCACATCCGCCGAGCCGCGCGGAATTTCGCGATCTCTTCGAAGAAGCCATTGTGAACGTTGAAAAAGAAGCTCAAGCGTTTGGCAAACTGGTCGACGTCCAGGCCGCGATCGACCGCGGCTTGGACGTAGGTGATTCCATTGGCGAGTGTGAACGCGACCTCCTGCACGGCTGTGCTTCCGGCTTCGCGTATATGGTAGCCCGAAATCGAAATCGTGTTCCAGCCAGGGACATGGTCCGTACAAAATTTAAAAATATCCGTGATCAGGCGGAGCGAGGGTTTGGGCGGGTAAATGTAAGTTCCGCGCGCAATGTATTCTTTGAGAAGATCGTTCTGGATCGTGCCTTTAAGCTCGGACATCGGAATGCCGCGGCGCTTAGCCACCGCGATATAGAATGCCAGCAAGATTCCGGCCGTCGAGTTGATGGTCATAGAGGTGGAGATTTCAGCCAGCGGGAGATCCGCAAGAAGAATTTCCATGTCCTCGATTGTACTGATCGCCACCCCGACCTTTCCGACCTCGCCGGTAGCCATAACATGGTCCGAGTCGTAACCCATTTGTGTTGGAAGGTCGAAGGCGACACTCAATCCGGTGGTGCCTTTGCTCAGGAGTAGTCGGTAGCGTTCGTTACTTTCTTTGGCTGAGCCGAAACCCGCGTATTGGCGCATCGTCCATAGACGGCCGCGATACATCGTCTCTTGCACCCCTCGGGTGAACGGGTATTGGCCGGGATCGCCAAGAGAAGAGGCACGCTTTTCGCGAGCCGCCCAGTCCTGTTCCGTGTAGGTGCGTTTGAGCTCGATGTTCGATGAGGTTTTGAACCGCGGCTTGCGCTCTTTGGCTTCTTTCATGGGGGGTTACTTGTCAAAGGTGATAAGGTTGGCACCCGATTCGACATTTTCACCCTCATTAACAAGGACCTCTTTGATTTTCACGGCCGCGGCGGCCCGCATCTCGTTTTCCATCTTCATGGCTTCCATAATCAGTAGGGGATCGCCCTCCTTTACTTCGTCACCCGCCTTGACGAAGATCTTCACGATCTTTCCCGGCATTCCGGAGGAGAGATTGGCGCTTGCACTCATGCCCCCGCCAGCTTTAAGGCTCTCGTGAAGTAAAGCTTCTTCATTGTAGACTCGGAACGTTTTGTAGGCCCCTCGGGTGTAGACGGTGTATTCTGTGCCCCTGGCAAGGACGTCCACTAAATAGGAGCTGTTTTTAAACAGGAAGCTGACCGTGTCATCCAGGAACTGATAATCGTCTTTGTTGATATCGTAATAGATCCAGTCCTTGTCATCCTTGCGCATGCCCACCCGCCAGTGGGATTTGCTCTCGGTCACCGAAACTTGATATTTGATGCCTTCGGACTCAGCTTCAAAATACATCTAAAGGCTCCTCATCGATTTCAAACGGCCATAGCGTTTCCACTGGCTTGCCAGATTGTAATCCCCCACGTCACGTGATTTGGCCTGGATATACGCCTCGATAGCGGCGGAGATCAAAAATACATCTTCATCCACAAACATAAAGAGCTCGCGGTGTTTCTTGCCGGCGATCTGGCTATCAATAAACTGGGTTGTATAGCTTCCATCCAAGAACGACGGATGCACCAGAATGTTCTTGTGAAGGACGATATTGCTCTTAATGCCTGTGAGCATGTACTCCGCCAGCGCCCGTTGCAGCCGGTCCACGCACTCCCTGCGGTCCGCTCCCCAAACGATCAGCTTGGCGATCATGGGATCATAGTAAATCGGCACTTCATATCCGGGATACGCGCAATTGTCGAGCCGCACGAACGGGCCTTGTGGCATTCTGTACTTTTGAATTTTGCCCGGATTCGGCGTGAACGTGACGGGATCTTCGGCGCAAATCCGAAGTTCAATAGCATGGCCCTTTTGCTTTACGTCCTCTTGCTTAAACGAAAGGGGATTGCCAAGTGCGACGGAGATCTGTTCTTTGACTAGATCAAATCCGGTCACCAGTTCCGTGATCGGATGTTCCACCTGAAGACGGGTGTTCATCTCCATAAAAAAGAACTCTTTACTTTTATTGTCGAAGATAAATTCGATGGTGCCCGCGCCCACATACTGAATCGATTTGGCCGCTCTGACCGCCACCTCGCCCATCCGTTCCCGCACGTCCGGCGGAACCGAAATGCTCGGGCATTCCTCAATCAGCTTTTGATGGCGGCGCTGCATGGAGCACTCGCGCTCATAGAGATGAACCACGTTGCCGTGGGTGTCGCCAAAAACTTGAACCTCGATATGTTTTGGATTTTGGATAAAGCGCTCGATAAAGATGCGGTCGTCCTTAAAGTAGTTGCGACCTTCGCTTTGGCAGGCGCGGAAGGCACTGGGGAGTTCCTTCGGATCATTCACGACTCGGATGCCCTTGCCACCGCCTCCGGCCGACGCCTTGAGAATGACAGGATAGCCGATGCGACTCGCTTCCCTTTGCGCCGTCTCCACGTCCGGAATGGCCCCGTCCGTACCGGGAACAGTGGGTACGCCCGCTTTTTTCATCAGATCACGCGAGGCCAGCTTATCACCCATGGCCAGGATGTTTTCGACCGTGGGGCCGATAAAGACCAGGCCAGCCGCCTTCACGGCTTTAGCAAATTCCGGGGATTCACTTAAAAATCCGTATCCGGGATGGATCGCCTCGGCGCCGGACTTTTTGGCCACGTCCAGGATCTTCTCAATGTTCAAATAGGACTGCGCGCTCGGCGGCGGACCAATATGGTAGGCTTCATCCGCCAAAAGCACATGAAGTCCGTTGCGGTCCGCATCGGAGTACACCGCGACAGATGTGACGCCCAATTCGCGTAAGGTGCGCGTCACGCGAATTGCGATCTCCCCTCTGTTGGCAATCAGCACTTTCTTGAACACTTTCTCACCTCACAAAGGGATATTGCCGTGTTTTTTCGGCGGATTGGTGTCGCGTTTGTTCTTGAGCATCTCGAGTGAGTCAATCAGGCGCTTGCGCGTGGTCGCAGGTTCGATCACCTCATCGACATACCCCACCTCCGCAGCCACATAGGGATTGGCGAATTTGGCTTCGTAGTCCTTGGTGAGGCGAGTGCGCTCGGCCGCCGGGTCTTTGGCGTTCGCGATGGCCGCGCGCGAGATAATGTTCACTGCACCCTCGGCTCCCATCACGGCAATTTCCGCAGTGGGGTAGGCCATATTGATGTCTCCGCGCAGATGCTTAGATGACATCACGTCATAGGCGCCGCCGTAGGCCTTGCGTGTGATAACCGTGATCTTGGGAACGGTGGCTTCGGCGTAGGCATACATCAGCTTTGCGCCATGGGTGATAATGCCATTCCATTCCTGGTCGGTACCAGGGAGAAAACCCGGAACATCCACAAACGTCACCACAGGAATATTAAAGGCATCACAGAAGCGGATAAAGCGAGCGGCTTTCACACTGGCTTCAATGTTCAAACACCCGGCAAGGACCTGGGGCTGATTCGCCACGATGCCCACACTGCGTCCGTTAAGGCGCGCAAAGCCCACCACAATATTCTGGGCGTATGCTTTATGCACCTCCAAAAAATAGCCTTCATCAACGACCTTGGTGATGAGCTGAACCATATCGTAGGGCTTCTTGGAGCTGTCGGGAATAAAGCTGTTGAGCGATTCCTCCACTCGGTCAGGGCGATCCTTGGTCGGTAGGACGGGCGGATCGTCCAGATTGTTGGAGGGAAGGAAGTTCAACAGCTCACGAATCATAAGCAGGCAATGGCGGTCATCCTCAGTGGCGAAATGGGCCACACCGGATTTAGTTGCGTGGGTTTGCGCACCTCCCAGCTCTTCCTTGGTGACCTCCTCGTGGGTTACGGCCTTGATCACATCCGGTCCCGTGACAAACATGTAAGAGGTGTTCTTCACCATAAAGATAAAGTCCGTCAATGAGGGGCTATACACGGCTCCACCCGCACAGGGACCCATGATCGCGCTGATCTGGGGAACGACGCCAGAGGTGGTGACATTACGAAGGAAAATATCGGCGTAGCCGCCCAGAGCTTCAACCCCTTCCTGAATGCGCGCCCCACCGGAGTCATTCAGGCCGATAATCGGAGCCCCATTTTTCACCGCCATATCCATGATCTTGATGATTTTGTTCGCCTGGGTGCGCGACATACTGCCACCGAATACCGTGAAGTCCTGGCTATACACATAAACAACTTTTCCATTCACGCGTCCGTAGCCGGTGATCACCCCGTCGCCGGCGATCTTTTGCTGATCCATTCCAAAGTTGTTGCAGCGGTGGGTGACAAAACGGTCGATTTCCACAAAGCTTCCCGGATCCAGGAGGACATCCAGGCGCTCGCGCGCGGTGAGGCGCCCGCCTTGTTTATGTTTGGCGAGACGATCGGCGCCTCCGCCGATAAAAGCCCGCTCGTTGCGCTTTTCCAGCTCTGCAAGCTTTTGCAGGGTGGTTGATGGCACTTCCGTTTCCATGCTGTCACCTCTTCCCATACTCGCCCTATTCGTTCAGGGGTAATTGCGGCCGTACAACCGGGGGAACGGAATTGTTTCCCGCACGTGCTGAATGCCACAGATCCAGGCCACCGTTCTCTCCACGCCCAGCCCGAAGCCAGCGTGCTGGAATGACCCATACTTCCTTAAATCCAGGTACCATTCAAAATCTTTCAGATTCAGGCCATGGTCCTGAATCTTGCGTACAAGCACATCGTAACTTTCCTCACGCTGACCACCGCCGATGATTTCGCCGTATCCTTCCGTGGCGAGCAGATCACAGCTCATGCTGTAGCCCTCTTCGTTCGGATCTTCCTTCATGTAAAACGCCTTCACCGCGGAGGGATAATGATGCACGAACACAGGCTTGTCGAATTTCGAACTCACAATGGTTTCATCCGTTCCGCCGAAGTCTTCCCCGATTTGGAATTGCGGATTTTCTTTCAGAATCAACTCCGCCGCTTCTTTATAGTGCAGGCGCGGAAAAGGCGCTCTCACGTTTTTCAGAGCTTCCAAATTGCGCTCGAGCGCCACGAGCTCCTCGGCGCGATTCTGTATGGTCCGCTGAACAACGTATTCGACGAACTGTTCGGCCAGTTCCATATTGTCGTACAAATCATTGAACGCGACTTCAGGTTCCACCATCCAGAACTCGATAAGGTGGCGGCGGGTTTTTGATTTTTCGGCGCGAAACGTGGGGCCAAAGCAATACACCTTGCCAAAGGCGGCGGCGGTGGCTTCCATGTAAAGCTGACCACTTTGTGAGAGGTAAGCCTTTTCATCGAAGTACTGTGTCTGAAACAAGGTCGATGTGCCTTCGCACGCATTGGGCGTGAAGATCGGCGCATCCGTTAATGTAAAACCACGTCCATCGAAGAAGTCCCGTATGGCCTGAATCACCTCGGCGCGCACGCGGATAATGGCGTGCTGGCGCTTGGAGCGCAGCCACAGGTGACGATTGTTCATCAGAAAATCAGTCCCGTGCTCCTTGGGCGAAATCGGATAATCCGTGCTGGGGGCCAGGATTTCAAGTGTGCGGGCGGAGAGCTCATAGCCTCCAGGGCTGCGGGGTTCGGCTTTGACAACTCCCGTGACCGCGACGGTGGCCTCTTGGGTCAGCTGTTCAAAATCTTCAAAGGCTTTGTCCTCACATTCCCCCCGGAAATAGACGCATTGGCAGATGCCGGTGCCATCGCGTAGAAGAAGAAATTTGATTTTTCCAGAGGAGCGATGGTTGTAGACCCAGCCTTTCAGCGTCACGGTTTGTCCCACCAGGTCTTTCAGATCCGAAATGTAAACCCTCATAAAAACCCCGCGCGGCGCCCGCATCCCCGTCGTCGGGGCATGACTCGCGTGCATGATATAGAACTGAGTTGTCTATCACGCGGGGTGCGGGATGGGAATAGAGGAGAGTGATGCAGAGTGCTATCAGCTCGGAGCCGAAGCACTACCTTGAACGATTGGGGTCGAGAGAATCGCGAAGAATCGTGAGGGCTGTGCGCAGATCCAGCCGTCCTTGTGAGGCGTTCAGATATTCGCTGCGTTTGAACGCCGATGCGGCCAGCGCGTGGCGGATCTGAGCGACACTGGCGGAGGGCTCGGCACCGAGGAGGAGCGCAACCGCGCCGGTGACAAACGGGGTTGCCATGCTCGTGCCGGTCAGTGCGCCGATACGACCTTCAGGCAAGGTCGAAACGATATCCGTACCTGGCGCGAACAGATGCACAGTTTTGACTCCATAATTCGAATACTCCGCCATGAAATCCAATACTCCCACCGCGCCCACGGTGATTTGAGCAGGGAGATCCAGGGAGGCTGGGAACTCTCTTTGGCGGTCGATATTGAGACCCGCGTTTCCAGCCGCGGCAACAAATACGACGCCGCGGCTGTCCAGCGTGGCGATAAGATCTCGCAGTGAGCGTGAGCAGGCGCTGCCTCCCCAGCTGGCGTTGATCACGCGCGCCCCGCGCTGAACCGCGTACTTGATCGCACGCACGCCGTCGGAGATCAGGCCCGTACCGTCACGTCCGAGAAAGGCCAATGGCAGGACCTTTGCGTCCGGGGCGATGCCCTGAATGTAAGACGTGGCTTGCGCATGCGTGTCGCTGTGAGCGGCAGCAATTACGCCGGCCACATGGGTTCCGTGTTCTTGATGATCTCCACGCAACCCGCGGTTGTTTACAAAATCATATCCGTAGGCGTCATCCACAAAGCCGTTGTGGTCGTCATCAAGACCGTTGGCGGCACGGTCGCGGCCGTTGGTGTCCGTCCCGATTTCCCCCGAGTTGTGGAAAATCTGCTCCTGCAATTGGGAATGACGGATGTCCATGCCCGAATCCACAATGGCGACGACGGCACCTTCGCCGCGCACATTCTGCTGCCACAAAGCATCGGCATTCACACGGATCGGACCCCAGTTGTCGGCCGACGGTGTCGGAACGGAGTCATAAATCGTCGGCTTACGGTCGACGCGCACGCGAAAATCGTATTCCGCATACTCAATTAAAGAGAGGTTCTGGGTCACAAAGCCATCGAGAAAAGCCTGTTTTGATTCCGCCTGGACGACCTCGGTGTGTCCATCGCTGTAGTGAACCAAGAACTGACTTTCCAAGGCGTCTCCCAGGCATTCTTCGGTCGTTTTCTCAAACACAGTGGCGGCGGTCTTAGTCCGGCCGCAAGCCGAAAGAGCGAAGGATCCAAAGAGCGCAAGGCCAAACGGAAGATAGACAGCGAGATTTGCGGCCCCCGGAATTCGTCGCGGCACCATAAGATCCCCTTCCTGGAGATGCGGGACTGCGGATGGAAGTGTCCCCCCACTTTCTATTGTGCGCGTGAACGACCCAAGCGGTTAGTCCAAGAACAAAGAGGACTCGCTTTCGTAACAGCGGACAGGAGTTTCTGGACCAGGTGGCTGGACCAAACGTCCAGAGTTGCTTAAGGTGACTTTATGAAAAACATTGCCCGAATTTTCCTTTTGCTTGCTGTCGCGGGTCTTATTGTTACGGCCATTCAGGCTGGTCTGCTCCATCAATTGACTTTTGAAAATCTTAAGGTCCACCAGAATGAAATCCAGGTATGGACGCAGGCGCACTTCCTGCGGGCGGCTGTAATCTATCTTTTGGTTTATATTTTCACGGCAACACTCGCGCTCCCTGGCGCGGCTATACTCTCGCTGGCCGGCGGAGCGGTTTTCGGATTCGTCGCAGGCTCGATTTTAGTTTCATTCGCAAGTACCATCGGCGCCACCTTGTGTTTTCTGGCGTCGCGTTTTCTCTTTCGCGACCACATCGCCTCGCGCTTCCGCAGCGCCTATGAAAATGTGCAACAAGGCGTGGAAAAGGAAGGCGCATTTTACCTGTTTACATTGCGATTAATTCCGGCGGTCCCTTTTTTCGTGATCAATCTTGTGTTTGGTTTGACCCGCATGCGCACGTTGACCTTCTTTCTTGTGTCTCAGGCGGGAATGATCCCGGGGACGTTAGCCTTTGTGAACGCCGGCACCCGGCTGCGTGAAATTCACTCGCCCGCGGATATCCTGAGTCTGCCCGTAGTCCTCTCGTTTGCGGTTCTGGGGTTGATACCCTGGCTCGCCAAAAGCGGCGTGGAGGCATGGAAGCGCCGACGTCTTTACGGGAGAGTGAAGCGCCCCAAGGTCTTTGACTACGATATCCTCGTGATCGGAGCGGGAGCGGCCGGCTTGGTTTCCGCCTATGTCGCGGCCGCATTAAAGGCAAAGGTGGGGCTGATTGAAAAGCATCGGATGGGGGGAGACTGTTTGTATACGGGTTGTGTCCCGAGCAAATCGTTGATCCGCAGCGCAAGTGTCGCACACCTTTTTCGGCGAGGGGCCGAGTTCGGAATGCAGTCGGTGACGCCTGAAGTGAACTTTGCGCGCGTGCTGGGTCGAGTTCAGGATGTCATCCAAAAGATTGAACCGCATGATTCGGTGGAGCGCTACACGGGATTGGGCGTAGATTGCATTAAAGGTACAGCCAAAATTGAAGATCCGTATCGTGTGCGCGTCGGGGATCGGGTGATGAGTACCCGCAACATTATTATCGCGACCGGAGCGTCGCCGGTTGTCCCACCGATCCCAGGTTTGAATCAGGTTCGTTACTACACTTCAGAAACCTTGTGGCAGATGGTGAACGCACCCAAACGTTTATTGATTCTGGGCGGAGGCGCAATCGGGTGCGAACTCGCGCAAGCGTTTGCGCGTCTGGGATGTGCGACAACGGTGGTGGAGAGAGGAGGGCGCCTCCTTCCGAAAGAGGATGAGGAAGTTTCCGAGTTTCTTGCGGATGCGTTTCGCTCCGACGGGATTCAGGTTCTGACAGGGCGGGAAGTGGTGCGCTTTGAGCCGCGTGGACGCGAAGGCGACAGGGATGGCGTGGATGGTGCCGCACCGGGCGCGGCGGCGAGAGTCGGAGCGGCCATGTTCGACAATGGAGAGCAGGTGGAGTTCGATGCCGTGATGGTGGCACTCGGTCGACGCGCGAATACACGGGGATTTGGTCTTGAAAACCTCGGAATTGGAACGCGCGGGAATGGAACCTTGGATGTGGATGTATACCTGCGTACCCAATTCCCAAATATCCTTGCGTGCGGAGATGTGGCGGGTCCGTTTCAATTCACCCATGCGGCTTCGCACCAGGCGGGCTATGCGGTGTTGAACGCTCTGTTTGCGCCCTTGAAACGCTTTAGGGTCGATTACTCCAGTCTCCCTTGGTGCACGTACACCGATCCCGAAGTGGCTCGCATAGGACTAAACGAGTCTGAGGCGCAGGTACGCCATGTGGAGTACGATGTGCATATCTATGAAATCTCCCATCTCGACCGGGCGATCTGCGACGGTGAAAATCGCGGATTTGTCAAAGTGCTCACGCTCAAGGGCAAATCACGTATTCTCGGTGTCACGATCGCGGGCCCGCATGCGGGTGAGCTGATCGCTGAATTTGCACTGGCCATGCGCAAGAAAATGGGATTGGGGGACATCATGAATACGGTTCACGCGTACCCGACTTATGCGGAGGCCAATCGATTTGTCGCCGGCGTGTGGAAGCGCAAGACAGCACCCCCATCCGCCCTCCGGTGGCTGGAACGATTCCACCGCTGGCGCCGCGGGGGGGCTCGTCCATGATCACTTGGCTGTCGGTTCGGCGATCAGGAGTATGATTTCGCTTGCACGTCTTTGCTCATTTCTAGCCCTTGGAGCAGTCAGGGTTTGCACAGATCGCGTGTTATCATGGTGGGATGTGGATTATCTTCATAGCTTTAAGCCTTCCTGCGACTTCGTGGGCTTTTGCTAAGCCGTGCGACTACTATCTCGAGGGCGTATTCGTCCGAACGTTCTTCAATAAAAACACAGACGCGCTCTCCCGGCTCGTGATTTTTACTGAAATCAAGGAGCTCATGGAGAAGTGTCCACTTGAAGATCTCAAGAAACTCGACGCTCAAATCGAGCCTACCAAGAAGGCCTTTGCGGAGATCACAAATAAACTTCCGGACGACGTCATTGATGCGATAGCCGACCCCACCCAGAAGCCGTATGGCGATCTTGATGGTTCGCTGGGAGGAACCCTTACTGCTTTGAAGGAAAATTTTACGCTCTCCTCATCCCAAGTTAATCGTTTGGAGCATGCTCTCAGAGGGGTCGACAAACGCACTAAAGAAGTGTTCGCAGATGTGAACAAGAAATGCGAAAGGCGGGATCATCGATCAAAGATTCGACCCGTTGATGATCAAAGGAATAGTTCGCTCTGCTATGCGTACTCGCTCGCGGTAGAGTTTGAGTACAAACTCCTCGATAGAACTGAAGCTATTAAGGATCCGATCAGTGTGGGAGCCATCGCGCTCCGATATCAATCCGCTCATGCCAGAAGAGATGAAAATTCTCCTTTTAAAGCAGGACCAACCAATAGATACGGAGGTGACTTTAACGAGGCATTTGAGGCGTCGCGGCGATACGGTCTTTGTCGTGAAAGTCAAGTTTCGGGTGATCTCCGTTTTCTCAAGGCAGTCAAAACGGTCGGAGATTACCAACAAATTTTTCCTAAGCTCCGTGTTGAACAAATAAAAGCCGCGATAACGCCGAACCCATGGGAAACAATAGATCAGCTAATGAATCTCGCCTGTCCGAATCCCATCAAAGTAAATCATCTCAGCCAGGCTCCATTCGAAGTGCCGAGTTTCCGTGAGAGACCTGATCTCGTCTCCGAAGTCCAGAGGCGCTTGCTCGACGGGGAGATTGTGGGTTTCTCGAGTTCTTCCATCTTTGGACATGCAATGACTGTGGTGGGCCAGGAACCAAACCCGAGAACCGGAATCTGTGAGTTTATTGTAAGAAACAGTTATGGCCACGATTGTGGTACAAGCCGGGCCGATGCGAAGCTTGCCAAAGTGTTCAAGCGCTGTGATGGAAAAGGCAATTTCATCATTACGCCCGCACTTCTTGCTGAAAACATCTCGAGCCTGCACACCCTACGCGAGATGCGGGAGGCCGGAAGACCGACGGTCCCCCCGGCAACCTCAGCGCAGTAACCATCTCACTTGTAAACCCTCTCACTTCCTGAAGAAAGCCCGTTAGTCACCTGTTCAGGGTGTAGTCACTTGCTTAGCTTGAAATCGCCTGTTCAATGGCACCCTACGTGCAAATAAAACCTATGAAGGGGGTAGGATTGGAGACCGGTAGGCGGGGATCTTTCATAGGTGGAATCTTACTCTGTCTCATTTTGAGTGCCTGCTCCGCGCAGCATGTCCCTTCGGGGGCGAAGTCGTCCTCATTCAAGGCCACGGAATTTTCAATTAAGCGCAACATACAGATTTTGCCCTTTCCGACACGGATATCGAAATTGAAAACAATCGTTGGGACCAACCCTGACCTCTACATGGAACTGGAGCGGAATCGATATGAGTTGGGAGATTTTGACTACGCAAGCGGCACGGGCCAAGATTTGACTTGGACCAATTCACGCATGAATCTCTGGATTCGCTCGCTTCAGCCCCTTTGCTCGTCCGGTGATGTTCAGTCCCGATTCCCGTTTTCCGAAAAATCTAAGGAGTTTGTTAAAGCCGTTTACGGGCGCGAGCCGAACCGTGTGGATCTCGAGGTGATCAATCGGATCAGCGCTCTCACGGTCAGCGCGAATGAAAAGACCCAGGTTCTATGCACGGTCCTTCTCTCCTCACTGGAGTTTGTGCACCTATGAGACGCCACATCGTCATTTTGGGGGCGATAATGCCTCTTTCAATCGTGGGTTGTGGACAGTTCAAGGCCGCAAGTGGCCATTTGGACTCGGCATCGACCCGTTCTCTGAGCAAACTCTATTCTCAGTCCGCGGTCACCTTTTATCTTTCCAATCTCAGTTCAACGGTGGTGGGTCGGCCGTTGTCTCAGGCCGAGTTGTCCCTCATTCAAGGGAAACGCCAGGAGGCGATTTCAGAGATTGTGAATACGTGGATGGATGATGCCTATCTCGCTGATTCCGCGCGGCTGATGACGAACATTAACTTGAGCGCCAGCGGAACGGCGGATGGAGTGAATTACAACCTTCCGGGGAACCTGGCCAAGTACATCGTCAAGAACCGCCTGCCATACTCCCAAATTTTGAAAGCCGACTATTGTGTTGCCGACGACCTGAACAAGACGGCTTGTGATACCGGCGCTCCGTACGTGGCGGGAGTGCTGACGACCCGCGCCTATATGAAGAAAAACGTCGGCCGATTCAATCTCCGACGCGCGGGGAAGCTGCTCAAAGAGTTTGCGTGCCGGGAATATCCGATGGAGACGACGATCCAGCGCCCCCTGGACGCCTCTCGTCTGATTCCCATGTTTCAGGTGCTTGAAGGCTCGAAAGATATGAGTTTTGGAAACGGTCAAGCCTGCTATTCCTGCCATTCCCAGTTCGGAGCGCACGCCCAGCTTTTTGTGAAATTTGATACTTTGGGTAAATACGTGCCTGAGGCGACGGGGATACAGGCTTCGGGAGTTGAGAAGGGACTCTCGACTGGAAATCTATATGCATCCCATCTCCAGAATCCGGTGGAAGCCGCTTCAGAGAGCTCACAGATGTTCTCGCGCGAAGTTCGTAATCTCAAGGAAGCGGCGGACGTCCTTGCCGAGAGTCCCCTGTTCCTGGAGTGTGCGATTCGCAAAGTTCTGAAACACTTTTTACGCCTAGATGCTTCTGATGCGGAGCGGATCGGCATCGGATTGATCCAGGAAATCGCGACACAGATCCGCAGCGAAGAACCGGACCCGACGTTCCAAACAATCGTTAACAAATCGTTGATTCACCCGTTGGTTATTGAATCCGTACTCAAACAGGGAGAAGCACCATGAAACGTCCAAAGCGGTTTGAGAACATGACGCCCCTGCAACGCCGGGAATTTTTAAAAGGGTTCAGCTTGTTGATGTCGGCTCCGTTTATCCCGGACGGCTTGCGCTTCGCTTGTAATGAAATTCTTTTGGGGAAGGCCCATGCCCAATCCGCCGCTGATCCAGGCACGATCTTTATTGAGATCAATTTGCGCGATCAATATGACTTCGGGCATGTCTTTGTCGCTCCTGGGCTTGCAACCCATGCGAACTTGATTCGGGGAGCGGATGCGCAACAAGTCGCCCTGTTTGACTCTCCCTCGGCTTTGTTGGCAGGCGGCAATCGATTTTATATGACAACCGAAGGCCGGCATTTACAGCCCCACTTGGATCACATCGCCGTGATTGAAACTTGCGAGTTGAGCATGGGAATCATTCACGGGCACGAAGCCGCTAATGCCACGCGCTCCCCGGGCCGAAGTTACACGGCCGGAGCCGGACGTTCACCCATGTGGCTTAACGATCCGCACGACAAAAAAGACGGCAATGAGGAACATTATAGCTCGACGCCGACCCCCGCGGTCTTGCACAACTATTATACAAAGTCGCTCGTTCCGGGAGTGCGAAACGGGGTGGCCTACAAAGGAATCAGTCGATCTATACATACGGTTTACCACTTCGCCGCAAGTCTTGCCAACGCGCAAGTAGACCGCTACCAGTCCACCGACAGCCTCGTTCGATCCTTCAGCGGGATTGACCAGACTCCAGCCTCAGTTTTAAACACCCATGCCGACTTGATTTCCGAACTTGTGGGTGCCGTTGATAAGAATTTTCTTGATATCGTCCGCGTCAACAAGGTTGGGAAAGCGGATCACACTTCACAGATTACGGGTGTCAACGGACTGCTTAAAACCACGCCTGTGATTTTCAATTTGGCACTCTCGGAGGCGGAAAGAAATTACTGGAGCAGCGGTGTTCCGTTGCAAGGGCATGATGGGCCCAAGGCTCATATTTGGGAGCAATTTGCCTATGCCGCGAAACTGGCGACTTCGGGTCTGGTCCGAACGATCGCTCTGGAATTCGATCATGTCGATCTACATGGGAACCGCCTCGAGTCCAGTATGAGGGCTCAGGGAGCTCAGATCGCGATTCCACTGGCGCGGCTCATTGACGCCCTGAAAACAGCCCAAATCTTCGATCGAACCGTGATCGCCATTTACACCACTGACGGAGGGCGAACGCCTTCCAGTGACAGTTATGGGAATGAAGGCAAGAATTCCGTCATGTTGGCGGGCGGCAAGATCCAGGGTGGATACTATGGTGATATCCGGATCGCGGGAAACGCAGGAAACGGACACTCATATTCCTATCACAAGCCCGAGGATTCGACGGGCGCGGCTGTGTCCACTGGGTCGACTGGCAATGACCTGCGCGTTACCGGGGCCAGTATCTGGAAAACAGTGGCCAAAGCCGCGGGAGTTCCCTCGGGGGTTTATGATAGCTTTCCGGATGTTGCGAGCGCCCCCACACTCAACTATCTGTTGCGGTGACGGCCATGGGAAAGCTATGGATCCGAGTCCTCTTTTTCGCAGCCCTTATTGCGGTTCAACAGGGGTTTTTTACCTCATGTGGTTCGGGCCGCTTTCTGTCTCAGCAGGCTGTAGAATCGGTATCGCTAGACGTCCGCGCAAAGTCCCTCCTTGAGCAAAGATGCGCATCCTGCCATGGCGCGGGAAGTCCGGGACATGGAGGTATGGCCAGCTTAAATGTAGATGATTTAGTGGCGGGACAACGGCTTATGGCGGGGGAACCCGATTCCTCCCCCGTGTATGTTCGAGCTGCGGATCAATCTATGCCGCCCGATCAGCCATTATCTGAGGAGGAGACAAATCTCTTGCGGGAGTGGATTGTGAGTTTAGCGCAAGACGCCAATGTTCACCATTTCCCTGAGATTCAAAGTCGGATCTTGCAAGCAAAATGTCTGAGCTGCCATGGTCCCGGTAACAAGGTGCCGCTGGACTCCTACACGAACGTGATGCGAATGGTGCTGCGGGGAGAACCTAGGTTCAGCCTCCTTTATGAAACCGTCGTGACGAACGTCTCGCCGCCGCATGAAAAACTAGACGCCGGTCTCGGTGATCTGCTTTTTCAATGGATCACACAAGGAGCACTGAACTGATTTGAGTCGAGTTAAGTTGAGTTGGGACGGCAGTCCTGTCAACGATTCAAAAGGAGACACGCTTCGGGAGGTCTTTGAGCCAAAGCGCGCATTGGGCCAGCGCACGAATCCTGTCTTGATTCGCTCGAATTGGGAGCCGTATCCTGCTGAGAGGGATGACGAGGATTGGCATGATTTTCACTTACCGCTTGGGCCTTATCGTGATGGTTACCACGATCGTGGGTGTTTACATGGGATGTAGTTCTTCCCCCTCGGGACCGGTCAGCTCTCCGGGGCCCGCCGGGGCGGTGACTCTGGAAATGGGTATGACTCGGATCGAGCAACCCGGCCTTGACCCTTTTGTGGTCCATGTAACGGCTTCGCGCAATGGCAATCCACTTCCCGGACAGAATTTAATACTCGATGTCCCAAAGGGATCGGTTTCGGCGGTAACGGATCACGGTGACGGAACCTACTCCTTTCAGGTTACACCCGCGAGCACAGGCACCTATCCGGTGACGGTCCAGATAGGTGGTTCCCAGGCGGATTCTTTGGGACTGAATTCAGACGTGAGTCTCACACGAAAAGCCGTGGTTCTGGATGCGAATGTTGCCGGTTCGGGACAGCCCATGGCCGTTCCCGGAACATTCGTAAATACGGCGGGCTACGAAGACGGCATCACCATCACTCCTGACGGCGAGTATCTTTTTGTTCAATACGGTCCCGTCTACATGAGCGGACCTCTTTATTACACGCAAATTTGCAGTTCGAGTGCTTACTCCATGGGCTACGATCTCAACACTTGTTCCACACGCCCCAACAGCAGCTTCATATTTGAAACGGTCGGACCCTACAATGATCAGTTTCGGCCGTCTTTTCCGATCGGAGGTATCTCCAAGGAGAAACTCTTGCATTTGAGCGGGCTCGTGATACCCGGCGTGGTGAACGGAATTTTAGCTTTTCCAACCGTTTTCTATGGATTTAAGCGTCAAGCTGACGGGACCTTTGCTCAACCTTTCAAACTTGCGTTTGATGACTCGAAGGGTGTGAACGGACCGTTCGGTCTATCCTTTAAAATGAACGGTGATGGCACGGGAACGTTTGTGGTGGCCTGGGACAACTACTTCAATAACCTGGGTGACGACGGAGCCGATGTTTACACAGGAACAATCACCTTCGGGCGGAACAATTCCATGGGACAAGTGACCTACAACGGAGATTCCTTTGCATCCATCACTCCCACAGTATCGCCTGTGGGATTCTCCTCGCACACGGGCGTACAGGGAAACCCGCATCTTTATTATGATCAAACGGGAAAAATTAAGTCCATCTGGACCGATGATGAACGAGTCAGCCACGACCTCACGGTCTATCGTCTGACCTCCGGAAGTTTTCCAAGTGGCACTTGGGTCAAGACGTCTCTCCCCAGCGATATCAACACCACCGCCGATGAAAGCCAGCCGTTTTTCACGGGCACAAGGCTGATTCTCAGGCGAAACTCCAATATTGTGGCACACACTTATACGCCGACGAATGGAGCCTGTGCGAGCGGCTTCTCCCATAACGACTGTTGGGGCGCGGAGAGCGTGCTCATCGGAGCCAACGGTCACACAGGTGCTGGCGAAATTGCGACCGTGGGTGAACCCACGCTCGCCCAGCACGAGGGCCGCACCTATCTTTATTTTGCTTACGTCGAGGTTCGCTCCAATCCGAATGTTTCTTTGGTGGATCTGAATGCGGATGCCGGCTTTGTTGAAATTCCCTGAAGATTTTCAGTAACAAAGATCACTCGAAAACAGCGAACGTGGTTCCCGCGAGTGGTTGCTTATAGTTTCTGCCGATTGGTCCGCAATTGAACCATAAACTATTTACATAGACCACAGTTAATTTCGTTCCGCTTTCCAAACTTTTATCTTGATGAGCGGTTCATGCGCGCGTCAATAAGGCGGATGCTCGATTGAAGTTCTCTGGCGGAAGCAGTAGAAGGGGCGCGACGATCCAAAACGAATCATCATCAAATCACAACCAACACTAAGGAGATTATGATGAAGCTAAATCAAATCGCGGCGCTTGCGCTTGCAAGCCTGATCACGCCATCGGCAATGGCGGTGACCGCCAAAGATGCCGCGGCCGGCGGAAACCAGCTGGGAATAAAACTTGTGCGTGAAATGGCCCAGGGCCGAGCCGGAGAAAACCTCCTGGTCTCGCCCTTTTCCGCTCAAATCGCCTTGTCGATGGCGCTGAGCGGGACAGATGGCCACACTCGGAAGAGTCTGCTTGCGAGCTTGGGACTTCCAGACACGGACCTCGCCTCTGTAAACGCGGCTGCGAAGAACCTCTTGGAAACGCTTTACCAAGCGAAGAAGGAGACTCCTCAAGATTTCCGTGGCCTAGTTCCTCCGACGCTGTTAATCGCCAACGGTGCATGGAATACGAATGGTGCCACGGACGGAAGAATTTTTAAATTCGCCGAAGGTTATAAGGGTATTCTGCAACAGTCCTATAATGCAGAAATGGACACATTGGATTTTGTCAGCCCGGCTTCTGCCGATGTGATCAATGCTTGGGTTAGTAAGAATACAAATAAGTTCATCCCCAAGATCATCGATCCGGACACATTGAAGACATTCTTGTGGGCTCTGATTAATGCGGTCTATTTGGAGGCGCAATGGACCACTCCCTTTACCGTAATGCACGCGACCCAGCCTAATTTTACAACCGCGGATAACACTCACAAAACGGTTGAGATGATCACCTCACAGGCGGCCTATGCCTATGTGGCTTCACCAAACGCCGATGCCGAAGCGGCTGTCGAGATCCCGTTCTTTAACACGCAGAATACCGAGCTGGTATTCACGGCCGTTCTGCCAACCAAGGGCGGAGATGTCTGGCGTTCAGGGTTCTGGAACGAAGTTATAAACAGTCTGGCCCAAACCCGTCCTGTGCTGGGCCGGGTGACCATGCCGAAGTTCGCTTACGACGACAGCGTGGAAATGCGCAAGGACGATCCGCTGACCGAAGCCGTGGGACTGGGTTTTCTGTTCGCCGACAACGCGGATTTCTCAAAGATGGCGACCAAGGATTCTCTCCCCAGCGCGGTGGGTCTGATCAAGCAGATGACCAGGATCGAACTGGATGAGAAGGGTATAAAGGCCGCTGCCGCAACACTTGTCGGAGGAGTCGAGAGATCCTCAAGTTTGCCGCAACAGCCGAAGTTTGAGATTGAATTCAACCGTCCGTTTGCCTACGCGATTGTAGAGAAGAAAACCGGTACGGTTCTGTTTATCGGTGCCGTGGCCGACCCTGAGGCCAAGTAATCTCGCGCCCCTGAATTCGTGATCGGCCCGGCTGGAAACCACCAGCCTGGGCTGATCTAGGCGAGCGAGGGTTCTCTGTATGTGCTCGACCGTACAGTGAGCAACAGGTCTATTGACTGGCCCGGCCAACTCGTGCACTAACAGATTCATGTATATGATACTAGGAGGTGCGCATGAATCTTGCTAAGGTCCTGGGCCTCTGTGCGATCATGGTCCTTATTGCATCCTGTGCGACTCCTCAGGGTTGTGACCTTGAGGATCGTTCCGCTCAATGTGAAAATCTACGCCGAGGAGTTTCTCCGCCTGACCGCCCGTCACTTCCACCCGGATATCACGAGGCCCTCGACGGTGAAGGACGCCCGGTGAAAATGCACCCGCACTACAATCGAGTAGGAGAGTCTCCGTAGACGGGGAGGAAAGATCCCCTAGAATTCCGTCCGGATTGAAGACGACAGCTGTCGGCAGACTCCACTGCGAGCACCGAGCCCACCTAATATTACAGGTAAAAGTATTACAGGTAAAAGTGCACAAGCAGAAACGCCCAATCCGCGTCCAGCGTGGGGCTGTGACGCTTCTGCAGTTCGAGCTTCACCTCCCAGTGGGGGCGGGGGAGCCATTGCACACCGATTCCCTGAACATCGGTCACACGCTGACTTGCACCCACTTCCACTTGCTCCCATTCGAAGACACCGTAAGGGATAAATCCGCGGATGGCCTCGTATCCCAGCAGGCCCCCAGCCACTAGCGCATGGCTCGCATCTGCGCCGGATGCTTTAGGCTTGTCGCTCATGTGACTGATCTCACTGAGCAGGAACACGCGCTCATTGAACCCGATCTGCGCCCAAACAGATCTCGCGGCGCGGGTTTGGGAGGGATCCGTTAGGCGATATACGCTCAATCCGACCTTGGATCTTTGCAGAAGCCAAGCCGCGCTCGCGACCGCGCCCTGACGGTTCTCTTTCAAATTCACGCGGTACTGGTCGAACACGGCGGTCAGAAACACCTCCACATTGGCGCTTGCGAATCCGAGCTCAAGATTCAAAGTTTCTTGTCCGTGATCGAACCCCAATTGACGACGGCTCAGCCGGTTGTGATCCGGAATCATAATTCCGAATTGTGGGAAGAAGCGGCCCGTCCGGACATGCCACTCATCTGTCGCTTGGAAGAGAAGATAGTGACGGCGCGAGAGAAACTCGGTTTCATAGGTATTGGTCTCATTCTTCTGACGGTGCACCCCAAGAGTTCCCACCGCAGCCCATCGGCCTGCATGCAAAACAGGTTCTACATCCATCTGCATGGGAAAGAAGCGAGCGCGCTCCCGAATTTCGTCATTCGTGTAGAGTTGCAGGAAGCGAACATTCCCCCCTAGGTCCCAGAAGCTCCCGCTATCAAAAGCATATAGCGCCCGCTCTTCACCTTCCCACGCCCAGGTGCTGATCAGCTCCTTACTTAGGCTCCGGCCATAAGGGGTCAAAACGCCTCCGCCACTTGGACTATAGTGGCAGGTGGCGCAGCTTTGATACCCGTGTCTCACGTTTTCAGGAAAGGTCCAGGCACTGCGTATCCCTATAATCGCCATCGCCAGCGTAAGGGCCACAGTGGTTACCACAAAATAAAAGATGCGACTGAGGGCCATTATTTCTCCTCCAGCCGCGCCGTGCTCTTGACTTCAACGTCCAAGGTTTCAGCGACGGTCACACCCAGATAAGAGGGGACCTTCACGTCAAAATCCGTAAGACGGATCTTAAATCGAGCCTGCATTTTGAGCCCTGGCTCGAGGTCAAGTTGCCCCGTAATAGGCTTCTTCACTCCGTGGAAATGGAGATCACCGGCGAAATCTCGGTTTTTGAATCCGGACTTCAGATCCTTTGCGCTCAGGGATAAACCTTTCAATTGGAGTTTGGCATGGGGGAACTCCTTGGTTTGGATGTATGTCTCCTTGAGATGCCGATCTCGCAGGGCAATTCCGGTTTCAAGACTCCGCATATCGACTTCGATCTCACCGCGGAGTTTGCCGTTTTCAATTGTCAGGACGCCGGCCGGCCCGCTGCCTTCAACATTGATTTTCAGCGCGCGAGGGCGTCCAATCGCGAGCGCTTTAAGTTCGCCTTTGTCCTTTGCAAGATGGATCTTCCCGCCAAGCCCGAAAGCCGAGCTGCCGGAAACCGCGGCCAAAATGAATATTGTAATGGGCATAAATCTCATGGTGACCTCCTGACGCTTTCCGCATGTGCGCCCTCATCTATCCAGCGCTTAAGAATGGAAATCCGGTCGGCCGGCAGAGGAGCCCTTTCGAGAGGCATCCAGCCCGACGAGACAGCCTGGTAAAGCTGACTGTCCTCAGCGCGACTGGCGACGACGAGATTCGGTTTGGCCAGTATCGCGGGTAGGTTGTCCAATCGAACGCCCCGCGCAGGATCGGGCGGTGAGTGGCACTCCAGACACTGGCCGGGCTCGATCACATCGGCGCGGACCCGATCGAAACCCACAATCTCCAGCGTCGACAGGTCCGCAGGTTGGGATTGATTTTTGACATGCTCAAAGGAGCAGGCGCTGAGAACTCCCATGATGACAAGCACCCCGACCCCGTGCCTCATATTACGCCTCAACGGATCTGATCGTGACCCCGTGGGAATGACCCGCGTTCTGGGTGGATGCTAGTGAAATTTCGCCGCCGCTGAGCAGAGTCATCAGAGCTTCCGCGCTTAGAACAACCGCATGGGGATGGTTGCTTTGACCCTGGATATTCACGGACACCCCGCCCGTTTTTTCCGCCTCCCGCAACAGGAGTACGAGGTCATCAGCAGAAAGCGCGAGCGCATGGCCATGGTTAAATTGGATGTCCGCGGTCACGATCAGTTTTGGCGCCGTGGCCTGGGCCCGACTGAACGCGGGAAAGATCAGGACTCCCGCTGTCACCGCCGTTCCCCTTAATAAATCTCTTCTTGTGAGTGTCATTTGAACACCTCCCGAACCGTTTCGGTTCTCAGTAGACATATAAGGCCGTACCGGTTAAAGGGACAATCGAGGAAAAAGAAACAGGTGTTTCAAAAAAGGAAACGAGGCATGGATCAGAGTGACGACATCCGCTTCCGTGATGTGCGAGTTTTTATTGAGTTGCTAAGAACGAAGTCGGTGCGGGACCTGGCCCGACGGATGGGAACCTCACCAGGGCAAATCTCCAAGCAGGTGAAGGCGTTGGAAATGAAGCTGGGTTTACGGCTGCTGGATCGTTCCGGCTATGGGGTTGAGCTGGCTGCTGAGGCCATGGACGTGTTGCCGCTCTTGGAGCATATTTACGAATCTCATCTCCGACTGATCGGAGAACTTAAACCTGAACGCCGGGAGGACTTTTTGTGTTTCGCTTCGACGTCGTACATCACCACGCATGTATTGCCCCCCGTGCTGGCGAATTATGAGCGGCTCCACCCACAATCCCGCTTCCGCATCATTGATCTTCCACCAGATCAGTTTGTGAGTGTGGCGCTGCGGGCGGGCTTTCAGCTTTGTGTGCACGTGGGCGACTTCGAATGGCCAAAGACATGGAGTTCCATTGAGATCGGCCCAGTTTATTGGGGTCTTTATTGTCGCAAGGAGCATCCGCTCGCGCGTCGCCCCACTCTGACGCAAATTCTCAGTTATCCCTTTGTCTTTCCCGTTTACTGGTCCGACAAGGGCATTCGCTTCGGCGCTGACAACTGCCCCGTGCCCATTCGAAAACGTAAACTCGGGCACGAAACCGCGACCGCCACCGCCGCTGCTGAACTGGTCAGCCATTCCGATAATCTGGGATTTCTTCCGAATCCGGTCTGCCAAACTCTAATCGAGCAGGGGCGCGTGCGACGGCTCAACGTTAAAACATGGCCTAAAGTCCGTCAGACTCTATATCTGACCGTCAAGAACGATTTCATTAAACAAAACACGTTTTTGTCATTGAAGGATGAACTCGAAAAAAGTCTAAAGAGCTTTTCTCTGTAACGCGAAAGGAGCATACGCATCCTGATGGTCGCGATCACTTGAGCCTCAGTTGACATTCAATTTCACGCCATCAGAGCATTAAGGCCGTAAGAGGGGGTATGCTCATGCGACTTGCTGGCTTCTATGTGCTCTTCACTCTGTTGAGTCTCGCTGTCTCCCACACGACTCATTCCACTCCACGCATCAATGACATCGCAGTTGGGTATGGCTTTACGTGTGCGACAGACGCCTTTCACACGGAGTGCTTCGGCGACACGAACGGACGGGTCGTGCAAGACGCGCGTGATTTGATGGGCGGGCGATTTCTGGCCGTCGGGATGGCCGGAGGTTGCGGTGCTTCAGACACCAAGGTGCAATGTTGGCCACGCCCGAAGGCAAAATGGCCAAGTGAGCGTGGCGGGATGTTACGGAATTAGGCAGTAGCCTCGTTTCGTGGCCTGTTGAAATCCTACTGGCGCCTTTCCAGGGCGAGTTATCAACTTTTGGCACTCGGGTTGGGTGCTATTCTCATTGGGACTAGCGGGGAAGGCGGAGTCAGCAAATTCAAAGCCGTATCCGCCGCTTGAGTTTTTGCAATTCCTCACGCGCATTTGAGAGAACCGCTGGCTGGTTATAAATTCGGTGCTGGCGACCTCGAACAATGGGCTGGCCGTCGATCCAGACGTCGGTCACGTCGCGGCCCGAGCACGAATAAACCAGCGCCGAATAGGGGTCCTCGACGGTGGCGACACTCGGGTGAGAGCGATCCACGATGGCAATGTCCGCTCGTTTGCCAATTTCCAACGACCCGATACTTTCCGTTGCATTCAGTACCTGAGCGCCGCCCACAGTCGCCAATTCGAACGCTTCGAGAGCCGGCAAGGCTGTTGGACCAAACAGGGGCTTTTGTAACAGCGCCGCCAAACGCATTTCAGTGAACGCATCCATCCGGTTGTTGCAGGGCGCTCCATCTGAGCCGAGCGCCACCTTCATCCCTTTGCGCCGGTACGTTGTGATCCGTGCCAGGCCGCTGGCGAGCTTGAGGTTGGAGCTCGGGCAATGGGCGAGTCCCGCGCGCGTGCGCACCATATCTTGGACTTCACTGGCACTGAGATGAATCCCGTGGGCAAGAACTGTCTCTGCGCTCAAACACCCGACCTTTTTTAGATACTTCACATTATCGAGGCCCGTTCGCTTGCGCACGAGCTCCACTTCTTTTTTATTTTCCGAAGCGTGGGTGTGGAATAACAGCCCGTGCTCCTGTCGCAGCTTCGCACTCGCCTTCAAGAGGCGTTCCGTGCAGGAGATCACAAATCGAGGGCTAATGACGTATTGAAGGCGTGAGGTCTTATTGTGCCAGTCCCGGATCAGTTCCCGACAGTAATCCAAAGTTTCCTCCGTCGGTCGGTACAAGGGACCCGATGTGCGCTTTTGATCCATCATGCAATTCCCGCCCCAGTAGCGCATTCCCGAGCGCTGGGCCTCCACGAAAACCACATGATGATGGCGAACTGTACCCATGTCGAGAATGGATGTGGTTCCCGAAAGCTGCATCTCCAACAGGCCAACCTGGGCCGAAGCGCGGAGGCTGGGTTCATCATGCGCATTCTCCAGCGGCCAAATGCGCTGCTGCAGCCAGTCCAGCAGCTCCAGATCGTCCGCCAGCCCCCGAAACAAAGTTTGACAAAGATGTGTGTGCGCTTGGATCAGTCCCGGAATCACGAAAGAACCTGAGACATCCACAATCTCCTCATCCGCTTCGGGCGCAAGCTGTCGTCCGAGAGCCACAATTTTCCCGTCACGGATACGCAGATCACCTGTAAAGGTCTCGCGTGTGGAGTTCATGGTGACCAGTTGACCTTGGCGAAGGAGCACGGAATTCATTTCGGCTCAATCTCTATGCGTCGGGTGAATTCAACGAGAATACGAATGAACTTGTCTTCCACGAGGTGCGCGACCTGTTTGACCTCCTCATGCGAAAGCTTGGTTGGACTTAATCCAGTTCCCAGATTGGTGATGCAGCTGATGCCGGCCACGCGCAAGCCCGCGTGCCGCGCCGCCATGACTTCCGCCACCGTAGACATGCCGACCGCTCCTCCGCCGATACGCCCATAAAGCGCGATTTCCGCCGCGGTTTCATAGGTCGGTCCCATCACGCCGACATAAACGCCCTCGCGATGTCGCACCTTCTGTGCCTTCATGATTTGCTTGAGAAGGGCGGCGAGCTCTGGATCATAGGCATGGGTCATATCCACGAAGCGAGGACCGCCCATCCAGTTGGCGCCACGCAAGGGATTTTCGCCGGTGAGATTGATATGATCGCGGATGATCATAAAGTCACCGGGTTTCATACTGGCCTTCAATCCACCGGCGGCGTTGGTGACGACCAGTGTTCGCACGCCCATACGGGCGAGCACGCGCACCGGGTAGATCACCTCCTGCATTGAAAGTCCCTCGTACGCGTGCAAACGACCTTGCATGACGGCCACCGGTACGCCCTCCAAATGTCCCACAAGCAACCGGCCAGGATGGCCTTCGACTGTGGAGGGAGAGAAGTGGGGAATCCGCCCGAACGAAAAGGCAGCGTCAACTTCGATCCGATTCCCAAAAGCCGAGAGTCCCGATCCGAGAATAAACCCCAGACCAGGCTCAAGGCGGCTGTGCTCGCGGATATAGGCGAGGGTCTCATCTAGCTCTTGATCTATCATGTGAGCACCTTTGCAATCAGCGGAGATCGTTCCACGGGCTGGCGGGAGACTGCAAACGCGGATTTCAACTCATGGAGGGCCTCTTTCGGATCGCATGTTGAGGCATGATGGAGCTGAAACAAACTCTGACCGCGGGCCACCTTCTGTCCTTGGGCGCAAAGGACTTCAATTCCCGCGGCGTGATCGAGGGGATCTGTTTGAAATTTGCGACCGGCACCCAAGTGAATCCCGGCTAGTCCCAGCTTTTCCAGATCTGTGTAATGTAGGTAGCCGGTCTGTTCCGCATGAACGGGCGTGATTTGAGCCGCCTTTGGAAGGGGTTGGTCCAATAACCCTCCTTGCGCCGCACAGATTTCGCCGAACTTGCGTCGCGCGGATCCGTCCCGCAGAAGGTGGCGGGCCAGCAAACGGCTTTCCTCCAAATCGGGAGCACGTCCTCCCATAAAGATCATATAAGCTGCCAGTTCCAACGTGAGCTCGAGGGTATCCTCGTATCCTTTGCCTTCACCGGGGCAAGCGCGACCTTCCATGATGTCGAGGCATTCACGCACTTCCAGAGCATTGCCGACAAACCGTCCCAACGGTTCATCCATGCGCGTGATGAGGGCGGTCATCATTTTACCAGAAGCCACTCCGATTTGCATCAGCGCTTCCGCTAAGATCTCAGCCTCGGCGCCGGACTTCATAAAGGCGCCGGATCCAAATTTCACGTCCAGCACCAACGCGGACATGCCTTCGGCCAGCTTCTTCGACATAATGCTTCCGCAGATCAAGGGCTGGGAATCAATTGTGCCGGTGACATCACGAAGGGCATAGAGCTTGCGATCCGCCGGACAAAACTCCTTCGTTTGCCCGATAATCGCGGCTCCCACAGTTGCAACCTGTTTGCGGAATCGCTCCAGATCCAAGTTGACATCAAAGCCAGGAATACTCTCGAGCTTATCCAATGTTCCACCCGTGTGTCCGAGGCCACGGCCAGCCATCATGGGAACAGGCACACCCGCGGCCGCAACTAGAGGCGCAAGGATCAGACTGGTCTTGTCGCCAAGGCCACCTGTACTGTGTTTATCCACCGTCGGGCCTAAGGAACTCAAATCCAGAACGACACCCGAATCCCGCATCTCCTGGGTGAGCCACGCCGTTTCGCGAGGGGACATCCCTCGGAAGCAAATGGCCATAAGCCAAGCGGCCATCTGGTAATCGGGAATCTCACCTCGCGCGAAGCCTTGCACCAAGTACTCAATCTCTGTACGGGTATGTTCGCCGCCAAATCGTTTTTTGCGAATCAATTGGGAGGGGATGAACTCCATCAGTACGCTCCGGCTCCCGCGTCGCGAGATTCCCGCAGAATAGCCACTCCGGCGCTGGTGCCGATGCGCGTGGCGCCGGCCTCAATCATCTTCAGCATGGTCTCGCGGTCTCGAATACCGCCGCTGGCTTTAACTCCAAGCTGGTGGCCCACAGTTTCGTGCATGAGCCGAACGTCTTCCACTTTTGCGCCTGCCGCGGCAAAGCCGGTGGAGGTTTTGACAAACCGGGCGCCCGCGATCAACGCCACATTGCACGCATGGACAATGTCCTCGCGACTTAACAGACAGGTTTCCAGAATCAATTTAACAGGATGCTCACGCGCCGCCTTTACAACGGCACTCACTTCATTCTCAACGGACGCCCAATTGTCGTCGCGAACCGCTCCCACGTTGATCACCATATCCAGTTCCGTCGCTCCATCGGTGATCGCGCGGACGGCTTCCAGAGCTTTGATCTCCGCGCGATTGGCGCCCAGCGGAAATCCGATCACGGTGCCTACCTTTACATTTGAAGACTTCAGAAGCTCAGCCGCAAGAGCGGTGCGATAAGGGGGGACACAGACGCTGGCAAATCCCCATTCACGCGCTTCGGCGCAGAGGGTTTCAATTTCCGGGCGCGACGTCTCCGCTTTGAGAAGCGTGTGATCGATCATCGCGGCCAAATCAGAGACAGTCAGAGACCTTGCCGGCGGCATAAATTCCTTTCCAAACTTGCACGCACATCCTAACATCAGAAGCATGGAGCGAACCACCAAACACTACTTGATTTCCGGCCGAGTTCAAGGAGTGGGGTATCGGGCCTTTACATGGAAAGCCGCATGCGCGCTGAACGTGGAAGGGTGGGTGCGCAATCTCGAGGATGGCCGTGTGGAGGCTCTGGCTGTTGCCCCGGTCGCGGTGCTGGATCAATTCGAATCCCGGTTGCGAGAAGGTCCGGCGACGGGAGAGGTGGATGCGGTTGTTGTGCGCCCGTGGCCGGTGACGGAGCCACTAACGGGCTTTCAGATCAGAAAGGATGGCGCGAAGCCATGCTGCGAATCCTAACCACGATCTTTCTTTCTCTTGTCATCACCTTGACCGTGCCTTACGCCGGCGCTCAGGGGAACGATGCTGGCGGGCAAACGCGTGCTGAACCCGCGTCGGGCCCGCGCCGGTACCTCTCGCAAATTATTTTCGCGGGGCTGGCCGGAGCTATTCTCGGACTCTCAACGTTGAGTTTTTATGGCCGCCCGCAGGACAAACTATCCAATATTGCAGTTGGCTTTGCCGTCGGAGTTATTGGCGGGACCATGTACACGACATTTAAGGCCGCGACGGAGCCACATGATTTCTATGGCGCCTATGACCTGGGAACAAACGAGGTTTGGGCCTTGCAAGAAAGTTCGCGTTGGGGCGATGAACTTCAGGTTCCCCGAGCCACCTTTGTCTTCGAATTCTAGAACTCATTTCAAAACCCAATCTGCTTCGTTGTTCGGTCGGGCGGTTTGTGCGGCATACGCGGGGTTCGCGGGGTACGCCTCCGCACCGCCCTCGGTCGCGCCTCGCATCTTGGATTTTGAAATGAATTCTAAACAGTTGCCACTCAACCGCGACGTTTGAAAATACCCGCCGCAGCGGCCTGGGTGGAATCGGCAACGCCCGTGATCTTCAGGCCGGAGCCAGCCTTCGTGACACCCGGCACTTTGACTTCGGCCACAGTTCCCGTGCTGATATCAGCTTCCTTCCGTTCCTTTTTGCCCAAGAACGTGTTCGCGAGCAGTTTATCCACGCGACCGTCCGCGACCAGCTTGTTCAGATGGTATTCGAAGGTCATCATTCCCTGATCCATCTGGGTTTGCATAATTGAAGGAATCTGATGGGTTTTGCCTTCGCGTATCAGATTGGCGACTGCATGAGTATTGGTCAAAACTTCGAACGCGGCGATTCGGCCCGGTTTGTCGACGCGAGGAAAGAGCGTTTGCGCAACCACGCCGCGCAGGCTTTCGGAAAGCATTGTGCGAATTTGAGCCTGCTGCGCCTGCGGGAATACGTCAATGACGCGATCCACGGTTTTGGGCGCATTGTTGGTGTGCAGGGTTCCAAAGACCAGGTGACCGGTTTCGGCCGCGGTCATGGCCAGCTGTATGGTTTCCAAGTCACGCAATTCGCCCACAAGAATGATGTCGGGATCTTCACGAAGTGCCGCGCGCAAAGCGGCGGAGAATGACTTCGTATGGCTGCTGACCTCACGCTGGTTGATTAGAGCCATCTTATTTTCATGCACGAATTCGATGGGGTCCTCGATGGTGATGACATGTTCCCTCCGGGTCGTATTGATCTCATGGATTAGGGACGCCAGGGTCGTGGACTTACCTGAGCCGGTAGGGCCTGTGACCAACACTAGGCCTCGAGGCGTGTCGATCATATCAAGGATGCTCTGCGGGATATTCATTTCTCGGGCACTCTTTATTTTTTCTGGAATCACGCGGAATACGCCGCCAACTCCGCGCCGCTGCATAAACACGTTCACGCGAAAGCGGCCTGTGCCTTCAACCTGGTAGGAGGTGTCCAGTTCCCAAGTCTCGATAAACGTGCGCTTCTGCTTTTCCGTCAGAATTTCAAAGATCAAAGCTTGAACGGAGTTGCTTTCCAAAGGGGGATGATTCAAAGACACCATGTCGCCATGAATGCGGAAATAAGGCGGAGCCCCCGCGGAGAGGTGCATATCAGACGCATTTTGTTGAACCATCAGTTTAAAAAGCTTATCAATTTCCGCCATACTTAGGGTCTCATCGGCAGTGAAGGAACTCCGCTTAATGGGTCCCTGGACGCGCAACTCTTGTGGCCCGACTTATGGCCTGTTAAGCTGGGGCTCGCTTGCGAGGGGGACCTATGCCCGCCGAAATTCTGATTAACGTACGTCCCAATCTCACGCGTGTGGCTTATCTTGAAGATGGCGTGTTGAACGATCTGAAAATAGAACGGCGAGGCTCTCCGACTTTGGTTGGGTCCATCTACAAGGGCCGGGTTGTGCGAGTGTTGCCGGGTATGCAGGCGGCTTTCGTGGATATTGGCCTGGATCGGGCCGCGTTTTTGTATGTCGCGGATGTACGCGCCAATTTGGATTCGGATACCCGCCTCTACGTGGATCAAGAAGAGAGTGGCGAAGAGGTTACAGAAACGGATGAAAGCTCGCGCGCCTTGATTCAAGATCTTTTACACGAAGGTCAGATCATAATGGTCCAGGTGGCCAAAGATCCCCTCGGGACCAAGGGCGCCCGCATCACCACGCATATCTCGTTGGCGGGGCGGCATATCGTCTTTATGCCCACACTTAAACATCTGGGCGTTTCGCGTCGGATCGAGAGCCTCGATGAACGTGAACGCTTGAAGAAGATTGTCGAGGATCTTGAGCCCAAGGGTGGCGTGATTGTGCGCACGGCCGGTGAAGGTGCGAGCGGAGACGACTTGGCGGCCGATCTCGATTATCTCAATCGGCTTTGGTCAGAAGTTGAAAAGAGCTATGAGAAGCGCAAATCCCCGGGGCTGATCCACGCCGAGATCGATGTGGAACTGCGAGCTTTGCGCGATCTCCTCAATGAGCGGGTCGAAAAAGTCATCGTCGACGATCATAAGGTGCACAAAAAGGTGTTGTCCTTCATCAATCAATTCATGCCCAAGCACGGAAAATCGGTCACTTTGCACACAGGCGCCCAGCCTTTATTTGATCTCTATGACCTTGATTTGGAAATTTCCCGCTCCTTGGACCGCAAGATTTGGTTGAAATCGGGAGGGTATATCGTGATCGATGAGGCGGAAGCCTTAGTCGTGATCGATGTGAATACGGGCCGTTTTGTAGGTAAAAAAGACCTTGAGGACACGATTCTCAAGACCAACTTGGAAGCGGTAAAAGAAATCGCGCATCAGCTCCGGATCCGCAATGCCGGCGGCATTATTATTATTGATTTTATAGATATGGAAAAGACGGTCCACCGTGAAAAAGTATTGCACCAGCTGCAGCTGGAACTGCAAAACGATCTGGCCCGGACGACGGTGGTTTCCATGACGCAACTCGGACTCGTTGAGATGACCCGTAAACGCATTCGACCCAGTTTAGTGTCTTCCCTCTGTGAGCCCTGCCCCTACTGCGAGGGCAAAGGCTATATCAAACGTAAAAGCACCGTGGCCCAAGAAATTTTTCTGGCACTCGAGAGAGAGGTCTTACGTGGACCCAAAGAGGCAAGCAATGCGGTGGTTCATTGCCATAGTCGCGTTGCGGACTGGATCTACGAGGAGGAGCAGGAGGCCCTTGAAACAATCGAAAATAAAATCCAACGCCCCGTCGTGTTCAAAGTGGAACCCCATTACCACATGGAACAGTTTGAAATTTATTCGCTTCTAGGGGAGGACGGGGGAGGCGGCTCGCCGTCCTAACTTCATGAATTTCTTATGGCAATCGTTGACTTGGCTAGGGCGCCGTGGCAATCAGTCCTATTCCTAAGCGAGGAAGGTTTCGGAGGTTTATTTCATGTACGCCATCATCAAGGCCGGCGGTAAGCAATACACTGTCAAACCCGGCGACGTCCTACGTGTTGAAAAATTGGAAGCAGAGCTCGGTGCCGAGTTGAATTTGACAGAGATTCTCATGGTGGGTGGTGAAAAGACCTTTATCGGGGAAAATGCAGGCAAAGCCGTTGTGACCGTGGTTGTAACCAATCAACAGCGCGGCCCCAAAGTGATTGTGTTCAAGAAAAAGCGCCGTCAAGGCTATCGTCGCATGGGTGGTCATCGTCAGCCGTATACAGAGCTGTTTGTGAAGTCGATCACCAGTCCCGAGGGCCAAACGGTCAATGCGGACGCTCAGCCGCAGGTTCACAATCCTGAGAAAAAGGCAGCGCGGGTTGCCAAGACGAAGGAACTCCGAGCGCAGAAGAAGGCCGCACCCCGATCCGCCGCTGCGCCTGAGCCAAAGGCAAAGGCCCCGGCGCGGAAAAAGGTCGCCCGAAAAGCCGTGGGCAAAAAACCAGCGGCCAAAAAGAAGACGGTCAAAAAGGCCGCAGGCAAGAAGACGGCCACTACAAAAAAAGCGAAGAAGTAAAAAAGAAGTCAGAAGACATAAGTTAAATAAACGGGGTAAGTGATATGGCATCAAAAAAAGCAGCCGGTAGTACAAAGAACGGGCGTGATTCTAAGAGTAAACGTTTGGGTGTTAAGCGCTTTGGTGGTCAGACGGTCCTTCCCGGCACGATTCTTGTTCGTCAGCGTGGGACCAAGTTTCATGTGGGCCGCAATGTGGGTTTGGGTCGTGATTTCACTCTTTATGCTTTGATCCAGGGTCAGGTGAAATTCGAACGTATGAGTAAAGACAAATTCAAAGTGAGTGTCTATCCGAAGACAGCTCAGCCCTCCGTGGCTCCTGCCGCGTAAAAACGGACGCGTTCTTACGCGAATGGACTTTTAAGAAAAAGCCCAATCCGCTGTGATTGGGCTTTTTTTTTGAGGACAGACTCTATGAAGTTTATTGATGAAGTTACGATCACGGTGGTATCGGGCAAAGGCGGCGCCGGAGCCGTGAGCTTCCGGCGCGAAGCCATGGTTCCCCGCGGCGGGCCCGATGGCGGCGACGGCGGCCGGGGCGGGAGCGTGATTTTGCGCGCCGATCCGCGCTTGCATTCGCTTTTGGATTTGCGCTTTCAAAAAGTGTATCGGGCACAAGACGGAGAACCTGGCCAAGGCCATATGCGTGCCGGCCGCAAGGGCGAAGATCTTGTCCTAGCGGTCCCTCCTGGAACACTGGTGAAGACTCAAGAGGGAAAGGTGTTGCATGATCTCACCGTCGAAAGCGAAGTCGTTCTTCTTGAAGGCGGCCTCGGCGGAAAGGGAAATACGTTCTACAAGAGTAGCGTGAATCAAGCGCCGACCGTGGCTCAAAAAGGAATGCCGGGCCAGGAACTGGTCATCCAGTTAGAACTGAAACTGTTGGCTGACGTTGGCCTGATCGGGTTGCCCAATGCTGGAAAGAGTACCTTGATCTCAAGGATCTCCTCAGCCAAACCCAAGATTGCTGATTATCCCTTTACGACTTTGGTGCCTAATTTGGGAGTGGTTCGTTTTAAAGACGAGCTTTCGTTTGTGGTGGCCGATATCCCCGGCCTCATTGAAGGCGCCCATCAGGGCGCGGGTTTGGGAACCCAATTCCTACGCCATATTGAACGGTGCCGTGTTTTCGTCCATCTGATCGACGCCGGCCCCATGTCAGGACGCGCTCCCTGGGAGGCGTATCAAGAGATCCGGCATGAACTGGAAATGTATGATAAAGCCAAGTCCGACATCGCGGATTATTGTCCGTTGTCCACGCGTCCAGAAATCGTGGCTCTTAACAAAGTGGATACGATGGATGAGGAGAGTGTGCGTACCGCTCTAGATGCGTTTCGTAAGAAGGGTCTGGAGACCCTCGCGATTTCGGCGGTCGCGGGGAGAAACATAAATGAGCTGATCGAATGTCTGGGAAGGAGAGTGTTTTCATGAGCGGTCGCAGAATTGGAATCTTTGGTGGCAATTTTGACCCCTTCCACTACGGGCATTTGAACAGCATGTTGAGTGTGGCCGAGAAATTCGGTCTGGACGAAATCCGGGCCGTTCCGGCGGCAACCAGCCCGTTGCGTGTGCAAACCCAGGGTTCCACACCCGAGCAGAGATTGGAAATGCTCCGACGCGGAATCGACGGACATGAAGAACTCATCACCATTGACACGCGTGAAATCGAGCGCGGAGGCGTCAGTTATACGGTGGATACCTTGCGATCCATTCGTGAAGAATCAGCCAAAGCGATGATCTTTTTGATCATCGGCATGGATCAGTTCATCAAGTTCGATCAATGGAAAGACTTCAAGGAGATCCTGGAGGTCGCGGATCTTATCGTGACATCCAGGCCGGGAATGGAACTTCCTCACACGCTGGATGATTGGTCTATGGGTGTCCGCCAGGTTGTGGATGATTTTGATGCCCACCAGGCTCTCCTCAAGACGGGGCACACCATTTACTTCCACCGGCTCGAGGATGTGGACGCCTCGGGCACGGAGATTCGTAAAAAAATCCGTTTTGGTCAGAACGTGCGCGCGCTGGTTCCGGCCGGCGTCGAAGAGTACATCCGGGAGCAAAAGCTTTTTGAGTCGGTTCAGCGCAATATCGGTGACTTCGAAAAGTTCATGCACTACTGCGAGCAGGCGCTGAAAGATAAAGGTGGGATCAATGTGCAAGTGTACGACCTCCGTGATCGCTCAGGCCCGGCGGAATTTACGGTGATATGTTCAGGAACAAGCACGCGCCATACGACCGCGCTGGCGGAACATCTCACACGCGAAGTGAAACGGGATTTTGGCGTCTGGCCGGAAGCGTTGGAGGGCCAGGTGGAAGGTCGATGGGTGGTGCTGGATTACGGCGCTTTGATGGTCCACATCTTTTACGACTATGTTCGCCAGGAGTACCGGCTCGAAGAGTTGTGGACCAAACCGGCGCGCCGTGAATGAAACTGAAGTTTTTTATCTTTGAAACCAAGGCTCCCGCCTGGGTTGAAGCGGCCCGACAGGAATACGCGGTCAAGCTCGCCTCATTTGTGACCTTCGAACTGCAGAGTCTTAAGAGCCCGTCTGCGGACCGCGAACAGGCCGAGTTCAAGCGGCGCAAAGAGGCGGAAATTTTGCTCAATCAAATTGATCATCGGGATCTGCTTATTCTTTTTGACGAAAACGGCAAGCGGCCGCCCGATTCCGAGGCATTCGCGACGTGGGTTGCGCGCGTGATGGAATCGGGTAAGGCGCGGATCGTGTTCTGCATCGGGGGTCCATATGGCTTTGCGGACGATGTCCTCCGTCGGAGTCAGGAGCGATGGTCCCTGTCACCGCTCACAATGAATCATTGGGTGGCTCAGGTCAGCGCTCTCGAGCAGCTTTATCGGGCCTTCACGATCTTTAAGGGTTTGCCCTACCATAACCGCTAGACAGGGCGTCCAGCGACCTCCTGTCCGCCGAATTTCCGGATGACCAAATCTTCCTGGTTCGGTCTGGCTGGAAGCGCCCCGGGCCCGCGCCGTGCTACATCGCTTGGTATGCTGTTGCCGTGGATGGCGTGTCCCGTTTGCAAGACGTTATGGCCGCGTTCGCGTGTCCTTTGCGAGGATTGCGCTACAAAAATCTGGAATCTTCGTCATCCCGTCCACCGCGTTCGTTTTACGGAAGGATTGGACATCCACAGTGTTTTTGCTTGGGACCGCGACAGTCCCAAAGGCGTGCGACGATTGGTTCTCTCCCTGAAAGGACAGGAGAACCCCCGCCTCTGGCTGGAGCCCGCTTTGTGGATGTTGAACCTTTTTGGGCGGTGTCCGAATTCCGCGATTTTAGTTCCTGTGCCCTCGCGCGGGAGAAACCATGCTTTGGGATTGGCCCGCGCGCTTCAGCATTGGACGGGTTGGGCCCTGGGTGACGGCTTACGTGCTTCCATGCGGACCCGTCAAAAGCTGTTGAGTCGGAAAGAGCGGCAGGCGGTGGTGTTTTGGTGTGAGGAGGAATTTATTGCGAATGATTTCACGACTGTCATCATTGTGGACGATGTGGTGACCACCGGCGCGACGGTGGCGGCGGCTTATAGGGCTTTGGGCCGGCCACGGAATTGCAAAGCCTGGTGTCTCGTCGACCGGCGGCCTTGCGGGAGAGGCAGGCCACTGATATAACCGCACGATGGTGTTGCGTTTCCATTTCATCTTTTCCGTCCTGTTAGGACTTCTTCCCCTCACGGCTCCCCTGTCTTTGTCGTTCGCGGGGGTTTCAGATCCTGCGAAAGCGGAAGTGGACTTGGTGTTGGCCAGGTACCGTAAGGCCAAAGCCATTAGAGCTAAGGTGAAAAAAAAGGTGGTCCAACAGATCATGGGCACCGAGAGCGAAAGCCGAGGCGAATTCTTCTTTTCCAAAGGCAAGCTGCGCCTCGATATCAATCATCCCGAGTCCTCTGTGTTGGTCTACGATGGCAAGAATATCTGGATGGAGTCCCGCCTGGACGAGTCGTCGATCGAGGTGACGAAGATTCCCTCGTCCAATTTAAGGAAGGCAGATTCGCTCTTAGCCGCCCTGTTTGAACGTAAGGACGTCCTTAAGAACTTCAAGACGCTTGAGAACAAAAAGGCCGATGACCTTAAGATTTACTCGTTTGAACCGATCGATACGAGAACGACCGAAGTGCGGTTTCTGGAAATTGCGATCAGCGGCAAGGAGATCGAGCGTATCACTTACAAAGATAGCAGAGAGAACTTGGTCAGCTTTGAATTTGCCGACCTCACTCGCGGGTCTGTGCCATCCAGCAAGTTCTCGTATTCCCCCCCTAAAAACGCGAGTGTGACTGTGATGAAATGAAAGATCTCGAGACCTCACCAAACAAAGTTCACTTCATTAGCCTAGGCTGTCCCAAAAATCTGGTGGATACGGAAATCATGCTTGGATCCCTCGTGCGTGACGGGTACAGCGTGGTGGAAAATCCTGAAGACGCGGATACGGTCGTCGTCAATACCTGTGGGTTTATTGAAGCGTCCAAGCAGGAGTCAATCGATAAGATTTTAGAAATGGCGGAGCTCAAAAGATCCGCTGGAGTTAAAAAACTGGTGGTGGCTGGCTGCCTCACTCAACGTTACAAAGAGGATCTGGTGAAGGGCTTACCTGAAGCGGATCTCTTTGTTGGCTCCGGGCAGTTTCAGAATATCGCTCGCATTCTCAAAGATTCTCGCGCCGGAGCGCCGGAGAAACGGTTTTTCAATCTTCCAACCTATCTGCAAGAGGAGAGCACTCCGCGGGTGAATTCCCAGCCTCGGCATCGGGCCTACCTCAAAATCTCGGAGGGCTGCAAGAAACGCTGCTCATTTTGCGCCATTCCCCTGATCCGGGGGAATCTTCAGTCTCGACCGCTCAGCGGGATTTTGAGCGAGGCCAAACTGTTGGTCGCGGGCGGCGTAAAGGAGCTGATCGTGGTCAGCCATGATTTCACCGATTTCGGTTGGGATCTTCGTCGGCGCCATGAAGCGGCCCGGGAAACCCCGGATGAGTTGCTCAAAGTGCTCGCGGATGAATCTGGTGCAAAGTGGATTCGCGTGCTGTATCTCTATCCAGATGGGGTCTCCCAACAGACGTTGGACCTCATGCGGACTCGCCCGAATCTTGTAAAGTATTTTGACATGCCTCTTCAACATATCAATGACGAGGTCCTCAAGAGTATGAACCGGCGTATGACCCGTCGGAAAATTGAAGACACTCTGGTCGAAATCCGGGATCAGATCCCGGAAGCCGTCATTCGGACCCAATTTATAGTGGGCTTCCCTGGGGAAACGGAGGCCCAGTTTGAAGAACTTTTGCCCTTTATTGAGACGCAGGAATTCGATCGCGTAGGATGCTTTGTTTATTCACAGGAGGAAAATACCAAGGCAGGTCAACTACTTGGCCAGGTCGACGAGGAGACCAAACAACGTCGGTATGAGACGTTGATGGAGCTTCAACAACGGATCTCCCATGAGAAACACCGGAAATTAATTGGAAAAACTCTTGAAGTTCTTATTGAGGGATTCAGTGAAGAAACCGATCTACTTCTTGTGGGACGACATTCCCAGCAGGCTCCCGAGATTGATGGCGTGACCTACATCAATGAGGGAACGGCCAATGTGGGGGATCTTGTCCGTGTGCAGATTACAGACGCCCTGGACTACGACCTGATTGGCGGAATCGTACCTTCCAGTGGAGCACTCTGAACTGCACCACTCAAGGAGGCGCCAATGATCACTGGGCAGTTTGTCATGATGTTCGTCTATTCCGTTGTCATCTTTTTCGTCGTGAACGTAATTGTGAATTAATTCTAGGCCTTCGCGGCTCACGGTCGCCAGCGTAGCTGTTTTTCTTGACGCTATCAATGCGTCGCATTAAACACTGAAGCTTGTTTGTGTTTTTGGAGAGCTTTAGTGCCGCGGCTGGTGACCCAATCGATCCTTGCCATCTTTGTTTTCGCCTCTGCCTGTGCTTCTGCCGAGGTCTATGTTCAAGATCACGGGATCTGGCGACGGGCCCGTGGGGTCAGTGTGGGCCAACAGGTCTGGGCCTTTCAATCCTCCTACCAAAGAGCCTCGCAGCGATTTTCAAATTCCCGTGAAGTCCAGCCCCTTGGGCATTCCTACGCACGCACCGTGACCTGGCGTGATCTCTTGCGGGCGGAGCCCTCAATTCAGGCGCGTGAACGCTTGGAAGATTACGTCCAAACGCGGGGGATCGGCCTGGACGAGGTGGCGGCCTCCGCCGAATACGATCTTGAGCGTGAAGAGGTGGGATTTTCGGTGGACTGGGCTTACGGGCTCACGGCTCGTTGGATGATCGGGTTCCAAGTTCCCCTGATGCACCGACGCACCCGTGTAGAGACCGATGTGCGATTCACACCTGAACTGGCCCAAGGATCTGGGGTGGACGTGCGCCATTCCGCATTGGCCCTCACACGAACCGAGTTGCGTGAGAGGGTGCAAGGATTGGCCGAGGAGGAGCTGGCCAATTCAGGCTATGATTCCATCCCAGACGAGCAGCAAAGCTGGGACGTGGGAGACGTGAGCTTGCTCAGCCAGGTAGCGTTCATTGACGCTCCCGACTGGAAGTGGTCTCTCCAACAGATCGTGCGCTTTCCGACCGCGCGCAATTCCAGCATCGCCGATTACTTTCAGACTGCTGGTGATGAAGGCCAGGTTGATTTGGGACTGACGTCTCTCCTGGATCACCATGTGCGCCGTTGGACATGGGGCTTGCGTTTGGGCTATGTGGCCCAACTTCCGGATACACTTAAGATGCGGGTACCCAGCACTCAGTCGGGGAGTCCCGAAGTCGATCCCAATGTGAGCCGGGATTTGGGCGATTGGGTCTGGGCATCGATGGATAGTGAGTACCGCATGACCGCGCGACTTGATCTTCACCTCGAGTACGCCTTCCTTGCGAAGGCACAGGACCGTTACGACGGTGGCAATTTGGAAGGCATCGAGTATGATCATTTGGCCGCAGGAACGGAACAGGAACTCCACCAGTCCCGCCTGGGGGTGCAGTATCGTCTCAGCGATACCACCGAGCGAAACGGGATTGAGAACAAGTGGGTCGCGTCCCTTGGTTACGTCTACCCTTGGATCGGCCGCAACAGCGTGGATGCCAGCCGTACCACCCTCGAGCTGATCACCTATTTCTAGGCCGACCCGCGGCGGCGCCCGGTAGACTTGCGGTTGGCGCAATTTTCGTTCGCATCTCTCATCTTTATTCTCGAACTACGAATAGTTTTCATTCCGAATTACAGGGTGTGACCCCGAGGACCCGACGCAGTTAAGACCGGGTCCAGAAAACAAGGGGGGAACACAATGAAGATTCTTATTCATTCCTGGTTGATGCTGGTGGTGATGGTGGCAACGCAGTCGGTGACGGCGCAAACCTCGCCCGCGGCTCAGAGTTACGATGCGCCAACGTTTATGGATGAATTCGATCCGACCGATCCAAATGCGGAAGAAATTCTCAAAGAATACGATCGCTACTATCAAGATATGACAGGCAAGTCCCCGTTCCTGAGCAGTCCGTTCGATGTTTTTCGATCGCCTGAGGGCTTCGGATTGTTTGAGAGCAGCGGCTGCTATCAGAAGAGCTGTCCGGTCTTCATTCACATTATGAAGTCCACGCAAACAGCCACCCTGTATCTGGACGGTCAGCCGACGGACGAAGGAGCTTGGCCGGTGTCTACCGGGAAAGGCAATCGGACTCCCAATATGGATCGGCATCCCAATGGACGTGTTTACGACGCGTACACCTCGAATGCCTATCCTGGAGGCGATTACATGGGTCTGGGGAACATGCCTTATGCCGTCTTTATCCAGGGCGGATATGCGATTCACGGTACCCCTCGCCAAAATTGGTCGAAGCTCGGAAGTAAGGACTCCCATGGCTGCATTCGCCTCCACCCCGACAATGCTTACTACTTCAATCAGCTGGTTCGCTCCTATGGTGTGGGACAGGTTTGGGTGACTGTCGATGAAAGCGGAGAGCTGTTGCGCTACTAGAACTGAAGCTCGGAGATTTTCGCGAATTCCGAGACGCTGAGAAAGGATAGAAAAATGAAAAAACCGATTCGTATGCTTGCGCTCTGCGCTGGGCTTGTCATCTCTGCAACCGCTGCCGCCGAAGTCACGTATGAGACTGTTGAGGAGGGTTGCTTAACAGCGGCCTCTGAAGCTTTTGAAAAGGCCAAGAGCGATTCTCTAAAACTGGCGGCCGCTTTCGGTGGGAATATTTCGTCTGAGTATGTAAAGAGCATCGAGGATTCTCGTGAAGGCTTTGTTATGCTGCATAGCAACTCCTGCATCGCGGATATGATTCGGAAATTCAAAATCGAGACTCCGTATTCAATGGATTAATTAAGAGCGGCTCGAATTTGGCTAGGTGCATTTGAGAATCTGGCAATCGAGAGTTGTTTCATCTCTCCGCCTTCGGCGGAGCAGAGAGTCTCGTCCCTGATAGTGACCGTCGGCAGGGCTGGTCGAATGCGGCATGCCGATGGTCAAGTTGTCTGTGATGTATCTGCGGGTCATGTGAAATCCTTCGTGTTCCATGCCCATGCTCAAGGCCATCTGGCCAAACTAGGATAAACCCTCGTTCAATTCAAAAAATCGACCACTGATTGCAGGTTTTGAATATCCAATTTCATTGGCAGCCATCTTCGTTCGTTCTACCAGAACAAGAAAAGAGGGGGTCTTTTATGGCTTTGGTCTTAAGTTTACTGAGGTTCGATCTACTGTTAGCGGTGAGTCTGGTCGCCGCCGGCGTGGCGCAGGCAAAGGAAAAGCGCGATCCCTTTAGCCCGCTGACAGGGCCTTATCCGGTGGGAACGACCCAATATATGTGGGTTGATCAGAATCGGCCTGAACTCTATTCTTCGATTCCAGGCGACCGAAGGCTTGTGATTATCCAGGCTTGGTACCCCGCCCAAAGGGACGCAGCAACTCGAGTCAAACGGGCTCGATATCTGTTAAGTCCAGTGGAATTCTCTGGCCCCGCTCAGGACGCGCGTAAGTTGCATCAAATCAATCGGCATGTGAAGACCCGCTCAGGTCTCAATGCTCCTCTCGCCATGGATAAGGACGCCTATCCGGTTCTGATTTTTAATCCCGGCGGTGGAAGCTCGCGCTTCACCAGTTCTTTTGTAACCGAGCAACTTGCGAGCCACGGGTTTATTGTTCTCGCCCTGGAGCACTTGGGAGACGGGATGAGCACGCACTTTCCTGATGGAACTCCACTTAATCTGGACCGTGTTCCCAGCTGGAGAGATCCCGATTTCGAGCGTCGATTAAAACGGGGCCGGGCCGCGGCGGATGAGATTGTGCGCCATATACAAGCCGACTGGGCCGCTCGTGAAAGATATTTTTTTACCGATGCCGTCCGTGATTCCGAATTTGTCTTGCGCCGCCTCGAAGCCGGCGGACTATTTGCAAATCGTCTTGATCTCAACCGTGTGGGCGCGCTTGGTTGGTCACAGGGCGGTGCCACGGCGATTCATCTTCTTGTTCATCATCCCATGGTTCGGGCAGCGGTGGATCTCGATGGCCAGTTTTTCGGTAGTGGCAAGGCCACGCTGAAAACGGCAAAACCTGTAATGCTCCTTCATTCAACGGAAGCCACGAACGCCAAAACAAAAGATCCGCAGCTGGCTTTGGCCGAAGCCAGACTCAATGAGCTTATCCGCAGCTGGAACGATTTCCTTATGACCTATTCTACGGGACCTCGATACGAAGCGGAGGTCGAAGGAACGGATCATGGGAGCTTTTCAGATTGGCGGCTTTTTTACAGCTATTCTGACAAGAACCAGAAAAACAAGGCCCAAGAACGAGAACGCCTGATCACCCATCTGACGGTGACGTTTTTTAAAAAGCATCTCAACGGGGATTCGGAGGTCAGAATTCCAATGTTCGATCCTTTGTTGATCAACAGTAAGGTTCTTGGTGTGAAGGACGCGCAATGAAAATAAAATGGAGCGGCATTTTCTCGCCATTGTTTGTTCTGGCGGTCATGGTTGCTGCACGCCAGAGCCCGGCCGCCGTTTACCTTCCCCAGCAGTTTCAAACTGAGGATGGACTGACGCTCAACGGCCACTTGGCGCTTCCCTCCTCTGGATCTAAGAAGTTTCCGGTTGTTCTGTTCCTTGTGGGTTCGGGGGTGGTCAACCGGTATGAGGACGTGGATGGTGAAAGCACTGCGGATCGCAAGCCGACGTTGCTGTTCAAGGGAATCGAGGATCGGCTGTTGGCGATGGGAGTCGGCGTGTTTGCATATGACAAGCGGGGGGGCGTGCCCGCCGGTGAGAGTTTCCTGTCCAGTCGAGTGACGGCGGACTTTCAAACCGCGACCGCGACCAACTTACTCTCTGAGCAGGAGGCCCGCTATTTCTACGAGCAAATCCTCAAACGGACGGAGCGTGCGATCTTCGATGAGGCTCTTCCGTGGAAAATTCGCATTCCCCGAACATGGTACCGCGAGTATTACCAACTCGGGTCTTGAATGCAAAAGCGGACGCAGTTTTGCGGCAAAAGCCGGGTTTTTCATGGAGAGGTGGATGTTCAGACGCCCTTTGAAGATGCTCTAGAGCTAAGAGACCGCTGCAAGATTCGAGGCACCCCTTTGAGGTCTTTCCATCCTTATCCAGAATTAGGCCATGCGTTCAGCCCGCGCGTGGGATATCGGGGTTGGAAGGATACACAAGGACCAATGGATAGCCGCGTTCAGGAAGACATAGCCACCGCGGCAAAGATCGATTTGCTGTGAGGCGCCTGGCCGGGTTAAAACCGCGCGATGTCTTTGACGTTGATTTATCTTCTCGCGAAAGGCGTGCGTATTGCGGCAGCTATCCAATGCGGAATTATGGCCTATTGGGTTTTGCGCCGCCGGGGACGCACGACGCGATCGTGGATTCTGGTGGGATTTGCGATCGCGGTCATGGGATATCTGCTGACTCCTCTTCCATTTAACCTTGGCGGGCCGTTGTGGTTACAGATGTTGGCTCTCTTTCTGGCCTACTCTAGTCCCGTATTTATCTGGTTCGCCACTATGGCTTTGTTTCGCGACGAAATGAAGGTCGGAGGCTTGCACCTTTTCGCTTGGGCTGCGAGTGAAGTGATTTGTTTTTCCACTCTTCTTGGATTTCCGACCTCCACATTCTTTTATAGCGGTGTAAATGGATTTATTGGATCGTTCTTCAAGACTGCTTTCCCACAGACGGTGACCCTTTTTTTTGTAGGATTGAGTCTTCGTGAGGCCCAGGGAAGTGATCGCATGGACCTGGTGAACGAAAGGATCCGTTTTCGCATCCTGTTTGTTCGGGCTATGGCGGCGGTGAGCCTCTTGGTGATCTCGACCGAAATGTACATGAAAGCCGTTCTGAAGGTGAGTCAATATTTGGATTTGATGACTTCATGTCTCGTTTTTATGGTGATTTACTCGCTCGACCATTTTATTCGAACCGACGAAAATATTCTGCCCCAGGCGCCCGATCAAGAAGGTTTGAAAACGCCCGTTGTTCCTGCTGCGTGGCCAGACCCGGACTTCAATGAGAAATTCAAAGCTCATTTTGAACAGAGGAAGGTCTTCCTTAGACCGACACTCACGGTGGAGGGATTGGCTTGCGTTCTGGACGTTCCGGAGTACAAACTGCGACAGTTTATCAACAAGACGTTGGGGTTTCGAAATTTCAATCAGTTCTTAAACCACTATCGCATCCAGGAAGCCATGGGGATTCTCGCAAAGCCCGAGGGAAAGAAGATGCCTATTTACAACCTTGCGATGGAACTCGGCTATGGCTCCATCGTTTCCTTTAATCGAGCATTCAAGAACACGACAGGTGTCACGCCCTCACGGTATCGAGAAGCTGCCAATCCGGCAAAAGGAAATGAGCACAGGGTGCACCGGTTGTAAGTTGGCCGTCGGGCATGGTCCTAACGGCCAAGGAAAAGTCCAAAGCTTTTAACATCAGCGCTCGATAAGAATGATCCCCCCGATTCCCTGTAGCCAATCAACATGGCCGGCGTAATCGCCCTTTTGAACGGGGCCATTGTGCATTCCAAAAACAATGGTTTCATCCGAATTGGAAGATCCGCTTTCCAAATCTTCTATCGATTTCCCGTAGGTGGTGTAAATCGTCCCCGCGGCCCCTTCAGAAGCAGATGCATTCATGTAATAAACCGCGATAATTTCCGCTGTCTTGCGTGAGTACACAGAAATCTCGATGTCTCCAACGGCGTAAATTTCACCAACTTGTTTCATATTTTTTTCTTTTACGCAGACGAAGGCGTCCATAGGAACAGTGACATCTGTTCTATCGGTAATTGGGCCTTGATTGTGTACGGGAATACGAATGGCCATGTTATAGCAGCCGCGCGGGTCACCGTTTGAAGCCGAAGCTCCTGCCGCTACGATAAGGGCTGGCAGCGCGAGAAGCAAAGATGCAAATTTCATAAAACCTCCTCCTCAAGTAGATGGACTAGATAAGCCAGCTCTAGAAGTGCAGGGAGTGAGAGTCAAAACCACCGGTTGTTTTGAAGAATTACCAGGGCGTCTCCGCTTGCGCTAAGTTGGTTCCTTGAGAAGTCTGATATTTGTTTCCAAAGGCTTCTCCCGTCGGCGGATTCTATTTGTCAGCGCCGGCGAATTGGGCCTTCGCACCGGGAGGAAGAGATCGCTTAGGTCGTGGGTTCAATATACCCCTCCAGCGCCAATGAAAAACCGGGCCATGATAATACTTACAGGTGAAATCCACCCTGACAAATGCTATGTCGGTCGACTCGAGTTTAGCCTGTGAGGGAAAATGATTCGTTACATTTTCGCGTTGGTTCTTTTCTGTGTCTTCGCACGAGCGTTCGCAACTTGTCCGGCCCCTGTCTATGTTTCAAAAGAGGACCTGTCATACGCGGCTCAGGCGGTTATTGAAGCAAAGGGATACGCGGTTATGCCGGCCTTTCCCGAGGATGTATATAGGATGCTGAGCCCCCCCTTTTCTCCAGGAGCGGGGTACTTCATTATTACCGGTCAACGTCTCGATGCCCCTTCGTGGTTGGAACGTAAGGCCGGCGCGCGAGCGCAGTGCAAGTATGTTGGCACATTCAATCGCACATTGAAAACGGATGGCAGGAATGCGGCCTACGAGCATGTCACCACCCTTTCGAGCGATTTGGTCATACCTGAGGATGGGAGCATCTCTACAGCTTGTTTGAATGCATTTGTGGAGGCCCTGGAACGTATGCCCCCGTGTGTCGAGACCACGCCGAAGTAGTTCGGCTTTATTGATCACACCTTTACTGATCGCGATAGCGCCAGAACTCCAAAAAGACCTTGCAATGAGGACACGGAAACGCTTCCGACTATGTAGCCCACATCGTCGGTGTCAGTGAGAGAAGTCTGACTCCCGAGCGCAGGAAATCCGCGCCAGCGCGTAAGCTTTTCAGCTGTCTCAGAATGAATCGTTTCACAATGAACCTGCCGCATCTTGCGTGCTCAAGGAATGATAGTTTGGCCAAAATGCGTACATCTGGGCGGGCAATGGATAGTCCTATAGGCTTCCTTCTTTGGCATAACCGCTGCACCTAACATTCAACAGAATCCATACGAATAGAAACGCGGAGGCTGCAAGATGGTATTGCTCCACAGATCCCTTACTCTATTTCGAATTAAAGACCGGGCTTTCGACTTCTTATATAAGTATATTTATTTATTCGTTCCAGCTGCTGTCGTCATCTTCTCGAATTTTGGTTTTGCGGCCGGTTCTCTTTGCGAAAACGGTTCCAGCGATGCGAAGGCGGTTTGTAATCACAAGTATAGTTCAGGAGCACCTGTCCCAAAATCTTCCAATCCCTTGGTGAATAATTTTTTTGAGTCATTTAATGCTATCATGGCGTACGGTCAACAGATGGCGCTTGAATCTCAACAGACGGACTCGATTCCCGTCAAGACAAACGCGGCTGCGGAGGCCAGTGAAAACTTCAGTCAAGCGTTCAGAGATCAAGCCGATGTATGCGGAAGGTTGATCGAGCAATGCCTTCAGGCATGTAAGCGTCCTGACCAGACGGATAAGGCGCAGAAGTGTCGAAATTTAGAGGCCGCGATTTCGAAGTTGAGGGAGATGGCTTCCGATAATGATTTCTATGCCGCAAGATACCGTACCGTTGCAGGCCAAACTTCTGAGAAAAGTGCGGACCCGGGCCCCACAGACGATCCTTGTGCTGATTACGAGAAAAATAAAGGTAAAAAACCTTTAAAACATACTCCCAATCAGCAAGAAATTGAATGCATGCTGAGGTAAAGAATAAGGACCTCACACTCGGCTCGGCTGGTCTTGATGCGCCTATTGCGCGAAGTTGTATATATCCCGATAGTTCCGTCCGACCTCCTCGGAATCCATCCCGTAACCGATGACGAAGCGGTCTTCGATCGTGCGGCCTACATACTCTGGCGTCAGCGAGAGCTCGCGCAGAGCCGGCTTGTCCAAAAGCGTGACCACCTTCAGGGAAGCGGGGTAGGAGGCGAGGAGGCGTGATTTCAAGAAGCTCAGGGTACGGCCGGCGTCGATAATCTCCTCGATAATCAAAACATGCTTACCTTGGATGTCGACGGAGATATCGCGGGCAATGCGGCAGCTTTCGCCTTTAGGTGACGTGACGTATACGAAGTCCACAATCTGGGGATTGCGAATTTTGCGGCAAAGATCCGCCAGAAAGAGCACGGATCCCTTGAGAGGACAAATCATCACCAGCTCTTTGCCCTCGTAATCGCGTTGGATTTCCTGTGCGAGCTGGGTCACCATTTCGTCGATTTCGCTGGCGGTGATCGAGGGAATCATTCCTTCACGCATCATTGGCTTTAACATAAGGCGCACTCCTTACATCTCGGCGAGCGGGCGCTGCTGGGTGAGAGCTTGCGCCTGGCGCAAGAGGCGGTTGGCCTCGCCATGAGCGGGCTCACGCTGAACCGTGGCCTCCCACTGCTCAATGGCTCCTGCGACGTCGCCGGAATCGTACAATATCTTGCCCAGCCGAATGCGAGCGCTAAGGAAGCCTGGGAAGTCTTTCACCAAGCTGCGCAGCTCCTTCAATGCCCGTTCCGGCTCCTGCAGACGCATAAAACACTCGACCACCTTCATGGTCAACTCCGGTCTGCGGCTGGAGAGGGCTAGGGCTTTGAAATACTGCTCCAGGGCCTCTTTGAAGCGCCCGTGGTGAAAATACATTTCCCCCAGTTCATCATGTTTGATGCTGAACTTTTCGTTGATATAAGGATCGTCGTTGGAAGTTTGACGAGCGAGCATTTCGCGGGCCTCGTCGAAGACCTTTCGGCCCTCTTCGTATTTGCCGATATCGTTCAAAATAATGCTTAGGCCCACGCTCGCATCTGTAAAAGTGGGCTCCAATTCCAGGGCCCGGCGGAAGGCACGAATGGCTTTATTGAATTTGCCTTGGTCATAGTAGATCGTGCCCAACATGTGAAAAACATCCGGCGATTTGGCGTTCTTGAGGATCAGTTGATTGAGAATGGGTTCGGCCAAAGAGTATTTGTTCTCTTTAAAGTACTCGCGCGCAGTCGCCAGCATGTCGTCGTTAGATACGGCTTCCAAGTTCCGACCTCGCTTTCTCGGCCTCGGCCGTGTCCTTGAAGCGGGACATCAAGCGCTGATAATAGGCTTTGGCCTTGCCGAGATCCTTGATCTTATAGGCGCTTACGGCGGCCCCGTAGAGAGCCATAGCATCCAACCCAAGACCGGAGTATTTCTCGAGCAAAGATTCAAAGCGTCCCAAGGCGCTCTCATAATGGTCGCGTATAAAGTAGAAATTTCCGACGTAATATTCCTTTTCAGCCAGCATTTTGAGCGCCTTCTTTTTATGTTCAGCGGCACTGCTCACATACTCGCTTTGGGGGTAGGACTGGACGACCTCGTCGAAGTACATAATGGCGCGATCGGCCACAGACAGATCGCGATCAATCGTGGATGGCAATTGATTGAAAAAGCTCAATCCAAGGCGAAAGGTCACGTAATCGATTCGGGGATGGGATGGGTGCATTTCCTTAAACACCTGATAGGCGTTTTGAGCCTCAATGAAATCGTCGCGTTCAAAGTAAATGTCGGCAATTCGAAGTTCCGCTTCCGTCGCCAGCTTTGAGTACGGATGTTTGTTTTTCACATGGGAGAATTGCGCGATTGCCTCTTCAAAGCGCTCATCCTTGGCATACTTCTCTCCCAGTTTGAAGGCCCCCTCCGGCGTGTTGGTGTCGATGGGGTCCATGGATGAACATCCAGTCAAAAGCCAGAGACTCGCTGAGATAATGAGAAACAGAATCGTTTTTGAGTTGCGCATCTGCATGCCAAGTTTACTGAAGCCTTAGGTTTAAAGTCAAATGGCGCCTTTTCAGACGCGCGTGTCGGTCAGGTGACGGTAGATCGTGCCTACGGTCACTTTGATTGTAGACGCGACCGGGATCGATATGATCATTCCGAGAACGCCCATGACCTGAGCGCCAGCGATAATCACGACAATCACCGTTACGGGGTGGAGGTCGACGATCTTTGCCACGAGCATGGGAATCAAAATACCGGCATCGATCAGCTGGGCGACGATATAAACCGCGGCCAACAAAGCCACTGTCAGGCCGGAATACCCGTTCACCATTGCGATCAGAAAGGCCGGCACGGCGCCGAGCAGGGGACCGAGGTAAGGAATGAGATTTGTCGCTCCTGCCACGAGGCCCAGCAGGATGGCATAGGGAAATGCGATAAGAAAAAGGCCCAACGCGGTGACCAGCCCCACGATCACGCTTTCCAGAATGCGGGCGCGCACGAACTGCCCGATTTGCACGTTGATCTGATGGAGTAAATTCAGCGCGGTTTCAAATAGATGATTGGGCACAAGGCCCATGACCGCACGGCTAACAGTGCGGCCGTCCTTCACCATAAAGAAGGAGAGAAAAGGCCCGAGCAGCATCACCGTAAGGAAGGTTTTAACAAAGCCTGGCAGTTCGCCAAAGAACTGTTGGGTCCAAGCCGTCAACTGCGTTTCTACACCGGAGGTGAGTTCCACCGAGGAGAGCGGGCCGACCATGGTGTGAAGGCGCGCCTCCACTTCCGAGATGAATTCGCCCACGCCGGTGATAATACGCGGCATGTCCGCTTGCAGCCGAGCCAACGTTTCTCCGATGTAAGGGAACAGCCACAGGCCGACGAGGGTGAGCAGAACCCCGGCCACCACGTAAACGACCACGGTCGCAAGCGTGCGTGAAATCGCGAGGCGTTCAAGGTGATTCACCACGGGGCCCAGTGTATAGGAAATCACAAAGGCCAATAATGAAGATACCAGGAGATTCTCAACGGTAAGAAGGATCAGGAAAAGGGAACTGAGAAGGGCTAAAAGCCCGATCAGCTTCCAACGGTTCGAGCGTCGAAGAGCGTTTTGGGATACTGTAACCATCAAGCCTTCTCGTTCATACGCCGGATTTCTTCTTTCAGCTCCGTCACCTTTAGGGTTGTTTCCTTTAGGCGGCGGCCCAAAACCTCGCCCAAGCGCAACAGAATCTTAACACCCGTGGCGGGTTGGCGCTCCAGGATTTCCAGGAGGTCCGGTTTAAAAAAGCCGATGAGAACGCTTTCTTCGACCGCCACCGCCGTGGCCGTTCGCCGCGAATTGTTTTCAACCAATGAAAGCTCACCAAGAAAGTCACCGGCTTTGAGACGAGTCACGAGGTGATTGCGCGAAGGGACATCCTCTTCGGTTGAATGATGGACCAAAATTTCCAAAGAGCCACGCAGGAGCACATACATTCCCACGCCGACCTCGCCCTGGCGGAAGATAGCTTCACCCGGCTTGAACGCACGCACGTGCACGGTGCCCTGAACGAAACGAAGTTCTTTCTTGGACAGGTTCGAAAAGATGTAGGTCTGCCGGAGGGCTTCTAGCACCTCCTGGTCTTGGTCGGACTTGCGAAAAAGATTATCCCACATGAAATTGAGCATCACTCACCATTCCGAGGTGACGAGGATTTCGGAACCCCGCACCCAACCGGTTGCACCTTCAGCGTTCTGAACTTGAATCCACTTCCCCGAATGACGCCGCACCTGAACTTCGGTGCCGCCACTGATTTCAAACAAAGGGACTCCCTCATCGGCCGGTAAGCTGCGCACGCGCGCCTGCGTTTCGATGATGGTACCGCGAGCAACGAGTACGTCCGCAAGCTTGAATGCGACGAGGGCTAAACTTCCAAGCACGAACAGGCCGGCCAGGATCGCACCTGTTGGGAACGCGGGTAGGGGACGCTCTTCCTCCAAAGCATCACGCCGGCCCGCAAAGTATTTGATCCACAAGCCACCAGCAATCATGAGGGCCGCGGCGAGAATCCACAAAAGCTCGTAAAGAGACACACGTTCCAGGACGCGGTGGATCCAGTGCCTTGTTCCACTCCCCTCCCAAGGGCGCGAGTTTAAACTTGTCTCTAGAAGTTCACGACCGAGGCGTGCGGGCGGGTAGTTGGCATCCGCGCTTAATGCTTTGCGCCATAAAGCCAGTGCCAGTGGTTTTTGATTCAACTTGTAATAGGTGAGTGCCAGGTTATGGAGAATCCGCGGGTTGATCTGTCCCCGGGATTCCAAATCGGTGGCCAGACTTTGAAAAATATCACGAGCTTCGGCATAGTGTTGGTTCTGGTAGGCAGATAGTCCTTTTTGAAAGAGGTCTGCGGGGGAGGCGGATTCCGCCGTAGCTGGAAAAGCACTGGCCCAAAGCGCACAGGCTATCCAGAATGTCGTAATCCGAAGTCTCAGCATTTGAAAAAGTTTACGGACTCTGCGTGCAAGAGTAAACTGAAAAACCGGAAAGGAAATCCCATGACACTCACTCTCGGGCAGGAGCTCCGCGCATCTTCGGAAGTCAATGCATTGCTGGACAAACTCGTGGAACAGGTCACCGCGTATGGTGCCCGCATTGAGGGAGTCAGGGAACCGAACGCGGCTCTGGCGACGGGGGCACAAGACCAGATCGCGGAAATTAACAAGATTCGCAGTCGTCCGTTATTCTATGACTATCTCGGGACCGGTCTTGGTCGAGGGCCTTACGTCGAACAGGAAAATGGCAGCGTGAAGCTGGACTTGATTAATGGCATCGGGATTCATCTGTTTGGCCACTCCCATCCGCGCGTGATGAAAGCCGCGCTCCAAGGGGCGCTTGCGGACATCCTGCAGCAGGGACATTTGCAAGCGAATACGGAATATTTGACCTTTAGTCGCAGACTGTTGCGACTGGCCAGCAAGAATAGTCGCCTCCGCCACGTTTGGCTGTCCACGTGCGGGACCATGGCGAATGAAAACGCATTGAAAATCACGCGGCAAAAGAAAAAAGGCGCGCGCATGATCCTGACTTTTAAGAGCGCCTTCGCGGGTCGCTCCACCATGATGACGGAGATCACGGACAATCCTGCGTTCAAGGTGGATATGCCGGACTACAACGAGGTCCTGCGTCTGCCATTTTATGATCCGAAGGAGCCCAAGGACAAGACGTTGAATCAGATGAAGGAGCATGTGGCTCGGCACGAGGGTAACATCTGCTGCTTCGTTTTCGAACCCATGCTCGGGGAGGGCGGCTACCGCGCGGCCAACCACGAGTTTTTTGTTCCACTCCTGGAGTTTTGCAAATCGAAAGGCATACCGGTTTGGGCGGATGAGATTCAAACCTTCACACGTACTGGCAACTTCTTTGCGTTTGAGACCTACGATATCGGTCGTTATATTGATGTCTGCTCCATCGCCAAGACTGTGCAATGTGGCGCGACTTTCTTTACCGAGGAATTCAAACCCGACCCTGGTTTGTTGGGAGGAACATTTGCGGGCGCCACGCCCGCTTTGGCCGCCGGCCAAGAAATCCTGCGGATGTTGGAAGAAGAGAATTACCTGGGACCGCAAGGCCGGATTGCTGAAATCCATCGCGAGTTTGTGGGCATGCTGAATGAACTCAATGAGACGAGCTGCAAAGGCTTGCTGCGCGAAGCTGGAGGCTTGGGTTTGATGGTCGCGGTCACTCCACTCGACGGTACGAAGGAAAAGCAGCTCGCGCTGTTGAAGTCGCTGTTTAAGAACGGATTGCTTTGCTTTGGTTGTGGGAGCAATCCCTATAGAATTCGCTTCCTCTTACCTGCGGTTCTCACGTCACGGGATATTCAGGTGGCCAAGGGGATTTTGGAAAAATCCATATTGGAGCAGGCTTGAGTTTTCTTGATAACTGCCGTCACTTGGTGGGTTTGGATAGCACCCCCAGTCACGGGAATCTCGCCGCCGCTGAATTTCTCGGGCGCCTCTGCCGAGAGGCCGGTTTGCATGTGGATCTCCAGCGGGAATCCATGGAAGGCGTGGATCAATGCAATCTGATCGCGCGTCCGGAACCGCGGGTTCCCGAACGTGAGGTTCTCTTTCAAACCCATTTGGACACGGTGGATGCCGGTCACTTCAGTCACTGGACCAAAACCCAGTCAAATCCATTTAACGCTAGTATTTATAACGATGTGATTTACGGTCTCGGGACGGCGGACACCAAGCTCGATTTTTTGTGCAAACTGGAAGCCGTGAAGGATTTTGTGGGCCGACCTCTGAGAGTTCCGTTCGTTCTCGTAGGAACGTTCGGAGCGCAGAGTGGTATGGCTGGGGCCATCAAGTTGATCCGCCGCAAGCGTTTATCCGCGACTCACGCCGTGGTGGGCGAGCCCACTCAGATGCGCCTGGTGAACGCGGGTACGGGGCTGGCGATCGTGGAGATTTCGGTCCCCTTTTCGCCGGAGGAGCGGGCCTATCGCCGTGATCATGATTTGCTCGAAAGTGCGTCCAGCCAAAGCCGCATGTTTTCGGGCCGCGCCGCCCACTCCTCAGATCCGGAGTCGGGTGAAAACGCCATCATGAAAATGATGGCTTACCTTGCGCAGCTGCCTGAAGGAATCGTGATCATGGATTTGAACGGAGGAATCAACTACAACTCGGTCCCGGCGCACGCCATTCTGGAAATCGACACGGTCGCCGGCTTTCGTGATCCCATTCGGCCAAAGATCTCGCGCATTTATTCCAGTTTACTTGCTTTAGAGGCCAAGATGCGTGAATTCCGTGAAGAGGGCTTTAGGCCGCCGTATCCAACCATGAATTTGGGGATGGTCCGCACCTCCGAAGCGGAAGTGCGATTTACCGGAAGCTGTCGGTTCCCTCCCACAGTGACAGATGCGATCTATGATGAGTGGATGCATCAACTGGAAAAGGCCGTGCAGGATGTGGGTTCCACGTTTCGCGTGAGAGAGTACCGGAAGGGATTTACGACTCCCGCGGAGAGTGAGTTCCTACGCGGAGCCCAGCAGATTCTGACTGACATGGGACTTGATCCGAATCTGGATAAAGTGACCCTCGCCTCCGAAGCCAACGTGTTCAGTCGACTCGGAATCGAATGCGTCGTCTGGGGCCCGGGGCAAAGTGTCGGGAATTCCCACGCACCCAATGAGTGTGTAAAATTGAGCGACTTGAAAACCGCCACTGAATTCTATAAGCGCCTTCTGGAAAGGTTTTGTTTGTGAGCTTTATCGTTCGAGCGGTCGCCCGAGAAGATCTCCAACAGTTATATGAGCTGGCGCGCCAGTTCACGCTCCTCAATTTGCCGGCGGAAAAGCGGATCATTGAGCAGAAGGTGGAGCGCAGCTTGGCTTCCTTTGCCGGTGAACTGAGCAAAGCGGAGGCGGAGTACATGTTTGTGGTGGAAGACACCGAGGCCGAGATGGTTGTCGGCAGCTCGATGATTTTAGCCAAGAACGGGACACCCACTTCACCTAATTTCAGCTTTCGTATTCTGAAGAAGGAGCGTTTCAGTCGTGAGCTGGGAATCGGCTTCATTCATCAGATTCTGCGCCTGCGGGCGAACACGGATGGTCCCACGGAGGTGGGCGGGCTGGTTGTGGATCGATCTTATCGTCGGCGTCCGGAAAAAGTGGGGCGTCTGATCAGCTTAAGTCGTTTTGTTTATATCGGAATGGCCGCTGACCGGTTCGAAGAGGAGCTGCATGCCGAGATGGCGCCGCCCTTAACAGAAGATGGGCGTAGCGAATTCTGGGAGGCGCTGGGTCGCCGATTCACGGGCATGCCTTATCAGGAAGCCGATCAAATCAGCAGTCAGAACAACGGCTTTATTCAAAGCTTGTTTCCGGAAGAGGACATTTATCTGACGCTTCTCGATTCCAAGGCGCGCCTAGTTCTTGGCCGGGTTGGCGATGAAACTCAGGCCGCGCTTCATCTCTTGAATCGGATCGGCTTTAAGTACAAAGAAGAGGTGGATCCCTTTGATGGTGGCCCGCATCTGGGCTGTCGCACCGAGGAATGCACATTGGTCAAAAATTTGAAGCGTTATAAGCTTCGAAAGCTCAGCGGAGGCCAGTATGAGCACCAGGGCCTGGTGGGCTTGTTACGTGACGGTCTTTACTTGGGAGGTGCCAGTTCCTTCCGCCTCGATGGAGACGGAGAAATCGCGCTGCCGGAAAAGACATGGGTGCTCTTAAATTTGAGCGAAGGCGAAGAAATCTTCCTTTCTCCGCTGTGAGGAGATGAACATGGGCACTGAAAACAAGACACTGGAATTTTTAGGTGATTTTATTGGCGGGTCCTTCCGTCAGGCGGACAATTCGGACGAAGAATGGAGTGTGGCCTCGCCGGCCAATCTCAAGGACACGGTGATTTGTCCGGCGGCGAGGTACGATCATGTTGACGAGGCTGTGGCGGCGGCACGCAAGGCCTATCTGCCTTGGGCCCATCTGGGAGTCGAAAAGCGCAAGGAACACCTGCAGCATCTGAAGGAGGTCTTCCTGGCAAGGTCGGGTGAGGTGAGCGAATTGATCGCGCGCGAAACCGGCAAGCCGTTATGGGAATCAAAAACTGAGGCGGCCTCTTTGGCGGCCAAGATTGATGTGACGCTGAACCACTCGCTCGCCCTGGTCGCGGAACAAAAGCTGAAAGATGCACTTCCCAGCATTGACGGCTACGTTCGTTACAAACCCCGCGGCGTGATGGCGGTGATCGGGGCATTCAATTTTCCCGCGCATCTGGCCAATGGCCATATCATTCCGGCTTTGATCACGGGCAACACCGTCGTGTTCAAGCCGTCCGATAAAACCTCCGCGGTCGGTCAGTGGTACGCATCCGCCGTTAAAGAAGCGGGTTTGCCCGATGGCGTCTTCAATATGGTGCAAGGGCGGGCAGAGGTCGGTCGCCGGCTTTGCAATCATGAAAGTGTGGACGGTGTCTTATTTACGGGTTCTTACGAAGTGGGATTGAAGATCAAACAGGACACTTTGGCTCATCACTGGAAACTCTTGGCGCTGGAGATGGGAGGTAAAAACGCAACCGTGGTTTGGGAGGACGCTGATCTTAAAAAAGCGGTGTTCGAAACTTTGGTCGGGTCCTTTATAACCGCCGGTCAGCGTTGTTCGTGCACAAGTCGGGTGATCCTCCACCGGTCCATTCGAGATGAGTTTGTGGATCATTTCTACGCGGCCGCCAAGAAGTTGAAAATCGGGCATTGGCGCGACGAAGTCTTTATGGGCCCGCTGATCAGCTCTGAGTCGGTGGACAAGTACATTCGCTATCAGGAAATTGCGAAGCGAGAAGGGGCGGAAAGTTTAATGCGCGGCAAGGCCTTGAACGTTTCGCATGAGGGTTATTATGTCACCCCGAGCATCAACCTCGTGCAAAAGTTTGATCCCAAGTCCGTTTATCAGAAAAGCGAGATTTTCGGTCCCAATGTGGCCATCTTCACCGTCGATACCATTGAGGAGGCGCTTGCGATTAATAACTCCTCGGGCTTTGGTCTGGTTATGAGTTTGTTTACTAAAAACCGGGCTCTGTATGAAAAAGCCTTGATAGAGGCCCAGGTAGGTGTGTTGAACTTAAATCGTACGACCAACGGGGCAAGTTCACGTCTGCCTTTCGGCGGTATGAACAAGTCGGGCAACGACCGGCCGTCGGCCCATTTCGCGGTTCAATACTGTACCGTGCCGGTGGCCTCCCTGGAGGATTACACCCCGTACACCGGAAGCTCCATGCCTCCGGGTTTGAACTTTGAGTTCAAGGATTAGAGCGTGACCAGAGTACTTGCTGCTGTTGTGGCCATTGGCCTGGGTTTTTTGGGGTTTGAGGTGTTTCGCTTCCTTTCCGCCGGTCCTGGGAAAGCCGAGGAGCAGGCGATTTTCGAGGTTCCGGCGGGAGTGCCCTTCCAGAAAATCGCCAAACAGTTACAAGAGAGCGGGCTCATTCTAGACGCTTATAAGTTTCGCATCTTGGCCAAGATCACCGGGCAGGATGGAAGAGTGAAGCGTGGAGAATACGCCTTAAACCGCGCCATGACGCCGCAAGAGATTTTGGGCGTGCTCGTTTCAGGCAAGAGTATTCAGTATCCCATTACCTTCCCTGAAGGATTTAATACTTATGAGATGGCGGCCTTGATCGAATCCAAGGGCCTTTACAAGGCTCAAGACTTCCTCGACGCTGTTCGCGATAAGGAACTGATCCGGGCTCTCTTGGGAATCGAAGTCTCCAGTTTGGAAGGATATCTGTTTCCAGAGACTTACAACGTGACGAAGTTCACACCTTTGCGCGAGCTGATCGCCGCCATGGTTCAAAACTTCAAGACCACTTATGAACATCTTCAAAACCAATTGGGTGAACCGGCATCCGCTCTTCCCCGTCATGAGTTGGTAACACTCGCAAGTATCGTGGAAAAGGAAACCGGCGCTCCGGAGGAACGCTCCTTGATTGCCTCCGTCTTTTACAATCGGCTGAACAAGAATATGCGCCTGCAGAGTGACCCCACGATCATCTATGGGATTTGGGTGGAAACCGGAAAGTACAAAGAGAATATCACCAAAGAAGATATTTTAAGTCCCACCAGGTACAACACCTATGTGGTTCCGCGTCTGCCCTTCGGGCCGATTTCCAACCCTGGGCGTGAGAGCCTGGCTGCCGTCATAAAGCCGGCAACGTCGGATTTCCTTTATTTCGTGAGCCGGAACGACGGCACCCACATTTTCACGCGTACCTACGAGGACCATACCCGCGCCGTACAATCCTTTCAGTTAAATCCAGCGGCCCGGGCTGGCAAAAGCTGGCGTGATTTGAGCAAGCCAGCCGGTGAAACCGTGACGAATTAATCTGTCACTGCCCCGCCGGGACGGTGCATTTCCATGGACGCGGGAGCGGTGGCTGTCGCGTACTCGGCCGTCTTTGCACCTCTTCACGTGAACAGCTCACGGTCTTTCCTAAGGCGGTCCTGTCAAGGCTCTGAGCCGATCGCTAAGGTAATTTATTCAAATTCGAATCGAATTTTGACGTCCCGTTTTCTGCCCCTCCGCACACAATCGGTTTAACCGTCTCTGAGGTCGGCATAAAGGCTGCAGCCTATCGCGTCTATTGCACGCCGAAACGGGCCCGAGGCGGAAATGAAGAGCATGAGCAAAGAAAGAGTATGAAGCATGAACTTGAAAACGACTTGCCAGATTCTATTACTCGGCTTGGCCCTTGTCTTTTGTGCCTGTGGCAAGATTTTGCGTAAACCTAAGGCCCACTCGATTTCCTATTCAGATCCGCCCCCGCGATCCCAGTTGGCCAAGCACACTGAAGGCGGGCAGCCCGGCGGCGTTTATATCTCGGGGGCGCCAGTCAGGATCGTCAATTCGAAACCCTACCTGGATGATCGAATCACCGTTGAACTCAAGGGTGGAATGGGGATCTCTGGAACTGAGGCTCCTGTCCTGCCTTCGAGTCACCCTGAGCTGTTAGAAAAACTAAGAGAAAAAACACTCTTTAAAGTTCCAGCGGACCAGTCGATTATCGGTGTCGGATGTGATTCGCAGACGATGAATCGATTTTCGGAAGGCCTGAAAACAAAACAACCCGTTCAAAACAAGGAAACCTTAACCGTTCATCTTGACGCGTCGGTCGTCGTCCTTTGCGGAAAAATTGATTTTGGATTTCAGTTTGTCGCCCTCAACGCCGATTTGCTGGTCCTGACGGATCTGGATTATTCACAACGGGGAATTTTGAACGTAACTCGCTTTAGTACCAATCGGCTCCTCTTGATCGGTTTAAATAAAGTCACATCCACCGCAGCTGAGATGGAAGATACTGAATTTCCTGGGCCCATATTGAATTTGGAAGTGGCTAAGGAGCTTCAGTCGGAGCAAGACGGCAAGTTAAAGATTCTGTCCATCGGAACAAGCTATCGCAAGGCGCCCAAACCCGCCGCTTCCAATCCGCCTGGCGGCTCCTAAGTTCCATCCTGCCAATTTATCCCGGCCGCGGTCCGACGTTGACATTGTCCGGCCGCGGGTAAAGATTGGGCGCATATTTGACAGGGGGACTACCTTGATTCTGTTTAAACGTGTACTTTTTGGCCTTGTGTTAGGTGTTGGTCCGGCTGGGATGGCCACAGAACTCCCAGGCCCTTTGCGGGCCGCCTTTAACGAAACACACGCACTCGCAAAACAAACGGTCCTCAAAAACCAAGTCATGTTCCGATATGCATTCCTCAAGGCGGACCTTTGCCAACCGACGGAATGCCCGACCGAGGAGAGCGTGAGAACGACCATGGAATCGCTTGAAAAACGCATGGGAGATGAGTTTCCTCAGCTGCTCGAACAGTATCCGATGTATTTGGACGAGGTTCGAATGGAGCTGGCCGAGTTGAAAACGGACGAGTGGCGCGAGCTATCACCCGGGCGCTCCGCCGAGACGATCATGCAGCGTCGCCTGTTTATGTCTTGCAATGACTACACCAAAGTTATGGCTCACCTTGCTGTTGAGAACGGGATGGATCGCAATCACATCAAGTACACCTGGTTGGTGGTTGAAGATCGATTCTCCCCATTTTGTCCGATTCTCGGACAGCAACCTGCGGCGGAGCGCCCGCCAGTTCATACTCTCATCGCTTACTTCGACCGTGGCGAGTGGTTTCTCTTGAACGCGGAGAATCCAGAAGTGGACGTTATTCCTCTCGGCCCTCAGCTACCCACACGGCTTCAACACAGGTTTCACTTCAATTATCCCGACTTCGTCAAAGGTCAGACACTCTTGTACGCCGGAAGCTTTGACACGGAGAATCTTGTCGATGGATTTAGCAACCAGGTTTGGCTAAACATCGCGGCTAGCGGCTCAGCCACGGATGCTCCGGAGGATTTTATTTGCAGAAAGTAAAACGAACCGCTGCCTAGAAGATCTGGGGACACCACGCGCTCCCCGACGGCCAACATCATGGACGAGGATGGGCGACACTCGCGGCCTGACCTTAGCGGCTTTCCTTAGCAAGGAAGGCTCTCATTTCGGCAAATAACGGGTTGTGTGGAAAGCGCGGAAGGGCTTCTTTTTCGAGAAAGCTGCGGGCCTCATCCAGTCGCTGGTTCCGTATCAGAAGTTTGGCGAAGTTCTCAAAGGCGAGCGGGTAGCCACTAACTTCAATGGCGCGTGAATAGTAGGTGGCGGCCAAAGAATCATTTTTTTGTCTTTCCGCGCACGCGCCCAGATTGTTCCATGCGACTCCTGAACGTGGGTTGAGAGTGGTCGCCTTTTCAAAATAAGGAATGGCTTGAGGCCAGAGTCCGCGGCGGAAGAGCTCCACTCCCACATTGTTGTTCATAATGGCATCACGCGGATGCAGCGATAACTCACGTTGGTACAAGGCCAGCGCATCCGACCAGTCCTGTGCCCGGATCACATCGCGGATGGCGTATCCCACGAGAATCAGGGACGCAATCACTCCCACGTACAGCGGACGTAACGCACCCGCGGACCGATAATGAAACTCTCGGTTCAGCCATAGGAGCAAGAGGCTTGGGCCTGCCCACGTTACAAGGTAAAGCCAACGGTCGGCATAAAGGCCATCGAGAGGCACGAGAACGTGAGAATGCAAGAGAAACCAAAGGACGAGGACTCCTATAAAGAACGCCCATGCGCGCCGCTCGCCCATTTGTTGCAGTCTTCGACAAACGCCAATCAGAGAGACCAATCCAACCAGTATACAGAGGAGTGGCAGCCAGAATTCGCGCGCGCCAAGATCTTTCAAGGGAAAGTCGACGGAAAGGGAGAGGCGCCAGGGGATGAGGAGAATCTCCATATGATGTGTGAGGATCATGGGGAGCATCAGCAGCCGCTCAAAGTAGCTGAGATGGTGAAGGATCAGTTCGGAACTTTGCACTTGCGTGAATCCGATGCTCACACGCACGACCCCGTAGGTCGCCCCCACCAAGGTGGCGCTTAAGAGAACAGTCTTCAATTTGTCCGGCAACCAGAGGCAGGCATATGCGGATGCGATCGCAAGGAACAAGACTCCCGTTTCTTTGGACAGAACGGCACACGTCAATGACAAGGTCAGAGCGAATCCCAGTCCAAAGCCGGAACGCAACCGCATAATCAGGAATAGGCTGAACAGGCCAAAGAACATGTACAAAATGTCCTGGGCGTCGGCGATATAGAGCACCACCTCTGCATTTACAGGGTGAAGAAGAAAGATCAATCCAAGCGCAAAGCTCCAGAGTCTCGCATGGGCACCGACGAACAGGCGCCCGGAGAGAAGAAAAATCAGGAACGCACTAAGGGTGTGCAAGATCAACAAGGGAACACGGTAGGCCGCTGGTTCGGCACCGAAGAAATGCCAGATCACGGTGTAGTAAGATGTCATCAATGGCTTATAATAGATACCGCGCGCAGAGGTGCCTCCTCCCGAGCCCATTGTGGAGGAGACGAAAAGCGAGGGAAGATGCGCGAGTGAATGGATATGAGAATTCTCCACCACCTGTATCTCATCATCCATCATGAATGGATTATTTAAAAACGCGCCATAAACGGCGAACGCGAGCGCGATATAGCCGAGGCACACTGCAGAGGAATGTCGGAGCAAGCTCATACGTTGAGCGTAGCATGGACCGGCATACAGGCGAGACTAGGCTTTGGGGCTGGCTAGACCAGGTCCCTAGGTCGGGGGCTCCGATAGCGGGGGTGGTACCGGTGGGGCATCCTGACGCTTGAAGCGGGTCGAGAGATAGTAGCGTCCTACAACCTCGCCGTCCCGGATGACATCGCTCATAGAGCGGATCTCATAATCCGTATCACTGTGTTTAAACACAAAGGACTCCAGTACCTTACCATCGTAAATCTCCGAGGGCGAACCGAGTCCCGGACGAGGCGTGTTGACGAAGTTGAAATTGATATTCCCATTCTCAATCGAAAATCCATACTGTTTCACGTCCGCGGTCATCTTCGAATCTGAGGAGACCGTCAGGGTATTGGCACCATCGGCGGCCATTACGATTCCGCTGGTTTCTTCCTTCATATTGCGAACACAAGCGGTTGAGGCTTTGAACGAGCCATCCTTTTGCTTCACGTCCTCCAGGTGCACAAGCAGATCCGACTTGCCATCGACATAATACAGGTCCGCGCGCTCGTAAGCATAGTGCCCCGGAGGCAGTCCGTCTGCTCCGGGCTTAAGGCCTAGTTTCTGCTCAACAGGAACGTCCATTGGGATGGGATTGTGATTTTCCGCGCAGCGGTTGCCGCGAACGCGGCTGACCCCGCCTCCATCGCAGGCGGAGAGAAGTCCCAGCCCGCAAAGGACCAGAGTGGAAACAGCAAGGAGATAGACTGATTTCATGAGCCACCTATAACACATTGCGCTAAAGCTCGCAACCTCACCTGGGTTTTTCCCCTATTCCTTAGGAGGTTCAAAGGCTTCAAAGCGGTTAGATTGGGGATTGTAGCGGAAAACGTTGAGATGCGGAACCAATTGCCGGTCAAAGGTGGGAGCCAGTACCTCCATGCGGCCGTCCTGATCCACGTCCGCAATCGCCAAACGGGTCACGTGTCCCTGAAAGTTAAAGAGCCCATCGTGCTTGTCGGGAAGGACAACGCGGTCCACAAGGGAGCTGCTACCGTCCGCCGCCATGCGGAGCACTTCCACAAAAATACCTTGGGAGTCGCGGATTTTCAGGACTTTGACCGCTGTCCCGTCGTTCAAGACATCTCCTTCGGCCGTCGCGAGAATTTCGCGTTCCGGTTTGAACAGCAACGCTTGCACGCGGGCGCGAACGTCGGGAGTGAGCACCGCGGCCACCAGGATGGCGGCCAAGAGCAAAAAGACGCTGAAGAGAATCCATCTTTTCGTTGTCATTGACCTTAACATTCAAACAAACTTTCAGGCCTTCAGCACCACAAAACTGTATTGCCGCCCAGCCTGCTCACGATCACGACGGAAGGAGTGGTACACGGGTAGCGCGAACGTATTTTCCTTACAGTCGAAGATGGCGATGTTTTGAAAGGTGGCTTCCAACTGGGCTCGCACCAATGCGTTGAGATCAAAAAAAATTTTGTCGGATTGACGGTGGCCCCACACAAAAAGACTTTGGTCCTGCCCCGGTGGCGCGGCCAGAAGCAACTGTCGGGCGACGTCCGTGCCGACTTCAAAATGGGCCCGATGAATATGTGGACCAATGATGGCGGCACGAGGGGGATCATCTGATGCAAATACCTGTGTTGCCGCCGCGACGATGTTATGCGCCACCCCTCTCCAGCCCGCGTGTAGCGCGCACACCTGCCGAGGTGAGGACAGGAGAACGGGGACGCAGTCGGCCGTCTGTACGACCAGCGCCTGTTTTCTCACGCGGGTGAAATGGCCATCGGCTTCAAGATTCACCTCCGGATCAGCCGACACAATCTTTCTCCCATGCACCTGCCTGAGATAACTGAATTCAAAATGAGGAAAATGGTCTGGCAGCCGATCCCGAGTCAAATGGCGATTGCCGAATACAAACAAGGCATGATTATCTTCGAACTGCCACCCCAGGCTCGTTCCGTCGGCTTCCAGGGCTTGACGTTTCATACAGTTCCTTTCACTGTCCTGTGGCCATTTCGTTGATCTGAAACCCGGCGGCGCGCAGAAAATCCGTCATGTCTTTTGGCCACCCTAACTTGAAACATAAACTCTCGCCCGAGCGAGGATGGACAAAGCCCAGCTCGCACGCGTGCAAAGCCAAACGCTGTGGCTCTAACGGGGACTTGCCTACGGGCCGGCCTGTGCGCTCGCGTGTGGACTCTCTTGCTCGCGGACGTCTTCCATATATCACATCTCCGGCGACCGGGAAGCCGGCCTCGGAAAGGTGGACCCGAATCTGATGGGTGCGGCCCGTCTCGAGGCGACACTCCACCCAGCTCAAACCATTGGGCCGTGATTCCCGCACGCGGTAGTGTGTGATGGCCAGCTTCCCGTGACCTTTCGGATGAGACGTGAAACGTTTGCGGTCTTTGGGATGACGGGACAGGTAGGTGCGACACGTGTGAGTCCCCAATGGAGGCGCACCATGGGCAATCGCCCAGTAGACACGATGGGCGGTCTTGGCGCGAAACTGATCCGCCAGACCCTGATGGGAAAAATCGTTCTTGGCAACGACAAGAATTCCGCTCGTATCTCGATCAAGACGGTGCACAATTCCCGGACGGCCCTCGTTAAAGCCCATGGACAGGTGTTCGATATGGTGAAGCAGTATGTTGACCAGGGTGTCTTGCGCGTGACCGGCGGCCGGGTGCACAACCAATCCGCTGGGCTTGTTGATCACAACCAAGTCGCTATCCTCATAAAGAACATCCAGCGGCGCGGCGAGCGGTTGCAACGCACTAGGCTCGGCGGGTGGCAGATCGATCTGAATTTGCTGACCCGCCTGAACCTTAAACGAAGCTTTTAGTGCTCGGCCGTTCAACGTGACAAAGCCGCGATCAATTAACTCGGCCGCGCGCGAGCGCGAAGGAATAAAGGACAGCGTGGCCAGCCACTTGTCCAAGCGTTGGTTTGCGTCTTCAATGGATACGGGAACCGTTTTAGAGTGCACCTTTTCGAGCTTTGAAAAACTTCATATAGGCGTCGGCGATCTTATGTTCGTTCAGGCCGAGCACGCGTGCCATCTGGATGACGAAGCCGCGGGTAAAGACGGCCACAGGGAGCGCATCGAGATCGTTGGCCTCAAGAGCCACAAGCGTGGATTTGATCACGCGGATCTCCTCGCTCATCTGGTCAAGACTCACTCCTCTATACAACCGGATCTTCTGAAGGAATTGACCATCACATTCCTGCATGGATTCAATCTCCGCCTCGATCTCAGGATTGATTTCATAAATGGTGAACTTCGTACGACCGAATCCAGCCGGAAGATCTTCTTTTTTAGGAGTGATCCGGACCGGGCCGACCCACTGGTCCTCACGGCGCCGAGCGGCTGTCGCCGCCGCTTGTTCCGTGGCTGCGATGGGTGTCACTTTGTAAAGCGGAGCCGGTCGGGTGAGTCCGATCTTCATGTCGTATTCGCGACGGCGTGCCTGATGGGAAAGCGTTTGGTAAGCCTCTTCGATAAGGGACATTAGCTCCTGCGCTTCGTCAGGTGTAAACATGCTGTAGAGAGCCGGACTGCTGGGTGAATAGGTGCTACGGGCGCGTTGGTAGGCACTGTAAATTTCCGACGGACCTGCTGTGGGAGAAATCTCGAGAATTTCGTAAAAGGTCTGACCTTCGTAACGCTCGCTCATTATAAAACTATACCACAGCCTTGAGCTGATGTGTCTTTGCGATTTTGCGGGCAATGTTCATGAGTTGAGCGTACAGGTGACTGGAGCGATTCGCCATCAAAAGATGGCTGCGTTGGCGCAGTGACTGCCATACTGCATTATCATACTCGAGGCCGCCAATAAACTCACAAGGTAAGCCGAAGTACTTGGAGCACACGCTTTGAAGGGCGTGCCCCATATCGATTTCCTGGCGGGTGCGTGCCTGATTGAGGATGATTCCAAAGTTTAAATCACACAGGATATTCTTCAGTTTTAATCCCAGTACGGGTTCTCTCTCCACCAGAACACGCATCAAATCCGAGGGGTTGCGAATATTGTTGGCGGCGCGATTGGTGAGAAGATCGTCGATCTGATCTTTCAAATGCAGCTGATGCTCATACCGCCGCAGCTTGCGGAAGAAGCCCGCCTTGAGAAAGCGATAGGCGTTTTCGATGCTCGATGGTTCCGGCGTAAAGACCACGAGCTTATGATTGGCCATTAGAAAGAAGTCCAGTGTGGAGTGGTGTGTTCCCGCACTAAGGTCGAGGAGAATGAAATCGGTCTTGTGCCGGTATATGGCGGACATGATTCGTGAGCGTTGCGCCTCATCAACGTTGGCGACGTCGAATACCTCACTAGACCCACTGATCAGCTTGAGGTTGGGCCAGTGCGTGGTTTGAATCAAGTCTTCCAACTTCAAATCGGGATTATGTATGAACTCGTTGATTCCTTTATCTTTGACGGGAAGGCCGAGCGACGTGTGCAGGTTGGCTCCGCCCAAATCGAGGTCAATAGCAAGTGTTTGGTACCCGAGTTGCGCTAGGAAAATGGAAATGCTGGAGCTCACGAACGACTTTCCAACCCCCCCTTTACCGCCGCCGACGGCGATAATCGTGGAGGCGGGTGCGATCCGTCCGCGCAGTGGTGAAAAATCGACTGTAGTCACATTAGCACTCACAAATGAGCATCCTTGCCTAGAGAGGTTGTATTAAACCTTTCTTCAATTTCTCTTCGGGCTCAGATGCGCGAATATAAAGAGGTTTTACATCATTCCAGGAAAAATCCGGACGTATGTCGGGACCGGAAGCGAATGCGAAGATCAAATCGCGGGCCTCGGTTTGACCTTCCAGAACGAGTTTCGTGCACTTTTTGGCTTCCCGTTCGAGACTTTGGGCCTCCAGGCAACAAGGGCCCATGAGCTCGTGTAGCCCATCCGCGTGATGCTCGTAGGTGGCGGCGTAGGTGTAACTTTGAATCGCTTTAACCCCCACCAGCACGCGCTCCCCGGGCCGGCTGTACTTGCGGGCGAGCAGCTCGAGCGAGTTAAACGGCGTGATCCGCAGGTCGAGGGCATAGGCCAACGTGCGCGTGAGGTTCAGGCCCACTCGCAGCCCGGTGAACGAGCCCGGCCCGATATTCACTGTCAGTGTCCCCAACGCCGAGAACGCCTTGCCCGCACGCTGCATGAGATTTTGCAGCTCCAGTGTGGCCACGTCTGAATGCATGGCGAGCTTGTGCCAAGTCACCTGGAGAGGCGCGCTCACGCCGCTCGCGGAAACCTCAGCAAGGGCCAATGAGCCCTGCGGCCCGCTGGTGTCCACCGCAAGCAGGGTCACGGCCGCTCACCACCGGTTAAAGAACAAATTAGTGATGTCATTGAAGAACGCAAATACCATCAAGATCATCAACAGCATAAGCCCAACTTGTTGCGCCAGCTCCATCTTACGCAGACTCATGGGAGCGCCACGTATGCCCTCGATGCAGTAGAAGAGCAGGTGCCCGCCGTCCAGGATTGGAATCGGCAGAAGATTGAGAAGAAATAGATTGATCGAGATGATCGCCATGGTCCGGAGGAAGGTGGAGAGTCCCGCTTCGAAAGAGTGGGAAGCCACACGTCCAATAGTGATGACCCCGCCGATATTTTTCGGCGAGACGTCGCCTTGAACCAGTCGAACAACGCTCATAACCACGAATTCCGTCCATTTCTTGGTTTCCGTCAGACCAAATTTGATCATTTCCACCGGATTGGAAATGCGGTGGAAAACGGGTTGCGCTCCGACGGGCAGGAATCCGGACACGATTCCAATCGTAAAGCGTTTTTCCTCCTGGCCTTTCATCGTCATCAGCTTGGTCATCTCCGGGCGAATCGTAAAGGTCTTCTCTTCGCCGGCGCGCACGACTGTGAACGCCATGCCCTGGCTGGCTGGATCGAAGCTCTTAACACGCTCAAGAACATCTTTCCAGGTGTGGACCTCTTGACCGTCGATACGGATCACCTTGTCCCCGGCTTGAACACCGGCCACATCGGCGGGTGACCCCTTCTTGGTCTGGTAAATGTACAGTTCCGCGGGTTCGAGCCCTAAAGCGGCAACAAGATCGGTGTTCTCATTCCAGTCGGCCGAGACGGGAATCTGCACGGTTCGAACGTTTTCCGGCTTCTCATCTTTGCTGACATCGCGGACCTGAATTTTGACGCTCTTAGAATCAGCTGAACCAGTTGTGAGTGCGCGCTGCAAAGCCGGCGGCAACTCACGCCAGTAATTGACCCTCTGGTCGCCCACGCTCACGACCAGATCCAGGCTTTTAATTCCGGCCCGCGCGGCGGGGCTTTGCGGATCCTTGACACCCACTAAGGTCGAACGGGCTTCTTGCGTCAGACCCGGTATTTGGCCGATCTTACGTTCGGTACTAAAAATATTCTCATTATCCCCCATCGTAACAGCCGCCTGAAGAGTGAGGGGCTGGGGCTCGCCCGTCCGTTCCACAACAAACTCGAGCGCTTGGCCTCCGGACGCCTCCACCACGTCTTTAATGTGAACCCAAGACGGCATCTTCTCGCCGTTTATGGCGAGGATTTTATCACCCGAGCGGAAACCGTCTTCATAAGCGGCACTATCAACGGCCACATCACCCACAGTGGGTCCAGGCAAATCTTCACCCACGCCACCGATCAGCGTGAAGATCAGAATTGCAAAGAAAAGATTCATCAACGGACCTGCAAGAACGATGGCTATACGGGGTCCGACGGGCTTATGCAAAAAGGCATATTTCTTCTCGGGTTCCGGGACATCGGCGGTGGGATCATCTCCGAACATTTTTACGTACCCGCCCAAAGGTATGGCGGAGATACAGTAGGTGGTGTCACCTTTCTTGTACCTTAAGAGTTTTTTGCCAAACCCCAGGCTGAAGGTTTCCACGCGCACTCCAAAGAATTTGGCGACCAGGAAATGACCCAGTTCATGTACAAAAATCAGCAGCCCGAGAAGGATAAAAAACGGGCCGACACTCGCGAACAGATACTCAAAAAAACCAAGAATATTCATGGCTCAATTGTAAAGAGGAATGACCGGCGGAGCCAGGATTTTCGCCGCTTCTGGCCTCAAAACGCACCGACATAGATCGCAAACGCGAAGACCAAGGGACAGGCAATAAAGACGCCATCCAAGCGGTCCAATATGCCACCGTGTCCCGGCATGATTCCGCCGGAGTCTTTCACGTGGGCCACCCGTTTAACGAGTGAAATCAAGAGGTCTCCAGACTGAGCGGCAAAGGCACAAACGAGGGAGAAGGCCGCCGTTTGCGCTAGAGGAACACCGGGAAACACATAGGCTACGTAAACCGTACCCATCACGGCCGAACCAAGGAGGCCCCCGAACGCGCCTTCCCAGGTTTTATTCGGAGAAACCTGAGGCATCAGTTTGCGGCGGAAAAAGCGTCCCCCATAACAGCGTCCGGCGAAGTACGCGAATGTGTCCCCTGAGAACACCACCAAAAGCAGGAACAAAAACCACTCGGACCCGGAGTCCAACTGAATTGTTTTGATCGCAAAGAGCGGGAATAAAACACAATAAAGCATGCCAAAGGTTCCAAGAGCCAGCGCCGGCAAAAGATTTTCATTGCTGACCCGGTCGCGGCATAGCCAGAGCGTGCCGGAAAAAAAGACCACATTAGAGAGCGCGAAACACATCAGCCCGAAGTCTGGGTACCGCATCAGTAATCCATAAAACAGGATCGAGGTTAACCAATAAAGATGAGTCACGGTGGAGGGCATGCGATAGCTTAGAAAGGCGATTCGGGAGTACTCGCGAATTCCCAGCACGATAGCCGCTGTGCAGACAATATACAGACCTGGGCGCCCCCCAAAGTACCCGACACCCAGCACGATCAAAGCACCCAACGCCGCAGAAATCACGCGTTTGACGAGGGTCGATCGCGAATCGGCCATGTCTTATCCGGAATATAGCTGCTCGCTGGTGCGCCCAAAGCGCCGTTCACGTCCAGCGTAGGAGTTGAGGATGCGATGGAGATCTTGCACGGTAAAATCCGGCCACGATTTGGCCTCGAACTCAATTTCGCTATACGCCGCCTGCCACAGAAAAAAGTTGGAAATTCGGTTCTCGCCGCTGGTCCGAATGATGAGATCGGGCTCGGGTAAAAAACACGACGGCAACAGACCAGCAAAGCTAGCTTCGTCAATATCGTCTTCATGCAAGAGGCCTTCGCGGGCCTTGCGTGCGATCATACGCGCCACGGAAGTCAGTTCCTGACGTCCTCCGTACGACAGGGCAAAGGTCAGAACTGTACCGGTGTTCTTCGCGGTGTCCGCGGTTGTTTCGATGATCACTTCTCTAAGCGGAGCGGGAAGACGTTCCAGCTCACCAATGGAGCGAAAGCGAATGTTGTTGCGCATGAGACCGTCCTTTTCGCGCAGGAGCTGGCGGCGGAGAAGATGCATAATAAAACGAACTTCTTCCACAGGACGAAACCAGTTCTCTGTGCTGAACGCAAAAAGGGTCAAATAGGGCAGGTTGATACGAGCGCATTCTTCGATCACATTCTTGGCCACTTTAGCCCCGCGAAGATGTCCGTAAACGCGATTATGGCGCCGTGCCTTCGCCCAGCGTCCATTGCCGTCCATTATAATCGCGAGATGTCGTGGCAAACTCATCAGATGGTCATCAATTCCTTTTCTTTATCCTCAGCCATCTGATCAATCTTGGCAATGTAATCGTCGGTGAGCTTTTGCACTTCGTCCTGCTGCCGCTTGCTATCATCTTCGGTAATAGCTTTGTCCTTAAGGGCATGCTTAAGTTCATCATTGGCATCCCGGCGTACCATACGCACGGCGACGCGGGCGTCTTCGCACATTTTTTTGATCTGTTTGACGAGATCGCGGCGGCGCTCCTCCGTTAGTTCCGGCACTTTCAGGCGGATCACCTTTCCATCGTTCATAGGACTCATGCCGAGATCGCTCTTAACGATGGCCTGCTCGATTTCTTTCAGAATGGACGTTTCCCATGGTGAGATCAGAAAAGAACGGGCATCGGGTGTGCTGAGGGCCGAGACTTGGTTGAGCGGCGTCGGCGTGCCGTAATAGTTCACCTTGATTCCATCAAGCATGGAAACTTGGGCGCGGCCCGTGCGCACCTTCTTGAGTTCGGCCGCAAGCGTCTGCATCGCCTTTTCCATTTTTTCTTTTGAAGACTTTCCGATCTGTGTGGACATGATTACCCCCAGCTAGTGAACGATGGTTCCGATTCTCTCACCGCGCACAACGCGCGCGATGTTACCTGGTTGATTCATATTGAACGTAATTATGGGAAGTTTGTTGTCCATGCATAGACTGATGGCCGTTGAGTCCATGACCTGAAGGCCTTGCCTCAACACATCCATGTACGTGAGTTCATCAAAGAAGTTGGCGTCGGGGTGCTTGCGTGGATCCTTATCGTAAATGCCGTCCACGTTGGTGGCTTTCATAATCACATCCGCATTGATTTCCATGGCTCGTAAAGATGCCGCGGTATCGGTGGTGAAATAGGGATTACCGGTGCCGGCCGCGAAGATAACCAAGCGGCCTTTCTCCAAATGGCGAATCGCGCGACGCCGGATATAGGGCTCGGCGATGGCGGCCATCCCGATTGCGGACTGAACGCGCGTGGCGAGCCCGCGTTTTTCGAGGGCGTCCTGCAGAGCCATGCTATTGATCACTGTGGCGAGCATTCCCATGTAGTCGGAGCTCGCGCGGTCCATACCTTGTGCCGCCTGAGCCACTCCACGCACGAAATTTCCACCGCCAATCACGATGCCGATCTCCACGCCCACCGCATGGGCCTCTTTGACATCATCGGCGATTTGGCCAATGGTCTGCGCACTAATTCCCATGACTTGGCCCCCCGCCAGGGCCTCTCCACTCAGCTTTAAAAGAATGCGACGGTACTTGCTCTCTGATGCCAATCCGACCTTCTTACGGTTACTATTGTTTGGTGTACGCTGCGACTTCCGCGGCAAAATCCTCTTTCTTCTTCTCAATGCCCTCGCCCAGCTCGTAGCGGACAAAGCGGCGGATCACAATGTTCTCACCGATTTTGGCCACCAGTCCCTGGAGGAGTTGTCCAACGGTTACATCCGGGTTCTTTACAAATTTTTGGTCCAGAAGGCAGATTTCCGAGGCCCATTTCTTGATTTGCCCATCCAGAATTTTATCCAGAAACTCGGGTTTCTTACCCTCTTCAAGAGCCTTAGCGCGAAGGACCGCCTTCTCCTTATCGGCGGCCGCGGCGTCAATGTCCGACTGCTGAACGTATTGCGGAGCGAGAGCCGCGATATGCATCGCGACGTCCCGGCAGAAATTCTGGAACTCTTCGTTTCGCGCGACAAAGTCGGTCTCGGAATTCACTTCAAGAAGGACTCCAATACGGCCGCCGCCATGAATGTAAGACGTGATCAAGCCTTCAGCAGTCACGCGTCCCGCCTTCTTGGCGGCCTTGCTCAGGCCCTTGGCTCGGAGCCAGTCCACCGCCTTTTCAAAATCGCCGTCCGTTTCTTGCAACGCCTTCTTGCAATCCATCATTCCGGCGCCGGTTTTCTCCCGCAGCTCTTTCACATCAGTTGCGCTAATAGACATCGTTCGCCTCAATTACTCTTTGTCAGGGGTTTGGTCTTTTTCGCTACCAGTGTCCTCTTCGGGAGCTTCCGGCGCGGGTTGCTCGAGTTCCATCTGGATTTCGACATCTTCAGCCGTTCCGGCGGCCACGAGTTTACGACCCTTGCTCACCTTCACCACAGCCGGACCAACGCCGCTGCCAGCCGACTCTTTGGTGATACGCATCGGGGGGCGTTCGGTCTCTTGAGTGCGTGTCTCTTTCACTTTGTCGCCCATGGAGCGCACCTTCTCCTGGTAGCGCTTGGAGCCTTCGAGATACGCTTCCGCCACGATATTGGCGAACAGTTTAATGGAACGAATCGCGTCGTCATTTCCGGGAATCGGAAAGTCAATCACTTCCGGATCCACATTGGTATCCGCGATACCCACGACCGGAATGCCAATCTTGCGCGCTTCGGCCACAGCAATATGTTCTTTGTTCAGATCAACCACGAACATGCAGGCGGGAGGCTCTTTCATCTCGCGAATTCCATCGAGGTATTCGTTGAGACGTTCGTACTCCTTCTCCACGCGGGCGCGCTCCTTCTTGGAGAAGAAATCCAACTCGCCCTTTTCGCGCATCTGATCGATCTTTTTCAGGCGATCAATACTGGATTTGATTGTTTGGAAGTTGGTGAGCATTCCTCCCAGCCAGCGCTTCGTCACATAATATTGACCGCACTTTTGGGCCGCCTCTTTGATCGGCTCCACGGCTTGTTTTTTGGTCCCAACAAAAATCATACGGCCGCCATCAGCCGCGATTTTGGCGACGAACTCGGCCGCATTGCGGGCGCTTACAACCGATTTTTGTAAATCGATAATGTGAATGCCGCCGCGATCTGTATACACATACGGCTTCATCTTCGGGTTCCAGCGCTGAGTCTGGTGCCCGAAGTGCACACCGGCATCGAGCATGTCTTTCATGGTGATCTGTGGCATAGGTTTTCCTCCTGGTTAAGCCACCTTCCCGCGTGGCCCTTGATCTATACCGTGCGTAACCGTGCGGTATGCCAAAGACCGAAAGGCCCCGTCCTGAGTTCTGACCAGGTGCAGGGGCACCAGAAGACCCGCGGAAAGTGAGTCGTTTAGAGGCTTTGAGTTAGCACGAAGCCCCGAGTTCCGGCAACCTATTTAAACCGCCAAGCAGCTCGGCTTCGAGACTGCGCGCGATTTCCAGGCTGCCTAAGGCTCCCGGTTGTTCCGCCAAGGCATGGCTGGACACATAGAAGTTGCTGAATTCCGGGAAACGGAAAGGATCTTTTCCTTTGAGATTGTGTTGCCCGAAGGCCCGCGAAAGGATGTAGATTTTTTCAGTCTGAGGCCCTTCTAAGGCCAAGGGCCAAGCGCGTTTGAGTTGGCGCTTGATATGACGAATACACTGCCCAATAAACTCGTGATCCGACTCCCGCTCCTCGGGAACCAGGGTCATCCAGCGTGAGAGTTCACCAAAGACCCTCCCTACGACCGGCTCAAAATCCTTAGCCCCATGGCTGAAAAGACGAACATCCGAATCCTCCACGAGCGCCGGGGAATGGGAGAGTTCCAGGATTACGGCAGTCCAAGACGTCATTTTGGCTAGGCGTGTGCGATGTTTCGGTGCAAGCCCGTCGCCCTCGATCAGGCCATTCAGCAAAGTCGGGTGCGGCGTGAAGATAAATCGCTCTGCCGCCAAGGTTTTATCGCCATTCACTATGAGCGTTCGGACACGATCCTCCTCGGTATGAATGGAGGTGACCTCCGCTAGAGTGTGAGCCGCAATCGGCAACTGTTCCACCAAGGCCCGCACCAGCTGGTCGGTCCCCGGCTCCATATGAAGTTCATGACTGTGATTGAAGAATGACAATTCCGAAACGGATTGAAAGCTCACGTCGCCGAACCCTGCGAACGGTTTCCATTTACCGTCGTCAAAGATCTGCGGGCGGTGTTCGCGGACCTCAAAATGAAGAGGGATAGGGGCCACGCTCTTGACCCAATCCGTGAGTTCCACATTCTCGTTAGTGGCCGGGAAAAAATCGAGATTCGGAGAGGAAAAGGGCTGCCTGAAACTTTGACGGTGATAGCGTCCACCCAAAGCTTCGCGCGCATCCAACAAAGCCACCTTTTGACCGGCCAGGTGGAGACGGTGAGTCAACAACAAACCCGTCAATCCGCCTCCAACAATAATCGTGTCATAGGAGCTCATAACCACCTCTTCAGCTGATGCGCGGCTTTCGTGATCAGCCAACGGGCGATCTGGCGCTTGCGCGGACTCCGCCCGACCCATTGAGCGAGCGAAGGAGACCAGCGATAATACAACCAAATCAGTCCGCGACCAAGCCGCGAGGGGCGCAAAACACCATCGCGAAAACGCCGCAACCAGTACAACTCGACCGCAAAGGGCTCAGAAGAGAACGCGGCGGTGGCCACAAAGCAGGCGCCTTTGCGCGCTTTCACCGCTTTTAAAAATTCGCGCATGATCTGGGGATTTTTGCAGCTGCGCGAAAAGGAGTCCGCTTTTCTGATGATATCAGGGTAAATGGCACTGACGGGAAGAAATTGAGCGAGCTTGGACGCGGCCCTTTGCATGCGATCGCCGTAGCGCGGACTCGTGTCATAGATGCGCACCAAATCCCAGTAAACGGACGTCACGACGGTCAATTCCTTTGAACGGGAGGAGTTATTGAAAACTGCCGGTGAGAGTTCGCCCTTTTTGAGGTTGTAAACGACTTCGAGCAGGCGCAGATATTTTTCATATTGAACGGCCGCTTCCGAGTAGGCCTTTTGGGACATGAGATTGCGCGCGTTCTTGATCAAATGGACGCGGTTTTTCCACATCATCATCTTGTTCTTCTCGCGCATGTCGCGTTCCATGCGCAGCTTCATTCCTTGGGACACGGAGTTGGTCAACTTTTCATAGCATGCGGGGCAAACCTTATTTGGGAGTTGTGATTCTGTCCCTCCGTCTTTCAGCGCCAGACGCATGCCTGCTTCGACAGGTACGAAATCATCGGATACGGACCCGCAACGGGGACATGACTCTGGTTCGGGAGCGGCTGACATTTTTATATTAGAGCATTTGAAATGGGTCGATGTCGACCTGGACCTTGGTCCCCGCCGGAACCCAACTTGGCCCCGCGAGAATCTGACGGCAAAAGGCGTTTAGGCGCGCGGCGGACTCACACTTCACCATCACTTGATAGCGGTACTTTCCGCGCAGTTTGAACAGCGGAGCCTGGGCGGGACCGAGAATCGTGAGATTCTCCGAGTACACGGGGATTTTCTTCTGCAGGGCCCGGGCGCGATGGACCAGTCGATCCGCAGCCGCTCGACCGTTCTCGGCGTTTGAACCCTGAATGCGAAACATGGCCATGCGCCAAAACGGCGGGTACAACAGTTCCGCCCGTTCGCGCAGTTCCAGGTCGGCGAAGCCTTGGAAGTCACCGCGCAGGGTATAGATGATGCTGGCATGTTCGGTATTATAGCTTTGAATAACCACACGGCCGGCGCTTTGCCGGCCGGAGCGACCGCTCACCTGGGTCAGAAGCTGAAAGCTGCGTTCGCTTGAACGGAAATCAGGAAAATGGAAGCCGACGTCAGCCAAGACGAGGCCCACAAGATTCAGGCGTGGAAAGTCCAGGCCCTTAGCGATCATCTGCGTACCGATGAGAAGGTCCACTCGATGACCCTCCATATCCGCGATCAAGGCTTCCAGATCCTCGCGTGACTGCACTTCATCGCGATCGGCCCGAGCAATGCGCACTGTCGGGAAGAGAAGGGACATGTCACTTTCAATGCGTTCCGTTCCCAGCCCCAGAGCCTCAAGCGGGGATTCCTTGCAGTCCGGACAAAGCTCGGTCAAACGCTCCGTGTAGTCGCAGTAATGACAAACCAGATGACGGTTGCCATGTACAGTCAGAGAAACCGAGCAATTCGGACACTCGGCGACGTATCCACAGGCGTGACATTGCGCTGTCTGGGCCATACCCCGACGGTTCAGGAACAAGGCCGCCTGCTCCTTCTTGGCGAAGACCTTTTGAAGTTCCTCATAGAGGTGATCCGAGAGCCACGACGGAAGTCCTGAAGGCGTTTCTTTGCGCTTACGATGCTCATCGCGCATATCGGCGATCAGGATCTCCGGAAGGGGGCGTGCATTCACTCGTTGAGACATGGTGTGGAGCAGATATTTGCCCAGTAAGATGTTGTTCCAGGATTCCAGGGAGGGAGTGGCGGAACCGAGAATAATGGGCACATCTAGGGTCTTTGCCAACATGATCGCCGCGTCTCGGGCGTGATACTTCAACTTTTCGTCCTGCTTGTAGGAGGGCTCATGTTCCTCATCAAGGACAATCAGCCCCAAATCCGGTACCGGACAAAAAAGAGCCGAGCGTGCACCGATGAGAATACGGCGCTTGCGATCCACAATATTCCACCACTGGTTGGTCTTCTCTCTCTCGGTCAGATGCGAATGCAAAACGGCGACAGAACCCGGGAAGCGCCGGGAAAAACGATCAATGAGTTGCGGAGTTAATGAGATCTCCGGCACCAGGACAAGGCCTTGTTTGCCCTCGGCTAGAACCTTTTCCAACAGATGCAAGTACACTTCCGTTTTTCCCGAACCTGTCACGCCATGAAGCAAATGGACCTGAAAGCGCGCGTCCTCTTGAATGGAGGCAAGGACGCTCACCTGCTCCGCCGTGAGTGAGGGCGGCTCGGAGCGTTCCGCATAGTCTTTGACCACCTGGGATTTGCGTCCGGGGCGAATGGTAACCTTTTTCAGAGGCGGAAACACGCTCTCGACAACCTGGCCGAGAGGATGGAGATAGTATTGTGAAATCCACTCGAGCCAGTCCATATAGAGGCCGGGGACGAGCGGCCGTTCGACGTCGGTCTCCAATATGGGCTTGAGTTTGACTTCGGGAGGAGGTGAAACGAGAGCTGGCCGTATGATGACCCCGCGAGTTTTGCGGCTCCCCAGTGGCACCAGCACCGGTTGGCCGCGATCCAGTCGTTCGCCGCTCTCGGGCGGCAAGTAGGTGAGTGCCTCCTTTAAAGGGGCGTCGACCGCCACGAGATACGGCGTGGGTGTCATCGGAATCTCGAGTAAAACTCCCGCACACTCTCCGTATCGGGCAGTTTCAAGGCGTCTTTGGCGGGCGAGAGCAATTTGGCGCTAAAGCGTTTGTCATCGCCCTTAAGCCGTCCCAGCGGTTTCACGAGGAGCGTTTTGACATCCACCACATAGGGGCCAAAGGTGTAGGTGCGCGTGCCCGGATACCACAATACACCGAGCGGGTTGGGAGCCGTCGGCTTCGACTTGTCGTACTTGGCATAACTGTCGGCGCTCAGACGCACTCCCGAAGCGCCCTTGTACTTCCGGATAACAAACTGATCTTGTTCAATCCACAGGGTGGGAGCTTCCGGTCCTGTGCTGATGGCCCAGGCCACGCCACCACCGGCGCGGCTCAGGCGAATAAAGCCTGGTGGCGAATACCGGGGAGGGCCGGAGGCGTTTAGCGGCGAACGGTCATTGAGCGACTCCTGGGGAGCCACTTTTAACTGTACCAGGCGCTGACGAAGATATTTTCCATTACGGAAATGAAAAAGGGGCTCGAGCCACTCCTCACCCAGGCGCTGGGTTTTGGGCCGCCCGTCCTCATCCACAAACTCACGACGAGTCCCATCGTAAACCAAGGTTCCGTTGACAAGTCCCTTGAGGGGGCCGCGTCCCTCGAGGTTCACGCGCATCGTGTTTTCATTCAGAACGATCCAGGTTTCTTTGACCTTTTGCACTTCCGTGTTCTTGCGGAAGGTGACTTCCTGCTCAATTTGATAAGCTCCGTTCCCGTGCAGGTCGGCGGTTCGGGCCGCAATCAGGAAGTATTCAGGAATTGAGGCAAATGACAGGGAGCTCAAAAGCCCAAGCGCGAAAAACATCATGTTCTTATCCTCCGATGGAGTCGTGCGTGCGACCTTGCACGCGTTCATGCAAATACTGGCGGAAATCCGCGGCCACATCCGGGTGCTGCAGACCCAATTCCACAGTCGCGATCAAAAATCCAAGTTTATTGCCGGTGTCGAGACGCAAAGCCTCAACCGTCGTGCCCAGCAAACCTTTTCTTTGCGCCAATTTCACCATGCCGTCTGTAAGCTGAATCTCTCCGCCTTTGCCCGGCGCAACCTCCCGCAAGCAGTTAAAGAGTTCAGCATCAAATACATAACGTCCCGGGAGCGCCAAACGGCTGGGAGCTTCCGAAGGTTTGGGCTTCTCAACCACATTCTGGACCGACCAGAGGTTTGGTCCCCTCACGGTTGCCGTCACGATCCCGTATTTGTCGACATCTTCGGCCGGCACTTCCATGACCGCGACGACCGACATCTGGGTGTCGTCATAAATTCGCGCCAGCTGGGCCGTGGCTGATGGTCGGCCCGGTTTAGAAATCATCAGTTCATCCGGAAGTAAGACGGCGAAAGGTTCGCTTCCCACCACGGGCGATGCGGTCAAAACCGCATGTCCGAGACCGAGCGCCTGGTGCTGACGGATACTGATGACCTTAAGTTCCCGACGCAACTCGCGTAGCGATTTCAGCCACTCTTGCTTCCCGCTCTTCTCCAACTGGTCTTCCAGTTCGTAGGAGGTATCGAAAAAGTCCTCAATTGCGAACTTGCCGCGTCCCGTAACCAGAACGAGTTCCGTGATTCCAGCCGCCATCATTTCCTCGACCGCATAAAGGATTTGTGGCTTATCCACGATGGGAAGCATCTCTTTCGGCAAGGATTTGGTGGCGGGCAAAAGACGTGTGCCCAGTCCCGCCGCGGGAATAACGGCCTTACGGATCTTCATCGCCCCAAGATTTCACATGGACCAGATCCATGGCAAGGCTTAACAGCACTTGGACTGGCCTTCAGAGTTCCGTACATCTCCTGGTTTCTGTACGTTCGGTACATTTCCTCCCGATCTCCCTCTCAAGCAACGCCAACGCAATGCCCAATAGCCCTAGCCTCTGTAAGATACGCACGATCCATGTATTCACTCCTCCCTTTCTATTCTCGCCAGCGAGAAAAATATTCTAGCCGGTTCATGACATTGCCTTGTTGGAGATGCGCAGGGAAGGTGAAGCCAGAACACCACGAAAGAAGGGGGTCCAGGTGAAATCATTCATCACTTTATCAGTCGCAACATTGGCGGTATTTGCTGTTTCCGCTCAGGCCGAGATCAAGGGCTATCGTTGTTTCGGAACGGAGCCGTTTTATGGGTTAGATATCAATGGCGCGAATCTCACCCTGGAGATGTTGGGCGAAGATCCAATATCCTATCAAGTGAGTGGGCCGACCGCACCCATTGGAATCCAGGACGGCTATGTGTCCGTTTATCGTGCACCCGACAAAGATGCGGTCGTCTCCATTGTTTCAGGTACGTGCAGCGACGGCATGTCTGATAACGAGTACGGCTATCACGTAGTCTATGTGGAAGGAGAGCGGGTCCTTTACGGCTGCTGTGAACCTCTCGCGCAGGACTAAGCCAGAGATCGGATGAGTTGATGAAGAATTTAGAGGGCTGCCCTAAGCGCAGCCCTCTAGCGGACGGGCGGAGCTTCACGCCTCCAGGGGCGTAGATGTCCGACGGCCTAGAGATAAATGCCGGTTAAGGTATATTCATCTCCGCGCTTGTTCTTAAGCTTGCAATTTTCGTTGCCGGCCTGAACCTTGATGACTTTGTATGAAATTCGAAGCGAGCCCTGGTCAGCCGTTGAGCTGTCGTTATGATCGTGTGTCACCTGCTCCATAGAAATTCGGCAAGCGCCGAAGGAGGCCTCCCTAAACTGAGGGACACCGTCGGCTGTATCTAAGAATTCGAAATCCAGACACGTGTCATGAGAATCACAGATCTGGATGTCTTCCGTATTTGTGGGCTCGACAAGCGTAAAACCTAAAGGCTCTCGTTTCCATATTGCCGCTGTGCCGGCAAAGGCCTGAGCTCCGACAAATGAAAGAACAATGACGCAAAGTGTTTTAGACATAAGGCTTCCTCCAAACGAGTGGGTTGATGAATTGTTTGGGAACACAGAGCAATTGAGAGGCCAAGGGCTGGCGCGTCCGACGAGATTCGTTTTTCTGTCTAGGTACAATTGAGCTGCGGCCGCACGGAACGGCGCTCGTTTTTTCTCACGAGTGGCGAGCGAAATTGGCGCCTTGCGCAAAGGTGCCGGCATGAAAGAATGGTCGGATTCATGTATTTGATTCTTCATTTGAAATCACACGATCCTGATTCATATGTGAGCACTGAAGAACCTTTCTGCGCCTCTTTTTAGGTGCGAGAGGCTTAATCATTTTGGGTCACCTGCCGATAACGACTACGACTGAGGGAAATCCCTGGAGGTGGTTGAGGCATGCCGTCTTGTCTCAAACTGAGACATTTCACGATTCTCGTCGCCGTTGGCTTGCTGTTGCCCTTTCAGAATTGCGCGCAACAGGAAGATGAGAACGCGCTCAATTCGGTCGCGAGTTACCAGCAGAATCTTCCGATGGCTTACGACATTCGGTTGGACACCATCGCCTTTATGTCGTGCTCGGAGATCAAAGATCCCGTTGAAAGGCGCGCGTATTTCACTCTCCGTGCTGGTGCGTTCAAAAACACAACCGGCGGTCTCGCAATGACTCAGGCGTTTCGAGACGCCACACAATACTACTCCGTCACCGACCGGGCCCGATCCTTTGCGGCTAGCGATAAGAACAGCAATACCTTGTTGAGCTTATCACTCCGGAGCGCTTCGAATTACCAGGTGCCGTGGTCTTCCGAAGAAATTCGCGTTGGCGAAGAATTGGAGCCCCTATTGCCACCTTTAGATTCGGCTGAGGTTGCCGGGCCGTTGGCGGCTCTGACGGATGGGGAACGGATTAATTATTTTCCTGGCTCACATGAACATCGTCTGATGGAAGCCAGCCTGCGTTTTTACAAGTACGAGAACGTAGCAAAAGACACTCGGAACGCTCTGGACGCGGGGGACGCACTCCTGGTGGCCGGGCTCTCCAATTCGTCCGCGGAGTCAGATACGGCTCTGCGCGGGCCGTCCGGGGTGAGTTCCTCGTCCGTGTACGGTGTGGGCTATCGCTTGGGATTCTCGCTTCCCGCGGGCTACACTTCGGGCGAGCGGCGCGTGTTGAGTGGCCCCATTCAGGAGATCGATTTGACGACGAAGACCAGCTCCTCGGGTAACTGGGACTGCAGTACGACTTATCAATTTATGGTGATTCGACCAGAAGACCGTGATGCGGGCCTTGTGATCTGCAATTCCTCCCCGGATCGTTATAACGATTCGACGGAGCAGGCCGCGCTCAACGCCATTCGACGTGTTCTCCGAGTCGAAGACTGGTTCGTCGATGTGACCCACCACTGTGTGATGCCCAAAAATTCGGGCGATTACTGTTATGGCGCCTTGAATGGGAAGGCCGTCCAATATGGCGTGGCCTCTTGTTCAAACACCAGCACGACTTTGTGCCCGCACTTCGTCAGCGTTTGCCTTCGCAAGTAAGGTCACCTACTGTTTCGGTCGATGAAGTCCCATCTGAGTGTTTTGCTGTTTGTCTTTGCCGTTTTTACTGGCCCTTTTTCGTTTCCCGTGTCCGCGGAGCTCTTTAGAGGCCCGATTTCGGCGGCGCTGGGCGGAACGGGCCGTGCCGGACTTGAAAGCCTTGAAGCCGCCTTTCTGAATCCAGCGCTCATTCCGTTATTGAGCGACATGCAGATCACGGGTTATTACCAGGACGGATACTCGGCCGAGAGAGCTCATCGTACCGCCTATGGTGTGGGGGCAGTGGATAACAGTGAGGGGGTCTGGATTCCGGGAAGTCTTCACTATCTGCAGTTGCACGACTGGGGTCGAATCCCAGGGCGCAGTGACAGTGAACTTTGGCAGGCGGCTTTAGGCAAAAGGTTCGGCGAACACCTCAGTTTTGGCATATCGGGATACCGACTGGTGAGTGAGTTTCAGGGCGCCCCAAGCGCAACTCAGTGGAATTTTTCCCTGGGAAGTCTGTGGATGATCCGGGAGCAGCTGGGGGTCGCCTACGTGCTCGACAATGTCGCGCGTCCCGGATCCGATGTTCCGGCCGGCTTACGTGAGGACCTGAATCACGCTCTGGGCGTATTCTGGGGTGTGAAGGGGATTATTCAGGTCCGTATGGACATTGTCCGGCAGGAACGCTTCAATCCGGATCACAAGCTTGCGTACATGATAGGGCTTGAGTCGCTGAGTACCGAGTTCTTTATTATCCGCCTCGGGTTTAAACGTGACGAGCTCCGGGACGAGAAAATCTGGTCCGCGGGTTTTGGCTTCAATGGACCCCGCTTGAGGGTGGATTATGCTGTGCAAAAGTATCAGGAAGGGGATGCGGGAGCCCTTCACACCGTCGACCTACGGGTGCCGTTCTAAGGGAGTTTAGCGAAGAAGTGTTGCGGGGCGCCGCATAGCGTTGACTCGGCCGCGCGCCTTTGCTAAGGTGCCGAGCTTTCCGCAATTGTCATCTATCATCGATTCGTTGAGGAGAGTGGGTCATGGCTTCCAAAACAAAGATCACTGAGTTTCGACGTCGTCGCAAAAAATCCAACATGGGCAAGAAGCGCAAAGCGAAATACCGCAATCAGGGCACAACCCAATCGGAAAAAGAACTGTTCGGCGACCAATAAGAGACCACGGGCAAATGCTCTGATGAGCAAAAGGATTTTGATTCTACTGATCGCTTGTCTCGGCTGCAGAGACAAGCGACGGATTGCGCGTAGTCAGCCTGCCCGTAATAAGTCCGTAGTTAATATGGTTATATAATAGACTTCTTCTTCACTCCGTCTGCGATCGCGTTGACGCCGATCGCAGGCGTGATGGTAGGGCTTGTTCAGGTCCAGAGAGCGCAAATGTCACCGGATGATAGGCCCAACCCTCTTGGCCGGGGACAAAGCGAAAGCGACTAATGGCCCGCACGGCTTCCTGATCCAGATCTGCGTGACCCGAACTTTTGGCCACTTGCACGTTCTTGACCCCTCCCTCTTGTGTTACTTGATAGAGTAACTCCACACGTCCCTCGCGTCTTTCCTTGCGCGCCTGTAGCGGATAAATAGGGGCTTTATTTCCGCTCATCTGCTTCAGTGTAAGATAAGAGACGGCCCCTTTTTGCGTGGCTCCACCTGCTGTCGGCGCGGATTTCGCGACGGGTTCCTCGCTCACGCCAACCGGCGAGGGATCAACGGCGGTTCGGACGTCCCGACTATCGGCCTCTGTTGCTTGATCTTCGGCGCTGGCTGCGCTTGTTGCGACGGACTCTCTTGCTGGCACCGGAACCAGTTCCGGTTCGGCAGCGGATTTGGGCGCGGGAGGGGTCGCCGCCACTTCTTGAGAGTTTTCCAACTCGGAGTCCAGGTCTTTCGGGTTCGTACTTTGAGGATCGTCGTTCACCTGCGAGCTCTCGTCCGGTTCGTCTTTAGCAACTGGTACGGGCGCAACGGGCGCGACTACGGCTTTCTTCGGCTTTGACTTGGCTTTAGGAGGAGGTTGGGGTGCCGGCTTGGGCGTGGGTGCGGCTGGGGATACAACGGCGACTTTCTTATCCTCTTTTTTCTTCTCTTCCACTTTCTCAACAACGGATTTCTCTACGACCGGCGGTTCTACAGGTTGTTGGGCGGGGGGAGCGGCCTGCGCCTCCTTTTCGGGGGGGAGAACATCAGTCTGGATTTGGGCGTCTTCAATGCCTGGAGTTTCGGAGGTTTCCCCCAGCTGCACTTCAATTTCTGCCCCTGGATCGGGCTCCACTTTCCGGAACGGGTGCAGAGCCAATGCCACCACGGCGGCGCCGTGGATTACAGTGGAGAGTAGGACAAACATTGTGGAACGCATACATAGCTTCCTTGCTAAGGTTTCCCAGAAAGAAGCTTATCAACTCGCGTGCCATGTCCAGGCCCTTCGACAGAAGGCGCCGGCGCCTCCAGCAGGTAATCTCTTCAGAGCGGCGACAATAAACGGCCGCTATTTTGATTCTCTATGACAACGAGTGGGATCGAGGAATTTCGCAAGTTTAGTGCAGATTCTATTGAAATTCCGCGGATTTTGTAGTTAGCGAAATTTGTTGGATGAAAAAGACTCCAGCCATTGATGCTTCT
>JBFWQY010000003.1:0-261049 GCA_050249195.1 Bdellovibrionales bacterium
TGGCTTTTTCATGCCACGAATCGTGACACGTTTTTCGAACCCGCAAAACGCAATAAAACAACTGGAACAGCGCGTTTCCTGGCTTTCTACGCTATCCGCTTACCCACATTTTTCCACGAAGATCCATTTTTTTATCCGGAGGTATAATTGACAGAAGCTGCTCCCACAGCCGTGCCTAGAAAACGGCGCACGGCCCTATATGTTCGTGTTTCAACTGCTGACCAGCGAGGCGGTATGGAATCGCAGATTCGTGCGCTCACGACTTTTTGCCAGCAAAACAACATCACTGATTATGAACTCTATTGTGATGAAAATCAGTCTGGCGCTAAGTCGTCCAGGCCGAGTCTTGATCGCATGATGAAGGCTGTTGAGGCCGGAGAGATCGAAGCAGTCATCGTTTTCGCTTTCTCCCGCTTTGCTCGGTCTGTCTCGCACATGCTCAAGGGTCTTGAGGCCATGAAAAAGTCCAAAACAAATTTTATTTCTGTTACAGAGAGGCTCGATCTCAACACAAGTCTTGGTCACGTTCTTTTTGTTTTGATTTCAGCTCTGGCCCAGCTCGAAAGAGATTTGATCTCAGAGAGGGTCCGTGCAGGGCTTATCAACGCGCGAGCCAAGGGCAAGATAATCGGAAGGGCGCGAAAACGCAACTCTGCTCTGATTGAGCAGCTTTTAGAAGCGGGGCTCTCGTTTCGAGCCATTTCTAAAATCTGCCGTTGTTCCCATGGTTCTATAGGAGCCCAGAAAAAAGAGTGGCTGACGAGGAAAGCTCTAGAAAAAAGAAGCGCGAAGAAGACGAACTTGCCAGACTCCAAGCTGAATCGATTCAGCTTCCATCAGAGACAATAAGCCCAGTTGAAGCCGCTAATGTCCGACTTGAATCGGCACCGTCTCCTGGGCAAGCCCATCCGCCGCAAGCGGGATGGGTAGGCTGATCTGCAGGTAAACGGTTTCGAATTGATCAATGATTATGCAATTCAGGGAACTCTAGATTTCCATATTTGATTCAAGCCCGGCTCAAACTTAAATTTTTTAAACACCTTAACAAAAGGAAATAAATGAAATTACTCTCTGTTCTGCTCTTTGCTGCCCTCTCTCTAATAGGCTGTGGGAAGAGCTCCAGTCAATCTCCGCCGCCTGTATCTCCAGGGCAGCCGGAGATCAAGGAAGAAAGGATTTATAAGATTTGGGGCAAGTCGACCCAAGAGTTCTACAATCAATTTCTTTTCCGCACGTCAGGCGCCTGCCCGGACAAGAACGTGCGCTATCGCTTTGTATCTTCGACTGGGGCCCCTCAATTCAAAGAAGGAGAGACAGCCAAGACGACCGGTGTCGACATAAAAATATTGATGTTTCCGGATCAGACCTACGATGCCGTTTACATTGAACCCGCTTCCCAGACCCGCGGAGGCAAGGCCAGCTCTCCTCGCAAGACAATTTTCAGCGGCCGTTGGCTTGTGAACGAGGATCGCCTCGTATTTGAATCGTTGGGCACCGCTCGAGGGGTCATTCACGAGGACGGCCCAAGCTTTATCTTAAGGACAGAAGGTGAGCTGCTGAGCCAAGACCTGAAAGCCAAAGAGGTACTCATGGTTTTGGTTCGAGCCAACTACGTTCCCATCCCCGCTTACAGCGTCTGCAAGTAACGTAAGCCATTAGCCCAAAATCACGCCTTTGACAGCCAGTACCTAACAAGAATAGCCGGGCCATCGGGGCCTTTTACTCGTCGAGATCGATGAGTGAAAGGCCCTTTTTTTGGCCTCAACGTTCCAAAAAACTTGGTCAACTGAAGGGGCTGAAACCGCTCACGGGAACCCATGTAGTGTCAGGTCAAATTCAGGTAACGTTGTCGACGTCGAACTGCCGTCCAAGGCAGTGTCACTGGACTGCTAAAGATTTCACTTCCACATTCTATGAGGTTGCTTTGGCAGTTTCAGCCTCGACTTGTTGATTGGATGGCGGTCGCTCTTGCGATTGAGATTTGTTTGGATTGGAGATTACGCCCTTCTGAATGGCTTCTTCTTGGCAGGCTCTGACATCGTCAGTTTGGGAAGTGTTCGCGCATGAATCTATGCCGCCAGTTGTATCCTCCCCCGTGCAGAAGCCCAAAAAGGTGGTTCTATTGTTTTGCTGAGACTTATCCACCAGATAAACAATATGGTATTGGGTCCCATTGGCGCAGTTATAGCGCTGGAAACAATACTGTTTCTTCTTCACCGTGAGGCCGCAGAGGTCGCCACTCCGGGGAGCCGTAGTGATTGATGACCTCCCGTGAATTCGTGAGTAACATGGCCGCGCCGCTACTCCAGCCTAAACTATGGACTCAAACTAAACTATGGACTCAAGCCTGGGCGGGAACTTACGGTTCACCTGACGGCCCGGACTTCACAGCCTGGAGCCGGTTCGAGTCGAGGTCCGAAAGGCTCATTTATCTGACCGCGACTCTTAGCCTGGTGACGACCGCGCTTTCGATGATCTTTGCATTTTAGATCAGCCGGCGAGTGTGCGTGCAAGGAATCTCATATTGAGATGCTTTGACTCTGTGGACAGCGGCGTATCTTCGATATTCACCTCCAATATTGTTAAATCATTGTATTTACTATTGTAAGTAGATTGTGTGTCAAGTTTTTGAACTAAAAAACTTGACAATTTTGGCGGTCAAGCCGATGATATCGACATGGAAGCGGAAAGGACCGTCACCGACATTGTGAGGACCAAGATCAAGCGGAAAGGGCCCGGCTCTACGTTTTCTTATTCTGATTTTGAAGGGCTTTCATTCATAGCCGTAGCCAAAGCATTGAGCCGCTTTACCAAAGAGGGTTGGCTTGTGAGAGTCCGCAAAGGGATTTATCACTTCCCCAAGGAAACCGCGCTTGGAAAAACAATGCCGCGACTGAATGATCTTTTGGAAAAGACTCCCTGGACTCATGGCCTCATCCTGACGGGGTCAAGCGCGACTTCATCATCAGCCTCCTACAATCTTGGGATTACGACTCAAGTTCCAGCGGAAATAGTTTTGATTGGCGACTATCCAAATCGTACAATGGATCTCGCCGGCACTAAGATAAAAACCCGGCGCAGAAATACCGCTCATTTGAAACATCTCGGGGAAACTGAGTTCGATATCCTTGAAACCATTCGACGAATAAACAAGACGCCAGGAGCCGATGCAGGCGAGGTCATAACGGCGATAAAAAAGCATGTTTTGAAGTGCGACGTTAAATCTCTCGCGCACGCGGCGCTTAAGGAACCTCCTCGGGTGCGCGCAGTTCTTGGCGCCATGCTAGACGAAATCATCAAGTATCGGAAGCTCTCTGTGCCGTTAAAGAAATCCCTAAATCCGCTGACTACATATAAACTGGGTCTCGCAAAATATCTGGCGCACGCTGATGCGTGGGGAATTCGCTAATGTTTTTATACGAGCACCCCGATTTTGAAGATCTCTTAGCGCAAACCGCGAGAGCCATCGGTATACCATTTTCCTTTGTCGAAAAGGATTACTGGGTCACTTATGTGCTTTTTCGTTTGTGCGTGGAAGGAGTGGACGATTTTGTTTTCAAAGGCGGTACCAGTTTGACCAAAGCTTGGGGCCTCCTTGATCGGTTTTCCGAGGATATTGATCTCCTTTTCACTCCTCACACCAAGTCCAAGGATCAGAAGAGGACCCGCCTCAAAAAAATCAACGCGGTTGTATCTGGATTTCGCGGACTCACATTTGCCCCTGATCTATCTGAATCGCATGGCCATTATCGGGCGGATTGTTTTCGGTACCATCGATTTGAAGGCCAACAGCTCGGCCCCTTATTGCCGCACATCAAGCTTGAGATGGGCTATAGGGGAGGGGAGCAGCCAAATGAGCTGCGCCCAATTCAGTCTTACCTTGGCAAGCAGCTCGTTGAGGCGGGCGCAGGGGACTTGGCCGAGGACGTTTTGCCGTTTGAAGTTCCGGTTCTCGACATTAGGCGAACGTTTGTGGAGAAGCTCTTTGCGATCCATTCAGCTTTTACGAATGGCGAGGTAAAGAAATATTTCCGCCATTACTATGATGTTTATAAACTGCTTGGGATCGACACGGTCCATGAGTTTGTGGGAAAGCCCGAATTTGAGGAGTTAAAAACCCACGTCGCGGAAATGTGTCGGGAGTTTCCCAATACTCGGATTCCTGCCGGACTTGATTTTTCGCGCTCGATGGCATTTAAGAGCGAACCGGCATTAATTAAGACTCTCGCTGAGGCACTGAAAGAGCAGCGGGGACTCTTTTTTACAGAGCCACCAACAGCGGATGAGATCATGCAGCGAATCTCTGCGCGAATTTTCGCATCATGATGGAGCAGGATTGAAACTCCCAGGGACAATTGACACGCTATTTTGTGTGTCACTGGCGTGTCAACGCCCTGGAATTTCGCGGTACTTCACGGTAATCGACTCCTTTTAAGAAGAATACTCAACTCGTCGGGTTTATTGAAAATCCCGAGAGACAACTGAAGGTTAGGAAAATGGCCCGCAAACTCCCGATCTGAAAAATGTCAAAGGTGTAACTCAAGATGTAATGGCGGGATCTTGGATGGAACTACGATTGCTTTGAGCTGTTCAATTAAAGAGGGGCATTTTCGTGCGTTTTAACCCGATTCATAACGTGGTTATTTCGCAAATCCTAATTGACATATATTCCCATATATGGGAATATAGATCTGTGAAGATCGAGCGGACGCTTGAGTTTATAGCATGGTTTAATCAGCAAACGGAGAAGGTGAAAGCTCAGATAGACGCTCGACTCAAGAATATTGAGCTGTTTGACCATTTTGGCGAAAAGCTTCTCGAGCTGAGATGGAAGAATGGGCGACGAGTTTACTATTCTTTGATTAGCCGTGAGCCTTTGACATTGATTCTATTAGGAGGTTTTAAAAATGCCCAAACGAAAGATATCCAAAAAGCCCGCAAAATTCTCGAAAGAGAAATCGTTGGCAAAGGAGTATAAAGCGGGCACAGATGTATCCATCGGTGGTCTTAAAGAGGCTATTACTGAAGCTCTATTTGAGGCTGATTACGATACATTCAAGGGCTGCATCGCCATTTTGCTGGATAAGTGTGATTATGCCGATATCACAAAAAAGACAGGCCTTACAAAAAGTACTCTATATAGAATGTGTGAGCCAGACTCCAATCCCACTCTGGAGAATATTGGGAAAGTTTTAAACTATATCAATCACATTGAGGCAGGTGTCGCTGCTTAAAAGTTCCCTTCGACCTTAATTGCACTTCCTGACGCCTGCCCAAAAGAGGATGCTGGCTCAGCATAGGGGGGCCGAATTGGCATACTTTCTGGGATACGTAAAACGTTTGAGGAGCACTACAAATCCGCAGAAGGAACGAGCATTTGGTAGATCAGCATTGCCGCTCGTGAAACGAAAACGAATGCATTGGAGATCTTACTTCTGACCACGGGTAAGGCGGTTTGGCGAGATCATTGCTCTGGCGTATCGTTGAGTCCGATTTGGCCGTCGAGGTCGAACGTGGACATAGGTTTAAATGCTGAGCGGTTCTAAGAGGCATGACAATTGCCCTTATTTCGTCGAAAGAGCAGTCTGGCTTTCCTCTGCGGGTCCCTCTTTGTCCTGTGTGGTGGCCTTCTTGATCAACTCCGCATCCATTTGACTGATTCCAGGGCCAACGTAATCATTGGGCCCGTACCAGCCAGGATTGCTAACTTCAGATCGGCAGGAAGCGTGCCAGTACTCAGGCTGGCCAGTCTTATAAAACTTTTCCACGTCACTCCGTGAGGGATACACGTAGAGGGCCATTCCGCCGCCTTCTGACTCGCCAGAAAGATCCGTAATCTGAAATTCCGGAAGGTCTTTAGGCAGTGTGAAACAGCCTTGGGAATGCTGAAACCAATTTACGCTCCCTCTGGCAGGCTTACCATTGTGAAGAACATCCTGGTGGAGACCAACACGTCTATCCCGACTGTTGTCATTCTCTCCTATATCTAAACCTTCAAGTTCCACAAAGGGCCTCTGAGAACTGCGGTCCTGAGTAGCTTCTTGGGTCACGAATCGGCCCCCTGTAGGTAAACAATAACGAGGGCGATTTCCGAAGAAGCGAGCGCACTGATTATTACGAAAGATGTGTGGCGTGCAGCCCGCTCCGAGTCCCTTCGCAAAATGAGAATTCATTGTCCTTATGGAAAACGAAGGGGTCGTGCAAATGAGCCAAAGAGTCGCTTGACCTTTTGAGGTTAAGTCGCCGGCCATGAAGCAACCGCGCCTGGTCTTGCCAGTCTTCCGGTTTTCCTCCCAATTTGCTAGGGCTCGGTCGAAAATGAGCTCGGGTACACCCTGAGCCATGGCGTAGCTCCTTAGCTCCGATTTCGCTTCCTCCGATAATCCGTTCGGCATCGAGGACCCAATGCTAGCTTTAGAAATGTCGCGGTTCGGGGATGGCGTTACTGACTGGCGACCTGTTGGTTTCCCACGGGGGTCGGAATCTGACACACATTCAATTCCTACAACGTTTGTCCCACTGTAGCTTAGGCCATTTGAAACATGAAGAACGCCAGTCCTGCAGCGATAGATGGTCTTGGGATCGCAATGACTAGGAAGGCGAATGCTCCTCATGTAAGGAGGAACCTTCCCCTCATCAAAGGCTATTGGCTTTGGGCAGTCAGCAGCATGTGTTGTGGCTCCGTAGGCGACTAAGAACAGCTTTGAGATAAATTCCATCATGAAATTTGATTTTAGGTGATCCTAGAGGGTCATCAAAGATTCCACCCCCGGATTCTCAAATTGAGACGCTTTTCTTCAGTTAGTGTTCTGCTTTTTCAAAGGCGGGGAAGTTAGTTTCGCCTCTAGTATCGAAGTGGCTCAAAAGAGCCACTTCGCCAGGCGGGAATCACAAAGAATTCCAACCGCATGAGAGCGGTGATGAGTTCGCATTTATATATAGTATGCATTTATTTCCGATCTTAGATTCGATATTTCTTCACCCCTAACCTCCAGCTGGCATATAGGGTGATATAGGGTGATACGGCATTTAACGCAGTTGCAATAATAAGTAATTCCAAGTAGTTAAAGGCCCTATGCCCGAACTCCCTGAAGTCGAAAATGTGAGGCTCAGTCTGATGCAGGTGCCACTCATCGGGACGAAATTTGCGCGACTCGAGCTGCGGCGCTTGAATCTTCGTACCCCCTTAGCTCAGGAGCTGACCCACTGTTTGCCAGGCCAAACCATCGTGGCAATCCGGCGTCGCGCTAAGTTTCTTCTCTTTGAAACGGAAGACTACACGCTTGTGAATCATCTCGGCATGAGTGGGAGCTGGCGCGTGGAGGACGGCGAGAGTGCGTTGCGGCTCCACGACCATGTCGTCATGGAATTTCAGTCCGGTCTGCGTTTGGTTTTTAATGATCCACGTCGTTTTGGCTTATTGGAGCTGGTGGACAAGGCCCGGATTTGGCAGAGCAAGTGGCTGCGCCATCTCGGACCCGAACCACTGGATCCGGAATTCCACCCGGAATTTCTGTTTCAGGGCACGCGTCGATTGAAGACTCCGGTGAAGAACTTTATCATGGACCAGAAGCGTGTTGTTGGCGTGGGCAACATCTATGCATCGGAAGCCCTCTTTGCCGCTGGAGTGAAGCCCACGCGCCCGGCCGGAAAAATCACGCGAAAGGAATCGGAGCGGATCGTGGCCAGTGTTCGTGAAATTCTGCAAAAAGCCATTCAGGCGGGTGGTTCGACCATTCGCACTTACCAGAACTCGCGCGGGGAGAGCGGCCGCTTTCAAATGATGTTTTTGGTTTACGATCGCGCCGGGCTCAAATGCACCTCCTGTGAATCAAAGATCCGCTCGCGGATCATCGCGGGCCGTAACACGTTCTGGTGCCCGCGATGCCAGCACTGATTGGACTGGCCTATCTCAGCCTGCTCGTCTTGGGCTTACTGGATAATGTTCGGGGCCCTTTCTATCCCGATATTCTTGAGGATTTGAATCTTTCGGCGACGCGGGGAAGTTTGTTCTTCGCTGTTACTAGCATGCTTGCCTTTTGTGGGAGCTGGAGCAGCCAGATCTTGTTGCGACGATACTCCTCGGTGACCCTGGTGCTTGTCTCCTGCTTTGGCTTTGGCTTGGGCTTTGGCGCGATCGCCATTTCCGATGGAGTACCCTGGATGCTTTTGGCGTGCGCCTTTTTTGGTTGGGCGTTGGGTGTCTTGGCTGTCGCGCAGAATGTTCTGGTGGTGGAGCATTCCCAGGGCGAGCTCCGGCGCCGCCTTCTCACGGGTCTGCATGGCATGTACGCGGTCGCGTCTTTAGGCGCTCCTCTTCTCGCCACTGTGTTGCGGAGCCAGGGGCTTGGGTGGAGGGAAGCCTTTTTGCTCTTTGCGCTCGCTCCCGTTGTCCTGGCTTCGGTGAGTTGGTTGTATCTGCGGGTTCGCGCGGAGGGGAGGCTACAGTCGCGGCAGAACAGCGCATTCACGCCGCGCGCGGTGGACCACCAGACTCAGCCTCTTACGGCTGGTGAGTGGATGCAATGTATCCTCTTTGGCTTGCTTATGGCGGGATATCTTTGGGGAGAAGTCTCCGTGTTTACACGATTTGTGCTGTGGTTGCGTCTGGATCATGGATATGTGTCGGAACGTGCGGATTTGATGTTGGCGGCGTTTTTTCTCGCTCTGTTGATGGGACGACTGGCATTCGGGGTATGGAATTTGCGCGGCTTGAGCAATTGGATGGTGTTGGCATTGAGCTCCGGGTTGGCCGGATTCCTGTATTTGGCGGGCTTGCACTGGAATCCGTGGTTGATCGTGGCCGCGGGCTTATTTATGGCTCCATTTTATCCCGTGGCCCTCGATCAGATTCAATCTCTATTCGGGCCCAAGGGGCCCCAGGCTATGGGTTTTGTGATTGGCTTTGGTTCTTTCAGCCTGGTATTGATGCACATCACGCTTGGCCGATTGAATGATTGGTGGGGCATCACGAAGGCTTTGCAAACCTGCGCTTTGGCGCAACTGGGAGTGGCCCTGGTGTTGATCTTGCGCCTGGTTTACGTTTCGCAGGTCCGAGTCCTGGCTCGATCCGCTGAACCGAAAAAGTGGGCGTCTGAAACTTAAAAATCACATTCATCCCGCCGATGGCCATGGCAAACGTCTTCTCTTGGCGGTGGCGATAGGGAAGAGGACGTGGATCTTGCGCCAGCACTTCCAGGATCAAATTGCGAAGACGCTCGCGCTCATCGATTTGCCCGAGCACGGCGAGGCGCTGGAGATCCTCTTCGGCAGCGGGTTCGAACCGGCATTGAAAGCGTTCCTTCGGAAGACTTTCTGTCCAGCCGGAGTGCACGTGAGGAGGACGGTCGGCCTGGGCAACATAGGGCTTAAGATCCAAAATCGGCGTGCCATCGATCAAATCGACATCACTCACCCAAAGGGTGTCCCCACGCACGGCCCGCACCCGCGCCAACGTAAGGCCGATGGGATTTGGGCGGTGGGGGCTGCGCGAGGCGAGAACTCCCACTTTGATTCCCTGAAGTCGGGGTGGGCGAATTTTCCCGGGAGTGTGGCGACTCGATCCGGCGTGGAGGAGGGAAAGAATCCAGACATGGCTGAACCCTTCTAATCCATCTAGCATGCCTTTCCCGCGCCATTTAGGAAGCAGCGTGATCTCGGCCTGGCTGTGAGGGGCCAGCGCACCTTGGCGGGGGGTGCCAAAACGCTGCTGAAAATCGCCATGAAGGCGAGCAATGGGCGCAAGGATCAGGTTATCTTTTTGACTCTGCATGCTGCGGTTTCTATCATACGTGACTCATGGTTCCATCATTTTTTAAAGTTGGTTTGAAGCGGTTTTTGGTTTTGCTTGGCGCCTACTCGATCTGCCGGCTGCTGTTTCTGTGTTGGAATTGGGGCGTCTATGCGGCGATTCCCACCGGCGAATGGCTGCAGGCTTTTTTCTATGGTCTGCGGTTTGATGCCTCGGCTATTTTGTATACCAACGCCATTTTGTTTTTGCTCTGGATGCTGCCCGCTCGGGTGTGGCGCTGGCGGTGGCTGCGCATCACCGATCTGGCTCTCTTCACCATAATCAACTTGGTTTTTCTCGGGCTGAACTTTATTGACGCCGAGTTTGTGAAGTTCATTGGTAAGCGCACGTCCTATGATCTGCTTTTTATCAGCGCCGACGTCGAGAGGCAGTCGCTCTCGATTCTGTGGACCTACTGGTACTTTTGCGTGGGACTGTTGGGCCTTATGGGCGTGGTACTTTGGATGCTCCCTCGCTTTCCAAGCCCGTCGCCCTCACGCGAGTCGTGGTGGGCCGGCGCGCTCTGGCGCTTTGTGGCTCTTGTTCTGATTGTGACAGGGATGCGTGGGGGCTACCAGTTCAAGCCTCTACATCCCATGCATGCGTACTTTAGCACACGGCATGAACTAGGACTTCTGACGTTGAATACCCCGTTTAACCTTCTCAAAAGCCGTCCGCGGATGGATGTCGAACGCACCCGTTATTTCGCGGATGATCGTGAACCCATCTCGCGTTTACACGAACTGACGGCACTTTCGCGCCCGCCGTTGGGCGTGGCTAAAGATTTTAACGTCGTGGTCATTATTGTTGAGAGTCTGGCGTCCGAGTACACGGGAGTCGCCAATGGCGGCGACGGGTACACGCCTTTTTTAGATTCTCTGGCACAAGAATCTTTTTACTTTAAATACAACTTCGCCAACGCCCGTCGCTCGATTGAGGGATTGCCGGCGGTGCTGTGTGGCTTGCCCGCGATGATGGGAGAACCCATTATCACCTCAGACTTCAGCAACAATCGCTTTGATTGTCTTCCGCGCGTGCTGTCGCGCCGCGGTTACAAATCTCACTTTTTGCACGGGGCCCACAACGGGTCCATGCACTTTGATACTTTCTCTAAGATCGCGGGGTTTGAAAACTTCGTCGGGCTGGATGAGTACCCGAAGACAAATCCCGCCGATCTCGATGAATACTGGGGTGTACTGGATGAGCCCATGCTCCAATATGCTGCCGGGATTCTGGATCGAGCCCGCTCGCCGACCCTACTGAGTGTATTTACTTTGAGTTCGCATCACCCTTACTATATCCCGCCTCAGCATCGCGGGAGGTTTCCGAAAGGCACTCTCGAGATCCATGAGAGCATTGGGTATGCGGATTACGCCCTTCGCAAATTCTTTGAAACGGCGCGGACTCGGCCATGGTTTAATAAAACGATCTTTGTGATCACGGGCGATCATACTCAAAAGACGGAACGGCCGGAGTACTCAAGCTTGATCGGGGGATGGCGGGTGCCGCTCCTGATCTACGCACCTGGAGTTCAGCGTCGTCTTGAGGTGTCGCCGGAGCGTATCACTCAACATATTGATATTATGCCGAGTGTGCTGGATCTGCTCGGGATTTCCGAGCGCGATCGACTTCTGGTGGGTCAGAGTGTATTTGACGCGAGCAAGACTGGTATGGCCTACAACTACACATCCGTGAGTTACTGGTACATTGATCCTGATGTATACCTGGAATTCGGTCGTCCTCCCCATCCTGTTCGGGCCTTCGATCACAAGCGGACGTTTGATTTGAAGGAAACGAACTTGGAGCGACCTGAAGTGCAGCGGGCGATTGTCAACATCAAGTCAGTGGCGCACTATATTAACGAAGGTCTGCTGCGTAACAATCTCCACGCCTGGAGGGAATCGTGGTGAGCGAGTTTTTTCAAGATCCGCCCGAATTGCAAAATACATTTACTCACCACCGCTGGCTGCGCGCCTATCTCCGCTTTAAGTTGCCCAAGCATATGGTTGGGCCGATCGAAGAGGATTTGACCCAGTTGGGGACTCGATGTGCGTTCGAGTATATGGAATTGGCGCGACAGGCGGAGCGAGAGAAACCTGTTCTCGTTCCTTACGAGGCGTGGGGACGGCGAGTGGACCAGATCCGCGTCTCTGCGGCCTGGACAGCACTTAAAGCGATCTCCGCGCGCGAAGGATTGATTGCCATCGGGTACAAACGGGACCAGGCTGAATTTTCGCGTCTGTATCAATTCGCCAAGCTTTATCTCTTCCATCCCTCCTCTGCCTTTTTCACGTGTCCACTGGCGATGGCCGACGGCGCGGCGAAGGTCCTCGAACTTTCAGGCACATTGAGCGAGCACCGCGAGGCGTTCGCGCGACTCACCTCGCGCGATCCCGAACGCTTTTGGACTTCGGGACAGTGGATGACGGAAAGAACTGGAGGGAGCGATGTTAGTCGGACCTCCACCGAAGTGCGCTTTGAGGGCCCACAAGCACGTCTGTATGGAGTGAAGTGGTTTTCCTCAAGTACCACGTCCGAAATGGCATTGGCGTTGGCGCGCCTTCCCGACTCGGTGCCGGGCTCGCGCGGATTGACCTTGTTTTGGGTTCCCACCTACCTGGCTCCGGGGCACCTGAACCATATTCGTATATTGCGCCTGAAAGACAAACTGGGAACCTGGGCGCTGCCCACCGCCGAATTGCAACTGGAGGGAAGCCTTGCCTATCAGATCGGAGAGAAGGATCAGGGCATCAAGACTGTGGCCAATATGCTCAATATCACGCGTTTATACAATTCTGTGTGTTCCATTGGCCAAACGACCCGCGCCTTGGAGCAGATGCGGGATTATTCGAACAAGCGCGAGGCTTTCGGGGCACGGTTGAGCGATCACATCCTCCACTATTCAACGTTCGCACAGGAGGAGGTGAAGCTGCTTGCAGGGTTCTTACTCACGATGGAGCTTGTGCATCTGCTTGGCCGCGACGAGTGTGGCGCGGCGACGGGTGAAGAGCGTGATGTTCTTCGGCTCTTCACACCTATTTGCAAACTGTTTACTGCGCGGGCCGCAGTGCAAACGGCATCCGAGGTGGTCGAAGGCTTTGGCGGGGCCGGTTATATCGAGGATACAGGAATTCCGGTGCACCTGCGCGACTCGCAAGTTTTTTCCATATGGGAGGGAGCAACCAACGTGTTGAGCCTGGATGTCTTGCGGGTCTTGCAAAAGTCTGAGGCTATGGAGTCCGTCGGGCGCGTGGCTATGGAAAAATTGAAATCCGTACGCTCACCGTCGCTTCAGCGGTGGCGTGATGACCTGATGGCCCGGTGGACGGACTTGGCCTCGAAGCTGACGGCGCAGACTCAAAGCGGCCCTGAATTGCTGGTGGCCAGTTGCCGAGATCTTGCATTTCACTTGGCCTGGCTATTTGCCGCGACTTTGCTTGTGGATTGGGCGGAAAAGGAGACCGGCCGCAATCAAAAGGTATTGGTGGCACATCTGGCAGTTGTCATGGCGCAGCTCCAAAGCTGGACGCCGCGGTCCCAACAGCTCAACTCGGCCCTGCAGGAAATATGGCAGGGACTGCTGGAAGATTGACGGGTTATTCCATCGACCGTCAAGATTTTGTCAATGCAGGCGGTGCTCTTTGCTCCGGGCTGGGACCTGGCATTTGGGACAGGTCGCTTCTTCGCGAAGCGTGTAATCGTCCACTCCATTCTCAACGCGGATCGTAAGCTGTGAGTTACATAGCGGACATGTATTCTGAACTTGAACGAAAGCCACGTAGTGGGGTGGCTGTGGATTCTCATTTTCCCATTTTGGCCGTTTCATCGTGATGTTGCTCCTCAAGGGGACGTCGGCGGTTCCTTTTGCCTAGTAACACAAGCAGAGCATGCAAGTCAGATGCTTAGGTCCTTCGGCCGGACGTCGGTGTATAAATTGAGATCCTCTTTGTTTGTAAAAAAGGACTCGGTTTGGGGAGTCCGCCGCGCTATCGGATTTACAAATTAGCTGCAGGCCGTGGATTTTGTTGGAGCAGGGGTCACGTGGGCGAGATGTGTGGACGCTGCACCTTGATTTTCAATACGAAAGGAGAACTTCTATGATCTTGCGTTTCTGCTTGCTTCCTCTGGTGCTTGTAGGCGGTCTCCAGGCTCATGCGGCGAATGTTGTGGCGACGTACCGATTCGAAGCGGGCTTTAGTCCTCGCCCGGGCATGGAGCAGATCACAATTCACGACGATGGTGTCGTTATGTTTGAGTCCGAATATCAGAACCCCGGGTCTCAACCGAAAGACCGAGAGAGTTTTGTCCTCGCTCGCCTGGATACGGATCGCGTAGCCGCGATGGTGAAAAAGCTGGATTTCATCCACGAAAAGGACCTGATTGACGAGGACCAGGGAAAGCCTATGTGTGCCGGCGCTCCCAGCTCCACCTATTCGATATCCGATGGGAGGCGAACTGCCACCTCTGGAGAAATGAAACTCACGCGGCCCAGCAGATCTGCCAGGTCCTAGAAGGGCTGGTGGCCTTACGGCGCATGTGAAACCCATCTCTCCGTTTTAGTGACCGCCTCAGGAGTTGCTCAGCCCATCGCTCTCCTGAGGAGGCACGTCTTCCGTAACGGACTCCGTGCCGTTGGCTTCATCGTTTGCTTCTGGTTCGGTTTTGCCTTTTTTAGGTTTGGCAGATTTTCGTGGGGCCGTGGCCTTTGGAGGGGAGCGTTGTTCGTTGAACCCCGAGCCGACAAGTCCGCTTTCGAAAAGCATCTGGATTCGGTCTTCTGTAAGTTTCTTAAGCTTGCCTTTGGGGATCCCGACTTCATCGGACTTGGCGAGCATGTCTTCGTAGTTTTGCTTTGCCGTTTCAAACGCGGCTTTGGCCGCTTCCAGAGCACGTTTGGCTTTTTCCATTTCCAGGGTCGTCGCATCGGCAAGTGCAAGAAAGTTCAAATCCATCATGAGTACTCCTGATTTAAGGCCGCCCTATACTAACGCCCAAGCGGGAATTTGGATAGCGGAACTGTAATGCTTTAGGCTGGTGCATTTTGTATCGCCTCAATTGGAGATTCCGAAAAAGCGGCCCTCTTGATGAAAGAGGGGCTTGGACTGAGGCACTTAAGGGTCCGGGTCGAATAACCGATAAGAATTCTGAAAAGATGGCGTGGTGCATGAAAATTTTGATCATGCAGTTCGCTGGCTCAATGAGGGGAACGTTGGTGGAAAAGAATCTGAAGAGATTCAGCCTGGGATTTGGTCTGGTGATCCATTTGGTCACGATCATGGCCTCTCCCTCTCTTTCCGCGCAAACAGGACCTTCGTCTCTGAATATTAGCGGCGTTATGCTCAAGTCCGATGGCGCTCCGCTCTTGAACTCCAGCGTGAACTTTCGTTTTGAGCTTTACGATAAAAACGGCACCTGCGTGCTCTATTCCGAAGAGCATCTCGGCGTCGACATTTCGACCAGTAAAGGCCGCTTTTCTCTCACGCTCGGCCGTGGTTCAAATCGGCAGAATTATCTCGAGAGCTCGGCGGCATTTACGTCCCGTTTATTCCATAACGACGGCGTGGCTCAGGTCTTCACGGGCTGCGCAGGAGTGACACTGAGTTCGGGTGATGAGCGCCTGATCCGCGTCCATTATGACCTGGGTAGCGGTTATGTGACGATGTCCCCGGATGTGGGTGTGGAGTCCTCCGGATTTGCATTGGTTGCGGACACTTTGCGGGGCAAGACGCCGTCCGATTTTGTTCAGCTGCGGGATGATGCCACTTACGATCTGACTCAGGCCAATGTGCAGAATGTGTTCTCCGCCACCAACTACGCGCGACTGAATACACTTTTAAGCAGCTCGGGAAGCTTTAGTTTTGGCAGCCAGCGGATCACGAGTGTGGCCGATCCCACGAGTGCGCAAGATGCCGCCACCAAGAACTACACGGACACGTATGTGGCGGGAAAGCAAATTGATCTGCAGGATGTGGCGGCAGGTACTGGCGATGGCAAGGTTCTGACCTGGGATGCGACACAAGACAAATGGGTGGCGCAAGCCGTAAGTGCGACCGATAGCTCCAAGCTGCCGCTGGCGGGCGGCACGATGAGCGGTGCGATCCATATGGGTGGCCACAACCTGCTGGCCACGGGCCATATCACGATGTCCGCACAAACAACCCTGAACCTGGGCACATACACGGATGCGCAAGAGACCACATTGGTGGGAACTCTTGGAGCGGTGGATAAAGGCAAATCCTGGTACAACTCGGATGATAATGTGCTTAAGGTTTGGGATGGCAGCCGTGCTGTTACACAGGCTTACTTGTCCAACACAGACAAAATTCAAGCCAGCTGGTTACCGGATACGACGGTGACAGGTGGAAGCTATGGTTCGGCGACGCAGGTGGCGACGTTTACAGTGGGAGCGGATGGTCGACTGACTGCGGCCGGGAACACCACGATTTCAGGTGTGAGTCCGGGCGGCTCGGCCGGTGGGGATCTCACGGGTTCTTATCCCAATCCGACAATTGCGAGTGATGTGATCACATCGGCAAAGGTGAATAGCACAGGTGTGGCGGTGAATCGACTCTTGATCACCAATGCTTCGGATGGTTCCACGATTGGATATGCCACATGCTCTGTGGGCGAAGTCATGAAATGGACCGCCAGTGGGTGGGCCTGTGCGAGTGACGATGGGGGGAGCGGGGATATCACCGAAGTCACGGCTGGAACCGGTCTTACAGGCGGCGGTACAACTGGTGCCGTGACTCTGGCCGTGGATGTGGGAACAACCGCAGGCCAGATCGTGCAAATGGCCGCAGGAGACAAGCTTCCGGCGGTGGATGGCTCGGATCTCACCAACGTTAACGCCGTAAAACTTCAGACTCGCTCCGTGGCCAGTACCGCGCCTAACAATGATGAAGTCTTGAAGTGGAACAGCACCACTTCTGTTTGGGAGCCTTCTGCGCTTAGCTCATTGATCTCCGGGGCTTATTTTGCTCATGATGGGAATAGCTTTGGTGCCGAAACAGTCCTTGGAACGAACGACACGCAGCCATTGCACCTTGAAACCGGCGGCTCGACTCGGATGACCGTAGCTGCGGATGGCAAAATCGGCATCGGCACCACGGCTCCGGTCGTACCCCTGGAGTTGTACGGCGCCGGCCCGGACTATGGCACTGGCTCCGCAACATTGAGTGGTGTGCATAACTCATCTGTTACGACCATTACGGTGAACTCAACTGCTAACTATCCTACCAGCGGCACTTTGTGGGTTGATGCCGAGGCGATGACATATACAGGGACCACGGCGACTACGTTTACGGGAGTCACGCGAGGAGCTTTGGGTACGACGGCAGCCTCACATAGCAATGGCAGGTCTGTACTCCTCCCGGTTTCAGCTTTCCGAACGAGCACGAACAACAAGCCTGCTTTTGTGATCATGAGTAATGGCGCCCTGGTAAATGCCGGTAATTCCGTTTCTGGACGGTCGGCCGTCGCTGTAGGTGCGAATACCACTGCCAGCGGATTTGCTTCCTTCACGACGGGACAGAATACTTCGGCCAGTGGTTCAAACTCTGCTGCTCTCGGCTATGCAACGACCGCATCGGGTGACAATACCGTCGCGGTGGGGCAATCGACCACTGCCAGCGGACACCAGTCGTTCGCCAGTGGGGGAGGCACGACAGCAAGCGGAAACTACTCCTTTGCTCACGGACTTTTCACATCCGCCCCTTCCTACGGGCAGTTTGTGGTCGGAAGATACAATGTCACCGGAGGGGAGACAGCAGGTTCCTGGCAGGCAGCCGACCCTTTGTTTGTCATCGGTAACGGTACTGGTACCGGCGTTAACGCTTCTAATGCCATGACGGTTTTGAAGAATGGCAACGTCGGGGTTGGAACCCCTACACCCAACGACACGTTGGACGTGATGGGCAAAATTCGTGCGACTCACATCTGCGCGACAGATGGGTCCAACTGTAAGGACCTGACGACCTCTTGGGGTTCCGGCGGCTCCGTAACGGAAGTGACTGCGGGTTCCGGCCTGAGCGGAGGCACGATCACGACATCGGGAACATTGTCGGTAGATGTGGGAACAACCGCAGGCAAGATTGTGCAAATGGCGGCTGGGGATAAGTTGCCGGCGGTCGATGGATCGGAGTTGACGAACGTCAATGCGGTGAAGCTACAGACGCGCGCGGTGGCCTCCACAGCTCCGAACAATGGCGAAGTGCTGAAGTGGAACAGTACGACCTCCGTGTGGGAGCCCTCTGCGGATACTGATACAGACACGGGGATCACGTCCCTGACGGGAGATGTGTCGGCGTCGGGCACAGGTTCTGTTGCGGCTACTCTGGCGGATTCGGTGGTGACTTCAGCAAAAATTGTGGATGGAACCATCGCAACTGCGGATATTGCCGATGATGCAATCACGTCTGCCAAGTTAAATGATGCCGGTGTGGCGGTGAACCGCCTTCTGATCACGGATGCCAGCACGGGAGCGAGCGTTCAGTATGCCTCTTGTTCCACCGACGAGGTGTTGAAGTGGACAGCTTCGGGATGGGCCTGTTCCACTGTGAGTTCACTCATTGCGGGCTCCCATTTTATGCAGAATGGAAACAGCTTTGGGGCCGAAACATTTCTTGGGACTAATGACACGCAACCCTTGCATCTGGAAACAGATGGCGCCACCCGCATGACGGTATCGGCCGCAGGAAATGTTGGCGTGGGGACAACAGATCCCACCAGCAAACTGGAAATCACGACGTCGAGTCTCGGCACGACACAAACAACTTCTTCTGGTTTAGCACTAGTAAACAATACGGCAGCGGCCGCCGGGGCACAACAGATCTCTCCCGCGATCCGGTGGTCGGGCAACGGCTGGAAAACAAGCGCGACCGCGGAAAGTCAGTCCGTCGAATTCAGAAGCTATGTTATTCCGGTTGAAGGGGCCAACAATCCGACTGGGTATCTCACTTTTCAGTCGTCGGTGAATGGAGGTGCTTATCAAAACCGCCTCATCGTCGACAGCAGTGGCAAAGTGGGTATTGGAATGGTTCCGACCAGTTCTTCGGCGGGGTTAACCGTATCCCCACAGGCCGCCAACGACCTTTGGGGCGCAACGATATATTCAACCAGCTATTCCGGTACCTCAGCCGGCGGACTTAATATATCTGCGGGTGCCAATATGAACGGAAATCTAACGGATTTGCACGGCACCAAGGTGACGTTGAACGTAGCCGGGGTCAGCTCAACTGTTTCCAACGCCTATTCGTTTAAGGGAAATATTGCGGTTACGATGAGACCTGTCACGAGCGCCTATCAATTTTATGGTGCCAATCCCACAACGTCGGCCGGCGGAACCATAGGAACTGCCTACGGGCTCTACCTTGAAAACATCACATCAGGATCCGCGAACTACGCAATCTACTCGGCAGGGGGAAAGAGCTACTTTGGCGGCAACATTGGTATTGGCACAACCACTCCTCAAGCTCTTCTTGAAGTGGCCGGACCTGCGCGCATCCAAGCTTCAACCTTGCCGGGATCTCCTCTTGCGGGTGTGATCGCCATCGACTCTGGTGATGGAAATAAACTCAAGTGGTATGATGGATCGGGCTGGCAGACGGCTGGCAGTGGTGGCGGTGGCAGCGGCACGGTCACACATATCGGGGCAGGAACAGGTTTGAGCGGTGGCCCCGTCACTTCGGCGGGGACATTGTCTGTGGATGTGGGGACGGCCGCAGGCCAGATCGTGCAAATGGCGGCTGGCGATAAGCTTCCGGCGGTGGATGGATCGGATTTGACGAATGTGAATGCGGTGAAGCTGCAGGCGCGCGCGATCGCGTCTACAGCCCCGTCCGATGGCGAAGTTCTAAAGTGGAACAGTAGCACATCCGTTTGGGAACCCGGGGTAGACGCGGGCACCGGGATCACCGCTTTGACGGGAGATGTATCGGCTTCGGGCACGGGTTCGGTCACGGCGACTCTGGCGGATTCTGTTGTGACGTCGGTCAAGATTGCCGATGGAACAATTGCGACAGCAGACATAGCGGACGATGCCGTCACCTCTGCGAAGTTGAACAGCGCCGGTGTGGCGGTGAACCGTCTGCTGATCACGGATGCCTCCTCGGGAACAAAAGTGCAGTATGCGGCCTGTTCCACGGATGAGGTGTTGAAATGGACGGCCTCAGGATGGGCGTGTTCAACGGTGAATTCATTGATCTCGGGATCCTACTTCGCTCACGACGGGAATAGCTTTGCGGATGAGGCTGTGCTCGGAACCAATGATGCTTATCCGCTGCACCTAGAGACGAGTGGTTCCACGCGGATGACGGTGGCTGCCGGCGGGAACATCGGAATTGGCACTACAACCCCGTCAGGACCTTTTGTTGTAGAAGGAGGTACTATCGCTTTAGGCGATGGTAAAAACATAAGTCTAACGGGTCAGGCTGCCTCTGAAATGTGGAAAACCGGTGGAAGTTTATCTTTAATCGCAGGGATGGGCGCTACCAATGGCAGTGGCGGAAGTGTAACTATAAAAGGGGGAGGGGGTGGTGCAGGATCCTATCCCAACGCTGGGGCATCCTTGACATTGGGGTCGAACTCGCAAGGACGAACAGGCAGCGCAGTGATTGCAGCTGGTACCGGTTACAATGGTTATGGAACAGGGGGATCTATAACCCTCAATGGTTCAACTGCAGCAAGTGGACCGAGTATCCTCATCGAAGGAGGATCAGCCTTTGGTTCCAATAGCGGTGGTGACATTAAAATTGACGGAGGATCGGGTTCTGGCGGAAATGGAAATATCTTATTAGGAACTGTCCGAGGAAACGTCGGTATAGGGACGAGCGCTCCTGGGTCGGCACTCGATGTGAAGGGCACCATCCGATTATCGGGCGCGACTTCAGGATATGTAGGGCTGGCGCCACCGGCCGTCGCCGGTTCAACCACATACACTCTGCCGTCCGCAGACGGCACCAGCGGGCAAGTGCTAAAGACCAGCGGGTCGGCATCTCTTTCCTGGACGACGGTACCGGTGGTCTTTACCGGCAATGGGGCTCCGGGCGTGCCTGCCGGCGGAACAGGTTTCGCGAATCTCAACGCCACCAATGCGTGCACTCCAGAAACGATTAGTTGCCAGACCATTATGCCAATTGGAGGCACCCTGAAGAATCTTTACGTCGGTTCAAGCGTGAGTCAGCCGGCTAGCGGTGGTATCACAATCAGCATCAATAAGAACGGCGCTGATTGCGGAAGTTTCTCCGTGGTCTTTGCAGCGGGTGACGCGGCTCAGGTAAAGAGCGATACGACGCACACCTGCACCGTCGCAGTCGGGGATAAAGTCACCTATAAATTTGTGAATGCCAGTGGCTCTGCTAGCAACACCACCTTAGTTTCATGGTCCATTTCATTGCAGCCATAAGAACGAAGGGGCTACGATGCTGAGTGTTCCAGTTTGCCGCAGCTGGCGCCGCTAGGATATGTCCCAACACGCCTCGGAGACTTACAATCCAACTAGCAGGCTCACGTAAACAGATCGTGCGGGCGTAGCAAAGCCCGGCGTCTCCTGAAAATTACGATCCAAAACGTTTTCGATTTGACCCGTGATAGATAGGTTCATGTCCACCTTATACTGAGCTGAAACATTCCAAAGATCATAACTGCCGATATGGGTGCGCGCCGATGTGAACTGGTCGATATCCGTTCGGCCGCCGCGTAGGCGATATATCAATCCAAAGCTCAGCTGATTTGAGAGTTCCCATTGCACGCCCGCGCCTGCCGAGTGAGAAGGACGGCGGAGCAGACTCTCGCCGGTGCGTTCATTCTTGGCTTCCAGATAGGTGTGCGCCAGGTGCCATTGCAGATTTCGGTATTTGCCCCGCAGCGTGGACTCCACGCCCTCGCTTCGCGCGGAACCGACATTCTCATAACGGTTTGCGAGTTGTACGAGGTTGCGGAAGTGATTTCGGAAGATTGCGACTTCAAGAAAGGCCCGGTCTCCCACGCGTTGCTCGACCATGAGTTCTTCCGAGCGCACGCGTTCAGGCTCAAGGAGCGGATTTCCCACATCCGGGTCAAAGAGCTGAGTGAGACTGGGGGCTTTAAAAGCGCTCGCGAATCGGGTTCGCAGCGTCGTATGGTTCGAGCCGAAATGAAAACCAGGCGAAACCGTATAGGTCCCGAACCCACCAAAAAGAGAATGAGAGTCCAGTCGTCCTCCCGCTTCGAACAGCAAAGTCTCGGAATTCAGGTCCAATCTCGCGAAAGCGCCCAACAGGCGGGCGGAGGATTCAGGAAGGCGAAGGACCAGGCTCGGACTGCCATATAAGAAGGCTGCCAATTCCTGCCGATAGGAAGGACCGAAGCTCATATTCACCGCGTTGCTTAAACGCCAGCGGCTGGAGCTCTCGACTCTAATGACTTCGGACCGATAACGGCTCTTGAGTGAGTCGGGATTGAGGGCATCCGGCAAGTCTGAATACCGACGATCCTGATAGAAATGCGAAATCTGGGTGTGTGAATGCCAGCTGGGACTCCAGTCCGTCTCCATATCCAGAGCATTGGCGATTTGATAGGCGCGTCCCTCGTAATTGGGATCATCCGGAGATGGAAAATAGGGCGGCGTCGAAGTCGGCGAATAGTCAAGCTCCGTCAAGCTCTCCGAGTACCGGGAGATCCAGCGCGCACGTGTTTGCGCCGAGATCTCGTATCCCACTTGTCCCGCGACTGTCGAGAAGCGATGGGCGTCGTCTTCCGGATAGCCGTCGGCGGCCGAAATTCCGTCCGTAGAAAAGCGATTCAGCGAGAGAGAATAATCCCAAGCGCGCGACGCTCCTAAGATGCCCGTACCGACCTGTACGGTTTGGTGGCTCCCAACCTTTTGAAGGAAGAAGGGTCGCGGCGGGCCGCTTCCTTTTTTCGTAATGATGTTGATCACTCCACCTATGGCACCTGAACCAAAACGAAGAGTATTCGCACCCCGGTACACTTCGATGCGTTCAATCAGGCTGAGATCTACAGCGGAGAAATTAAAACCCCCACCTGGTGTGCTGGGATCATTGACCTCGATACCATCGATGAGAACCAAAGTGTGTTCGGAGCTGGCGCCACGAAAAAAGAGCGCGCTCTTCTGGCCAACGCCACCTTCGCGCACGATCACCGCTCCCGGAGTTTCTCTTAAAGCTTCGTCCGCCGTTGTGGTGAGGGAAAGGCCTTTCCCCACATCTATAATATCGTCAGGCTCGGCTCCGACCACGGCGTAATTCGGTCGAATCCCGATTTCGGGCACACCCGTAATTTCCTGAGCGAAAAGGTGAATACGTATTCCCAGCCCAAGGAGTACAAGAAGGGCGAGACAAGATGTTCGTGAAATAAAATCCGGCATATTAACCTCCCATGACGCGTAAGCGGTTAATGAGGCGGGAGGCGACCGGGCTTACAGATGAGACATCTGCTTACCGTTGCGCGACAGCTCCGGATTTTCACCGGATTCACCCCGCGGTTTAAAATGCAAGTCCATCACAACTGATCCCTTGAGATCAATGAAATAATACGGTTAGTTACTCTGAGTCGTAATCTGATCAGGCAGGAGGTGAACAATGATGTGGAAGCGGATCGTGTGCAGCGTGGCCCTCGCGGGCACCGTGAACGTCACGGGAGTGGGAGCAGCCGAGATTGAAGGCGTTAGCTTTCCAGATAAGATGAAAATGGAATCGACGGAACTGGTATTAAATGGGACAGGTTTACGGACCAAGAGGCGGCTGGGAATGTCCTTTCGGGTCTATGTGGCGGCCCTCTATCTTCCGGAAAAAACAAAGGACGCCACGAAAGTGATTCAAGGTGAGGGCGGGCGGGTTTTGGATCTCGTATTTTTGAGAAGTTTGGACCGGGACACCTTGCAAGAGGCTTGGAGCGAGGGCTTCAAGAAGAATTGCAAGGAGGATTGTGGGCAAATGGCGGCTCCGCTAAAGACGTTTAATGATCTCATGAGTGATGTAAAGGACCAGTCCCGTCTCCGCCTTATATTCGATGGAAAACAGGTTCAGCTGGAGCTTTCCGGCAAAAGCCGGCGCACGGGAACAGTCGCCGGTAAAGCTTTTGCTAAAAATCTGCTGGCGGTTTTTGTTGGGGATCATCCGCCGAGCGAGGAGCTGAAACGAGGGTTGCTGGGGGAAACGAAGATCGCAAAGGTCGACAACGGGAAGGGAACGTAGGGATAGGTTCAACTTTTGCTCTCCATTAAATAAAGACGAGTTTGCTGGCTTCAAGTGCCAGTGATTTGAATTTGAACGTGTTTTGAGTGACGAATCTTGTCACGGGAGAGCATTTATGGTTCGCGGATGTGGTCAGCTCTTGATCGCTTTTTGGGTGACCCTTGGATTGGCAGTAGGGGCGGCGTCAGCCATGCCAATCAAAGTGAAGAGGCTGAAGCTTCGGGCTGGTTACCAGTCCGCAGAAAATGGAGTTCTCATTCCTCTTGATCTCAAGCTTAAGACGCTAAGGTTCACAAAGAAGGATATCAATGAGGTCTGCGGCTCCAATATGGCCCGCCAAGGCCAGACTCTAACCTATTCCTGTACGTTTCCCATCAAAAGCTCAAAGCCTTATTCAAAATTGCAAAACCTTATTACACCGAGTTCCTACGATGTGGCCTTTGGAGGGGCTAAGCTCAAAGTGCTGGTAAATGTGGATGTGGAAAAAGAAAGCCGGATGGTTCGCGCGGTGACGTTTACCACCGCATTTGATTCCACCGGAGTCGATTTTGAGGTCTCAAAATTCAACGACGACTTTTATCCAGTCTATGCAAAGGTCGCCCATTTGGTTATTTCAGAGGTACTAGCTAAGAATCCTGTACAAATCGAAGTTCTGGAGAGCCGATAGGCTATTAAACCAGACCAGGCCGGATCAGATTGGGAAAGTTGATCCTGGCCTTGCCTGGACCTCCTGTGCGTCGCGATGCATTCGTACCGGAATGCGCTGCTGTCTCGTATTGATCCCTGTTTCGATCTGAATTCAGCCTTTCGTTGAGACGCGTCCGTTTAGAAGTTCTCTCAATTTGCCGATAGGTACGTACGAAGGTTCCGTACAGCTTGAAACCTCATCTTAATCTTTTGCTGAACGTTGGTGGGCATGCGTCGGACTGCGAATCGAATTTTTAAAGAGCATCGTGTCGTCATTGTGACAGTGACCGCCGTGCTCCTATTTTTTTCGCGTGCGTTGTTGGCGCAGACGGGCCCGTTGTCATTAAACATCGGTGGTGGCTTGTTTCAAGCCAATGGTGCCGCCGTTACCAACTCGAATGTGAACTTTCGCTTTGAGCTCTATGACAAGGCCGGCTCCTGTGTCCTTTATTCCGAAGAGCACCTGGGAGTAGATCTTTCGCAAAGCAAGGGCCGCTTCTCACTGACTTTCGGGAAGGGCAGCAACCCTCAAAACTTGCTTGAGAGTTCGATGGCATTTACCGCCCGCTTGTTCCAGAATGATGGAGTTCCTCAAGTGTTCACGGGCTGTCCAGGAGGCGTGACTCTGAGTTCGGGTGATGAGCGCGTGATCCGCGTTCACTATGATCTGGGTAGCGGCTATGTCGCTATGTCCCCGGATGTGGGTGTGGAGTCTTCTGGGTTTGCACTGGTTGCGGACACTTTGCGGGGCAAGACGCCGTCCGATTTTGTTCAGCTGCGGGATGATGCCACTTACGATCTCACTCAGGCCAATGTGCAGAATGTGTTCTCCGCGACCAACTATGCACGACTGAACACGCTTTTGAGCAGCTCGGGAAGCTTTAGCTTTGGCAGCCAGCGAATCACGAGTGTGGCCGATCCGACGAGTGCGCAAGATGCCGCCACCAAGAACTACACGGACACCTATGTGGCGGGAAAGCAAATTGATCTGCAGGACGTGGCGGCAGGTACTGGCGATGGCAAGGTTCTGACCTGGGATGCAACACAAGACAAATGGGTGGCGCAAGCCGTAAGTGCAACCGATAGCTCCAAGCTGCCGCTGGCGGGCGGCACGATGAGCGGTGCGATCCATATGGGCAGCAATAATCTGCTGGCCACGGGTCATATCACCATGTCCGCACAAACAACCCTGAACCTGGGCACCTACACCGATGCGCAAGAGACCACACTGGTGGGAACTCTGGCCGCGGTGGATAAAGGTAAATCCTGGTACAACTCGGATGATAATGTGTTCAAGGTTTGGGATGGCAGCCGTGCTGTTACACAGGCTTACTTGTCCAACACGGATAAAATTCAAGCCAGCTGGTTACCGGATACGACTGTAACAGGTGGAAGCTATGGTTCGGCGACACAGGTGGCGACGTTTACAGTGGGAGCGGATGGCCGATTGACGGCAGCCGGGAACACCACGATTTCAGGAGTGAGTCCGGGCGGCTCCGCCGGTGGGGATCTCACGGGTTCTTATCCCAATCCGACGATTGCGAGCGATGTGATCACATCGGCAAAGGTGAATAGCACGGGTGTGGCGGTGAATCGTCTGCTGATCACCAATGCTTCCGATGGCTCCACGATTGGATACGCCACATGTTCGCTGGGCGAAGTCATGAAATGGACCGCCAGTGGGTGGGCCTGTGCGAGTGATGATGGTGGGAGCGGGGATATCACCGAAGTCGCGGCCGGGACAGGTCTTGCAGGCGGAGGCACAAGTGGTGCGGTGACTCTGGCCGTGGATGTGGGGACAACCGCAGGCCAGATCGTGCAAATTGCAGCGGGTGATAAGCTGCCGACTGTAGATGGCTCGGATCTCACCAATGTCAATGCAGTGAAGTTACAGACGCGGTCGGTGGCGTCCACGGCTCCCAACAACGGCGAAGTGCTCACTTGGAATAACACGACGTCTGTGTGGGAACCTTCCACTGTGAGCGCGTTGATCTCAGGCTCTTATTTCGTCCAGGATGGTAACAGCTTTGGTGTGCCAACTGTACTCGGGACCAATGATGCACAACCCTTGCATCTGGAGACCAATGACACAACCCGAATCACGGTGACAGCCTCTGGAAATGTCGGTATCGGGACGACGTCGCCGGCGGCCCCTTTAACTGTGTCTTCAAATGTCAATGCGGGAACGTACAGTATCTTCGATGCAGGAACGGCCTTTAACGGCGCGTACAAAAATATTTCTGTTAGGCAAGTCGGGGTCGAAACGGCCTTTATTTCTCCAACCCAATTCTATATAGGAGGGGGACAGGGGGGAGCCGGCAATTCGGTCACAATCCGAGGAAACGCTAGCATTCTTCCAGTCGTGTATGGCAACTCCGCAAATGGTAATCGCGTGGGACTCTTTGGACTCGGTGGCGGTACTGCGGGCACCGGCGCCGGAATCGTCGGCCAATCAGGAGCAAACCCCGGCATTATTGCGGAATCAACGGGAACGACTAACGACGCTCTTGTCATCACTAGCCGAAGCCTCACTTCCGGACGCCTGCTTTTTGTTGAGCATACAAACTCGGCCTTTACAGGTGATGCGCTACAAATGAACTTGGGCCAGGGCACGGGAAGCTTCAGCGGAAATTTCGTAAACCTGAAGACCAATGGGAGCTCGCAGTTCTTGATCACGTCTGCCGGCCGCGTTGGGATCGGGACATCTTCGCCAAATTCAATGCTTGATGTCGCCGGCCAGATCCGTGCGACCCACATATGCGCGACAGATGGATCTAACTGCAGAGACCTTACGACCTCTTGGGGAGCAGGGGGCTCCGTAACGGAAGTGACCGCGGGTTCCGGCTTGAGCGGCGGCACGATCACGACGTCGGGAACGTTGTCTGTCGATGTGGGTACGACCGCTGGCAAGATCGTGCAGATGGCTGCTGATGACAAGCTTCCGGCGGTGGATGGGTCGGATCTTACCAATGTCAATGCCGTGAAGTTGCAGACGCGATCGGTGGCGAGCACGGCTCCTAACGATGGCGAAGTGTTGAAATGGAATAGCGCGACGTCTGTCTGGGAACCCTCTGCGGATAGCGATACGGACACGGGGATCACGGCGCTGACGGGAGACGTATCCGCCTCAGGGACGGGCTCTGTGACCGCGACTCTCGCAGACGCCGCAGTGACCTCGGTCAAGATTGCCGATGGAACGATTGCGACTGCAGATATGGCGGATGATGCGGTCATCTCAGCGAAGTTGAACAGCGCCGGCGTGGCGGTAAATCGTCTACTCATCACGGACGCGAGCACGGGAACCAAGGTTCAATACGCTTCGTGCTCCACAGACGAGGTGCTGAAATGGACCGCCTCCGGATGGGCGTGTTCAGCGGTGAGTTCACTGATCTCGGGCTCCTATTTCAGCCAGAATGGTAACAGTTTCGGAACCGAAACGGTCCTCGGCACGAATGATACGCAGCCGCTACAATTTGAAACCAACGGCGCAACTCGACTGACCATAACAGCAGGTGGTGACGTGGGGATTGGCACCACAAATCCAACTACAGGCCTCCACGTCCACAAATCGACCTTCTTCTTTGCCGATTCATCGGGTTCAAATCCCATTCTTTATGCCAATGTCGGGAAATTAGCTGTTGGAACTTCCTCTACCCCTGGCTATAAATTCTCTGTCCACGAGCTGGGGGCGAAAACCACCAACACCACAGCAATGTATATTGATTCCCGGGGCATTTCATCATCAGCTTCGATCGCGAAGGTGGGATTAAACATTCAGAGCACAGGGATCTGGAACGGCGCAGGAGCGACAAATACGGGCCTCATAGTGAATGTTTCGGGCGGAACGACTAATTACGCTGCCACCTTCGATGGTGGGAACGTCGGCATCGGCGTAACGAACCCCAGTTCGCCCCTTCATGTTAGCGCGACGAATACGGTGACCTCGGGCGCCACTTACGCTTTACAGATCACGCCGACTTACAACCAGACCTCGGGTACCGCGGCAAATACGGATTTGCTGGTTAATCGCACTGAAACAGCTGTGGGCTCAGGAACTCAGAGGCTGCTGGATCTTCAGGTTAGTGGATCGAGCCAATTTAACGTGGACAACGCGGGCAATGTTACAGCCCAAGGCACCTTGAGCGCCAAACAAGCCTACGTGACTTTGACCGATGCGGCCACGGTGACCTGGTCAGTCGCAGGGATCATCAATAATGCCAAGGTCACACTCGGCGGCAATCGAACGCTTGCCTTCTCGGGGCTAACGAACGGAATGTCCGGTACGCTGATTGTCATCCAGGACGGCAGTGGTGGCCGCACGCTCACGCTTCCTGCCCAATGCACAAACAAGGTCATCGGCGGCGGTAGCGGGTCCATTTCACTCTCGACCGCAGCCGGAGCAGTGGATATCCTCAGTTTTACTTACGACGGCACCAACTGCTACTGGACGTATGGCAAGAACTATAACTAGATACATTCTCAATTTGACTCTCATGGGTTGCGCATTTCTCTCCAGTCATTCCGCGCTGGGGGTGAATCCGACTTTCTTCGGGCACAATCAGGCGCGCAGTTCCGTACTCCGATTTACGACCTCCAGTCAAAGTCTCTACAAGGGAAATTGTTCGGCTGTGGTTACCGTCGAAACTGATGATGCCTGGGGCGCGGCTGCCAGTGTGGGCTCGGACCTGACAGTGAATCTGTCAGGCACTGGTTCCACTATCTTTTACTCCGATTCCTCCTGCACAAACGTCATCAGTTCTGTGACGGTCACGACGGGCACAAGCACGGCGAACTTTTATTTTGTCGCCAATGCTGTGGGCTCGGCCACTATTACGGCGTCCGCCTCGGGCTATTCCGGGGCAAACCAGGCCGCCACGTTGAGCCTTGATCCATTCACTTGGACGGGAGGCGGTGCCAACGCAACCTGGTCTACGGCCGCTAACTGGTCGGGAGGAGTCGCTCCCGGATCTTCGGATGTCGCCCGCTTTGACGACAGTTGCTCTAGCAACTGTTCTCCCGTGCTGGGCGCCAACGTCAGCATCGCAGGTCTAAAGATATTTAGTAGCTACACGGGAACGATCACTCAGGGGACGTACACTCTGACCATCGGAAGTTCGGGGTTCAGTCAGCTTGGCGGGACATTTGCGGGTGGGAGTGGCTCGATCACTCTCAATGGACCTATGAGTCTAAAAGGGGGATCCTTTACCTCTACCAGCGGGACGCTCACCATTGCGAATAACATTGCGGGCGGCAATTCCTGGACCGTATCCGGTTCGCCCACGTTTTCTGCTAACGGTGGAACGATCAATTTTGGACTCACGGCCGGAAGCGGGACTCTCACGATTACGCCTGGGTCCATCGTCTACAACAACGTGATTGTTACGGGGTGGGGAACAACTACGGGCTCTGGGACAATGACAGTCAATGGCAACTTAACGTTTAAGGGACTACATTCTGGCGCCCCCGCCACCGTAACATCACTTGCATTCGCCGTGGCGGGCAACCTCTCCGCTGAAACCGGGGGCATGTCAACCGGTTCCACGGCAACGATTGCACTCACGGGCAATCCTTCAGGCCAGACGATTTCCACTGATGCTTTAACCTCGGCTCTGGCCAATATCACGATCGCAACGGGCTCTAACGATGTCACTCTGAGTGGCAATATCCGCATCCTAAGAAACTACATCGTCAGCTCGGTGGGTCAGCTTGTTACGACGGGTTCAACTTTGAATTTCGGAGTTATCCCAAACGCTCTGGCGGCCACCATCACGCCCGGTACGGCTGTCTACAACAATGTGACCTTTAACGGGCAGGGGACATTCACAGGCTCAGGAACAATGACGATCAATGGCAACCTGACTCTCAATGGAGTGGGCGGAGGCAACCAGTTCGCTCTCAACTCGCTCGCGCTTGCGGTCGCTGGCAACGTAACGGCCAATACAGGTGGCATGTCGGCAAATTCCACGGGAACCATCACACTCACGGGCAATCCTTCGGGCCAGACGATCTCCACTGACGGCACGAGCTCCACCCTGGCCAATATCATTATCGCGGCGGGAGCAAATCCTGTTACCTTCAGCGGCTCGGTCACAATGGTTGGCTCCTACACCATGACATCAGTCGGGACGTTCACCACCACGGGCTCAACACTGATTTTCGGCAATAACTGCATTTCGGCGACAACGGTTTCTCCCGGCTCCGCGACTTACAACAATGTCACCTTCCAGGGCTGGTCCGCGTCGCCTACGACGCTCTCAGGCACTATGCAGATCGCCGGCGACCTGACGCTTAAGGGTTGCAACGGCGGTGCCGGAAAATCCACCCTGAACTCAGGCACACTGCAAGTCGCAGGAAATGTCACGGCAACCGACTCAGGAACCACCACGACAAGCACCGTTGCTCTCACACTTACAGGTGGAGGCACACAGACGATCACGGCATCAGCGGGTACTTTGCCGGGCGGGAATGTGACGATCAATACAACGGGAACCGTGAGCCTAGCTTCGGCCGTCTCGTGGAACGCCACCGGTCAAACCACCACGGTCCAATCGGGCACCCTAAACATGGCTGGCTATAATCTCACGCTAAAGTCACTGACCATGAACGGTGGAACGATTCAGTTGAAGGGTACCGGCGCCACGGCTGGCACTCTTACGATCAACGGCTCGGCCCAAGGCACGGGAGCCTATCAAAGCGGAACAATCACAAACTGACGGTGGATTCGTGCGTTTTGGAATCAATTGGTCTCGGACACGGCGGATCTTGGGCTTTGAGCGGTCAAATGCCAGCCAGGGCAATCTCGCCCAGATCGCTAGGCAAGGAATACGCCCCAACGCCGAGCCTTTCTTCCCATTCTTGATGCGTTTGCGGTCGACTCATGTCGGTATGGATCACGTCTCGTAGTGATCCCTATTTCGATCTGAATTCAGTCTTTCGTTGAGACACGTCGGTTTAGAAATTCATTCAATTTGCCGATATTTAAATAGAGAAAGGTTCCGTACAACTTTGAAATCTCATCTTTAATCTTTTGCTGAACGTTGGTGGGCATGCGTCGGACTGCGAATCGAATTTTCAAGGGGCACCTTGTGGTCATCGTGACAGTGACAGCCGTGCTCCTATTTTTTTCGCGTGCGTTGTTGGCGCAGACGGGTCCGTTGTCATTGAACATCGGCGGTGGCTTGTTTCAAGCCAATGGTACCGCCGTTACCAACTCGAATGTGAACTTTCGTTTTGAGCTCTATGACAAGGCCGGCTCCTGTGTCCTTTATTCCGAAGAGCACCTGGGAGTAGATCTTTCGCAAAGCAAGGGCCGCTTCTCACTGACTTTCGGGAAGGGCACCAACCCTCAAAACTTGCTTGAGAGTTCGACGGCGTTTAGCGCCCGCTTGTTCCAGAATGACGGAGTTCCTCAAGTGTTCACGGGCTGTCCAGGAGGCGTGACTCTGAGTTCGGGTGATGAGCGCGTGATCCGCGTTCACTATGATCTGGGGAGCGGCTATGTCGCTATGTCCCCGGATGTGGGAGTGGAGTCTTCTGGGTTTGCATTGGTTGCGGACACCTTGCGGGGCAAGACGCCGTCCGACTTTGTTCAGCTGCGCGATGATGCCACTTACGATCTCACTCAGGCCAATGTGCAGAATGTGTTCTCCGCGACCAACTATGCACGACTGAACACGCTTTTGAGCAGCTCCGGAAGCTTTAGTTTTGGCAGCCAGCGGATCACGAGTGTGGCCGATCCCACGAGTGCGCAAGATGCCGCCACCAAGAACTACACGGACACGTATGTGGCGGGAAAGCAAATTGATCTGCAGGATGTGGCGGCAGGTACTGGCGATGGCAAGGTTCTGACCTGGGATGCGACACAAGACAAATGGGTGGCGCAAGCCGTAAGTGCGACCGATAGCTCCAAGCTGCCTTTGGCGGGTGGCACGATGAGCGGTGCGATCCATATGGGCAGCAATAACCTGCTGGCCACGGGCCATATCACCATGTCCGCACAAACAACCCTGAACCTGGGCACTTACACGGATGCGCAAGAGACCACATTGGTGGGAACTCTTGGAGCGGTGGATAAAGGCAAATCCTGGTACAACTCGGATGATAATGTGCTCAAAGTTTGGGATGGAAGCCGAGCTGTTACACAGGCTTACTTGTCCAACACCGATAAGATTCAAGCCAGCTGGTTACCGGATACGACTGTAACAGGTGGAAGCTATGGTTCGGCCACACAGGTGGCGACGTTTACAGTGGGAGCGGATGGCCGATTGACGGCAGCCGGGAACACCACGATTTCAGGAGTGAGTCCGGGCGGCTCGGCCGGTGGGGATCTCACAGGTTCTTATCCGAATCCGACAATTGCGAGTGATGTGATCACATCGGCAAAGGTGAATAGCACGGGTGTGGCGGTGAATCGTCTGCTGATCACCAATGCATCTGATGGTTCCACGATTGGATACGCCACCTGCTCTGTGGGTGAGGTGATGAAGTGGACGGCGAGTGGGTGGGCGTGTGCGAGTGACGATGGGGGGAGCGGGGATATCACCGAAGTCGCAGCTGGAACCGGTCTTACAGGCGGCGGTACAACTGGTGTCGTGACTCTGGCCGTGGATGTGGGGACAACCGCAGGCCAGATTGTGCAAATGGCCGCAGGAGACAAGCTCCCGGCCGTGGATGGCTCGGATCTCACCAATGTGAATGCAGTGAAGTTACAGACGCGGTCGGTAGCGTCCACGGCTCCCAACAACGGCGAAGTGCTCACTTGGAATAACACGACTTCAGTATGGGAACCGGCCCCAGCTGGAGCCTCAGGAATCACGGCGCTCACCGGAGATGTATCGGCCTCCGGCACGGGTTCCGTGACGGCCACTCTTGCGGATTCCGTGGTGACGTCAGCAAAAATTTCTGATGGAACGGTTGCGACCGCAGACATTGCCAATGAGGCGGTCACCTCGGCCAAGATCAACAACACGGGTGTGGCCGCCAATCGCCTTTTGATCACCGATAGTAGCACGGGCGCCACCGTGGGATATGCCAGCTGTTCCACGAATGAGATATTAAAGTGGACCGCCTCGGGATGGGCGTGCACGACCGTGAGTTCACTTGTCTCAGGATCCTTTTTCTCTCAGGCCGGGAATAGCTTTGGAGCCGAAGCGATCCTTGGAACCAATGACACGCAGCCGCTGCACTTTGAAACGGGCGGTACGACGCGAATGACGATTGATTCAGGAGGAAGTGTCGGAATTGGAACGACCGCGCCGCTCAATTTTGGGGGGAGTGGTTCTCTGGATCCTCTTGTCGCGGTCAATGGCACATTCGGTGTGGCCGGGGAGCTCACGTTTGGAAACAAAGGTTATGGCGCTCCCTCGGACTCCTCAAGTGGCTGGAGGATCAGGCTGAGCGATTTGGGTGTTGCTTCGACCTATGTTGGGTTTGGAACAGAGTCTGCCACCGGACCCTTATTTGCCGTCACCGGATCATCCAGCAGTGGGATGCGTTTTTATATGGATAACGGATCTGGCTACACCCATTACGGAGATATAAGATTTAAAAGTGGAGGTGGATTGCTGATCACTTCGCCATCGGATATGGCTTTGAATCCGACCGGAAGCGTCGGTATTGGAACGGTAACTCCTCAGGCCCTTCTTGACGTCGCTGGTCCCACGCGCATTCAGGCTTCAAGTTTGCCCGGATCTCCGTTAGCCGGTGTGATTGCAATCGACTCCGCCGACAGCAATAAACTCAAATGGTACGATGGATCAAGTTGGCAGACGGCAGGCGGGGGCAGTGGAACGATCACACACATTGGCGCGGGAACAGGTCTAAGTGGAGGTCCGATCACGTCCACTGGAACATTGTCCGTGGATGTAGGGACAACATCTGGCCAGATTGTACAAATGGCGGCGGGCGATAAGCTTCCGGCTGTGGATGGTTCGAACTTAACGAACATCAATGCCGTGAAACTTCAGGCCCGTGCGGTGGCCTCAACGACTCCTAATGATGGTGAGATTCTGAAGTGGAACAACACCACCTCTGTGTGGGAGCCGGCTGCGGACACTGATACGGGGATCACGGCGCTTACGGGAGACGTGTCGGCCTCAGGTACGGGCAGTGTGGCCGCCACTCTTACGGACTCCGCAGTGACCTCGGCCAAAATTGCCGACGGAGCAATCGCGGCCGTGGATATCGCCGATGATACGGTCACCGCAGCCAAGTTGAACAGCGCTGGCGTGGCGGTGAATCGCCTTCTGATCACCGACGCCAGTACAGGAGCTCAGGTTCAATACGCTTCGTGCTCCACCGATGAGGTCCTCAAGTGGTCGGCCTCAGGATGGGCGTGCTCCACGGTGAGCTCATTGATCTCGGGCTCTTACTTTGCGCAAAATGGAAATAGTTTTGGCGCCGAAACCATCCTCGGCACGAATGATACTCAACCCCTGCACTTTGAAACCAGTGGCTCCACACGGATGACCGTGGCGGCCAGTGGCAACGTTGGTATAGGTATAACAGGACCAACTCGTCCGTTCGAAATTTGGGGAACCAACTTTCCCACTGGAGGTCCGCCACTCACAGCCGTGGTCATAGACACAACGGCGATGGCCCAGGGAGTAGGCGGTGGCATGGCTTTCGGGGGGTATATCGACGCCAATCCCGCCAACTACAAAGTCTTTTCTGCGATCAAGGGCGGTAAGGCGAACGCAACAAGTGGAAACCAAGAAGGCTATCTTGCTTTGTCCATTCGACGCGCGACCAACGGTCTTGCAGAACGATTGCGGATTGATTCAACAGGCAATGTCGGTATTGGCACGACCAGTCCCAACTCAACGCTCGAGGTCAACGGATCGATTACCAATGGAGTCACGACCTTCAGCGGGGCCTTCACCTGCGGAACGAGCTCCATTGACTTCTCTACTGGCAACTTTCAGGTGCTCAGCCCTTCCAACACGATCGCGGCCGGCACATGTGCCGTGAGTCTAGCTAATATGAAGGCAGGTGGCAGTTACACTCTGGTTGTAACTGGAAATGCCGCCACCAATGCCATCACGTACTCGTTCTCAGGATACACGTTCAAATTCCTGCCATTGAATTCCGCGACAACCGCGGGCGCGGATACGATTTACACTTTCGTTTACACGGGCTCGACGGCCTACGTCACCTGGGCCGGAGGATACCAATAGTGGATCGCCGGCCACACCAGTTGCAGAGCCTCACCCTCCTGGTGTTCACACTCCTTATTGGGGGCTCCGCCTGGGCCAATCCGGCAATCCTTCCGGTTGTGGGTGCGATCGGCGTGCAAAAGCCCCGCTTGTCGTTTACGACCGCCGCGCAAACTTTGCAGCCGCATATATGCTCAAGCGTCGTTACGGTCAGAAGACTGTCCCGCAGTGGAACGGCACAGACTTCGGGCGCCTTGACGGTCAATCTTTCGGGATCCGCCACTATGTCTTTTTACTCGGATCCCTCTTGCACGACGGCGATCACCTCGGTCACGATCGCGAATGGAACAAGCACGGCCAACTTTTATTTTCTCAATACCGCTGTCGAGTCAAACCTGCTGACCGCGTCCGCAACAGCGTACTCTTCCGCCAGCCAAACGGAAACCGTGACCAAAGGCAACTTTGTTTGGACCGGAAACGGGGCTGATGCGAACTGGTCCACCGGCGCCAACTGGTCGGGCGGAGTGGCTCCCAATTCCAGCACGGCGGTGGCCATTTTTGATGGGACCTGCACGAGCAATTGCTCGCCCACAATCAGCGCGTCCATCGCGGCGAACAAGTTGGGGGGAGTCGTGATGACTGCGGACTATACCGGCACCATCACTCAAAGTAGCGGTAGCACGATCACGATTGGGGCTATGGGTTGGGTTCAGGCGGGAGGAACTTTTGTAGGTAGCAATAGTGCGGATACCATTGACTTGGACGGCCATTTTAAGCTTACCGGAGGAACGTTCACCTCCACTCGAGGCACGCTCGATGTGGATCCCCCGTTCGGCCCCAGTGCCACGATTTTTAATATGGTGGCGGGAACCTTCAATCACAATAACGGGACGGTGCAGTTCAGTCCGAGCGGCGGTTGCTGTTCGATCGGACCTTACTACATTTCCGTTCCCACTTCGCTCACCTTGTACAACGTCACTATCAATGGCTTTATGAGCACGACCAATGGCGTGGCCAGCTACGTTTGGGTGGCTTCAGGCGACACCGTGGTGGTGGCAAACGACCTGAATCATGAATCCGGAGCCATTGGCGGGAACTGGACTTTGCATGGCAACCTGAGTGTGGGAGCGAACGCCGGAAACAATTACCCGACCCAAACCGCCGCGGCCGCAGCCGCAGGCACAATCACCTTTGCCGGTTCAACGCCGCAAACCTATGCCCAAACCGCTCCCTGTGCCACGTTCTGCTATGGCACGGGTAATATCGTGATTAATAACGCCAACGGTGTGACCCCGGCGGTGGGGACGACCAGTTTTTATACGGGCAAGTTCACTTTGACGTCTGGAAGCTTTACGGCACCGAGCGGAACAATGATGCTCTCGGGCTGGGCGTTCACGTCGACAGATCTTTTCACGGTGACCGCAGGGACTACGTTCTCGCACAACAACGGGACTGTTGTCTTCGCCGCCTTTGCAGGATGCTGTGACAGTCCAACCTTCGGATTGGAAATCCCGTCGGGTCTGACCTTGTACGATGTGACCATCAAGTCATTTGTCAATACATCTAATGGTTCGACTTCGATCGTGGGTGTGAATAGTGGTCAAACCCTGACCGTGGCCCATACTCTGAATTTCACGTCAGGTGCCATGGCCGGTGCCTGGATTCTGAAAGGCGACCTCGTGATAGGAAGTATCGCGCATGGTGGCACGGCCACCCTGACCTTCAATGGAACCTCGGATCAGACCATTACGGCCGCGGCGGCGGGAACTTGTCCTTCCACTTGCAAACAAGCGCCTTCAGGGGCCGTGACCATCAACACGAGCCAGACGATTCACCTCGGTGGGAATTTGTCCCTGAACAATACGGGCCAGACAACAACCGTTCAGGCCGGAACCCTCGATATGGCCGGTTACAATCTCACGCTTAAAGGTCTCACAATGACCGGTGGTGTGATTCAACTGAAAGGTACGGGCGCCTCGGCAGGAACATTGACCATCAATGGCGCCAGCCAGGGTACGGGCGCCTACCAGAGTGGCACAATCACAAACTGATGATTCGGACGTCGGATTATTCTTACGCCTTACGGGCGGCGTAGTATTCCGTAAAGAGACCGGCATCAAACTGGAAGGGGACATGTTCGGTTCCAGGCATGGCGTGCACCACACCCACATCAAAGCCGTTCTCTTGCTCTTTGCGCAGGTAATCCGGAACTTCGAGGCGGGGCGCCTGTTGGGCACGTAAAACGATTTGGTTCTGGCGGGCTTTCTCCGTCAGTGCCACCTTTGCACCTTGCGGAACCACATAAGAGCCTACAGTTACAGCCTGGCCATTGACCATCACATGGCCATGGCTGCAAAGCTGCCGTGCTGAGCGGATGCTAGGCGCGAATCCCAGGCGGAATACCAAATTGTCGAGCCGACGCTCAAGCAATCCCATCAACGTATTTACCCAATTCGCTGCAGAGCCGCGCTTCGAGTTGCGAATAAAACGGCGCAGCTGCTCTTCGCGCAGAACATAGTGCGCTCGAATTTTCTGTTTCTCTTCCAAACGAAGGGCATAATCGGAGTATTTGCGACGCTTGTTTCCGTTCTCACCGGGAGGGTACGGACGGCGTTCCAGAGCACCGGGCTTGCCAAGACCGGGAAGTTCTGTTCCCAGGCGGCGTTGAATCTTATAGCGCGCGATTTTTCCGACTTTCGACTTGGACATAAAGCGTATAACCTCAATTTCTGAAAGAATTCGAAGTCATAGCAAGGCCGCGCCGGAACATCAAGGCGTTTTGTTTTCAATTCCTTGCAGATCCCCGACTCCGACCCCAAGAAACGGGGAAAATCCCCCTCCGAAGCGCTCGTTAAACCCGTAATACAGGCCCAGGGTCAAGGAGAGCGGCAAATGATAGGCAATGGTCGTATTGAGCCGCATTTCCGCCCCACTGCCAAGATACCATTCGCTCAAATGGGACCGGATATAGAGCTCCCGATCAAGGTCAAACCCGGCTCCATCCACGGCCATCGCGTCCCCGAAGAGCGCGATCTCAAAGCCCCGTAAAAATAGAGGAAAGGTGCCAAAGCCCCGGCCGAGCTCGCGAGCGGGAAGCACATATTCCAAATTGCCATTGACGACTCTGCGTCCCACAAAGCTTCCCGATGGATATCCGCGCAAGAGGAAGGAGGAATTGGCGAGACTTATCAAATAATTGCCGCCTACGTTTCGATCACCCAGGTCGATCGAGCGGGCCAGCGGGAGATCCGGTGCAAGGGCCCCTCGCGCCTGCCCGAAAAGGCGGTGGCCTCCCCCCAGATTCACCAATCCTGCGGTGTGGAGGTAGCTATGTCCATACGCCAGATAGCCGTCCTGCTCCAAAAACTGCCGGTGGCGGCCCTCAAGATGCCAGCCGAAGGCCCCATTCAGCGGTGATTGCAGTCGTGAGTACACCAATGAGGCTTCAGGCCCCAGGCGGCGGAACGTGGTGGCGCTCGTGGTCTGCATCCACACGCCGCCAAGCCCCCATTTTGTGTTGCGCGAGCCAAAGGGCCAGTGGCTGGACAGCCCCAACCCCGCGCTGTCGGATTCGATCGTCAGCCCGCTTGCGCCCAGATAGGACTGCGTTTTTGCGTAATCGAGGCTGATGTCGGTTGGCAGGGAGGAATTCAAATAATTCACCCCATAGCTCGCTTTGTTGGTGACCGTATCAAAAGCGCCCATCAAGGAATAGTGATTGCGGCCGGCGGGGTCCCGGCTTCCTGTGAGCCCCTGAAGGATCCATCCCCCTTCAACTTGATAAATAAAAGGAATCCAATAGCGTGGCCACATGTAGGCCAGTGGCTGATAGCTTTCTTCCTTGAGCGAAATGGAGTCCAAGCGGGTGGCGGGTCGCGGTGGCGACTCTAAGTCAATATTATTTAGTGCCGGCGGCTGGTATCCGCGCAGACCCAGGGCATGGAGACGGCGGCCCCTTCCGGTGAGCTCGCTCACCAGAACATCCTTGCGTTGCGGGTCGTAATCGACGGCTTGGATATCCGTCAAGGTGTTGGACACAGCCTGGGGCGGGTGCCCGGGCCGCACGAGATAGGCGTTGCGTACCCGGCGTGAGGCATCCGTCACGAGGAGCCCGTCGGGAGTGTGGCGAACGGTCTGAACGGCTTCAAGCTTGGTGGGATGGAGGCGGGACTTGCCCGTTCGTATATCATGCACATAAATGCGCTCGCTGCCGTTGCGTCCGCGTGCCACAAAAGCCACGTGGGTGTCGTCGAGAAACTCGGGACTCGAGAGGCGTTGATGAAAGTTTCCACGTACCACGGTGCGAATCCGCCGATCATCCATGCGGAGAATGGCCAGACTGTTTCGGCCTCCCTCATTCTGAATGAACGCGACTCGTCGACCATCCGGCGAAGGCGAGGGTTCCTGTGCGCGCGCGCCTTCGGTGAGACGGATCGGCTCTCGGGTTTTAAGATCGTACATGTAAAGATCGCGATAGGTGATGTGAGGGCGCGTGATATCCAGCATATCAAACATGAAACGATCCTCATCCACCCAGCGCGCGCGCAAAGTGCCAACACTTTTAAAGAGTGTCTCTGCCTTGATTTCGGCAAAGGACTGGGCGTTACGGGTTCGGGTTTTCAATCTCACCTGGCTGCCCATTTTGGGACGGCTCACCCAGTAGATCAGTTGGCCACCGGAGGGGCTAATGGCGAACACGAATTGTTCACCCTCATCCGATTCCGCAATAGCCGTCGCTGTGTGCGGGCCAGAGGCCCTGATTTTTTTAAGCTCCTCTTGGGCACGCGCCTCTAAGGACTGGCTCGCGCTGGATAAGAGACCGGCGGCTGAACGCCCAGTTTGTTCTTCCATAGGGCCATTGATCCAAAACGGCAGCCGGCGCGAAAAGTTCTGGTTCCAGGTGTAAATTAGGGGCGCCCCTTTTTCACGCTGAACAGCTTCCCACCACCAGCCTCCATAGAGGTAGGGACGAGCGCCGTAAGGCCAAGTTCCGGACTCCGACTCGTTGATCGTGGAGATGTCTTCGCCCGCGAGCTTTTCATCGGCGATCAGTGCGCGCGCGACAGCTTGGGTTTCGCTGGATCGCAAACGTCCGCGGTCGGAAAAACGAGATTCAATGTTTACGGCCAAGCCCTCCAAATACCACCTCGGGAGGAGCGCATTGGGGCGGACAACCGAACCAAAGATCCATTTCAATGGCACGTAGAAGCTATGGGCAGGATACATGTTCAAAATATGCGTGTACTCGTGCAGCATCATTTCCAGCGGCCAATCGCCGTACTCGTCGATGGAATCATAGGGAGTGGGGAGAACGGGATAGATGACGATGTGTGGATAGGGAAGAAAATCCGCCAGTCCATTGCTTGCATCTGTGTCATCCTTGAGAAGGATGATCGTCTTCGAGGGTCCCTCTTTAAATAAAGGGAAGAGGAGTTCGTGGGCCTGTTCCGCCGCAAGAATGTAGCGTTTGGCCAGCTCCTTCTGATCTTCACGATAGATCAGTTCAAAGTGTGGGCTGCGCAAGACTTGGAAGCGCCAGCTCCAGTCAAGGGCGGCTGTCGGGAGGGTGAGCCACAAGAGGAAGGCAGCTGCAAGGACGAGTACGTACCGTGTCGATCTCAGTCGGACTTGCGGTTCTGACTCCACCACGATCTCCAAAATTCAAGCGCCTTTTCGCGTTCGGCAAGGGGCGCCTTGGACCGGTAGCGAGGGGCTTTAGGGTTATAAAGTCGGAGGATGGCGCCGGCCTGGTCTTTAAGATCCTCGTCCGTGCCGCTTTCCAAATATTGAATCATAACGCCTGCGGTCTCCTTCGAGGGCTTGCGTTTCAGCCGCAGCATGGCCAGACGTTGGATTTCCGGATCCTCGCCAAGAGCCAGAACCAATCGATGGTAGAGCTGCCTCAGATTGGGCGACCAGGTGCCTTCGATTTTATTTAGGGCCGCCATACGCGCCTCTTTGGACTGATCTTGCGCTTCCGCGATCTTGATTTCATTGGACCAACGGTCTTCGATGACACCGGGGCCAAAATCGTACCAGAAGCTCCAGTCATTGGAGGAAATCAGCCAGTGGGTGCCCGGTCTCTTCATCGCCCACATTTGATCGGTGATCTTGTAGAATTCGTAATTTTGGTTTCCGCTCCGTACGATCATCTTGGGCTTGTCCTGTCCGAGGCCGGTTTGCATTCTCAGATTCACCTGAAAATCCTTCAGCGAATTGATGAACTTCTCAAGAAAATCAAAGTTCAGGAGTTGCTTGCTGTCGCCGTCGGGTTCCCACGATCCATCGTTAAGTCGGATTTCCACGACCTTGTCACCTTTGCGGAAGACTTTAAGTGGGGATTTCACATCGATCGTTCCGCGCTTGTCGCCAATCAAGAACTCACGGTGGACGGGGAAGTAATAAAGTCCCTCACCCCCCACGTTCAGACAATTCTTACCATCGCTTACGACCCCGGCTTTCACGTAAATCAGCCGGGCTTTACCGTTTTCCTTTACAGTCACATCGGGTGAGCCGCTCAGACGCGGGCACTCGTTGCTCATCGGGTTGCTAAGAACCGGAAGCAGGTCGGTGAATGCGGAGAGATCCGCCTTCTTGCCGTCAATCGTACCGTGACTTCCACTGAGGACCAGTTGAAACGTGTCATACTTCGACTGAAATGTGATTTGGCGTGCCGCATTTGCCGCTAAAGAAAGGGACCCAACGCCGGCCATCAGGACCAGACCCATCCATGTCTTCATATTGACCTCCCGATTTCACCTCTTATTCTTAGGCGGAATCGTAAAAAGGTCCACAATATGGTTTTCAACCTTGCGTTTTTCCCCTGGATCACGAAGGGACTTTCCGTAGGCTCGTTCCTGCAGGTGATCCATTCGCATCTGACTGGTCACGCACCCCACCAAAAGTCCAGCGAGGGTCAGGGGATCTTTTTCGCGATCCAAAAGCCGGATCTCCTGTGCGGATTTAAAAAACAAGACGAGGTGATTGAGAATCTTGAGGAAGCTATCGCGAAAGATGTCCTCGGCCGGAGAATCACGCCGGTCATACTCTCGAATTAGAATCAGACCCGTATCCCGGTCTTCCAGATACAGCTGAAAAATGTTGTTTAAAAACATCTCCAGCCGCAGGCGGTACTCAGCTTCGCTACGCGCGGGCTGCAATACGTTCTGGGCCATCTGAAGACTCGCGCTCGCAATCTCCTCGACACAGGTCCTGTATAGACCTTCCTTGCTCGTAAAGTAATAGCTGATAAGGGACGAGTTCAATTGCGCTTTCTGAGCGATGTCGCGGATGGAGGTGCCGCTCAATCCCTTGCGCGCGAACAAAGTGCGGGCGGCGCCCAGAAGCTGCTGGCGGGCAGAGCCATCCCCCGTGGACGCCGGGGCGGAACGGCGAGGCGCTTTCTTCAACTGTTTCAAAGCGGAACGTGTTCTCATCGGTCCATCCCCACACCACGTACAGTATTGATCGATCGCTTGAAATTTTCAATCAATTGATTGAATTGCCACGAAAGGAGGCTTAGACTGAATAAAGCTTTAGGTGCAGCAGGAGGTGCGTCGTGGACGCCTACACAGAAATCTCAGGGTTTCTCCTTAGGGAGAAATGTCTCGTGCCCGGCGTGCTGGTCGCGATCGCAACGTATTTAACCGCGGGATACTTCGGATTGCCACTACTGGTATGGGTGCTGATCACTCTGACGGTGTTGGTCGGATTCGCGGCGCCGCTGGGAGCTGTGGCCGCCGTCATATTGGTGAGCCTTGTTTTTCTTATCCCTCCGGTACGCGCACGACTGGTGTCCGCGCTCGTCATGCGAATAATGAAGGCGCTCAAACTGATTCCACGGATCTCCGAAACCGAGCGCGTGGCCCTTGAGGCCGGAGTCGTGTGGATGGAGGCCGAACTCTTCTCAGGGCATCCCAGTTTTAAGAAGATCCTGGCGCAACCGATTCATAAACTGTCTGATGAAGAGCAGAGATTCCTCGATCATGAGGTGGAGGAACTCTGCGCGATGATCGATGAATACAAATTTTTCCGCACAAAAATCATGGACCCAAAGGTATTTGAATACATTCGACGCAAAGGTTTCTTGGGCATGATTATTCCCAAGGAATATGGCGGTCTCGGGTTCTCCCATTCCGCACATAGCGCCGTGATTCAAAAGCTCTCGTCACGTTCCATCGGGACTGTGATTTATGTGATGGTGCCCAATTCCCTCGGCCCGGCCGAATTGCTCAATCATTACGGGACGGATGCACAAAAGAAGAAGTATCTGCCCCGACTGGCAAATGGAGACGAGATCCCGTGCTTCGGTTTGACGGAGCCCACCGCGGGAAGTGATGCGGGTTCTATCACCTCCGAGGGTGTGTTGTTCCGAGGCGAAGACGGGCAGATCTACCTTCGTCTGAACTGGCGCAAACGGTGGATCACGCTTGCCGCGATTTCAACTTTGATCGGTCTCGCCTTCCGATTGCGTGATCCCGAAAATCTTTTAGGTCGAGGCGAAGATCTCGGCATCACATGCGCGCTGATTCCGTCGCATTTAAAAGGGGTGGTGATTGGCCGTCGTCACGATCCGCTCGGCATTCCTTTCCATAACTGTCCGACCGAAGGACACGATGTGGTCGTCAGTGCCGAAGAGGCCATTATCGGAGGTCTTGCGGGTGCGGGCGGCGGCTGGAAGATGTTAATGGAATCGCTGGGCGCTGGACGCGGGATCAGCTTGCCAGCCCAGTCGGCCGGCGGCACCAAACTCGCGGCCCGCGTAGCCGGAAATCACTCGGTGATACGCCAGCAGTTTGGAATGTCGATCGGTAAATTCGAAGGTGTTGAAGAACCGCTGGCCCGGATCGCGGGCGGTGCCTACTACGTGGAAGCCCTCCGGCGGTATGTCTTGAGCGCGCTGGATCAGCGCATCTCGCCCCCCGTGGTCACGGCCATTGCGAAGTATAATGCCACCGAAGTCGGGCGCAAGATTATGACCGATGCACTGGATGTAATGGGTGGCGCCGGGATCTCCATGGGCCCCCGCAATACTCTCGCAATCACCTATATCGGAATTCCTATTGGGATTACGGTCGAAGGCGCAAATATCCTCACGCGCACGCTGATGATCTTTGGGCAAGGGGCCTTGCGAGCTCATCCTTACGCATTCAAAGAGGTGAATTCCCTGGAGCGGGGAGACCTGAAGGGGTTCGATGCGGCCTTTTGGGGCCATATCGGGCATATCGTGCGCAATCTCCATCGCGCCGTTTTGCTCAGTTTAACACGCGCCGTGTTCGTTTGCTCGCCCGTTGGAGGGCCCGCCCGGCGCTATGTGCAGAAGCTGAACTGGACCTCGGCATCCTTTGCCATTATGGCGGATTTAGCGATGGGTTTGCTGGGTGGCCAATTGAAGATTAAGGAGAAACTCACGGGGCGTTTCGCTGATATCCTATCGTGGATGTTAATCGCAAGTTCCGTGATTAAACGTTACGAGGATGAAGGGCGTCGCCCCGAGGACAAGATTTTCCTCGATTTCTCAATGGCCGTCGCGTTTCAAAATATCCAAGATGCTTTTGACGGGATTTTTGCGAATATGGATGTGGCGGGTCTGCATTGGTTTTTCAAAGGCCCGCTGCGCTGGTGGTCACGACTGAATTTTATTGGCCTGGCGCCAACAGACCGCCTGACCCATAGGGTGGCCAGCGCGCTTCTTTACAATGAAGAGCAACGCAACCGCCTCACCGAAGGAATCTACGTGCCCAAAGATCCGAACGACGGGCTAGGCCGTTTGGAGCGCGCCTATGCCGTGATTCGCCAAGCGGAAGCTGTGGAAAAGAAGGTTCGTGGGGCCGTGCGTGCCCGGAAGTTGAATAAGAAATCCAAAACCTTGCTCGACGATGCGCTGAAGGCCGGCGTGATCTCGCCACAGGAACATCAGCTCATTGCCGATGCGGAACGTCTGCGCGCGGACGCTATTCAGGTGGATGATTATAGTGAGCAGGAGTACCTGAAGGGCGGCGCCTAGAACTCATTTCAAAACCCAATCTGCTTCGTTGCTCGGTCGGGCGGCTTGTGCGGCGTACGCAGGGTACGCCTCCGCACCGCCCTCGGTTGCGCCTCGCACCTTGGGTCTTGAAATGAGTTCTAAAACTCATCGCCAAAACCATTTTCCTTCGTTGTCTATTGCGCGGGACGAATCTTTTTTCCGCGGCTCCGTTTCTTTTTCGGTGCCCAATACTCGCCCTCGACGATTTCAAAGCGCAACTTGCTTCCAGAGCCAGTCCCAAAGTTTGAGGGCCCCAAATTGCGCGGCGGAGGACCCGGCATCGGCGCCGGAGGACGGAACCCGGGCGGGCGTGCCGGCATGGGCATCCCAGGTGGATGATCCTGCGGGCCTCCGGACTGCGAAGACGGGGGCGGTGGAGGTGGAGGTGGTGGCGCGTAATCCTCTCCAGAATCCATGGGTTCCTGCTCAAAGTCCTCAAAATCCCCAGCCGGAGGACCATCCAGAGGCGGCGGGCGCGGTGGCTCAAATTCGTACTCCGGTTCCTGGGCGTATAAAGGCCGCAAGCCGCCGGTCCCGGTCAGAACCAGGGTCAACAGTAAGGCGAACCAGATAGGGGCCGTGAGGCGGTTTCTCATTACCATCTCTTCTTTATCGGAGAATCCCGAAATAAAACAACCCCCCTGGCCAAACGTCAAAGGATCGTCGAGTTTTCTCAAGGTTTGGTGGGAATCTGGTCGATAGGACCCATGTGAGCTCAGCCGCAACTAAGAGTCAATGGAACCTCGATGAGATGATTCATCTGTTCAAGGAGTTTCCCTTGCTGCAGAGCTTTCCTGAGCGGTTGCTTCAAACGCTCGCACAGGCCGCTGAGCTCCTCGAACTTCCCCCCAATACTCAGATTCTGAAACAGGGACAGGACAACGAGCACCTTTACTTTCTGGTCGAGGGGCAGGTCGGGGTGTATGTCGACAGCGGGCGCGTGTCCAAGCTTCAGCGCAAGGGCGATCTTCTTGGTGAAATGAGTGTGATTTCAAACAGAACCGTGGGCGCAACCATTCTCTCTGAAACGCGCGTGGTTCTGGTAAAGGTGAATGCGCGCCTCTTTTTGGACATGCAGGGAAAGGATCGAGATCTTTGTATTTCCGTCCTTTATCGTATTTACGCCACCGTGCTGGCGGAAAAACTCGCAACCACGAACCAAAAAGCCAAACATTTTGAGGAATTGACTCTGCAGCTGACAGCGACGCAGGCGGAACTTGAGGAGATCAATCAGAACCTCGAGCGCAAGGTCGAGGAGCGCACGCAGCGGTTGGAAGCGCAAAACGCGGAGCTGATGGCCAGCAAGAACAAAATGGAAGAGCTTCTCAACAGCAAGCGCATGATCTTTCAAAAGCTATCGGAGTTCCATGACCGACAAATGATTCCGTTAAAAAAGTTTCTGGATGAAATTCGGCAGCGTCATCCCGAGGAAGCCGCGATTCAGGAAGCGCGCCGCGTGGTTTTTGAGGTGCAACGGCAACTCAGCCCCCTGACCGACCTGTACTCGACGGAGCAAGCTATTCAAAGCAAGAGGGTTTTGCTGGCTGACTCGAATAAAAAGCAGCAGATCATTGCCAAGATGGCCCTGGGCGGAACAGGTGTGATCTTGGATATCGCTTCTACGGTCGAGGAGGGGCGAATCCAAATTCAGGAGCAAAAGTATGACCTCGTGGTCATTGATTCCAAGATGCTAGAGCTCGGGAATATCGCCTATGCTCGAGATCCTAAAATGGGTTTGGTCTTGATGACCTCCGATGAGATTCCGGCCTATCTGCCGGAACTCAAGAAGCTTGTGACGGTGCCTTACCTGGTTTCGCGGGACGAAGGGGATCGAACATTTACGGTCAAAAATATTTTGACCACGGTCACGAAGGTTCTCACCCAGGACTTCTTCGGCCTGGAAAAATATCTGATCTGGGGTGTTGATATTCAGTCTCAACCCGTGATCTCAAGCCTGCAACGCGCGGATGTGATCGCCGAGGTGGACGGCCACTTCGAGCGTTTGGGAGTGCGCCGCGCCAATCGTGACCGGATTCGTGCGGTCCTTGAGGAAATGCTGATGAACGCCATCTATGATGCTCCCGCGAAGGATGGGACCTCCCTCTACAACCATCTTCCGCGCACTCAGAACGTGAGTCTCAAACCCGAAGAGCAGGGACTTGTGCGTTACGCAACGGACGGCATGGTGATCGGTGTCTCCGTTCAGGACCCTTTTGGAAGCCTGAAGGGAAGCACGATTCTCAAGTATCTCGAACACAATTACTCCGGGCGAGCGGGAGAGTTGAATGCCGCCGAGAATAAAGGCGGCGCCGGACGCGGGTTGCATCAGATCGTCGAAAACTCGGATCTGGTCGTGTTTAACGTGGAGCCAGGCCGTAAGACGGAGGCAATCGCTCTATTCAATGTGGACGTCAAAGAGGCGACAGCCAAAATTCCTTCCTTTCACCTGTTTATTAAATCGTAGTCGTCGAGATCGTGTTGGGATACTCTGCGAAATCTAAATGATCGCCATGACGAAGACGAGAAGATTCCCGCAATACGTGTTGCTCTTTTTTCTTTACCTGGGATTTGCCCACATTGGGACGGCTTTCTCGCTTCTCGGTGATGCGGTCTCTCCTATCTGGCCCGCTGCGGGACTTGCCATTTTTGCACTTTACCGGTGGGGGCTGCGCCTGTGGCCTGTGGTGGCATTGTCCGCGTTTGTGAGTTCCTGGATCAACAGCAACCTGTCGGTGTGGGTCAGTCTTATACTCGCCGCGAGCAGCGCACTCGAAGCCGTCGTGGGCGCCTGGCTTCTGCGTCGCTGGATTCATTCGAGCGCGGGGTTCAAGTATCTGGTTGAACCCATAGCCGTTGTGTCCGCATGTGCTGCCGGTGCGACGGTGAGTGCCGCCATGGGAGCGACGGCATTGCTCCAGGCCCGAGTTGTCTCCGCCGAAGATTTTGGCTCGACGATTTTTACATGGTGGTTGGGAAATCTTATTGGGGGCTTGGTTCTCGTACCCTCACTCTTAGCCGCGGCCGAACCACGTACGGGGCGACTAGGGTTTTTAAAAGATTGGCCCAAGCGTTCAAATTTGATTCTTTTTGGCCTCCTTGGAATCGTGGCCTACCTTATTGTGTTCCAGTTGGCTCATCTGGCCCATTTAATGGCCGTGTTTCCCATTCTTCTGATCGTGGCCTCATTCCGCGGGAAATTGGTGCTGCAGCTGGTGTCGGTCCTCCTCTGCACCGTAAGCATTGTCAGCATTTATGCGGGCAATCCTCCGTTTCAGGCCACGACGCCCGAGAATCTCCTGAATATGCAAGTGTTTGTTCTCGCCATGGCTATTAGCGCCTTGATGCTGGGTGAGTTTCGCGAAGTGGTTCAGATGCGCCAGCCGGCGCGAATTTTGTTGGGCGGCTGGCTCATTTGCACGCTTGTGGTGATCGCTGTTCAGCATTCCGAAGCACGGCGAGACTGGGATCGATTCCAGGATGTTTTAGCCGATGCGCAGCGGGTGATCCATTTTCGGACGGCGGCACATGAAGATGTCCTTAGGGCCGCAGCGAGCCTATTTGTGGCCTCCGGCGAGGCGAGTGAGGAGGAGTGGCACAGTTTCGTGAAATCTTTGGATCTGGTGACGCGTTACGCGGGTATGCATGGGATGTCCGTCGCAGAGCGAGTGCACCACAAGGACTTAAAAGATTTTCTCGCTCGGATGCGCACGATTGTCGCCCCGGATTTCAAGGTTTATCGGGCCCGGGGGGTCTCACAGCCTCGAGCTCCACCTGAAGACTACTTTATTGTAAAATTTGTTGAGTCTTTGACCAAAGATTTTCAGGTTCGCGGTCTGGATTTGGGCTCCGATCCGAGACGCCGCTGGGCTGCGGAGAAGGCCCGTGATTCCGGCAATATCACACTTTCTGAACGGGTCGACTTACATCTGAAAGATCCTACACCTGGATTTCTGCTTTTTCTCCCCGTGTACCGCCCCGGATTGCCGGTATCAACCGTGGAAGAAAGACGTCGGGCTCTGTGGAATTGGATTGTTGCCCCTCTCGTCACGCAAGACTTTTTTGCAAGTATTCTGGCGGGCGCTTTGCGCGGTGTGGAGGTCGCCGTTTTCGACAGTCCGGAGCTGGGACCGGAGAGTCTGTTGTACACATCCGTCGAGCGACCGTCGGGAACCTATCAAGTCGTGACTCCAATCGAAATCGGTCAGCGCCCGATGTACCTAGCTTGGCGACGGGCTCCCGATTTCCCCTCCTCACGTGACAAGCTGGGAGCTCTCGTCGCTCTGGTCGGAACCTTGATGACCCTGTTGGTGACGGCGGTTGTGGTCAATGTCCAGATCACGCGCGATCGCGCGCATGAAATTGCCTCACAGCTCACTGAAGAATTCCGGCGTAGTGAAGAGCGCTTCCGCACGTTGGCGGGCTCGGCGCCTATCGGGATTTGCCAATTTGATCCGCTGGGATTTTGCACGTACACCAATTCCGCTTGGCAAAAAATTTCGGGCCAGTCTCTGGCCGCGAGCCTGGGTATTGGATGGTTGAAGGTCTTCACAACTCGAGACCGTAGAACTGTGCGGGATCTGTGGCGCAAGTACCGGCGCACGGAGGTTCCTCAACAAAGCTTAGTTCTGCAGGTGTTACTGCCAGAACCTCCCCACCGGCGGTGGGTCCGCGCCAGATTGATCGACATGCGTTCGCGTCAGGGCAAACGCTTGGGTTTGGTCGCGACCATTGAGGATATCACAAGTGAACGCATGCGCGAGGCCGTGTTGACGCTTGAAAACGCGGTCGATCGCTACCTTCTCGATCCGCCGCAAGGACATGAGTTTTACACCGGGCTCATCCGGGTCATCACGCTCACCATGAATTGGGGCGGAGGAAGTTACTGGGAATCCCCGGACGATGCACCGGGACCTGAGCTCCGGGTCTACTGGGGAGATGGCGGACATCGGGATCGTTTTTATCAGGTGGAAGAATTCACGCGCTCGCTGTTGGGTGGTACAGGGAGAGCCGCCTACCTTCCGGACAAGCAGGAGCGTCGATTCCTTTTGGGATTCGTGGTTTGGACGGATGATCGCGTGGACGGTGTGTTCATGTTCAACACCGGAGCTTCACCCGAGAGTGACCCAAACCTTATCAGCGTCCTCGAGGGAATCGGTTTGCGCATTGGACACGTGGTCGAAAGACGCCGAAGTGAAGCCCTTTTGAAACTTAAAGAAGCCAAAATGGTCGCGGCAAGTAAGATGGCCTCGCTTGGAGAGATGGCGGGAGGGATCGCTCACGAGATCAACAATCCACTGGCGATCATCGAGAGCTCCGCCTATCTGATCTCAGCCTCTCTTCCTGAGGAGGCGCCGTTTCGTATGGCACACGAAAATTCAAACCGAATCAGCCAAACGGTTGAGCGGATCGCCCGCATCGTGCGGGGCCTTCAGACGTTTGCCCGCAGCGGGGAGCGCGATCCTCTGGCAGACGTGCCAATCGGGGATGTCGTCGCCAATACCCTTGAACTTTGTCGTGAGCGTTTTCACAACAACCATGTCCAACTTCGAGTTAAAGGTCCCTTAACTCCTCATTTGTACTGTCGGGAGGTTCAAGTCTCCCAAGTCTTGTTGAATCTCCTCAACAACGCCATTGATGCGGTCGTGGGCCGGCCCGACGCGTGGACCGAAATTGAGATTGTAGATGCGGGACCGCAAGTGGAGTTGCGAGTGCGAGACAGTGGCTACGGGATCCCGCCCGACGTGGCCCGCCGAATTATGGAACCCTTCTTTACAACCAAGGAAATCGGTAAGGGGACGGGGCTGGGACTGAGCATCTCCAAGGGCATTGTGGAGGATCATGGCGGAGTCCTGTACCTAGATGTTACCGAGAAACACACGTGCTTTGTGGTGCGTCTGCCTCACCGGGCTCAGAAGACCGATCAGGTTCTTGCATAACTAACTATATGAAACTAGGGGAGAAGTTTTCGTTTGCGTCCCGTTGCGCAAAGTGGTACCAATGGAGCCCTTCGTAAACCCCGAGAGAATTAAGTTATGAAAAAAGATATCCATCCTGAGTTTAGGCCGGTCGTTTTTAAAGACGTGTCTTGCGATTATGAAATTCTGACCAAGTCCACGGTGCGCGCCAAAGAAACCATTACCTGGAAGGATGGAAGAGAATATCCACTGGTTAAGGTGGATATTTCCAGTCAAAGCCATCCGTTTTATACCGGTAAACAACGGCTGATTGATACCGAAGGTCGCGCCGAGAAATTCCGCAAGAAATACGGCAAGAAGTAAATTTCTCTGAACGGACTCTTAGCGGGATCGACGGCGCGTCCCACGCTTCTTATAGACAACCTCAATCTGCGTGCCTTTCTTAGGAGCGCGTTGGAAGCGAATGGTCTGGCCGTCGATTTCGTACCTGAGCTCGGGATCGAACGGGTGGATTCGCAGTTGAATAGAATCGGGATCAGGCACATTCCTTAAGGTGAGTGTGTAGACTGATTCACGCACGCGCTTACCGATACTGGCCAGTGTCGGGCCATAATCATCGTCACAAATACTTCCGGTTAACCCTCCGGTGATTTCAGGCAACCCGGATGTGATATGGGCATACTTGCCCGCGTTCTCCCATTGGGAGTCGTAACAGGATCGATCGCCCGGCTCGATCACGATAGCGAAAGCGGTGATGCGTTTGCTCTCGCCAAAGGCCGCACGGAACGAGCCGACCACGGTCTCGGGACTGATTGCATCTGTGCCGTTGCTGCCTTCGTCTTCATCTGAGAGGATTACGACCACAAAGTCCGAATCCGAGCGAAAGAAGCCCACATTCTCTCGGTTGCGCTTTTCGATCGCCAGCACAGTGGCCTCAAGCGGACGTTCATCTTTGGATGGGCAGGTGTCGTCCTTACAAGTCTTCAGTTCCTCCCGAACAATTGTGTTTTTAAACGCATCTTCGGCGTTGGGCGTGTGTTTGTCTATAATTGTGGTGTGGGTTCCGTGGAAGGGGACCAGGCTTCCCTTGATTCCGTACGAACCCTCAGAAATATCGGTTGTGGTCACTCCGATTTGCCAGTTTATGGCTCCCAACATTCCGATAAAGCTGTCGAATCGATTGGCGAGTTTTGACTGTTCATCGAGCATGGAGGTGGAGTTGTCCACTATGAACAGGACATCCACTTTGGCCTGCGTTTCATCGCCATTAAATTGAAACACCTCTTTTTCAAACCCATCAGGTCGGTGTGCGGATTCGGCGATTTCTCCCGCTGGTGTAAAACTCACTTCCGAGCAGGCCGTTGCCCAAACGACCGCGCTCCATACAATACCCATCCGAACGAGCGAATGCCGGAATTCCTTCTCCATAATCTCTCCCCACCTTTTGCTTCCTGGCTCATACAACCTGTGTGCCAGGCCCACAGCGGAATTCCGGTCTTGACACGGATTAGCAAGTGTCGGAATTGGTGAAGATTCTAAATGTGGAACACGGGCGGAATTTTCCTTGAAGTGTTGAGTGTCAAAGGAGTGATGAATTCACAGCGATTTAAAACGCTCCATGATTTCCACAAGCGTGCGTAAGATGCCAGGCTCTCTCGCGGAGTGACCAGCATCGGCAATGATATGAAGTCGACTTTCCGGCCACGCCTTATGGAGATCCCATGCATTCTCGACCGGACAAACCACGTCGTAACGTCCATGGACGATCTCACAGGGTATGTGTCGGACTCGATACGCGTCCTCGAGAATCTGGTTATCGTTTCTCATCCAAATGCCATGAATGAAGTAGTGACATTCAATGCGGGCAAAAGCTTCGGCGAAGCTGTCCTCGCCACAGTGGTGAATCAATGAGAGGTCGGGGACGAGTCTCGAAGTCGCGCCTTCCCAAGAGCTCCAGGCGCGGGCGGCGGCAAGCCGGGTCGGGCGATCTTCCGAGGTGAGGCGCTTGTAGTAGGCCGTAACATAATCCTGGCGTTCGTGTTCAGGGATCGCCGATTTGTACAGATCCCAGACATCCGGAAAAATTCGACTCGCGCCCACCTGATAAAACCATTGAATCTCTTGTTGGCGGCAGAGAAAGATCCCCCGAAGAGCCAATCCCCTGACGCGCGAGGGGTGGGTTTCCGCGTAAAGCAAAGCCAGTGTGCTGCCCCAGCTTCCACCAAAGACAATCCAGCGGTCCACACCCAAATGCTGACGAAGTTTTTCGATGTCCGAGACCAAGTCCCAGGTGGTGTTATCCTTAAGCTCGGCATAAGGGGTGCTGCGCCCGCAACCCCGCTGGTCAAAAAGAATGACACGATAATGAGAGGGATCAAAGTAACGGCGATGGGAGGGTTCGATGCCTCCACCTGGTCCGCCATGAACAAAAAGAACCGGTACACCTTTAGGATTGCCGACTTCCTCGTAATGGAGTTCATGCACATCCGAAACGCGTAGGCGAGCCGTTCGATAAGGTTCAATGTCGGGGTAGGTGCTATAAGTCATCTGTCTGCCTTCTCTTCTTTTCTCTTCCGAGGCCTTAGGGGTTGGCCTCAAGGATAGCCGTCACGCCCATCCCGCCACCCGTACAAATCGAGATCAATCCTCGCCCCGAACCTTTCTGGCTGAGAACTTTTGCCAGCCCCGCGACAATGCGAGTGCCGGTGGCCGCAAAAGGATGCCCGAGCGCCACGGATCCACCTTTCACATTGAGTTTGGAGCGGTCAATGGATCCCAGCGCACTCTTAAGCCCGAGGCGTTGGCGGCAAAACTCTTCACTTTCCCAGGCCTTCAGTGTGCAAAGGACTTGCGCGGCGAAGGCCTCATGAATTTCATAATAGTCAAAATCCTGGAGCTTGAGGCCCGCTTTGTTGAGCATGCGAGGAACGGCATACGCGGGAGCCATTAACAGGCCCTCGGCACGCTGGAATTCAACGGCGGCTGTTTCCGTATGGGTGAGGTAGGCGAGAATCGGAAGATTGTTTTTCCGCGCCCACTCGGGGCTTGCCAATAGGGCGCAGCTCGCACCGTCGGTTAAAGCTGAGGAATTGGCTGCCGTTAAGGTGCCGCTGCCGCTGAAATCGAACGATGGCTTTAAATTTGCCATCTTTTCCAACGACGTGTCCGCGCGCACGTTGTTGTCGCGGGTGAGTCCTTGGAAAGGTGTCACCAGATCCTCATAAAATCCCTCTTGCCAGGCTCGCGCGGCATTCTGATGGCTTTGAAATGCGAGCTCATCTTGTTCCGAGCGTCCGATCTTCCAAGTCTTTGCCATTAACTCGCAGCTCTGACCCATGCTTAATCCGGTGGAGGGCTCAGTCACCCCAGGCATGACGGGTTTCAGGTCGCCCGCGCGAACCTCCTGAACAAAGGGCATCAGTTTTCCTAGGAATGTCTTCTCACGATTGGACTTGAGGAGGGCGTGACTGAATTTGCGGGAGAAGACCAGCGGAAGATCGCTGTTGGTGTCCACCCCGCCGGCGATTCCGCATTCGATCTGGCCGAGGCGGATCTTGTTTGCGACTGCAATACAAGCTTGAAGGCTCGTGCCACAGGCCTGCACGAGATCATACGCCGGGGTCCATTTGGATAGCCCGGAATTCAGCGTGACCTCGCGGGCCAGATTCCAATCCGAGGAGTGTTTAATAACGGATCCCAAGACGACCTCTCCCACGACCTTCTCGGTAAGGTTCAAGTCCGTCACCAGGGCACGCATCGCTCCCACCATCAATTCCTGATTGGGGATTCCCATATATGCGGTGAATGAGCGTGCAAACGGGACACGTTTACCGCCCACAACGGCAACTTTCGTGAGCATGGACTGAGAGCCAAGTGAATCTCCCATACGGAGCCTCCTAAAAGAGAACCACCTCTTTGACTGATTGCACTACAAACCCGACAAAAAGGTGAGTGACACGTCTTTCACTTATCCTAAGCTATAGCAATGAACAATGCCGAAGAATTCCTCCGTCAGAAAGAGCTTTTCCAGCTCGGTGAGTTGCCAACGGAAACACCGCATCCCAAAACTTTGACCTTGTCTCGCTGGGCTCAAGAGGACTTGGACCAGGCACTTCGAGTTTTACATGAAGTGGATCTCGAGGCTTTGCAGAAAACGGCTGCGCGCGAGACTGAGCTGGAGAGTTTCTTTGCAACGGTCGCTGAGACCTTGCGGCGCGGGCACCGAATCTTTCTTGTGGGTTGTGGAGCGACAGGGCGACTGTCTCTATCGCTCGAGTACCTATGGCGCCGGAGGCATCCCAAGAGCCAGCAGGTTCTATCGTTGATGGCGGGCGGAGATGTGGCTCTGGTCCATTCCCTGGAAGGATTTGAAGATTTTCCGGCATACGGAGCGCGGCACTTGCGTCAGATGGGATTCGGGCCCGACGATCTTTTGATTGGGTCCACAGAGGGAGGTGAAACCCCGTATGTGATTGGGGCGGTTGAGGAAGCGACGCGGATCTCTTCGCGTCCTCCCCTATTCCTATACTGCAACACGACTCGCCTCTTAATTGAGAAGATCGAGCGCTCGCGGCGGGTGCTCACGCATCCGGGGATACAGTCCTACTGCCTTGAGACGGGACCCATGGCCCTCACCGGCAGCACCCGCATGCAGGCCAGCACAGTCCTGATGCTTGTGGTTGGCCTTGCGCTTGAGTTTCCGGATGACATCGAAGGCGCTTTTCAGGAACTCGAGAGCTGGATACGGTTTTTGCGCAATTCCGACCCGTGCGCGCTCAAGCCGTTTATTCTGCGCGAGTCCGAAACTTATCAGGAGAATGACTGCACGATCTATTCCACCAACGATCTCGCCATCACCACCTTTACCGACACCACAGAGCGCGCGCCCACGTTCAATTTGCCTCCATTTGATAATCCGACAATGCTGACCGATCGACATTCCTACACTTATGTGAGCATTCCGGCGGCCTCAACCTCCGATCAGGCCTGGTTTCACTTGCTCGCGCGTGAGCCGCGGCCTTTGGAATGGCCCGAAGTCCATGGGAAAACGTCGAAATCTTATTTGTTGAGTTTCGACTTCAGTCGCAAGGCCCATCTTTTTCGCCAGTCGCTCTTACCACAGGCGCAGCATCATGCATTTACGATCAGCACGACGGATGGGGACAAGGATCTCACGTTCCAGTTTCGCGGAATCGAAGAGCATTTCCCGCTCCCGCAGTCGACGGAGTTGTTCACGCAGCTGACGGCGAAGCTGCTGCTCAACATGCATTCCACCCTGGTGATGGGACGCTTGGGCCGATTCGAGGGCAATCTGATGACTTGGGTCACTCCTTCAAACGGCAAGTTGGTCGATCGGGCGGCCCGTTACACTCAAATCCTGTTGCAGCGTCGAGGGCATGGCGACTTCGATTATGACGAGATCGTGCGCGCCCAATTCGCCGCTAAAGCGCAGCTGAGCCCGCAAGAATCGATCGTACACAAGACGATGGATCTTTTGCTCGGGGTCGGCTGACTCGCGACGGTCGCGTCCGGCCCGGGTGAGGGGGCGAGAGGGGCGAGGAGTGGGGATGAGTCAAGGAGTGGGGCCAATCAGAGAGTAGCGGGAGCCAGAGAGTGTGGGTTGATGGCGCGGTGTTAGGTCCCTGAGATTGTTAAATGGCATACCGGAAATAGCGCTGGTGGCTGACTCCAAACATTCCTTATTTCGGTGTCCTCAGATTGCCGAATGACGGGTAGAGAGGGTGTTGTCCTCGAAAGAGAGATCGATCGCGTTGGTCGCGCGCCCACGCGGCTGGTGAGAGCTTAATGGGCGTCTCTCAATGATGTCTCGGCTGATCTCAACGGTGCCTCCTGAAAACTCATGGTAGAGAATGGTGGAGATAGGGCGTGCATCGCACATGAGGTTTTGTCTTTTGCAGTGTTCGCTTTGCTGGCCGGTGACGTGTGGAGGTGATTATGAGTGTGCGGATGGAAATAAATACGCTGAACCGCGGATGCGCGGTCTGCATGCAAGAGCGTTGGATTTAAGCCGCATGCACCGGAGCCTGGAATGGGAGATTGTTCAGATCCTGCAGGAAGTTGAACGTACCAAACTGTATAAGCGGCTGGGGTGCTCCAGCCTGTTCACCTATTGCGTGCAGAGTCTGGGGTTTACGGAGGCCGTTGCGTACGCATTTATTTCGGTGGCGCGAAAGAGCCTGCAGGTGAATGAGCTCAAGGTGGCTTTGCAGGAGCAGAAGCTAAGCGTGTCCAAGGCCCATCGGCTGGTGTCGGCGTTGACTGTGGGGAATGCCAGGGAGTTGATCGAATTTGCCGCGACTCACTCGGCGCGTGAGATTGAACGTGAAGTTGCCAGGCGGAATCCCAAAGCTCGACCTGCTGATCAGGTTCGAGACCTTTCGGAAGAGCGGGTTCATGTGCGAGTGTCTCTGTCTCGTAAAACCTATGAGATGTGGCTGAGAGTTCAGTCGCTGGAGGCGCAACGGACGCAGCAGGCTCCGCCAGCTTTGGATGGGGCTTTGGCGCAGGTGTTGGAGTTTTATCTGGAGCGCAAGGACCCAGTGCGAATGGCACAGCGGAGGGCTGCACGGACCGCAGCTGCTACGGCTGAGACTGTGACAAAGCCTGAAACTATGACGTCAGAGGACGGAGGCTCCGCATCTAAGGCCTCCAAGGACAGTGGCGAACTGTTCACGTGCACAGCGGATGAGCTGCCACGCGGCAAAGAGCTGCGTTCAGCGCCAGCTCAGGCGCCGCAAGCGTCGGAGCCGATGTTAGCCGCTCCGAAGCCCCACGCCCCCGTGCCGCTCACGGTCGCGCAACGGCACGAGGTGTTTGCACGTGATGGTGGGTGCTGCACCCATGTGGATGCTTACGGGCAGCGATGTAAGGAAGATAAGTGGTTGCAGATCCATCACATACGACCAATCAGTGCGGGCGGAAGCAATGATCCATCAAATCTGACCTTACTGTGTTCGTTCCACCATGATCTTGCGCACCAGCTGAGCTTCCCCATTAGCGACCAGGTGTCCGGGTTGCGTTCTCCACAAGTGGCGTATGGTGGAGGGATTTGTATGTAGCCTGCAAGGTCCCGCGCAAGTTTGCCTTTTCGCCTGAAGACAAGTCACCAGTCGCCCCGGAGGTTCTCGGTCGCGAGGTTCGATTAGGCTCCCAGCTGTTCTACCGCGCGTACTCGACAGCCTGAGTCTCACGCACCACTGTCACCTTAATCAAACCCGGGTAGCTCAGTTCATCTTCAATCTTTTGTGCAATCTGCTTGGAGAGGTGGAGAGCCTTATGGTCATCCACGCGATGGCCATCCACGATCACTCGAATCTCGCGGCCGGCGCTGAGAATGTACGTGGCTGTAACGCCTTCAAAGCTTCCCCCGATCTTTTCCAGGTCCGCCATCTTCTGAGTGTAAGAATCCATGGTGGAGCGACGAGCGCCGGGCCGAGCGCCGGAGACGGCGTCGGCTGCGATAGTGAGAAATGCCAGATCCGTACTCGGCGTCTCATCATAATGGTGGGCGCGCACAGCATGAACGATCTCAGGCTTTTCTCCGTGAGCATCGATAAATTCCGCGCCAATCACGGCGTGCCCGCCCTCTTTGGAGTGATCCATGGCCTTTCCGATATCGTGAAGCAGGCCTGCGCGCCGCCCCTGCGGAACCGGGAGACCCAGCTCAGCGCTCAGCAGTCCGCAGAGCCAACCCACCTCGGCCACATGGAAGTATTGATTCTGGGCGAAGGAGTAGCGATAGCGCAAAGCTCCCAGCATGGATCGCACATCCTCGTGGAGATCTGGAATCCGCAGTTCGTTGGCGACCCGATTGCCATCAATCAGGATCTTTCTAAACAAATCTTTTTTACAGCGGCTATGAATGTCTTCGATGGCTTTTGTGCTCGGGTTCTTCAGTTTGGCGACGGCTTCCAGTACGAGGCGACCCAGTTCACGTCGGACGGGATCAAAGCCCATAATGGTCGCGCTCTGGTAGTTCTCGTTGTAGACAATATCGACACCGCAGAGTTGCTCGATTTGCTTCATCCACTGGTTCTCGGGACCAAAACAGCGCGCCTTGTGTTCCAGCGAATCAAAGCTCACGTTGCCGATCCCGCGCTCGGGACAATACGGGCGGGCAAAGCGATTGAGAACCAGATTCAGAATTTTCTTGGCGTCTCGTTCCGCATTCAGCTGCGCTTCTTGTTCCATTTCCTGCGCGGCGCGAGTGGACGCCGTTCGAGTTTCTTGCTCGAGACGGGACTGGATCTGTAACTTCAGCTCTTCGGGAGGGACGGGTGAGCGGCGGTGAGCCTCGGCGAGAATGCGAGTTTTCAAATCGGCGGCCTGACGCCGAATCTCCTGGACCCGCGTTTCCAAGCGGGTCAGCTTCTGCTGTCTCGTGTTTAAAGATTGGGATTTGCGTTGGAGGAGCTGGTCACGCGTGGATACGAGCTCGCGGAACTTGAGTTCACGCTCGTCTAGGCGCTCCTCGTACTCATCATTCTTTTGGACCAGCTTGCGCGTTGCCGACGCGAATTTCTCTAGCGCATCCTCACGCTCCTCTTCGAGCTGGAGCTGGGTTTCTTCCAGCCGGGCTTCGGTGTCCTTAGCGGCACTTTCCACCAGTTCACGCGCTTCCTCCTCGGCCCAGCGCAACTCGCGCCGACGGGTCCAGGCCAAGGTCACGCCGGTCAGAAGCGACCCAATCAAAAGTCCAGCCACAAGAGTCAATACGGAAGGGATCATAAGTCTTCGAAAGTACCATTTCGAAAGGAGTTTCAAAATACCCGCCGGAAGGCGTCATGGACTCAAATCGCGGCCGGATTCCGCCGATATTCCACCATGGCGCGCCGCGAGCGGAGCGGCATGAATCCAGCCAGGCAAGAGAAGGTGAACGGGATGGAAAACGTCAAAAAACTGAAACGTGGCGAACTCCTCTTCAAAGAGGGGGATGCGGCGACGGTGGTGTACATGATTCAGACTGGCAAGGTGGGTCTGATGAGTGAACGCACGGCCAAGCATCTCGAGGTGAGTACCGTGGGTGCCTCCGGAGTCCTGGGAGATCATGCGCTCTTCACCAATCTCCGACATGAGTTTACAGCCGAGGCCCAACAGGAAACACGGGTGCTTGAGGTGCCCGTGGACTTGATGAAACAGCAGTTTGAAAAATCCCCGCCGGGAATCAAGCTTCTTCTAAAGAGCCTCTCCGAGGAACTGCGCCAGGCCCGCAAGTACATGAAGATGACCAAAATGGAAACGGAAAAGAGTCCGTGTCCGCAAGGGCTGGTTCATCGCATGTTCACCGAGCTCCATTTGATCGCACGTCATATCGGCAAAAAGAATCCGGAAAGGCCGGACCAGATTACCGTCGCCTGGGACGCCCTTAAGCTCTATGCCACGCGTTTTTTCGGGCAATCTCCGCAACGTCTCCGTTCGCTTATGGATCTTCTGCTCAAACTGAAGTTCGCCGAATTCAAGGTCCGCAAGACCGAAGAGGGAGAAGACGAACTCGCAGACGTGACGCTCCTGAAGGTTCAGATGCTCGAGGATTTTGCTGAATTTTACCAGTATCATCTGTTCAAAGGGAGTCGCGCCGAAGCGATTTTTGTCGATCCTTTGGCTTTAAAGGTGGCGCGGGCGCTCAGCGAGATCTCTGAAGGCAAAGAGGTCGACCACAAGGGCGCGACGAAGCTGGATTGGGGCGAGACTCTGAATGAATGTAAAACCAAGTACCGGTTGGATCTCAAGAACACGCACCTGGACGCCCTCGAGCGCAAAGGACTCTTCGTGAAGCGCCAAAGTTTTGATGACGGACGCGTTCAGCTCTCCCTGGATCGCGGTGAGTTCGTCAAGATGGTGGAGTACTGGTCCATCCTTCTCGAAATCGACAAGTGGAATGACAGTGGACTTGTGAATTTAAATGAGAAGGAAGAGGTCACGGGCGGCACTGAAGGAGAGTGTCCTTCCTGTCACGCCAAGGTGGAAAGTACAAACAAGTTTTGCCCGAACTGTGGCTTTAAGCTGGCCGCGGCAGCGGCCTGAAGCGGTAAGTGATATTCCGACCGCTTCTGAGCTTTTCAACTTCACCCTGCTCGAGACCTTTTTGAATGAGGCGGCGCACTTTCGCTTCGCTGGCATTCAGAGTCAGCTGGGCCTGGCGGGATGAGAACTCCGTATCGAATGTCCGGCGCAACAGACACAAGGCGGCGCCGTCCCCGGGAAGACTTGGCTCCATTTGAATACCGACAGGTCCCGTGGCTCGAACTAAAAAACGACCGCCGTCCTCATCGATGGTTGCGGCAATACCCTGGGATTTCAGCCAGGTACGAGTCCGCCACAGCAGCTGATGGATGCGATTGGGTGAGTGCAAGACATGAAAGCGCTCGCCTGGAAAGACCTGTGAGAACAGTGTTCCTGGCCGCAGAGGCGCGTAGAAATCGGACAGCAAGGAGCGAAGCATGTGGAGAATTTTGGGTGGACAGGTCTCGCCGGTATTGCGAGACAAGCCAGTTGTCAGATCGAGGTCGATGTCGCCGCCCCGTCGACCGCCCCACGTGTAGGCGTCGCTCGCGACCTTTCCGAAGTGGGATTCAAGGCGCCGGCGAAACTCGGGCCATGGGCTCCCAAAGTATAAATGCGAGTACCGATGGTCTTCGAAAGTCAGCTTTAAGATTTGAAAGTCCGCCTCGCGTACGCTCTCCCAATCCTGCCGCTTCCGAGCCGTCACCTGAAACTCGAGGAGAGGGGATATGCATTGCGTGTGGCGGGACTGTAGAACCGCCTGCCATTTGAGGAGATAGAGTTGATCGTTCGTGGACTGGCTGCGCAAGATCTGAACAGCTCGGTCAATATCAGAAGCGCAATGGGAGTCGCGATTCGCAATGAGAGAAAGCTGAGCCCGCAGCTCCAGCAGATTCGCCAACAACCTCAGATAGCCCGCTTTCTCGACCTCTTCGATCGCCTTTTCAAGGCGAACCAGTGCCTCATCGGTTTGCGCGCTGTACATAAGAGACGCGGCGAGATTCACTTCGGCAATCATGGCCAGATAAGGATCTTCGGCGACATCGAGATAGCGTTTGAGAAGCTCTGAGGCCCGAGCATACTCCCACTGATTCATATGGCAAAAGCCCAAGTACAGAAGCGATCGAGGCTCATCCTTAAGTTCAACACCTTGGAGAAGGTCAATGGCCTCATTCAACGACCCAATCTTCATCAAGAGTACTGCATATTCCGACAATTCTTCCGTGGTGATGGGCGCACGCGCACTCCTGCGATCCGGATGCACGAGAGGGGTTAAAAGGCGAAGGCCCGAAGTGAACAGCCCCGCTCGGCGACAGACATTCGCTAGCGGGAGACGGAAGGCGCGCGGAACCCGTGGCAGGTTGATTCCGCGCAGGCGGCTGGCCACGCTGCTGATCTGTCCCGAACGCAAGAAGTGCTCGCACTCGGCAATTAATTCTCTCATCACTGCTGGCGACATTGCGTGTGATCCCTGTGGTCGAGACCTTTTTGTGTATGGATGTGGACCTTTGCGTTGCCCATGGGATCATTAGGATCGCTGTTGAACCAACGCGAGTAGATGGACAGTGAGACCATCGCGTCAGCCCCAGAGTATTCCATTAAGTTGTTCGAATTTATTGTACCTGAAACTGGGATTTGCCTGTCCAGCAGGAGCGTCGTGTCCGCATCGTAAAGGAGAATGCGAGCGATTTTCGATTCGCCCTTAGCGATCTTGAGCCCGCTCGTACCGGAGACTATAACAACCGATCTGAATTTGTCGCCTGTTAGCCGAGACTCACAAACGAGTTCGATGGGCTCCTTGGTTGCGGAGGCTGAGGTCTGAACGAGAGTCTGACTCTTATAGATAAGGAAATCCCCGAGGCTGGTGTCGATTTTGATTTGGTCGCGGGGGATTTCCTGCCCCGCGGGCTGACAGTATTCGCGGTCCAGGAAGAAACGTTGGGCTTGAACGCGGATCTTGGTGATTTCAATTTGGCCATCCGGGCACGGATGTTCGCGATCGATGTGGGCATACACCTTACCGTCGTAATTTCCGCCGGAGCGGCTTGAACTCAGGGTAGCGTCCACTTGGGTCGCCGCTGTCGTTTGTCTCTGGGTGAATTTTTGTTGTGAGCAGTTCTGATTGAGGAGCACGATCCCACAGATCAGAGCTAAAAATCCCACCATCTTAAGCTTCATTCGCCTGTATTCCTTTTTTAAGCTTCATGGGGAATTCATCAGACCGATCACCCATACCCCGTCTTGATTTTAGATGATCTGGTCCCGAATGTTCAAAATGAAGACTTGATCTGTCTCAAACTGAGATGGAAGTGAACCATATTCGTCTGAAATATAAGTCGAATTCATTTCTTCCCGACGGGATTCTAACAAAAAGGGAGGTTTGTTATGGAGTCTGTAATCAAAGCTGTCACGGTCATGACTATGGCCCTGCTCCTGACCAACTGTGGTCAGGACATGGAATTCGCGGCCCCCGGTGACCTTGGGGAAAAAACAAATTCGGAGTCTTCCGTCATCGGAGGTGATGAGTCATCGGATTCGGGCTCTGCGAGCAGCGGCACTGCCGGATCGACGACTGGGTCCGACGCCGACGCCGACGCCGGGTCTGACTCCGTTGCTGAGTCCGAGTCCAGTGGATCTGGTCTTGAAACCGGAACGGCGCTCTACGATGGAGATTTGGTCTGTGAAGTAGAAAAGGTGAGTTCAGAAATAGAAAAGGGGAGTTCCGGGCGGAAAAAGTTCCGGGCGGTCACTGTTGTGGATTTAGACAACGGTATCTATGTCGCCCAAGTCCTATTCTACGCTTTTAGTGCGGAGGGAAAGGTTATCGGCGCTGTTAAGTCATCTCGTTTCAAAGTTGGCTGGTATAGCGCTTTACCGACCTATGGACAAAACGCGTTTGAAGGCAGCTCGAACGACGGCGCCTTGTTGATCTATTCATTGAATAGTGAGTGTTGGGAGCTTGGCCGCCCCGAGTGTATCAATGCAAAGGTGTTCGGCCGAGCCAATCTGAAGACCGCCACAGTGCAGGGAGATATAGAAGGCATCAAGTCCGTCTTTAACATGGATCACGAAGGGGTCAGCAGCGATCTCAATTATGCCTTCTGTAGAGGCAAATTGGTGGCTGAAACGGTGAGGGAAACGCTGGCTCAGGTAGGCTACCTCTGAGCTCAGCGAGTTTTAAAAGCGAGATCTGATTAAGCGAGATCAGATTGTGGATCGGCTTAGGTTTCCTGATTTTTCTGATTGGCGTAGTGCTCACGAATCCAGGTCCGGGCATATTTTAAAAATGCATCATTAATTCCGAAGTACGTCAGATAAACGAGGTAAGCGCCCTTCTCAGAGGGGTGCTCCTCGCACGCATACACGCGCGCGGCGAGGCAGTTGTTGGGGGCGTTTTCATAAATCGACTTGCGCAAGTACACCACAGTTCCCGGCTGCATGGGGTGGAAGACTTTAAGAGTCGCACCATATTCACTGAGGGCCTCGAGGTTCACGCTCTTGGAAATATGGGCCGGCAACCCGGGTTGATTCCATCCCAGATTGTCGAATTTAAAAAGAGTGTTCTCGTTGGGGAGATGTTCCGAGAGTAAAAAAAGAAGTTGGCGCATATCGACGGGTTTGCTCAATAATCCGAGGAGATCAATACAGTTCAGCCAGGCCGGTGAAAATTGACCTCCGTTCTCCGTAACGAACACGAATTTCACGTCCTTTTGCGTTTTCGCCAGCCCTTTGTGGACGGCGCGTTCGGCGATCCCGCCCATCCAGCCGGCGGGATCTTCCGGGACGAAGCTGGTTTCGATCAGCAGCGTATCGAGCTTCTGGCTTTTTTCCTCGCTAGTCGCCTTGGCCACGATATCCGTGAGTGGCGCCGGCGAAAGCTCGACGGTGACCATACCGTCCACGCCGCCCTTGAAAATCCTAAAGTTAACCGCGCGTCGCTGGTTCTGCACATCTTGCATGGTCAGCAGCTTGCGCAACTCGCGCCCCTGATTTACGAGCTGGACGGCTTCTTCCATAATCAGACGTGAGGCTTTCTCTTGCATCAAGCCCAGCCATTTATCGGGACTGGAGAAGATCGCCAGCGCCGGATGGCCCAGAAAGAGGTCGTCGGAGCTGGGTCCGGGGTCCACGCTTAAGCAGGAAAGATTCGTGGAGGATATCGTCAGTGAAATTGTTGAACTGTAAAAATCCGACTCATCGGAGGCCTTGGGTGGCGAAGTTTTCGAAGACGTAACCGTGGCGGCGGCGTCGAGATAACGATGGAAAAACACCTGGAACGAGTTTTCCGTGACCACGCGAATGCGGTCCATCTCCTTCTGCATGGCTTGCGCTAGGGCGTTCGCCGCGGCTTCGTCGGAATCGATAATGGCGATCCCGAATTGGCGCTTGTCTTCTTCTTTCAATGACCATTTTTCAGGGTTAAAGCGCACGGCCTCGCGGTCCTCCGTCAGCAAACTCTTGTAGCTTGGCGACTTGGATAAGGCCCTTCGGATTTGACCGAGCCCTTCGCGCGATAGACCAAAATAGGTGAAGTAGACGAGAAACTGACCGTGGCGGGTGGGGTGAGGTTCCGACCGAAGGACTTTGGCGTACACCTCCAGCCGCTGTCTCTCACCAGGGAGCTGGATGTAGAGGTGCGCGGCGACACCTCGTTTGAGCGGAACAGGATTGCAAACGGCGATCGCGACGTCGGAGAGGCGCTCGATTTTGGCGATCTTCGAGATTTCAATCTGCTGTTGAACTTCCTGGGTGAAGAGCCAGCGTGGAGTCGTGCGCTTGGGCAATGCCAATAGAATCTGCACCTTCTGCAGGAAAATAAGGCGGTCAATCGGGAGATAGATCAGATCATCCAGGAAGGGATGCACCATATCGACCTTGCTTAAACCGTCTTCTTCATACTTGAGCATCACCAAACGCAGTTGACCCTCGGCCGGGAAATGCTTGAAGCGGCGCATGTTAGCCCGAAGCTTGTCGATCCACGGCCCCGGTTTCCCGGAAATGGTGTCTAGCGCGAAAATCAGCATGTGAATTTCACTGAAGAGCTTCAGTTCCGTGCCATCATGATTGCCGGAGTCCTCCGCGTTCGCGGCACCCTCAGGGGCGCGTTCTTCAGAACCCGGATTCTCCGCCGGAGCACGATCACGGAAGTAGAGATCTTGCATCTCTTCTTCGGAACGAAAGGTGGCGAAGCGGAGATCGTCGAACTCAAGCTCTTCCAGAAACTGCTCGACCTGGCGACGAACACGGTCCTCTTTCACCAAGGCAATCACATTCGGCACAGTTCCAATCCCCCAAGTCTAATTACACGCTACAATTGAGAGGGGATTCAAGATGATTCAGGGATAGAGTCGGCGGAAGGTCCAGTTCGGGACACCCGGGCCCGAGGGCATCGGCAGGGTGGAGGGCGAGGCTCCCGAGCGCACGAACTCGAATCGATCGTGCAGGCGCCCGGGGCGTCCGATCCAGAATTCCATGCGACGAGGCTTCAGAATGTATCCACCCCAGTGTTCCGGGCAGGGAACTTCGGCACCCCGAAATCGATTCTCCGCTTCCGCCCAGGCCTCCTCGAGCGCTTGCCGTGAGGCCGCGGTTTCGGACTGTCGCGAAATGCACTGGCTGATCTGACTCTCGCGCGGGCGAGTTCGCCAGTAATCCACCGAAACCTGGCGCGGAACCTTCTCGACCTGGCCCGAAATAATAACCTGGCGGAATAGGGCCTCCCAATAAAAGACGGCCGCCGCACGCGGCGTATGAGCGAGGTGGCGTCCCTTGGTGCTGTTGTAGTTCGTGAAGAATGTGAATCCCTCCACCGACCACTCCTTGCACAAAACCACGCGCGCATAGGGCTCACCCTCGGGCGACACCGTGGCCACAGTCATCGCCGTGGCATCCTTGGTGGCCGGGTGAGCGGCGGCCTCTTTGATCCATGAGTCAAAAATCAGGTGCGGGGGCGTCTGTTCGGTGATTTCTAGTCGTTCCATTCGGGACTCCAGCTGCAAGAGGACATCATTTCAACTTCTCTTCTCCGGTCTCCACTTGTCTGCCCTTACTGTCTACACTGGTTGCCACAGCTGACGTCAAGCCTAGGCCACCCTGCGCGGCGACTCTCCCTGCCTGGGTCCGTATCTCCGAGCTTGTCATTGCTTTTCTTGCCCGCTGAAGTTTGCTTTACTGGGAGTAAGAAAAGGAGGTCGAGCGTGCAAGAGCAAGAGGCGATCCGCCAGTTTATTGATCAGGTGCGCTGGCTTTATGAGCCGGAGTTCGGTGATTTCAAACGTAAGGTGGGCTTGTATATTCAGCGGTTGGAAGAAGCCCATCCCTCATTGAGAACGGGTGCCCACCACGCGGTCTTGGACAGCATGAGAACCGCTGTCGTTTACAATCCCAACGGAGATATTGAAGCCACCCGTCGCCAAGTCTTGCAACTGGCCCATCAGCTATTGGACACGCAAAGTGGCCCGCTCCACTGAGGTTTACCTCTGCTATGATCTGGGCGGCACCAAACTGCGGGCCGCCTACGTCAGTGGCGAGGGACAGATTCTCTCCCATCTCACGCGTCCCGTGCGACAGGAGGAGGGCTTTGACGGTTTGATCGCCCTCTTCCGCCAGCTGTGGCAAGAGCTGCCAGCGGAGGGCGGTATCGAAAAGCCGAAGTCGGTCGCTGTCGCTTCAGCCGGCCCACTTCACCCGGAGAAGGGTGTGCTCCTGGATCCAACAAACTTTTTTACCGGTAGCCAGTCGTGGGGCGTACTTCCGTTGGTTGAGGCCCTACAAAAAGTGTTTGAAACCCCGGTTATCTTGGAGAATGACGCCGCCGCCGCCGCGCTAGCGGAAATGTGGAAGGGCGGCCACGGCCCTGCCGCCCAGAACCTGGTCACGATGACTCTTGGAACGGGCGTGGGCATCGGCGTGATCGCGAATGGCCAACTGGTGCGAGCCGGCCGCGGCCTCCACCCGGAACTCAGTCACATGCCGTTGAACGCCTTCGATCCCAACTATCCTTGCGGGTGTGGCGCGTACGGATGTATCGAGGCCTTTCTTGCCGGTACTCACTTCGCCCGTCGGGTGAGCGCGATAAAGAGTGGAACAGGCGTGGTCCGCGAACTCACGGGACACGACGTGGTGGCTCTCGCCCGCAGTGGCGATCAGGATGTGTGTGCCGCATTCGAGCTCTATGGTGAACATCTGGCCTTTGCCATCCGCGCCCTGGCCATTAGCTTTGCGCCGGAAGTCGTGACCCTGTCCGGGGGCTTCTCGCATGCATCCGACTTGTTTCTGGGCCGCACGCGGGAGCTTTTGCCTGAGCTCCTGGCGCGCTACCGAGCCGGCATCGATCTCCTGCCGGAGATCCGGGTGTCCAAGCTTCAAGATGATGCAGGTGTGTTGGGGGCCGCGTATCTGGCGGCGACTTCTTAGCGAACTTTAAGGGGTTAGGCGAGGATTGGCATGCCTTTCAATGGACAAAAGGACGCTCACGGAGCGTCCTTTTGATTTATTTAGGTCAGGTCATGATGCTTGAGGATGGAACTCTTCCCAAGCCAGCTCTAGGCGGCCCGTCGGTTACTTCCTACGCCACAGTCCTCACCCAGTTTTTGTACGCGGAACTGAAGTTCTGACTCAGGAATAGCGTTAGGATCATAATTGTTGTCATTGGCGTAGGCCTCTTTGAGGCAAGCGGCCTTGGCATTTACATCTTTAGCGCCCGTACGAACATTACAGGCTACATATTCCAGCGCATTCTCTCGTGCTTGTGGGCCCCAGCTCACGACGTCCGTGCAATTCACCGCGAACTGTCCTGCGCTCACCATTTGAAGAGCCGACACATAATTGAAGCGGGTCCCTGCAATCAGAGCTGAAGCTTGATCTTGATTGCTGCAGGTGCCTTTATCTTGTTTAGCAGCGCCGGGCCCTGTGCCGTTATCGTTTGCCGCGACCGGCGGCCTATAAACAACAGGAGCCGTTGTCGGGGCTGTGGCGCCTTTGGGAGCAACAGTTTTACCTTCACCCGTAGGAGCAACGGTTTTGCCTTCGCCTTTAGGAGCCTCCATACCCTTCCCTAGAGTTGAGCCTTGCTCCCAAGCTCTCACGGTCTCACCTGTGGCTCGCGCCGAGGGAGCGGCCTTCATGACCTCTGGGGCACGCACGTTGCCCAAACCTTGTCGCGGAGCCGTGCGGGCTCGAACGGCTTGTGCGTTTGCGAAATTGGCCGAAGCCATGGCGATCAACGCGACCGCAGTGACCAAATAAGTTCTGCTAGACATCTGTAAACTCCTCCTCAAAGCAATCATCGTTACTTTTTCACCCAACCCCTTTGTCGGTTTCTGCGTCTGATAGGTCGGCTGCTGTTCAGCCAAAAAGCTGTGCAAAGTTAATGCCCCAAGTTAGGGCTTTCTTTGCTCTTCTTGAATCCCTTCAGTTCTCCCTCGTCTCCAAATAAAGCCCATTCAGGGACCCGAGAGACAAAAACCGGCACGTCAGAAGACCTTTTCCTATAATCGAGTCGGGCTCAAACTTTCAAACGCCTTTGTAAAAAAGTTCGCCCGTATCGCGCCATTAGAAAAAATTACTCGCCCTTAACGATGACTGTTCCGCCTTCGAAAGCCGTTAGCACGGTACGGAACTGTACGGCCTGAATGATCACAGTCCTCATTTGCTGCTGTAGCGTTTCCGCAATCAAAAGAATATGAGAGTTCTCGCCTCCTCCTTTGGCGGGCTTTTCTGCTGCGGGGAGAGCGGTATCGGGCGGTAAGAGGTCCAAAAGCTTGTTCTCCCAGCTGATTTTTCCGTTTCGAAGCCATCCGCGCCGGAAGCGAATTTCTCCGTGACGTCCTTCCACCTTGGCGACAACGGGCTGCAAGCCGACGGAATCCTGGGTGCCCGCATAGTATACGGGTTTACCTTCGGGAGAGGCTTGACCTTTAACTTCCGCGCCTACGGTTGTCGATGACGTTTCAGTTTTCTTCTTATCTGGATCAGCCTCACTTTTATACTGGGAAGTTTTGGCTGCTTGCTCTGGCCACACATGGGGGAGTTGGTTGAGAATCTTCTCACTAACAGTCGAGATTGCTTTGGAGACGGTAAAAAAAGCAGTCTGGATCTTTGCTAAGTCAGAACGTTTTTCGCTGTTTACAGTATGAATATGCATCCCGAGCTCCAGTAGAACCCCTTGCAAAAGTACCAATTGCTTTTGCAGTTCATCCAGCTCCGCGATCTTTTTGCCGTGAACCCGGGCGGCGGATTCTAACATATCCATAAGAAGGGCGCTGTAAAGGCGGAGCTCATCCAGGAGTGAATTGAAGATGCCGTTGGGCATCCGGTGTGTGGCTTCCGCCTGACAGTCTGAGGCTCGTCCCAGTTCCCGCAAGTGGCGGGCCAGGGAGGGGATCTTCAACTCAGCAGTTGTGGGTTCACAATAGTGATAACTTGCGTTTTCCAAAGCCGGGACGTAATTGTCCGTCAGCATTTTGGCATATTCCTTACGGAATTGCTCCTGTAGCGCTTCATGCGGGATCATCACATTTTCAAGCCACCATTCGTCGAATTTGTTTTGACCTTTATCATCCACCACAGCCGTACGGAGATTTTCGAGGATATATTGTTCCAGTCCACGGGCCAATTGGCCGGACTTCGAAGCAAAGGGGAACTCATGGGGCTTGTATGGTCCCCCCGTCGTCAAGCCAACGTGATTAAGGAATGACAAGGGTCCGCTTTCAGTGGGTTGGCTGCAGATCACCGAGCCACCGGGTATGGGTTCTACGATCCGGGGCGGGTAAAATGAAATGTCCCAAACGCTGTCACTCGACATCTTTTTCGGCGATCTCGCCATGAGATAGCGGTACACGGAGACAAGCCAGCCCGGCTGACTGTATCGCTCTGCTTCGGGGCCGCAGGCCATCGAGGTGATCATGAAATCATAGAAGTCCGTGATTTCCACATTGGGCCATGCCTTTTTATAGTTGTCGCCGTACTCAGCGCCGAGTTCATTGATTCGCGCGCGAAATTCCTCCGGCGTTTCTACCTTCTCTTCCTTTTCATCTGTGTTGCCGGATTTGCCGCGTTTGGGCTTCTTGTCTGTGCCTAAGAGCTTGTCGATATGATTCTTGTAGAAGGAATAGGAGGCGGCCAACAAACCGTTGTAGTTGTGAACCTTGAGAGCCCAGGACTTAAAGGACTCGTTGGTGGCTTTCATCAGGAAGTTATTGCGGTATTCAGCATGAATCTCTCCGTAGCGACGGATGACGCTATGAACGTCCACCTGGTCGGGCACGTCGCAATTGTACACTTTTTGATAATTGCGCGAGGAGTCCAGACAGACGCGCTCCCATTTGTAGAGATTTTTCCAATTGTTGGCTTGGAGTCGTTTCCATTCTGTGAGGATCTTCGTCTCTGAATCGTTAATGGAATTCCCGAATTCATTAATGTAGGAGGGTATCGCGCGCGCGTCTCCGCCCTTGTACTCGCCGGTGAGACCCGCCCTGTACCAATCATATGTGGCTCGCAGAGGGTACTGGAGATCAGGGTTGTCCGCGTAAAACTTCTGCGAAACCATTTTCCCAAATGGGAGGAGGGAACTTGAAATAGCGTAGATCCCCATGAATAGCGTTGCCGCGCCAACCATGATCAGGCCGGTGACTCCGAGGGGAGGAACCTTGGCGACCCGGATGACCGGTCCAACAACTTGACCGATCCGGGCTGCCACCGTCGGTGTGTGCAGTACGCGATAAATCGGGAAGAAGACACTGGTTGCGACCAGAATGTCAGGAATCAGGGGAGCAATCTCGTTATCGAGCTGGTAGTTGGCGTACTTGTCGTAAAGGGCGTCGCAGGCGGCGTAATCTTTGACGAACTTGCCTGTTTTCTTTTGGCTGAACCAGCCGGTACATTTAGAGAAGTTTGGATCATAGAACATCTCCATCATGAGATGGCTGACCACGCCGCCGAAAATCATGGCGGCGGCAAAGTGGGGGAGAACAGTCCGCACGGGCCCGGTCGCCATCGCGCCGTGTCCACCCATCCCGATGTAAAAGGGCGCAGCGGCGGCGAGGAAACCTCCAAAAGATAAATAAAACACGGGGTCGGTCGCGGCATCCGCCCAGGCTTGAAGCGCGCGCGGGTCGTTGGGATACATAAGAACCAGACCCAACGCAGTTAAGATTCCAAACGCCAGATAAAAGGAACCTCCCGTCCGCGCGATCGAAGCGGTTCCACCGATCGCTTTGCCTTTCACGGCGTTGAGTCCACTGCCTTCCATGAAGTTATGCACTGTGGTTCTTAGGCGTTCGCCCTTTACTCGATTCCACTCGAGGGTGCCGCGTAGACTCGACGGCCGGCCCGCAAGCCATTCCTTCGAGCCGGTCTGATTGGCCGCTTCGGCCGCTTCGAGTGCCGCTCGAGCCTGTTGCGCGCTTTGCGTGAACTCAGGAACGATTTCATAGTTACGCGGTCCACTGGGAACATCGCGAGGTGCAGAGCCTTCGGGCACCGTGAGAGCTCGGTTGCTGGGGATTGGTTCTGCCGGGCGGGCTTGAGCCGGATAATTTGGATACTCGTTAATTCCGGGCGGGCGGGAATGGTAAGCGTTGTCCCACTGAATGCGCCCGTCGGCTTCCATTAACCCGTGACGGAATCGACCTTCTGAGCTTGGAACGTCCCTTTCCGCATACACTCGCCGGCGTCCTTCGGGATCCTTGAAGGGTGTGTAAAACACAGCACCTCCGCCAGGTGCTCTTACGTTCGGGACAGTTTCTCCATAGGTCGGCGCGTGGCGAAACTGTGACTCTTCCCAAGTGATTTTGCCATTGACCATCGTGCCCCACTGTGTGCGCACGACGCCATTCTCCAAAAATTTAGCTTCGGCATGAACCATCGGCTGGCCTCTGTGATTTTTCCAGCCCGAATAGTAAACAGCGCCACCGTTAGGAGCGTGCTCCAGGAAGATCTTGTCGCCCGGCTTCCATTTGAATCCGGGAGATTTGTCGGGCCGTACCGGAGGGCGATCCCCGGTTGGACGGACGGACTCGGCTGCCTCCGGCGCATTTCTTAGGGCAGTCTCCCGAGCTTCTTGTTGTTCCCGAGTGAACTCGGGCAGGTATTCCGTTTGACGAGAGGTGTTTCCGGGATAATCCGGACGGCCAGGTCCGGGGCCTGGTCCCTGTACAGTTAACGATTTATTGCTGGGAATGTCCCCCGCTCTTTCCACGGCTGGATAATTTGTTCCGGGGTGGACCGTCGGACGAGAAATCCTCGGGGCCTCCCAAGCAATCTCTCCGGTCTTGTTGTCAATTGTTCCCCAATAGACTCGGGTTCGCCCATTAGGGAAAATTTCTGTACGGGATTGGACTCGGTAGCGTTGATATTTGTCTTTTAATCCCGTATGGAAAACTTCAGTCCCGGAGGGACTTTTGGCCCCTGGAATGATGTCGCCCGGGCGCCATCTTGGCGTACCTGAACCGCCTTTGCTGGATCCAGAGCCGCCGTTGCCGCCGCCAGAGCCGCCGTCCCCTCCGATTTCACCATCAAAGTTTTTCGTCGGGGGCAGATTAGGGGGAGATTTACCACCGCCGCCAGCCGCAGTTTGAGTTTGAGGTGGCGCCCGCTCACCCTGAGCCTCTGGCGATTGAGCTCCTTGAGGAGAGACTTTCTCTCTCGTTGCAACGGGCTCAGACGGCGCCTGGGGAGGTGCCGCATGGGCTCGCACAAGAGGTGCGAAGATCAAAGTCCAAGAGATGACGATTCGAATCCAAGGGTCAAGTATACGGTAAAGCATATCGACAGGTTCAGCAATATGCGTGCCTTGTCAGGTGCTTGAAATCGCTGAAAATTTCAGATCTGCCCGGATTGCGAGGGTCAGATCAGTGTCTAAGCGGGTACTAACTATAGAGACTTACATAGAAATTACAGCTACACCCCGCGCCCTCTTTTGTCACAGCACGTGTTCACGCCGGCGCTTCAAGCACTTAACCTGGCGGCCACTCCAGCGCGCGGCCGCCGAGCAAATGCACGTGAATATGAGGTACGGTCTGTCCGGCGTCGGCGCCATGGTTGATCACGAGCCGGTAGCCGCTGCCAGCGACGCCCTGGTCCCGAGCGACCCGGGCGGCGACGACGAGGAGGTGGCCGAGGAGCTGTTCATCCTCGGGCAGGGCAGTCGCGACCGATGAGATTTCTTTCTTTGGAACCACAAGGATGTGGGTTGGTGCCACCGGGGTGATATCCAGGAGAGCCGCGCACTGATCGTCCTCGTAGACAATGGTGCCCGGGATCTCGCGTTTGAGGATTTTTGTAAACAAAGTCGCCATAAATGAACCTCCTCTGAATCGCGGCCGAAAGCCTTTTCTCTCGAGCCGGCGGTTACATCTCCTTATAGTCGGGCCCGCTGCCGCCTTCGCGCGGGCTCCAGCGGGGGCCGAGTACGTCGGTGGCTTTGCAGTCAACGCAATTGGGAGCATTGACGATCAGCTTATCGCCCTGGCGTTCGTAGACGCCGGCCGGGCACATGCTTTGATAAAAGTCGGCGAGCTCGGGCGGGATGTCTTGGCCGACGATCAGATGAGAGGGGATATCATCGCGGGTCTTGTTGCTGGACATGTAAACGGCGTCGACTTTGCTCAGGCCCACTTTCTCGGTGGGAAAGTCGGGGGCTTGGAACTGTTTCCACTCTTCGGAATCTTCAGCTGCGTGCCTGGAATCGCCGGGGAATGCCCCGCCCGTCAAGGTCATCAGGGTCGCCTTGACGCCTCCGAGGTAAAACCCATCCTTAAAGGCGTGGCGCATGTTGCGCACGGCTTTTAGATCCTTCCATACGAAACTCTCTTTGAGGTCGGCCTCGAAGGTGGCTAAGCCCTCTTTACTGGTATCGCCGGCTTTCAGGGCTTTGAAAATCGTGCGGGCCGCGAGAATTCCCGACATCATGGCGTAGTGAATACCCTTGAGAGCGGGCACGTTCACCAAGCCAACCGTATCGCCCACCATCACCAGACCATCTCCGGAGAGACGTTCGGGGATGGCGTGATATCCGCCCTCGGGAATCGTTTTTGCGCCCCACTCAATGCACGTTCCGCCATCAAGGATCGCGCTGAAGAACGGGTGCTGCTTGAGGTGTTGCAGAAGCAGGTGCACATCCAATTTCGGGTTGCGGTAATCCAACCCGGCGACCAACCCGAGCGCGACCTGATCCTCGGCCATAGGATATAAAAAGCTTCCGCCAAATGCATCTTTGGGAAGAGGCCATCCAAGAGTGTGCGCGATAAAGTCGGGTGCCTTTTTCACCTTCCAGATCTCCTTTACGCCGAGGGCGAAGACCTGAGGGAAGGCGGACTGGATGTTTTGCCATTGCAGGTAGCTCTGCGCGAGTGGGCTACGCGTGCCGTCGGCGAGCACGACCACTTGCGCGCTCACGTCAGTGGCGGGCATGCCGCTCGCATCCACCGAACCATCACGTTTTAACCCCGCGGGCGTCGTGCGCACGCCCAACACGCGCGTGCCTTCGACCAAAAGAGAATCCACCGGAAAACCCGCCATGATATTCACGCCCGCCTCTTCGGCCTTTCGTCCGAGCCAGCGCACGACTTCGCAGAGCGAGGCGATGTAATAGCCGTGATTCTTCATGGTCGGTGGCGTGGGAATGGGAACGGCGTTGGTCTTGGTCAGAAGCATCACGCGTTCGCCCGTCACGGGCCTGCGGAAGGGGAAGTCGGAATCTTTCAGCTGGGGAAAAAGCATACGCATGGCGACGGGGTTGATCACCGCACCTGACAGGGAGTGGCCGCCCAGAGCTCCGGCCTTTTCGAGAACTCCGATTTCAACGCTCAGCTGGCCGTCTTCTTTCACCAGGCGTGCGAGCTCAATGGCCCCGGAGAGTCCCGCCGGGCCGGCGCCGACAAACACGACGTCAAAAGGGACAACATCGTCGCCCTCGGGTCGGTGAGAAATGATAAACTTTTCCTGCGGAAGTTCGGGCTGGTATTGGCGTGGAACAAAGCGACCGCTGGATTGATTTTCATGAGGGGCCATTGGGATAAAGCTCCTTACCGCTTAAATTTTAAGCTTGAGAGGTTAGGGGCTGTTTTTTGATTTAGCAAGCCTTTGTCCGCCGCGGATTGACGGCTGCGTGGGGTTGGGGGAAGCTAGGGAAAGAGTGATGAGGTGCCTGCGATATGGCTGTTTTTCAGCGCAATGGCCGAGTGATGACCTACTCCATTGAGCCTGCTCCCGTGGACTTTGACTTGGTCCTTGTGCAGGGCGCCCGATTTGCGCCGGAGTACTGGGCGACCGTGCGCGCGGAATTGGCTGGACGGGGACGGCGAGACGGGCGCATCGTCCTTGCGGAATGGTTTGATTCGAAGCGGAGTGAGCGCGAACTGGCCGAGGACTTCGTTCACTTGATCAAGTCGCTGGGACTCGTCTCTGTTCATGTGGTGGCGGTGGACGAAGGCGTCGATCTGGTGCGGGACGTGCAGCGGCTGGAGCCACAGCTGATTGAGAAATCCCTTCTTTTTGCCAACGGCGGGTCCAAGCGCGAGGATATGGCGCGTTCTATTTCCGAATTTTGCGGGTTGTAGCTCGCCGGAGCGGGCCAAAAGGGGAAATGCCGCTCTTGATAAGCGTTGCATCCACAGTTTCCCAGAACAGGCCGTTCTTGAGACCCACATCAGGGACCGTGATCTCGTCGATTTCAAAAATCCGCATCAGTTCCAATGTCACCACGGCCGCCGGCAGAATCACATCCGCGCGATCTTTTTTCAGTTGAAACCGTTTGATGCGCTCATTGAGATTGAGAGCAAAGAGGGAAATCGTGAGTTCTTGTAAATGATCGCGATGAAAGCGTTTGAAGGTCCGACTCAGTTTCTGTCTGTAACAAAGCCGTCCCAGGGCGCGAAGATTCCCGCCCGTGCCGATCAGCATCTCGATCGGGTGGGGCTTAACGCCGAGGAGCTGGATCCGTAAACGGTACAGTGGGGAGCGCACCTCAGCCGCAAAGTCTTCGTATTGAGGACGGCCTTTCGTTTTGGAAAGGAGACGGACCGCTCCCAAGGGCAGGCTCTTAATGTCTAGGACCTGGCCGCGCCGACTCAAAACAGTCTCAAGACTACCGCCTCCAAGGTCCATTAAAAGAGCTGTGCAGCGCCTCAGATCGATGGCGTGGCTTATCGCTTTGTGAAGAAGAGCGGCTTCGCGCCGGCCGCTGATGAGCTGGACCTGAATGCCGGTTTGATCTTTCAGATGTGCGATCACTTTGCGTGAGTTGGAGGAGTCGCGCAGAGCCGATGTGCCAATCGCCCGAATCCGGTTTACCTTCAAGCGATCGCAAATTTCGCGAAATTCGGACAGCGCACGCGCCAATTCGGCTTGAGTGGCTGGGCGGATGTACCCGGAAGAAAAAGCATCGGCTCCGAGGCGCACGCTCGCGCGCTGGTCCTCCAACACTCTCACCCGGCCCGACGGGGACCGCTGTCCAACAAAAAGACGGATGGCGTTGGACCCGATATCAATTGAGGCCACCCGCAATGGGTTCGCACGGACCATAGAGTTATTTTCGCTGGGGCCAAAGGAACGAGTCAAACTCTTATTGCTTTCGACTATTGAGGATTTCTAACGCTCTTAAAGCCGGGGTGATCTTTGTCAACGGAGCGGGAGAACATCTGCTCGGTCATAAAGTTCTTCTCGATTTCCACGACTCGGTTATCTTTCATGCCGACGTTCATCACCAATCCGCGCTGGCGGCCGCGACCGAGCGAAAAGAAGAAGGGAATGCCCACGGTGAGGACATTGACATCTTTGTACTGAAACACCTTTATGCCATCGGAATGTTTGTGGACAATTCCTTCTGGCATTCCCAGCATGTGGATGAGGTCCTGCTCGGTCGTGACTCCAACTTGTATCTTGTTCACTTTCTCAAGGTCTAGATCATGGCCCTGCCAGATCAAGGCACACCCGGGCAGGAGGAGGGCCATTGAGATAAGGAGTGCGATGATGCGAAGCAAGTGATGAGATCTCATATTCCGAGCGTAAGAGTGTTCCATCGAGGGTGTCAATCTCGTCCCTTATGCAGCTTGTTCAGTAGGGAGAGAGCCTGGTCCAGGACAGCAAGGGCTTCGCTGACCTTTCCTTCTTTGAGCAGGGGTTCAAAACGCTGCATGGTTATGGCGACCTCAGACACATCAAGTCCCTTGGCTTGGGCGTCTCGAACTTGGGCTAAGACGGTTTCGATTTTCTTGCGCGCTTCGGCCTCGGGCGCCAGTGAGTTGCCGCGGTAGGGTGTGGTGCCTTCAATAAGCTTTCCGGTATTTAGGAATTTTCTATAGGCGGCTAAAGCCTCTGGTTTCTCCGCCTCCCATATTCGTGCCTTCGCAAGAAGCCCAAGGGCGTTCTCCTCGCGCCCGAAATTCAGCGTAGAGATCTTCGAAGAGACCCTCCTGGGGATAGGTGCTGAAACCGGGTCGGAACTCCTCGCTGAAGGAGACGGGCGGTGGCGCATACCCATTCAAGGCCGAGTAGGACTGATCCGATATGAATCGCGACGGCCAAGTCGACTTCAACAGCCACGGCGAACGCATTTCGAATCAGAGCTCGGATCTCCTCATCGCTCATATCAAAGACTATGGGACCCACGGTAAATCCGAGCTTTCGTCCGCCTTTACCTTTGGTACCAATCTTTGCCAGTACGCCTTTCGCGAACCGGCCGATTTCGTTTTTAGATGTGGCCTCAGGTCTGGTGTAAAAGGCCTCTCCGCCACACTTATCTTTAGGGACACAGGACACGAAAGTCCCGCGATTTGTAAACATTTGAAAGAGCAAATACCGCGACTCCAGGTCTTTAGCGGACGTGAATGGAGACGTCGCGAGGATTGAGCAAACAAGGAATGTGTTAAAGAAGGTGCGGACGATTTTTAGTTTCATTGAGACATTTCAGCATGAGAAGCCGGGTGCTCGCAAACGGAGATACCGTCAGCCCAACTCATCCAATTTGAAAACAAGCGACTTCAGGCGTGCTTTCTCCGCCAAAATCTCGTGGCAGGAGACCTCGTCACCGGCTTGAGATGGTTTGCGGAGCCGGTAAGACCCATCAGCATCCATATCCCAAGCCAGACGGCGGTCATTAAGCAGAATTTGCAAGGACTCCCAAATCTTCTCGCGCGCGGACCTGTCCTCCACCGGCACGACCACCTCAACTCGTCCCAAGAGATTGCGCGACATCCAGTCGGCGGAGCCAATAAAGAAGCGCCCCTCAATCTCGTGTGCGGCCGCTGACCGGAAATAAAAGACGCGGGAGTGCTCAAGAAACGGACCCACGATGGAGATCACTTGGATATTTTCACTCAATGAGGTCACACCGGGACGAAGACAGCAAAAACCGCGCACGATCAAGCGCACGGAAACGCCCGCTTGTGAAGCCGCGTACAAGGCCTCGATCATATTTCTGTCCTCAAGGCTGTTGCATTTAATGAAAATACCGCTGGGACGGCCGTTGCGCGCATTTTCAGCCTCTTGCTGGATCATCTCCAAAAACCGCGATTTCATATTGATCGGCGCCACAAGAAGGTGATTGTAATCCGTTTTGAGCGAGCGGCCGGTCAGATAATGGAAGACCTGGACCACTTCATTGGTGAGTTCGGCTCGTGAGGTGAGCAGGCCCATGTCGGTGTAAACCTTGGCGGTCTGCGAGTGGTAATTGCCTGTGCCGATATGGACATAGGAGCGGAATTCATCGCGCTCGCGCCGCACCACGAGAGCCAGTTTCGCATGGGTCTTCAGTCCTACGATCCCGTACACCACATGGACGCCTGCTTTTTCCATGGCCTGCGCCCAGTGAATGTTGCGTTCCTCATCGAAGCGGGCCTTGAGTTCCACCAGGCACACGACCTGCTTGCCAGCTTCCGCCGCGCGAATCAAGGCATTGACGATCGGGCTTTCTTCATTTGTCCGATAGAGAGTCATTTTGATGGCGACGACGGCCGGGTCATTCGCGGCTGAAACGATAAAGCGCTCCACACTGGTGGTGAAACTCTCGTAAGGCAGGTGAACAAGAATATCAGTTCCTCGGAGGATACTGAAGATGCTGGCGCTTTCATCCGCCAGCGGACTTATGGTGACGGGATTCCATGGTCTAAACTTCAGGTGAGGAAAATTGAGATTGGCGACCGGCGACAGATTCTTGTACTCCATTGCCACTGGATACTCATAGACATCGTCGGCCGTCAGATCGAGTTCGTCCATCAGGAAATCCAACAGCCAAGGGTCGGGTGACGGGCCGTGTTCGAGGCGTACAACTTCGGCGAAACGCCGCTGTTTCACTTCCTCCTCGATGAGTTCCAGAAGATCCTCGGCATCCTCGTCATCGGTTTCAATATCGGCGTTGCGGGTCACGCGAAAGGCCATGACGTTGTTGATCTGCATCCGTGGAAAAAGCTGGTCGAGATGATGCTTCACGATTTCAAGAATGCTGACGATACGCTCAACACCTGGCTCTGTATCCGGAATGCGAATCCACGCGGGAAAGATATCGGGCACCTTAATGCGCGCGAAGAGAAGTTCCTCTTCATTGGGAGCTTTTAAGGAAACCGCGAGCGAGATTGAAAGATTAGAAATGAGCGGGAACGGATGACCGGGATCAACAGCCATCGGGGTTAGGACGCTGAACACGCGGTCACGAAAGAAGGCGTGCGCCCACTCCTTTTCTTTGGGCTCCAGATCCTTCCACGTCAGTAAAAAAACCTTTTGTTCTTTAAGTTGGGGAAGGAGATCCTCCACAAGTAAGCGGCGGATATCATCACCAAGAGCCAACACCTCGCGCCGCAGGAACTTAAGCTGGTCCTCTGGCGTGAGCCCGTCCGCCGAAACCGTGGAGATGCTGGCGTAGTGTTGGCGCTGCAGTCCCCCCACGCGCTTCATGAAGAATTCATCCAGATTGGAGTGGAATATGTTTAGAAAACGGACGCGTTCGAGGAGCGGATTGCGTTCGTCCTGCGCCTGGAAGAGCACACGCTGGTTGAATTTGATCCAACTCATCTCTCGATTTAAAAACAGTTGGGGAGAGGCCGCGGGGGCGCTGGTGCTCATAGGCGCCAGCATACCCTCAAACGCTCAAGAACTGAATCAGGATTTCTTTTTGTTTCATCAGGTCGTAGTAACCCAAGTCAACGAGTTCGTTTAGATATACAGGATCAAACGTGAGATAGGACAGGATCTCCGCAGACTCGCGCGGGCTTCCCAGGCTGGACATCAGGAACCGCAACATCGGAGGCAGCGCTTCCGCCCGCACTTCCGCCAGATCCGCGGGGGCTTGTGAGGGCTGGAAATGAACAATGTGGATCTTGCGAAAATTTTCGACCTTGGAGGCGATTTGAAGGTTTTCATTAATGATCCGAACACGTTCGATATCGACTTCAATCGCGTCCATAAAAAGCGCGTTCAAGACTACGCTGAGCACCCGACCCAGTGTGGGGTTCACAATATTGGCTTCACTCAGACTTTCATCCTTTTGCTTACGTACGCCGATCACGATGATTTTGGAGGCGCCCACTTTGCGTGCGGGACTGAGCGGGGTATTGTTGCGCAAGCAGCCATCTCCGAAGTGGCGTTTACCCACGGGCCAGGGAGGAAAGAAGACGGGAATAGAGGCCGACGCCATAACATGATCAATGCCGATGGCTTCGCGGATCCCGATACGATGAACCCGTTTCCATTCTTTGAGTTGAGGTGCCCCCATAAAGAAGGTGACACCGATCGCGGTTGAATAATCTGTCGCCGTAACAGAAAGGCTATTCAGCCGGTTTTCCTCGATATGGCTATGAATTCGCGGAAACTCAATATGGGTGGCCAGAAGATCGCGCAAAGGTTCGACATTGAGGAGGCCGAGTTTCGAAGGTCGGAGAGATCCGGCGACCCCTCCAAGGGAAACTGCGCGCAGGACCCGCAAAGCGGTACGGCTCACCGTCACATAGTCGGTCCGGAAGACGTCCTTGGTTGTGAGTTCGCGCCACATCCGGCACATGCGTTCAGTGGCACGGTTGAGATCGTCGGCTTCAGCTGCCAGGTAGGTCGCATTGATCGCGCCCGCACTCACGCCAACGAGATTGCGAAACGGCGCGAAGTTGCCCGCTTCCGCGCACACTTCGTAAATAGCGCGAAGGGCGCCCGCCTGATAGGCGCCTCGCGCACCCCCACCCGAAAGCACGATCGCAAAGTCGTTGTTATACATAGATCTATTCTGTACTGATCGCGCGCAAAATCAAAGACGCAAAATCAGCACTGCGGATCTGATTTCGAACGTGTTTAGGCGACACATCTTTTAGAAGTCCGCGATAAGCTCGACCAGCTCGGGGTGATCGATAAACGGATTACGATCCCTCTGCTTTTCAAAAATGGCTTCGTTCCGTTCCTGCTCCAGCTCGTCGACGGGATCCGTTCGATGCCAGGCCTTAAGGCTGTCTTCTTCAATCTTGGACACGGCGAGCTTGTAGCGGACGGAAAAATAAAACACGGCGCGGGCGGCATTGCCCTTATGTTCGGTTGGGACCTCAAAGTACTGTTCATGGCTGCCTGAGTTGACGTAGCCCCTACGGGACTCCGTACAGGGGGCTGAGGTCACACTGACGACGTCGCCGAACTCCAAATTGCCACGGGAGGAATTTGCTTTGGAAAGCACGGGGTAAAGGATGTGCAGATCCGAACGCTGCATGCCTCGGTCGAACTTGGAAGTGAAGCGGCTCTGGGGCCATGTGTGTTCCGCGTTAAGAACACTGTGATCGGGAATTTGGCCAGGTCCTGGGGGTGTTCCCGAGAACTCGTCCTCACCCGTAGTGTGATTGCAATACACGTCCTTGATCGCATACCCTCGACGCGTTTCCAGAAGGTGAAGTTCACCAAAGAGGATCTGCCGGGCCCGGGTGTAGCCGAGACTCAGGTGGTGGTAGCAGCCGCGCGAACCTTTATCGCAACTGGACAAAATCTGGTCGTGGGACTCAGTCGGAATGTGCGCGGAACTGAGGATTGTGAAGAGGAGATTTTTGAGCGGCCGGTCGCGGGTTCCATTCTCAATATCTTGATAAAAATCTTCGGGATAATAGGCGCGACGGTCATTCAGACGACTGGCATTTGCTGCTGCCGCAAAGATCCCAAGAAATATCACCGCGACCGTCGATACTCGGCTCACTTGCCCTCCCCCTTTTTAGCTTTATGTACAAGCCTATTGCGGGAGAGGGGCAACGTGGAAAGGTGTATTGCAGGACTAACAGAAAACAAACACCAACCTGGACCATAGTCCAGGTCTTATCACTTACATGTGAATCCAGCCTCTTCGAGACGGCCTTTGATCTTCTCCTGGGTGCTTTCACAATGGCTGGTGCCATTCACACTGGACGCGACAACAGCCTCCTGTCCATTCTTGGTGTAAGCCAGTTCACAACCCGAGTCGGTCTTGCGAATTTCCAAAAAGCGCTCATCGCCCTTAACGGAACATTCCATCCTTTCGCCAGTGGCTTCGCTTTTGGTCTTGGCCTCGGGAGTGGCCTTTCCCGCCTCCGCGGATTTGGATTCCGCCGGTGCTTGGCTCTGCTCGGTTGCTTTTTCCGGTGCTGTGGCCGCCGTGTCTTCACTCTTGTCCTTTGACGAGCATCCAGCTGCTGCAAACAGACCGATTGCGGCGATGATGACCCACGTACGCATTGTTACCCTCCTTGGTTGTGACTGCCGAACCCCAGTCTATAGACACCGGTTTGCAACTGTCAAAACACCCACCAACCAAAGTCTCGTGGAAGATTCGTCTCATTCTGCCGATCTCATACATTGATGTCCGGTGGAAGTTTGAAAGTAAAAATATTTGATGCGAATGGAACTCAGGTCCATCCCGTTGCGAAGTCCACGCTGACCGTGGGATCCGCCGCGCATTGTGACATCGTGCTGGATCATCCGTCTATGGACGGTGAACACGTGCGTGCGTGGCTTGAGGGCGGCCGGATCTGGGTACAGGATCTGGGCACCGGAACGGGCACCTTTTTAAATGGAATTCGACTACCGCCGCTCAAACCCATGTTGGTGCGCGATCTTGATATTTTGAAGATGGGCGAATGTCCCGCCACTCTCGGTCTTGAAGTTAATCTGGTGCGCGCACCCGTGGTGAAGACGCGAATCGCGATGGATGAAATCACGTTAACCGACATCAAGCCCCTGGTTCCGAAAGATTCGGAATTGGAAAGTAAGCGCGAGGAACTTGCCGCCGTCAGCCGAGAACTGGCGGAATTGAAACTCCAGCTCCAGATGGGGCGGATGGAAAAAGAAACCGATGATCAGAGTCAGCAAATCAAAGAGTTGCGCGCCGACAATGAAAAATTGGTCGAGCATGTTCACCAGTTGGAGCGTGAGAAGTCGAGTCACCGGAAGGTCCTGGAGACGGAAATCGCCGAGTTGAAGCTCAAGGCCTTGCGCGACCTTAAAGACTTAAAGGATGAAGAAGCACGAAAGTTTGCGACGTGGAAAGTGAATCTCGTTTCCGACCTCACGCGGAACTTGCGCGACCTCAGTCTGCGCAAGGGCAAGGCGTGGGACGGCCGCGCGGTCGACCGGGACTTGATGATGGAATGGGAAGCCGAAATGAATCATTTCTTCCGAAGGTGGATCTTGGATGAGCACGAGCCGCAGCCGGTTCATCAGCCCCTTCAGTCGGACATTCCGACCCAACAGATCCCGGTCGCCACATCCGAGCGGCCGCTTCTGGACCGGCGGTCGGGCCGGCCTCGTCGGCGCCAACGATCCTCCGCTTTAGCGATGCCCGCCGCGGTGACGGCGGCGGCTCTCACGGCTGTCATGGGAATTTGGTTTGTGGTGCGCTCGTTCCGCAGCCCGGCTCGCCCACCCGCGGGTGTTGTCGCCCTTGCGCCGGCGCCAGCGTCAGCGCGCGCACCCGCTCAGCTTCCGCCGGCGTCAACACCCGCGCGCGCAGTACCCCATGGGTCTGGATCAAAACCGGCTGCGACACGGCCATCGAATGTCTATCAGCCCGCGCAAACGTCGAGCTACAAAACGAGCTACACGGACAATACCCTTTACACGTTGGGATTCCTTGAGTCCGAAATGAAGCCGGATTTTCGCAAAGGTTGGCTCGCGGAATTGAATCGCACCGCCCAGAAGGACTGGAAGCTAAAAGGTCCGACGGTGACCGCGATCGCGACGCAAGAAATGGCCCTTCTTCGAGACCTTCAGAAGCTACAATCGGCCATTCGCGCCAACGATGTGAGAGAGGGAATCAAGAGAATGCGCCAGCGTGAAGACCGCTTTGAACAGGATCTGGAACGATTGCTCGGAAATAAAGCATTGCTCGCCAAGTTCCTACGATTGAAACGCGATTTTTATTCACGTCACGTGGCTCGCCTGAGTCAACCCGCGCGTGGACGCCGCTAAACCCACTTACTGATTGACTTCATTCCCTTCACCGGAGATGACCTAAGAATCCATGAAGATTCTTATCATGCGCTTCTCGAGCTTTGGCGACGTCCTTCAGACGTTGAGCGTGGCGGGGCGGTTGGGGCAAACGTTTCCACAAGCGGAGATCCATTGGGTGACGCGTGAGGAATTCGTGCCTTTGATTTCCACTCATCCACGCGTGACGAAAGTATGGAGCCTGCGTAAAGGAGCGGACTTCACTGATCTGCTCAAGCTCGGACATCAGTTGCGACGGGAGCATTTCACGCATGTTTATGATGCTCATAATAATTTGCGCTCGCACCTTCTCGGCCTGCAGCTGAAGGGATTTCTCTCGTGGCGGGTATGGACAGGCCGCGTGCGGTTCTTACGACGCTCGATCTTTCGTTGGCGCCGTTTCCTTTTGTTCCAGTTCCGTTGGAATTTGTTTCCAAAGCCCTTTTCCGGCCAGAAGGCTCTGCTGGCACCGTTAGCGGCGTGGGGCGTACCGGATCAAGCTCCGGATGTGCCTCAGCTCTTTTTGTCAGGCACAGATTCCTCGCGGATTCCGCGCGAATGGACGCGGTATGTGGCATTGGCTCCCTCCGCAGCATTTGAGCTCAAACGTTGGCCGCTTGAGTACTGGAAGGAGCTCATCCGGATGTCGACGGAGCTGCATTTCGTTGTATTGGGCGGTCCCGAGGATCAGTTCCTTAAAGAACTCGAACCGATTGCGCCCGATCGTGTGATCTGTCTGGCCGGGCAAATGGATTTACTTGAGAGCGCGCGAGTGGTGGCCTCAAGCCAGGCTCTGGTGGCGAACGACACGGGACTGATGCATGTGGCGGAGCAAATCGGGAAGCCGTGCGTGGCGCTGATGGGACCCGCTCCATTCGGCTTTCCCTGTCGCGAACGGACGATTGTGATGGAATTGGATCTGGCGTGTCGCCCGTGCAGCAAACATGGACAAGGGCCGTGCGTGAATCCGGAGTATCAAAAATGTCTGCGCGGGATTCCTCCCCAGGACGTGGTGAAACAGTTGAGGAGGGTGCTGCATGCCAAACTGGATGCGCCGATATCTGCGGAGCCGTGACCTCCGCGCTCATTTCTGGACGGCCTTAGCCTTAGGAGCTCTGTTCCGTTTTTTTTCTGCCTACTTCGTATATGGCCCGCAGGCTTTGGATGACTACAAACACGGGGTATGGCCGGCATGGCAATTTTGGGCGGGGATCCCACTGGATTTGCCGGAGTATCGAAGTCATCTCTTGGTTTGGTTGTTGAGTGTTTTTATTGAGATAGGATCCTGGTTTGGAGTGAGTTCGGCGTTGGGACAAGTGCGCGCCATGTATATGGGATTGGGCGCTCTCAGCCTTCTTGGGATCTATGGCACCTATTTGTATGTGCGCCGTGATCGCGATCCGCGCTTCGGGCTCTTTGCGCCCCTTGCTCTTTATCTGATCGCGCTCTTTCCCCTGATGCCGTTTGTGGGGACCCGCGCCTTCGGTGAGGCGGTGGCGCTGTCACTGGTTGTGTTATCCTTCGGAATTCTGGAGGAGACGCGGCGTACGCGTTCGCGTCAGTTTCTTTGTTGGATGGTGGGCTTTGTGATTTTGGGAATCGCGACACTGTTCCGTTTCCACGTGGGCCTCTTGTTCTTTAGCTATGTTGGCGTTTTGCTGGTGCTGCACCAGTGGCGGGGGATTGCGGGTGCCGCCGTCGCGGGGGGCCTGACCTTGGCTGCCCAGGCCGCGGTGGACATCGGCAGTGGAAAACAGGCGTTTGAAACGCTGAGGGTGTACCTGGCTGAGAACGCGGGGGGCGGAGCCAAGTACGGCGTGAGCCCTTGGTACAATCCCTGGCTCTTTGTCCTCGGGATTGCGTTGGCTCCATTTGCTTTTGTGCTGTTCGGCCATCTAAGGGGATTGTGGCGCCGACGCTGGCCCGTGTTGGTCCCCTTTCTTGTTTTTGTTGCGGCTCACAGTGTGGCCGCGCACAAAGAGGAGCGGTTTCTATATCCCATCATCGGACTGGAACTCTGGGCGGTCGCGGATCTGTGGGCCTGTGCGGCCCTGAGCCGATGGGCGCGCCGGATCTATGCGCCCGTGGCCCTTTTCGTCGGAGTTCTGGGATTGGTGGTCGTGTCTTTTGTAAACACGCAAGAAGGGGAGATCGAGCCACCCGCCTACGTGGAGTCCACATACGACAGTGTCGTGTATCTGGATTATGAATCCCTTTTTGGTCGATCACGTTTTCAGTTTTACTTTTTGCGCCCTCCGAGCGTGCTTGAGAAAATGGACGACCCGGGAGATTTTCAGGCTCACCGAGTGGATGAGGCCCTACTGTCTCATCCAGATCACCATGCCGCCGTGCTTTTGACCTCGGACCCCACAGCTTACGTGGAGCTGCGAGCCTTGGAAGGAGTTCAGACTCTAGCCGGACGTTGTCTGCGGGTGCGCGAAGCCGGCTCCTTAATTGACCGGCTCCTTTACAAGATGAATCCCAAGCACAATCAGCGGCGGCGTCCAACCTGGTATCTGGTTTGTGAAAGGAACAGTCATGCTCCTTGAGTTTCTTCTCCGGCTTGATTATCGGCTTTTATTTCTCTTGAACGTGCGCTGGGCGAATCCCGGTTTGGATCCATTGTGGCTGACGGTGACACAGCTTCATAAGCAGGCCTGGTTTGTTACGATTGTGTTTCCTCTTCTCCTGTTCGCACTGTTTTATACATATAGGATGCAGGCTCTCAAAATCCTCATGGTTACGGGTTTGGCCGCAGGCATCAGCGACACTCTGGCGTATCGGGGAGTGAAATCGCAGGTGAAGCGTCAACGACCTTTTCAAAATCAGGAGATCTCAGCGCAAGTGCGCAAAGTGGGAGAGGCGCATGGGCCAAGTTTTCCCTCCAATCATGCGGCGAATGTGTTCGCGGGTGCCGTTATCTTGGCGTGGTACATCCCGCGACTTTGGATTATCTTTTACAGTTTTGCTCTTCTTGCCGCGGTGAGTCGAGTCGTCCTGGGCGTTCATTATCCTTCGGATGTGATCGCGGGCGCGATCCTGGGCATCCTCGTCGCGCTCCTTATTCGCGTCACATTGCTAAATCGATGGAAATGGCTCTGGCTCGACCAAGATGTTCCGGAATCCGACACGCAAAGCGCGGGTTGGAGAGCAAGAATTCGACGCCTCAATGAACATTGACAGTTTATCCTAGAAAAACGCCGCCTCCGTCGAGCTCTCGACCTGAGGCCAGGTATATCGGTTGCACAAACCTTCTCACTGGGAAGAGGGGGGCAGTCCTATGGAAACCATTCGCGTCTTGGAGCGGGTCACCGGAAGTCTATTAATTATGTTTATGTTCAGCGTCGTCGGTTGCGGCCAGGGGTTCCGCGGGCAGGCGGAGTTCGCTCAGATTGAGACGAAATCGATCGATGATCAGTTGGCGAAAGCGGAAGAAGCCAAACTTCTCGCCGAAAAGGCCATCGATGAGGCTCATGCGGCCGTGAGTGAGATTACCGACGAAAATGGCAATATAAAGGTGGGTCTGTTCTCATCGGGATCGGGTTCGTCCTCGACGACGCGTTCGAAGCTCTTTTTTAATGGCCTGATCGAAAAGCTACGAAGTGTGTTTGATACGGTCTTTGCTCGTGCCGAAGAGGTGAAGGAACATTTTGAGCTCGCACGCGACAAGCTGGAGGAGGCGATGGACCTCCTCGATAAAAACGATCCTGAGCAGGCGGAGCGGATTGAGCAAATAAAGGACAAACTGGCCTACATTGATGAACTCGAACTGGAATTCTCCGAATCTATGCACAAGCTCTCCGACAAACTGGGAGTCGCGGTCAGCGGCCTTGAAAAAATCATTTCCGGCGTCACAAGTTTTATTCCCGGATGGGGATGGCTGGTGAATTTGGCTCTGGATTATCTTGTTATGAACGAGGTGAAAGATCTTGTTCTTGATCTGAGAGTCAAGCTCTTAAGTCTGTAGAACTGGCCGTTTTTACTTTTTGAGATCCTCGCCACGAAGAAACTTCTTGTAGGCCTCGATCGCCTGCACATTCTCCGTGGCGTATCGAAACTCCATATTAGGATCTTGCCCAAGGCCCCAGCCGAAAAGAGTTGTGAGCACGGCCCCGTGATTGTAAAGCTCGGCTAGATAAGTTTCCATGGACTTGGAATTGCCAATGTTGGCTCCTTCCGCCAGTGCCCAGCGTTTGACTTTTTCTGATTTCAAAGTCGTAAAAAGGTCTTCCATTCCACCAGCTGAGATCCATGCGGAGTAAATGCTGAAGCCCGGGTTCAGGGTTGGCTGGATCTTTGTGTCACCAAACGGATCAAGATATGACATGTTCCATTGTGAGACGGACGCGAGACTCATGCGAGATCCATCGTGCGAGATACCAGATCTTGAGGTCCAGTGCGGACTTGATTTACGTAAGCTCTTGATTCAAGATTAAAATTAGGGGGTGGGAGTCGCCCTAAGGAGGCTAGCCTTCAATAGGAGCTTATCCGGTGCCTTGGTACTCAACTCGGGGTACGAGCCGATCAAGGTTGTGAGCTGGCGCAAGGCCATGATCCTTTGGTTTCAGGATAAAGTGGAAGTTCTAGAATATCATTCCACGACCGTTTCCTCTCCCAGTCAAACCTTTCAATTACCCGCCGTCATGCGATTGAAAGTGTACATTCGGCCTTATCTCTCGTTGTCGGTGCGCTTATCGCGTCAAAATATTTTCCTGCGCGATGGCCATATCTGCCAGTACTGCTGCCAGAAGTTTTCGGAAAAGAAACTCACTGTCGATCATGTGATTCCCCTGAGCAAGGGTGGGCGCCATGAGTGGACCAATGTGGTAACAGCTTGCTCGGAATGTAATAATCGCAAAGGTGACAAAACTTTGGAGCGGGCCAATCTGAGGCTGCTCACGCGCCCACAGAAACCAAGCTGGCTGCCCAATCGCGATCTCGAAGTCGAGGACAATCGACTGCCGCAGTCCTGGCGGCCCTATCTAGCTTCACGATAAACTCGGATCCAAAGGGACTTTGGGTGCACATTCATGAAACCGCGCGATCAAGAAATCGCGCAAATACTGTTGGCCGGCGATTGCGAAACCACCGGCGATCTTCTCAAGGCTAACTCAGAGACTAAGACTAGAGGTCCGAAATTGCGGACCTAAGCTCTGAGGGAAACGTGTTACCGTCAATGCCCATCTTCCTCATCCATTCGCCGTTGGCAATAAGCGCTGTGGCCTCTTTCTCGGGCTTGGCCACAATGTCGGTTACATTCTTACGGACTATAAGCATGGCGCTTGGGTTTTGCGCGTCAATAACAAACAGGGCACGATCCCCGCCTCCGCAATTATGCGCTTCACATCCTGTGGCAATCAGAAAGCGATTATGCGCCACCGTTGCGGGGCTTGCAACGGCCAGACTTTGCTCCAAATCTGCCAACAATTTTGCGCGCAATTCCGCATCGCCATTATTCCCCACAGAGGATGTCAATGTATCCCCAACAAGTTCCGCTACGCGCTCGTCTTTGAGAATATCAAAGGTGTACTTGTCCTTGAGCATAAGGACGTCCAGCCCGGTAAGTTCAGCGTGCACGTGAAGCCCAATGGCTGAAACCGCCAGCAACATAAGAGTGCGTCTCATTTTTTTTCTCCCTCAAAAAGTTTATCGTCAACTTAGGTTCGCATGGACTAGCGAGAGTTGAGATTTCGCATCAATTACAATCTCCTGCTCCGGTCGTAAAGAACTCTTACGGAATTTGCAGGAATGTCGAACAACTGTAATTTTTGGAGTGAAAATTAAAGTCATTCGTTGTCGGATTTCAGATCCACAAGACCCGCATTCCGGCACCGAGCACGGCCGTTATGCGGGTGGCGTTTTGACAGGTGCTGTCAATAGCTGAGGCTTTCATCGCCGCGGCGGGCCCCACTTCGGGGGCCCATTCATTAATGAACCTCGTCAAGGATCTCGGACTGGGCATCCCCATCCGCACCGCTACGCATAAGCGGGTTGAACGGATAATAAAGAACCAATTTTCCTTCGCCTGTGCCTTTTTCAAAATTGAGAGATGCGCCCTGGGCGGACACTACTGGGGCTTCGGGCATTCCGAAATACGGCTGCTCGGTTAGCGTTCCGGGAATGAAGGTCCATTCACCCAATCCCTCACCCAGATAGTCGTCAGATTCAATCATGTTTTCGTTGCCTCCGACGGACGCCAATTTGATTCGGATACGGCCGTCCTCCGCTCTCAATAATTTCTCCACAGGGGTTTCGATCAGGGCAATTGTGGACTGGGTGAAAGGAGCCATCCCACCCTGGTGGATGAGCGCTGTTTCGTAATTCAAGCTGCCTTCACGTCCCTCATTGATTTCCTTTTCATATGCCAACCGGATTTCGCGCGCCTTCTTCGCATCCAGAAGGACTGAGGCGAAGACAGCGGATTCGGGAGTTTCCGCGCTGAGGCCGGCCACTCCCGCAAGCTCTTGGTCAGCAACGTCGTCCCCATCACCATCAATCAGCACGGAAACTTCGCACAGATGCCATGTGGTGACGGGCGTAAAGAGCTTAAACGCAAACTGAATCACTTCTTTCGGACCTTGCGAATCGCCTTGGTTCTGTTTGCGCAGAATACGGTAACCCGCGGACTGGAGATCACAGCTCCGGCTCCTCCACTGCTGAGTGGGACGCGCTTCTGGTTTGCGCGCGTCTTCGCCGATAAGATTGAAGGCCAGCGCGAGCCCATTAACCGCGCTCGCGTTCGTGAGCTGGATAGAACCAGCCCTTGTGGAAGCCTCCACACTCCGGATTTCTGAAGACTGGGTGCGAATGGCCAATGCGGGAATTTGCGCAACGATGCGCTCGCCCTGCATAAAGAGAATTCGTCCGTTCAGTTCGGTCTGAAACTGGTCGCGCTCTTCGAGAGCGTAAGAAATCCGAATGGAAACTTCCACTTCCTCTCCCGCCGCGAGATGGATGCTTGCGGGGACGCCTAAGCGCAGGCCAGGCGTGGTTTGCGTGTTCGTCGTCAAAGCGAGGGGCTCATCCGAGATGTTGCGCAATCTGACTGTTCGCGATGTGCGCTGCTGACCACGCAGCTGCACGCGTCCCAGACTCAGTCCTTGAGGAGAAACAACGAGCGGAGCGTCGAGAGCCTCGGCAATCCGCACACGTCCGGCGCCTTGGAGCGAGATTGGAATCTGTCCCTGCGGCGTGGATAAAACTTTAGCCGTGTTCATGACTAAAGATTTGAAATCCTCAGGTCCAAGTTTGGGGTGGCGCTGTTTGAGCAGCGCCACCACACCGGTCAGATGGGGCGCGGCCATGCTTGTTCCATTGAGGGCCACCGAATCATCACCTTCACCCATGGCGGCGGAGATCACTTGCTGACCGGGCGCCGCGACTTCCGGCTTCAGGAGGTTGTCTTCGGACCGCGGCCCCTTTGACGAGAACTCCGTGATCGTATCAATCAATTCAGGCTCTTCGATGACTTCGCCCGTTTTGAATTGGATGTGAACCGGACCTTGTGTCAACTCGCTCTTCAATTTCAGTCCCAGGGCCTGGCTGATCATAATCGCGGGGATATCGACTTTGCCGTCTCCACCCATGGGAATGGGCTTGCCCGGCTCGCTGTTATACACGACGGCTCCTACCGCACCCGCTTCGCTGGCCCGCTTGAGCTTGTCAAGGAAAGGGACCTTCCCTCGCACAATCAGCGCAACCTTACCCTGAAGCCGAGCCTTGACAGGGTCGGGGAGGTCCGCGTCTGCAAGTCCGATATCCACCAACTCGCCCTCGGCCGAGTCAACTTCCTTAATGGGTTTGGAGATCGCGCCTTCAATCGCTTTTGCGATCCAATTGGATCCGTCCGGACTGGTGAAGCGCACGGCTGCGAATTGCCAATTGTGAGGAGAACCATCGATGCTCGCCGCCACGGAGATCGCCTCATTGGAAGTGGATGGGGCTCCGACAATGTAATCCACGGGACCTGAGTTGCCAGCAGAGGCCACGATCACGGTACCGGCATGCGCGAGATTCTTAACCGCTTCCGTATACAAGATTTGAGGCTGGCCAAACCCGCCACCCAAGGACAAATTGATGGCGTCGAGTTGATCCGTGGGATCCAAATCTCCGTTGGGATCGGCCACATATTCGAAACCCGCAATCACAACGGCGTCCGAGGTGGAGCCCGCCTTACCAAAGACTTTGACAGCGTAGATTTGCGCATCCGGGGCCACGCCCGTGTAGGTGTTGCGCCCGTCTCCTATACCTGCGATAGTTCCCGCGACGTGTGTCCCATGTCCCGCCTCATCAATTGGGTTGGCATCGGGATGGGGCAAATGTTCGGCTGCGAATGGCGATGCGGCATTGAAGTCGCTGCCTGCGAGGTCAACTCCGCCCACGACCTTCGCGTTCGGGAAATGGGCCGAGGGTCGGGCGGGATCAATGGCGGTGAAATCCTCTTTTTTTCCTGAACCTCCCAACATCAAGTGAGTGTAATCCACTCCGGTATCCAACACGCCCACACGCACACCGCGTCCGCTGATTCCGCGATCGCGGGCAGCTTGAGCGCCAATGAACGTGACGGAGTTCACCAGTTCCGGTTGAGCGCGACCTTCGGTTTCAGCCGCGAAGGTTTGAGGGCGCGCAAACGGACGGGCGGGGCTGACTCCTTTCACTCCCGGCAAGCGCTCCAGAGCGGGTTGCATATCACCGGTTGCAAACACGGCCAGGCCATTGATCACCATGCGGTAGCGGAAAACAATTTGAGTTTCCGGCGCCAGCTGCTTGAGGCGGCTTTCGAACTCGGCCTGCTCGGCAAGCAGTTTCTGTTTGGCTTCGGCGGGGACTTCCCATCCATTTTCTGTCTTTCGCGCACTGACAAGGAGTGGTGGTGATTCGAGCGTGACCACCATAAGCTCGGCGGTGGCCGCGATGGGGCGGTTGCTAAAAATATCTTCCGACGGCGAGTCCAGTTCAACAACCGGTTTACTTTGAGTGCAGGCACTCACACTCAATATGAGAACAACGAAAAGCACTCTGAAGTTCAATTTCAAGCTGAAGCTCTTGATTGACGCTGAAACCCCCAGTAGCGACTGAAAGTTCTTGCGTCGTCGGTACGCCGCCATTCTCCCCCCCCCCTAATTTTTGTCCTTAATCTTTTCTTTTCCCCGCGAACCAAACTAATTCTTGAGTTGGGAGTTGTAAAATTTTTTGCGTGAATGGAAAACATAGAAGAAATTACAGGACATTATGCGTTAACTATGCAGATTGATTCGTAGGGCGGTTATGGCAACAATAAGATTTTTTCACGCAGGAGGGGTGTCGTGAAGGTTTCTATACATCGAGCACTTATTCTGATCGCGACCCTAATCGCGTCGTCAGCCGGGGCTCAGGATTTGAAGTTTCAAAATCTAAACAGAGAAGACTTCGAGAAAGTTGTGCGAGAGCTTTCGGCCAATTTTATGCACACTTCAGTCTCGGGCGCGGGCACGTTGGGCAGTATATTTGGATTTGAACTGGGGGTCTTAGGCGGCGTGACTCGCTCGTCCGAAGTGGAAAAGTTGGCGCGGGAAGTGGATCCAGAGGCGGAGGCCGCGCATGTGCCACACGGGGCCCTGTTCGGCGTGCTGACCGTTCCGGCCGGCCTCACGGTAGAAACGGCCTTGATCCCAAAGGTGGGTTCCAAAGAATTTAAGTTTAATCTGCTTTCGCTCGCGGTGAAATGGACGCCGACGGAACTCTTGTTTGACTGGCCGTTAAGTCTGGCTATTGAAGGTTCCGTCAGCAAGGCCAATTTGGAGTTCGAACAAACTCTAAGTGGCGTCGCAACCAATTTTGATTATGGCAGCACGGTGACGGCGTTTACCGTCTTTGTGAGCAAGAACTTTGCGATCATTGAACCCTATGCGGGACTGGGAATTGTGAGCGGCAAAGGAAACCTGGATGTGGAGGGGTCGACGACCGTGTTCGATGCCACATACACGCAAGCCCAGTCCGCTTCGGAAAAGCGTTCCAGTGCGGTGTGGATGCTGGGAACAGAGGTCAAGCTTTTGGTTTTAAAGCTGGGTTTAGAATATGCTCGACTTATGGACACGAGCCGCTACACGGGTAAGGTTGCGTTTTATTTTTGAGTGTCGTTGGCCGGAACCTGTTCGCGTGCGTAATGCTGGATGCCAGAGATTGCTTGTCGTTCAGGGTCCATCTACCTTCTGCGCGCAGATGAAGAGTCTATCAATATTCCTAAAATGGTTCCTGGGCATGCTCGTTTTTGGCGGGGTGATCACTCTGATCATTCTGAACTATCCCTGGGTGTTTTCCAAAAGAGTGGAGGGGCGGATTCTGGCCGTGGAGCGCGTGACCACGCCTGAAGCGATTGTCTCCGGCAGCGTGAAACCGTACCAAATCTACTCCTTTTCCGTTTTGATTCAGGGCAAAGATGGTCGGCTCTACACCGCGAGTTCGGAGGACCGCCAGTGGCAAGTCGCAAAGAAGGGCTACTGCGTGGAGGCCCTATTGTACCGCTATCCACCGTGGGAACTGGAGAAAGCCAATACCTTTTTCAATGCGCGTGTGAAGGAATTAAGAGTGTGCGAAGGTGAGTCGCCTCCGGATGAGACACCCACGGCCCCGGATCCCCTGCCCACACCTGTTCCATCGGGAGACACTCTTAACTCGGACCCGGAACTCTCCGATAAGATAAACGACGGATTGGGCGAGTAAATCGTCAAATCCGCGCAATCCAGAGATCTTGGGAGAGAACGTATGTGGACCATTAAATCCAAGGCTCTCCTGGTGGGAGCACTGATTGGCCTCTCCGCCTGTAGCAAGGGGGGGCAACTCACGCTGGAGCCAGGAGCTAAAAAGAGTTCAAAAGGCTCGCCCTATGTGATGGTGAACCAGGGCGGGAAGGCCCTGGTTGTGCAGCAGGGGCAAACCCCTAGCACCGGAGTGCATGGCTGGATTTCGATCCAGTCAGTCTCGTCGGACCGGATGGTGAGCGGGCAGGGCCATCAGATGTTTATGAACAAACCGGGAACCAACTAGGGCGCTCCCTCATTTCACATCGCGCTCATTCAAGGGGCGTCACCGCCCCTTAGGATCGGCTTGTCACTAGAGAGTCGGGGTTTCCGCAGGACTGAACGCCGCATTCGCAGCGTCCTCGCGCACCTGGCGCGAAAGCCGTTCGTGGTAGGCCATCAGCTGCGATGGGAGATGTTCACCAAACCGCGAAAGAAAATCGCGATGATCTTCAAGCTCCTGAGTCCACGCTCCCCCATAGATTTGATTGATCTCATCAAACTGCGTTTCTGGATAACTCTCCAGGCCCTTCCAATCCAGATCACCGTAACGGGGACTTAGTCCGAGAGCGTGTTGGACACCGCCTGTGCGAAGACCTGTGACGCGTTCGAATATCCATTTTAATACGCGCATGTTGTGCGAGTAGCCGGGCCACATAAACTCGTTGTTTTGATTGCGGCGGAACCAGTTCACACCGAAGATCGCGGGAAGTGGGGTTCTCGCACTGGCGAAGCTGAGCCAATGGGCGAAGTAATCTCCCATATTATATCCACAGAACGGGAGCATGGCCATCGGGTCCCGGCGCACAACACCCGTTCTGCCGGCCGCAGCGGCTGTCGTCTCGGAAGCCAGCGTTGCACCGAAGTACACACCGGCGGTCCAGTCCTCGAGCTGTGTGACCAACGGGATCAGCCGGGCCCGACGTCCACCGAAGATGAGTGCGGAAAGGGGAACCCCCTCGGGAGCATCCCACTGAGGATCGCGCGACGGGCACTGGGACAAGCTCACGGTGAAGCGGGCATTAGGATGGGCCGCCGGACGACCGCAGTCGGGCGTCCATTCTTTCCCTTGCCAGTCCACCAGGCGCTCGGGCGGAGTTTCTGTTAGACCCTCCCACCATACGTCGTCCTCGGGAGTGAGCGCCACATTGGTGAAGATCGTGTTGGCGCGCAGAGTTTGCATGCACATCGGATTTGTCTTGGTCGAAGTTCCCGGAGCCACACCGAAGAAACCGGACTCGGGATTGATGGCGTGAAAGCGTCCTTCTTTTCCCACATGAATCCACGCGATATCATCACCCACGGTGGTGATCTTCCAGCCGGAGAGTTCCGGAGGAGGTTCCATCATCGCAAAATTGGTTTTACCGCAGGCGCTCGGAAATGCGGCGCTCACATAAATTTTTTCACCTTGGGGTGACTCCACTCCCATGATCAGCATGTGCTCTGCCAGCCAGCCCTCTTGTCGCCCCATGAAAGAGGCCAAGCGCAGTGCGAGTCCCTTCTTGCCAAGGAGAGCATTACCGCCATAACCGCTGCCAAAAGACCATATTTCGCGCGCCAGAGGATCGTGAACGATATATTTTTCGGGATTGCAGGGCCACGCCACGTCCGGCTGGCCCGGTTCCAAAGGTTTTCCCACGGAGTGAATGCAACGCACGAATTCATCGGAATCCGCCAATTTACTCCATACGGCGGAACCCATTCGGGTCATCCGCTTCATATTAACAACGACGTAAGGGGAGTCCGTCAGTTCAATTCCCACGACCGAAAAACGTGAGCCCAGCGGACCCATACAAAACGGAATCACGTAAAGCGTGCGGCCGCGCATGCTTCCCCGGAACAACGGTTTCACTTGGTGATTGAGATCTTTAGGATCCATCCAGTTGTTGTTGGGACCCGCCTGCTCGGCGCGCGGCAGGCACACGAAGGTCCGATTCTCCACCCTCGCCACATCTTGTGGATCCGACCAGGCGAGATAACTGTTCGGGCGCTTGGCCGGATTCAGCCGGCGCAATGTCCCTTGCTGAACCATAAGATCAAGAAGCCGCTGATCTTCATCCTCACTTCCATCGCAGACATGTATCTGCTGAGGTTGGCACAGATTCGCAATCTCCTCGACAAAGCCTCTTACCGCCGGGTTGGTTAAAGTCCCAATGGAATTCCGATCCCCACTCATTCTCACCCCCTCCAGGTTAAAGCGCACTTATAGACCTGAGGACGTACAAAGATCGTCAAAAAACGCTCGGTGTCACGAGATCGGATGATGTCTCACGAGAGAAATGAAGTGGCTCTCACTACCCGCGAAACATTTATTTTTCGCAACGTTCACGTTATAGTCCGCTCATGTCAGACATACCTATTGAAAGTTGGGCGGCGACTCTCTGTTTTGTGCTCGCGATTATCCACACCTTTTCCGTCCGGCGTCTTCAGCATCTGGCGCACTCTTATCCGCCTGGATCCGTGGGAGAAAATTTCTTCCACCTCGTGGGTGAAGTGGAAGTCGTGTTTGGTTTATGGGCGGGGATTTGGATTTCCATACTGACGGCTATACGCGGGGTAGAAGCGGGTGTGAACTATCTCGAACAACTGAATTTCACTGAGCCTGCGTTCGTATTTGTGATTATGACGGTGTGTTCGACCCGACCGATTCTCAAGCTGGCTTCTGATGGGATCATGTCGGTGGCGCGCCTGATCCCTCTTTCTCGCGCCGTGGCCTTCTATGGAGTTGTCATGGTTTTGGGGCCGCTGTTGGGAAGTTTTATTACGGAGCCTGCGGCCATGACCGTATCCGCTCTGATACTCTACTCGCGCTACCTTTCCCGTGATATCCCGAGCCGACTGAAATACGCAACGCTGGGTCTGCTCTTCGTGAATGTCTCAATTGGCGGGACTTTGACACCTTTTGCCGCGCCTCCGGTGCTTATGGTTTCAGGAATTTGGAATTGGGATCTCACGTTTATGCTAGCCAATTTTGGCTGGAAGGCGGCCCTGGCCACCATGATCTCTACGGCTGGCACCCTACTTTGTTTTCGTAAAGACCTTGATGCGATGGAGTGGAAGGACGACGAAGGGGAGGAGGGGGGGGCGATGTCCATCCCGTTATGGGCATCCGCCCTGCACTTCATCTTTCTGGTGGCGATTGTCTCTTTGCATCGCTATGCGGCCGTGTTTATGGGGATATTTCTGTTCTTCCTGGGACTCGTGACCGTGACCCAGGAATACCAGCGCGAGCTCAAACTACGCGAAGGGCTACTCGTGGGTTTTTTTCTCGGCGGACTCGTCGTGCTCGGTGGCCCGCAACGTTGGTGGCTAGAGCCCCTGCTCGCACAACTGGATGCCGGCGCTCTCTTTGTGGGCACCACAGCTTTGACCGCAATTGCGGACAACGCGGCGCTAACCTATTTGGGAGCGCAAGTGCCCTCGATTACGGACGCCAGCAAATACTCTTTGGTCGCGGGGGCGGTGGTGGGAGGCGGGCTCACCGTGATTGCAAACGCACCGAACCCGGCGGGATACGGAATCTTGAATCCGGCTTTTGGCGAGGACGGGATCAGTCCGATCGGGTTGTTCTTAAGTGCCCTTCCTCCGACGCTCGTCGCGGGGATCTGTTTCTGGTTCCTGTAGGACGCTGACTCGCTCGGACTCGGCTCGGACTTGATCGGGCTTTTGGTCGGGCTCAAGAGCGTCTCCAGACTCGCTTTAGGTCGCTAATCCGTGGCATGGAATGGACGCGGGACTTCGGACCTCGTTAAATTAAGGAGAGACATCTTGAGAGGCCATCATGAAAGTGTTTCTCCTTTGCTGCAGTTTGGTCACCGGACTTCTATTTTCCGCGGTATTCGCCGCAGAGTCTGGCAGTGCCGATAAAACTGACAAGGCCCCTAAATCTGACAAGGACAAAAGAGAAAAAAAGGCGGACAAAGCAAATCCGGCTGACAAGGAAGAGGACGACGACGAAAAGAGTGAGATCTCGCAAATTCTCGACGGTCTTGGTTACCCGGAGCTACAGGTTGTTCCGCGCGCCAGTGAGCGCCTCCGCATGGAAGCGCGCATTGAAGCCGGTACCTGGTTTGTAAGCCATTGGCCGGTCGAGGTGTCGGGTCTGGTCACGATGTACGTGGGTCTATCAAACAAAAATAGTAATAAAGAGGATTTATCCGCGAGCGAGAAGGATGCCGCGTCTACGATCAACTCCGTGGCGACGGCTGTCGGTGCCGGATGGCTTATCGGGGGCCTGGTATTAGGTCTGCAGCGTCCGTATCGCGAGGGGATTCGTACAATCATTCGCTACAAGGGTGAGGATGAACGGACCGTCCTGACCCGCGAGCGACTCGCTGAAGAAGCGCTCGAAAAACCCGCGCGCACCATGCGCGTGCTGCAAACGTTATCCGTGATTACGAACTTGACGGTAAATGTGTTGTCAGCGGTTCATGCCGACGACAAGGGAAAGATCACGGCCGGAGTCGGGGCGTTACTGGCCTTCCTTCCCGTCATGTTCGAAGATCCCACAATCACCGTCTATGATAAACATATTGAATATAAAAAGAAAATCTATGCGCCCTTGAAGAGCGCCTCCTTGCACTACGATTCCGAAACAAACTCTGTCACGCCGATGACCTACCTGGTATGGCAATTCTGACCGTATATATAACATATTTGACGCCACTCGCAGTCGGCCTCCTGATCGCGTTAACAGGATCAATGGCGCACGCCGTTTCGGATGACCAGATTCATCCGGACCGCCTGCGCGCTATAACCGAGCAGGCGAAATCCCTATGCAATTCCACCGGCGAATATGTAGAAGCACTGAAGTTCATGCGTGAGACGCGCATCCTTGTGGTGACAGAAGAGGCGGCAAGAAAGATCGCGGATAAGGTATCCAAGGGGTGCGACGGGGCGGCCCGGCGTTATTCACAAATGTTAACCCTGCTGAAGACCGTGGGTCTGAGTGATCGCCGCGCTCTTGAAATCGCGCTCGAGTTTTCATCTTACCCAACGGATGTGCAAGTGAACTTCGCCGAGATCTTCAACCGCGCGTTCTTGTCCGAGTTCTTCGATTACGACTACCGTATGGCCGTGGAACTCGCTTATGAACTTTCGAAGAACTACAAAGGGGAGCCGGCCTTGGTTCGCGAGGACTTCATCGAACTCGCACGCTTTTGCCGCGACACTAAGGACCTGGATCTGCCTCGCCAACTCTGCGCGGAACTGGCGATTCGACTTGCGCGTCTCAGCCAGTTTTTCCCGCAAGGCGTGAAGGCGCCATTCTATCGCCTCTTCAATGAGTTGCGCAACAAACGCGAGTTTTCTCTTGATGTGAAAACCGCCCTCGAGATCACGTACAATGTGCTCAAAGGAGGACCCAAGGCGCCAGAGAACTTCTTCGCGGCATACGCATTCGCGACTCGCAAGGAGGGGCTGGACTATGACCATAGCGCGGCTCTCTCCTTCGCTGTCAAGATGGCGAAACGATCCCATGTCGGAGAAGAGCCTCCTCCCATTCCCGCTGTGGTAAATCCGCGGAGTTCGGTCGATGTCCCTTCCGAAGCGCTTTAGATTCGCAATAGGGACTTGCGCGCTGCTGGTACTGACTTTCCCGTTCGGCTCCCGCGCTCAGGAACCACAATCTCCGGCCCCAGTTTCGGTAGCCCCTCGTTCAGCGCCCACGCCCGCACCTGCGCCTGGACCGCCACCTGGGTCGACCTCGCATTCCGAGAATCCGTCCGCCGTTCCAGCTCAAGCGCCTTCAGGCACCAAAAGCATTGAATTGGAGTGGGAGCCCATAGAGAAGGCTGGTGGTTATGAGGTTCGTCTCACCCCCGCGCAAGGAGGCGAACCTCTCATCTTTCCCACGACAGAAAGTAAGTTGATACGAGACGTACCCATGGGCGTGTACAAGGTTCAGATTCGCTCGCGCGCCCGCGATGTCGATTACTTCAGTCCTTGGAGCGGCGTCATTGAGGTGGAGGTTGTGGCCAAAGAGCCCGAGCCCCTAAAACCGGAGCAAGGAGCGGTTATTCCAGGACATGGGCGAAAGAAAGTGACAGTTGATTTTGAATGGACGCCTGTGGAAAAAGCCAAGCGGTATACGCTACGCGTGTGGAGCCAAGCGCGCAAAGACAAGCCTTGGATCTTCCGCACCGAGGGGACCCGTAAAAGCCTCGAGGTGCCACCGGGGGAAGTTTATTTCTGGCAGGTGTTTTTCACTTCCAGTACAGGTATCGCCTACCAGCAGGAACCGCTGGCATTCAGCTTCAGTGTGCTTGGCGCAAAGCTGATCACGCCGAATCCGCAGGCGCCGGAGAAACCGCGCGAGGCAAAAACGCTGGCTTGGAAACCCTCCCCGGAGGCAGAACGCTACAAGACAAAGCTCCTGTACCGTCACCTCGATGAGACCGAGTGGACTGCGGTGAAGGAAATCGCGGTCATTATTCCCGAAGTGTCATTGAGTGATCTTAAGCCGGGCCAGTATCGGATCGAACTGATCGCACAGGCACGTCGGCGCATGGACTCCGATGTGGGAGCCGCAGAATTCGTTGTCAAGCCGACTGAAGCCGAGGTGATAACGGCTCTAGCGGGAAGCCAGCTCCAGAAGCCGCGCGACCCGCAGAGCCGTTGAGCAGACTCTGGTACTAGCGACTCACCAGCTCTAGATAGAGCTTCGAGATTTCGGCTTCAGCAATCACTTTGTTTACAGCATCTACAATTTCTTGGTGCCCTTGTGTGACCGCGACACCGTACTCGTCCGTATTCGTCAGCAGCGACTGTCCGTTGTTGATTCGGAGGATATAAGCATCCGACCAGGCATTGGCGATAACTTCGTCGGTGATAAAGACATTGCCGTTAGCTACGGGCTTGTCTGGGCTCTCCTTCTCCACGAGTTTTCCAAGTGCGGAGGAGTTGTTGACAGTCTGAATCTTCACATTCGCCAGGCCCTGAAGATTCTGCCGCGCCCAAGTTTCGGCCGTGGTCCCCTTGCCCACATACACCGTGACCGGCACTTCGCTCGTTTCCAAGTCCTTAATGACCTGAGGATTCTTTTCTAGCATCGGATAATTGAACGTTCCCATCACGAGACCCGTTTTGAAATAAGGGTTGGAAAAACTCACCTGCTTTTTACGGTCTTCGGTGATTGTAATCAGAGAAATAGACATGTCGACAACTCCCGCACGAGTGAGGCTAATTCGCTCGTCGGCATTTTTTAGCGGGTAGAACTCGACACGGCGGTTGAGTTTGGCGCCGACGGCTTCGGCAAAGTTGATATCGGCTCCAAACCAAGCCGCCCCATGCTGCTCTGCTAGAAGGCGATAACCATCGCGCACGCCCACTCGGAGAACGGGCCCCGTCGGACCGGCTTGGGATTGCTTGGGATTGGCATCAACGACCCTGTAGGTTGCGCTCCCAATTGTGCAACGATTTTGTTTTTCCGCGTTGCGATCAAGGTCGAACATTTGAGCAAAAATGCCGCTATCGGCGGTCAATTGCGAGTTGAATGTAACGGTTTGAACCATCACGGTTCGGCCTTCTTTTTCCTGTATTTCGCGTCTAAAGGTTTCAGTCCGTTCGCGCAGTTCCTGCTTGATCATCTGGATCATTTTGTCGCCGCCGGCATTGGCGCCAAAGAATAAGGGAGGGCATGCGCGAGCCGTGGCCTCGATTTCCTGAGTTTGCGGGAAAAACTCGAATTTCTCGATGTCGGCTTCACTCCAGAGAGCCGCACTGTGCGCACGCAGACTCAGCCCAAGGCCTAATCCTAAAACCATAAGCACCACTCCCGTTCGCCACAAATGCGCGCCGAGCGCAAACGACCATAGCGACCGTAGGAGTGTGCGACCAACTTTTTCCAACCAACCGGATTGCTTCATAGGTCCTTCCTTATTTACTGGTTTAGGCGCGCATTTTTCCCGTCCGGATGTCAGGTTGCGCCTCAAAGGAGGGAGGGGAAGCTGAGCGTGAGTTATACAATGCGCCGCTTATTACACCGCGTCATCTGGCGGGTCAATGAGAAATCAAAGACGGTCTTCAAAAAGGTATTTAAAAGGTGGAGTAAACAAAGGGTTGAAGCTCGCCCCTCTTAAAGTAAAGGATCAAAACCAATAGAAGGAAAGGCACGGGAATCATACGCCAGTACCACCGGGATCGCGCCAGCCGCTCAAGCCAGGAGGTTCGGGTCAGGCTCCACTGAATACACTCGTTGGCCGCCATTAGGGCCAGGAGCATCGGCAAAGAGAATTCCCCTGCTTTTATAAAGAAATCCCAGTTCGCCGTGCTCCAGCCGATATGGGACCAAATCGTCCAAGCTTCGGTCAACGTTCGCGCCCGAAACAGGATTCCGGGCAAACTGATGAGAACGACATAATTAAAAATTAGCGCCAACGGAAGCGTCCAGGCCCGTTTGAACAAGGAGCTATAAAGCCGTTCCGGCCGCACCCAGATCAAGACGGCTTGGAGAACGCCATAGAGCGCGAAGGTCCAGCGAATATCATGCCAGAGTCCAAAGATAATAAAGCTAACCAGAATCAGAGGGAAGGCTCCCCAAGTCGCCAAGCGCGTCGACAGCAGGGGATAAAAAACATAGTCACGGATCCAGGCCTGCAGCGAGATATGCCAGCGGGTCCAAAATTCACGGAGCGAGCGGGCCGCAAATGGACGATCAAAGTTAAGCGTGAGATCAAGGCCAAAAAGCCCGGCAGCGCCCAGCGCGAGCAGGGACGCGCCTGAAAAGTCACAGAAGATTTGGTACTTGCTTAGAAGAATCGCGCAGAGAACGGGAAGTCCTTGGTATTCCGTCGCGTTTTGCAAGATCGGACTTATAAAGGGCGCGAGGTTTTCGGCGATCACCCCTTTTTGAAAGTATCCCAGCCAAATCAAAAAAAGTGACCGGTAGAGTTTTTCATTAGGAGGGAGATAAATCGTGCGAAACTGGTCGATCAGCGAAGGGCGTTCGATCGGGCCCGCAACCTTGTTGAAGACCAAAAGGCCATAAAGGAAGAACGGAAGAGGTTGTCGCTGGACAGGTTGGCGCCCCCAATACACCTCGATCAGATACGAAACCATTTGAAATGTGTAATACGAAAGGCCCAACGGCAGTCCCCAAAGCTCGGGCTGACGGCCTAAAACTGCGACCCCGCCCAGTTTGTAAAACACCATCGGTGCGAGCTGTAGAAGTACGCAAGACCAGAGGCGAACCCATGTGGGGCAAGCGCCAATCCAGAGCCCCATGATAAAGGCGGCAGCCACCTGGATGAGTGTGATCGAAAATCCAGACCATCCCAGGTGGCTCAATATTCCCACGCTGAGCGCGAGTAGGAAAATGTAGCGCCACCGGGGCGGGGTAAAGACGTAAGCGATAAACGCCACCATCAGCAGTAAAGCGGTATCGAGATTATATAAGATCACGGAATCCTCCCGCATGGGCCAGCCATGGCTTGATGGAGTGCCTTAGTCATTCTCCTGGCACCGCGCGTGTTCAGGTGGGTGAAATCCCGGAATTCCGCCCACGGCCACGTTTCAGGCACGGGAATAAATTGGATGTCGGCATTGTTTTGCGCGAGCTGGGTCAGATGTTGTCGTCGCGCCTTTATATGAGGTGCAACAAGCTTCAATTGGTCGGAGTCGGCGACAGGGAGAAGAGCCAAAAAGAACCGGATTCCATTAGCCCGCGCGAGCCGGGCCAGTTCGTAAATGTAGAAATCTTCGGAGGGCGAGGGGCGGAAAGGGGAAAGAAACGCAGCGTGAAGCTCCTCGCGAAAAAAACTGGATTCAGGAAGTATGCTGTCTCGAGAAAAATGTTGAAACCCACGGCGACTTTCCAGGCGCGCTTCAAAGCGATCTTCCCTTTCCAACAATTTCGCGCCACGCTCGTTAAACAGATTGTCTAAATTGGCAAGGGGGATTTCATCGAGTCGAAGCCAAGCGCGCGCACTGGCGATGGTGAAACTCAGCCAGCTCATCTGGTTGGCTGGAAAAACGTCATGCGCGCGGCTAAAAAACCACATCCGCTGCAGTTCCAACGGCCCGAACACCTGATAACGAACCAAGCCTCTGAAGAACTCTTGATAATTGCGCCGGTAATTGTACTGAGTTGCAAAGAGAACACAATTCGGGGCTGGCCGCCTCGCTAAAAAGGCCTGCAGTCCAACGTACGCGGTCTGGGCCGTGCCATTATTCAAGGCGAGATTTACGCCAAAGAGGTCTTTCATCTTCTTGGGAGCCAACACACTCCGCGCCGTGGAATCGCCAAACACGACAAACTGAATGCGAGGAGAGGAGACATTCCCGCCTTCCGCCATAAAATGCGTGTAATACTCGCCCTGGAAGTCGTGTCCCTCAGAAAGCACCAGATGGTAACGCTTGAGAACGGCGAAGTAAGGCAGCCATAAGAGGACGAACGGGAGCAGTACTCCCATAAAAACGAGATTGATCTTCGATCTTAAACCGGGTTCCACTTAATAAAAAATTTACTTTGAATTTGGTTTTGAGACCACAACGGAATGGCGAAAAACAAGTGAGGCCATCACAGCTGCGAAGAACCCGACCGTGAGTACGGTCACGATTCCCGCTCCTGCCGGCAGGTCATAGAGGTAACTGAGACCAAACGCTCCCAGGACCCCCACTAGTCCAACGGACCAAGCGACGAGTAAGCGCACGGTTAGGGTTTGAAAGAACCGAGTCGCGAGTGCGGCGGGCGCCACGAGGATTGTGAACACGACGAGGACACCGGCGTGATGGGTAGAAAATGTGATGACCACCCCGAACAGGACGTAGAAAAAGAAATCCCAAACAAAGGAAGAGGATTCCCCGCGTGAAGAGGCCCAGAACTGCCTTCGGAAAATCCAGTGAAGCGCACCCACTGTGGCATAGACGATGAGAGTTTCCAAAACCTGGTCCCAGGTTACAAACAGAATATTTCCAATAAGGGCATGCTTCAGGTGTTCGGTTCCGTGAGGCAGTTTGTCGGCGACCAAAATGAGTAGCCCGCTCGCCAGAGCGTAGCTCATCCCAATCAAAACCTCCTGTGAAAGCGTCTTTTCAAACCGGCGCAATAAAGCCAGAAACAAAGCTGTGAACAAACAGAGTCCGAGCGAGAACAGGAGGGCAAGCTTACCTTCGCCTTCCGGCACGAAAAACATGCTGAGGGCCGCGCCCAACGCCGCCACCTGCGACAAGCCAATATCGACGAACACGACGTCTCTTGCGAGCACATGCAAGCCCAAATAGGCATGAATCGCGACCAGAAGAAGAGCCAGCGCGGCCGGAGCCGCCAGAAAAAGAATCACCGGCATCACTTGGAGGCCTCCTCGAACGTGCGTACAAGGCGCTCAATCAGTTCCTCATTGGTGGTGACGCCGTCTTCACCACCCACATACACGGGAACCTTGAGGACTTTGACGCCCGACGCGGCCTGCTGGAACTTGCCACGCACGGAGTCATCAAAAAAATTCTCTATCAGAATCAGCTTCACGTTTCGGGCTTTCATCGATTCGATGAGATCGAGAACGTGACTGGGGGATGGCGGAATGCCGGGTTTGGGTTCCAAATGAAGCGTGTTCTTTAGTCCAAATCTGTCGGCGAAATAGGAAAAGGTCTTGTGGTAGGAAACGAACTCCTTGATTCCGGTCTTACGGATCCGAGCCGTCCAGTCCTTGGTTTTTTCCTCAAGACGCTTCTGGAGGTTCCGGGCCCGCACGCGAAATGGCTCTTTTTTCTTTGGGGCCAGATCGCCCATGCGAACGGCCACGATCACCGCGGCCTGTCCGAGCCGAACAGGATCCAGATGGAAGTGCGGATTTCCGTCTGGATGAATATCGCCTTCTGCGCGGGAAACGGGGCCGCTTTTCACTTCGATCGGCTTCAGCAGAGGTCCGAGCTCCAAAAAGCCTGGGGTTCCTCTGGCAATGCGTGGATTTCGCGAGCCCTCGGTCATCGGGTCCAGCCAGGCGCTTTCTAAGTCGAGTCCATGGGACACGATCAGGTCGGCCCCCCGGAACTTCACCATAAAGGACGGTTTGGCTTCGATCTGGTGCGGATCCTGAGTTCCGCGGACAACGGAAAACGTGCTCACATCCTCACCACCCACAGCCTTCACCAGCGCTTCCAAATCCGGAGTGGTCGTGCCCACCATCAGCTGGGCCTGGGCACGGCCTGATGTCAGCCCCATTCCCATTCCAAAAACAAAGAAGATAAAAAAGAAGATAAAAGTGAGAACCCGTCCCATGACAAACTCCTTGCGAGAATGACGTCAATACGTGTGCGGAGGATGAGAGCCAATGACGAAGCCCGCCTGAAGATAGATCTTGTTTTCAACAGTCTCGCCATGCGCGGAGGCTGGCCCTTCCGCCTGGTTGTATTCGATTCGGAACATCGAGAACTCGGAGGGTTTGAACGTGACTCCCGCTGAATACTTCCGCGTGGTTCCATTTTCTAAACCGTTCGGATTGAGCACCTCATCAGCGGAAGAGCCGTCGACTCTCAGATAGTCATAGCGAACCGCAGCGGACCAGCGCTCGGCGAATTGATAAGAACCCCACACATTCCAACCGTCCCCGGTCTCCTCAGCCGTTCCTGGCTGTTCCAATTCTCTCCGCAGATACTCCCCCGCCAGGATCCACGAGCGGTATTTACCCCCGATTACAGGTCTCCACTTGAAGGTGAGATCCGAACCGTAGAGAGCGGTGTGACCGCCAAGGGCATTTTTGCCGTGGGCAAAAGAGGCCCCCACTTCCATGGTTAAGGCATCCGACAAATCCCACAAGTTTTTCCAGTGGCCAACACCGACGCCATCACTTGGCGATGGCGAATTGAACTCGGCGTTTTCGCCTTCACCGCGTAGATATTGGCCGATCAATTCGCTGTACCAGTTAACCGGCAACAGAACCGCTGCCGAACCCCCGACATCATTTAAGCCCTCGTCTCCGAGAAGCACGGCGTGCGCCACGGGTGGGTCCACAAGCGGAAACGTATCCGTATGGAGCTGATTGTGTTTCCCAAAAGCGGCTTTGAACTTGCCCAGTCGAAGCGCCGTGTAAGGCAGTGCCAACGATTCGGCGTAGAGTTCCTCGGGCTCAATGAGCCAAGATTGTTCGGTTTGGCGAGTGGATTCATCATGCTCGTATTCGGGATGAATGGAGAGCAGGAGATTCAGCTTGCTGTAAGGATCGACTTCGGAGGAGAAAGAGATCTCGGCTTCTTGAATGTGCAGTCCGTTCCTCTCCGTCTCTGTATCGGCGGCCGTGAAATCTTCTTTCGCAAAATTGGATTGACGGTACAGAAAGAGGGCGCTCGCGCCCACCTTGAGCGAGGAGGGCCAATTCGGCGTTTGAGATAGACCTGACGGCTGAGATTGAGCCTGATTCTGACTTTGGGTCTGGGCGTTTAGGCTCAGACTCCAGCTGAAGAGGGCGGCGCAGGGGAACGCAATCGCAACGGCCCAAATACGCATATCTAAACTCCATGACGACTAATATATCTGGGGCCACCATACCGAGGTCGCCGGAACCTGTCATTTGCCCATAACGACGCTTCTTGACAGTGTCCGCAACGACGGCCTACATCAAGGCCGGATCATTTAGGGGGCTCAAGTGAGGCATAATTCCTTTCACGCCCGGCACCTTGTCATAATGATTAGAATTTTGATGATGGTGACTGCGGGATTCGGCATGGGACCTTGGGCTCAAGCTCGCGCCTTACGGGCGGTGCGTCTTGGGGTGCTTCCTTCCCCGCCCGAGTACCGGGTGGCTGTGGATCCGGCCCGTATGGACATTCCTTGTGATCAAATCGTGGATCGACTGATGGCCTATAACCAAATGGCACGCGAGCATGATCTCAGTGTGAAGTCGTTCCTTGCTGAAGTGTCACAGAAAGTGGGTGAGTGGCACGCGGTGCTGAAACCTCTGGAGAACTCAGCTAAGCGCATTCCTAAAGGAACCTTTGAACCTTTGGCAAAGGGCGTTGAGCAGATAGATCTCATCACGAATTTGGCATGGGACAATACGGGTCTGCTTGCGATTGAGCTAGACAATATCATTCTGGCGATGCGGGCCTGATGCCGGAAGGCCAACCTTAAAGCTCAAGCCTGTCTGTGCCACGGGAGATTGCCTCGGAGAGTGTCTTAGAGCTTGCTGAGAGGGACCTGGGCTTCTACAATGAGCCCTCTCGTCCATAGGGAGAATTGAGTTATGGCAGCTGCATCGACCACTGAAGTCTTCCCGTGCTCACCAGAGCAGCTTTTCGCTCTGGTTTCGGATTACGAAAAGTATCCTGAGTTTCTAAGCGAAGTGAAACAGTGCAAGGTCTTAGATACCCGGAACAACAAGAAGCTGGTCGAATTCCATGTCTCTGTGATCAAAACCTTCAGTTACCGTTTGTGGATAACTGAGGAGCCCCCGGGAAAAATCCATTGGGCTTTGGAATCAGGTGACCTGTTTAAAACCTCCACAGGATCCTGGGAGTTAAGCGACGTGGGAGGAAAGACACAAGCCAAGTACACCGTGGATGCCAGCTTTAAGGTATTTGTTCCAGGCCCAGTGGCTAAGGCTCTGGTGAATGTGAATCTTCCCAATATGATGAGGGCCTATCATCAACGGGTGAAGAGCAAGTACGGCTAGATAGTTAGACAGAATATTAAGATACGGATAAAATATAGTATAATGGATAATAAAAAAGACCCGCGCGATCGAGACGATCAGAGCGATGCGTTTGAAGATATGGATGCGACAGGAGAGGCTCCCCCCAAATGGAGCGATATGATCCGTAAGGTGATGAGCGTTGGGCTGGGGGCTGCTTTTATGACCGAGGAGTCCGTGCGCAGCGCTCTCGGAGGGCTCAACCTTCCAAAGGATGTGCTTGCCAGCATTCTCCAGGGCGCAAATCGATCCAAGGAAGAGTTTTTGAACCGCATCGGCAATGAGACGATTCGCCTGATCTCGAAGATCGACTTTGTCAAAGAGGCCTCACGTTTTGTCGAGGAGCATAAATTCCGCATTCAGGCCGAGATCGAGGTGGTCAAAAAGGAACCTCATGATTCTGCATTGAGTCTTAAGTCCAAGGTGAAAATTCGTGATTAACGTGTCCGCGAAGAGTTGACCACCGGTGCAGCCTCGCGACCCTGGTTCATTTCGTTCAAGCGGCGGTCGGCAATTGCGCCCACTTCTTCCCGGCTCAAGGGGGATGCGGCTTCGCTTTCCGCTCCATTCGTGTAGTTGCGGGAGGAAATGTATTCCTCGGGACGTATGGGATTGGATACGGAGCGGTTCATATATCCTTCGAGGTAAGACAAGATATTTTCCTTCTGCTCCGGAAGGGCGCGGATCGCATCGCGTGCATAGCGTAAGAACTTCCACAATCCGGAGTCGGCAGACGCATCTACTTTAGAGACCTCCACCTTTGCCATATCGGTCAGGGCGCCCTCTAAAAAGGCCCGTAAATCCCCGCCACCGAAATTCTTACTGATCTGATGAATGAGACGATTCACGACCTCGAGACGCAATAGATGCTCGCGCTTGGCGGCCTGTAGGCTCTGTACCTCTTTATCGAGGGGGATTGACTTGCCTGACGCATCTCGGGTCTCAACATCCATTTTTTTACTGAGGGCGGCATCAATCGTTCGTAACTGCCTCACGTTTTCATTTCGAAGCTCTTGCAAATGGTTGAGTGCATCGGATTTCACCTGGTAGGCTGGCTTCTCGGCGGCAAGAGCCACGGGAGCCGCAAGGACGAGGCTAAAAATAAACGCGAGAATAGACGCGAGAAAGAGGAGCAGGATTTTCGATTTATCTGCTGATGGCTTGCGAAAGCCCATAGGTTCCTCCTCCACCCCTTTAGGAGAAGCAATTCTAGGGCCAGGAAAGGCAAACCGAGAGTCCAGTTTTTTCAGGTATTTGGATTAAGCCGACGTCCGAATATGAGACAGAAAATGTCGAGGTTTTTGACACCATATGCTGCGCCGCCAAATTACACCGTACACAACGCGTATTAAATCACATTTTATGTCCCGTTCCGATTTGGCGGCTGAACATAAAGTCTTAAAATTCCTCAGGTCTGGAGTGCACCTGCCAAAATCGTTGCTGCTGGCGGTTTCGGGGGGAATAGACTCCATGGCAATGGTGGAAATTTTATCGCGCTGGCAACGGCATCTAAAGATCGACTTGGCCCTGGCCCACGTGCATCATGGCCTCACGGATGATACGGGACAATCTCGGTTTCGGACACAAGCCCTGGCCCATGTGCGCGAGTTGGCCTGCAGGCGGGGCCTGGCCTTCTATTCAAACCCCGCGGTTAGGTCGGACCTCCGCTCGGAGGAGGAGCTGCGGGATTTCCGGCGGGAATGGCTGTGCCGTTGGCAGCGGGAATCGGGCGCGGATGCCATCGGTCTTGCCCACCATCGCAATGATCTTTTGGAGACGAGGGTATTCCGCCTGATTCGGGGAACAGGACCTGAGGGACTAAGAGCCATGTCTCTTTTTCGAGATGGGATGTTTCGACCTTTGCTTTGTTTGTCTCGGGGTGAGATTGAGGCCTACGCGCGTACACGCCGCCTGAATTGGCTGGATGATCCGTCCAATATCAAAGTCGATGCCTTTCGGAACTGGATCCGGAAGCAATGGCTTCCTCAATTGGAACAAAGACAGGCCGGCGCGGTGGAAGCCTTGGCTCGTTCTCTCGAAGTCGTAGCTGCGGCTGGCTCCTGTGAAGCAAAGGAGTTTGAGTCGGAGTCGCCGATTGAGAGCCCAGATGTTGGGTTGCGGCGCAAACCGATACAGAGGCTTCCTCAACTCCAGCGCGAAGCTCACGTCGCCCGCTACTTTAAGGCTTTACGCCTAAAGGGATATTCTCAGGCGCATGTTCGGGAACTTCTTAAGCGACTTGACACCGACCGCAAAAACTTTGAGTTCGAGATGCTCGGTTTGAGATTTATAGTGACGCCGGACCTTGTGTCAGTGAGTCGAGTTTGAGCTCAAGCCTACGACGTGCTATTCTAATCATGACTCTAGACGTAAAGGACGCCGGATGCGCTCTCCTACTAAGACAATGACCCTTTGGGCTCTCCTGATTGTGCTCGCGGTACTGTTCTTCCAAATGTACGAGCGGCAGGCCAGCCAAGTTGTTCGTGACTTTAACTACCCAAAGTTCTTGCAGGCTGTGGAGCAGGATCAGGTGGTCAAAGACACCATCGTGTTTCACCGCGAATCCGGGGAGATCGAAGGTCAGCTGAACGAGGCCGGTCAGAAGACCTTCGGTGGCAAGCATTTCAAGATTGTCGGTAACACCACGGATAAGGGCTTTGAGATCGTGCGTGAAAAGGGAATCACTCCCGCTTATGCCGGCTCGGATAGCTCTTTCCTTGCGAGCGTGCTTCTGAATTGGCTTCCTCTAATTATTATTATCGCCATGTTTATGTTCTTTATGCGCCAAATTCAGGTCGGTGGCGGTAAGGCGATGGCGTTTGGGAAAAGCCGGGCGCGCCTTCTGACCGAAAACAAAAATCGAGTCACCTTCAAGGATGTGGCTGGGGTCGAGGAGGCCAAGCAGGAGCTGCGTGAGATTGTGGATTTCCTAAAAGATCCGAAAAAGTTCACCAAGCTGGGCGGTCGTATTCCGAAGGGCGTTTTGCTCGTGGGCCACCCGGGAACAGGAAAAACGTTGTTGGCGCGGGCGGTGGCGGGCGAAGCCAATGTGCCGTTCTTCACCATTTCCGGTTCGGATTTTGTGGAGATGTTCGTAGGCGTCGGCGCCAGCCGCGTGCGGGATCTTTTTGAACAAGGGAAAAAGAACGCCCCATGTTTGATTTTTATTGATGAGATTGATGCCGTCGGCCGCCACCGTGGCGCCGGTATGGGGGGAGGGCACGACGAGCGCGAGCAGACCCTCAACCAATTGCTTGTGGAAATGGACGGATTTGAGAGCAATGATGGCGTGATTCTGATTGCCGCTACAAATCGTCCCGATGTGCTCGATCCTGCGTTGTTGCGGCCCGGCCGCTTTGACCGGCGCGTAGTGGTGAACAAGCCCGACCTCAAGGGTCGCGAAGAGATTCTGCGGGTGCACACCCGTCGCACGCCGCTGGCCAATGATGTGGATTTGGAAAAGATCGCACGTGGCACGCCGGGGTTTTCTGGAGCGGACTTGGAGAATCTGGTAAATGAGGCCGCCCTTCAAGCCGCTCGTGATAACAAGGCGCGCTTGGAGATGGAGGACTTCGAAAAGGCGAAGGACAAGGTGATCATGGGTTCGGAGCGCAAGTCCATGGTCATCAGTGAGAAGGATAAACGGATCACGGCTTATCACGAGGCGGGCCACGCCATTGTGGGGCGTTCGCTTCCCGGCTTGGATCCCATTCACAAAGTGACGATTATTCCGCGCGGAATGGCGCTGGGGCTCACGCAGACCTTGCCCGAAGAGGATCAATTGAATCTCTCCAAAAGCAAGGCGACGAATATGATCGCGTTTCTTTTCGGAGGGCGAGCGGCGGAGGAGCTGGTATTTGAGGATTACACGACGGGTGCGGGAAATGACATTGAGCGCGCCACGGAGCTGGCCCGGCGTATGGTGTGCGAGTGGGGGATGAGCGATAAGCTCGGTCCGCTCGCCTATGAAAAGCGAGAGGGGCCGGTTTTTCTGGGCATGCAGCAGACTCAAAATCGTGAATATTCCGATTCAAAAGCTCAGGAGATTGATGCCGAGGTTTTCGAACTGGTGAAGAGCGGCCATGACAGCGCCGTTCACATCCTGCGTGAGAACCTTCAGGCCTTACACAATATGGCCGGGGCCTTACTTGAATACGAGACCATCGATTCCGATGAGGTGAATCTGTTGGTCAATGGTGGCTCTCTTGAAGAACTTAAGAAATTGCGGGAAACCAAGAAGGAACAGCTGGAACGGGATCGCAAACAGGTTCAGGAGAGTGAACGGGTGGAAAAAGAGGTCCGCAAAAAAGCCCCCGGCGGGAGTGATCCGGTCGGGCAACCCGGCCCTGTGACCGCCTAAAACCTGTACCTGTAGCTTTAAGGCGCCTGTGTGAGTCACAGGCTTTAGAATCCCCAACTTCAACGGCTCCGACGGGAAGCCGCGATAGGAAGCCGCTATGTTGACTGGCCTCTGGAACAATTGGGGAGCTTTGTTCGCGCAGCTGCGCGTGCAGGACTTCGTTGATCTGTTCCTGGTGTGGGTTGTTGTCTATCGTGTTCTACTTCTCATCAAAAAATCCGGCGCCGTGCAGATTCTCTCGGGTCTGGGAATCTTAGCCATTGCATATATGCTTTCGATTTACTTGGAACTCATTACGTTCAACTATATTCTTGAAAAATTCTTTTCTAACCTTTTTCTCATTGTGGTGATCTTGTTTCAGGGTGAAATCCGGCGGGCTTTGGCGCAGATTGGAAGCAGCCCTTTTCTTTCGGGCCAAAGACGGGTTGAGGAAACTCATATGATCGAAGAGCTGGCCAAAGGGGTTACGGCCTGCGCGCAACGGGGTTTTGGCGCTCTCATTGTGCTGGAGAGGGAAATCACGCTGGACTATTTCATTGAAGAGGGACGACCAGTCAATGCGGATGTCACGAGCGAGTTGATCCTTTCCATTTTTCATCCATCGAGTCCGCTGCATGATGGGGCGGTCTTGATCCGCGGAGGACGCTTGATCTCGGCCGGCTGCTTTCTCCCTCTGAGTAAGAACTCCGCTCTGGATAAAAACCTCGGCACGCGCCATCGTGCCGCGATCGGCTTGACCGAAGAAACCGATGCTTATGTGTTTGTCGTGAGTGAAGAGAACCGTTCGGTGGGCATGGCTCACTCCGGAATCTTGGAAATGGGAGTGGACTATCACACTGTGCGCAAAACTCTTTATGAGCTCTATGGACTTTCGAAAAGCTTTGAGAGGCTTCACGCATGAAGTCTCGGATTTCACCGTGGGGTGAGAATCTCACTTACAAATTTGTCGCCCTCGGCGTGGCGGTTGTGCTGTGGCTGTCCATGCTCGGCCGCCGCGACTCCACAGTGGTGAAGGATTTCGAACTCCAAGTCCTGCTGTCGCCCCAGCTGGAAATGGTGACTCCCATTCCTGAACTTGTGCGTGTGGAGGTCGCCGGCCCGCGCGTGGCGCTAAAAAAGATCAATCAGATGAGCCCGGTTTTCACTGTCGACCTTACGGGGGCGCAGCCGGGGCGTCAGGTGATCCACCTGAGTCCGGAGGGGCTGAATCTTCCCATCGGCGCTCGAGTTCTGGACATTCAACCGCAAGAGTTTATGGCTGTACTGCGCCGGGTGAGTTCCACAGGAGAAGAAGAGAGATGACGCGTCGACTTTTTGGCACGGATGGCATTCGCGGAGCCGCAAACAAGTTCCCCATGACCCCTGATGTGGTTCTGAAGGTGGGCCAGGCCATGGGACATCTGCTCAAACAGATGCCCGGGCGCCAGGGATCCAAGCGTATGGTTCTTATTGGGAAGGACACGCGTCTGTCGGGCTACATGGTGGAGCAGGCACTGGCGAGCGGGCTAAATTCCATGGGCGTGCATGTCCAGCTCACGGGGCCGCTGCCCACACCTGGCGTGGGATTTTTAGCGCGCAATATGCGCGTGGACGCAGGCATTATCATCTCCGCCTCTCACAATCCGTACTCGGATAATGGAATCAAGATTTTCGGTGCTGACGGTTTTAAAATACCTGATGGCATGGAGCGTGAGATTGAACGCCTCGTGGGGGAAGAAGACCTCACCCCGTATTTGGCCCCCAGTGAATCCATTGGACGCACGCGACGGATTGACGATGCTGCTGGCCGTTACATTGTCTATGCGAAGAACGCCTTTCCATTAAATCTGTCGCTTGAGGGCTTGCGCATTGTTTTGGATTGCGCCAATGGGGCGGCCTACAAGGTCGCGCCGGCCGTGTTTTCCGAATTGGGCGCGGATTTGGTGGTGATTGGCGATGGTCCCGATGGTTACAACATTAATGATAAGACGGGTGCCTTGTACCCGGCGCGCGTGGCCGAGGCTGTGGGCACCTACCGTGCAGATGTCGGCATCAGCCTGGATGGCGACGGCGACCGCGTGATCATGGTTGATGAAAAAGGCGAGATCGTGAACGGAGATCATATTCTCGCAATCTGCGCCTTACATCTGGCGCGCGGGAAAGCGCTGCCGCAGAACACAGTGGTCGCCACGCAGATGAGCAATGTGGGTCTGGATCTGGCCATGAAGAAACACGGGATCAAAGTTGTGCGTACGGATGTGGGCGATAAAAATGTGGTCGAGGCCATGCGACAGCACGGCTACACTTTAGGTGGCGAGCAGAGCGGGCACATCATTCATTTGGATCACTCCACCACGGGTGATGGTTGCGTAGCGGCGTTGAACGTGCTCGCGGTGATGCGGAGCCAGGAGAAACGTTTGTCGGAACTCAAGAACATCATGGAGGATATTCCTCAGATTTTGATCAATACGCGCGTAAAGCAGCGGAAAGACTTGGGTGAAATTCGCGGCTACCAGGACATGATCCAGGCCGCGGAAGAGAAACTAAAGGGCAAAGGGCGCCTGTTTGTGCGCTTCTCGGGGACGGAGCCTGTGATCCGAGTTCTCGTTGAAGGCCCGGATCGGGCGCAAATCACGGAACTTGCCGAACAGATGGCCAAGTTTCTCCAGTCCGAACTCAGCTAGATTAAGGAATGAGCGATGCGACTCGCAACAGTGGATCAGGCGCGGCAGATCGATGAGATGTCGCAAACCGTTTACGGACTGCCCGGCGAAATCCTGATGGAAGCGGCCGGAGCTTTGGCGGCCCGGGAGATTGATCTGAGTTATTTGCCCGAACTCACCCGTGGCAGCGTGGCGGTGGTGGCGGGCCCTGGCAACAACGGCGGTGATGCGCTAGTGGTCGCCCGCCATCTCCATTCTTCGGGGTACAGGGATCTTCAGGTGTTTACCGTGGCCCCGCGCGATTCACAGAGCCCGCTCTTTCGTCTGCAACGTCAGCGCGCCGAGCTGCAGGGCTTGCGCCTGGTTGATCTTGTGGAAATTCCGGAACGGGCCGAGCAAATCAAATCGGCGGAGCTGGTGATTGATGGTGTCTTTGGCATTGGCTTTCGGGATCGGGTCAAAGAGCCTTACGCCAAGATCATTGAAGTGATCAATGCGGCTTCTGCACCCAAGGTGAGTTTAGATGCGCCCTCCGGACTGAACTGCGGAACAGGACGTGTGGAGGGTGCGGCCGTTCGCGCGTCCATGACAATTACGTTTGGACTGGCCAAGCCGGGATTTTTTGTCGGTGAAGGGCCGTCACATGTCGGGAAGCTGCGAGTCCTGCCCATAGGCTTTCCTTATGAGGCCTTGCGCGGGATCGCAACCTCTCATTTCTTGTTTACCGAGCGTTTGGCTCGCCGCTACTTGCCCACCCGCAAGGAGACCAGCAACAAGTCCGATTTTGGTCGCCTGTTAGTTATAGCGGGGCGCCCTGGTTTTTGGGGCGCGGGCATTTTGGCCTCGACGAGCGCCTTTCGCATGGGTGCAGGTTATGTGATATGGGCGAGCTTTGAGGCTCCGTACGAAGTTTTAAAGGAAGTGCCCGAAGTGCTCACCGCACGTGTGGATGAGCCCGGGATCTGGGATTCACGCATCTCTGCCGTGGCAGTCGGGCCGGGACTGGGAACCGGGGTGGAGACCGCCCGAGTCATCGAAAGGCTCAAAGAGCTGAAAGAGATTCCCGTGGTTGTGGACGCCGATGCGATCACGGCCTGCGTGGAACACTCGTTATTCCCCTTGCCCTCAAATTGGGTGATCACGCCTCACGCGGGTGAGCTGGCGCGAGTTTTAAAGGTGCAGGCTCAAGATGTGGAGAAGGATCGCTTTCAGGCGGCCTTTGCCGGTCACGCCAAAACAGGCTGCCATGTTCTGTTGAAAGGCTATCGGAGCTTGATCGCTCACGGGCAACGCTGCCTGATCGTTCATGCCGGCAATGCGGCTCTCGCAAAAGCCGGAACGGGCGATGTGCTGACGGGAATGGTGGGAGCCCTGCTGGCTCAAGGTTTGGATACGCCTCAAGCGGCGGCGACCGCGGCTTATGTCCATGGACGACTCGCCGATGAGTGGATTCGCTCCGGTCAGGATCAGCTGGCGCTCACGGCTTCCGATCTCAATCGCTTGCTGCCTCAAGTGGCCTCGCGTTTGCGCCTCGGCGGAGGCTTTTTGTAGATGAAACAGCGGCCGCAATCAGAGCGGAAGTTCCATCGCACTCCAGTGACGACGCGTCTGACGTTCCCCTCGCGTGAGGCGACACAGGCCTGGGCGCAAACCTATCTTTCCCGCCTTCGCCGACCCTGCGTCGTTTGTCTTGAGGGCGAAATGGGCGCCGGCAAGACGCAGCTGGTGCGCTGGTTTTTAGAAGCCTTAGGGGCCCATGATGCCACATCTCCCACATTCGCGATCCATCACGAGTATCCGACGCCGACCGGTCCGATTGACCATGTGGACCTATATCGCGTGGAATCGGACGCGGATCTGGAAAGCACGGGTTTTTGGGATCTTTTTTTACAGCCCCAAGGGCTTGTGTTTGTAGAATGGGCGAATCGGCTTCCTGAGACGGTTTGGCCGGCGTTGTGGTCACGGATTCGAATTGGGATTCAGCGCGGGACGGGCGAGGCGCGGACCCTCGAGGTTGACGAATTCGCAGTCAACCCTCAGGATAAAGATCAGACATGAAGAACATCTTTAAAAAAATAAAGTCCTGGTTGCACGAAGAGGGCGAAATGGGGCAAGAACCTGCACCCGTCCCGTCGCCGGCGGATGCTGACCCCGCTCACCCGCCCGGCGGACGCGGTCCGCAGACCTCGTTGCCGCATTCGAACGCCGCAACATCCACGCCGACTCCGACGCCCGCTGCGTCCCGCTCAATTCCTGGCGCAGAAGCTCCTTCATTCAAGAAGCCTCGCTCCGCTTCGCAGCCGGAACCCGAACCTCTGCCTGAACTCACCCGACCTCCCGAAGTCGTGTTTGACCAGGGCACGCCTGGCGAGTTGGTCTCTCGTGGAACAGAACTCTACGTGAGCTGCCCGAGCTGCCAAGCCACTTGGAACCTGCGTCTGCGTTTCGCGCGTCTCCTTCTGCGCGCCTCCGCAGAACGCAAAGCCCAAATTCCTCTATCCTGTCCAACGTGCAATCAAAATGTCGGACTCGCGGCCGACGATCCACGCCTTAAGAATATCGGATAAGAAACGGTGCGCACGGCGCGCTAGGTCCGCAATTTTGATTTAGCGCATAAAGATTGCACCTGTTTATATCGTCTATTCAGAATCGGGTGTACTGCCGAGATCTTTGGCCGCACAGGTTGCTTTTCAGTCGGGCATAGATTGTGCATTTGTTCTCCAATTTTGGAGGATCTATGAAGTTTTCCGGTGCTGTGATTGCATTTACCATTATGTTGATGGGAGCTTGCCCGCTGGCCTCTGGGGCCCTCTTGGGTGTTTTGGGGAATTCCCGGGCCTTTGGTTTTCTTCAGGGAGTGAGACGAACTGTGTGTGTGCCTGTGACTCATGAGAACGCCAGTATAAGGATTTTGGAAATGCAATATTTTGCTCCGATAGATTCGGAAGAAGAAGAGGGCTTTCTTTATTTGAACCTCCCCGGATCATCACCTTATTTAGTCAAATCGAAAGTCTCATTTGATAACGGAAAATTTTCGATAAAATCTGCAGAAGGCATTCCCACCGCTATGACCAATGGCTTTGCAGAAGTGATAGTGACTCTGGATAAACTTAATGAATTTAACGAAGGAACTGTTTGGCTGATCCCCAAGGATAGGAGTAAGGCGAAAGCGACTTCCTTTACGTGCCGGTAAACTCTCGCTCGTTTTCTACGGAGCCGCCATCCTTCGCGAGCGCTCGGCGGTCATGACGACATACCGAGCTTACGTTGTTGAGGAGCCTCAAGTACCCGTTTCGTCGTGTTCCGCTGTTTTTATAAACTCAGGGCTCGTAACTGATCCAGGTAGGTTTTGGCGACCAAGGAAAGATCGCGGCCGCGGCGCAGAGCCAGGAGAAGGTGGACATTGAGAGGTTTTCTTGTGGAGAGTTCAATAAGAGAGCCCTCCTGGAGTTCCTTTTCGACCATGAAGCGCGCGAGAAAGGCGATTCCACCCCCGAGGAGGCAAAAGCGCTTCTGCGCTTCCTGGCTGTTGGATTCAAAAGCGGTGGCGAGGTCTTGATCGATCAGCTTGGTTAAAGCCGTTGAAGGATGATGTTGATATTGAGATTTGATTGATCCAATGAAGCCGGCCTCTTTGAGCGCGGTTTTAAGATGACGCCGCTGGCTTTTGGCCAGGAGCTCCGGATGGCAGACCACGGCCATTTTGGCGGAAAACAGTTCTTCGTAGCGGATTTGCGGAATATTCACGCGGGTGAAGAACAAACCGAACTCGAGCTCGTTACGAAGCATGAGGTCAATGATGTCATTAGGAGTGCCTGCGAAGACGCTGCCCACGACTTTGGGATACCTCTTCTGGAAATCGCGCAGGTGATTTACTAAGTAATAGTTGAGGAGATGATCTGAGGCTCCGAACCGCAAATACCCTTCGCAAACTTCCTTTGTTCCACGGCAGGTGTTTTCGATTTCAACGAGCGTTCTAAAGATGCATTCGGCCTTGATATAGACATTTTGTCCCACAGCCGTAAGTGTCACCCCTTTCTTGGAGCGTTTGAGCAACTGGACGCCTTCGGCGTCTTCGAGCAGCTTCACCGCTTTGCTGATGGCCGACTGCGAGACGTGCAGGCGCCGCGCAGCTTCGGTAAAGCTACCGAATTTAGCGACTTCATAGAAATAGCGCAGGTGATTGAGCTCCATAGTTTCAACAGTTTAGCACATGTATTCCTAAAAGAGATGGATATAGTACTAAACATGTATTTTTAAGATGAATCTGCTGGTGCTAAATTCCTCCTCGAAGCTAGTGTCCAAAAACGAAACAAATAGAGGATTTATGAAAAAATATGTCTTATCGGCCGCAGTGGTTCTTGCTGCTTCTCAACAAGCACTCGCCGGCGCAACGAATACCCAGCTGAAATGCCAGAGTGGCAATGGCAAGGTGGAGCTGAGCGGTCATGTTCCCGGCGACTTCGCGGAATTTCATCTGACTGCGACAGTTAAAGGGAATAACGGAACGGAAAAGATTGAACTTCTGTCAGAAGTGGATCAGGAAAGTAGGCAGTTAGTCCGAAACGCACGCCTTACAATCATAGAGGACCTCGAAAATCGCGTCTACGCTCTGCAAGCAGAGGATCTTCACGAGGAAAACATTGGATTGATCCGCCTGTATGCCATTCCCAAAACGGTGAAGGTCACTAAGAGCGGACTGACAACACGATCTTCGTTTCAGGCGAAGCTTTCGGTGAGTAGTGAAAATGGGGGCGCGGAAGAGGTTGTATCCTGCACAACGATTTACGAACTCTGAGAACTCTGAGATAGGGGCGGGCGTGCTTAAAAGGCGCCCGGACTGGGGCGTGATCGCTGGCATGGGCAAAGGCACACATTTTCAATGCTGTCGGGGTGTGGTAGTTTAAGCTCATGATTCGAATCTCATCTTCCGCCCAACTCTTAGAAAGCTTCAGGGATCTGGATCGCGAGGAGGTGCAAATTCCGCCCACGTTCCGATTTCCTCTTGCGATCAAAGATTACATTTCCTGGATTGAGGCCTCCGGACATCGTGTGTATCTGGTGGTGGAAGATCCGGAGAATCGCATGCCGCTGGGAGTGGTTTTTCAGCGCACCCATGGCTCGTCTGATACGGCAGCGGCCATGTGCCAGTGGTGCCACGCCGTTCGAACGGGTCGCGCGGTCAGCTTGTTAACCGCCGCTGCCGGTCGCAACCGCCGGATTGGACTGCATCTCTGTTCCGATTTGAACTGCAAAGAAAACGCCCTTTCACCTCCCGGTATCCATGATTTTCAGGAAGCGGTGACCGGTCGAGCCCGTGTCCAGAGCGTCGTTCAACGCATGGTGGAGTTCACAAAGCGCCATTTGTTTTAAGAAAGATTTTAATATTTCTCGTGCAGAAGCTGTTCAATAATCCGCCGCCTTTCAGGCGTCGTTTTTGAAGCCGGGCTCAGATAATTGCGCAGTCGATCTTCTACTGAGTCAAGACTAAAGGGCAGATAGGTTTTGATTCCCTTCTGCAAATGGGGAATGAGGGACATCAGATACTTCAGTGGATCTCCAAAATCACCTGTATTGCAGCCTCCAACAACAATTTCTTTATTGAACTTTGATGATTGCGCATCGGTGCAAAACAGAATGTCGTCAGTTATCGATACATCTTTATAAATGAAATTGATGAGTTGGATGTCCAACTTGCCGATCTGCGCCGTTCGCGGTTCAAATTGAAGGAGCACGAACGAAGGTTGGTCCATGATGCTGGCGAACGGGTTGGCGCCTGGAGCATTATGGCCGAGTTGATTGTGGTCCAGGTTTATATAATGTCCAATTTCATGGGTGAAAAAAGCCTTCAGCAAGAGATCTTTGCGGAGAGGTCTGTAGTTTGCGAATGATTCGCTATTCTCAATATACTTGGCATGAATCCAGTGTGTCACTTCATATCCTCTGCCTTCTAGGATGGGACGGGTAAACTCTGAAGGCGCTTCGACAAGAGGAACTGGATCGCGGTGATTTACAAAATCCATCCATCCGCCGCCGATAAGACCGTTCATTGGATTAAAGCTATACGACACGCCTCCAGACATGGCCGTCCATGAAATCTCTTTCGGCCCCCGCCAGGCGACACATAATTGAGAGGAAGAAAAGCATTCCGCGGGATCGAGCTTTGACTTTCTCTGATCCAAAACGAGGATTTCTGTACCGAGAGCTAAGTTCCATTGTTCCAACGAATTCCTTAACAGATCCAAATGTTCGTCTGGAAATCCTGCATCTACACGGACTATCTTTGTGTCCGTCAAATTATGTTTAAGATAAAATCTGGGGAATAAGTCCAGGAGGTTGGGGGTGCCATAGGTTTTCATGTTGGCGTTCCCCCATGCCAATGGCGTCGAATAGATGGGCAGGGGAGTTGACACTACCGGGACTCCGGGTTCCGACGCGTGTTGGGTCGGAAACAAGACCACGTGTGAGGGATTGCCCTCGTCAGGAGCTGAAAATGAGAAGACAGCGTACTTATCAGTAACGACGGAGACGGACTGTAACTTTCGTTTGTTATAGCCAATCGGAAAGGGCGACGAATGAAAAACTATGGGATTTTCCAATTCATTGAGTTTAAACTGGGCCTTTGTCGGCCTCACCTTTCCCGCGGGATTGGGGTCGTTCAACAGATCCTCGAAAGACATGGTGCTTTGTTCATAAAAAGTGAGGCTTGAGCCTTCCCGCTTCCAAGACCAGATCTTGTTCTCTGGTCGTGCGAAGACTCCCTCATTGGTTTCCGTATATTGCACACTGTGCCACAGAGGGTGCTGCTGAATGAGCTGTCGGAGGCGGACTAGGGATTCCGAAGTCCATTGAAACTCCGCCGCTCTTGAAACGGAGCCGGTGCCGTAGAAAGTAAGACAGGTGAAAACAAAAATAACTCTCTTGAGTATCACAAGACACCTCATTTCGATAATCATCGCTGGGATGTATCCTGTTCAAACTGCATGCCTCGGTGGGATGTTCTCGCTCGGAAGGCGAAGGAAAGCGCTGGTCCCTAGGTAAGGATCGCTACTCCCACAGCCGACATGCCGCCGGCTGAAAGTTCGACACTATTCTCAATATCTCCGCTCAAATGATTTTCGCTGTTCATACCTTCGACAGTTTTTGACAGTTATCTCCGCTTTATCACTTGTAAGGGATGTCTCAAAAGGGGCGCATGGATTGCATCTCAAGTTGGGTAGCAGGATTGAAGGGGAGTCACAAATGGGGGATCTTGTCTTCACTACTAACACTACTAACACTACTAACACTATTAACATTGTTAACCGATTTCACGTCTTTAACCCCACTCATCGAATTAAAAGAACCGAACGAACCGAACGAATTGATCGAACTGACGGAGTTAACCCAGTTAACGGAACCCTCCAACCTCGCCGACTCCCGATTTCAACCCCGATCGCGCGATTCATCCTTCGCGGTTTCATCCTCACTTTTCTCTGCACCTTCTCCTGTAAGACATTCGCGGACAGCTGTTGGGTTTACATTCACCTTAGCTGTAATCAGAGCGCTCCCATCCAGCAATGGTTTGCGGACGATTACAACGGCGCCTCGTCGAACCAGTTGCAATGCATGCAGAGAGCCTCAGACTACCAAGCTTGGTGTGGAGGGTCGGCCGTGTTCGCGTCCTATTGGAGCGATGCGGGCGTCAATTCGTGGGTGTACAACAATTATGGAACCTATCAAGCTTTCTGGTTACCGGCCGGCACGGGGCTTCCCATGGACAATTACTATTCCAATCCCTACGGCGCTTTGTACATGCAGACCGATGGTAACCTTGTGCTTTATCAAAACGGAGCTCCGCTTTGGGGAGCCAATTGGTCCCCATCCAACGGCTATGTACCTATACAAAACTGCCCCGGTTGCGTCGCCACCATGCAGTGGGACGGCAATCTTGTCTTGTACAATCCTGGGGGAGCGTACTGGGCGAGCAATACCTATGGGTATGCGGGAAACCGTCTTCTCCTCTACAAAACGACTCCGGTGATCATGGTTTCGACATATTACGGAGCGGAGCTATGGTCGAGTCTTTCGGAGCCTGTGGGATACGTGCGGACGCTTAACGACCAGATTCGCGGCGGTGGCAACCTCCTGGATTTCCTGATTTCAGATGTGTGCGTGGACGCCTTCGATCATCCCATTGACGGCGACCCGGCTTATTGTTCCAGACGTCGAAACCTTCGTATCGGCGAAAAGATTCCTTACTTGGTTACGGACTTCGATACGAGAAACAACTACATCACCTACTCGGCGATGGCGAGTATGCCCGTCCCAGGAGCGGATGGGAGACTTAAGGTCATGGCGGTAAAGAACCTGCAGACAAACTTCAATTCCAGTTTTGCGTTTAGTTTTGTACCCTCCCGCGATGGTTTTGACCTGGTGGATGTTTTCAGCTCCTCGTATGTTTCATTTATTCGCACCTCGGACGGGGGATGCTACGACCAAGCCTGGTCATCGGACGGAAGTTTTCAGAACCGCTCCGGCGGATGGATTCTTTTTCCTGCCTACGATCCTTTCGCATTCCCCGGCTCGACCAGTGTCAACATGACGACACATAATATTTCGCTCTCCGGAGTTTGTTCGGGCGGTCATAGTCAGGGTACCACATATTGGAATTATCCTTATTACTACACGTTTGAAACCGGAAAAACCCTTGCGGCGGTTAAAAGTTATCACTTTGCTTCTTCTAACTTGAGTTCTTCGGGCAACGCTTTGGAGATGTACTATTTCACCCGTGAGTACGGGTTTACCCGGTGGGAAGCGTGGGTTCCACAAAGCCGGTGTTACAGCGCTTATGGAAGTGGGGATCCGCGCTGCAATCCCACCTCGTCCAACAACTTTCTTTCCGGCCGTTGCTGGTCTTTGAACGTCAGCGCCACGGGCAACCCGGCAATGGACACTTGGGGCGGTCAGACCTGGGTGCGGGTGGATTGCCGTGATCATACAAACTATATAAGTTTATATACGCCGTCACCCATGCTGGATACCGCAATGGCTCAAAACAATGGAGTCGTCGATATCACGACGGAATGGCTTTACAGGCTCTGGTGAGGTGATTGTGTTGAGGCCAACGCGCAGGCGCCTTGGCGCCAAACGGATTTTTGGATATGTCTCATTGATAACAGCCCTGTTGACTTTGATCTTGTTACCGCTTGGGAAAGAAGGACCGCTATCAATCGGTAAGACCACCAATCTAACTGATGATAGAACGCGAGAGGCTTCTTCGGCACAAGGGCCGCGCGGCAGTTTGAGCCCCGCCATGCACGCGAGCAAACCGCCTCCGGAAGGTCAGGCCATTGACCAGCTCAACCACATCATGCGGGATTTGAGATCCGCGCTAATCTCAGAAAAAATGGCCACTCGAGCGCTGGACTCATTTCGAGTCTGTATCGAGAGAGGTGACAAGTATCCCTATCGTAGCCTCATCGCCGTCTGCGTTCACAATGCCGAGCTGATTGGGCGAAGATTTCCCACGCTAAAAGCGAAGGTCCGCCATGTTGTCAGTTTGGCGGCCGCTCGTTCACCGGCAGGTCGGTTCTTACCCGCTCCGCCCGCACCCGCTGGGGGAGAACGATCTCTACCGAACGACCGCTAAGGAGTTTTCAGGCTGGGATTGTGGCGAGCGGGTGCCGCGCTTAAGCCTAGGACGCTTGCCTTTTCCACACGTCCGCGAGCGTGTTCGTGAGTTCCTGAGCTACGGCTTCCACTTTGGCCAGATTTTCCATGGCATGGAGTTTTTCATTGCCGACGCAAACCAAGACACCCCAAACTCGGCTTCCGATCGAAAGGGGGACTGCAGTCACGCAGCCGGGGAGCTCTGAGCGTCCCAAGGCGGCGAAAAATTCACGGTGGGCGGGCGAGTCGACGAGATATCCGTGATAGGGCATGTCCGTTTTATTTACGATACGAAGAAAAGTGGGATAAGCCAGGTCAATCGCGATTTGTGTCAGATCCGTCGCGGGCCGAATGGACGCATCCCATCGATACGGCTTAGCCGTTGAATCTGAAATCTTCATGATCAGAGAGTTTTCGTAAAACCCGTTCAAATAGGCGAAGACTTTAGTGACGGCGGCTTCTTCCTGTGGGGGCAATTCCAGGTGTGTGGATTCAGGTGCAGGTCCTCCTGAAACATTGAAGGCGGGACGAGTGGCGATCACGGACTCCTCGGGAGATGCGGACGTCGCCGGTTTTTTTCGCACAACGGTTTCGTCAGAAACCACGGAAAGGCGATTGCGGACTTCGGTAGCGGCTGGTGGGCTTTCGATCTCATCCAAATTGAGAATTCCCGGTGACGAGGGGGGATCCGCATCCGCATCGGAAATGTCGGGAATTTCAGGGATGCCGTGAAGATCATGAATATCAGCGCCGTCGGAGACATCCGGAACATCTGGAAGGTCCGAGAGTTCAAAAGCCTCCGGAGACGCTTTGCCCTTAGGGGAGCTGTGCACCTTGGTCAGTTCGGAAATTTCCCGAATCTCAGAGGGCTCAGGGATCTCCGGGAATTCAGTGGTAGGAGCATGCAAAGGGGGTTCATTGGTGGCAAGGGTGGCGTTACCAAGATCCAGCTTAAAGGGCATATTCAGATTGAGATTAATTCCAACGGGAGCCTCTTTTGCGAGGTTCTCGGGAGGAAGCGCGGGGAGATCTGTATGCGTATCCCCCCACGCCTTGCGCAAGGTACGCGGGTCGGCGAGAACAAATCGGTATTGGGTACCCAGGTCCTCCTGTGGTGGTTCCACGCATGCAACATAGGTAATCTCTTCCCATTCGGCGACGGGGTAGCACCACGCCGTCCAATCGCCTTGATGTCGGCGCGCTTCCAGAAACGAAGGATCAAATTCGGTGGCGAAGTAGGAGGAGTCCAGCATGGGAATCTGGAAGCGCTCCTTGGCCCACTCGAAATACTCCTCGGCCTGAATATGGCCTTCTTCCAAGCACCACACCAAGAGCGGTTTCCCGGAGGGCGCCAACGAGCTCCACTCGCCCAGCGTTTCCGAGCTGATATTGAGGGCTTCCACCCATGTTTCCGCGTTCATCATGCCCAATGTCTTGTCGGTGTGAAGGAGGGGAGTCTTTAGAGACTTTGGAGAGACTTTGGAGAGACTTTGGAAAGGCCCTGGGCCTATGGTTGAGGCGATTTTGCATCTGTGATACACCTCCCACGTGTCTAGACGCATCTACCTCGACCATAACGCGACTACCCCCATTTTTCCGGAGCTCAAGGCCAAGGTCCAGGAGTGGCTCGAAGTCTGGGGCAATCCCAGCTCCATTCATTGGGCTGGTCGCCAACCTAAAAGTCTCATGCGTGAGGCCAGACAGAACATGGCCGGCCTGCTGGGGTGTGATCCGCTCGAACTGATTTTCACCAGTGGGGGCAGCGAAGCCAACAATCTCGCTCTTAAAGGGGCCTGCGGCGCCCTTAAGACGTCCGGACGGAACCAGTTGATTATTTCCACGGTCGAGCATCCGAGTGTGCGCAAAGCCGCGGAAGACATCGCCTCTCGGTTGGGCATTCAGCTGGACCGCGTGCGCGTGAATCGCGACGGCGAATTGGATCTCGATCATCTGCGATCCTTGCTCAGCACGCGCACCGCGCTCGTGTCCGTGATGTTCGCCAACAATGAAACGGGGCATGTGCTGCCCGTCAGTGAGGTCGTGCGCTTATCGCATGCGGTGGGGGCCTGGGTGCATTGCGATGCCGTGCAAGCACTCGGTAAAATCCCGCTGCGGCCGCGCGAGCTGGGCGTCGATCTCCTCACGATTTCGGGACATAAGTTCTACGCGTTAAAGGGATGTGGTGTCCTGTATGCCCGCAAGGGTGTGCGTCTGGACAGCTTGATTCACGGGGGAGGGCAAGAACGCGGGCGGCGGGCCGGGACTGAAAACGCTTTGGCTATTGCGAGTCTCGGGTATATGTGCAGCAAAGGAGATCAAATTCTGAGCCAGGCTTCGCGTCTTCGCGAGCTGCGCGATCATATGGAGTTCCGAATCGCCAGTGAAATTGGTGATGTGCGCATAACGGGGGCCGACTACGCTCGCCTTCCAAACACCTCGAGTCTGGTTTTGGCCGGTGTGGATGGGGAGACGCTTTTGATGAACCTCGACGTACAGGGTTTTGCGGTGAGCACGGGGGCCGCGTGCAGCGCGGGAAGTCCGGAACCCTCGCCTGTTCTTCTCGCAATGGGTCTTTCGAATGCGGAAGCTCAAAGCAGCTTGCGTGTGAGCTTGGGCTGGGGCAATACACGGGAAGACGTCGATTCGTTCGTGGAGACTTTGAAATCAGTGGTCACGCGCTTGCGTGGCTTTAAGCCGGGCGGGAATTTCGCTCTACAAGGGTGAGGTCATGGGATACAATTTCGGATCAGGTCACAAAGGGCGCGTTCTTATGGCCATGAGTGGTGGAGTGGACTCCTCCGTCGCCGCGGCGTTGTTGGTGGAACAGGGATATGACGTGATTGGGGCCACCATGCAGGTGTGGGACTATTCCTCGGGCGCATGTGAGATCCAAGAAGGGCATGGCACATGTTGCTCCAGCACAGACGTGGACGATGCCCGTGCCGTTGCCGATAAGCTGGGCATTCCCTTCTATGTGGTGAATTGCGAGGCGAAGTTTCAGGCCTACGTGATTGACGACTTTGTCGGCTCCTATCTTGAAGGACGGACCCCCATTCCCTGCTCCAACTGCAACACCTACTTGAAGTTTGATCACCTTGTGCAGAAGATGAAGGAGCTCGGTTGTGACTACGTCGCCACCGGCCATTACGCGCGCATCGAGGGCGAAGGCGAGAATTTGCGTTTGATTTCCAGCACGGATGACGGGAAGGATCAAACTTACTTCCTATTTACGCTGAATCGCTCTTTGCTCAAACATATTTTGTTTCCTGTCGGCCACATGAAGAAGCCCGAGGTGCGGGCGTTGGCGGAGGCGAAAGGGTTGGCCGTTGCGCGCAAGAAGGACTCAACCGGAATCTGTTTTATCGGCAAAGGCGGCTACGCTCGCTTTATTGAGGACAGAGTGGCCAAGGACCTCTTGCGCCCCGGATCCATCCGCAAATATCCAACCGGAGAATGGCTGGCCCGGCATGAAGGTATTCATCACTTCACCTATGGGCAGCGCAAGGGCTTAGGTGTGGCCGCGGGGGCGCCACTCTACGTGGTGAGGATCGATCCGACCACGCACACCGTCTGGCTGGGAGAAGAGGAGCATTTGTATTCGCGCTTGCTTACACTCAGTCGCTCCAATTGGCTGGCGGACGTGCACGAAGGCGATGAGTATACGGTCAAAATCCGCTTCCAACACAAGGGGGCGCGGGCGCGCGTGAAGACCTACCGCACGGACTCCGTGGAGCTTGAGTTTCTGGAGCCTCAGCGCGCCATTACCCCGGGTCAGGCGGCTGTGTTCTATCGTGACAAACAGTTGGTCGGTGGCGGTTGGATCCGATAACTCCGCCTTATGGCCCGCAAACATTTCGCATCCATACCTACGGCTGCAAAGTGAATACTTATGACTCGGGATTATTGGAGTCCCGTCTGAGTCGCTCCGGGATGATTCGATCCGGACCGCAGCAAGAACCTCAGGTGCATATACTCAACACCTGCGCGGTCACCAAAGAAGCCACGCGGGAGGCCGTCAAAACCGCACGTCGCTTGAAAGCGCAGAATCCATCGGCCCTGGTTGTAGTCACGGGATGCGCCGCTCAGGTGGATACTGAGGCCTTTACACACGTGCCAGGCGTGGATTTGGTGGTGGCGAATTCGCACAAGGGGGCGCTCGAGAATCTGATTCGGCAATACTACTCCGGCCAGCTGCAGGCCCGAGTTCACAAGTCGAATATCTTTAAAAAAGAAGATCTTGAGCCGGGTGGGGGACTCGAGCCCGGACACACACGGGCCTTTTTAAAAATCCAGGACGGGTGCGATTCCTTCTGCACGTTTTGTGTGATTCCGTTCGCGCGTGGCAAGAGCCGGAGCCTGAGTGTTGGCGAAATCGTCCAGCGCGTGCGTGAACTCGAGGCCGCGGGCGTGCGTGAGGTGGTCCTGACGGGTGTGCACATCGCCGATTACCGGGATGAGGGGGGCCGTGTTCTTGAGAACCTCGTGGAAGAACTCTTGGTACGCACACGGATTTCGCGTCTGCGACTCTCCAGCCTGGAACCGGGAGAGATGAGTGGGCGTCTCTTCGATTTGTATCAGGATTCCCGGATGTGCCGCCATTTCCATATGAGTATCCAAAGCGCCAACTCCAAGGTGTTGAGAGATATGAAGCGACGATACAACGCCGAGGCGGTCGAGACTGCCCTCACGGAGATCGCGGCGCGTGTGCCCGGCAGCTTTGTGGGAATGGATGTGATCGCGGGTTTCCCGGGCGAATCCGATGAGGAGTTTATCGATTCCTTCAATCGGCTCAAACTCTTGCCTTGGACTCGGCTGCATGTGTTTCCGTACTCCTCACGCCCAGGCACTTTCGCTTCGCGGAGGTCAGACTTTATTGCCCCGGCCGCGATCAAAAACAGGGCCCGCCTCCTGCGGGAACTCTCCGCGCAGCGGTGGGAGGAAAGCGCCCAGAAGCAAGTCGGAACTCGAAAAGCCGCGCTTGTTTTACGCAATTCGCGCCTTCTGACCCGCGATTTTTGGACCGTCGAGGTCGAGACCGCAGCTGCGACGGATTTGCTCAGCAATCAAGAGGTGGAGGTTTTAATCCAAGGGGTTTCAACTCAGGGGACGCTCAAGGGCAAATTTGTTTCTCATGAAACTCCGGACGGGGAACATTGAAACAGGATTTGCGAGACCCTAAGTCAGCTCAGATAAAAGCGTTTTTCAAAAAAATTTCGGATCGTGATTCTTCATCGAAGTTGAATATTGCGATCAATTCCTCTGACATCTGGAACAAAAACTTTCAAGATCACGATGAATTAGCGTACTGAATCGGGAGGCGGAATTTCCAGGTACCGAATCGAATGGTTCTGGCCGTCGTTGACCGACCGACTTAGAAACGTCCTGCAATTTTACACGAGAGAAATACTAAACATGGACGCCCACCCACCTATCTTGATCGTCGCGGAGTTCGTCCCATTTTCGAACAATATATTATTCTAACGACATTTATGGAAGCTTGACTGAAGCAACATCGCTTCCAAATTGTCCCATTCCGGGCCGCTGGCCGAATGGGCGCTGGCAGAAGGGGCTACGAACTCAAATTGCCGAATAGTTCCATCTTCCAAAACAAATCTTAGTGTGCCTTCGGCAAATCCATTGGACCCACTTATTGCATAAGCGCGTCCGGGGACAAGGCCCGATCCGGCCAGATAGTCAGTGAACTGAAGGTAAGACTGGATCAGCGGTGAAATGTACGATTCACAATTGGATGAGTCCTTGCCTGCACTATCTATATATAGCGAGGACCCTGTTATCGTTTGGTTGGACTGATCGATCACAATCACTCCACGAACGCCCGCAACCCAGCCGGGAATATCGGCCATTCCAAAGCAGGCTCCCGCCGCTGTCGATGGACAATTCCACCGTTTGTAATCAGAAATTATTATCCGAATATCTTCAGCCTTAAAAGGCTCGGTGGACATACGAGATTCGAGTGCCTCGACAGAGCCCTTCGACGATCCACAATTTTGAAATGCAATCAGACCACCCAAACAGAAGATCAAGATCAAAATGAGTCTTACCATTTGCTCCCCGAACTCAATCGTATCTTCGAATTCGGTTTGTCACAAGCCTATCTGTCTCTTGGAGGAATTCGTCCGACTCAAATCAAGACTTTGCCTATGTGGCCTCCTCCAGCGGGTCCGGCGAAGGGTTGGTATGCTTTCTTAATGATTGCCGCTCTCGTCGTCGCAGTCTAAGCCGTCAGTGCCGCCCTCCCGCCATCGTTGCCACCATGGACTGCGACCGCCCTGTTGAGGAGACGCCGGCGCGCCGGTTTCCGGCAATCGCGCTCGAGAGGCTCTCACGCAATGCCCATGGCCGGTGATCTATTCCTTAAAGAAGCCCTATGACGACGACACCACCCATAGTCTGAGAAGTTGCAAAAATTCGAACGCCATAAAACATAGGGTGATGTGGCGATGCAAACCGTCCCAAGAGCGACCTTCAAAATGATCAAGTCCGAGCTCTTCTTTGAGCTGCTGATAGCCCTGCTCGATCTTCCAGCGTTCATGCCCGGTTTTTAAAATGTCATTTGCCTTCACGGATTCATCAAAACTCGAGACGTAGTACTTATGAGACCCATCCGAGTCGCTCAATGATCAGCCATCTTTCAGAACCCACACAGTGAAAGGGTCTTGCCACAGGTATCTATTGCGACGAAAGTGCCAATTTGAAGACTCGAGCAAGTATTTGTAATTAGGATGTTTTGTGAGCTTCGCAGATAAACAAAATATTTTGAATTGGCGGGTTCCCGCCGCAGGGAATTGCTCTACCAGTTAATTCGGAGATTTAGGTCGGGCGGATTCCCGTCGCGCCGATTTCCATGTAAACACTGCGTGGGTGCCGACGACTTTTGGAACGGTAACTCCTGATTCCATCCCGATAAGACGGCCGGCCGAATCCCGCGCGACTTCGTCGGTGATCGTGTCTCTCAAGAGCGAGCTTGCTTCTTGACGCAGCGTTGCGGCATGGACTATAGGTATGGGGCCCGCAAGGGCTTTAAGAGTTGGGTCTTGTGACCCGGGATGATCTGAATGATTGCAAAACTTGAGCTGGCGACACTGGAAGAGCAGCTGGGCCATCACTTCGCACGGTCCGACCTGCTGTGTGTGGCTCTCACCCATCGCAGCTATCACTTTGAAAACAAAACCGAGAGCTTGGGTCACTTTGAACGTTTGGAGTTTCTCGGTGATGCCGTTCTCGACTTAATCCTCAGTGAAGCGCTGATGCGTCGGTTTCCTGATGTGGATGAGGGGACTCTTTCCAAATGGCGGGCGAGCCTCGTGAATGAGACCACGCTGAGCGAGATCGCGCGCGACTTGGGCCTCGTTTCGTATTTATTTCTGGGCCGGAGTGAAGACGCGCAGCGAGCCTCCGCCCGTCCACGACTTCTGGCGTCGGCGTTTGAAGCGGTGCTGGCGGCGATCTATCAAGACGGCGGACTCGAGTGTGTGCGTGGAATTGTGGAGCGTCTGTTTGCTTCGCGTCTCGACCGCTTGGATGCCTCCCAAGAGTACACGACGGATTACAAGACACGGCTGCAAGAGTGGGTGCAGAAGCGGCATCGGACAACTCCCGTTTACCGGCTGCTGACAACGGATGGGCCCGAGCACGCCAAGACATTCTGTTATGAAGCCCTTGTCGCTGACCAGACGCTCGGTAAGGGGGAAGGGCGCTCGCGCAAGAGTGCCGAACAAGATGCCGCCCGGGATGCTCTAGATAAGATCGCAAGAGGAGAATGGAAATGAGTTATCGCGCCGGTTTTGTTGGTCTGATTGGACTGCCCAACTCAGGTAAAAGCACATTGATGAACGTGGCGGTCGGCGAAAAGGTCTCCATTGTGACCGCCAAACCTCAGACCACGCGTCGGAGGGTTGTGGGGCTTGTGACTCAACCGGAGTTTCAGGCCGTGTTTGTGGATGCGCCAGGGCTTGTCCGCGCGGCCTCAGGTCTGAACGCCTTTCTACGCGAAGAGGCCTTTGACGTCGTCGCGCAAAGCGATGTGCTTCTGGTCGTACTCAATATTGATGAATCCAAGTTCGAGCATCTGGACGAGGTCCTAGCGCTGGCGCGTGAATCCGGCAAGCCGTGGATCGCGGTGATCCACAAGACGGATTTGCCTCTTCTGCATCGGCCGCAGATTCTGCGTGACAAACTGGCCGCCGACAAAGTGCCCGTAATCACCGGCTCCTCCCTGGCGGATCCTGAAACGCTCCGGGAGCGGGTGCTCGCCGCGATCGCGCCGCTTCTGCCGTTTGCCGACGGTCCCCTTTACGAGGGAGACCTTTATACGCTGAGTACCGAACGCGAGCTTGTGGCGGAGATCATTCGCGAAAAGGGATTTGAACTCCTGCACCAGGAGGTTCCCTTTGGGATGGCGGTGCGGATTTTGCTTTTTGATGAGGACTCTGGACCCGTCATCCGCATTCACGCGGAAGTGATCGTAGCGAAGGAAAATCATCGCCCCATTGTCATTGGCCGCGAAGGGCAAACGCTCAAACGGATCGGGACGGAAGCACGCAAAGAGATTGAAAAGCTCACCGGGCGCCGCGTTTATCTCGACTTGAAAGTGGCCGCCAAGCGCAATTGGCAGAAGAACCCGTTCATCATGAAGGATCTTGGTTATGTCATCCCCAAGACTTAAGCGTGTGGCCCTGGTGGGCCGACCCAATGTGGGCAAGTCCACATTATTTAATCGCCTCACCCGCACTCGTAAAGCCGTGGTGAAGAATGAGCCCGGAGTCACCCGGGACATTCAGATTGAGCCGACCGAGTGGTGGGGGCAGACGTTCGAGGTCGCGGACACCGGCGGCTTGAGTGAAGGCAAAGAGGGCTTTACCCCGTTGATTCGGGAACAGGTTGTGGAGTTCCTGAACTCGGTTGATCTTATCGTGATGGTTGTGGACGGGCGAACGGGAATTTTGCCCGAGGATCGGGTTGTGTTTCAGACGGTGTGCGCGCTCGGCAAACCCTTCTTGGTGGTGGTCAATAAATGTGATCAGACCACGAATCCCGAATCCTATCTTGCCGACTTCTACGAGTTTGGCGTCAACCTGATACCGGCCGCGTTCGAGCGGGATTACAATGTGGATGAGGTGGTGGAGTGGATTTTAAACAACCTGGGCGGCGAGACGAGCCCGGGACGCGAAGGCTTCCGCCTCGCGCTGATTGGAAAACCCAATGCGGGGAAGAGCTCTTTGGCCAACCGGTTACTGGGAATGCAGCGCATGCTGGTCTCCGAAGTCGCGGGCACCACCGTCGATGCCGTGGAAGAGGCGTTTGAGTATCACGGAAATCCCTACATTCTGACGGATACGGCCGGCCTGCGTAAGGCTGGAAAGCACCGGGATGGCGTCGAGACGCTCTCGACCTTCAAGACACGCGATGCCCTCCACGATGCCGATTTGGTTTTGCTTCTGATTGACGCGCAGGTCGGACCCTCGCATCAGGACGCACGCTTGATCGAGATGTGTCTGGAAGAGCACAAGGCCGTCATCGTGGTGGCCAACAAGATGGATCTCGCTCGTGAAATCCATAAAAGCCCACGTGAGTGGTTTCGTGCGCAAGTGGAGCGGGAGTTTCATTTCTTCGCTGATGTGCCGGTCGTGTCAGTAAGCGCCAAAACGGGAGCAGGCGTGGAGGATCTCTTGCGGCGGATTGAAAATGTGCGCGCAAAGCTGGCCACGCGCATCCCGACCTCGCGCCTCAATAAGTTTTTTACCGAGGTCATCAAACAGGCGCCCTCACCTGTATATGGAACAGAAAACGTCAAATTCTACTATTTGACTCAAACGCGGCAGTCGCCTCCCAGTTTTATTGCGTTTGCCAATCACCCGGAAGGAGTCACGCCCGCCTACCGCCGCTTTTTGGTGCGCAAAATTCAGGAGCAGTGGGACCTTTCGGGCATTCCATTGCGCATCTTTGTGATGCGCAAAGGGGGATAGCGCGTGCCGAACTCAAGCTCGAAGACAACGGTTTTCGGGACGCGCTTTGGATTCTACTTGGCGGCCATTGGGTCCGCCTGCGGTCTGGGTAACCTTTGGCGTTTTCCTTATGTGGTCGCGGAGAACGGAGGCGGCGCCTTTGTTTTGCTCTACCTTTCGCTAGTGTTCCTGATCGGCATGCCCTTTTTGATCGGGGAACTCGCGCTCGGGAAGATCTCGCGCAATAGTCTCACCCCGGCCACTTTTAAGCTCCTGGGTGAAAGATATCAGATGCGCGACATTCGTGAGTCCACGGAGCGCATGCCGCGATGGCTGCGGATTTGCACACGTCATATCGGTTGGCTGAGCTTGGTGATCACCTTGGTTGTACTGGCCTACTATGCCGTGATCAGTGGGTGGGTGCTGCACTTCTTTATGCAGATTCTGATTTCGCTTTTTGAGCCCGCCCGTTTTCATCCGGGGGGCGCATTGAAGTTTCTGCTGGAGAACGGGTGGCTCCAGGTCCTGCTCACAAGCGTGCACCTTATTCTGGTGGCCGTGATCGTGGCTAAAGATTTGGAATTCGGTTTGGAAAAATGGGTGGGCTATTTCATGCCCCTTTTCGTGGTGTTACTGATCCTCCTTGCCGTTCAGTCGTTACGGTTGGAGTCCGGAACGGAGGCGTTGCGTTTCCTCTTTTACCCGGATTTTTCCAAGCTGAGTTTGGGCTCTCTCGGGGAGGCGCTCGGACACGTTTTCTTTACCTTAAGCGTGGGCTTCGGCAGCATGGTGACATTTGGAAGTTACCTGCGCGAGAAGGCGTACTTGCCGATGGTGGGTTTTCGCGTTTGCACCTTGGATTCCGTGATCTCGCTCTGGGCAGGGGTTTTGATCTTTCCACTCGTTCTCATCGGAGGCGAGGAGTTTTCGGGCCCCCAGCTGCTGTTTCAGGCCGTTCCGCGACTGGTAAAAGAATTGCCTGGCGGCGTTTGGTTCGGCTCGGGCTTTTTCCTCTGTCTTTACCTGGCGTCGCTCGGGGCCAGTATCGGTTTGTTCGAGTCCGTCGTGGCGAATTGGCGTGAGCTGAGACGAGTCCCGCGACCGCGCGGTGCCATGGCCGTCGCGGCGCTCGCGTTTGTGCTCGCCGTGGGACCCGCGCTCTCGAGCAACGTTTTGAGCAATGTGCGCCTGGGAGGTCGGGGCTTGCTCGAGTTTCTCGACGCGGCGTTGATCAACTGGTGCTTGCCGCTCGCCGCACTTGTGATCAGTGTGGTCGTCCGTTGGGGACTCAAACAGGAATTGAAGCGCGCCGAATTTGTGGACCAGGACAGACCCGGAAGTTTGAAGCTCTACCGACACTGGGAATTCGTTCTCAAGTACATAACCGTTCCGTTGGTGACGACCGCGCTCGGGCTTCAACTGGTGGCCTTACTTATAGAATAGAGCCCGCCCATCTTGCGACTGATAGTAGGCGGCGACCAGAGCTTTCTCCCGGACCAGGTCCTTCATTGCTTCAAAGGCCAAAAGGCGAGCCCCTCCGTCGGACTGCTTGGCCTCGTTACTTTGGATAAAAATCCGAAATCCTAAGACACTCCCGCGGTCATCAAAGAGAGTGATCCCATCGGCGAGAAGCAGCGAACTGATCAACTCAGACCAGGCCTCCACCTCAGCATATTGGGAGATCAATCGGTTGCCGAATGCGGCCAACGTCTCCGGAGAGGTGCCTTGCGCGTCAAGGAAGTCGAGCACCTGCATTTTCTCTTCGGCGTTACCATGAAAACGCCACTTCACCAGCTCGGCGACCTTGAGCTGCGTCGGGATCAGGAAGCGATTGAAATAAAGGCCCTGGGTGGCTTGCAGAAGTTTTTTATGAAGCTCAGGAAACTCGAGTGAGGATCCCGCGCAAGGGGCCACGCCCACCAGAAATCCATGGCCGTGCGAGAGCGCGCGATCGAACGCCTCTTCAAGCACCGCCCGCACCGGCGGCCTCTTGGAACGAAAGGTCTTTCGCGTGAGGGCATCCAGGAGCGCACTGCGAGCGGCGTGAGCGGAATCCGTCGAGGCTTCCTTGGCCACACTAAACGTGATTTGCATGCACTCTTCCGGGCCCTGAACTTCCACCAAATGGCGTTCGACCTGGCGCACGCGCAGATAGGGAGGTGGAGCTTTGCCTTTGGCCTCGCGGCGAGCAAAGACGCGATTGTCGATGACGGAATTGCGCCGACGGACGACGCCGTAAGCAAGCGAATCACCCCGGAGCTTAACGAACGCCGCCCACACCCCATGGGCGAGGGGAGCGCAATGCTTAACCGCATCGCGAAACGTTTGCAAACTTAACGGACGGTGGTGGCAGATTTCAAAAAAATGGCTGACCTCCGTTGTATTGCGCAGCTCACGATGATCCGCTTCGCGAAAGATCAGAAATTCCGGGCGGAGATCAACGCCCTCCTCCTGGTAAGCCTTAAGCCGATCCGCAACCTCGAGCAGGCCATCAACAAGCGTGTGATCTTGGTCCAGCGCTGCATCTTGAAAACCAACCTTGCGGATAAACTCACCCAGTTGGCGATGTATGAGGTGTCGGAACTGAGTGACTTCTCTTCCCATGGGACGGGGAGCTTACTCGCAATCGGAGGTTTTAGATAGGCTGTAAGCTTAGAAATTCACCCCAATGATTCCAAGTAGAGTGTAGGAGTCGCCGTTGGGATACTTTCCCGTGCGGTCATTATTGGCGAAGGTGACCTCGGTGTTTTCATCTTGGAAATTGATCAGTTGGTACATGGCCTGTGCACCGAAATACATTTTGTTGCGCAACATGGGCAGTTCAATCCCAAGCCCAAAATCAAAACCCATCGCGCCCTTCTTGCCAAAACCAGCCACATTTTCAATTCGGGTGGTGCGATCGACGCGCGAGAAGCCGGCAATAAAGTAGGGGTTGAATTTGGCCAGACCCTTGGTCACGTTCTGAGTGTTGATATAATACTTCATATCCAAACCGAAGCTCGTGATGCTGATATTTCCGCGGCCGGTCTGCCCGCTGCGCGAGGTGACGCTGAAGGTGTGATCTGAAGTGAGAAAACTGAACTGAAGTGCAAAACGCAGATCAAAGAAATAGCTCAGATACAGACCAAAGGCGGGTGATAGCTTGTACATATCCCCCATCCCTTCCGTGAACCCTCGGGGACCGCCCAGGAAACCTAAAGTGACAAAGCGTCCATTGCGGAAGAAATTGATGTCGGCCTCTTCCTCCTGCGCTTCATCAAATTCGGAATAATCGGCGAACGGATCGTAGGTGTCATCCGCGTCAAATTGCGCGACGGTGTGGGCCTCACGGTCCAACTCACCCGCGTCTGCGTCCCACCCCAACAATGCCCACAGCGAGGCGGAAAGGATCAGCAGCTGTGCGATCTTTTTAAGCACAAGAAGGATCATGAAATAAACCTCAGCTCCTCTAAGGACATCCCATTTTAATTAAGCCACACTTCGGCCCTCAGTTCCAAAAGGAATCACCGCCGTATCGACTTGAGACAGGCCCTAAAATTTGGTAAGCGAAGGGTTCCCTCGCGAAGTAAAGGAGACCCAGTGGCCATCGATTACAAGCAGGCCGGCGTCGATGTGGAGGCCGGTGATGCGCTGGTGGACTGGTTGAAGACCAATGGCCCCTCCCGTTGGCCCCATCAGGAGCGCCTGGTGGAGGGCATTGGCGGGTTCGCGGCGCTCTTCCGCGCGGATTTCAAGGACTACAAGGAACCCTGTCTTGTGAGTTGTACGGACGGGGTTGGAACCAAGATCAAGCTGGCCGTGCACTTTGAAAGTTATGCGGAAGTGGCTCAGGACCTTGTCGCCATGTGTGTGAACGACCTTGTCTGCTCAGGTGCCAAGCCATTGTTCTTCTTGGATTATTATGCATCAGGAAAGCTCCGCTTGGAGGCTGCCAAGGCCTTTTTGGCGGGGGTGCAGGCGGCCTGCGTGGAGTCCGAATGCGCTCTGATCGGTGGAGAAACGGCGGAAATGCCAGGTGTGTATGAGGGGAATGACTTTGATTGTGCGGGATTTGCCGTTGGAGTTGTGGATCGCCCTCTGGCCCTAGGTCCGCATCGGGTGAAACCCGGAATGCGTCTCCTGGGGATTGCCAGTTCCGGCTTCCATAGCAATGGGTTTTCCCTCCTGCGCAAAGTTTTTGCCGCCGACCTTGAGCCATGGCGGAACGAACTCCTGCGCCCAACAGCTCTTTACGTCAGGCTTGTTCAGGCGGCCTTGGCAGCAGGTGGGCTGCGGGCCGTGGCCCATATAACCGGCGGCGGAATGGATAATCTTCCTCGTATTCTTCCCTCTGGCACGATAGCCCGGCTCCGATCCTGGCCGGTCCCGGCGCCCTTTATTGAAGTTATGAAACGCTCCGGGTTGGATTGGCGATCCCTGCTCACGACCTTGAATTGCGGAATTGGAATGGTGTGGGTAGTAGAGCCTGAGGCCGTCGCGAGTTTACAAAAGCTGTGTGTGCAGCACGGCCATCGGAGTTTTGATTTGGGGACCGTGGACGCGCATGAGGAGCCGACCAAGACGGATGCGTCGGCGGCATGGGAGCTTATGGATCCCTCCTGGGAAGGATACGATTTGTGAGCGCATGGGCCGTGAACCTGGTCAGTGCCTTCGGTCGCGGGGAGCTGTTGGCGCTTGCGCTTCAGGAAAATGGGTTCGACGTACGTGTTCTGGATTTCACCCCGGCTTTGGCGGTCGATCAGGCGCGCGGTGCAGGTCCCTTTCCCCTGTCCTTGCAAACCTTTCTGCCTGTCCAAAAGCTGTTTTTGGAGGAAGCTCGGCCGCTCTCTCGCGGCTTGACGTTCTGGCTGCACGAAGGCCCGCTGGAATTAGGTGGACCTATGGCCGCTCACTTCCTGGAAGAGAAGGTCTCGTTCCAAAACTTGCAAAAGGGTCTGGCTCCCAGTGCCTTCGAGCAGGATTGGCTGCGTCGCTTTCTTCTGCAGTGGGCGTCGCCCTATCAATCGGAGCCTTGGATGGCGCAAAAACAGCCTCTGTTTCCCTATGAGGAGGCTCTTGGCTTAATCCCATCGACGACCGAGGAGCGGGTGATGAGTTTCGAGCGTTTTCAGGCGCTCGATTATGCGTACTTCTCCTGCACGGGAATGCATGACATTCGGTCTGAGGGCTCGCGTCTGCTTGCCATTGAGCTCGACACCGGACGGTCCGCCGCTCTCGAGGCCACACAGTGGATCTGGTGCCTATCGGGAGAAGAAACCGAGAGAATCAGCCCTAAGGTCGCGGCCACCGTGTTCACGCGCGGCGTGCGTCCGCCACAGTGGCGCTGGGCCCGAATGGATGGGCAATGTTTGCGCGGGCCCTGGTGCCAGGGTTTTCCTCGCTATTTCGTGTTGATAGGGGATATCCGGCTCCCATGGGTTTATGCGAACACCGCCATTATGCGGTTTGTGGAGGCCGACCGATTCCAGGTGTGGTTAAAGGTTCCGGCGGACACTGTAGCCTCGGGAGATCAGCGCCGGACTTGGGCCAAAGAGGTTTTGCAGCACCTGCACGCCCGCCTGCCGCAGGGCAAATGGGCTCTGGATGCGGACGCCTGGGCCGTGTGTCCCCATTCGCCGGTCTATGACATCCGCACTAAGGGTGAGAACATGCCTTCTTGGAAAAATTGGGATTGGATCGCGCCGGAGACACTGCCGCGATTGGATCTTTCAGCTCGCCTGGAGCGGGAGTCGTCCAGTTATCACCGCATGATTGATTGGCGGAGCGATCAATTGAAGAAGCAAGGAGCGCAACGTGATTCCACGCTACACACGTCCTGAGATGGGGAACCTGTGGACGCAGGAGGCCCGCTTTCAGTGCCTGTTGGAAGTGGAACTCGCTGTGGCTCAAGTCCAGAGTCAGTTGAAGATGATCCCGGCAGAGGCTTATGAAGAGATTCGAGCAAAAGCCCGGTTTGATGTGGCGCGGATTGAAGAGATTGAGAAAACAACGAAGCACGATGTTATTGCTTTTGTTTCGGCGGTGGCGGAACAGGTCGGCCCTTCCGGGCGCTACATTCATTACGGTATGACTTCGAGTGATGTGCTTGACACCGCGTTGAGCGTGCAGATTCAAAAGGCCTCTCCTCTGTTGTTGTCACGTTTTGATCGTGTGGAGCGCGCGCTTGAAACCCTTGTGCGTAAACATGCGTTTACCCTTACGGCGGGCCGTACGCACGGCATGCATGCCGAGGCCACCACCTTTGGATTTAAGATGGCGGGGCACTTGAGTGAGTTCCGCCGGACGCGCGAGCGGGTTATGCGCGCTCTTGCGCAAATGAAAATCGTCAAGCTCAGCGGCGCGGTGGGAACGTATTCCACCCAGCCTCCGGAAGTGGAACGTCGGGTGGGCGAGCTGTTGGGGCTTGAGCCCGAGCGCGTGGCGACTCAGGTGATTCCACGCGACCGTCATGCGGAGCTATTGTGGGCTTTGGCCATGACCGGTGCCGCGATCGAGCGCTTAGCAATTGAACTGCGCCACCTTCAGCGCACGGAGGTGGGAGAGGTGATCGAGAATTTCACGCCGGGACAGAAGGGCTCAAGCGCCATGCCTCATAAGAAAAACCCCATCAGCGCTGAAAACCTGACGGGCCTGGCGCGGCTCTTGCGAGCGAACTCCGGGGCGGCGTTGGAAAATGTGGCGCTCTGGCACGAGCGCGACATTTCTCATTCCTCTGTCGAGCGCGTGATTTTTCCGGACAGTTTTATTCTGGCGGACTACGCCTTGGACCGTCTGGGTCAGTTGCTCGAAGGACTGTTTGTCAACGAGCAGCGCCTGCGCGCGAATATGGATCTCTCTCAAGGACAACTCTTTAGCAGCCAGGTTCTGCTCGCCATGATTGATAAAGGTCTCACCAGGGAAGACGCGTACCGCATCGTGCAACGCGTTTGTCATGGTTTGGGCCCTGGCGACGATTTGGAAGCGCGGCTGCTGGCCGACGCGGAGGCCGGCGCGTATGTGGACAAACCCACTCTGCGCGCGATCTTCTCCGGTGAGACGCAAAAGAAACGGATGGAGTCGATTCTGGCGCCGTTCCTAAAGGAACACAAGAAAGTCGAAGGGTCGTAATGGAAAGAGCGAAAGGTGAATTGCTCTACGAAGGTAAGGCGAAAAAGATGTACGCCGTCCGTGGCAGACCGGATGAGGTGTGGGTCGAATACAAAGACTCGCTCACAGCGTTCAATGCGCAGAAGAAGTCGAGCTTTAACGGCAAGGGACGGATCAACGCGCGGATCACAGTTCTCCTGTATCGGAAACTGAACGCGGCAGGGATCCCCACTCACCTGATCGAGTCCGTGGGTGAGCACGAATTGATTTGCCAAAAGCTGGCGATCATTCCACTGGAAGTGGTCACGCGGAACCGCCTGGCGGGATCGACGGCGAAGAAACTCGGCAAAGAAGAGGGCACCCCGCTCGGAGCACCCTTAGTGGAGTTTTATTATAAGGATGATGCTTTGGGAGATCCTTTTATCAGCGACGATCAGGCGATGGTGATGAACGCGGTCACCGACCGCCGTGACCTCGAAGAGTTGAAGCGTCGAGCGCTGGAGGTCAACGAGGTGCTGAAATCCGAGTTCGCGCAGGCCGGTCTTGAGCTGATCGATTTCAAATTGGAGTTCGGACGCAATGGGCGGGGCGAAATCGTGCTTGCGGATGAGGTGAGTCCGGATACCTGCCGTCTCTGGGATTTTGAGACCGGAGAAAAGTTCGACAAAGACCGCTTTCGGCGCGATCTCGGGCGGGTCGAGGAATCGTATCAAGAGGTCCTGAATCGGTTGGAAGGCTTGGAAAGCTTGGAAGGAGACGGGCGATGAAAATCGGAGTGAAGATCCTCCCTAAAAATGAAGTGCTGGATACCCAGGGACGCGCCGTTGAAGGAACGCTTAAGGCACACGGTCGCGGTGTGGCCCAGTGCCGGGTGGGCAAATATGTTCAGTTGGATATTGACGAAGCGGATGAGGCCCAGGCTCTTCGGCAGGCGCGCGAGATCGCGGAATTTGTCCTCTACAATCCCTTAATTGAAACTTATGAGTTGGAAGTGGTGAAAAGGTGAAACCTGTTGGAATCTTGCGATTTCTTGGCACCAACTGCGACCGCGACGTGTGGCAAGCCATTGAAGCCGTCGGGCTCAAGCCGCAGTGGCTCTGGTATGAAGATCGCTTCCGAGCGGAAGACTACGCGGCCTTCGTGGTTCCGGGTGGGTTTAGCTACGGCGATTATTTGCGCTGTGGCGCTTTGGCCGCGAAAGCTCCGGTCATGAAATCCCTGGCGGAGGCGGCGGAAAAAGGCTACCCCGTGCTGGGAATCTGCAATGGCTTTCAAATTCTATGTGAGAGTGGCTTGTTGCCGGGCGCGTTGGTGCGCAATGAAGGCCGGCGCTTTGTGGACACTTGGGTCTCGCTCAGACTGGAGAGTGAGGCGCCAACCTGGACGCGCGGAATGAGTCCGGCGGTGGAAATCCGCTTGCCGGTGGCTCACGGCGAGGGCCGCTTTTATGTCGAGCCTGAAGAATTGGACCGTCTGCGCGCGCGCGGACAGGTGTGGTGGACTTACTCCGGCGAAAATCCTAACGGCTCTGTTGCCGACATTGCGGGCGTTTGTAATGAGGGCCAGAATGTATGGGGGCTGATGCCTCATCCAGAACGGGCGATCTTCGATTGGATGGGACGGGAGGATGGACGCGCCATCTTTTCAGCCCTTGCGGACGGGACTCGAGGTGAATGATGACCGAATTGCAGGCGGCTCTGAAAAAATACCGGCTTTCGCACGCCGAATTGGAACTCATAGAAAAGCTCCTGGGACGGCGGCCTCAAGGTATTGAATGGGCCTTGTTCTCAGCACTGTGGAGTGAACATTGCTCCTATAAAAGCTCGCGGCTTCATCTCAAGAAGTTTGCCTTCAAATCGGCGCGCGTGGTCCAAGGGATCGGCGAGAACGCGGGCGTGATTGATCTCGGGCAGGGCGAAAAAATCGCCTTCAAAATGGAGAGTCACAACCATCCGAGCTATATTGAGCCGTATCAAGGCGCAGCCACGGGCGTGGGCGGCATTTTGCGTGATATTTTCACTATGGGGGCTCGCCCCATCGCCCTAGCGAACTACTTGTGCTTTGGTGAGCCGGGCGCGCCGCGCATGAGCTCGTTGGTCGAAGGCGTGGTCAGTGGGATTGCGGGCTACGGAAACTGTGTGGGTGTTCCCACGATCACCGGACAAACCGAGTTTCACTCGTCCTATAACACCAATATTCTTGTGAATGCCTTGGCGCTGGGTCTTTTTCGCGGTGATGATCCCGTCGTGACTTCGAGCGCGCGCGGGCCGGGCAATTGGGTTGTTTATGTTGGCGCCAAGACGGGCCGCGATGGCGTTCACGGAGCGAGTATGGCGAGTGAGTCGTTTGCCGAAGACAGCGCGACCAAGCGACCCACCGTGCAAATTGGCGATCCGTTTTTTGAAAAGCTTTTGATCGAGAGCTGCCTTGAAGTCATGCGCAAAGATCTGGTCGTGGCGATTCAGGATATGGGCGCAGCGGGGCTCACCAGTTCCAGCTTTGAAATGGCAGCTAAGGGCGGCGTGGGTTTGCGCCTGGAACTGGACAAGGTTCCGCTAAGAGATACCTCCGTTGGACCTGAAGAGATTTTACTTTCCGAAAGTCAGGAGCGCATGCTTTTGGTTTGCGAGCCAAAGAAGTTTCAGGCGATCCAAGATGTTTTTCATCACTGGGGTCTGGATGCGTGCGTTCTCGGTGAGGTCACCGCTGGTCCCGAAGTGGAGCTGTGGTGGAAAGGGGAGCGATTGTGCCGAATCGATCCAAAGCTTCTTACCGAGAACGCGCCTCTCTATGACCGTCCGTACACCTCGTGGGAACCCAAATACAAGGTGCGCTCGGTTTCCGAGTCCCCGGTGCTGCCTCTTGAGAAGTCCCTTTCTTCGATTCAGGGTACGAGCCGCAGTTGGATTTACCGACAGTATGACCAGAGGGTCGGCGGAGCCACAGTTCGGGACTGCGAAGACAGCGTGGCCGTCGTGCGGTTGCCGGAGAGTGGACGGGCTCTGGGTCTCGTGCTGGGCTGTCGTCCTCATATCATGCGACTGGATGCGCGCGTGGGCGGGTACGACGCGGCCTTTTATCCCGCGCTTGAACTGGCCGCTAAAGGTTTTCAGCCCCTTGCGCTGACAGACTGCTTAAACTTTGGAAATCCGGAAAAGTCCGAAGTGATGAGTGAATTTGTCGCCGCTGTGGAGGCTTTGGCCGACGCCAGTAAGATAATGGACGCACCGGTGATTAGCGGCAACGTGAGCTTTTACAACGAGACTCTCAATCAGAATATCACATCAACCCCGGCCACGGGTTTGATAGGTCTGAGAGACGACGTGAATTCCATTCCGCGCTCGCATTTTGTCCAAGAAGGTGATTCTATCCTGCTCTGGCGTTTTCCCGGTGTGCATTTGCTAAGTGACCTGACTTGGTCGCAGACCCAAGCCGCATCTTCAGCGCGTCCGGCGTACAGTGGAGAACTGGATCCCGAGCAAATCACGCGCTGGTTACAAGAGGTGACGGAGCTGGGGGTCAGCGGCCGTGTTCGTGCCGCGCGCGCGGTGGGGAAGTTTGGCCTCCAGTATGCGCTCTACCGGATGTGCACGGATCAGCTTGGTGCCCGCGTGAAGAGCGGGGACTGGGGGAACGGTGGACCGGCGGATTGGTCCGCTGAGCGCCTATACGAGATCCTCCTGGTTGGAAGCGAAGATTTGATCCGAGATGTGGAAGATCGGGCGCGCCGCACAGGCACGCACGTGTGGAAGTTGGGCACGGTGGAAGCCGGAGCCTTAACTTTGGACAAGGAAAGGAAAGGCCTTAGTGGCCTGCATGAAGCCTATCGCAATGGATGGAGAAAGCATTTTCCCGAGTTGGCGTGAAGAGTGCGCGGTCTTTGGCGCTTGGGGTGATCCGGAAGCCAGTCGTATGGCCTACCTGGGCCTGTACGCGCAACAGCACCGAGGGCAAGAATCGGCGGGCATCGTGTCTCTGCACGAAGGCGAGCACTTCGTGCATAAAGGCATGGGCCTGGTCGGTGACGTGTTTAAAGAATCCGACCTGCTTCGTCTCGTGGGAAGCGCGGCCATCGGGCATAATCGCTACTCCACTTCGGGAGCGAGTCAGTTGCACAATGTGCAGCCGCTGGCGGCCCACCTTTTAAATGGACCGCTGGCACTGGCTCACAACGGCAACATTGTGAACGCGGATCAGCTACGCGAGGAACTCAAAGCGGAGGGGTCCATTTTTCATGGCACCAATGATACGGAATGCCTGCTCCACATGCTGGCACGTATCCCCTCGAGCGATATTATTGCGTGCCTGAAAAAGGCCCTGCCTCGGGTTGTGGGAGCCTATTCGTTGGTGTTACTCACCCATGACCGTTTGGTGGCGGCGCGCGATCCCTATGGGTTCCGTCCTCTGGTCCTGGGCCGCCGGCCGCTTGGAGATGGCAGTTTCTCTTGGGTGTTGGCGTCGGAAACCTGCGCCTTTGACCTGATCGGAGCCAAGCTCGTGCGCGAGATTGAGCCCGGAGAGATTGTTTGGCTGGACAATAATGGAGAGCACCGCGACCGCATTCCGGGTGAACCGCGGCGCTTGGCTAAGTGTGTTTTTGAACATGTCTACTTCGCGCGTCCCGACAGTCAGGTTTTTGGCTTGAGCGTGTATGAGTCGCGCAAGCGTATGGGAGAAATCCTGGCGCGCGAAAACCCCGTAACGGCGGACATTGTGGTTCCTGTACCTGATAGTGGGGTTCCCGCGGCCATTGGCTACTCGCGCGAGAGCGGTATCCCGTTTGAGTTGGGAATTATTCGCAATCATTACATCGGACGCACATTTATTCAGCCGAGTCAGAGTATTCGCAGCTTTGGCGTGAAGATCAAACTCAATCCGCAATCGGAAGTGCTCAAGGGCAAGCGGGTGGTGGTTGTGGATGATTCCCTGGTTCGCGGGACCACAAGCCAGAAAATCATCCGTTTGATTCGCGCGGCCGGCGCCAAGGAAGTTCACTTCCGCATCGCTTCGCCGCCCACAACGGGGCCGTGCTATTACGGCGTGGACACGCCGGGACGTTCGCAGCTCATCGCCGCTCAGCATTCCCGGGAAGAGATCCGCGAGTTTATTGATGCGGATACGCTCTCGTATCTTTCAGTCGAGGGGATGATGCGGGCCGTGCGTGGTCAATCGTCTGAGTTCTGTGCCGCCTGTTTCGACGGGAACTATCCGACACCCGTGGCGGAGGGGTAATGATGGGAATCTGTCCCCGTCGGATTGGTCGTGATTCCGCCTCTGTTGAGGGGCTACGGGGTCACGAGTTGGGACACCAAAAGTTCGTCGCCAACGCAGTGTCTGAATTCCAATGAAGCGACGGTATTGCCGCCGAAGGGGCTGCGGGTCGCAATCACAATACCCTGTCCATCGGCGCCTCCCAGCTGAACGGAGACCAGGCTTTCCGGGCGGGTGTTACGGAACGCCTGTTGCACAAACCCCACCGCCAGTTCCGGCAACACAAAGCACAGTGTTCCAGGATGGCCCCCCCAGAAGTCCATGATCGCGTTTGTGAGCTGCTCTTCCGTGGCTGTTTGGCCGTTCAGGATCCAGGTTTGATCGTAAACGAAATCGGCACCCAAGCGTCCCCGCCCGCGGGCACCTCTCTCCGGATCGGCGTAAGCTTTCTCAAGCGGGCTCAATTGAGCTGCAAAACTCGCACAAAAAATCAAGGCGACGACGATATGTTTAACGGTGTGTTTATACATAAAATTTATCCAGATCTTTCACCAGGTTTCATTGGCCGTGGGCTCAAATGAAAATCACTCACGGCCGCGACGTTGGGCATTTCCGACCTGGATGGAATGCAGAGCGCATGCCAGAGTCAAATGGGGAAGGGGATCAGAGGATCAGAGGATCAGAGGATCACGAGGCATTGTCATTGTATTGCCCGCTTCCGTCCAATAATCAAGCCCGCGCTATCAATTGCTGGGGACAGGCTTGCGAAACCAGGCCTCGTACGACAGTGTGCCGTCGTCATTCACATATGACTTGATGGACCCGGGCACAATCTCCGAGAAACCAAATCTTTCAAACATCTGATAGGAGGGCGCATTTTTAATTGCCTCCTCGACCGACTTTCCGGCCGCTAAAGCTTCGTCTACAAATTGTTTATTTACTTCCTGGAAATCCGTCGACTTGACCATCGTGGCGCCGGGAACGGTCGCAAGAGCTTTTTCGAATAGGGCCCAACCGACCTTCATCCGTCTGAAATCCTCATTCACATTGATTGAATCGAGTTGTAAGATCCCGTCTTCCACGCGAATATTCATGTGCGCGAAAGCCTGGTCTGAGTCTTTAAATTTCGCAAGTATCTGGTACTTAAATAAAGTATCTGATGAGTTGTATCGCACGGGTTCCGTGACGATGGCCTCTTTCCCGAATTTTTTTAGGATCTTGTCTCGCATTATGGAAATAGGAGAAAGCTCCTTTTCAGCAACCTCAGAGACAATCTGACCTGCCTTTTTCCTTGCGCCACCATACAGCTCGACAATGGCGGCGCCGGCGGCCGTACACCAAACTTTGCTGGCCTGGAGACCTCCACGACATGACGCTTCTCTTTGCTTGTCCTGCGCCCATTCAATCATTTCAGACGGAATGGACTCAATGTTCTCCCACACTGTCTTTAAAGAGGCTCCAGGGTCGGCCACGGCAACGGAAATCCAGCGCTGAACATGGCTGGGCACCGAAAGAAAATCGTTCCATTTCAATGTAGGAACTCGCTTCGAGAGCTCGACAGAGAAGTCGGTATAAACTTTAGCATCCTCATAAGCTTTCATCCTAAATCCATTCACAATATCGACGAGACAAAATGGCGTATAACCCGTCGACTCAATCGTTTGCAGAATGAGCGACTTGTTTGAGTAGCTGCCAAAAATCCAGTCTCCCTTTGGCACGTGAGCGCAGCCGGGCAACTCCTGTGCAAAATCAGTAACGTGATGGATGTTTGTGCGCGGAAGCTCACACGGACCCGCCGCTAGAGCCGTGTCACACGCCCACAGTGCGACACATAGGAAGAGGCAGACGGCAACGAAGTCTCTCGCGGAAACCAACATTCCTTCACTTTAGCACTCTCGTTCGGAGAGTCAGAAACAGACGCGATGATGGTAATCCGTTCTGGACGTTTGACTATGTAAATAGAAAATATGTAAAGGGGGCCCGACTAAAAGCCTAAAAGTCGGACGCTCCGCCGATGACAGTCTTATTTGGAGCGGGATTCCATACCCGCACTGCGCAATTGCCGGGTTGTACTTCCGATGGTACTTAAACGTGATTTTCTTCTAGAAGGAGGTCCTATGAAAATCTGGGGTGCAATTTTCGTGTGCTTGTTTGCGTGGACGGCGGAAACGCAGGCTGCGACAACCAGTCCTGAGCTGATAGGTTTAGAGAAGGTAGGGGTTAAGCTTTACACGTGCTATCCGACCACCTATGAAGGCGGGGCTGCATTTGATCAGTTGTCCGTTTTTGCTGAGAATGAACTCGAGGCGAAGAAGTTCTATATGCTCAAGCGTGGGGTCGGATCAACCTACTCGCGCGAGGGAGTCTTCATGACTGTCAAGTTGAAGGACCGGGAGTACCGGATCCGGTATATCCACTGTAATACGTGAGTCACAAGAACTGGCCCACTTGCGTGTGCATTCATTGCGCTCCGATCAGGTAAAGATTGTGGAATAATGCATACATAGCGAGATGGCCGGCCAATCTTTCCGGGAGTTTGGTTGTGCACCACGTTTTTCGTATCAATCGATTCACATTGGCGCGAAACATCGCACAGGTGTGATTCAGGCTGAATAAGGGATCAAAACGGATCTTCTTAAGCTCCCCCTGTCCGACAATCGATCCTCTTTGCCCCTTGTGCACTTCATGTGTGGCTTTTGGAAAGTGCTTTTTGACATCGGGTCCATAGTGAGGGTTTTGATCTGACTTGATGAGCGCATCCTCCTTGACCAGCGGCTTAAGCTTCTTAAACAGACGCTCTCGTCCGGCTTGGCGTTGATCGGGCCTGGGCCCGTATTTCTTACGCGAGATAGGGGCCAGTTTGCCCTTGGCTGGCATTTGAGAGACCTCAAAGCCCAAGATCCGCCGTGTCCGAGATTCGACTGCTAAAGTGATGGAGAGGGGCTTACATTTGGTGTGTTCGAATGTTTCCATATCATCGAACTCAACCACTTCCGCCTGAGGCTTTGAGAGATGGTGCTCGGCCAGCTGCGCCATTGCCAATTCTCCAAGCAAGACGGCTTTACGCACTACCGTTGTGCGGGAGAGGTTGAGGATCTTTGCGCATCGTCTCAGCGATACTCCAGAACACAAGAGCTTGATCAGAGGTGTGTTGAGCTGTCGCTTCTTCTGGCGCACATATGGGTGTGCGGTGGCGTGCGAGAAGTGCTTTCCGCATCCGGTACATCGGAACCGGGGCACGACGCGAGAGTCGGATTTGCGTTTGAATTTTCCGGCCCGATAGACTTTCGGTCGAGGGCCGGACACATCATCATTAGGTGTACAATACGGGCATTTGACTTTCATTCCTGGAGAGCAGAGCAATTCCAGACCCAAACTTTTCTGCAGACAAGTGGGCCAGTTCTAGGATTTCAGAGGCGTCTCAAGGGCTCGTGGCTCGGGAATCCGCTGATCCTCTTGGCTGGGCTGCGGAGGTGGCTTTGATCTCCAATCGGGGTGCGTGATGAGGCGGGCGCCTCGGCGGTAGGTGACGTAGGAGTAGAACCACTGCCACAACACCAAGATGCGATTGCGGAAGCCGATCAAATAGTACACATGAACAAAGAGCCAGAGATACCAAGCAATCAAGCCGCCAAACCGGAGGCGACCGAATTCAACCACAGCGCTCCGTCTTCCAATGGTCGCCATCTGGCCTTTGTCGCGGTAACGGAAATCCTCACGGGGTTTTCCGCTGAGATCGCGCCCGATCTGGCGGGCGACAAAGCGGCCTTGTTGCATGGCCACCGGAGCCAAACCGGGAAGGGGGCGGCCGTCCTCGCCAGGCGCGTATGCTTCATCACCGATAACGAAAACGTTGGGATGGTCCGGGAGGAAGAGCCCCCTTGTGACCGTCACGCGCCCGGCCCGGTCAAGGGGAGCACCCAACTGCGCGTTCAGCGGTGAAGGTTTCACGCCTGCCGCCCAAATCACGGTTCGGGCCTGCACCCATTCCCCTCCAATCTGCACGCCCTCATTCGTCACCTGGCTCACGCGGCAGTTCGTCCAGACCTGAACCCCGAGCTTTTCCAAATCGCGCATCGCTCGGCGGGCCAGATCCTCGTGAAAGGCGGCCAGAATGCGTGGTCCCGCTTCGATTAAGATCACCCGTGTGGAGACAGGATCGATATGGCGGAAGTCTTCCGCCAGCGTGTAGCGTGTGATCTCGCCGAGTGCCCCGGCCAGTTCCACTCCTGTGGGTCCCCCTCCGATAATAATAAAGGTCAGCCACTGCCGGAGTTTTTCGGCATCATTTTGGGCTTCCGCCTTTTCAAAGGCCACCAAGACGCGTCGGCGGATCTCCGTTGCCTGCTCCACCGTTTTTAAGCCGGGTGCGAATTCCTCCCACTCCTGATGTCCAAAGTAGCTATGCTCCGCCCCGCAGGCGAGGATCAAGTAGTCGTATTCAAACTCGCCGATGTCACTCACCACTCGGTTTTTCGCAATGAGAATGGCGCGAACCTCGGCCAGTAGGACCTGAACATGATCGTGGCGTCGGAACACGGAACGGATCGGGAAGGAGATGTCTGCTGGGCTCAGACCTGCCATAGCGACTTGATAAAGTAAGGGCTGGAAGAGGTGATGGTTGCGCCGATCCAAGACAAGAATATCAAGATCTTTTTGGCGCGCCAGTTCTTTTGCGGCATTGAGTCCGCCGAAGCCGGCGCCGACGACAATGACACGTTTGCGTTTGCGATCGGGTCCGGGTGTGTGGGTTTTTGTCACGTCCATTAGAAATTCCCCTTCCGACAAGTGAACGCGTAGCGGACGTCTCCACCTTCGACGACAACGTGGTCGCCATCCTTAAGTTCGGCCACGCCCTCTGGAGTTCCTGTAAACACCACATCCTGTTCACAGACGGGAAACAGGCGTAGCAAGTCTTCAAGTAATTCTTGAGGTTTCCAGCGCATATCGCGGCCCTGCCCGCGCTGGCGGACTTGATTGTTGACGGTCAAGGTAAACGATGTGCTCAGAAGCTGGTCCAAAGAAGACAGGGGCTGCCAGGGACCCAGCACGCTTGCATTGCGAAAGACTTTGGCCCGCTCCCAGGGAAGTCCCGATTTTTTCATTCGGGTTTGCACATCACGCAGAGTGAGGTCCAATCCGAACGTATAGCTGCCAAATCCTAATTTTCCGTAAATCTTGTCGACCCTGAGGACCAATTCCAGTTCGTGGTGGCACTCACCCCAGTTTGGCAGCTCGAGAATGCCGGACTCATCCTGGAGCTGGAGCACCGTGCTCGCAGGTTTCATAAAGTAAACCGGCTCCGTCGGTACAGCGTCGCCCAGCTCTTGTGCGTGTTTTAAATAGTTTTTACCAATGCAGATGATCTTGTCCATAGCTCACGTCGTTTAACAAGACACCGGCTTGGCAACAACCCTAAAGCCTTCTATCCTCAAGGAAATCCCTCTTATAGAGATAGGGGAGAAATGCGTGCGTCTAGAGCCTTTATATCCTGGAGATACGGTCGACATTGTGGCGCCTGCCAGCAAATGCACCCGCGAGGAGCTTGGGAACGGTCTGAAAGCGATTCGCGAGCTTGGCTTGGTGCCCCGGGTGCCATCGGACCTATTTGCGCGGAGCTTATTGTTTTCCAATAGCGATGAGAGCCGGCTCCGGCAGCTTCGGGCGGCGCTTTTCGCGCCAGACTCTAAGGCGATCTGGTGTGTTCGGGGAGGCTATGGAGCCTTACGCCTTATGCCCGAGATTCAGAAGTGGAGGCGGCCGCGGCTTGGAAAAATCTTTATCGGCTACAGCGATATCACCACACTCCATACCCATTTGAACCAGGAATGGGGCTGGCCGACACTGCATGGTCCGCTACTGGATCGGCTGGGTCGAAAGGAGGCGATGTCGGCGGGCGAAAAACGAGAACTCCTAGCCCTTCTGTTTGGTCGTCAGAAGGAAGTGGAGTTCCGTCGACTCCGAGCCCTGAATACGGCAGCGCGCGCTCACACTCGAGGAGCTGTTCGTGCGGCGGTTTGTGGCGGGAATATGGCGGTCCTTCAGTCAGGTCTTGGGACCCGCGGGCAGCTGAATCCGCGCGGCCGGATTTTGTTTTTCGAGGATGCGGGTGAGCGGCCGCATCGCGTGGACCGCATGTTGACTCAGTTCTCGCAGGCGGGATGGTTTGAGGGCGCGAACGCCGCTAGGGCTGTCGTGTTTGGGCACATGCTTTTAAATGATCCGCGCGATCGGCGGTGGGTGTGGCGGGATGTGATCGCTCGCTTTGCGGCGGAGCATAGACTTCCTGTCCTGGCCGGACTCCCGGTCGGTCATGATCCACGCGTCCAGTACACATTACCGCTGCAGACGCCTGCCCGATTGAACCTGGGTCCGAAGCCCTCGCTTGTGGTGCAATCGCCGGTGAAGCTTCCATGAATACGTTTGAACGTGCGTTCTCAAAGGTATTCCATGCAAACGTACCGGATCTTAGCGCCATCACGCCGGGAGTGGTGGTCGATGTGCACCAGCGCGGCCGCCGGAAAGGATTGCTTCGTTTCGGCGACACGTATGAGTTTTACGATCTCGCCTCTTTAACAAAAATTATTTATACAACTTCGGCGTGCGTCGCCCATTTTTCCGAATATCCGCGAGAGCTGCGCCACCCTGTGCACGACGCTCTGTTATGGTGGAGGTCGCGCACGACCACGCCTTGGAATCTTCTCACTCACACGGCCGGTCTAGAGTGGTGGCTTCCGATGTACAAGCGTTTGCGCGGACCTTTAATCCCCCAACGGCGCTGGGATCGGTTGAAACAGGAGCTGGCGCAAATTAAACCCCGCCGCGGCGGGCATAGACCGGGCGGAGACCGCGGACGTGGTGTGCGTACAGCTGCACGTACAGGTACACGTCCACGTACACGTGGAGGTGCCGGTGCGGGTGCGTCGCAGGCCGCGGTGGGACTGCGCCAAGCCGTGTACTCGGACCTCGATCTCTGGCTCATGGGAGCCTTCCTCGAGGCGCGCATGCAAAAGTCCCTGCTCGAGATCTGGCACACGGTTGCGGAGTCTTGGGACGTGGAGGAGATTTTTTTTCATCCCCGAAACACGCCTCGTTACGCCCGCTCTCGCTATGCGCCCACTGAAAATTGTCCGTGGCGGCGCCGCGTTCTCCAGGGTGAAGTGCACGATGAAAACACGTGGGCCCTGGGCGGAGTGGCCCCGCACGCCGGTCTTTTCGGCACAGTGGAGGGAGTGAGTGGCTGGGGTCTCGAGCTGCGACGGCGGTTTCGAGGCGATTCCGGTCCCGCACGCCGTGAGAATGAAGCGGAAAACCGCATGCTCAGGCGATTTGCGCGCCGTCAGATCCCACGCGCCCAAGGCGATTGGGGTTTAGGGTTTATGAAACCGACTAAGGGGCGCGCGAGCTGCGGGCGGTATTTCCATGCCAGCTCCTTCGGTCACACGGGATTTGTAGGGACTTCCTTTTGGTACGATCCGGTGGCGGATCTTCTCGTGGTGGTTCTAAGCAATCGCGTGCATCCGACCCGGGCGAATTCAAGTTTCCTGCAACTGCGGCCGCAAATTCATAACTGGGTGGTGGAGTGCCTGAGTGAGCGTGGCTGAGCAGTGGCTGCCAATCGGTACGGCAGCGCGCCAGAGAGCGCGCCAGAGGTGGACACGCGACCGCCACGATGAATGTGCACGATGGATATGGCGGATGCGGTCGGGTGAAGCGGCACGGACGATGCGAGAAGCCTGCCTTAAGTGGAGGGAGAGGTTGTGAAGGGTTTGAGCAGTATGAATAATATGAACAGTGTGAAGTTTGTTGTTTCGGTCTCTTGTACAATGTTCTTCTCGCTCATCCACGCCTCTGAGGTTGTGAAAGAAGGGATTCGTGAGACGGTGAGGGAGAATATCAAGAGCGTGCGGGAGTGTTACGAGAAAAGGCCCAAAGAAAGTCTCAAAGAAAGTCCCAAAGCCGATGGCAAGATTGTATTTACCTGGGTGATTAATGACAAAGGTGAGGTGATCAAAGTTGAAGTCGACCGGCAGAAGACCACCCTCAGAATGAAATCCATCCAGGATTGTCTCGCCAAAGAAATCAAGTCATGGTCGTTTCCAGCCGCACCGGTGGGCGAGGAACGTTCCGTCTCCTATCCCTTCGTATTTTCCGTGGAGAAGCCGGACGGTCAGTGACCGCTCAGGCGTGCAAAATGGAAAAAAGGGTGAAGACCAGAGAGTGCCGCCAGTGCCGCCGCATCGGAGAAGCATAGCGGCAGAGTTTCACCTGTGACAAGAGTTTGCGCCCAAGCGGTGGGTCTCGGTCAAGGATCGGATTTGCATTTGCTTGCGGGTTCCCCGCTAAGTGCAGTAACCTTGTGCGACGTATGCCACCTATTCGAACGCCATCTTTTAAAATGTTGCTCATGGGTCTTTCATTGGTTGTCAACGCCTGCTCAACCTACTCCAAACAGGAGTGTGAGACCATGGATTGGGAGCACGAAGGCGCGCGGTTTGCACTCGAGGGCAACTCTTTGCTGCAAGCGCGTCGGTATTTTCAAACGGAATGTCTGGAAGAAAACGAGGTTTCTCCGGACGAGTTGGCTCTTGAGCGCGGGCATGCACGCGGTCTTAGCCGATTTTGTACTCCGGAGTATGTCTACCAGTTCGGGCAAAATGGGGGACGTTATGCGGGACTTTGCGCGGCCTCGGACGAGCCTCAGATTCTTCCGAAATACCTTCAAGGTCGCTCCGAGTTTCTCGAGCGTCGAGTTCTTGAATTGGAGAATGAGGTTCATGGATTGAGAAACCAGGTCGGATTTCTGGAGGGAGAGCTTTCCTCGGCGCAGCGTCAGTTGGGGACTTGCGAGAGTAACTAGAGTTCGTTATCAGATTCACCTATCGGGCCGTGCCGCGCTGACGAAGCCGCGTTCAGCATTGACGGACAGTTCCCCGTTCCAAAGTAGTGATGAAGGACCCTGAAATCGTTTGTGACGATCTCCACCATGATCGGGTAACCGACGGGTATGTAATGCGCCTCCTTTGGACCCAAGGGGCGGGCCTCACGGAAGGGCAACTGAAGGCGCGCACGGACTCTTTGGCGGCCATCAGGAAGATCCTCCCGGAAGATATTTTCAGCGGTGACGCTGAGGACTTCGGTGACGTCCCGAGTGAACCGGGCTTTACCCCCTGCAGCCACGCGCCGGGACTCGCCGTCGATCATGACTTCAAGAACCTGATCTTTCCCCTCATCCGGTTCGGCCACGTTTAGCGAACGCCTGAAGTAAACGCGGATTTCACGAAGTTTGGTTTCCTCACTGAGAATAAATTCGAGGTCGAGCCGTGAAGGATTCAGCGAGAAGTGTTCTGGGTGGTGAAGATTATCCAGAATCACGGCGGGTCGATCAAACTCAAAATGGTTAAAAAAGGTCTTGGTTCCGTTGAGTAAGCCCCAGAATCCCAGGCTGCCGGGTTCTACCTCTAAGCGGTCGGGATAGGGCGGCGAGAAACGACCGGAAGTCCCACTGGAAATGTTTAATAGGGATTCCAAATACATCGAGACCTGACCGTCGATCAGAATGGACTCGGCAACCAGTGGCTGTTGAAGAGATACAAGATCGGGCGGGATCTCAAATCGTGCAAGCCACCGAGAATCCTTCCGGTAAATCGCGCGTGCCGGGATCAAAAGATGTCCTGTTTCGAAACCGATACTCAGATGAACGGCCTTATCTGTTCGCTCCGGGAGTTCCACTTCCAGCTGATAATTCTTGTCGTGCCGGGACTCGCGCTCAATGGGTTCAATCTTGATGGAGCTCGTATAATCCGCTTGCGGTCGGACTTGAACCGCCACCTTGGCCTGATTTTCAGCCACCATATCTTTGGGGAGAAACAGTTGGATGTTGATCGGGGAGTGAAACTCGTCGTGCCAAGGGAACCCTTGGATTTCTATATGGAAGGTACGTCGGCGCACGCGGGTGATCGTGTACATGCCCTTCAGAATGACGAAGTCCCCGCTGTCGAAACGGGCCTGCTCACTTGTAAGAAGTTCGAGAAGCTCGAGTTCCTTCAATTGAAAACCGCCGCTTATGAACTCATCAAGAGAAAAGGGGTGGCCAGCCTTTGCGAAATTCGCGATGATTGCGTCTAGATGTTGAGCTTGGATCACACCCCGAACAAGTTCGCCAAATTCCGCATACACCCCGTAAATCGTGTTGTTTGCTTCGGTCCAGATGGAGCGCAGCATGCCTGCGGTCGGCTTAAACGCGTGGACGATTTGCTCCGTAATTTCGAAATATTTGGTTGCCGAGCGCCAGAACACCATAAATGTGGGCAGGAAACCTTTCTCGGGCTCTGTTCCCAGTTCGGAGTCCACCCGGCTTGCGGGTAAGGAAAAGAAGACCAGTTGTCCTTTTGAACGTATGTAGGGAGTCAGAGATCTCTCAAAGTACTGAGCCGCTCGATCTCGCACCTCCCACTCGCGTTCTCCGGTCTTGTGACCGACTTCGTGAAACAGAAATTTGAAAATCAGCGCGAGATCCAGGTGGCGGTTGCTGTCATTCAACATGGCCTCGTTGATATATATAGGTGCACCGGGAACAGGCGCGGACTCCATCAGTCGCGGAAATTGGTCGGGTCTACGGGCAAAATTTTGGGGAACCGGGTCAAATCGAAGCTCCGGCCGGTTGGTTCTCATCTCCTCAAGGACCTCACGCAGAAGGGCTCGGTCTTGGGGGGCGAGCTTCTCCGCTTCTGGGAGTTCCAGGCAAAAGATCAAGGCGGGAGCGAACAGGCGGTAAGCCCCTTCAACGAGCGCGCGCCGATCAAGAGTTTGCGCTTGTGCCACATGGAGGTTCGGCCCACAGGTTCCCGCCCATAGGAGAAGGAGGTAAATCGACCCTCTCATCGTGGAGAGACCTCCACAGGTGTGAGGCCGAGCCGGCACGAAAATGAGGGGAGCGGGAGTGGTCGAGCCCGGGACACGCGCACGACAATCTGAGATAAATCCAGACTCTTTTCTGTTGCGTGGGGAACTGTCATCGCAAATGTTGCGGTTTTTCTCTCCCCAGCGCAGGACCACCCAACCTCTCCCACAATGCTTTCGTTCTCGGCGTAGAGATTCGATACTGTAAGCAGGTGAGGCTCCGCGCATCCCAGCGCGGCCCTCAGGATCGAGCTTAAGTCATGGCTGACCTCAGCACGTTCGAGCGCCAAGAAGGCCTCCACGGCTTCGCCCGAGCGGTTACGAAGCTGTATCGCATGGAGCTGGTCCGACTCATTTCGAACGAGCACCTCGTCTTCCGCGACAAAGTGCTCGAAGATCTTGGCTCCCAGCGAGATCAAGATGGGTTTGTCCATCCCGAACCGATCCAACAGATCTTGCGCGGCTGGACGGAGCAGCCATCCGACAAAAGCGATTTGAGTCAAATCCGAGATGGCTTTTGGCGCCTTGAGATCATCGTAGATAAGGTGGGAGCTGATAGCCAGGTACTCGCTGTCGTCGACCCTGTAGCGATAATCCTCGTCCGGATCCGTAGGGTCAAAGAATCCCAGCTTCGCCTGTTTTCCGAGTTTCCATTCCGCGAGCGTCGCCCTCAAGAACTCATGTTCATTTTGACTGAGATGGCACAGCTCCGGTCGCTGAATACAAGGCTCCACCAGGCGATCCATGCGGTTCAACAATCCCATGGTCTGCATCTCGGCAAGCCCTCCGCCATTGCCGATTAAGCGAATACCCACCTCAATGAAGAAGAAGAGGCTCAACAGATTCGCTAAATTCATCTTTCCTCCGGCTGCTTGGTCATGGGTTGGTTATTCAAAAGACCAATCGCTTGCATGGATAGGCATATCACTTGATCCTTGGGCGCCGTGGTGTTGGCATGTCGGGAGGCGATGTTCGTTAAGGCCTGTTTGAGTTCGCTCCGGAGCTCAGGCCAGTCGGATCGGCTGATGCTAAAGATGATGGAGAGACTCTCCCGATCTGAAATCGGCTTTGTGTCCACCGCCTCGGCATGCAGGCCCAACATCGCCTGGTGGGCCATCTGAATGGCGCGACTCTCACCTTCATCGCCGACCACAGTGACATCCGTGCGCACCTGAAGTTTGATTCCCGATTCTGTTTTCACCTTCTTGATGAGATTGAGCTCCGTCAGCCTTTTCAGTGCCTCTTTGACGATGGCGGGAGAAATGCCCAGGACTTGGCTCAAATCGCGAGGTCGGACCTCAACTCCGTCGAGGGAAAGAAGTTCGAGTATGGCGAAGTGATACCAGTCGGCGACAAATTGAAAGCGGTCCAAAGACAAGCGGTATCGGGAAGAGCGGCACCGCTGCAACGCTCTTAGTCCCGCCGCCTTCTTAAGCCCTGTGGTTCGGCCAAAGCGCGATTCCACAAGATCCCAGAAGTGTTCACGTTGATCCGGCGAGAGATTCAGTCTTCGCCCGATCCAGAGAACACGTTCACGTGAGAGTCCTTGGCGGCCGGCAAGAAACTCGCACAGGAAAGACGGACTCATCTCCAGGTCTCGCGCGAATGCGCGGAGAGAATAGTGAGGTCGCCTGCGCTTACGGAGATGCAGTTCCTCGCGCAAATACTGGCGGGCGTCTTCGGGAAAATAGTTGGGGATCATGCCGACAGCTATACTTGACGTCGATCATGTCTTGCAATCTCGCCCGAACGTTAGCGAACGTTTTGTTCGGCGGGGCCTCTAGCCAAAGCTCAGGTGTTCGTTGGATAACCGGAAATCAATTCACAACCAGGAGGAAATTTCATGGTCGGCCGGCATCTCAGCAGCCTCTGTCTCGGCATTATTTTAAGTATCGCGGCGTCGCCCGCATGGGCCCAGGAGGCGGGCGAGTCGCGTGCGGAAGCGCCTCCGAGCGAGCACAAACGATTTGGAACTTTTCTTGGGATCGGCAATCCCTATCCGTCATTGATCGGAATCAATGCGGCTTACCAGCCCACGCGCGATCTTCGCGTGGCTGCGGGATATGGCGAAGTTGAAGTCACATCCTCGATCAGCATCAGCAGCTCGGGCGTGACCGAAAAAAAGGTGAAAGCGCAAAGTTACGCTCTAGGTGCCGACTATCTGTTTATGGATACGGCGATCCGTCCTCTTGCGGGCGCAAGAATTGGCTACTTCGATGTCAGCGGAGACGGAGAAATCGAACTTCAAGGTTTTGATAAGAGCACCTTCCATATGTACTCCAACTTAGGCGTGGACTGGATTTCCCAGAGCGGGGTGAACGTGGGCACGGGATTCAATGTGGCTCTGCTTGGCGCGAGCGGCGTCTCCTTCTTCGCCAATGTGGGCTACTTTTTTTAAAAACGGCATCTAGATGATAGGCATAGCTATAGGAACAGGAAGAGGAGGTAAAATGCATCAAAGATTTCAGGTCGTGGTATGTGGTCTCGCGCTGATGTTCATGCTGGCGGGTTGTCAAACGGTCCCTTACGAGGGTCAGGCCCGAGAGGTTAAACGCAAGCCTCAGCAAGAAGGAGTCATCTCGGTGCCTGTGAACTATCGGGATGAGGACCGCGAGAAAGCCATGCAGAAGATCCAGTCGAACTGCGCGCCGAAGTCGTACAAGATTCTGGAGGAAGGCGAAATCGCGGTCGGCCAGGAGGTGAAGTCATCGGCTAAGGAAACCGATCGCGCGTCCACAGAAAAACAGGTCGGTAAATTATTTGGCATGCCGATTATGTCGGGCGAGGCAGGCGGGAAGAACACGGAATCCTCGCAGATCGTGACGCAAGTCAAGGAATGGCAGATCAGCTACAAATGTGTGCGATAGATCTTTTGATCCGAGCTCGGGAGTTCACTCTCTACGCTCGGATCAAGCGAGAGCTTCCGCATACTGTTCCACCGAGAGGGTATCGTGATCGGATAGAATTCGCATGGTGAGGCCATATTGCTTGAATGCAATATGGCCGTTCGACACTGACGAATTGGCTAAAAAATCCACGACAGAGCCGAGACTTAGAAGTCGTAGCAATCACCCACAGTCAATTTTGTAGCTCCGACATCTCCTGCGACCTCATCGAGCCTTGCTTTTATCGTGTCGATGGACTCGTTCGGGTAGACACGCATGTTAGCCGTTTGGCTAAGGCCAGCCGCGGAGACGGTCTTGTAATAAACAAGAGTAGCTTGAATTCCTTCAAAGTTAGTGAACTCAACAAGCTGAGCCGAGTTTGCGGGAGCATCCTCTTGCGACAGCCTCAAAGTGCAACCTTTGTTCGCAGTGGCGTCGGAAAACGCAAGTGCCACCGCACCCTTGGCCTCATCTTTCAGATAAAAACCAGTTCCGGCAAAGACCGAAGGGGAGCCTATCAGCGCGCACAACATGATTAAAGCCTTCATATGGAACCTCCGTTTAGATGTGGTTTTGACTCCGTAACGGCGTCCTATATCTGACAATCACTCCCGACACATAGTTTTGTTTTTACATTTAGCACATGCGACATAAGGGAGATGTCGCCGGAAAGAGCTCGCACAAACGATCAGCAAGGAAACGACTAGAACTCATTCCGAAGGCGTGCGCAACTACTGGCACTCGCGTTCCACATTTCGGAATCGAACGGATATCGTGACGGCGAAATCCGGTGCGCGTGAATGGAGTTTGACGCCAAACGGCGAGATGGTCGCAATCTGAGGGCCAAGCTGTGTGAGGCGACGAATGTCTTTGGACGGTGAGGCTTGGTTCCACTGACTTCCGCGCAACTGCTGACTACGACACGCAGACGGTAGCCATTCCCAGTGCGTGAGTCGTGCGACCGGAGCCAATCCCTCTGCCAGGTCGAACAACAGAGCGCCGGAGAACCCGAAATCTGAAGGCTCCAACACCGGTTCGGTGTTGGATTCCGACCGCATCAGTCGCACGGGAAACCCCATTAGGTTCGTTTGTGGATCATAGTAATAGGCATGGTGGTCCATGGCCACATCGGTAAAGGATCCCCTGCCTCCGAATTGTTTTTGTTCAATCACTCCGATCTGAGCGGAGTTTGAACTGTCGAACAAAGAGACTTGAATTCCCGCCAATCTTGCAAAACCCCCGGCGTCTATGGCCTCGTAGCCGACCCCGGCCAGGCGCTGCGCACCCACAGGATGGAGGTAAGCCGAGAAGCCGGGGACTTTGAGCTCGCTGAGCAGTTGAGGCTCGTGCGGTTCGGAGAGGTCAAATACGAAAAGAGGGTCGGTGCGCTCGAATGTGACGACGTAAACTTTATCGTCGATGTAGCGCACGGATCGGATATCTTCGTTCCGTCCAAACTCCTCCGACTGGCCTACCACGATGAGCTCGCGGGACTGCTCCTGGAGTGACCATACCCGGTTTTGCCGAACGAACTGTCGCCAAGGGGAGTCCGTCGTCGGGTGATCGGGGGCGGTGTAGGTCGTTGCCACGTGCAGAATGTCCTCGCGCTCCTTCAGAGCCCACACGTCACGTACATGGCCAAGGACCGCACCGGCGGAACGGTACGCCGGCGTTTCGCGCCAGTCATACTTTGAAATGATCAAACTTTGCATGAGAGGGTCGTCATGAATTCGCGGATCCCAGGAAAACCATTCGTATCCCTTGCCAAGGACATAGAGGGCCTTGTTGGTCATGAAGATCAAGTCGGCGCGGCCGACCCGAGCCGTGGACCGCAAAGTCGAAGGGTCAGCCAAATGAATCGAGTGAATAGATGTCAGGTCAAAGCTGAAATCGTCCACTAAGGGCCGTTGGATGGAATCGCACGGAACGCCAGCGAAACTTCCTTCCGGAACTCCCGACGGGCGATCTCGAAATACCCCCACCACAGTCAGGCGGTTATCAGCGAGGCGAGCGCTGACCAATTCCCCGGGCAGGATGTGAGAGGCCTGTTCGACATACGTGTTCGTCTTTAGAACAAATGTGCGGACGAGGAACCGGCCGGTCGAGTGTTGCGAAGTTTGAAGGCCGGGTTGGCGGGCAAGAACGATCAGCTGCGATCCGGCGACGAAGATCTCGAGATCCTTGTATTCGGGGAACTCAATACTTTGTACGGGGATTAACTTTGGGAGGCTAAGGACTTCCACCACCCCCGTGCGCGCCACAAAAAGGTGGGTGGAATTGGACTTGACCATATCCGGCTCGTCAATTCCGGGCTCTTGAATATTGGTCTGAACTCCAGCCGACGGCACGGCTGAAGACGGTTGGCCTGAAGTCCCCTCGCTTTGGGACCAGATGACATCGTATACAGGGCCAAGGATAGCCCGATTCTCCAGGTACTTCTTCTCCTCGGCCTCATATTGCCGCATCTTCAGATTCGACCAAGAAAAAAAGTCCTCGCAGTTCATGAAATGATGAGGTGATGTGTTGAGCTTCGGTAGTGGAAGATCGATGGGCGACGAATGGTCAAAATGAATATCGGAGCACCCGCCAGTTAAGATCAAGACCGTAAACAAAAGATTAATATTAATAATGATGCTTCGACCAGCCGATTTTCGCATAGATCGCCTCCCTGTCGCTAGAGTTCGGGAGCAGGACTGGAGCCAGGGAGGATGCGAATTAAGCCTGAATTGACGATGATTTCGTTTACACTGGCAATTATCAAATGATCAGCGAGGCGTAGACTTCCGGAATACGGGGGCGCAGGCGTCGTTTATCTTGTAAGCGCCGAAACCACAGGCAATCCCGCGTCTCATGTTGAAACACGGTTGTGTCCGCGTTGGCGGGTCTGATGCCGCCAGAATACAATGAGGCAAGGTGTTTATGAGCGCTAAATTTTCTCGCCCGGTCATATTTGATTATTCGGATTATCGGGCCTTCCTACGTGACTCCTACAGATTTTTGAAGGAGACACAAACGCGGTTTTCTTTCCGCAAGTTTTCGGCGGAGGCCGGATTCAAAGCTCCAAATGCGCTCAAGCTTCTTATAGACGGTAAGCGCAACCTCACCCTCCAGAGTATTCGCAAGGTGATCAAGGCACTGAAGCTCTCGAGTGACGAAGGCACGTTCTTCAAGAACCTGGTGTTTATGAATCAGGCGGAAAGCACGCGTGAGCGTCTCTCTTACGCACAAGAACTCTGCAAGTCGCGCGTGTTTCGTGAGCTCTATCCGCTGGAATCCTTACAGTTTGCTTTTTACAACGAGTGGTATCACATTCCCATTCGTGAGCTCGTGGCCAGTTTGGAATTTCAGGAAGATCCTGAATGGATCGCACGCCGGCTGCGCGACAAAATCACGCCCGAGCAGGCAACACAGGCGCTGAGTAATCTGATTGAGCTCGGATTGCTCAAACGCGACGGAAACGGGCGTTTGCGTCAGGCCCACGCCAACATCACCACGGGACATGAGATCTCATCATCCGCAGTGGCGGAATTCCATCGGCAGATGATGAAACTGGCCAGTGACTCCATTGATGAAGTTGAACGTCATCGACGGGAGATCTCATCGAGCACAATTTTAGTAGATGAGAAAAGTTTTCCGCGCATCAAGGAACTCGTGCAGGAATTTCGGCGACGCCTGCTGGCCGAAGCCGGCGATATCAGCGCGTCGTCCTCAGCTGTGGTCTATCAGATCTCGTTTCATGTCTTCCCGCTGACGGATGCGGGCGTTGAGCCCAGGGATGAAGGAAGGGAGGACACATGTCGAAAGGCGGCATGATCCCTATTCTGTGTGGAACTCTCCTCCTGATTGGGTTCCAGAATTGCGGTGGCATCTTAGGTACGGATACGGGCAATCCGTTAAACACAGATGCCGTTTCCTTCGACGAGTTCGGAGGACCCATAACGACGGAGGCCCAGGCCTTAGCCCACGCCCTTTGCACCACATCCAAGGCTTGTTTTCCTGCAATTGACCTCTCATTGTGCTATAGCCAGGTCATGCAGCAATCGGGTGTATTGGGGTTTGTTGGTGTTGAGGGCACTTACGCGGAGGGCTCCCTTCGCGATGCCGAAAGGCTTGAGAGATCCGGCCAACTGAATCCCTCGCGTTCCCGCTCGGACGAGTGTCAGTCTGCGATTTCCTCTTTGCCATGCACGGACCGGGGGTTGTCACATCTAAATGAAGTGCCGATGGCCGCGCGATCCGAGGCCATACGCGAACTGCTTCAGGAGGATCCGGCTTGTGCGTTGATTTATGATTCCAGTACCCGCTGAGTCTCATTCTGGCGCGCCTCTTTGAGTACTGCAAAATTGATCAGTAGCCGAACCCCCTTTATACCTAAATAGGGAACCATGTTCCCACGCTCCTTCAGGAGTCGGTCCGATGACCCGGTGCTTCAAAGCTCCGTCTCCCGTCACTTACCGAACACGGAGTAGTTGCTCTGGCAAAATGATCCCCCTAGACTGAAGTCATGACCACCATGACTAGCTTGAAACCCGGTGCGCATGTTCATTTGATTGGAATTTGTGGAACGGCTATGGCGTCCCTGGCCGGCATCCTCAAGGATTTGGGCTACAGAGTTAGCGGAAGCGATCAGAACGTCTATCCCCCTATGTCCACGCAGCTGGAGCGCCTGGGAATCCCCATCCAGACGGGCTACAGATCCGAAAACCTGCAACCGCACCCGGATCTGGTGATTGTGGGCAACGTGGTCTCGCGCACGAATCCGGAAGTGGAAGCTCTCCTGGCCAGTGATATTCCCTACACGAGTCTGCCTAGGGCGCTGGGGGAGTTCGTGATTGGGACACGCGACAGCTATGTCGTCGCCGGAACGCACGGAAAAACGACGACGTCCTCGCTCCTGACATGGCTAACGGATGCGGTGGGACTTGAAGCTGGCTTTCTTATCGGGGGGATTCCCCTGAACTATGGTGTTTCCTTTCGCGCCCCGAAGGCGACCTCCTTTGTTATCGAGGGCGATGAGTACGATACGGCTTTCTTTGACAAGGTTCCCAAGTTTGTTCACTACCGGCCCAAGCACGTCATCTTGACGTCGGTGGAGTTCGATCACGCCGACATCTATCGCGATTTGGATCACGTGAAGTCCGCATTTCGTCAGTTGCTCGAACGCATTCCGCCCGAGGGAACTCTCATTTACAATGGTGAAGACAAGAACATCCCGGATCTGCTCGGTGCGTGTCGCGCGCGCACGATTGTGAGCTATGGTGAGCGGAGCGGTGATTATGTCATCGCGGATCGAGCGGTGTTGCATGGTCGAAATCAATTCACCGTCGTGAAGCGGGGAGAGCGCGTCGCCGATCTCGCGCTTAAGATTTTCGGCGTTCATAATTCTCTCAATGCGCTGGCGGTTTTTGCGTTGGCCGACACCTTGAATTGGCCTCGTGCTCGAGTGTTGCAGGCGTTTGCCGATTTCAAAGGCGTCAAGCGTCGTCAGGAATGGTTGGGGGAAGTGAATGGCGTCACGGTTATTGAGGATTTTGCTCACCATCCGACGGCGGTCAAGCTCACACTGGAGTGTATGCGGGAGCGATTTCCTGATCGCCGGATTGTGGCCGTGTTCGAACCTCGTTCCGCCACCTCACGCCGCAAAGTATTTCAGAAGGACTATGTCGAGGCCTTTAGCGCCGCGGATCTGACATTCGTCGCCCGCCCTTTTGACCAATCCCGGATTGAGACTCAGGACCGCTTTTCCAGCGAGGAGTTGATTGCGGAACTTCGCAAGGCGGGAAGAACTGCGGAAACAGGAGACGGTGCGGACGGACTTTTGTCCAAAATGATCCCTCGTGTTCAGAGCGGGGATGTCGTGTTGATCATGAGCAATGGGGGATTTGACGGCATTTACCAGAAGTTCTTGGCACAGCTGGCCCAATTGCCGCGGCCGACCCCGGCGCCGGTCCTTGTGCGCTCGTAATTCGGAGCGCGCCCTTAATTCGCGGACTGGACCTTCACTCGTGGAGTTTCTCTTCCGATGAGAAGCTTATGATTCCATTAATGAAATCAGTCGCACTTTCGCCGTTGCAACCGGTACTTGCGGCTCTGGACTCTTTGATTCTCGGTAAGCCCGAGCAAGTGCGTTTATCGCTTGCTTGCGTTCTGGCGCGCGGACATTTTTTAATTGAGGACGTCCCGGGAGTGGGAAAGACAACACTGGCGCGCGGCTTAGCGCGTGTTTTAGGGTTGGAGACAAAACGAGTTCAGTTTACAAATGATTTGTTGCCTGCGGATATTCTAGGCACAGCGATTTTTGATTCTTCGGCAAACCAGTTTCAATTTCATCATGGTCCGGTTTTCACCAATGTATTGATCGCGGATGAATTGAACCGGGGCACCCCACGGACTCAGAGCGCCTTTCTGCAGGCCATGGAGGAGCGTCGGGTGACGCTGGATGGAATCACGCGCGAGTTGCCATCGCCCTTTCTCGTTGTGGCCACGCAAAATCCGCGCGAGCAAATCGGGACGTATCCCCTTCCGGAATCCCAGCTCGACCGTTTTCTGGTGCGTCTGAAAATGGGGTTTCCGGCGGCGGAGTTTGAATTGGACCTCCTGCGTGGACGCCGGCGTCGCGAGGAAGACCTTCCGGTGATTCTCAGCATGGCCGAAGTCTTGCGTTTTCAATCACAAGTTGAACAGATCCATTGTTCGGATCTGGTCTGCAAGTATGTTCAGCGCATCTTAGTGCAAAGTCGAAGTCTCAAATCGGACTTCGCCGGGCTTTCTCCTCGCGCGGGTCTGGCGCTTCTTTCCGTAGCTAGGGCGTGGTCCTTTCTGGCGGGGCGCGAGTTCGTGCTTCCTGAAGATGTGCAAACGGTTGGGCCCTGGGTGATCAACCATCGATTGAAGTTCCCAACGGCGATGGCTTTTGACAAAGCCAGGGATTTCCTCGCCAGCGTGCCCGTCGATTAGACTTGGAGTTGGCGTGAGCTGGAATCCGATTCCTCAGCTAAGCTTCGAAGTTCTGCGCCAGAAGCTGGTGCGGGAAAATCGGATCTATACGACCTTGACCGCCCGTGGGCTTCTCTTCCTCGGCGTCGTTGTTGTAATGGTGCTGACGGCGGCCACATACAACAACAATCTCATTTTCATTCTTTGCTTTTTTATGTTTGCCGTTTTTGTGCTTTCCATGTTGCAAACCCACTCCAACATCAAGGGCGTGCGGCTCGAATTTTCAGGCGCCGATGATGGTTTCGAAGGGGAGTCGCAAACCTTTCTCTTCCAGCTTGTCTGTAAGCGCCCGCGGCGGAAAAAGCTGGGATTGCGAATCCGCACGCGTTCCAAGGATTTTGAGACTTTGCGCAACGCGAGCGAGGAGATTGCGGCCGGTGAGACGGTGCGTCCCGCGCGTATTGAGGTCCGCGCCGGGAAACGCGGCTACCATCCCGTGCCTGAAATGGTCCTTGAGACATTTTGGCCGCTGGGGCTGGTTCGAGCTTGGAAAGTGTTTCGTCCGCACGGGGAAGTCATTGTTTATCCGCGTCCGCTCCCGGCTCCCCCTCTTCAACCGGTTGAGTTTGCGCATGGGGAACAGGACCTTGGCCTTCGCACAAGCCCTGAAGGCGACTTCGGTGAGCTCAAGCCCTATCGGACCGGGGAGTCCTACCATCAGATTGCATGGAAGCACTACGCGCGAACCGGAGAGCTATTCAGCAAGGTGCATTGGGGCGAGGAACATAGCCATTATCTCATCCCTTGGCAGCCGGGTGGTCGCAATGCCGAGGAGTATTTGCGCGTGATGAGTGGCTGGGTGGCACAGGCGGTGGAGAGTGGGGCTTCCTTTCAAATGGAGACGCCTCAGCACAGTATCGAACCGGGCCGTGGTTGGGAACATGCCAAAATCTGCTGGCGAGCTCTGGCCGCCGTGAACGTGAACATGAGCGAGAAGGTGAGCGCATGAGTCCATCGGCGCTGCGCCCTCTCACATCCGTCTTGCTGCTATTGGTGGCCTTTAATCATCTCCCAGGAATTTATTTTCGTCCGCTGTGGGCCACGATTTTCGCGGCGGTACTATTGGGCTACCGGACATGGCTCCATCTTGTCGATGGCCGCATGCCTCCGCGTTGGGTGAAATGGCTCGCCCAAGGTGCAGTGCTGATCGCCATTTGGCAGCACTATAACACCGTGCTCGGCGATGAAGCCTCGGGGACATTGCTGTCTCTCCTTGTCGTGTTAAAAACCTATGAGCTGCGGACCAAACGGGATTTTTTTATCACGGCGCTGCTCTGTCTTCTGGTTCTCATGAGCTTTCTCTTGCTCGACCAGTCTCTCACCCTCACGGCTTTTCTGTTTCTTGATGCCCTGGCGCTGATTGCTTATCTTCTGGCGCTCGAGGAGGAAAAGTGGATTTGGTCGGAGTGGCGAGGCCTCTTTCGGTCGGCGTGGGTTCTTGCGTTGAAGGCCCTGCCGCTGATGGTTTTGATATTTGTTCTCTTTCCACGCTTCACGACGGGGTTTGGCGGAGGTGCTCGACCCGCGGCCAAGACGGGCATCACGGATCAGTTACGTCCGGGTTCGATTGCGGACCTGGTGCGCTCCGATGAGCTGGTGTTTCGCGCCACTTTTCTCGACGGAGAGGTTCCTTCGCGCCGGCAACTTTACTGGCGGGGCGCCGTGCTGGATGTTTCTAACGGCATGAACTGGGACCGTTCGCCCGGCAAAGCCGATCGCCGCCCGCCCGCGCCCGTTCAACAAAATGGGGAGATCGAGATTTATCTGGAACCCGGCTTTGAGCGGTTTTTGTTCTCGCTGGACGACACCCGAACTTTGATTTTTCCCAATGAACAAAATCAACGGGGACTGCAGGCGCGCGAAGGGGAGATTTTTGAATTGGAGCGTCCCCTCCAAGTGCGAGAGCGTTATTTTCTCCAACGTCACGCGCTCCGCACGTCTCCGAAGAATGGGGACAAGGAGCCAGATCTGTCTCCTTACCTGCAGGTAGCCGAAGCACCATCGTCTCGACTCAAGGCATTTTTGGCGCCCCTGCGCGGTCTCCCAACAGGACAAGTGGTCGCGAGCTTAATGCGGCATTTTAGCAGTCAGGGCTATGCTTACACTCTGGAGCCCTCGACAGTGGATTCCATGGATGAGTTTCTGTTCGATGCCAAGAAGGGATTTTGCGAGCATTATGCGGGAAGCATGGCCACGATGCTCCGTCACCTGAAGATTCCTTCGCGCGTGGTGGTAGGCTTTCAGGGCGGCTCGTCCAGTTTTTTGTCAAACTATATTACCGTGCGGGCTCACGATGCACACTCGTGGGTTGAATACTTTGATCACGAAGGCAAACGGTGGCGGCGGGTGGATCCCACGATGCAGGTGGCACCCTTGCGTATCAGTCAGGGGAGTGAATCTCTTCTTCAGGGGGCGCAAGAATGGCTTCCGTCGTGGCTCCCTGTCGATGTGTCCTCGTTCTACGCGCGATCTCGTGCCGTCTTTGATGAGATTGAAGCGTCCTGGATTGGATTTCTCGTGCGCTTTGATCTGGCTCGCCAAAAGGAATTTCTAGCCCGTCTTGGCATGGAAGGCGTTCTTTTCCGGGCTCTGCCTGTGTTCTTGTTATTGTCCCTCGCGCTGTTTTTGGCCGTGGTTTACTTCTTGGAAACCCGGAGGCAGGAACCTTTAAGCTCAGAGGAGCGCATTTACCGCCAATTATTGGACAGATTGAGGCGATGGCGCATCGAGAAATCCGCCGCCGAGGGGCCCTTGACTCTCCTCCTGAGGATTGAACGCGAATATCCGGATCTGAGGACTCAGATCCGTCCCGTGTTTGAGGCGCTGATTTTAGCCCGGTTCGGCGGTCAACCCCTCAGTGCGGCCGGCGCAAAGGCCCTCTCCGCGCGAGTCAAGGCGCTGCGCCAACGTCATTGACCAATCCTGTTCCCGCGCGGTACCGAATTGAAATGCAATCCGATTCAACGTCGCCGAAGTTAACTCCCTTGATGCAACAGTATTGGGAGATCAAGTCCCAACATCCCGACAAGGTCGTGCTCTTTCGAATGGGGGACTTCTTTGAAATGTTTCACGAAGACGCGGAAACCGCGGCTCCCATTCTCAATATCGCCCTCACGCAAAGAAATAAGAGAGCCGCCGACAGCACGAAAATGTGCGGTGTTCCTCACCATAGTATTGCGGCCCCCATCGCCAAGCTCCTCCAGGCGGGTCACAAAGTCGCCATCTGCGATCAAATCGAGGATCCGGCGCAGGCCAAGGGGATTGTGAAACGGGCGGTGACGCGCGTCCTGACACCCGGAATGGTTTACGATCCCGACACCCTTGACGAACTCAATGCCAATTATATGGCGGCGTACGACAAGGACCGGCTGGCCTTTGCCGATCTGACCACGGGTGAAGCGTTTTACTATGAAATCGGTGGCGAGATTGAACGTGAGGAATTGCTCGCGCTGCTTTGCCCGGTCGAGTTGATTCTCACGCGCCAGCAGGTACAGGAACGTTCGCGACGTCCTTTTACATTCCAAGCCGTCGTGTCGGAGTTCTCGGATGGGACAACGGGGTTGGAGCGACTCATCCGTTATATCGAGAGTCAGCAGGGACCCGAGGTTCCTAAGGGATTGAGTCCATTTGAGGCTCGACGCCGCCAATCCCATCTGCGGGTTTCGGCGACGACATTGCGCCACCTCGAAGTCTTTGAGAATTCCCGGGGCGGACGCGAAGGAACTCTCTTTGCCGCCATCAACCGCGCGCGAACCAGCGCCGGCGCGCGCCTTTTGAAAAGCTGGCTTACATCACCCCTCCTGGACGGCACTGAAATTCAGCGCCGCCAGGATGAAATCCAAATGTGGCGCCAATCGGCCGATGTCCTGAAGACCTTTCGTCAACAACTCTCCGCGCTCGGCGATGTGGAGCGGCGCCTGGGGAAGGTGCATGCCAGTACGTTTAACGCCCGCGAACTTCTCTCCCTCGCGCAGTCAGTCCAAGTGGGACGCGCGCTTTGGGAACTGCATCCCCGGCGCTCGGGAATGTCGAAGAGTTTTGAAACCTGCGTGGAACTCGCTAGGCGGATTGAGAGTACGCTTTGTGATGAGCCGCCTCTGGGTGTGCGCGAAGGGGGAATCATTCGCGAAGGCGTGGTCAAGGAACTCGACGAGTTGATTCGGCTCACGCAGAATTCGCAAAAGCTGTTGCTGGAGCTGGAATCACGGGAGCGCGAAAGCACCGCAATTCCGTCGCTCAAAGTGCGCTACAACAATGTCTTTGGATTTTACATTGAGATCACCAAGACCCATACCCATAAGGCCCCTTCGCACTATCGGCGTAAACAGACACTGACGAATGCCGAACGTTACACCACGGACGAACTCGACGCGCTTGAGGAAAAGGTGCTCTCCGCACGCTCAAAGCGGGACCAATTGGAGTATGAGATTTTCTGTCAGCTTCGACAGGAGGTGGTCGCTCTGACTCCGGATCTGCTGCGTTTGGCCCGGGAGTGGACCCGTTGGGACGTTTTAAGCGCGCTGGCGTGGCTGAGTTTGGAACGCCGCTACTCGTGCCCGCAATTTAGCGCCGAAGGGCGATTGCATCTAGAGCTGTGCCGGCATCCGGTGGTGGAGCAGACCCTTAACTCAGGCTTCACTCCCAACACCATTGATCTCAAAGAAGGCGAAGGGTTGTTGCTCACGGGCCCGAATATGGCCGGGAAAAGCACGCTTATGCGTCAGGTGGCGCTGATTGCGTTGATGGCGCAGCTCGGCTCCTTTGTTCCGGCGGAAAACGCGCTCTTGCCTCTCTTTGAGGAGATCTTTACCCGGATTGGTGCCAGCGATGCCCTCAACGAGGGGTTGTCCACCTTTATGGTGGAAATGTCGGAAACATCGCAGATTCTTAAAAGAGTGAATTCCAGATCCTTAGTGATTATGGATGAAATTGGGCGCGGGACCTCAACCTATGACGGCTTGAGTTTGGCACAGGCGATCCTGGAATACATTCTTTCGGAAAAGCGGCCCTACTTACTGTTCGCAACTCACTATCACGAGTTGACGGGCCTAAGTCGAATCTTCCCGCAGCTGCACAATGCGCATATGAGTGTGGAAGAGAAGGGAGGGCAGATTCAATTCCTACACACCCTTCGGCCAGGTCCGGCGAATCGATCCTATGGGATTCACGTGGCCCGGCTCGCCGGGCTTCCTTCAGCTGTTACCTCCCGCGCCAACCAGATTTTGAAGAGCTTTGAGGGCCAGACGGGAATGCAACTCTCCTTCACGGATCGGCTGACGGCAGCACCTGAGGCGGAAGAGTCAATGGAATTGACGCCGCTCCCGCCTTGGCTTGAAGAGGTCAAACACCTGAATCTTTCCCAGATGACTCCGCTGGAAGCCCTCAATAAACTCTTCGAATGGCAACGCGAAGTTTCCTCCTAAGGAACGAAGTCGAAGAGGGACTCAAAATCCTACTGGATCTAACGGGATCTTCGGCATCGTCGCGGCCAATGCCTCTTACGGGGGCATCGGCTCAGCCCGCATCGTTGCATGGGGTCAGGTTCTCAGAAAGTGTGCGCGCCTCGCGCCGGAGGTTTTCGCTCTGGCTGGAGGAGCGATTGCTCGCGCGACTGGGATCGATAGGGGATTTTCGTGCCTTGCATCCCGTTTTGTTGGGATCGTGGTCACGATCGGAGCTGACGCCTAAGTCCGACATCGACTTGCTTTTTACTGGCCCGGAAGAGAGAGTTCATGAGTTTGTCCAGTGCGCCTTCAAGCAGGGATTGAAGCTGCGGGCGCGCACACCGGAGAATCGTGCGGATTGGACAGTGGGGGTCGGCTCATTTGATATATTGGCCCTGCGCTCGGCACGTGCTCTGGATTCCACGACGGAATGGCTTCTTGAAGAGCAACGCAAGAAAGTGGTTCAATACCGGCGGTCCATTTTCAAGGCGTTGCGCGTTGAGCGGGAGGAACGTCGCCAGCGTCAGGATTCCGTCTCCAGTGTTCTGGAGCCCAATTTGAAATTTGGCGCCGGGGGGCTGCGCGATATTGAACAGGCCCTTGCTGTACGGGAGATCTTTCCAGAGGCCTTTCGCGTGGCTGACCCTTATCCCTTTGTGGTACTGGCCGCGATCAAAGAGGAACTCCTCTTCCTGCGGGTCTTGATGCATCTCTTGGATTCTGGGGATATTTTGACGGCGCAAGATCAACTGGAGATTTCCAGGCGTCTGCAGTTTGAGTCCCCCCGAACTTTGATGAAGTTTATCCAAAGCGAGCTGGAGCGCGCCAGCTTTTACGCCGATTGGGTGGTGGCTTATGCGGCTGCGGGACCCGTAGCGCGGAGGGAGGCCGCTCGACCCGTGCGAAATATGCATCACGCTGTCGACCGCCTGAAAGGGAAGCCTTCACTTCTCAACCAGTTTGAGATCCGGAGGCATATCCGCGATCTTTCGGCTTCCTTAACGCCGTTGGAAGCGGGGCGGGTGCTTCATCGCGCCTTATACGCGGACGGGGACGACGCTTACCTTGTGAGCTTGCATCGCACCCGATGGTTGGAGGAGGTGATTCCCGATTTGCACCATGTCCGTGGTTTGGTTCAACACGATCATTATCATCGCTACACCGCGGACGCGCATTTGATACAGGCGCTCCGAGAAGTTCAGCGCGCCAAAACCCGCAAGCGGGGCTTAGGTGTCGTGAGTCGATTGACCAAAGAGTTGAGTGCTTCGGACTGGTGGACTCTCAAACTGACCGCCCTCTTTCATGATCTGGCCAAGGGGCGCGACGGAGATCATTCTTCAGAAGGTGCGGAACTGGTTCAATCCTATTTTGCGCGCTGGAACTATCCCGCAAACTTGACCGAAGACGTGCGCTGGCTGGTTGAGAATCATCTGATCCTCTCCACGGCGGCTTTCCGCCAGAACCCCCAAGCGCAGACCACATGGAAGCGCCTCTTTGACCGCGGGGTTCGGGGCAAACGGCTCGTATTGCTCGCTCTCTTTACGGCAATTGACATTCGGGCCACAAATCCGGACGCGTGGACGACGTGGAAAGCGCAGCTTCTTTTCGATCTGGTGGAAAATCTGCGTTCTCCGCGCGCGGCTCAGTTGAATGCGCACCTAGCGTACGCCAGTAAACATCAGTTGGATCGTACTCAATCCTGGCTCTTGGAAGTGGATCCGGTCTTGCTCGAGTTTCTCGCACCCCGGACATTGATGACAGACTTAAAGCTTGCTTCTGAATCCACCTCTTCGGACTTAGCGCCCAAGGTCATACGCGGAAGGGATGGACGCCTGTGGGTGCGCTTTCATCGACGGGTAGATGAGACGGGTGTATTCTTAAGCTTTGTTAAGCAACTGTTTGGATTTGGTTTGAACATTCAAATGGCTTCCGTCCATACCCTGGCGGGCATCGGAGTTTATGACTGGTTTTGCCTGCGCACGGAAAAGCCGGCGCGTCAGATCGCGAAGTGGCTCGCGTTTACGCCGGCCACATCCGGACTTTCTTCCGCATCCATAGCTCGTCCGCAGGTGGAGTTTCAGTCCATAGATCTCATGTCGCAGGAGAGCGACGAGTGGATCATCAGTTTTCGAGGAAAGAATCAGCGCGGGCTCCTTTTATCAGCCGCGCATGTCCTCGCCGAAGAGAAGTTGTCCGTGCGTTGGGCGCGCGCGCACACGTGGGGTCAACAGGTCGAGGATGTGTTTAGTGTCCAGCCTTTCGGAGAGGCGGAAGCGACGGTCTTGCGTTTGCGAAAGCATTTTGGAATCTGATCGATCCTCAGTCATCTCGCGACCTTCTGACAAGAGTCCGATTCGGTTAATTCCTAGGTCGCGTCCGGGCTAAATTTTCCCGCTTGCGCCTCAAACGAAAATCTGTAGACTTTAATACAGGTGGTCGTGCTGGGACGGATCCTGGCCGATCCATTGATCGGGTCGAGGGATACATTAACCATTAAGGGGAGGGAGCAAGGATGCTCAGAGATGTCCTAATTCAAAAAGGGTTGTCAAACAGAGAGGCCGAAGTTGCGGAACTGGTGACAAAGGGACTGTCCAACAAGGAAGTGGCCAACCAGTTGTTTGTGACCGAAAAGACGGTCAAGTTTCACCTGACCAACATCTATAAAAAAATGAACGTGAAGTCCCGCGCTCAGTTGATCGTATGGTGCTTGCCTCATCTCGGGTTCGTCGAGAAAGAGGAAAAGCCAGCTGTCGACAACACCGCGAACATCATGCAGATGGGAGCTCAGCCCATCCCCGCTGGGACTACCAATCTGGCCGCTGGTGCGGGCCCGATCGGCGGAATTCCCCGCCGCAACGACTTCGGTAACGACGTCGGCGTTTGATTTGGATTTGATTAGCCACACTCCTCGATGAGTGAAAAAGAGCCTCCGGGCTCTTTTTCTTTTTTCAGCCTCTTTGACTGCGGTACGTGCTAAGCTAACCCACATATGAAGTCTGTTCCAGTTTCACAATCCTACGTGATTATGACCGAAATGGTTCTTCCCACTCACACCAACGCCCTGGAAAGTGTGTTCGGAGGCGTGATCATGTCGTGGATCGATATCGCGGCCGCGATTTCAGCCCAACGTTTTTGCCAAATGCCGGTGGTCACCGCAAGCATCGATGCCTTGAGCTTCGTGGCGCCTGTCTACAAAGGTTGGGTCGTCAATCTCAAGGCCAGCGTCAACTTCTCCGCGCGCACAAGTATGGAGGTGGGAGTCCGGGTTGACGCCGAAAATCCAATCCAGAAGAAAGTCTTTCACACGGCGTCCGCCTATCTGACGTTTGTGGCTTTGGGATTTGACGGAAAACCGGCTCAAGTTCCGCCGGTCCTCGCCGAGACACCGGAACAGCTCCGCCGCTTCCAAGCCGCACAATCCCGCCGGCAGAGTCGCCTTGAGCAGCGCGAACGCCTGCTCAAGGGATAGGTCATGGCGTAGAGGGTCCAAGGTAGCGGCCGAACAGGATTATCCAAAATCATCCACCACGATAAGAGTCGTTCTTATTGGCGGTAAGCTCCGGGAGGAGCATAGGCGTCGCCGTACGGGGGCGGCGCCGCTCCTGGAGCTGGGCCGAATTGGTCTTGAGAGTACCCGCCGCCTTCGTAATGATGACGTGGATTTGGGCCTGAGTAACCGCGATGACCATGATGACGACCATCAGGATACCCTTGATCATACCCTTCCATGAAGCCCTCGGTTTTTGTGCATGTTTCCACCGCGACATAAATGTCCAAAAGTTGGGCTTCCGTCGTGAGGTAGTAGTTTCGTGTGCCGCGATCTTCATAAATTATTTTTAAGCTCTTTTCAGAACGAATCACACGAGTGCTCGGTGTCATTACAAACGGTCGAAAGCGCACCGGCCCGTAAGGTCCCTGTGCGACTGGACGATTGAGTTGATCTCGGCGAGTGAATACACCTTGTCCATCCACGCGGCCATGGAAATTCGCCTCGCGATAAGCCGGGTCATTTACGTTACCAGTGGGGTTGTAATAGTAGACCTCTCCGACTGAGGACACAATCCAGCTGTCAATGATAAGCTTATGTCGATTGTACGAGCGATCAAAACCCACGCCGTACTTCTCGTTTTCCCGATACAGTTCCCCGCAGAAGAGCTCTGGCTTGGACAAGGCGGCGCGATTGCCGGGCGACGACGTGGAGCATTCAGACCAGAGATGTAAAAGGTCTTCGTTTACCCACACGCCAGAGAACTGCGACGGTTGAGCGGCATTTTGACTGCGCTTTTTATCGGGGCAGGCCGTAAGAAACATCACGCATATGGGCGCGACGAAAAGAAATTTCCAATCCTTGGACAACATCAAACCACCTCCAGCGGTTCCTCAAATATACGGCAGGTGATTACACGATCTGTGCCAAATCAAATGAAATCCAGAGACAAATCACGGCACATACCAATGAAGAGATTTCACGAGTGACTACATCTGCGAACTTTTCGGCCCTCTTTCCGCGTTCGATTATTGCATCCCGCGCAACCTTCCTTTAGCTCCTCCTTTTCTTTATTCCATTCCCGTTTCCCACTCCCACTCCCACTCCCTTCCCACCAAAATCGATCCACTTACAAAGGACTTCGGCGCCGGACGCGCCGGAGTCAGCCCGCGCAAGGACGGCCACATTCCCGCATCACCACGATCGGCTGCTCCGGAGAAAAGCTACGCGCATCCATTTTTCTCTTCTCTTCTCTTCTTCCCTTCCTTTCTTTTCTCTACTCTTCTCTGCTTCACTCCCATTTCCAAATCCACTCCACTCTCCCACACACCACTTGTCTCTCCTCCTGAAGCAAGACGACATATCTGTTTTTTTATTTGACAGGGTAAAAGCACAAAAACACCCGATCTTGCACGATTTCCAAAACATCCCACAGCAGAGCTCTTGCTACTCCTCATGTCTCCACAACGAGCCGTTCTCTCTCACTCCACCATCCTTCGTGCACAGAACCCAAACATCGCCTTAATGAGGCGTATACGCGGTCAAATCCTCCTCCCAAAACCCGTGCTAATGTACACGCAAGCAAAGCAAGCGGAGGTAGAGAAAGCATGTCCCAACCCCATATGACCGATCACGAAGTGGAATCCCATCTTGAGCAAGCCGTGCGCGAAGAGCGCCGCATCGCCAAAGACATCCTGCTCCTCATCCGAATGGCAGAGGACCGAAAGATCTTTGCTAAGCCGGATTCAGCTCCATGTTCGAGTACCTCACCAAACATCACAAGTACTCTGAAGGCGCCGCCAATCGCCGCATCCAAGCCGCACGACTCATGACCCAAGTCCCGCAAGCCCAAGAGAAACTCGAGTCCGGAGAACTGAACTTAAGCACTCTCAACCAGGCTCAACGCATATTCACAGCGCAAGAGAAAGCTTCTGACCAAAAACTTTCAGCCGAGCAGAAAGCCGAGGCCCTCTCGAGGATCGAATCCCAATCCACCACTCGAGCCGAACAAACTCTGCTGGCTCTGTTTCCCGCCGCCGCCTCTCATGTGGGTCAAGAGCGAATCCGCACCCTCAGCGAAGAGACCTCGCGCCTCAACACCACGCTTTCCAACGAAGTGCGGGAGCGCTTCGAGAAGGTAAGGGATCTCCTTTCTCACACACTTCCCAATGCCAAGTTCATCGACGTGGCCGATTACTTGATGAAGCGCTTTCTTGAGGAGCATGAGCGGCAGATGCAGAAGGCGGCCGAACGAGAGGCGCGGATGACTTCCGAGAGCCCGCTCCCAAAGCCGCGGCCGCCACTAAAAACACAGCCGCATCGACTAAGCAGCGCAGCAATAAAGGCCGCGTGCCGGCATCCGTTCGACGCGTGGTCATCCAGCGCGCCAGAGGAACGTGCGAGTACCGAGATCCTGTAACCGGCCGCAGATGTAAGAGTTCGCACCAACTCGAAGCGGATCACATCGTGCCACGAGCGCTCGGAGGAGGTGATGACATCTCGAACTTACGCTGTTTATGCCGCTCGCATAACCGGTTCGCCGCGGAGAAAAAACTCGGAAAGGAGTGGGCGAATCGATGGCGGCGCTGAATGTCCGATCCAATGCTATTTGGAAAGATTCCAACGGCAGGCCTTCATTCTTTAGTGGCCGAGCTGTCTGTCTTGACGAAGACGTGGAACCTCATTCCGTACGGGTCCGAGGCCATAAACCCGGTGAAGTTCTCTCCTTTGGTCGCTCGTCCCACCTGAACACCTTTTTCGGTCAATGTCTGACGGGCGAGATCTAAGTTGTTCGTTTCAAATTCAAAAAACACTTTTCCGACATGTTCCTCTTCGGGGGGGTGGCATTCGTCAATCCACAGAGCCACCGGGCCGGCACTCATTTCGATTCCACAGCTTTCTTGGGCGTGTAATGAAACTAGTCCAAGACCTAGGGTATTCTGATAGAAACTGACCGCTTCACTGGCTTGTCGAACGTTGATCGCAATATTGAGCGAATATTTAAATTTAAGTTCTTTCATGATCATCAAGCTACAGAAGCCAACTGTTAAAGTCCATACTGACGGAAACAGTTTTAATTAGTTAAATGACTAACTATCAGTCTAGTTTTTTCTTAGGTCGTTATTATGGAAAGGAACCTATATGAAGGATTTCGACTCCGTGTTTCAGGCAATCGGACATCGCACTCGCCGCGAAATACTTATCTATTTACATAAAAAAGAGCGGCCGCTGACGAGTAGTGAAATCCTGGCCCGGTTTTCCTGCTCCTGGCCGACCCTTTGTCAGCACCTGCGCAAGCTGGAGCGCTCGGGTGTCATGACTCAGCGAAAGGTGGGGAGGGAGGTTCATTACAGTCTTCGAAAACAACGCCTTGTCGGCGTTGTCAAAACCTGGATCTGCGCATTTGATGATTGAGTATAAGTTGCGTGTGTAGGCGGCGATGCCTGGCTTCGAAAGTCCAAAGGCCAGATGGAGTTCCGGTCTTTGAATTCTCGGATTCCTGAACTCCTGATCTCTCGGAGGCCGTAGATCAGCTGGCCTTAACTTCCAAAACCACGGTGCCCGAGAACGTCTTGGCAAGGTTGCCATAAGCATCGACCGCCTGGACCCGTACTTTCATCGGGTGGCCGGCCGTATATTCTTGGGGACCATCCAGGATCAGTTTGGCTGCGGGCCCCGGCTGCCATTCCAGCGTGTGGCTCGTCGGGAGGCGAAGCGCTCGTGGTCCATTGTAATGGAGCGTGAGCTTCCATAATTCCGATTTGGTGTGACTCAACTTTAAGCGGGCCTCACCGTCGCGCAGTTCCACGGTGAAATCTTTCGCGAGATCTTTGCTGGCGCCATGAGAATTCGGGCTCTGCACTTTCAATTGAAATTGATCTTCATAATTGTCGCAGAGGTTCCCATACTCGTCGTAAGCGCGTATTACGACCTCGGCTTCTTGTCCTGTGGTCTGCTGCTCGGGGAGAGTCCACTGAATCTCCACCGGATCTGCGGGTTTGATATGGATCTGGAGTGATTTGTGAAGCATGAGATGGGAGGTGGATTCATCAAGACATAGCTCCACTTTTCCCGGCTTACGCAAAGCGAGCTCAATCTCTCCCACGCCACCTACTAGATTGACGTGAGCATCAGAGATCTCAGGAGTCTGGTTCGAGTTTCGGTTTAGGTTCAGGTTCAGATTCAGATTTGAACTTGAACTTGAATTCGAGTTTGAATTCCGGTTCGAAATTGAGCTTGAGTTCGAAATTGAGTTCGAATTTGAATTTGAATTTGGAATGGGATTCGAATTCAAATTCGGATTTGAATGCGAACTTGGATTCAGATTTAGACTTGGACTCAGATTCAAATCGAGATTTTGAGCAAAGTTGTGATTTGTTGGGCTCGCGGGAGAAACACTCGATGTCGACTCGGGCGGCTGTTGCACACTACCAAAATCAAAATCTTCGACGTTCGTTATGCTGGTGATGGATGTCGATGTCCCTAGATCCAGGATTCTTGGATCGGTGAGTTCATTATCCCGATCTGCCGCTATCGCATCTTCACGTCTCAAATTTCCCGAATTTTTGGATTCGTTCTTATTCGTCTTAGCCACATCAAGCGGAGGTGGACCGTCCTCGCCAACAGCATCGGCGGGACCGGTGGGGTTGGCTGCGGGCTTGGGCTGTTCTGGTTTGCTTCTGGCCCAGTCAAAACGCTCCGTGAGAAGAACCCAATCCTGTATTTCCTCATCGTAGACGTAATCGATGGGCAGGATTTCGCCCTGGACCCAGAGGGCCTTGATTTCGTGTTCTTCAAATGGGCCAAGTTGCTGCTCAAGATGTGAAACCACGAATTTGATGCTCATACCGCCTCTATCGGCACTTCGCCCTGAAGCGTTGAGCCCCCATCCTGAAGACTCGACCAACGCCCCGTGACCTGGTAAGGTTCTTTGACACTTTTCGTGGAGGATGCGCTATGGCACGGAACCCGCTGATATCATTCTGGATCGCAATGTTTTTGGTCGTGACGTTGACCGGTTGCGGAATCCAGTCAATTCCACAAGCGGAGAACCAGGTGGACGCCGCATCTGCCGAAGTCGTCAACCAATATAAGCGGCGCGCGGATCTGGTACCTAACCTGGTGAATGTGGTGAAAGGATATGCCAAACACGAGCAGGAAACACTCGAGGGCGTGGTCGAAGCTCGGTCCAAGGCGACCCAAATGACTATTGATCCCACCAAGGCCTCGCCCGAACAGATTGCCAAGTTTCAGCAGGCTCAAGGACAGCTTTCTCAGGCGCTGGGCCGCCTCCTGATGCTGCAAGAGCAGTATCCGAATCTAAAAGCGGATGCTCAGTTCCGAGATTTGCAGGCTCAGCTCGAAGGCACTGAAAATCGCATCACGGTTGCGCGCAATCGACTGATTGAATCCATTCGAGACTTCAACAACCTGGTGACGGTTCCACCCACGAGCTGGACAAACGCCATTCTTTACCACAAAGACAAAAAGGCCCAGTGGGACGTATCTCCGGGTGAGCGTGAGAAGATTGAGACCGCGCCCACGGTGAACTTCTAAAACAGGGATCAATTCGCTTATGTCAGCACGGGTTGCCCCCTTTCTTTTTTGGGTGTTCGTCTCCACGGTCGTGGCACCCAGCGTGTGCGTGTGGGCGGAATTTCAGGTGCCACCCTTAACAGGGCCGGTGGTGGATCAAGCCGAAATGTTGGATTCGGGGATCGAGGAAAGGCTCTCGCGGTTTTTGCACCGTTTGAACGAACTCGGTGGAACCCAACTCCAAGTTGCGACTGTTCCCGAACTGGGAGGCCTCTCCATTGAAGAGGCTTCGATAAAAATGACCGACCAGTGGCAGTTGGGATCAGCCAAAGAGGACAATGGGGTGTTGCTCCTCATCGCCGCGCAAGAGCGTCGCGTGCGCATCGAGGTCGGTCAGGGTCGCGAAGGGGTCCTTCCGGATGTGATTGCCAGTCGAATTATTCGCGAAGTGATTGTGCCCCGTCTGCGGCAGGGATCGCCTGCGCAAGCCATCAGCGAAGGTGTTCTGGCAATTGTTCACTACACGGATCCTCAGTTTCTCGAGAAGTCCGGCGTCGCGGCGCCGGTTGGTGAACGGGGCGGCGGCAGGGTTTCAGGCCGCACCATCGAATTTTTGATTTTACTCTTTTTCTTCACCTTTCTTTTTCTTCCCGCGCTGTTCGGCGGACGGCGAGGATTGCGCCGGAGTGCCTGGTACGGCCCCTTTATCGCCGGAGGCCTGGGCCGAGGCGGCTTCGGTGGCGGGGGAGGCGGTGGGGGCTGGTCTGGCGGCGGTGGTGGATTCAGTGGTGGCGGCGCCTCAGGAGGTTGGTGATGCCGCGGACGTTGATGAATCAGCAGGAATTGGATCACCTGGCGAAGGTGGTCGCGGAAGTGGAATCTCAGACATCGGGAGAGATCCGCCTGATGATCGTTTCGCGTTCGGCGCGGACGGGCCATGTGGTGACGCTTCTCTGGTTCTTTCTGATGGCTCTTGCCATGGCGGCTGTCTGGTATCAGCGACATCGAATGATCTTTAATGCGGACTGGTGGCTCTTGCCTCTCGTGATTTCTGGATCACTGCTTGTGGCCTGGATCTTGGCTCGAATCCCATGGGTGGAGCGTCAACTCCTTTGGCCTTCCGATGTCTTGGCGCAAGTTTGGGCGCGCGCGGAACTTGAGTTTCACCGTGAGGGGCTGGGGCAAACCGCGGGACGAACGGGAATTCTGTTATTTCTATCTCTTCGTGAGCACCAGGCCGTCGTTCTCGCGGATAAAGGCATCGCCGCTAAGCTGGACAAGCACACTTGGGAAAACGTGATCAATGTCATCCTGGAGGGCGCGAAATCGGGTCAATGGTCGACGAAAATGGAAGAAGCCATCCGACTGTGCGGCCGACTATTGGCCGAGCATTTTCCGATTCGTCCTGGCGATAAGAATGAATTGCCCAATCATGTAATCTTAAAAGAGTGATCTGTGGGCGGAGGGTGGGAGGACGCACGCGCGTCTCATCAGCCGTGCCCTCCAGCGTCTTTCAAAACTTGGTTATATGAACCTGACGTGATTCACGGGTCAGGACTCTAGTACTTCTGGTTTGTGACCAAAAACCGACTCCAGCGCGACATCTGCGCGGGTGTTAAGCTGGCAAAACAGATCGTCCCTGTGGTCGCGGGCTCCGTCTTTGTGATCTGACTCTCACGGCCTAATTCATAAATCTTATGCTCTTCTTCACGAGGGAAGTAGAGTTCGACCTGCTCATTGAGCGCTTGAGCCGCTACGGTCATCTGCTTGAGCAGCTTATCAATCCCCTCTCCTGTTCGCGCGCTGATAAACACACGCGGGAAGGCTTTGATCTGGAACTGCCGCTCGAGCGGCGCCTGGTCGATTTTATTAAAAACATGGATTACGGGCTTCGTATCCCAACCAAACTCATGCACAAGCTCATTTACGATCCGGATTTGCTGCTCCATATATGGCGAGGACAAATCCGCCACGTGCAAGAGCACGTCGGCTTCACCGGATTCTTCGAGCGTGGCTTTAAAAGCCTCAATCAGGTGGGGCGGCAGCTTGCGGATAAATCCCACCGTATCCGTGACCAAGGCGTCACCGACTTCGGGCAGGAAAACCTTGCGCGTTGTTGGATCCAACGTCGCGAACACCTGGTTTTTCACCTCCACCTGCGACCCTGTCAGGTAATTGAGCAGAGTGGATTTTCCGGAGTTGGTGTACCCGATCATTGCGAACGTGGGAATTTTTTGTTTTTTACGAAGCGCACGGTGCTGGCTGCGGTGTTTGCGCACGCCTTCAAGCTGCCTGCGAATCGTTTTGACGCGCTCGCGGATGCGGCGGCGATCGTTTTCCAACGCCGTTTCACCGGGGCCACGAGTGCCGATCCCACCACCTTGGCGCGAGAGAGACCCCATCCACGCGCCCACCATTCGCGGAAGTTGATCCAACATTTGCGCGAGCTCCACCTGGAGCTTTCCCTCATGCGTTTTAGCCCGTTGAGCGAAGATGTCGACGATCACCTGGTTGCGATCCATTACTGTCACGCCCAGTTCCTCCTGCAGATTGCGTCCCTGAACGCCTGTCAGAGGATGATCCACAATCACGACAGTGGCCGCGCTCTCAAAGGCCATTTCCTTAATTTCCTGGACTTTGCCACTTCCGATGAGCGTTGCGGAGTTGTACTGCTGCAGGATCTGGACAACGTTGCCCACGACCTCACCGCCCCAGGCTCCCGCCAGGTCTTCAAGCTCAGCCAGACTTTCTTTGATTTCAGCGAACGAGTCGGTCTTCAATCCCACACCGACAACGATGGTTCTTGGATTTAGCGAGTTTTGCGAACGACGAGTGCTCAGTTTTTCCCTCTCCTTTTCGGTGTCACGGGTCTCAATGTGAGACGAAGGACACCTTTGTCAACCACAAGCCTGTAAAATCCTCTTAAACCTACGCGATCTACTCTTGATAGGCCTGGGCTTCCAACGCCGTTATTACAATTGTATTCACTATATCGTCCACCGTACAAGTTCTTTGCAGGACATTCGCGGGTTTTTTAACTCCCATAAGAAACGGGCCCAAGACCTCGCCTCCTCCCAGCTGTTGCACCAGTTTATACGCGATGTTGCCCGCGTCCAAGGTGGGGAAAATCAGGATATTGGCCCCTCCTCTAATTTCGCAGAATGGGAAAATTCGCTCAACCACGTCTGGATTGACGGCGGTATCGGCCTGCATCTCTCCATCCACGAGAATTTCAGGGTGGCGTTCCTTAACGAGTCGGGCCGCTTCTTGCATTTTTCGAGGCGTCGCCTTCTTACTCACAAAATTGGTATAGCTGAGCATGGCGATCTTAGGCTGCATATTGAAGTACTTGGCCACCTTTGAAGCGTGAACCGCGATGCTGGCTAGTTGCTCAGCCGTGGGGTCCACATTCATGGTCGTGTCCGCGAACAGCAACATCTTGTCTTTAAACAGAACGAAATTCAGACCCGAGGCCACCCGTGAGCGTCCCGGTCCGATAATCTCAAGAATAGGTCGAACGCATTCAGAGTAGTTCATGGTGGCTCCGGTTACGAGCGCATCCGCATCCCCGAGGTGCACCGCCATGGCTGCGAAGTAGTTGGGATCGGTCATCAGTCGTTCGGCTTCAGCGCTCATGACTCCTTTGCGCTTTCGCGCCTCGTAGAGCTCCTGCACGTACTGAAGGTATCTTTCGTCGCGCAACGGATTCACAATGGGGATCTTGTCCAGATGGTCAAGTTCAAGTTCCCTGATCTTCGTACGCACGACCTCTTCCTCTCCCATCAACACGGGTCGAAAGACCTCTTCGTTCATAATGCTGTTGATCGCCTTGAGGATCTTCGTGCTGCGACCTTCGGGGAAGTAGATCGTGGGAATGTTATTGCCGCGGCTACGCGCTGAGGCCTTTACCCGATTCATCAGGGTGCGGATAAATCCCCGTGTTCGGCTCTGGAGGGACTCCAGATGGTGCGCGTACTCCGACAAATCCGCAATGGGCTTTTGCGCCACTCCGGTGTCCATGGCAGCCTTAGCCACGGCGGGAGCCACCTTCAACAAAACCCGATTATCGAACGGTTTAGGGATAATGTAATCCGGACCGAAATGGAAAACCTTGTTGGCATAGGCCGCAGAAACGCTGTCGGGAACATCCTCTCGCGCCAGCTCCGCCAGAGCATGCACGGCCGCGAGCTTCATTTCCTCATTGATCTGAGTCGCGCGGGTGTCAAGGGCGCCACGGAATATGGATGGGAAGCCCAAAACATTGTTCACCTGGTTCGGGAAGTCCGAACGTCCCGTGGCGATGATGACGTCCGGGCGAACCTGCTTCGCCAGGTTGGGATCGATCTCGGGGTCCGGGTTGGCCATCGCGAACACAATCGGGTTTTTGTTCATTGTTTTCAACATCTCGGCGGTGAGAACGTTGGCCACGCTGAGACCTAAGAACGCGTCGGCTCCTTTTACGGCGTCGGCCAGAGTGCGGGCTTCCGTGTCGACCAGAAACTCCTCTTTGTATTTATTCATGCCCTTGGTGCGGCCGCGGTAAACCACCCCTTGGGAGTCGCACATGATAATGTTTGAGGCACGAACGCCCAGGGCCTTAAAGATGCGCGCGCACGAAATGGCGGCGGCTCCGGCGCCGTTAAACACGACGCGAACCTCCTCCATTCGGCGTTTTGTGATCAGACAGGCATTGATCAGTGCAGCTCCGGAGATAATCGCGGTGCCATGCTGATCGTCGTGAAAAACGGGGATTTTCATCTCTTTCTTCAAAGTCTCTTCGATCACAAAGCACTCGGGGGCGGCGATATCCTCCAGGTTAATCCCGCCGAAGGTGGGCTCCAGGGCTTTGACAGCGGCGATAAACGACTCCGTGGTGGGTGCATTCAGCTCGATATCAAAAACGTTGATTCCAGCGAATTGTTTAAACAAAACGCCCTTACCTTCCATGACAGGTTTACCCGCCAAAGGCCCAATGTCTCCGAGCCCCAAAACAGCGGTTCCGTTGGTGATCACGGCCACCAGATTTCCCTTCGTCGTGTATTCATAGACTTTGGATGGATCTTTGGCGATTTCTTTACAGGGCGCCGCCACACCTGGGGAGTAGGCGAGCGAAAGGGAATGCTCGGTACGGCATTCTTTGCTGGAGATCACCTCCACCTTTCCCGGCTGATCTTTGGAGTGATAATCAAGGGCTTCTTTTTCAAGACTTGTGCGGTTCATATGGATTGGCTCCCAACGGCAAAAGCTTAGGAAGCAGGCTCTCTAATGTCAACTCAGCTAATGACCTAAGTGGTCAAAAGCACAAAAGTTTTTATACGAGTGGAAAAGGAGGTGTGATTGACATTTAGCACCCCCACGCGCACTGTAAATGAGCAGAGGCACCGCAGGACATTTAGGTATTCCAGGTATTCCTGGCTAAGGAGAGCACCATGGCCCATGATCGTGACCGAGATGTGGTTCTTGTTGAGGGTGTACGAACCCCTTTTGTGAAATCCGACACCAAATTCAAAGACGTTCATCCCGCGGAACTGGGCCGCGTGGCGGTACATGAGCTGATTCAACGCACGAATCTCGATGTGAACGCGGTGGATGAAGTGATTATCGGCAATACGGGAAATCCACCCGATGCGGTGAATATTTCGCGTGTGGTGGCTCTGCGCTCGGGTGTTCCTCAGCGCACGCCGGCCGTCACCGTCCACCGCAACTGCGCGTCGGCGCTTGAGAGCATCACCACCGGGTTCGAGCGGATTCGGGCGGGAACCTGTGATGTCGTGATTGCCGGTGGCACCGAGAATATGTCTCAGCTTCCGCTCCTTATGAGTCGCCCCTTTGTTCAGGCTTTCCAGAAGTTAATGGGCGCGCGTAACACCCCCCAGCAACTCAACGCTCTATGGAATTTGATTAAAACTGATATGAAACAGGTGCTGGAATTGGTGACCACCTCACCCTTTGTGGCCACGCCTCATAAACCTCGCGTTTCGGTGATGGAAGGGTTAACCGATCCTTTTGTCGGGATCAATATGGGCCAAACGGCCGAACTTTTGGCGCGCGAGTTTCGCATTTCCCGCGAGGAACAAGATGAGTTCGCCTTGCGCAGCCACCAAAAGGCAGTGGCCGCGCAAAAGAGCGGGCGGCTGGGGGAGGAAACCACTCCCGTTTTTCTGCCGCCCGCCTTCAAAGACTACGTCGCAGAGGACATCGGCCCACGCCCGGAACAAACCCTCGAACAGTTGGCAAAGCTCAAACCGTTCTTTGATCGGAAATATGGAACGGTGACCGTGGGCAATGCCTGCCCGATCACGGACGGCGCGGCCGCCGTGCTGATGATGAGCCGGGCGCGGGCGCGAGAGCTCGGCTACACTCCAATCGTCTGCATTCGCAATTACGCCTTTGCGGGGTTGGAGCCTGAACGGATGGGCTTGGGGCCGGTGTATGCCACCCCCGTGGCGCTGAAGCGCAGTGGAATTCAGATGAAGGATCTGGGCCTTGTCGAGCTGAATGAGGCCTTCGCCGCCCAAGTCATCGCCTGTCTGCGTGCCTTTGATAGCGATGAGTTCGCGCGTGAAAAGCTGGGTTTGAGTCAGAAAATCGGAGCTGTGAATCCGGAGATCCTCAATGTGAACGGAGGCGCCATCGCCCTCGGCCATCCTGTGGGCGCGACGGGAACCCGTCTGGTCCTGACGTTGATGAAGGAAATGCGCAAACGCAATGTGCAGTTCGGTTTGGCCACACTTTGCATCGGTGGTGGCCAGGGTGGCGCGGTGATTCTGGAAAGGGAGGCATGAGATGAGTATTCAAGAAAGTTTACGGATTGTTCCCAAAGGGGATATCGCTCTTCTCGAATGGGATCTGGTCGGCGAAAAGGTCAACAAACTCTCCGCGCCCATCATGGTCCGCCTCAAGGAGCTGGTTGGGGAGCTGAAAAGTTCAAGCTACAAGGCCGTTATCCTGATTTCGCGCAAGCCCAAGATCTTTATCGCGGGCGCGGATATCGAGGAGATTAAGAGAATCACAACTAAAGAGGAGTTCAACTCGGTTCTTGTCCAAGCACATGAGATTTTCAATGAGTTGGAAGATTTGCCGTTGCTCACGATCGCCGCGATTCACGGCGCCTGTTTGGGTGGTGGATGTGAGTTGGTGTTGGCTTGCGATTACCGTCTGTGCTCCGATGCTAAGGATACCAAGATCGGACTCCCGGAGGTGAAGCTCGGAATTATTCCCGGCTTTGGTGGCTGCGTCCGCCTGCCGCGCGTAGTGGGTTTGCAAGAGTCGCTCGGGATTATTCTTCCCGGCAAGGCCGTGGATGGGCGCAAGGCCGAAAAAATCGGTTTAGTGGATGCGTGTGTGCCGGCGGAACAGCTGGAGGAGCGTGCTTTGCGCTGGGCTCGGGAAAAGATCGATGGCGGGGCACACAAACGCCGCAAACAATACACTCCGCGCGGGCTTTTGAATCAAGCGCTCGACTCTTTCGTCGGTCGCCCTGTGGTCTTTGCTCAAGCTAAAAAAGGCGTTTTGAAAGAAACGAAGGGTTTTTATCCGGCGCCCTTGAAAGCCATTGAGGTTGTTCAGAAGACCTACGGAATGAGCCGTCGCGAACGCGCCCTACAGATCGAAGCCGAAGGATTTGTCGAGGTCGCCACCACTCCTGTTTCAAAAAATCTGATCGACCTCTTCTATATGATGGAGGCCGTGAAGAAGCAGACGGGAGTCGAGGGCAAAGACGTAAAACCCCGTCCCGTTCGGCAGATCGCGGTTTTGGGAGCCGGAACCATGGGCGGAGGTATCGCTCAGGTGGCCGCGGATAAGGGGATTTCGGTCCGAATGAAGGACATTACCAACGAAGCCCTGGCCCTCGGATTTCGGCATGCCAGTGAAATTTTTGGCAAGTACCTGAAACGCCGCCGAATCAGCAAACACGATTATGAAGCCAAGATGGCCTTGATCTCAGGCACGCTCGATTATTCCGGTTTTCAGAGCATGGATGTGGTGGTCGAAGCCATTGTGGAGGACATGGGAATCAAGAAGAAGGTGATCGCCGAGACCGCGACCAAGTGCCGTCCGGATTGCATTATGGCCACAAACACATCGTCGTTAAGTGTGACGGAAATGGCAGAAGCTCATCCGCGACCCGAACGCTTCCTCGGAATGCATTTCTTTAACCCGGTCGACAAGATGCCCCTTGTGGAGGTGATCCGTGGACCCAAGACCAACGATGAAGCCATCGCTACTATCTTTGAACTGGCGAAGAAGATGGGCAAGACTCCCGTGGTGGTTAAGGATGGTCCTGGATTTCTGGTGAACCGCCTCTTGATGCCATACATGATTGAAGCCATGTTCCTGCTGCAGGATGGGATGGCCGTGGATGTCGTTGATCGTTACTACACACATAAATTCGGCATGCCGATGGGCCCCTTTCGCCTAATGGACGAAGTCGGTCTCGACGTCTGCATCAAGGTCGTCAAGATTTTCCATAAAGCTCTTGGCGACCGGATTGAAGTTCCGAAGATGATTGAGCCGCTTGCCGCCACAAAACGCCTCGGCAAAAAAGGCGGACGTGGGTTCTACCTGTACGACGACAAAGGCCAGCAGCTGTCTGTAGACCAGTCGGTGTATGGCGAGCTCGGACTGAGTGCGCCGTCCAACCCGCTGACGGAAAAGGAATGTCTCGAGCGCGGTGTTTTCACCATGATCAATGAGGCCGCTTTGGCTCTGATCGAAGACCGTATCGTCACCAGTCCCCAGGATGTGGATCTCGCCATGATCATGGGCACTGGCTTTCCGCCGTTTCGCGGCGGCCTCCTCAAGTATGCGGACTCTCTCGGTACGCAGTACATCACTCAGGAGCTGGAGCTGTACGCGAGCAAGTGCGGCTCGCGTTTGAAGCCGACTCAACCGCTCATAAACCTAAGTAAAACAAACCGTAAGTTCTACGCCAGCGGTAGCGGTAGCGGTGCCAAATCGCACTCTGCCGATGGCAGCGGCGCCACCGCAGGCGCGACAGGCACGCGCGCGGACGTCGCAAAGTAGCAGGAGACGCCCCACGAGGAAGGATAGCGCGAAGTCTGATGTGGTCCGCCGGTTTTGTGACTTAGAGGCAGCAACTCGGGCAAATATCGCAGACATTCTTCACGCGAGCCGGGCGTTTCCGAGTGGTTTGGTCTTGACACTGCGGCAACTGAGGATCGACGGCGCAAATGCTTGTCGGCGGGAGGCCGCCCTTGGAAACCGGCGCGCAGGATACGACATCGGTAGACGATGCCTTGTATATGACGACGTCCCTATCGGATCCGTAGGCGCCTTTGTTTTCGATTTCCCCGTTTGGCTTCACTTCCGTAACATCAATTCCCAGAAACTCAGGTCCCTCGGCGATGGATTTATCGAGAAGGATTTTAATAGCAAGCCCTGGGCTTGTGAAAACGGGCTGTTCGGGTCGGCGAGGCCATTCGAGCTTAAAGATTTCACCGGTCACTCCAGAGAACCGCCCAGTTCCCTTGCATGTAAACGACTCGGCACCTGCAACGGCCGATATAAGAACACCAATCAATGTCGTCAATGTCAGTGATAGACCCGAGAATTTCATCTCACCCACCTTATGGTATATTTATTGTTCATGGTTCGTGGTTTTCGCTTCGACAAGGCTGTCTATCAAGATGTGTGCCACTGCAAAGGACGGCATGGCACGCGGGAGTAGAGATCAGATGTAGATCATTTTGCTGAATCTATTATTTTTTCACGAAAAGACGCATCCGAGCAGGAACAGTGTGACTATGCGGTGATTATCAGGGCGATTGGGGCAAGGCGGCGATACAAATCGCAAAGTCACCGTTTTGGTCAAGCGACCCTAGGACCGGCTGTTTGCAGCTTTTTCTTCAGCCTTCGTCGTCATGCTGATGATCCCGTGGTTTCGCGATACCACCTGGCATAGCTGTCGCGACGGGTGGTGTACTCAATAAAGCCTAGCGCTTCGAGCTGATTCTGTGACACGTAATCGCAGCAGGTCTTATAATCCCGCCCCCAGTAGAGCAGGCGTGAGAACGGCCGGAACTGAAAAAATCGTTGGCCCTTGCCATGTGTCTCCAATGGCCCTGTGCCACCGGATGCGAGAACAGCGTGAACAAAATCAGCGAAGCTGATGTGGTTCATAACATGGCTGGCGATCCGACCCGTCACTACGCGAATAAAGTTGTTATACAGCTCTCGCTTGCGGAACTTCATAATGAGGTGGCAGTGATTGGACGCCAGAGCCAGGCGGTAGATCTTGACACCATAATTGCGAGCAACCGACTGAATAATAAATCTGAGCGCATCTCGGTTGCGGGCCCGCAAAAAGGAGTTCTCTCCCACAGCCCAGCAGGAACGAAACACGACGTGGACCGCCTCGGTGGAGGAAAGAGGCCGGCGTCCTTTCCGTCTTCCGTAGAGCAGGCGCCCTCCAAAGAATCGTTGAGTGGTGTTCGGGAAGAGATTCAACTGCCCTGCGCGCGGGCGATGCCTTCGACCTCCATTTCGGCTGGAATTGATGCGCGCCATAGACGTTCTGTTTGTCCTCCACAAGAGATCGCCTGGCATAGCAAATTGAGCGACACCCAAGAGGACAGGCTCCATTCGATCTGGAACGATTTATCCGACTAACTGATCCGTACTCAGGACCTCATCTGGAGGTTGAGGGGATCGCCCGCGTCTCCGGCCGACAAGTTCGTCGGGGCGATGCCTGATTTGAATCTGCCTTGACGTTTACCGCTCCATCGCCTGCGGCCAGGCGTGCGCTGGTGTCGGCCTGACGGCGCAGCCCCTTCGCCCCAGGGTGGCGAGTCCCGAAAGAGCTCAAGATGCCTTCTCGGGGCGATGGGTTAGGGGACCTCGGAATTGCGATCTACTCCTTCGCCCCCCCCTCCCTCCAGGCGCAGGCGCCCGATGCCGGCGCCGCGACTTGCCGCCCACCCCCGTCTTCTCTTCAGTTTGGATCCGCTCAATCCGGCCTCAATATTTAACACCCTCCGTGTCGGACGGCAGCTGGTCGCAGCAGGCGCGCGAGGTTTTCTGGCTCCCGCTCCCATCCAGGATGGGATCGTCTCTTTCTGCCGGAGTCCAAGAACCTACGACGCACCCGAACGGCGCAACAGACGACGGCCATTTTCGTATAAAATGGAATGGAATTCAGCCGGGGTGAGTTGCCCCTTCGTAACGGCGTCCCTCAACACGGAAGTAAACCGTTCGTGTTCCGTATGGTCGAGGAATTCGTCACTCATGTCACTTCCGAAAAGAATTCTTGAGATGTCAAACGCGCGCCATGCGGTCTCGTTCTTCCCATTGGCGCCACAGGTGAACGGCGGTGGTGCTGAAGAGAGAATGCGCCAAAATGAATGAAATCTCCGGAAACTCTTTGGCCAGCCGGTAAACCGCAGTCAGCTCGGTTTTTGAGATCGATTCAAAGGACCTAAACTCCTCATCGTTCGTTGCGAGGTGCCAGAGCACAATCGGTCGCAATTCCTTGATTCTCTCAAAAACTACGGACGCCTTACGGTAGGCAATCGGATTATTTACGGGCAGGCCGGCCCCATGGCTGGTCCCAATGGAGATTCAAGCCACAAAGCCCGATAAACCGATCCGGGTGTTTTGAGATAAATTCGGAAACTTGCCTGTCAATCGAGAGAATGAGCCCTTCGTTGCGAAGGTATTCGAAACCTTCTTCTTCATCCCGTCCGGCCCAGTAGGCGTACGTTGGAGAAATTAGAAGGGCCTGGCGAAACATCCCACTTTTAAGGAATTCCTCCCGCCCCGGTTTTGCGGCGTTCCTCTCGTTAAAATGGACATGGGCATCGAGTGAATAAAGGGGCTTGAACTCTGAATATGTAATAACTGGAGACAAAAATTGGCTTACGACTGCAAGCCATTTAAACAGAGAGAAGGCTCTATTTTTCAAATCGTATTCGGACGTGGCCATATCCAAGATTCAAGCAAGTTCGTGGCCAAATAAAATTAGGTCTGAGTTCAATACGAATACAAATATGATACGAATATAACGAATATAATACGAATACGAACGCGCTCAGTTTCACCCGCTAGCGTCGATCGGCCGGGCTATCGATTAACTACTGTCTTAAAAATTACGTTTTAAAAAATTCTCTTAGGAACTACTTTCTTAGGAACGCAACTAGCTGTGCTTGTGGGACGTATTTCGCCAGAAAACGAGCGGTCGCCACGGCGAGTGAGTGATGGCGAGCGACCTCTTGGCAGAGGTTGACGGTGAACAATCCGGGTTCAATTTTAAGATAGCCTGCGAACTGGCGACACTTCACGGACTCTTTGTGGTTATTGCGCATCTCTCGCTCTCGGATATAGTTCATTCGTAACCACGCCGTAACTTCCCGAAACTGAGCCTGACTTAGAGGCACATGTGTCTTCTCTCCGCCCGCGTGGGTCCACGTCATCGTGGCCCAGTCGCGCGTTTTTAGATTTTGTGCCAATGTGACACGAGTGGGTTTGGCGGCGAAACTTGGAAATTCCACTGTTCCCCAGACGAAATCCGTGGGGGACCCAAAGGCGGGAATGCCGAGGAACAAACCTAGAATGACAAACACCGGTTTCATCGTGGACTCCTTAAAAACATGTCGCATACCGACTTTCGATGCCTTCACATTTGAGCACCTTGCGTAAGGGGCTCGAGGAGGCGAGGATCCCGCTCGTCCGCAACGGAAGGAAAGGGTGAGATTCCCTAAATTGAAACTTGGTCCTATTCAGTCCAATGAGAGAATAAGTCATCAACGATTGCGCGGCAAAGGAGAGTCGAATTTCCTCGGGAAGTAGGGAGAGCAGGTGAGTGACCGCGACCATTGACACAACGTCCGCGGCCGCCTCGGGCCACTGCTCCTTTTGAAGAACGATTGACTGGCGGTCGGCCATGCACGTGAGTCCCGCACCGAAAACGCTTTCGGACAGCTTGGGATTGTGAGCTCTGATGGGATCGATATCATGTCCAATTTCGTGCCCCAGAAGTTCGATGATGGCCATGGGTAGCTTGCTAGACATCCAAGGTACCGCTCCATATACGTACACCCGTCGAGGTTCCAGAGGGACAAATATGGCGTCCAGTACGGGCGAACCCAGGATTTGCTTGAAGTACCAATAGTCATCAGATGCCGGAATTGCGAGCTCATCGATAACGGGGTACGTCTTACCGCTCCAGTGGGTTGCCTCTTTGATCGTCCAACGGGCGGGATCAGGCCAAGCGAGCTCGATCTTGGCGATACTTTCACGCATTTCGGCGAGGGTGCTCGCATCTGTGGTGAGGTACTCCAGACCGGCATCTACGCCTTTGCGGGCCCATTCAAACGCTGTCTTAAGCGTGTCCTTTCGGTGGGGTGGATAATATCGATCCATGGCCTTCTTCAGGTAGACGTGTGATACCGCCATATTGTTTTGGACTTCGACAATAAGTTCGTCGGCACGTGTGGAAGCGAACGTCTCCAGTGCCTTACATGTCGAGCCGAGGCGCTCCTGCTCGACCAGAAATTCCAGTGTGCGGGGGCCGATGCCTTCCTTATCTTTTCCTTTTATCTCAAGGGCGGCGAGGGTTGGGGTCGGAAAGAGGACAGGTAAAAAGGGGTCGACAAACCGGGGTGCTTCCTCGGACGTCCACTCGACACTTTCACGGCGGATCACCTCAGCGGCCATCTGTTTGAGCGCTAAAGGCTGCTGACAGGCCGGACTCTGGCTGAGTTCCCGTAGGTACTGGGCATGCGTTTTGGCGAGGGAGTCCGTCGCTTCACGGTGATTTTTCTCGGCTGCGGATTTGAGCGTGAGACAGGTGAGAGCCACCTGCTCCAGAAAGGCGATAGGACTTGTGCGCGCCAGCTCACGAAATTCACGCGTCCAGCGCTCCTTAAATTTTTCTCGACGCCGCCGGTGCTCATCGATGTGGCTATCCTTGTTCTTCGCGCGGTGAAGTTCTATATACCAGGAACCCATCTCGTCGTCGCAGTAGGACTTAGCGGAGCTGCTGAACTTGGCCGTGTCTCCGTCTTCGTCATAGAGCTTGGATTCGATAAAGCTCTTCAACTTTTCTTTGTTCGAGGTCAAACCTGCGCGTCGAAACTCCTCGCCAATGACTTCGGTTACATCGTATTCGCCAAATTCGTTGGCGTAGGCGGCGTTCATGGCCGACTTCGCGCTTTTTATCTCGTCTTTTAGCTCCTTCTCTAACACGAGATACTCCGCTGTTCGATCAGGAGTTCCAAGCTCGGCGTATGCATCCGCGCAGAACTGCTCGTGATCCACTGGTAAGTTCAATCGTTCGCGGCTGTCTTGAGACGCGATCCAGGAGCAAAATTCACAGTTTTGACTGGTGCCGGACGCGAGCGTGGAGGCGGGGTAACGCGAACCGACGGTTTTGCATCCACCGAGCGTAGTGAGAGCGATCAGCGAGACGGCGAGAATCTTCATATCGTGGTCCTCTTGGATTAGATTCTTAGCCGAGCCTGCCGAAATGTGAACGCGTTCCTGCGCGAAGCTGGACTAAGATCACGTCTATGCCCGCGGGATGCTGTCGCGAATCTATCCCTCCCAATTCATATCCCGAGAGTTGTCAGGGCTTTCTCTCTCGCCTTAGAATAAAAGACTCCTTTCGTGGCCTTTACTTTCGTGTTCATGAGGTGGTCCCGTGTTCAACCTTCGTTTCCTCTTTCTTCTTCTCCTTTCCGCCTTTGCTTGGTCGCAATTGACTCTCGCGGAGGCGGCTCGTCTTACCATAGATCGCATTTTCGACAGCCCTGAACTTGACGGCGCGGTACCGTCGGGCTTGAAGTTCTCGCCGCAGGGGCAGCGACTCACCTTCTTGCAGCCCAAGAAGGACAACTATGAAGTGCTTGACCTGTGGGAGTATGACTTGAAAACCGGTCAACCGCACCTGCTCGTGGACTCGCGGTCCTTGCAGACGGGCACACTGAGCGAAGAAGAGAAGGCACGGCGGGAGCGGATGCGTATCTCTCGTCAGGGGATCGTGGAATATTTTTGGTCAGAAAATGGCGACAAGATTATCTTTCCGGCCGCCGGAGACCTCTACCTTCAAGATTCCAATAAGAAGCTTCGACGTCTGACTCAGAACGCTGGTGCCGAATTGGACGTGCGATTTTCTCCTAAAGATACATATGTCTCTTTCGTGCGTGATCAGAACTTGTATGTCTTTGATCTAAAGAGCGGCAAAGAGTTCGCGGTAACCACCCGGGGCAAGGATCATCTTTCTTTTGGCGTCGCCGAGTTTGTCGCGCAGGAGGAGATGGGGCGGTACACAGGCTATTGGTGGTCAGAAGATGAGACCTACCTGGCGTTGATGGAGGTTGATGAGAGCCCGGTGAAATGGGTCGACAGATATGAGATCAACGCGGACTCGGTGGTGACGCGCAAACAACGGTATCCGGAGGCGGGAACGTCCAATGCTCGTGTAAGGCTGGCGATTGTGCGCCTAGAGGATGTCCGCGGTGGCCGACCTCAGGTGGAGTTTATTCCGATAGCCGCGAAGGAAGAAGTTTACCTGCCCCGCGCGGAATGGACCCCAGATCATAAATTGGCCTATCAGGTGCAAACTCGAGACCAAAAGCGACTGGAGATGTTCATTTATGATCCGCTCACGCGTCGCTCGATTAAAGTGCTGCGCGAGCACGACGGCCGCTGGGTGAACTTGCACAACGACTGGAAGTGGCTGGAAAAGAGCTCAAACTTTGTGTGGGGCTCGGAGCGTAGCGGCTACCACCATCTTTATCTCATGGACAGAAAGGGCAAAACGCTGCGGCCCCTTACCCAGGGAATTTGGGCGGTTGATCGTCTTGAAGGCGTGGATGAAGAAAACGGGTGGGTGTATTTTACCGCCAACAAGGTCTCGCCCACGCAGCGGCATTTGTTCCGGGTGTCCCTGAAACACCCGAGTGAACCTGAGGTCCTCACCCCCGAAGAGGGGTGGCATGGTGTCGTGATGGACAAGCCCGCGCGCCGCTTTGTGCACTATTACTCTTCGCCGCAGACACCTCCTCGCGTGACGTTGCATGCGGCCAATGGCGAAAAGATTGCGTCTCTTGCTGAAAATAAGGTGGATGCCCATCATCCTTTATATCCTTATCGAAACGCGCTTCAGACACCGGAGTTCGGTGCCTTCAAAGGTCCGTCAGGCGATCTGATTCACTATTTGCTCTACAAACCTCGAAGCTTTGATCCCAAGAAAAAATATCCGCTGATCGTAGAAGGCTACGGCGGGCCCCACGTGCAGATGGTGCGCAAAGCATGGGGAGGCAAATGGGGATTGATCGCCCAGATTCTGCTCGATCGCGGATTCGTGGTTGCCGTCTTTGACAACCGGGGCTCCAGTCGCCGTGGAAAGGCCTTTGAATCCGCACTCTACAAGGCTTTCGGCACGGTAGAAGTGAAAGACCAAAAAGCAGGCGTGGAACATCTTGTGAAACTGGGAATTGTTGATCCGGCCCGAGTCGGATTTTTCGGATGGAGCTATGGCGGGTACTTGGCCCTGAACCTGGCGACCAAAGCTCCAGAAACATTTAAGGCCAATGTAGCGGTTGCGCCGGTGACGGATTTCGCACTTTATGACACCCACTATACGGAACGCTACATGGGATTGCCTAAGACAAATGTCGGCGCTTACCGACGTGCCAACGTCCTCAATTACATTCCCCAGCTGCGTGGAAACTTGATGATTGTGCATGGCATGGCGGATGATAATGTGCTGTTTACCAACTCGACCATGCTCTTTAAGAAGCTGCAGGAAGAAGGCAAAATCTACGAATCCCTCACGTATCCCGGTTCCAAGCACGGGATTTATGGTCGTCGCAATCAGATCCATCTTTACAAATCCATAGTGGACTTTTTCGAGAGGCATTTGCGTCCGGGACTTTAAAAGGACGCTCGACACCGGGAAAAGATCCGCGGGGGAAGGAACCAGAGGCCTCGCGAGATTCAGTCGTGGTATAGCCCTTGCACACGTGCTCGATGATGAATCTTTCTTTGCGCTCGCGGTTTTCGCGTCCTGCACTCGGTATCCTCCTCGCTGGAATTTTCCTCTGTTTTTATCCCGCATCCGCAGCCCACGACTTATTGGCCGACGTTAAGCTCGAGGCGCTGAAAAAGAAGATACAGAGGCATCTGGCCATCCGATGCACAGACGCACTTGGCGGTCTCAGAAGCGAATTTGATGAGCCTTCCATTGCTATTGAAGGAACGGTGGCCCTGGAGATGCTGGCGCTCATGCCGTTTGACGCGATATCTGACGACTTGAAGACAAAATTGGTCACGCCCTATTTCCACGAGGACGAGCCCGTTTTGGAGAGTGATAAAATTTCTTATCCCAAGGATCGTAAGGAACTCGAACCGGGAGGACCCTGTCAAATCTGTACAGAAACTCATATTTCGACTCTACTGTCGCCATATGTTCCGGACCTGTCCCGTATCGTGACGTCCGCCCAGTTGTTCAGGACCGACCCCGGGGGGAAAGTGGCTTTGCTGTATATAGATGGACATCTTGTCGCATCCGTAAAGATGGTTCGCCAAACCACTCTGCTTGCGCTCCGAACGGTTAGAAACTCTGACGGCAAAACTCTGCTTGTTCGCGGTGGAACTTACTATATTACCAAGAAGCTCAAGTACCGATTGATGTCAGAAGCCGTTGGACGGAAGTGGACGAACGTACATCTTGAAAGTCTCGAAGTTGAACCTCAAGCCTGGTTGGTGACATCCCATGCATGGGCGTTTAGCAAGATCATTCCTCAGCTGACCTCATTGGCGGGAGTACCCAACCGACGGAGCATTTCTGAACATGCGGCGGCAATGGGTTATCTTTCCAGAAAATTAAAAGAGGTGCGCCAGAAGTTGGAGGGGCGCACGGGGCCTCAACGATAAGCTCCCGCTCCAACCGTCTAGGCGCGCGATAGCCGGTCCATTAAAAACCGTACCGAGTTCGTCGCTCATTCCTCAAGCGCGGCCAGCGAAACCTCATCGGTGTCGATTGACTTGATCGAAATATCTTTCACCAAGAGCTGCGTCTTCCGCTTGTCCTGAACGTTTTGCACGAGAACCTCGCGCGCCCGCCAAAACTTGTCTCCCACTTTCTGATAACCCTTAAACTGGGCCCGCTTGATCAACTTTCCGTCGGTGCCATAGTAGTCAACACGTTCAATGCGGAAATCAGGCTTCGAAACCCATGTCATAATCTTGCCGTAAGAGGAGTCGGAGTTCTTTTTAGCTCGGCTTTCGATCTGGACAAGCTTGGCGCTGTCCTTGACGACCTTGTTGTCAAATTCCTTGTAGGTCGAGACTCGGAGATCTTCGTAAGCGATGTCGGAATCGAGAAACTTCCCCTTTTTATTTGAGCCCAGAATGCGCCGGCTCTTTTTGTCTGAAGGCAAGTACAACCATTGATCTTCGCTATCTCCGGAAGCGACTGTGAGCAATGAAAGACCTTTCAGATCGGATGGTTTTTTCAGGCGAATCAGGGCGCGAGCCTCTTTTCCGCCCCCGCCTTCGTTCTTGCGCAAAATACTGAGTTCCCGTTCTTTCTTCGAGCCGTCGGACTCTTGGATCACCATCTTAATCTCCACGCGCTCGTTGGGCGGTGACGCGAGCTTCTCCACATTCTTAAGAATGGTTTGCGCGTCTTTCGTAGTGGCATATGTGGAACGGAATGCAGCCAACCCTAACACGATCAGAATCAGATAGGGGCTCACGCGTGCAGCGGAACGCCAGCTAAAAGAGAATTTTTTCATATCCTTACCCTCATTTCGGTCGATTAGGAGCCATGGGAGTCGTGCAAGCAGCGCTGGCAATAGGACCAGGCCGCCAATCAGTCCCGCGGTGATAGAAATTAACATGAATACTCCCAACAGTTTATTCACCGGAAACGTCGAAAACAAGAAAATCGAAAACCCCACGAACAAAGAAAGACCGGAGGCCAGGCATGGAAGCGTTTCTGTCTTAAGCAATTCTTGTATAGGTAAAGACTTTGGCTCGACCGAGCTGGACCTAAGGATGTGTTGGAGTCGCATGAGGATATAGATCGTGCTATGAAAAACAAAACCTAAGCTGATCGTGAAGACAATGGCAATCCCCGGCTTGACCGGAATATCAAACAGGGCCAGGACACCAAGTGAAGCGGCTGCGGCTATGAAGTTGGGGAGTACGGACAAAACGGCCCAACACAGGGAGCGGAACACGAGCGCGAGCAGAAGAACGATCCAGAACAGGGCTTCAAAGAAGCCCCACATCAACTGCCGCGAGAGTGCGTCGTTCAATGGCGGAACGATCACCGCGAGCCCAGACGCTTTCACCTCTAATCCTGGGAATTGCGCGTTCAGTTGCGCCATCATTTTGTCGATAGTGGCACGATTTTGCGTGGACGGAAGATCGGGGAGCCGAACGGCAATACGAGTCCATCTTTCATCTGCGGAGAGAAACTGCCTGAATGAACTTTCTCCCGCCCGGATGTGGAGAGATTGCATCTCGGCTAGAGCCGTGTGCGAGGACGTCACCCGCGTTTGGGTCGTCCACGTGGTCAAGAAATCCGCCAGGCTCAGAACGCTCCCGATGTTTTTTTCCTGACGCCAGCTTTGAGCCAGGAGATGGAGTCTTTTAATATTTGTAGGGTTCTTCCACAGATCTTTTGCTTTTACTGTGTTGCTTCCAACCATCAATTCGACAGATGCGACGCCGCCCAAATGCTGGTTGATGAGTTCAGTGGACCGGCGAGCGGCGGCGTCGGTGGGAAGATCATCAAACAAACGTGCCGTCCAACTCAAATTGAATCCCATAAGAGCGAGCATGAGCGCCACGACGGCCAGGCCCGGCACGAACCAGCGGGCTTGCGTGACCACCAAGCGGGCATAGCGTGGCGTCTCAACAACGAAGCGGCGTGGACGCGGCCATGCAACCCAGAGATAAAGGGCCGGGAGTAACATAAGAGTTGTAATCGTCGAAATCATAACGGCTGCGGAAACAGCTTTGCCGTAATCCGAAATCAGAGGAACTTCGGAGATGATCATCAAAGTGGCAAACCCCACTCCGGTGGTCAGGGCGGCCACCAGATGGGGCCGCGTAAGCTCTCGCACCAGGCCCGTAAGCGCGAGGAGCCTCGCTGAGTCCGAGAAGGTCGATGACCTCGAGGAGGCCGACGTGGCCGAAGTTTCGGCGGCCGCTCTCATCCGCGCCAGCGTATGAATGCAGATGCTCAGTGAGCACGCGGTCACAATAATCGGTAATGTTGACGAGAAAATGGTGAACGGAATCCCCATCCATCCCACAATTCCAAACGAAAGAATATTGGCGATCACAAGAATAAAAAGAACTTGCGGAAGGATTCTCAAGCCATGAAACATAATCTTTAGAACAAAGATCGCGCCAAATAGAGACAACACAATAAAGACCAAAATTTCACGCGAGAGCGAAGAAATAAGCTGCATACGAATCGCGTCCGATCCTCCGACCTGAATCTCGGCCTGTGGGAATGTCTTCTCAGCCATCTTTCGAATTTGGCTCACGAGACCGGTCCGTTGATCTTGGCGGAGAGACTTTGGCATGACGAACAAGGCGGTATGGCGACCATCTTTGGAAATTAAATTGGGAGCAAAAAGTGGATTATTTAGAACATGCTCCACTTTGAAGCCCTGGTTCCGCAACTCCGAGAGCGTGCCCACTACGAGCCGATGATTCCGTTCCAGACTCGAACGAACAGTGCCCAAACTGGTTATAGAATGGACGTTTTCCAATGCTTTAATTTCGTGGCTTAGTTTTTCCAAACGGTTCAAATGATAAAGATCGAACCACTGGCCCTTTTCGCCTCTTTTAAATGTGAGCAAAACAATGTCGGGCGAGGCTTCGGAAATCTGAAAAACTTTTTTGCTCTCCTTATCCCAATCGAGTAGCGCGTGTTTTTTGGGAAGAAACTGCTCCGTTGAATAATCTGTGGACACTCTGGCGGCAAAGTACACGGCGATCACGCTCAAGAGCGCGAAAAACCAGAGTACGGAGAATGAGATCACCTTTGTTTTTGTCGATACATTTGCCATGATTTTCAAGTCTCCGCCGTCGTCAACTGCCAAAAAATCTTCTGACTTAACGGCGGTCTGTACGCGCGACTTGAGTTCAGTTCCGGCAAGAAACGTCCGAAGACACCGAAGATATCCTGGGGCAAGAACCGGCAAGACAAGGAGTGATCCAATGAATTCCGCACGGGGCGCCATTTTTACAGCTTTGGCGACGCTTTTGACGACATTCGCACATACAGCCGCGGCGGAAACTGCGGAGCTACGAATCAGCGGCGACCTGATGGTTCGTCCTGCGCAGATGGAGAGCGTGTTTCTTCACGCCATGGAAAAAATTAAGACCAGTTCGGGCTGGAGCTGGTCGCGTCTGGAGTTCGAGAAGCCCTATCGCACACTCTGGCAAAACGTTCAGGCGCGTGGCCCCTTCACTGTTCAATTTCAAACGCAAGACTTAAACGCTCAGGAGATGGGCTTTGAGCTCCGTTGGGCGGACCCTCTGGTGAACGTGGGGCAGTTTGAAATTCATGATACCGTGACCCGCGAGCGGGGACACACCCGCATTGTCATTCACCTTGATGGCACCTGCTCCAATATGCAGATGCGTATCCCTGGTGGCGACTGGAGAATTCGCGGACGCGTCCGTTGGGCCTTTTCCGGCTCAACTGTTCAGTTGGAATGGCTGGATTTTCAGTTTTTGCGAAACGAAGCGGCGGCTGGCGAGGTCAACATCGGGCAGTGTGAAGGCCCCGCTGGGCTTCACGAAGCGCTTTTGGAAGCCATCCACGTGGTCAGTGAGGATACGGCTTGGATTCAAGATTTGATGAAAGAGGGCTTGCTCGAATGGGTCCGTGGAGAGCTGGAAGGTTTGCAGAAAGAACTTTTGGCCCCGCGCGAATTCGAGCCCCGTACCGGATTGATCCTGAGCTGGCGTCCCGAGTCCATGTTGGGAGTCGGCGCGGGTTCGTTGCGAATCCGCGGCCAAATGGTTGTGAGTAAAGCCGCCAGCCAGGGGCAAGGTTTCTCAGAAATCCTTGAGCGGAGCTACCAGGACGAGGATTTAGTGACGGGAAGCGATTCGGGTTTCGTGTTGCCGCAAGGGACCTTGTCCAGGGTACTGGATTATCTTTATCGCGTGGGCGAGCTCAGATACCGCGTCAATTCCAGTACCGTTGAATCCTTCCGCAGTCTCATGCAAAACCGCCTTGTCCAGTTCTTGGTGTGGCCGGATCTGATGGGGTTTCACGAGGACACACAGTTTTGGTTTGACTTGGTTCCAAGCAAAGTTCCTGCTCTGAAGGGCGGTAAGACGCTTACAAGTGGCGCGATCTCGTACGGTTTCGACGTTCCAATGAAGATGCGCCAATGGGCTCCGACGGCCACTCAGTATTTGCCGTATGTGGATTTTTCCGGCCGCTTCCACGGCACCCTTGAAGCTTATGTGAAAGACCGGAACCTGATGCTTCAGTTACGGCCCTCGGAGTGGACTTCATACTACAATATGGTGCTGGCGGCCGCCTTCCGTGGCGAGTTCGCGCGCACACGCACAGTCAATACTTGGATGGCCTTGTCATTGATCGGCTCGCAGGTTGTCGATTATCTCAGCACCACTCCATTCCAGATGGAGCTGCCTGTCTGGCCCGTGGGTGAGAATCTTTCTCTTGGTGTAAAGAGCCTGCAAATAGGGGAGAGAACGTTTCATATACCGCTGGAGTTTAAGACAGACGTTCAAAAGTAATAAATCAAATCCATCGTTGCGTGATCATTGCGCTCAAACGTCTTGATAAGGCCCTCTTCGCGAGCGGAGAAGTCGCGCCAGCCAGCTCCCCACTTCAGGCTATCCGTTAGCTTGCTTTCGAAGGAAAGCATCCAGAATAGGCCTTGGCTTTGAGTTTCGATCAGCGCCGAGGTGGTGAAGGTGAGATCATCAGTTGCCGGCCAGCGTGCGCCCAGGACCACGGTGCGATCAAATAGCCGGTAGGAGGATGAGATCAGGTTGTCGGGGTCTTGAGGATTTTCCGTATGATAGTATTGGCCTAAGAGCATCACGGTCCGGGTGCCGACATTTAAGCCCGTTTCCACCGCCAACACGCTCGCCCAGCTCCAGGGTTGCAAAGCCGGATCGTCTGACCTTGTGTGGGAGTATGCGGTCTCCAAACGATAGATCCAACTCTCTCGCGCCCACACTAAACCCAGGCCGCTGGTGCGTGTCCGGTAATTGATCGCAGATAGAGTGATTGGTGAGCGCGCGATAAACTCATCGCTCGTTCCACCAAAGTCCAGCTCGAGAACCGTAGGGTACAGTTTAGGTGAGGGCGCCGCGCCGTCGAAATGGGAAAGATACAGATCGACGCTTCCCAGGTGCGAGGAGACTCGGGCTCCGAAGTTATGATCCAAGGCATGGTCGAGCGTAATAGCTGGACCATACTGATACTCGAGAAGCGAAGGCAAAATGATTCGTCCTTCTTGCGATTGGATATTGAGTAAGATTTCACGCGGAAGCCATCGCGAGTCCAAAGAGGGGAGTTTGGATGGGACTTGACGGGGAATGTAAATCAAGTGAAGGCCGAGCCAATCTTGCTGCCATTCCGCCTCCACCGTCGGAGCCCCGCGCTTGAATGTGCGTAACGGATGAAACAAAGTGGAACTATTCACAACGTCGGAAGGGCTGGAGAGATCCACGACTCCCCAATTGAAGGTGTTCATCCCCGCTCTCAGCTTAAGTGAATCGAGCTTCAGCTCGAAAAAACCCTCTTGCAGATCCGCGTAGGCCTTTTCAGGAGAGGTATCGGATTCAAAATTGGTCAAGGCCAGGCCTTTAGCCTGAAAGCGAAAGGTCTTTGAAAAACGGTGCTTCCCGCTAAGGTCCAGAACCAGATACGGAACCAGGTCATCGGTCGCGTCACCGAGATGAATCGGATAAAAGTCCGTTGAGGATTTCAATTGCCCCGAAAAGCTGGCCCAACCTGTCGACCCGAAGGCAAGGAAGAGCAATGCCAATAGGTATTTCGCTCCTCTCCACATCGAATTGGGAGGCGTCATCTGGGATTCTCTCGAAGATGGGGCGTGGATGTTGGCGCACGCGACGTTTGCAGCTTAGGCATGGTTGCAGATTCCTTATGAAAGCGTGTCTCATTTTGCGACACCCGTCAACGCCCCAGTCAGGCGTGAGCAGGAATTGTCATTTTCTCCCGAGGCGGCGTTACGAGTCCGTCCGAGTGCCATTTGAACGCAAAGGGAACACGTGGAAAGTGGCATCGGGCTTGCCTTTACTCAAGATTGAAGAAATGGGAGGAGGAACCTATGCGGACTCACAAACTATTCTTATTAAGCTTGCTTGCTGTCGCCGTGGCGCTTGCCGGTTGTCAGCCGCGCAAAGGCCGTAAGGACGGTTTGAGAGTGGGTCGTTTGGCGCGCGGTCCGATCGCGACCAATCAGAATGGTCAACCCGTTCCACTTCAACCGAAGAACTCCAGTACACTTTGGGGAGAGGTCACGGCCCTATCGAACGCTTGGGATGAAGAGGTCCGGATCTTTACATGGCCCTCACTCAAGGATTCCCCAGGCGAAGCCATCGGATTTGTCAGTGGCGCATCTAATCAGGCCACGGGAATTGGCTTTTGGGGCTATGTGCCCGTGTCTGGACAGGGCGGTGTGTACGGCTCAGGCCAAGTGGACGCGAATGCAACCATTCATATCGAAGTCTACGATGATAAATATGGTCAGGTGCAATCCGATGGCGAGATCATTCCGCCGCTCGTGGTCCATATCGGACGGGATCAACCCGACACATTTAAAAGCGTGAGTGGCAGTGTGAATGGAACTCAGGCCCAAGTCACGTTTGCCGACATTTACGGTCAGGTGCATCTGGAAGGCACAGTACAAGCGCAGGATTTCACTGGCACAATGAAATATTGCAACGTGGATTCCGGGTGCGGCGCGGGTCAATGGCGCACCTTGGGGCATTTCCGCGTGCCCACATGCGGCTTTTTTATCTGCAGCAACTAAAGGTTGCCAAGCCAAAGCCTTCATCGCTAACGTTTGGGGATGAAACTCAATCTCGAGTTTGATCCTGAGGTTTTCTGGTCTATCATCGGGGCCCGTCCCGTGGTGGAGACAACCCGCCTTAACGTGCGTTCGCGCGAGGAGGCCTGTGCTTACCTGAAGACTTACGGATACGACCTGGACATGGATGCCGATCGTGAGAAGCTCTGGCAGATCCACGCGCGCGCCTTGATTTATATCCGGACCCAATTGCTGCAGGAAGGCGAAGCCATCCCCGAAGACCTTTCTGATCCCAAATTGCTGGGTGACATTGCCCACCTTTTGATGCTGGCTTCTGAACCCGAACCGGAACCCGAGCCCGAACGTGAGCGCGAGAGCGACCGCAATGGCAGCGGCAGCATCAAAGGCGGCGCGAGCGGCGCCATCTCCTTAAGCCGTTGGGCCTGCGCTCTATTGCGCGTGATGCATGTGATCTCGCAGTTGCAAAATGATCTCTTTAATCATTTTTCGCTCGAGATTCAGGAGGAGATTTTCCGTTCTTATCGGCAATTTGTGCAAAACGACAGCATTGTCGGCATTCGCCTGTTTAACGGTGTGGACGCGGATTCGATTCCGCTGCAAAAATTCGAAATCAAGCCATTCAAAGATTCGGACTCGGCCATTACCAAGCTTCTTGCCAAGCCCGACGAGGTGGCTTTTGGCCTCCTGGACAAAATCGGTGTACGCTTCGTCACAAACAGTTTATTTGATGTTTTCCGTGTGATGCGTTTCTTGGTGGTGAACCATGTCGTGAGTCCGGCGAATGTGATTCCCAACCAATCCAACAACACACTCTATCCTGTGAACCTGTTTATGGATGTGATGGGATCTCTGCCGCGTCAAGCGGAACTGGATGTCGCCAAGCTCGATGCGCTTCTGCATGAACGCTTGCGGCGCGAGTCCGCCCACGCCCGGTTTTTGGAAAAACCCAATCAGTTCACCAGCCGCGAGTACAAGTTCGTGAAGTTTATCACGCGGCAACTTGTCCGCGTGACCCTGGCGGAAACACAAAAATCCTTTACATTTTTCTATCCCTACGAGGTTCAGATTCTCGACTACGAGCACTACCTAAAGACTCTAGCCGGGCCGGCGTCGCATGAGGAATACAAAGCGCGGCAGCGGGCAAGTGCTCGAAAGCGTGTTTTGGTCCAGGAGCCCATCGGGTGAATTGTCGATGCTCTGGGATTCCTATAGCATAGATCCATGCGTCGTGGTCCGCGTCTCTTGATCTCGCTCTCTGCCATGGTTGTTCTTCTGCTCCAGCCATGGTCTTACGTGGAAGGCGCTGTTTTACGTGAGGATATTGGGGAGCTCAAGATTCACGACTTGCTTTTGCGTCCGACCTTTCTCCTGCGCGAGCCGGGCGATGGATCCTTTGGCATTGGCGAGAGCTCGTTTGCCCTGCGTTGGGAACTAGAAAAAAGTTTTGCCGGCGTGATTCGCATTGGTCCGGAAAGCCTACTCAATCCCCTTGCGCGCTACGAAGCCGCGGTGAACGATGACGTGATGCTGGTGGAGGCCTTCGCCGAACTCAATTCCGTCTACGGTCGCTTTCGGATGGGGCGTTTGCCTGTGGAATTTGGGTACGAGGGGAGCTTGTGGGAGCGCTATCTGGTCTTCCCGCGCAGTCTCCTATTTCGTTCACGCACCATGATGTTGCGGGACGTGGGAGGGTCTTACGAAATCGAGCACAACAGTTGGTACACCACGATTGTCGTGCACAATGGGGAAAGCCGCGATGACGTGGATGGACGGGCCTGGTACACGGCGCGCTGGGGTTACCGTCGTGAAAAATTCGAAGTTGGACTGGCCGGTCAGACGGGTTCGACCAAAACAGAGGCCACACTCAATTCGGGGGATACTCTGGCAGGCGTGGACCCAACCCATGAGGCCAAGTGGCGTATCGGGGGGCTTTACACCGCGGTTCACAACAAGGGCTTTGATTGGACTTTGGAGTTCTATATGGGCGAGCGCGAGCAAGACCAAGACGTCGGAAAATTTCTGGCGGGACACACGGACGTCGGCGTGGACCTGACCGATCTTGTTTCCACCCACGTCCGCCTCGACGTCTTTGATCCGAATTCCCGTGTGCACGGTGATCTTGTTCGTCACCTGAGTGCCGCCGTCGTGCTTTCCAATCTCACTAAATCCTCAAACCTCATCCTTGTGGGCACGAAGATTTTTGAAGAGGAGCATCAGTTTGGAAATGATGAGTTGCGGCTCATCTGGTCTCTTTCTCCAAGCGGTATAGTTCGCTTTTGATCGCTGTTTACATGTTACATGTACATGTATGAGAGTGGGACCTGACGTCACTCTGAGAGCCATCTTTTGACGCCACCTTCTGCTTTACGTTATAACTCGGCTTTCCTCCAAACAACTTAACATGGAGAGTCAGATGCTTTCGCAACGTATGGGTGTGCTGGGTGCAGGCCAGATGGGAAATGGAATTGCGCAGGTCATGGCCGCGGAAGGCTTCGCGGTGCACTTGGTGGATGTTTCACAAGTGGCACTGGAGAAGGCAATGGCCACCATCGGAAGCAGTTGCGACCGGCTCATCAAGAAAGAAGTTCTGAGCGAAGCTGGAAAGAAGGAGCTGCTGGCACGGATTTCAACGTCCACGCGGCTGGACGAGTTTCAGGACTGCGATTTTGTTGTGGAAGCCGTTGGCGAGAACATTGATCTCAAGCTCGACATCTTTCGGCGTCTCGACGAGGTTTGTCCACGCCATGCGATCTTGTGCTCCAACACTTCTAGCATATCGATAACTCGCATTGCCGCGGCAACTAAACGCCCGGAGAAAGTCGCCGGAATGCATTTTATGAACCCGGTCCCGATTATGAAACTGGTCGAAGGTATTCGCGGGCTCCAAACTTCAGACGACACCTTCACCCAGGTTGCCAAGCTTGCGGAAAAGTTGGGTAAAACCTTTGTTGAAGTTCGGGATATGCCGGGGTTTGCCGTCAATCGGATTTTGATGCCCATGATCAATGAAGCCGTCTATACCTTGCATGAAGGTGTGGCCTCGGTGGAGGCGGTCGATACCGCAATGAAGCTCGGGACGAACCAGCCCATGGGTCCGCTGACCCTGGCCGATTTCATTGGTCTGGACACTTGTCTTGCGATTATGAATGTCCTGCATGAAGGTCTAGGGGACAGTAAGTATCGCCCTTGCCCCTTGCTGGTTAAATATGTGGAAGCCGGATGGCTCGGACGCAAGAGCGGCCGAGGCTTTTACCGTTACGAATAAAACCGCCAGCAGGAGAGGTGAAGTGTGCCGATGGAATTAAAAACAATTGAATACAAGGTTGAGACTACAAACGGTGCGGGCGAGACTCACTCCGCACATAAGATCGGGGTGATCCGAATCAACCGACCCGAAGCCCTCAATGCGCTCAACAGGCAGGTGCTGACAGACTTAAAGATTCTGCTGCAGGAGTTGGAGCAAAAGCGCGAACTCAGAGCCGCTATTCTGACGGGTGCGGGCGAGAAGGCGTTTGTAGCGGGGGCCGATATCAAAGAGATGGAGTCCCTCACATCCAGCCAGGCGCGTGAGATGGCTCTTACCGGACAGGGCTTGTTGCAAAAGATTGCGGATTTGCCGTTCCCGGTGATCGCGGCGATGAATGGGTTCGCCCTGGGTGGAGGTCTTGAGCTCGCCCTCGCATGCGACTTTATCGTCGCCTCCGAAAAGGCGAAGTGGGGTCTTCCGGAAGTCACACTCGGGCTTATTCCCGGCTACGGGGGGACCCAGCGCTTGAGCCGTGCGCTGGGTCGCGCGCTCGCGCGACGTGTGGCTTTGAGCGGAGAGATGTTCACGGCGCGCCAGGGATATGAATGGGGCCTTTTTGCGCACGTCGTGGAGCCCGAGGCCCTGATGGACACGGCCCGCAAGTTGGCGGCGACGCTCACGCAGCGTGCCCCTATGGCGTTGGCTTGGGTGAAAGAGGCGATCAATCATGGAAGTGATCGTTCGTTACCGGAGGGCTTGAAACTGGAAGCCGATCTGTTCGCCCGCACCTTTGAAACCAAGGATCACTCGGAAGGCATCCAAGCTTTTATCGAGAAGCGCCCGCCGAACTTCCAGGGACGATAAGGAAAATAAAGGCGACACGGATGATACGGACACCATAGACCACGACCCGACACGAACGACGATGCGGAAAGTTGCGAAGAATAACGACGAATATTGCAAGGAAGACTGCAAGGAACATTGCGAGGAAAATAAAATGTCACGCGCATGGAAGAACCCGATCCGAATCGTCACCGCCGCTTCCCTCTTCGATGGGCATGATGCTGCCATCAATGTGATTCGCCGGGTTCTTCAGGAACATGGCGCGGAAGTGATCCACTTGGGCCATAACCGATCGGTCCTGGAGGTGGTGGAGACGGCGTTGCAAGAAGGCGCGCAGGGTATCTGCGTCAGCTCCTATCAGGGCGGCCACATGGAATACTTTAAGTACATGAAGGACTTGCTGCGCGAAGCGGGCGCCGAATACGTCAAGATCTTCGGCGGCGGCGGCGGCGTGATCGTGCATTCGGAAAAGGCGGAGCTGGAGAGCTATGGCATCTCACAAATCTTTCATCCCGACGATGGCCGCCGGTTGGGCCTGGAAGGAATGATCCAACATATTCTCAAAGAGTGCGATTTTGACTTCTGTGCGGCCGCTCGAGGCTCGGATTTTGGAGCTCGAAGCGCCGAGTTTGGCTCCGCTCCCATTCCGCAGACCGCGCTCGGGGTGGCCCTCACCGCCATTGAAAACGGCGCCGACTCTGACTTAGAGGGAATCCGTTCGGCGCTCAAGGGATTTGAACGCAAAGACGCGCCTCCACCTTTGGTTCTTGGGATCACCGGTACGGGCGGCGCTGGCAAGTCGTCTTTAATTGATGAATTGATGGTGCGCTTTATGAACCAGTTTCCTTCCGGGCGCCTGGGAGTCGTGTGTGTCGATCCGAGCAAGCGGCGCACGGGCGGAGCCCTCCTGGGAGACCGTATCCGCATGAATGCGCTGGCGAACCGCGGAACGTTTATGCGTTCGGTGGCTTCTCGCGGCTCGGGCAGTGAAATTGCATTGGCTCTCCCAAGGATGCTCGATTTCCTAAAGGGCTACAATTTTGATTTGCTGATCGCTGAAAGTTCGGGCATTGGCCAGGCCAGCTCCCGAATTCTTGAAGTCGGGGATCTGAGCCTTTATGTGATGACGTCCGAGTTTGGCGCTCAAAGCCAGCTCGAGAAGATCGACATGATCGATTTCGCCGATCTGATCGCCATCAATAAGGCTGACCGGCGCGGCTCGCAGGATGCGCACCGGGATGTACAGAAGCAGTACCGTCGCGCACGGCGAATCTTTGATGCGTCGGTTCCAGTGCCGGTGTTCCTCACTCAGGCCTCCAACTTCAACGATAAAGGGGTGAATCAGCTCTTCAGTGCGCTATGCGATCGTTTGGCGGAAAAAGGCGCCCCTCAGTTCCGGCTGGGGGAGGCGCAACGGGAGCGTCTCGGCGGAAGCGAGAAGCAAACCCTTATCCCCGCCGAACGACAGAATTACCTGGCCGAAATTGTTCACACGGTCCGGCAGTACAAAAAAGATGTGAAGACGCAGGCTCAAATCGCCTCCACCCTGGGAGCCATTGAGACTCTACGCAAAGAGCTTCGCTCCATTCCTTCGGACTGGGAGTTAAAATATAAAGAATGGCGCGGGCGCTTTACGGATGAGGAGTGGCGGGAGCTCACCGGGTTTGAGAATTTGCGTGAGTCGTATTCCGGTACCGAACTGGTTTACGAGGTGCGTGGCCGTTCGATCCGTCAGTCGCTCGTGCGTACAAGCCTGTGCGGCCTTGAAATTCCACGTGTGGTGCTTCCGAAATACACGGACTGGGGTGATCGCTGGCGGTATTTGCGTTTGGAGAATGTGCCGGGTTCCTTTCCCTATACCGCGGGCGTGTTTCCCCTGAAGCGCACGGAAGAGGACCCCACTCGCCAGTTTGCGGGCGAAGGGACGCCGGAGCGCACGAACCGCCGCTTTCACTTCTTAAGCAAAGGCGAAACGGCGAAGCGTTTGTCCACCGCCTTCGATAGCGTGACTCTGTATGGAGAGGACCCGAATCTGCGTCCGGATATCTACGGCAAAGTCGGCGAGAGCGGTGTCAGCATCGCCACCTTGATGGATATGAAAAAGCTTTATGCGGGATTTGATCTTTGTGATCCCGCAACCAGCGTCTCAATGACGATCAACGGTCCCGCGCCAATGATTCTCGCGTTCTTTATGAACACCGCCATCGATCAGCAGGTGGAAAAGAAAGCCGCCGAGCTGGGTCGTGCCTTGAACGCGAGTGAGCGTGCCGAGGTTCACGCCTGGACGCTCGCCACTGTCCGTGGCACGGTTCAAGCCGATATTTTGAAAGAGGACCAAGGGCAAAATACCTGTATCTTCTCAATTGATTTCGCGCTCAAGATGATGGCGGACATCCAGGAATATTTTGTTCAGCACAACGTGCGCAACTTCTACTCTGTCAGTATCAGTGGGTACCATATCGCAGAAGCCGGTGCGAATCCGATTACCCAGTTGGCACTCACGCTTTCGAACGCATTTACCTACATCGAGTACTACATGGCCCGTGGTTTGAACGTGGATGCCTTCGCGCCCAATCTCAGCTTCTTTTTCTCGAACGGACTGGATCCGGAATATGCCGTGATCGGACGCGTGGCGCGAAGGATCTGGGCGATCGCTTTGCGGGACAAGTATCGCGCCAACGAACGTTCGCAAAAACTAAAGTACCATATTCAAACGTCGGGCCGCTCTCTCCACGCCCAGGAGATCGCGTTTAACGATATTCGCACGACACTTCAGGCCTTGATTGCGATCTTCGATCAGTGCAACAGTTTGCACACAAATGCTTATGATGAGGCTATCACCACACCAACTGAAGAGAGCGTTCGGCGTGCCAAGGCCATCCAGATGATCATCAATAAGGAATTCGGCCTGGCGAAGAACGAAAATCCTCTCCAGGGCAGTTACTTTGGGGAATGGCTGACGGACGCCGTGGAGGAAGCCGTGCTTGAGGAGTTTCTCCGAATCAACGAGCGTGGTGGTGTTCTAGGTGCAATGGAGACTCAGTATCAGAGAAGCCGGATCCAAGAGGAATCCTTGCATTATGAAACTCTTAAGCACAATGGACAGCTTCCGATTGTGGGTGTGAATACATTTGTCGACCCGCAGACCCTTGCGCCCGGTTACGTACCGCCCAAAATCGAAATGGCACGGGCCACGCCCGCCGAGAAAAAGCAGCAGTTGGACCACGTCCGGGCCTACCAGGCGGAGCACACCCCTGAAGCCCATCGGGAGCTTGAGGCGCTCAAGCGGGCGGCGATGCAGGGGCACAATGTCTTTGCCGCCCTTATGAGCGCGGCGCGTGTGTGTTCCCTGGGGCAAATGACCACAGCCCTTTATGAGGTCGGAGGGCGCTACCGGCGCAATATATAGCGCACCGCAATATTGTGCTGGCCATTTGCGCCGCATGTTATTATATTTCGGCCTCCGTTAAGGAGGTTCGGTGAAGTCAGGAAAAATAGGCCTACTTTTCCTCTTGGTCCTGGTTGTTCTGGTCTCTAACAATTTGATTTTATTTAGGAATTTTCAGACCGTACGCGACCATCATGCCTCCGTTGCACGCACCCACCTGATCCTTAAGGAAATTGGAGAAATCGTCTCCAGCGTGCGGGAGCTCGAAAGTGTCGGGCGGGGCTATTTGCTGGAACAGGACCCCAGCTTTCTGCGCGACCTTGCTCGCGCCAAGGATGAGGTTTGGAGCCACTTTGCCTCTCTGAACGCTGCGACACGGGGCAAAGCCGAGCAGACCACGGCGTTGACGGAAATCCGGAACCTTCTCGAAGAGCGGATTCGTCTTGTTGACAGCAATATCGACTTAGCACGAGCGCAAGGCACGGCTGGGGTGGCTCGCCTGAACGTCGTTTTAACCGGAAAGCGTTTGATGGACCGCCTCCGGATCCGGCTCAATTCTCTCGTCAGTGTTGAGGAAGGGGCGTTGGCCGCGCGCACGGCTGCGGTCACACGAAGTTCGGCACTTGTCACGTTCACGCTCATTGCCTCTGGTGTCGTCAACTTTCTCCTCGCCCTGATGGCCTTTTGGTTGGTGCGCCGACAGCTTGAATACCAGGCACGCATGATCGACGAACAAAGGCGCAAGGGCTGGATTCAAGCGGGACTCGCCAAGGTCGCCCAGATCACGGCTGGACAAATTCAACCACGGGCCGTCGCCGAGAAAACCTTGGACCTGATATCTGAGATTTTGAATGTGCCGGCGGGCAACTTCTTTCTTTATTCCGGAGGTCGCCTCAAACGCTTCGCCACGTGTGGCGGCCAGACCTCCGAACCCGAGGCGATGGATGTGAGCTATGGGATAGGGGAGAGTCTCATCGGCGCGGCCGCACAACGCGGGGAGCGCATTCAAGAAGTCCGCGAGGTGCCGGACGATTACTTTCCCATCGCCTCAAGTCTGGGCTCCGCGACTCCACATAATCTTGTTTTCGTTCCCCTCCGATTCGAGGAGCGTCTGCTGGGTGTGATGGAGCTTGCGATGTTTCATCCTCTTCAGGGACGGGAGAGGGAGCTTTTAGAGCAGATTCAGGAGCGGGTTGCCGTAAGTATGAACTCGGCTCTGGCGCGCGAGCGGCAGCAGGAATTGCTCGAGGAAACACAACGCCAGGCTGAAGAACTTCAGGCCCAACAGGAAGAACTCCGCACCAGCAACGAGGAACTGGAACAGCAAACCTCAGCGCTTCTCCGCTCGCAAGAAAAGCTGCAAACCCAGCAAGAGGAACTGCGCCAGATCAATGAAGAGTTGGAAGCCCAAACGCGGACTCTGGAACGGCAGCAGGCGATTGTGAGCGAACGCAACACCGAGCTCGAGCGCGCGAATCAGTACAAGTCCGAGTTTTTGGCTAAGATGTCACATGAGTTGCGGACCCCGCTCAATAGCATGTTGATCCTCTCCTCGCTCCTCCAGGAAAACAAAGACGGAAATCTGAGCGAGCAACAGCGTGAGTTCGCGAGCACGATTCATGACGCCGGCTCAGACCTCCTGACGCTGATTAACGACATTTTGGATCTGGCCAAGATGGAGGCGCGCAAGCTGGTGTTGCGACCGCAGACATTCTCCATTCAAAGTCTTTGTGATCAATTGAATTTGCAATTCGGACCCCTCTTTACGAAAAAGGGATTGGATTTCCAGGTGGACCTGGATCCCGCCACCCCTCAGGCGATGTTTTCCGACCGGCAGCGGATTGAGCAAGTGCTGCGTAATTTTACTTCCAACGCGCTCAAGTTTACAGAAAAAGGGCAGGTTCGACTTCAAGTTCGCATGGCGCCGGATCAAGCCGATACACTCTGGTTTTCGGTGCAAGATACGGGCGTCGGGATTCCTGAATCCCAGAAACTCAAAATCTTCGAGGCTTTTGAGCAAGCGGACGGCTCCATTAGCCGAAAATATGGGGGAACGGGTTTGGGGTTGACTATTTCGCGCGAACTGGCTGGCCTGTTACAGGGTCGGATCTTTGTTTCGAGCGTCGAAAATCAGGGAAGCACCTTTACCCTTGAGGTTCCCCTACGCATTAAGGGGGTGGCGCGAGGGCAAACTCACGGGCCACCGACACCCGTTCCAGGCTCCTCGCCGCAGCCGGTGTCGCCGGCGGCCGTTGAGGCTCCCCCGGGACCGGCGGCGCCCGTACGGGGCGAAGTGGAGCGGCTGGTGGCCCAAGCTCTCGGTGAATCGCGCGGCCGCACTGTCCTTATCGTCGAGGATGACCTGGTGTTTCGTCGCGCCGCTGAGGATGCCGCCCGCGCGCACGGATTTGCACCCATCAGCGTGGGCGACGGCGAGACGGCTCTGGACGTGCTTCGGCAGCATCTCCCGTCCGCTATTCTTCTCGATATCAAGTTGCCAGGGGTGAGTGGACTTAGTGTGCTGGAAACCGTAAAGCAGACGCCTCAGTGGCGGCATATACCGGTGCACATGATCTCCGCGCTGGAATACCAGATGAGTGCCATGCGCCTGGGTGCCATGGGATACTTGGGCAAGCCCGCCTCTCTTGATGGCGTGAAACAGGCATTTGATCGCATCGAGGGCATTCTCGACAAGCGCGTCAAGCACGTGCTTGTTGTGGAAGATGATAAACGCCAACAAACCGCGGTGCGGGAGCTGTTGCGGGGGCCTGGCGTGGAAATCGAGGCGAGTTCAACGGGCCAGGAAGCTCTGATCGTCATTAAACAATATCAGTTTGATTGTATTATCGTGGATCTCACGCTTCCGGATTTTTCCGGGGCTGGTCTGCTCGAGGCGATTCACGAACAAATCGGTCCCAACGTACCGCCCATTATTGTGTATACGGGTCGGGAACTGAGACGGGACGAGGAAGACCTGCTGCGCTCTTTTTCCGAAAGTATTATCATCAAGGGCGCGAAATCTCCGGAACGATTGCTCGATGAGGTCAATCTTTTCCTCCATCGGGTCGAATCCGAGCTGCCAGATGAACAGCGCACCATGCTTTCTCACCTCCGTATGAAGGAGAAGTCATTTGCCGGCCGCCGCGTGCTCTTGGTAGACGATGATATGCGCAATATCTTTGCTCTGACCAGCGCACTCGAGAGCCAAGGGTTGGCGGTGATCGCGGCGCGCAATGGGGTTGAAGGGCTTGAGGCCCTTGAGAAGCATCCGGATGTGGATGTCGTTCTCATGGATATTATGATGCCCAAGATGAACGGTTTTGAGGCCATTCGGCGGATCCGCCAAATGAACCAATTCCGCAAACTGCCGATCATTGCGCTGACCGCGAAGGCGATGAAAGGGGATCATGAACAGTGCATCGAGGCCGGAGCCAATGATTACTTGCCCAAGCCGGTGAATTTGATGAACTTAATATCCGTGCTCCGGGTTTGGCTTTGCGGAAAGAAGGTGTTGGCGTGAGGGAGATCTCGGACCTGGAACGCAATTTGGTTTTGGAGACCATCAAAGGCAAGTACGGGTACGACTTTCACGGCTACGCCCCGTCTTCTTTTGACCGCAGGATTCGCGCCATAATTGGAAAGTACGATCTGATGGATTGCGCCGAGTTGATCGCGCGCCTTTTGCGTCAGCCCGAGTTCTTTCAATCGATTCTTCCCCATCTGACAATTGGGACGACGGAGATGTTCCGTGACGGCGGATTTTTTCGTGCTTTGCGCGAGGAGATCTTTCCCCATTTGCGCACCTATCCTTCGCTCAATCTCTGGGTCGCGGGATGTTCGACCGGGCAGGAGGCTTACAGCCTTGCCATTCTCCTGAAGGAGGAGGGGTTGTACGATCGGAGCGTGATCTTCGCGACCGATATCAATCCCGTTTCCCTCACACACGCGCGCGAGGGCATCTTTCCGGCCGAAGCCGTACCTGTGTACACCCGCAATTATCTTGAGTCGGGCGGTCGCCAGACTTTTTCTGATTACTATATGGCCGACTACGGCTACATCCGTATGAGCGGCGAGCTTAAAGACAATCTTGTTTTTTCTGAACACAATTTGGTTGTGGACGGAGTTTTCACTGAGGCGCATTTGATTCTGTGTCGGAATGTTTTGATTTATTTCGATCGGGAGTTGCAAAATCATGTTTTAGCTCTGATGCAAAACACGTTGCGATATAAGGGTTTTCTTTGCCTGGGAAGTAAGGAAAACTTACGCTTTACCAGTGCGGCCGCGGCGTTCAATGTGATCGATGCCAAGCACAAGATTTATCAGAAGCACGGGAGGCTGTCGGCATGAACGGACCCCTGTTCGCGGTCGGAACATCCGCCGGAGGTGTCACAGTTTTACAGATTCTGCTCACGCGGCTTGCGAAGGAATTCACCGCCCCGCTCTGTGTGATTCAACATCTCCCGACGAATTCCTGTATTGATGTGGGCACGGTTTACGACACGACTCCTGAGCGCCCAGTGGTTGAGATCGAGGACAAAATGCCGGTTGAATCGAGGCACGTGTACTTCGCGCCCGGCGGGTATCATGTCTCGATTGAGCGCGATGGGTGCCACGCGGGCGTCCACAGTTTCGCGCTTTCGCAGGAGGAGCCGGTTCATTTCTCGCGGCCATCAATCGACCTTTTCTTTGAAAGTGCCGCTCGCGTCTATGGACCGCGTCTGGTGGCCGCGCTGATGACGGGAGCGAACGAAGATGGCGCGGATGGCTTGTGTCGGGTGCAGGACGCGGGTGGGGTGACTGTTGTCCAGGATTCCGCTGATGCCGAATTTCCCATTATGCCGGCGGCGGCTTTAAAGCGGATGCAGCCGGACCACGTGATCACCGCCGATCAACTGGCTTTTGTTTTTGAGGAAATTTGGCGCAAAGGTTTAAACGACAGCTCGGGTAGAGGAATATGAAGACAAAGATCCTACTTGTCGATGACCTGCGTGAGAATATCGTGGCGCTCAGGGCCCTGGTCGAGCCTGAAGGGGTGGAGGTGTTTGAGGCCCTTGGTGCCGACGAGGCGTTAAATCTGGTGTTCGAGCACGAGTTCGCCCTTGCGTTGGTCGATGTCCATATGCCGTCAATGAATGGCTTTGAGTTGGCCCGCCTGATCCGAGGAGTGGAGCGTAGCCGCCACCTTCCCATTATTTTTGTCACCGCTCAGGATAAGGGCGGGAATATTGAGTTTGAAGGCTATGAGACCGGAGCTGTGGATCTCTTATTCAAACCTCTAGATCCGCATATGGTGCGCAGTAAGGTGCGGGTTTTTGCGAAGCTGGATCACCAAAGTAAGATGCTTCAGGAACAAATTCGCATCGCCTCCGAACTGCGCGAGCAAGCGGAGGCGGCCAATGTCGCCAAGGGGCGATTTTTGGCGAACATGTCGCATGAGATCCGCACTCCGCTGGGTGCGGTGCTGGGATTTTCCGAACTTCTGGCTTCCGACGGTCTGAGCTTAGAGGAACGTCAGAAATTGCTGGCGACCATCCAGCGCAACGGAGATCTCCTGATGCGGGTTATTGACGATGTCTTAGACCTGTCGAAAATTGAGGCTCAGCGCTTTGAACTCACAATTGGCCCCTTCGATCTGGGCGAGATGCTGCGGGATTTGGACCTGACCCTCGGGCATCGCGCGCGCGAGAAAGGAATCGGTTTCCGTATCGAGGTGGAACCGGGCCTTGCCGGGGCGACCTACCGGTCCGACGCGACCCGAGTGAAACAGGTGCTTTTGAACGTAATCGGCAACGCGATCAAATTTACCGAAGAGGGCGAAGTGAATGTTCATGTTCGGCGCGGCATCTTGGCTGGTGACTCCAATCCCGAGGACGTGCGGATTGAAGTGGTGGTGCAGGATACAGGGGTGGGCATGGGCGCGGATCATAAGCAAAATCTGTTTCAACCGTTTTCTCAGGGAGATGCTTCCACGAGTAAGCGCTTCGGCGGTACGGGGCTCGGTCTGGTGATTTCCCGTCAACTCGCCCAGCTGCTCGGCGGAAATGTCACCTTGGAACATTCCGAACGTGGCGAGGGATCGGAGTTCCGTGTCTCCTTCCGGCTCCAAGAGGTCCAGCCGCGCTCTGAGACCTGCGCGAGGAATGAGAAGATGGGCTCGGCGTCCGCCGGCAAATCGCGTTCTCCTGCTCCTGGGCCCGATGCGCGCGATTCCGATCTGTCCGGCCGCCGCATTCTGGTCGTGGACGATTTGATCGATAATCGAGAGCTAATGGAGTTGTTCCTTCAGAACACAGGCGCTGTGGTCCACACCGCGGAGGGCGGCGAACAGGCCCTTAAGATTGTCGGGCAAGCGCCGACCCATGCCGCCGCCGCCACCACAGACAACGGCGCCGCCGTAGTGCCCGACGCCATACTGATGGACATCCAAATGCCGCGAATGGATGGATACGCGACAACTCGCAAACTGCGCGAGCACGGCTACAAGGGGCCCATCGTGGCGCTCACCGCCCACGCTATGCAGTCGGAGAAGTCGCGCTGCCTTGAATCGGGCTGCAATATGGTTTTGACAAAGCCGGTGACCCGCCGGGATCTGCTCCGCTCTCTTTCCGAAGTGTTAGACTAACTTAAGCTCAGGGCGTGTGTCATGGCCGCGGGCCGTGGGCCGCGGCCGACTGTGGTTGGTGGTGGCAGACGTCATTTTGATGGTCAGGTGTAGGGTCCTTTAGTCAGGAGAGCAGAAACAGGACCGTTGCCAAGGCTGTGACCGTATCAGAATGAGAAAATCATCATTATCTCGGATCCGTTCGTTAATAGGGAGCAACTTCGTGGGACCCCGGATTGCACTCGTGATGCGAGTATTGCTGGGATGCCTGGCAATTTCTCACTAACGGAGGAAATTCAATGACCAAATGCAAGTGGATCTATCAGTTTCTAGCCATCACGTTCATCTGCTCACAGGGTCTCCAAGCAAACGCCGCTGATGCTGGTTTTGTGACGGCCATTTACGCCGCCAAGAGCAGCTCCACCACAGACTATGTCACTTGGCCGCTGTTTAGCGCGGGCGTGAACCTCAACACCACCGACGCGATGGGAGTGGCGGCAAACGCCATGAATCGAAACTGGGCTCACTATACCGCCCATAGCCGGGCGTCCAATCTTTATGCGTACTACGCCGCCTATCACGCGTACTATGCCATCTACTACGCCTACTACAGTGCTTATTACACTTCGATCGGGGACTCGACCCTGGGGAGCCAGAACGCGATTCTGGCCCGGCATGAACAGTACAACCGAGCTGTTGCGTACGCGGCAGTGGCAACCCAGTTGCTCAGTCAGGAGCCGGCTCATCCCAGTGGCGAGGTTAGCAACGATGTTCGTATTGTCGAAGATCTGAGCTCAATGGTTTTTTACGGATTGCTATCGAGAGGCCTATAATCCAGTAACCTAGCCGGTTAGAACAGTCAGGCCCGCAAGGACGCATTCGAAATATTTGTGAGACATTTGCGAGACATTTGAGGGCCGGCAAGGCTGCGGTCAGCAGCCTCGTCCAACGCCGACGCCGAGCCCATAGGCGAGTCTATTATTGGTTTACGTTATATCACATGACACGTGGGCTCGGATTCCGGATCCGATCCAGTCCCGCTCGCCCCTGGGCCATATCCTTGAGCGTCTCCAGCAATTGAGGATCACCCTGTTCGGCCATGCGGAGGAGTCGCTTCACGTCACTAAGAAGGTCTGCATGGCGCACCTGAGGCTCACTCAGTGCCAAATCTCCGCGCGGAACGGTGAGGATATCCGGATGGCGTGTGGTGAGTTCATCACCCGTGAGATAGAGTTCCTCATACATTTTTTCGCCAGGACGCACGCCCGTAAACACAATTCCAATTTCCTCTTCGCTCTTGCCCATCAGGGCCATCAGACTGCGGGCGAGTTCCAGGATGCGAATCGGCTCACCCATTTTTAGGACATTGATATCGCCCGGCTGTGAAAGTGTGGCCGACATCAGAACAAGCGACACGGCTTCCGGAATTAACATAAAGTAGCGGGTCATATCCGGATGGGTGAGCGTTACGGGGCCGCCCTCTTCGATCTGCTTGCGCAGCAGGGGAATCAAACTTCCCGAGCTCCCCAGCACATTACCGAAGCGCACCGAGGAATAAAGACGCTGGGTGCGAAAGCCGACGAGACTGGTCAACAACTCACACACCCGTTTGGTGGCGCCCATGGCTCCGACCGGATTCACCGCCTTGTCCGAGGAGATCATCACAAAGCGCTCCACGGAGTGTTCGAGATCGGCGATGCGCTCTCCGGCCGAGCGCTCGCACAGATCCAGGAGGTTCCATGTGCCCAGAATGTTGTTGAGCACAGCCGACGCGATATTGGCCTCCACCAGGTGAACATGCTTGTAGGCGGCGGCGTGAAAGACCACCTGCGGCCGATACTGCCGGAACACATTTTCCAACGAGTACCGATCCTTGATATCGACAAGCAGCGGAATGATATGACTGAAATCCTGTGGCGAGGGTCGAAGCTCGCGATCAATCTCATACAGGTTGAATTCCGAGTGATCGAGGAGCAGGAGCTTGGCCGGCGAAAGACGCGCGATCTGCCGGCACAACTCACTCCCAATACTCCCACCAGCTCCCGTGACTAGAACGATCTTGTCCGTAATCATGCCCTTGACCGACGGAAGGTCCACTTGCGACGACGGGCGCTTGAGCAGGTCTTTCAATTCAATTTGCCGGTAAAGCGCTTCCGTCCGCGAGAGAATCTGGGCGGCGTCGAAGTGGGCGATGCGCTGAATCCGAATGTTCAGCTTGCGGCCGAGAAGGACAAGGTCACGCATCAAAGATGCGGGCGGATCCGTGATGGCCACGACCAACTCCGTGCAACCCGCACGCTCCAATACATTTTCCATATCCGCATGCCCGCCTAGAACGGGCAGCCCTTGAATGCGCCGGTCCCGTTTCTCCGGATCATCATCGATAAACCCGAGAAGGTCGCGATCGCGGTGGGGATCACTGAGCAGCCGCTGCGCCAGCAGTCTTCCATTTTGTCCCGCTCCGTAGATCACGAGCTTACCCAAGCTGACCTGGCCCTTTTGCGGGCGCATCTGCATCTCAAATACCTGACGCCGCGCGAGTCGGATCCCGAGGAGCAAAGCCGTGCACACCAAAGCATCGATAATAAAGAACGAACGGGGCAAGTATCCAGCGTCACGAAAGGTGTAGGTGACCGAAATCATGAGCGGAACAGAAAGTCCCACAGCCAAAATCAAGCGCGAGGCATCGTGCGCGGAGATATAGCGCCACAAACTCTGGTAAACGCCAAATCCCAGAAACACAAGAAGGCGGATCACAACGAAACCTGCGGCCAGTTGATAAAGAGTGTGGATGTGCTGGTCGATCTGCGCCTCGCCCAAGCGCAACCACAAGCTGGCGAAGAGCGAAGCCACAATCAAAACGGCATCGATCATCAGGTGCTTCCAGCTAAAGCGTCGAGGAGAATAACGCTTCAGGATGTTGGGCAGGTTCAGAATTCTAACGATCTCATTCACTGTCATAAGTCGTTCTTTTATTCCTAAGAAGAGGCGTGAGAGGGAACAGTTTTCGTTATTCCTTGTCTCAGCCAGACGGTCAAACAGAAATTTATGCGTCGTGTCGCGTCGGCTGCGACGGTGGCGGTGGTGCGAGGATGACGAGGATGGAGGATGACGGCCGGTGCTCATGCGTCGCCGGACGCCCCCTTACCTTCGTCTACGTCCCTTCCCTCTCGAGCAGTGACGGGGGAATAGGGAATAGCGAATCTAGACTCGAAGCCGATTTGAGACTAGAAATTAAAGAATCAAAAAGGCTGAAACCTTTCTCACGAATGAATAATGAATAAGGAATAACGAATAAGGAACCCAGAATGTCTAAGCTGAATTTCGCTCTTGTCGGCTGCGGCCGCATTGCTCCTAAGCACGTGGAAGCGCTCACCAGTGGCGCCGTCCCGGGCGCCCAATTGGTGGCCGTATGCGATACCCAGTTGAATCGCGCCCAGGCGGTTGCGGAAGTGCATGCCGGCGTGAGGGCATTCTCCGATCGGTTTGAGATGATGGATAAAATGGGTGATGAGATTGACGTGGTGAGTATCCTCACTCCCAGTGGTCTCCACGCCCAGCACGCCATCGACATGGCCGGTTACCGCAAGCATGTGGTGGTGGAAAAACCAATGGCGCTCACGCTTCAGGACGCCGACCGTATGATCGCCGCCTGTGACGCCGCTGGAGTGAGATTGTTTGTTGTGAAACAAAATCGCTACAATCATCCGGTCAAAAAGCTGCGTCAGGCGCTTGAGGCCGGCCGCTTCGGGAAACTCGTGATGGGCACGGTGCGTGTGCGCTGGTGCCGCACGCAAAAGTATTACGATCAAGACAGCTGGCGCGGAACGTGGGCCTATGATGGCGGGGTCTTCGCCAATCAGGCGTCTCACCATGTGGACCTGCTGCAGTGGATGATGGGCGACGTGGAGAGTGTGTTTGCCAAAACATCGACCGCGCTGGTGAATATTGAAACTGAGGATACCGGCGTGGTTATCCTGCGCTTCCGAAACGGCGCGCTCGGTCTGATCGAAGCCACCACAGCCACCCGCCCCAAGGATCTGGAGGGATCGATTTCCCTTCTGGGCGAAAAAGGCACCGTCGAGATCGGCGGCTTCGCAGTTAACGAGATGAGGACCTGGAACTTTTCCGATCCGCTTCCCGAAGATGGCGAGGTTGTGGAAAAGTACCGCGTCGCTCCCCCTAATGTGTATGGCTTCGGTCACACAGAATATTTAAACAAAGTGGTCGAAAGCCTGCGCGAACAGCGCTCGGCGCTCGTCGACGGTCTCGAGGGCCGTAAATCCCTCGAATTGATTTCGGCGATATACGAAAGCGTCGAAACGGGCAAAGAGGTCTTTCTGCGATTCGTGCCGAAGAAATGCCGCCTCGGTCAGATCCGGGACGCGGAGCTGTAGGAACGCAATCAGCACACTATTCTTTTGGCATCATCTTGTCGATAAATCGAAAGACCGGCGCCAATGGTTCAAACTCGCATTTGACTGCGACTTTGTTTGTCTCGTCCGCCAGTATGGCCACCGCGTACTGTCTCTCGTCAAACTCGCCTATGGCGGCCGCGCCATTATGGGTGATCTTCACGCCGAACGGGCCGGTCATGATCTCGTAGTCATCGCCGGCACCACCCCTTCGATCGTCTCCTAATGGATACTCAAAGTCTTTACTTTTAGGTCCAACAGTGACTCGGGCGTAGCTGACAAATCCGCCGACCACTTTGTGCTCGGTCGTAGCTGACAATTCCACTGGGTAAGTCGGGAGGTATTTGGAAAAGAGATAGCTGGCGGGACCATTGTTGCCCTTGACGGCGACCTCCCGCGACTCAAGAAGCGAACATTTCAAGTGGCCGCTGATGTCGTACACTCCAGTTCCTACCACTTTGGCATTCACCGTTATCATCTCCCTCGCGGCAAACAAACTCCCGGCAGCGAGGCTGGCGACCATAATCGTAAGATAGCGAGCAAATTTCGGCACTTTCATAGAACCAAACTCCGTTTGAGGTCCAATCGTCATTTTTACCAGGTGTAGGATCAATCTCTGTGCCAATGAAATCGGCGCCGAGTTGAACGAGCTGAATCATATTAAATGATACCGACGGAGGCAGTCGCACCCGCACCCGCACCCGCACCGAGGCTTTCGTCGTCCGAATGTGGGGGGCAGAGACGCAGATTCAGATGCCGAGCGTCATTGGCTGGTGCGGGCGTTTGCCTCAATATCACCGATCCTGCACGGAAGGGCCCGCGATGGACGCCGTTGTTACTTGCTCCGCACTCTCCACGACCCAGAATCTTGCGTTTTCCCATTAAACGGTGTCAACTGATCCGAATCCGAAGATTAAAGATGACGGAGTTTTCTTGATTCTTAATGTTGGAGCTCTCTTCTCTTAAGGACGAGTTATAGGACGAGTTATGCAGCAAAAGATCCCTTTTATGGATCTCGAAGCCCAGTTTAGAAGCCTCGAGCCGGAAATTCTCCAAGCCATAGAAGATATTCTCCGGACGCGAACCTTTATCCAGGGCCGCCCAGTGGAGCACTTCGGCCGCGAGTTTCTGCGCTTGCATGGAGGCGCGTATGGCGTGGGCTGCGCCAATGGAACGAGCGCCATCACGGTCGCCCTGCGTGCGTTGGGAATCGGAGTCGGCGACGAAGTTCTGATCCCCAATCATACCTTTTTTGGCACGGTGGAGCCCGTTGTGGAAGTGGGTGCCACTCCGATTCTGGTGGACATCAATGAAGACTACCGACAGATCGATTTGCGACAGGCGGCGCGCAAGGTGAGTTCAAAAACGCGTGCCCTCATTCCGGTCCATCTCTATGGGCTCCCCGAACCTATGGACGAGATCATGGATTTCGCCCGCTCGCACCGAAATCTCAAGGTCATCGAAGATTGCGCCCAAGCCCACCTGGCCCGCTGGAAAGGGACGCCCGTGGGAACGTTTGGCGATCTCGCGACATTTAGTTTTTATCCGGGCAAGAATCTGGGCGCGTTCGGAGATGCGGGATTTATTCTCACGCAGAACGAAAAGCTCTTCGATTTCGTGAAACGGTATATCGATCATGGCCGTACGGACAAATATGTGCATGAGTTTTTTGGCGGCAACTTCCGAATGGATTCGATCCAGGGTGCTGTATTGGCCGTGAAGTTGTCCCGCCTCGAAGAGTGGACGCGTCAGCGTCGCGAGTTAGCCAAAGCCTATGACGAAGGGCTGATGGCAAAAGGGTTTCGGGTTCTGCGGCCGCGAAGCGAGGCGACGCCTGTCTATCATCTGTATGTCGTGGAAGTATCCAATCGCGATGAGGTCATCACCGCATTGCGTGGAGCAGGCATTGAGTGTGGAATTCATTACCCGGTCACACTGAATCAGCAGCCGGCCTTCGCCGTCTATGGCTATAGAAAGGGTCAATTTCCCGTATCGGAAGGGGTAGCCGCGCGTATTTTAAGCCTGCCCTTCTTCCCTGAGATGACGGCGGACCAAATGCAGACCGTACTGAAGGAGTTCCTGAAGGTGGCCGTACCGTAGGGGGATGAAGATTCGGAGCCGTCGCGAGGCTGAAGCAGAACAAGACATAAAATTAAATACAAAAATTAAACACAAAAAAAGAAACAGAAGCAGACACGAAACGAAAAACACGCACAAGAATATCGGGTGCAACACGCATGAACACAGATCTGGTCTCCGTTGTGATCCCTTGTCGAAACGAAGCGAAGGCTATTGAACAAACCATACGCGCCATCTTGGATTCGGAACACCCAAACATTGAGGTGCTGGTCGTTGACGGAATGAGTGAGGATGGGACGCGCTCAATTGTCGGTCAAATCGAGCAAGCCGACCCACGTGTGCGCCTTATTGACAATCCAAAGAATCTCACGCCGTACGCTTTCAATTTAGGCGTCAAGAACGCGCGTGGCGAATTCATTCAGATTGTGGGCGCGCGCAATGTGGTCCAGCCTGATTACATTCCGATTCTGCTTCATACTCTGAAGACACGTCCGGACGTGGCCTGCGTGGGTGGGGATTATCAGCATGTTTATGACAGCGAAACAGGACGTTTAATCAGTTTGGCGATGGAGTCCAAATTCGGAGTGGGCCTCGGCAACTATCGCACAATGGGACAAAACGCCTACGTGGATACGGTGGGTGTGCCCATGTACCGGCGGTCGATTTTTGAAAAGGTCGGATACTTCGATGAACGTCTCACGCGCAACCAGGATGATGACTTCAACTTCCGCCTCCGCAAGCGCGGGTACAAGATCCTCTATGTGCACGCAGCCAAGGTGACCTACCTGGTGCGAGGAAGCTATAAGAAAGCGTTTGAACAGTTCCGCCAGTACGGCTACTTCAAGGTTTATGTGAATAAAAAGCATGGCGAGCTCACCACGCTCCGCCAGTTGGCGCCGGCCGCATTCGTGGCACTATGGGTGGTGGGCCTGCCACTCTCGTTATTTTTAATGCAGGTGCGGGCTTTTCTGAGCTTCGTCGCGCTCATTTACGTTGGGCTTGGATTCACCCTCGCAGGATGGGATCTGACCTTTATTGATCGATTTATGGCGCTTGGTGCTTGTTTTATTTTGCATGTGGGATATGGAATCGGTTACTGGGAAGGGATCTGGGATTTTGTAGTTCACAGCCGAAGCCCACGCACCGATTTTCAGAGGCAGACGCTTTAATCCGCTCAGATATTGAGGAGAATGAAATGCAAATTGATCCGTCGAATATCATTCATCCAACCGCAATCATCCATCCTGAGGCAAAACTAGGGAAGGGAAACTCTTTTGGTCCTTACTGTGTTGTTGGGGATGGCGTGGAGATTGGCGATGGGAATCGATTTATAGGATACGTTTCAATCGGAATGGAAGCCGAGCATCGCAGTTATTTTAATCAGCTTGGCAAGGTCGTCATCGGGAATAACAACGTGGTGCGCGAGTTTGTCACGATCAATTCCTCAACGGCTGGTGTTACCAGAATGGGCAGCGGCTGCGTGATGCTTCGAGGCTCGCATCTGTCGCATGATTCTGTTTTAGAAGACAATGTGACGGTCTCCTGCTCCGTGCTCATCGGGGGAGAAAGTTACATCATGCAAGGCGCCAATCTCGGGCTTGCATGCGTCCTTCATCAGAGGCAAACAGTGGGCTCGTTTGCGATGATTGGAATGGGCACAGTGATACCAAAGGGCGCGGAGATCGCGCCGGCTGGTGTTTACGTCGGGAATCCCGCACGCTTTCTGAAACGAAACAGTATAGGGATTGAACGTGCCGGCATTACCTCTACCGCCTTGGAAAAAGAAATTGAACGCTTCCACAGCCTCAGGCAGCGCCCTCCTCTCTAACGGAAAGTCATGACGAGGTCTAAAATCAAGGTCTTGCATGTAAATGATATCGCCTCGGTGGGGTCGACGATCGTTAAGGCTTTGAGGCGGCAGGGCATTGAGGCGGATTTACAAGATCTTCCTAAACCTTTGGGAAAGTTCTCGCTCGGCGTGAAATGGGTCGGAGCTCTCGCTCGTTACAGGGCTGCGGCAGGCATCATTCGTCACGCCCGAGAAAACGGATTTAATATCCTTCATATTCATTATCTGTCTTCGATTGCTTGGTTCATCTTCTCGGATATTCCCATCGTTGCACATGCGCACGGATCCGATGTCCGGGTCTCTGTATGGAATGTGTTCCGGCATGTTATCAACTGGATGGCTTGTCGTAAGGCGCGTGTCATTTACTATTCGACTCCCGATATGGAGTGTCTGTTGAAGCGCTATACCCAACACGCTTGTTTTCTACCTAATCCTGTCGATTCAGAAGATTTCAGGCCGTACGAAGGACCGCGCGAAAATTACATCCTTCTGTTTTCGGCTCTCAATCACATCAAAGGTGCGGATTTGGCTCTTGCTGCTATTGAGAAGATTAGGCGCAAAAGGCCAGATATCGAATTTCGAGTTTTCGGTGGAGGAGAATATGAGGACGAAGCTCGGCGCCTTGGGCTGACAATTCTCCCGAAGATACCGAGATCGGAAATCCCAGAACTGGTCGGCAAGGCCTCTCTGGTGTTGGGCCAATTCCGTGTCGGTGCCATCGGAATGTCCGAGCTTGAGGTGTTGGCGCTCGGACGGACCGTCGCTTGCCACTTCGCCTATCCTAAAATTTATCATGCTCCACCGCCTTTCATTTCCGCGAACACCCCTGATGAGATTGTAGACGTTATCGAAACGTTCTTGGCCAATCCCAGCGCGTATGAGTATCTCGATAGAAAGGCGAGGAGCTGGTTTGTGTCCAACCACTCCTCAGACAGGCTGATTCAGCCACTGCTAAAAGAGTATGAGTCTTTAATCACAAACTCCAAGCCCAGAGTGATTATCTTTTCACCTGGACGGAGCAGTTGGATCGAATCGGATATTCGCATTATGAAGGAGTTTGGGTCCGTTATTTCCGTTGATATTCTGGAAAAGAAAAAACATCGTTTTTGGGAGATTTTACGGTTTATTTGGAAGGCTGATATTCTCTTCTTTTGGTTTGGCAGTTTCCATTATCTACCCTACTTAATTGTGGGCCGTCTCTTAGGTAAAAGAATATCTATGGTCGCGGGTGGCTACGATGTGGATGCCGTCCCTGAGATCGGATATGGAGCCTTCTCTGCTGGTTGGCTCAGACGCTTGATCCGTCGGCTCGTTTTCTTGTTTCCCCGTAGGGTGCTAGCCGTTTCAAAGTATTCGCAAGACCAAGCGAGAAAACATCTCTGGTCTGTCAAGAAAATCGAGTGTGTACCTTTATCAACGGGCAACATGGCTTCGGATCATGTGCGCCCTTGGAATCAGCGGAAACGTCAGGTCGCAATTCTTCTTTCGGCGCGTGACGATGACTACCTTGTAAAAGGAGTGGACCGAATTCCGGACCTTTGTCGGCTCTTACCCGATATTTCCTTTAAACTTGCCGGCAGCCTCAGCGCTAGCGTCAGAAAACGTTTGGAAATGGAGCAGCTGTCAAACCTTGTTCTTACGGGCTTTCTTGAGTTCGGAGGACCGGAATTCCGGGATTTATTGGAGGAAAGCCGGGTCGTCTTGCTTTCCTCGCGATGCGAGAGTTTCGGTGTGGCACTTATTGACGGAGCCCTGATGGGCTGTGTCCCAGTTTCTTTTGCCGTTGGAGCTCTTCCGGAGGTGATCGAGGGAATTGGCCGGCTGGTGCCTCCAGGAAATGTGCATTTGCTCGCGCAAGCTGTCAGGGATGTGATGGACCTGAAGAATTTTGACAATTCAAAAATTCAAGCCGCCGTTCAGGAGCGGTTTTCTTATGCCCGGCGTAGAGACGCGCTCAGGCGTTTATGTTTTTGACTCAGTTCATTGCAGGTCCTAAAGGAAGAGCGCCCCGAATTCGATCATAGATAAGTTTGACCCCGATCAGATAGGCGGTAGCTAACAACCAGGAACTCATCTGGACGACCGTTGCCAAGGAATCCGAAATCAAGAGTCCTGCGCCAAGGCCTGAAAATTGGAGTAGGAAAAGGGTAGCCGAGATCTTGAGGTCCAGGCCGAGGTCTCTGATCACCATAAGATAACTTTGCTGAACCATATAAATTAGTCTTGAGAACGCAATGGGAAGGAGGGCAACAAAGAAAACCGCTGCCGGCTGCCATTCACTTCCGAAAAGCCAGGTGATCAGAGGGGAAGCGTAAATTCCACTCAGTAAAAGGGGAGGCGTGATCAAAAGCGCGTACCAGCCCATTGTGCGCAAAAAGATTCTTCGAAATTGAACACGTGGGGCTTGCAAAATACGGCGGTAAAAGATTGCGGAAATGGAGCCGGTGATCAGGGTGTTCGGGGCTTCAACCAGGCGTTGCGCTAAGTTCAAGTAGCCGACCTGTTCCGCTCCAAAGAAAGCTGAGTAGACCGGCGCAGGAAGTTGGAGGGTGAGAATCTGCAAAAGAGTCGAAAGAGAATTCTTTCTTGGAAAATCAGAATACTTCCGAGCAACCGAAAGAATCCTGCGAAAACTCCACTTGATTTTCCAGGGCGAACCCCTGAGCAGGATGATCAGGCCGACCGCGAACGCAGCTGTTTGGGACCAGATCAGTCCGCCGGGTATCTTTTTATCCCACACCGCCATGAGGAGCGCGAAGACAACGAAACCTGTCTTTTCAGCAATGTGTCGGGCCGAAATAAACCGGAGGCGCCCGGTCCGGATTAAACGTTGCGTTCCAATCTGAATGGCGCCCACAAAGAAACTTGAGATCACGACCGCGACCCATCCGCCCTTCGGATAAATCAGAGATCCCATTTCTGACTTAGCAGCAAACGCGAACAGGAACAGACCTGCCAAGACCACCACCACCATGACCGTAAAGAGCGCCACAGTGCTGATGTCGGATGACTCCGCATCATTGCTCGCAATCGGAATTGCGATTTCAAATCGAAACGTGGAGAACAATCCCACGATGTTTGCGATCGAATAGTAAACCGCGAAGAATCCGAAATCTTCTGATGAATAAAGACGGGTGAGTAGGGGCATGGAAACAAGGCTCAATAGATTTGCGGCCACGATTCCGGACGAAAGCGTAAAAAACTGGTGGCGGTATAAGGATGCAACCAGTGCCCTCATGCTGAGTACGATGAGATCCTGAGGGTTCGCTTTAGTCGACGTACCCAGCTGTAGGGGCGAAAATGAAGACGGCGGAGCAAAGAAACGGAAAATGCCACCGCCGCAAGAGCGGTTGCATAAGGAAGCCCAAAGTAATGTTTTCGGATCTTAAACTTTTCCCAGGAATGAAGAAAATCATTCCTGTAATCTCCGGACATTCCACCAAGCCTCATCACCACGGTCACATCGGGAATGGTACGGATCTTAAGTTGCCGATCAATCACATGCCGGCACACGAACTCATAGTCATTGGCGATCTTATACCGGGTGTCCATCATCACGGGATCGAGTGAGCGCACCTTAAAAAAACCACCTGGAAGATTAAGCGAGACCCGCCGTCGCAGATTCGCACGGTCGCTCGGAAACTCACGGGTGGGAACGAGCCCGTTTGGATCGTAAACGCGTCCTGTCGTGAATAGCATGTCCAGTTCCGGATCTTGCATGAAAACGCGAGCGGCGCGGCTCAGTGTGCCGGAGGTGGCGAAGCGATCGTCGGCCATAAGTAAGGTGACCAGTTCCCCTTTTGCGAGCTTGACGCCTTTATTAATCGCTTCCGAAGTTCCCGAATCCTTTTCGCTGAGAAGAGTTATAGGAAGTTTTGTAAATGACCGTACGATTTCCAACGTGGAATCGGTGGAGGCTCCATCGACGATGACAAGGTCGATGGAGGGGTAATCCTGTTCCGTTACGGATTCCAACGCGTCGGCAATCGTCTTTTCTGAGTTTCGCACCGGCATCACCACAGTGATCAGAGGGTACTCTCGAGCGGCACGCATTGTCCCATCCTCGGTTCGATCGCTAAACCCCAGAGTCTTTTCGGGAATCCTGAATGTCAAGACGGCGGCCGAAGGGAATGACCCGATGCATCCACATGCCTTTTGCCTGTGCTGTCGTACTGTGGCAGAGTTGGGACATTCAGGAAGAAACATCATGATTATCAGTCAAACACCTTATCGCATTTCCTTTTTTGGTGGAGGCACCGACTTTCCCTCTTGGTACCGCAGGCATGGAGGAAGTGTACTTTCCACAACGATCAACCGTTACGTCTACATCTCCTGTAGATATCTGCCTCCGTTTTTTGAACATAAACACCGAATTGTGTACTCCCAAATCGAAACGGTTCGGAATGTGGAATCAATTGTGCATCCCGCCGTCCGGAATATTTTCCAATTTTTAGAAGTTCAAGATGGGTTGGAAGTGCATTACGACGGGGACCTTCCCGCACGATCGGGGATAGGCTCAAGTTCAAGCTTTACTGTGGGACTTCTAAATACGCTGTTTGCATTGCAGGGACGGCGGAAAAGCAAGAGAGAGCTCGCCGAACTTGCCATTCATGTGGAACAAGATGTGATTAAAGAAACAGTGGGTTCACAGGATCAGGTGGCGGCAGCGTATGGTGGATTGAACCGAATTGATTTTCACCGGGACAGCTCTTTTTCGGTGAATCCGGTTGTGATGCCGCCGGAGCGAGCCGAGGATCTCAATGCTCGCCTGATGTTGTTCTTCACCGGGTTTTCAAGGATTGCGGAGGGAATTGAAAAATCCAAGATGCGAGATCGCGAGGCCTGGGAAATTCATTTGGCTCGCATGCAGGGCATGGTTGACGGCGCGTTGCAAGTTCTGGAATCACAATGGGCGGATCTCGACGAGTTCGGGCGGATGCTGCACGAAGGATGGCTTCTCAAGCGCAGCCTCTCAGAGCAAGTTTCGAACTCAACAATCGATGAAATCTACCAAAAAGGGCTGGCCCATGGAGCGCTCGGAGGTAAGCTCTTGGGAGCCGGAGGTGGAGGTTTTCTCCTGTTTTACGTTCCTCTGGACCGCCAGCGGGATGTGCGAGCTGCATTGTCCGGCTTGATAGAGGTCGACTTTAAATTTGAATATGGCGGGGCGCAGATTATCCTTTACAATCCCGATATGGCCAGCCACCGACCTCCCATTTCGTCTCTCAACGGGGTTGCGAATCGATTTCCTGAAATTTCGGGCTCCTGAGAGATCAAGAATGGATTTTAGAATCGTTCCGCAAGAAACCTCGCGGTGACAAGCAACGGAAAGTTCGCCGGATTGTAATAGGACTGGCGTTCATTAAGAATATTGATCGCACCTTCTGAAAAGACGTCCGAAAGACGATGAATTGCTGGCTTTACACGTGCCTGGAGATGATTTCCAAGGCCCATATTCAACCAGGACTCTGTGTCTAGTGCGAAAGCGAATTTGGCGCGATTGTGGACCACGCAAGCGGGAAGGCGGCGCGCGCCAATCTGCCGGAGGATCCATTTTCCATAGCCATTTCTAAGTTTAAGCTCATTATCTAAAGCCACGCCGAACCGAACCAGCCGGTAATCGAGAAACGGCATTCGGCTTTCAACCGAATGACCCATGGAGTTGCGATCTTCGTAACGAAGCAGGGTTGCGAGACTTGCAAATGTCACATCCGCAATCTGGCGATCCCGTAAAGAAGGGTATCCCGAAAAGCCTAGGTTCAATGGCGTCGAAGGGACCTCTCGGAATGGAGACGGCGGGTGACCTGATCGTGAATACCGTTTTTGATAGTGCCAAAGTTTGCGCGGGCTTCCCATTTCCGAAAAGAGCATTCGGGCCAGACCAAGGCCGGCCCCGGGAAGACGCAAGAATTCCTGCCTCAACAAAAGTTCCCGCAGATGGAAGAATTGAAATTTCCTATAGCCAAGAAAAACTTCATCGGCGCCTTGGCCGCCTATGGATACGCGAAAACCGTGAGTGGACATTTCCTCAAAGACACGATTTTGCGACATGACACTTGGATGAGCGAAAGGCGCGCCTTGCGCGGTCAGGGTGCGTTCGAAGAGATCACAGATCTTGTCCGCGTCGATTTCGACAAAACGAAGCCCAAGGCCGAGATGCTTAGCGGATCGAAGAGCCAGGTCCGCCTCTCCGCCTCGATCACCAGGTTTACCAAGGGTGAAGGCTATGTCTGGACGGTTGGACTCTTGAATCATAAAGGAAGCCAGAAGCGCCGAATCCAGACCTCCACTCAGCGAGATGGTCACGGGGACATCGGATCGCAGCCGGAGGTGAACGGCGGAATGCAACAGATCTTCGAGACGCGCGATCAGTTGCAGATCACTCATCCCCGCCAGCTTTTCGCGCTCCTGCTGAACCTCGGACTCAAGACTATAGAAAGGCTCTGCTCTTACGGAATCAAGTGAGACTTCAAGGATGTGACCCGGAGCTAAGGAGTGAATATTCGCAAATGGCGACGAGTCGCTATCCGCCTCGTAAAGATTGTAGGTCACACCGCGAGCCAAATAGGCCATGCTATGGTCGGCTTCAAAAAATTTCGCCAAAGCTGTGGTGGTTGAGGCAAATGCGAATCTCACGGGATTGTTGAGGTAATAACAGGGCTTTACTCCAAAACGGTCGCGGGCCAGAATCAGCTTTTGGTGGCGCGGATCCCAAATGGCGAAAGCAAACATGCCATTCAGCTTGTTCAGGCCCGCTTTCCCCCACTGCAAATAAACCTTTAGTAGAACTTCCGTATCTCCTTGAGTGAAAAAGCGCACGCCAAGGGCTTGCAGTTCCTGGCGCAGTTCAATGAAGTTGTAAATCTCTCCGTTAAACACGATGCAAGAACCGGTTTCTGGGTCGATTAGCGGTTGGTTCGAATCATCGGTCAGGTCTAAGATCGCGAGGCGATTGTGAGTGAGGGAGATACTCAGTTTTTCGCGTGAAATCTCGACTCTGGCGGCATGGTCAGGCCCCCGAGGCTGCTGATGCTTCAAAATCAGAGACAGGAGAGGTTCATAATTGCTAGGATAAGCGAGTTCTCGCTCGATCGCGCCGCCAATTCCACACATATCGCAAGGGTATCCAAAATTAGAAGCGGATTACACTAGATTGTCGGTGCGTCATAAGGCGCGCCCAGTCTGGCTTTCCGGTGCTTCAGAATGCTAAGGACTTCATTTAGATCCCTCGCCACGATTGTGCCAGGGTCCGCCCCCGTGAGGTCGAAATCGCCCTGGACTAGGATCGATTCCATATCCGGAAGGCGGATTTGATCGGTTAAATTATCCCCCACCATGATACTCTTCGAGAGATCAATTGGGAGTGTCTCACAGGCCTCGAGAAGCAGGCCTGGCTCAGGTTTTCGGCGCAAAGTCGCTCGGTCCGGGTGGTCATAACAGCTGAGCCAGAGATCAATCGTCAGGGAGGCATCCCTTAATCGATCCCTGATACTGGCGTTGACACGCTCGCAATCCGTCTCTCGAAAATACCCGCGTCCAACGCCGGCCTGATTGCTCACGACCACAACCCAGTACCCCATGGTTCGCGCCCAATGGATAAGTTCTATAGACCCCGCCAGAATCTCGATCTCTTCGGGCTGACTCAAATAGGGTTTATGACGGATCAGCACCCCATCGCGGTCTAGAAAGAGGCAGGGTCTAGGGACTTGAGAGATCCAGCTGGGGAGCTGATCTTGAGCCCAGAGATAAGAGTCCGGAGTTCCAATATCAATAAACCGGCCCCCACACGGAATTCCTGTTAACAAACCCTCTCTTGCTACCGGTTCGAAGACGTCCTTCTCTATCGAGGATCGACCTTGTGGCAACAACCCCAGAATGTCCCTTCGCAGGTGGTAAACGCCGGCATTAATGTAGCCGCAGGCGTTTGACGGAGACTTCTCTTTGAATTCCGCAATTTGATTCTGGTCGCTCAAGGAAACAGATCCGAAGCGGGCTAAATCATGGGAAAAATACAGAGCGAGTGTGGCCACTCCGTGCGCCAACAAACAAAAGCGCCGGTAGTCCATGGTGAACAGGCTATCGCCATTCAGAACCAAAACCTCGGAATGGTCTCGGCACGCGAGCGCCTGGCTAATGGCCCCTCCTGTCCCGAGGGGCTCAACCTCTTCGGAATACTCAATTGAGACGCCAAAATCTCTGCCATCACCAAAGTGGTCCTTGATTGATCCGGAAAGATGACCGGTCAGCAGAATAAAACGATCGAAACCCTGGCGTTTTAGGAAATCAATTTGGTACTCAAGAAACGGTCTTCCCGAAATAGAAGCCATGGGCTTAGGGACATCGCTCACGATCGATGAGAGCCGTGTGCCTTTCCCTCCGGCGAGGATCATCACGGCCGGAGGTCTCATTTTCTAAAAAGCGCCTCCTCGACGCCCGCGCAGATCGCATGCCCAATGGTGATATGGCATTCCTGAATTTTCGGTGTCACGTCCGAGGGTGCGACAATGGCGAAATCGCATAGCCCCGCCATCTCGAGTCCGCGTTCGGAGGTCATGGCCACTGTGGTGAGGCCCATCTCCCGAGCCTTGTGTATGGCCTTGATCACATTCGGTGACTGACCGGAAGTGGAGATACCGAAAAACACATCTCCCCGCCGTCCCTGGGCTTCCACTTGACGGGCGAAAAGATTTTCATAACCATAATCATTGCCGATAGCCGTCACAATCGAAGGATCAGAGGAAAGCGCAATAGACGGCAATCCCGGTCGATCAAAATAAAATCGCGAAACAAATTCAGCTGCCAGATGCTGGGCATCGGCCGCGCTTCCGCCGTTTCCCGCGAACAGAGTTTTATTTCCGTTTTTGTAGGCTGCGATCACTTGATCTGCCACCTGGGCCACGGTGTCAATCAGACCGCGGGTTTCCATCAGCTTGATTTTGACCTGCACGGACGACTCAATTTCTTTCGCAATAAAATCCTTGGTATTGATCATCACATCTCCCTTGCGTGCACTCCGCGAATGGCGGCGCCGCTTAACATCCAATCATAGGTTCGTCGGAGGCCTTCTTCCAAATTCATTTCGGGATGAAATCCCAACGCGCGCGCGCGTGCGGAATCCAATAACTTACGCGGATTGCCGTCTGGTTTACTGGTGTCAAAAATAAGTTTGCCTTTGTACCCGACCACCTTCTGGATGGTTTCCGCAATTTCACGCACGGAAATATCCTCCCCCGCTCCCAGATTCACCGGGCCCTTCGCGGCCTCCCACCGTTCAAGCAAGAGGCGCACGCCGGCGGCCGCGTCGTCCACATAAAGCAATTCACGCCGAGGTCGGCCGGTGCCCCAAACGGTAAACTCCGGATCCCCCCGCGTTTTGGCTTGATGGAATCGTAGCAAGAGTCCCGGCGTGACATGGCAGGACTGCAAATCAAAGTTGTCGTGTGGACCATACAAGCTCGCGGGGATTACGGTGAAATAATTACGTCCATACTGTTTGAAGTAACTTTGGCACTGCACCATTCCCGCGATTTTGGCCGCTCCGTAAGCCAGATTGGACGGCTCAATGGGCCCCTGAAGCAGAGTTTCCTCGGGCATCGGTTGTGGGGCTGCGACCGGATACATGCAGTTGCTGCCGAAAAAAACCAAGGTGTTCACATCGGCCAAGTGCGATCCGTGAATGACATTGGTCTGGATCATCACGTTGTCACGCAGGAACTCCGCGGGACGCGAGGAGTTGGCATGAATACCGCCCACCAGCGCCGCGCAGTGAATGACCGCATCCGGACGCGTGCTCTTGAGAAAATCTTCCGTGGCGCCTTGGCTTGTAAGGTCCAGTTCTTCCCGACTGACGGTCAATATGTTCCGGTAGCCAGCTCGCCTCAGTTCCTCAACAACAGCCCGACCGAGAAGGCCTCGATGTCCGGAAACGAATAGACGTCGATCAAAATCCATTATTCATTCCAAATCCGCTTAGACGTTTCCATATTGATTTCGCCGGATAATCTGGAATCCCTTCTTGAGCTCACGAATACCGTCAGTCAGACTGACTTGGGCCTTAAACCCGGTACGTTCGATCTTTTCGTTGCTGACAATGTAGTTCCGTTTGTCTGGGTCTTCGCCCACAGGAGCAATGACGTATTTGAATTCTGGAATTTCCTTTTGGATGGCCTGGCACAACTCTTCCTTGCTCAGGTTTGCTTCGGAGAGACCCACATTATAAGGTTCCCCCTTCATCCGGTCGTAGTTTTCCATGGCGTGAATAAAGGAGCGGGCCGCATCCCGCACGTGCAAGTAGTTGCGTTTGAAGTGAGCCTCAAAGAGGACAACCGCGCGGTCGTTGAGGGCACGGTACACGAAGTCATTCACCAGAAGGTCGAGTCGCATGCGGGGGCTCATTCCGAAGACCGTGGCAAACCGGAATGTGACACAGTGGCCGGAGTCCAGCAGAGCGCGTTCGGCTTCGACCTTCACCTTGCCGTAAAGAGTGATCGGATTCAGGGACGAGTTTTCATCGCAATGAATGCCATCCTGGCCGACTCCGTATCCGCTATTCGTGCACGGATAGATCATCATCTGTGACGGCGATTTGATTTCAAGAAGATTGACGATCGCATCGCGATTGATCGTGGTCGCTCCAACCGGATCGGCCTTACAAATGGGAGCTCCCGTAAGACAGGCTAGAGGAATGATCGCGTCCGCTTTGGACATCAGGCGCTTCATCAAATCCATATCCCGCGAGTCGCCTCGGATGATTTCGAACCCTTTGCGCCAGCACTGATCGAGGAGAGGCGACTGATTGTACATGAAATTGTCAACACAGGTCACTTCGTGGCCAGCATCAAGAAGCATCGGCACGAGCGTGGAACCAATATAACCCGCGGCACCTGTAACCAGGATCTTCATAATGTAATCTCCTCAACCTGATTCGTTTTATGAGTCTCAACATAAGGAACGGCGTACTTGCGCTTTAACTTGTGCTTGCACATGTCCACGATATGGTCATGAGTCGCCATTCCGAACTTCTCCTTTACCATATTCAGGAAGCGAGGACCTTCAAAGTACTTGTGAAAGGCATAATCACGGAAGCCCAGCACCTCACCCGCCGAAATGTGTTCGGTCGGCAGGGGAAGACAGTCGAACGCGTGCTGGGAGAATCCGAGCCAGCTTTCGGGCAGTTTCCATCCCTTTTCCTGGGCGATAACATACAGTTTTGATCCCGGATAGGCCATTGCGGAGTAGAAATTGGACATTTCACAGTTGAGATCAATGGCCATATCGAGAGTCTCGTTCATGGTGCGGAAATCATCGTCAGGAAGCCCAAAGATGTAGTTTCCAATCACATGAATACCGGCGTCTTTGATCTGCTGGACAATAGCTTTGATATCGTGCCCATCAAATCGGCCCTTGGAAACACCATCACGCACAAATTTAGAACCAGACTCAATTCCCAAAGCGAGCCAGTTCACGCCGGCCTTCTTTAAAGTGGCCAAATATTCTGGCTTCACTGTGTCCACACGCGCATACGCCCAAATATTGAAGCCGTAGTTCCGTTCCGCTAGCAGCTGCGCCAGTTTCAAAAAATGGTTCTTATTCATCACAAACATTTCGTCGGCGATCTTGATGTTCTTAACCCCATAGATCGTCGCGAGTTTGTCGAATTCCGTGATCATAAATTCCGGTGACCAATACCGGAAACTGGAGCCTCCAAACGGAGCATTGATACAACAAAACGTGCATTTAAACGGACAGCCTAAGCTTGTGTAAACCGAGGCATAGGGCTGGCGCTCGTGGATATGGTCAAAGCAATGCCAGTTATGAGCGCGGTAATTCTTCATCGGCAGAAGGTCCCAAGCCATACCCGGAAGTTCTGTTGGGAGCTGGGCTTGCGGGATCGTGCTGCCGGGAATTCCCGAAACGGCTCGGCCATCTTCTCGCCACCACAAACCCGGTACTTTGCGGTACTCGACCGGCTCATCCATATCTATACTAAGAAGGCCCATGATCGTGTCGGGGCCCTCGCCCTTACAAACAAACTCCGCCTTCTCTTCGAGAAGAGTTCGCTCCGGTAGTGCGGAGACATGGCCTCCTAGAAGCAGAATCTTGCGCTCGGGGTGGGCCTCCTTAAGGGCCGTGCACAGCACGCTCGCCGCGTACATATTCTGTGTGGAGGCCGAGGGCTGCTGACCGTAAACCACGATCACGGTCAACTTGGGTTTGAAATCATGAACTTTGCGCACTGCGTCCTGAACCGTGAGGCCTTCGCCTTCGCAATCCAGGAGCGCGACATTCTTTCCCTTAGCTCGCAGGTGATTGGTGATAAGCGAAGCCCAAATCGGCGGTTCCACAGCTGCCAGCTCATTGCTGAGCGATTGGTAAATTTGCGAAAGGGCGGAGGGGTTGATAACCAGAGCGTCAACATGCATGGATTGATATCTCCTAAAAGGGACCTTTGAACTTGTTCTCATAGGAAAAGAAGATTTCCCCACTGAGATCGCTTGGATTTAAGTCAAACATGGATTCCGCCCGTCGGACAATGTGTTGAGCGGACGGGTAGAATAAATTTTCAAGCGGACGCGTTGTGGGACAGGGTGTGTGCTCGAATCCAATTCTTTGTACGGGGCCTTTCAGTTCGGAGAAGCACTCTTGTTGGACAACCGCCGCCAATTCCGCACTGAAGCCACAGAACGTCCAATCGTAGTCCGCAACAATGCAACGGCCGGTTTTGCGCACAGATTCCGCAATGGTCTCAGTGTCCAGTGGCGCAATGGACCTCACATCGATGACCTCGGCCTGAACACCTTGGCGAGCGAGGATCTCAGCGGCTTGCATGGCTTCGATCGCCATCCAGGATGTGGTCACGACGGTGAGGTCCGCTCCCGGCCGTAGAATATGCGCTTTTCCTAAAGGGATCTTCAAGTCGCGATCCACGGGCCCCGGTACGTCATACATCCAGCGGTGCTCAATACAGATAACGGGATTGTCATCGTCGATGGCGGTTCTTAGCAAACTGTATGCGTCTTGTGCGCACGATGGCATAATCACCTTAAGCCCGGGAATGTGAGCGAAAAACGAGTGGAGCGTCTTGCTATGTTGCGGACCCTGACCCCATCCGCGTCCAATGACGGCGCGGATCACAAGGGGCACCTTGAGTTTTCCACCGCTCATGTAGCGCATGGTGGAGATCATGTTGGCGATTTGGTTCATTCCCAAGAGCAGGAAGTCGACGCGAATATGGACGTGAATCGGGCGCAGTCCACACAACGCGGCTCCGAGTGCCACGCCCGTCATCGCATCTTCACTCAGAGGCGTGCCGAAGCACCGCTCGGGACCGAATTTCTGCAGCAGTCCTTTGGTGCTCCCAAAGATACTCTTAAAGTCCGGGACATCCAATCCGAAGACAAATACCCTTGGGTCGGACTCCATGGCGTCGGACTGAGCCAGGGCCAAAGCATCTCGGTATTGCATCATCTCCATCATATTTGGGCGCCCCCTTCGGCTAGCCGATCTTCAGGACTCGGTACCGGAATGGCATTCAAGAGCTGACACAGCTCCCGAATGCGCGACTGTTCCAGATCCGGGTAGTTGCCAATGTAAAAGCCATAGGAGTGAACATGCTCAACGTGCGGGAAACGCTTATGGAAATCTTTCTCCACAATCCCCCGGAGATAGGGTTGGCGAAGCTGATTGCCTCCACCAGACAATCCACGGCGGAACTCAATTCCATTCTCACGCAAGCACGCCATGACCCGTTCACAGAATTGAGGATTTTTATCTCTGATGATCAGAATAAACGCGTAGTTGCTGCTGCCTTCCAACCTGAAGTCCGTGCGGAACTTTTCCGGGTCCAGATAATCCAGAAACAATTTAAAGTTATCGTAGCGTTTCTGATTGTTTTGATCCAGGCGCTTGAGCTGATTGCGTCCCAAAACGGCGTTGAGCTCCGTTGAGCGCACATTGTATGCGGGATAGGAGAAGATAAATTCCGGATTGCAGCCCGGGTTCTCCTGGATCCATTTTTCCTTCTGTGATTGAGAATCCATCTCCCGAATCATTCCATGCGACCGCAGCATCCGCACGGTTTCATAAAATGTCTCATCATCCGTACACACCATGCCGCCTTCAATCGTGGACATATGGTGCGCGAAATAAAAAGAAAAGTTGGAGGCAAAGCCAACAGATCCCAGTTTGCGCCCATGGTGAGTCGCCCCGTGAGATTCGCACATATCCTCGATCAGGAGAATGTTTCGGGCTTTGCACTCCTGAACCAATCTGTCATTTAATCCATTAAATCCCAGAACATGGGTCAGAAACACGGCACGGGTGTTCGTATTCATTTTCTCAATGACTTGCTCCGTATCCATTCCGAGATGCTGATTGTCAATATCCACAAAGACCGGTGTGAAACCGGTCTGAAGCACGGAGGCGATATCCGAAACCCATGTGAGTGTGGGAACAATGACCTCACCCTGTCCATAAAGATGGCGAAGCGCCGCCATGGTGATCAAGTTGGCCGAGGCTCCGGAGTTGACGAAAACACTGTGTTTGACACCCAGCCATTCAGACCACTCCCTTTCAAACGCCCGCACATTCTTGCTCTGAGTAAGAATCGGATTGTCCTGTTGTAAAAATCCAATCAGGACGTCGAGGTCCTCGCGTGTGATGTTATTGTTCATAAGTGGCCAGCGAAGGGACATCAGTGCGCCTCCGGTGAGTGATGAGCGTAAATATCAGTGAAAAGTTCTCGCGGTTCGGGAAAAGGGGAGGATTTGGCCTTGCGGATACTGGTCTCAATCCGTGCCAGGATTTGCGCATCAATCGCATCCAACTGCGTGGACGTCATTCCCGCTTCCAGACAGGCCGCTCTCAATTTCGGCAGCGGATCCCAGCGTTCAGCCAGTTTCTCTGGTTTTGCCCGGTAGCCTTTATCAAAATCCTCCAACGGACCGACATGTTCGAGAAACCGGAAATAGCTGAAGTGCAGGAGTCCGGGTCGTCCGCGCGTCTTCATGCCCTCAACCACGGCGCGGGTCTTTTGAACCACATCAACTGCAAGCGAACCATCACCCTGGGCGAATTCCAGATTGAAGGCCTTCGCGAGCTCGGCGAAGTTATGAAAGCCTTTTCGCTCACGGCTGTGGGCATGGATCGCGAGTTCGTTATCCTCGCACACAAAGAGCAGGGGAAGCCCTTTAAGGCTTGCGAAATTGAGGGTTTCGAAAAACACACCTTCTTCCGCAGCTCCATCTCCGAAGATCACCACACTCATTCGATCTGAGCCGTTGTACCGAGCGGCCAGCGCTGATCCAGCGGCTACTGGAATTGTGGTGGCGACCACTGCCGAGGTGGCGATCAGGCCTTTTTCAGGAATTGCCATATGCATCGAACCCGCTTTGCCCTTGCCGCACCCTGAAAGCTTTCCATACATCTCTCCGAAAAAACTATCGGGGTCGTCGCTGCAGGCGAGATAAAGAGCGTGATTGCGGTATGTCCCAAAATAATGGGAGTCGCTCGGGCAAGCGTAGTGAACGCCAACCGAAACGGCTTCCGCTCCGATCCCGAGGTGGACGGGCGTTTTCATTTCGTCTTGGAAGTACTCCTTCATAATTTGAGATTCGCAATGTCGGACTAGCGAGACACGCGTGTAGAGCGTCTCGAGCTCGCGAGCGGATAGATTCATTTTGGTCCTCTGTTTCGGTCCTTAGTGGCGAGTGATAAATTTGAAAATTACCTAAATGAGATGCTTAAGTACAGAGAGCGTATACAGAATTGAAGATCTTTGCTTGGGGCGTCATGAGGGTGACGGAGCCACGTGGCGGCTCGAAGATTCCGGTTTTGCGGCCTGAATGCGGTCCGTGACATAAGGAGCAAATGCCAGGGCACAAGTAAACGCGGGCGAGATCGCGTTCAGGACATGGAGAGAATCTCTTCCGTCCTCAATGACAAAGTCCATTTCCAATTTTCTTTGCCTTAAATCCATAAGTTGAGGCCGAATCCCGACTTTATAAAAGCCGCCCACGTGCGTGCGTTCCACTTCGGGCGCGAGACGCTGAATCTCAGCGAGAAAGCGAGCGGGCGCGTAGCGCGAAACCTCCTCACGCACGTACCTCCGAATGTTATTGGAGTTGTGGAGTAGCATCCGCATCAGATGCGCCGCAATGATCGGGGACTCTATGAGGTCGAGACCGCCGGCTAATGAATAGTTCTCTCTCCCGAATGCCGGAATAGCGGTCGGTCCGAACAGAACTTCATTCTGAACGGTTTTCGTAATGTGAATGCCAAGGAAAGGCATATTGACGTCGGGAACGGGATAAATCAAACCTCGAACCCTCGCGGTAAAGCTCGGATCCGCTTTCCAATATAGACCTTTGAAAGGAAGAACGCGGTAGTGCAATCCCACCCCGAATTGATGCGCGATCCGGTCCGCATAAACACCGGCGGCATTGATCAAAAAGCCATAGTCAAAAGTTTGAGTGGAGGTCCGGAGGCGTCTGTGCTGCGGGTCAATCGTGCGCACTTCCTGGTCATACTGGATGTGGACGCCGCATTCTTGGATCTCCTGAGTCAGACGGTGAAGCACGGCTTTGGAATCGACAACAGCCGTATGGGGAGACCAGATAGCCCATCCATGCGAATGCGCGGACGGCTCAATTTCGCGCAACTCCTCCAAGGAAAGCCGCTTCACAACAACTCCATTCGCTTGCGCCCGGCCCCAAAGGATGTCCAAGCCGGAAACCGTTTCCGGTTTAGTCGCGACAATGACTTTGCCGCATTTGAGAACGGGGAGCTGATGCGTCTCTACATAATCCAGCAGAAGTTTATGGCCGCGAACGCAAAACTGAGCTTTCAAAGAATCTGCGGAGTAGTAAATTCCCGCGTGCACGACGCCCGAGTTTCTGCCGCTCGCATGGGCGCCGACATGCCTCTCTTTTTCGAGGACCAGGATGCGGCCCGCCTTTCGCCGCGCCAACTCGCGCGCAATGGTCAAACCGACAATACCAGCGCCCACAACCACAAAATCAAATGAGTCGCTATTCGTCTTCATTGAGCCCCTTCCACATGCCGTGCAGCTGAAGGGGGCGACATTCTGAGTCTGAAATCAGATAACGGGATCGGCAGGCCGCGCATTCGTATGGGGAGTTGAGGTCTCGGCTCTTGATCGCAACACCGCAGTGGCACATCCATCCCGAAAAATGGGCCGGCACTCCGACCATCAACCCGAAAGGGGGAACATCCTTGGTGACGACGGCTCCGGCCGCAATAAAAGCAAATTCGCCGATGCTAACGCCGCACACGATTGTCGAGTTCGCGCCAAAAGTCACCCCGCGGGCCACCTTGGTTGTGCGGAATTCCTCTTTACGCGGAACATGAGCCCGGGGATTGATCACATTGGTGAATACCATGGAGGGCCCGCAAAAGACATAATCTCCCAGTTCCACAAGGTCATAGATGGAAACGTTGTTTTGAACTCGACAGCCATTCCCAATTTTCGTGTTTGGACCCACGTACACATTTTGTCCTAGCGAGCAGTTGCGGCCAATGGTCACATTGGAACCGCAGATGTGGGTGAAGTGCCATATCTTTGTGCCCGACCCAATTACGGCCCCAAGGTCTACAATAGCGGATTCATGTTGCCAAAACTCAGAAGGAGATGAGGGGGATTTAGACATGGAGTAATAAAATAAGGGAGACGGATCGGGTTGCCAATCTCCGAGGTAGTGAGATGGTACGATCGAGAGGCGGCGCATCAAGTTGTGTTTAGATTTGGTCGTACCTGCGCTCGGTCTGAGAAAAGAAGAACACTATAGAATATAACGATTAGCGTCATTTTTTGGGAAGGGTGAAGATTGAGGTGATGAGGTATTTGCCGGTCGTAAGGAAATGCAGATGGAAATGCTCTCCCAGGCGCGCAAGTCCATTTAATTCGAAATCTGGAATGGGCGACCGTATTACCTTTGATTCGAACAGAAATTCCACTTGAATCGGGCGCAGGGGGTATTAAAGTCTTTTGCTACAGCGACCTTCATGCCACGTACGCCGAATTTGTTGATCTCGTGCAGGAGTGTTCGCGCCGTCAGCGGATCGAACAGTTGCGCTGCTAAATAGGAAACCGAAGATATGAAAGCATCCGTAGTCTTATCATTTTACAATGAAGAAGATGTGTTGAACGAATTGATCTCACGTTTGCGCGCTGTATTTCAAGATCAGCTCCGATTTTCTCCGCAGGAATATGAACTGATCTTTGTTAATGATCGTTCTAAGGACCGCTCACTCGAAATCTTGCACGAAGAAGCCCAGAAGTTTCCCGACATTCGAATTATCAATATGTCCCGAAATTTTGGGGTCTCTCCCTGTGTAATGGCGGGCATGGAATATGCCTCGGGTGAGTTCGTAGTTTATATGGACGCGGATCTCCAAGATCCGCCAGAGCTTATCCCTGAAATGGTTCGGCTGTTCGAAAGTGAAAGAGCTGATGTTGTGCATACCCGGCGCCTTTCGCGCGAAGGGGAAACCCGCTTTAAGATGGGGCTCACCAAGCTCGGATATCTGATTTTGAATCGCTTCTCTTCAATCGAGATTGACCGCAATGTGGGTGATTTCAAGCTGTTGTCCCGACAGGCGGTGAAGCACCTGATTCAGCTCCGGGAGCACAGGCCGTTTGTTCGTGGAATGGTGAAATGGGTGGGCTTCCGCCAAGTCTTTTTAAACTACAATCGTGAGGCCCGATTTGCGGGCGACACAAAGTTTCCGGTTTTGAGTTGGCGGGTGATAAGCAATTTCTTAGACTCGGCATTGATTTCATTCTCGGACGCGCCATTAAAGTTTGCGCTTGTTTCGGGTTTTTTCGTGTCTGTAAGTTCCTTCTTTTATCTTGCGGTCATTGTTGTCATGAAGGTCCTTGGTTGGAGTTTGCCAGGCTGGTCCGCAATCATGGCCACCATGCTCGTCCTGGGCGGAATCCAGCTCTTCACGATCGGAGTTCTTGGTCTTTATATCAATGCGATCTTTGTTGAGTCCAAACGCCGCCCCCGATTTATTATTGAGAATACATTTGGATTTTCGCGGGACAAATTGGCGCCGACGTGGAACGAGATGTCTCCGCACTCCAAGCTCGATGATGATGATGATGACCGTTATCGCGAGTATTCGGTGTAGGCACGAATCTTGTGACAATTGGGACAGCGGAACTTCCTAACAATCGACTAACCAAAGGTGTGCAACGATGATGGACCATATCCTTTCAGATAAATTCTTCAACTTTTCGGGATTTCTAGAGGGACTTACCAAGTGGAAGGACCAATATGAACAGGCGAAGCCCTATCCCTATATTGAACTCGATGGGCTCTTCAATGAAGAGCTGCTGGACGAGGCGGTGAAGGCTTTTCCGGAAAAAACGGATAAAATTTGGGATATCCGCAACGATCCGGAAATTCAGGTCAAGTATCGAACGAATTGGCAGACGGAAGCGGATATTCCCCCAAGTACGTTGATGTTGGTGCAAATCCTAAACTCGGGCCGATTCATTCGGATGTTAAGCACACTCACGGGTATTCCGGGTTTGATTCCGGATTATTACTTCACGGGCGGTGGCTTGAATCAGATCTTTCGCAACGGAGAGCTGGCGATTCATGTGGATGGGACAATTAGCGACCAGATGCAGTTGTATCGACGAATAAACGTGATTTTATTTCTTAACCGTAACTGGCAAGATGAATGGGGCGGCCATCTTGAACTCTGGGATGAGAAGAAGACCCGGTGTGAGGCGAGGATCAAGCCGGACTTCAACAAGCTCGCGATTTTTACAACGAATGATAAAACCTATCACGGCCATCCTCACCCGCTGACTTGTCCTGAGGATCAGAGCCGAAAGTCCTTAATTCTATATTATTACACGGCAACCCGGCCGGAGTCCGAGGTTGTTTTTGACAGAGCTCATCGCGCGCTTTTTACCAAGCGATCGGATCTGCCAAAGGTTTAGGATGTGAAGTGGAAACAAAGCCGCTCGTAAGTATCGTTATCCCTGTATACAAAGGGGCCGATTATCTGGCCCAGGCTGTTCAAAGCGCTCTTGCTCAGACCTACCCACATAAAGAGGTGATCGTTATCAATGACGGCTCCCCCGACAGTGCGACCGAAGAGGTCGCGCTGTCATTTGGAAACCAGATCCGCTATCGGCATAAGGCGAATGGGGGAGTCGCATCGGCCCTGAATAGGGGAGTGCATGAAATGCAAGGCCGCCTTTTTTGTTGGTTGAGCCATGATGATCTTTATTATCCCCAAAAGCTAGAACTGCAGGTCCAAGCTTATCTTGCGGCCAAGGATCCGGACACGGTTGTATTTTGCGACTTCGACCTTATTGAAGCGGACGGCAAACCTATGTATCCGGTGCGCTTGCATCAGGTCGATGTGAAGAATATGGAATTTCACTTTCTCAAAGATTCCCACTTCCATGGCTGCACGTTTATGGTTCCGCGTCCTCTCTTTGATCGAGCCGGTGTTTTTGATGAAAGCCTAAGACATGTCCAAGATTACGATATGTGGATCCGAATTGCGCGTGTCGCGAAGTTTGTAAGAGTCCCGCATGTCCTCGTCAGTGGGCGCCAACACGAGATGCAAGATTCCCGCTTCAAACGGGATGAGGCCGTGATGGAATGCGATACGAAATTCAATGCAAGACTCAAGGAATATATTCGGGCTGGCGGAAAGAGGAGGAGTGAACTCGCTCGAAACTGTTGGTACATCTACAAATCTCACTCAGAGCGGGGCCACAAGGAAACGGCGAAGACAGCCCTTTATTACAGCGTTCTCAATATGGCGCATCCTCAAGCGCTCTGGCGGGCCTCGTGCAAGGTAGGCCGGCGCGCTCTTGCTGTGGGACTCGGTAGATGAAGCGAGAGGTGCTCTTTGTAAGCGACGCGCCCATTTCCGACGAGCTCACAGGAAGCTTGGTTTCTCAACAAATCGTGCAGAGCATTGGGACCGAAAAGATCGCGTTTTTATACACGCCAGGAAAAGAATTACTTGCGAGCGGCCTCGCGCGGGTCCATACGGTAGAACCTGAAATGGTGCTGGTGAAGCCAAGGGAACGGGTCCCCACAGGATGGGGGCGCGCACTGGCTTCGCTGTTTGGATTCATGATGGCTTTGAGTTTGGAAACCTGGTGGCGATGGCGATGGAAAATAGTTTTGAAAAGGGCGTTCGCCGGTCGCGTGAGATGGGGCTGGATCGTCCTCCAGGGGCAAACCGCACTGGTAATGGCTGAGATTGTGCGTGATAGTCTGAAGATCCCTGTGGTGGTCCATGTCTGGGATCACATTGACTGGTGGACCAAAAGCAACTCACTTCCTCCCTTCCTTCGCCGTTATTATCGCAGAAAGTTTCAGCGCGTTCTCGAACGCGCAGATTTTGTTGTGGGACCCTCACCTGAGTTTGTGAAGCGCTTTGCCGGGGGCCGTGAGGAATCGGCCATGCACCTTGTTTTCTCCCGTGATCCTGGCCAAGAAAAAACACAAATCACTCGCGATCCTAAATTTTGGCTGATCGGATTTGCGGGCCAAATGTACGCGGAAGCCGAAGTGAACAGCCTTCTCTCCGCGCTCGACAAGGTGAATTGGAGAATCAATGACCGCCCGGTTCATCTGCTTTGCGTAGGCCGCGGCCATACAAAACTTGTGGAGCGTGTGCCGCGAGGTCACGGCCGGTTTCCGGGCTGGCTGGGTCAGGACGAAATGGAAACCCTGCTCGCAGGGTGCGATCTTCTTTATTGCCCATATCCGATGTCAGCGGATTTTCGCGACATTGTGGAGACGAGTTTTCCTTCCAAGCTTGTAAACTATATGAGTTCTGGTCGCCCGATTTTGTTCCACGGGGGCGCTTCGTCCGCGCCAGCAAAGTGGCTGGGACATGAACCCTTTTTTCATTTGCTTTCGACCCTGGATGAACACGACATCATTGCGATGCTTCAAAAATCCCTGGATGAAACTGTGCTTGAAAATGGGCTGCACCGGGAGTTCTCTCTCTTAAATGACGAATTTTCGACAACAACGTTTAAACAACGAGTTCTGGAGATCCGCCGTAAGCTGACGGCTGAAGCGGGCGAGGTGTCCATACCATGAAGCTTGTCATTGTAGCCATGCCTGAAAGCGTGCATACCGCTCGGTGGATTCTTCAGTTGTTGGACCAAGGATGGAAGATTTATCTTTTTCCCAGCACCTTGTATTCTGAACCGCATCCTATGCTGAGAAAGCATATTGATTGGGGCTATACTTGGCGTCGCTTCTTTGGGGGTTCTCTTAAGAGGGGTAAAATCCATCTGTGCCGGCCTTTTGGCTTTGGGATCCGGATTCCGTTTCGCAACCTTTCCATGTGGCGACTTGTGGCGCGGCTGATCTGTCGCTTTATGCCTTACTCTCAGTACCGGCACCTGCGACTGGTGGTTTGGTGGTTCCAACCGGATCTTGTTCATTCGTTGGAATTTCAGATGGCCGGTGAACTTTGCCTTCGCAGTAAACAGTATATGCGGCGTTTTCCCCGTTGGATCGCGACGAATTGGGGAAGCGATGTTCTTCTCTATCACCGCCTCACGTGGAGCAAGGAACTCGTGCACGAGATTCTTCAAGCTTGCGAGGTCTATAGCTGCGAGTGTGAACGGGATGTGGAGTTGGCGCGAAAGCTTGGATTTCGTGGCCACGTTTGGCCGGTCTTGCCCAATACGGGCGGGCTAAATTTAAAGGAAATTCAGTCGATCCGCGCTCAGCATGCGGGACAACCCCGTCGCCGGATCATGCTTAAGGGATATCATGGCTGGTCGGGACGGGCGCTGTTTGCGATCCGGGCCTTGCGAGAGGTCGGACCTTTATTAAAAGGCTATACGGTGACCCTGTTTTCCTGGAATATTGACTCAAGGATTTCACTAGAAATCACGGCTCAGGATGTGGGTTTTGATTTCGAGATCATTCCCCACGGAACCAGCCATGCGGAGATCCTCCACCTTCACGCCCAGGCCCGGGCTTATATTGGAGCCGGCATCAGCGACGGCCTGAGCACGTCATGTATTGAGGCAATGGCGATGGGGGCTTTCCCCATCCAATCAGAGAGCGCCTGCTGTCGGGAATGGTTCCGTGATGGAGAAAGCGGAATTAAGATGGATGGAGAGGACATTGGCGCCATGGCCTGTGCGCTGAAGCGCGTATTGTCTGACGATGCGTTTTACGAGCGCGCGCGCGAGATCAATTATCAGATCATTGACGAGAACTGGGGCTGGGATCACATCAAAACGCAAATCGTCGAAGCCTATAAAGAAAGTTTAGGATGAAACCTCTCGTTTCCATAGTGATCCCCGTTTTTAATGGCGAAGAATTTCTGGAACAGGCCATCGCCTCGGCCCTCGATCAGGATTATCCGAATCTTGAAATTTTGGTCATCAACGATGGTTCTGTGGATGGAAGCGCCAGAATTGCCAATAAATTTGGTGCGGCCATTCGGTACTTTGAGAAGTCTAACGGCGGCGTCGCCACCGCCTTAAACGAAGGGCTGCAACGGATGTCCGGAGATTATTTCTCCTGGCTCAGTCATGACGATCTTTATTCCTCGAACAAGATTTCGGCGCAGATGGCGCGATTGGCTGAGCTCGGTTACCCCGAGGACGTGATTTGCTTTTCGAACTATGAAATTAAGGATGAGATAACCGGGAAAATCATCCATCGGTCCAATTTGAAGCCCATTGGGGCTGCGCAAACCATGGCCTACCTGGCCACGAGTAACGACGTCCATGGATGCAGCCTTTTGATTCCAAAAAGGGCTTTTGGACGTGGCGGAGTGTTTGACGAGAAACTGCTCCACACTCAAGATTATGAAATGTGGTTCCGACTGGCTCAGTTCTGCCGATTTGAGCTGGTACCGGAATGTTTAGTGATGTCTCGTCTTCATCCCAATCAGCATTCCCGACGGTCAAGGTGGCGGCGTGTGGCGGAGAACGACCGGGTGGCCTTACAACTTCTTCGGAGTTTGGAAAGCGCGTCCATTCCGGCGTCCCCATTCTCACGTGGGGACTGGGGGCTGCTGACGCGGACTTACTTTAATCGTAGACTTCCCCGTAGCATGGGATATGCTTTCCGGCGATGGATCGGAATATAAAAGTATTGATTCTTGGCTCCTCAGGGATGCTGGGGCACGCGCTGTTTAACCGGCTTTCTGAAGACTTTGAAGTGTTCGGCTGGCAACGATCCGACAAGAAGATCACTCTGAACCCCCATTGGTCGGAACGGGTCATCACGGGATTGGAGATGAGTGATACGGTAGCGGTTGAAGCCAAGGTGCGCAAACTTAAACCTGATTACGTGATCAACTGTATGGGGGTCATTAAACAGTTCAAGCGCACGCCTCGAGCCGAATTCGTCGCTGTGAATTCCATGTGGCCACATACCCTGGATGCAATTTGTTCGCATGCGGGCGTGAAATTGATTCATTTCAGTACCGACTGTGTCTTTGATGGCGCCAAGGGAAACTATGTCGAATCCGATCCGCCTTCAGCTTCTGACGATTATGGTCTGTCTAAATATCTGGGTGAAGTGATCTCCGGATCTGAGGCCCTCACCCTCAGGACTTCTATTATAGGTCATGAAATTGGCCGCTCACTCAGTTTAATTGATTGGTTCTTGACCCAGCGCACTAGCGTTCAAGGCTTTCGCCAGGCCATCTACACGGGTCTTCCCACGGTGGAAGTGGCTGACTTTCTTCGTCGCTATATGCATAACAGCTGGGACCTAAAGGGACTTTATCATCTTTGTAGTCATCCGATTTCAAAGTATGATCTTTTGACCCTTGTAGGTGAAATTTACGGGCATAAATTGGAAATTATCGCAGACGATGAAGTCAGAATTGACCGCTCTCTGAACGGGTCCAAGCTGCGCGCGGATACAGGGGTTGAGTACCCGGATTGGCGAGGGTTGGTGGAGAAGATGCACAAGTTTCACGAGGACTTGGCTCCCCTTTATTTGAACGGCATGGAAGGATAACCACGAAATGGGAATTTTTGAAAACAAGGCCATCTTGGTCACTGGCGGAACCGGATCTTTGGGCAAAGTTTTAGTGCGCCGAATTCTTTCAGGTGAAGAAGGGGTTCCGAAGAAGTTGATTGTATTCTCACGCGATGAAGCCAAGCAGCATGATATGCGGCAGGAGTTTCTGCACAAGCGCGGTACGGAAGAGAGCATCTACAACAACTTTCTTGAGCGGCTCGAGTTCCGGATTGGGGATGTGCGCGATTATTCGTCTCTCTGCCAGGCCACCAAAAAGGTGGACATTATAGTGAACGCGGCCGCACTGAAGCAGGTCCCCTCCTGTGAGTATTTTCCGCATGAAGCCGTGATGACAAATGTGATCGGAAGCATAAACTTGGTCCGTGCGATCAGTGAACACAATCTTCCCGTCCAGACGGTCATTGGGGTCTCCACGGACAAGGCCTGCAAACCCATCAACGTAATGGGAATGACGAAATCCGTTCAGGAGAAGGTTTTTGTAGCGGCCAATATCACAAATCCCGAAACACGCTATGTTTGTGTCCGCTATGGGAATGTGCTGGCCTCGCGCGGCTCCGTGATTCCACTCTTTCATCAGCAGATCAAGGCGGGCGGACCGGTGACGATCACCACTCCAGATATGACCCGGTTCCTACTTTCACTCAATAAAGCTGTGGATACGATTTACGCCGCCATTAAACATGCCGCTCCTGGTGAGACGGTGGTGCCCCGGATTCAATCCACAAAAATTGTGAATATTGCCCGGGCCTTGATTGGGGACCGCCAGGTCGATGTGGTGGAAACCGGCATCCGTCCTGGTGAGAAAATCCACGAGATCATGGTGTCCGAAGAGGAAGGTGTGCGCACCTACGAGAAGCGCGGATTTTTCTTTATTCAACCCATGTTACCCGAGTTGGTACGCGAGCGCTCCTCTCAGTATCTTAATAAAGAATACAGTTCGGAGTTCGATCTGATGTCGTTCGAAGAAACCTGTGTGTTGATGCGTGAACATGGCCTTCTACTGGATCAGGCGGGAGCCCCGCATCGTTTCGGTGAGATGCTGGCATGAAACGTCTGAAGCTTCTCACCGTGGTGGGAACGCGCCCCGAGATCATTCGGCTCAGCCGCGTGGTTCCTCTTGCCGACCAGCATTTTGATCATATGTTTGTACACACCGGCCAGAACTACGATCCGCGCCTGAAAGATGTGTTTTTTTCCGAGCTCGGTCTTAGAGCCCCGGACAAGTGGTTGAATGTGGAAGGACTGTCCGCGGGCCAACAGGTCGGGCACTTCCTACACGAAGTCGACAGAATCATTCAGGACTTCCAGCCCGATCGCTTTCTCGTGTTGGGAGACACCAACAGCGCATTGACCACCTGGTCCGCTAAACGCCGCGGGGTTCCCGTGTTTCATATGGAAGCTGGAAACCGGTGTTTTGATGATCGCGTGCCCGAAGAGATCAATCGCCGCATGATCGATCAGTGTTCGGATGTGCTCCTCCCTTACACCCAGCGTAGCCGTGAAAATCTGATTCGAGAGGGTTTCCGTGGTGATCGTATTTTTGTGACCGGAAATCCCATTCTGGAAGTATTCAATCACTATAACGATGCCGTTGAATCGTCAAAAGTCCTGGACGCATTGGATCTACGGCCCGGCGCCTACTTTCTCGTGACTCTCCATAGAGCGGAAAATGTGGATGGGGATGAGAGATTGCTCCGCTTTATCGATGGATTTGCCCAACTCTTTGCGACCTACAAAAGACCTCTCGTGCTTAGTGTGCATCCGCGCACGCGCGCGCGTCTTTCTCAATTGCGTTTGGATGCTGAAGTGTTGTCTAAAAGAGGAATTATTTGCAGTGATCCTTTTGGCTTTTTTGATTTTGCCAAATTAGAAAAGAACGCGTTTTGTGTCCTGACGGATTCGGGAACGGTTCAGGAGGAGTGCTGTATTTTTCAAATACCCAACGTCACCCTGCGGGATGTCACTGAACGGCCAGAGACGTTGGATGTGGGCAGCAATGTTCTCAGTGGCAGTGATCCCGAGCTGCTGCTCCAGTCGGTGGAATTGGCGACCCAGATGGACAGGGGGTGGAAGGTGCCCGCAGAGTATGAGGAAACACGCGTGGCTGCAGCCGTGGTGCATATTCTTCAGAGTTACTGGTAGGAGCCTGTTGGCGAAGGGGAGAGCCATGCATTGCGTACGGTATCTCGCGCACAAAAAACGGGATGCTTTCTGAAACAGCATCCCGTTTTTTTAGTCGTTATCCTGATAAGGTGGATAATTTGTGCAAATTCCCTCGCCACTCAAGATAAAGTCATTGCTCGCATCGGGGGCTAACCGTGCGCGAAGAGAAAAGCTTTTTACATATCCAAAAGACTCGACGCACTTTTCTTCGATTTCCTGAATGACGGCTTCCCGAGCTAAAGAAATAGCTGTGCGATTGGCCTGAATCATTTCTCTTTCCCTGGGAGTTTCATTGCCACCTGGAAAGTATAAAAGATAGGGGCGAGAGGCAAACACCTTTCCTGTCACCTTTTCCCCGGTTGAGAAATATGATGGGACGTTCCGTTTTGGCGACTTATCGCTCGGCTCTGACGCATGCAAACTCGGGATTGCTACAAATCCCACAGTTATTAAACTCGCGATAAAGACATACATTGACCGTAACCACTGCGTAAATCGCATCTAAATTTCCGTTTGCCCTTCTGTCATAGTCCCTCGGAGGAGGTGCATCATGACAGACAGAGCGGCAACACTGATCGAGGAAATCCGCCAGATCAAGGCGC
>JBFWQY010000004.1:0-206152 GCA_050249195.1 Bdellovibrionales bacterium
GCCAGATCGACCGAGTTCGCGATAAAAAAATCCAAAATAAATCGAAAAATTTCCGCACACCGAAGGCGGTGGGGGACGACCGGTCAAAAAAACCGGCCGTAGGCCAGGTTTTTCACCGGCCTGCTAACCGTTACCCTCGACCCCATGGCCCGTACCGCCCGTTTCAATCGGAGTCTCACAGTAAAAATCCGATGGATTTGGGCTCAGGCCTTCGACCCACCATGAGGAGAATGAGAAGGAGTAGGAAGAGGTCTCCACAGGAACAAATCCACCCCATGAAACATCAGAGATTTCACCGTAAGCACAATGCCCAGGGGCCCAGCCCACAAGTCGAGACGAGTGGCGCTCGTACAGAAAGATCATGGATTTTTGTAGGCGTGGCTTATTAACAGAAGACGCCGCGGTGATGCGAGCTGCAGCCTGTGTCCCGGTCGACGCCAATAGCGCTATTAGTAAAATAAGATTAGGTCTCATTCGAAATTCTCCGCAACAGCCGGATCGAGTTTGTACCTGGCCAACACCATAAGCTCTCGCCGCATAACATACGGATCTCGCGTTCTAAACGTTTAAAGAGTTTCTGTATGCGCTGGTCGTGGAGAGCGGCCGCGTAGCGTGTCCCGGTGAGATGCTCGTGGATCAGGCGCTTGGAGGTTTCTTGGCCTTCACGGCCGGCGATGATCTGAAGAGCTCTGTACGAAACATCTCGCCGGTGGAAGTCGAGCCGTCCGACTTCCCGCTCCCCTCTGACCAGCATCAAGCACCGACCCCCAAGGTGGGCCCTTAGCGCGGTAGCTGCGCGCTGGCAGCCCAGCAATCCCAGGCGTTGCGCGAGCATTCCCGACCATTTGGTGTCGGCGGCCCTGATCCCTGCGAGCGTGGGAATCAAAGGCGTGGAGAGCGCCTGCGCCTGGACTCGCGGTTCAATGTGACCTGAATAGAATGTCAGCGCTTCAGACGCATTCATACGCTCAAGCCGGCTTAAAAAGCCCAGAAAGAGGGCCTCCAGGGAAGTCCGCCAGTCCATCTTTGCAATTTCTGTGGGCGGGGCGATGTCGCCCCCGTTCTGGAGGCAGCGCAGGGCATCGGACCAAAAGGATATGCCCTCTTGAGCATCCATTTCGGCCACGACCCGCTCGATCCAGGAGCCATTGGTGAGTGACCTCACCTCGGGTCCAAACACGGCGCAGGCTTCGAGAATAAAGAGCACAAGATTCCGGCGCTCCGCCTTGATCGTTGTTTTCGGTTCCTTCTGTAAAAGCTCGATCGCGACGCGGGGGTTGAGCTCCAGAAGCGCCAGCATCAGCTTCAGACGAGGACCGTATTCCACAGGAACCTCTTCCAAGAGACCGTGCATGCGACGCCATTGACCCAAGTCCCACAACGCATACGCCTCATTCACGGCGGCGAGTTTTTTGCGATACAAGGTTGCGCCCCTTTGGTCCCGCAAGCGTCGGTAAAGCTCAACGGCCAAAAAGTGTCGGCCCATGTTGGACAAACACAAAGCCACGGCGAAGAGAGCGTCCGCCTCCAGCTCCGGGCGATGGTGTCGTCGACTGATCACGAGCGCCCGTAACGCTGAAAACTTAGCCTTTTCCCAGTCCCGACAGCGTCGCGCCAGCGCCGCTTGTGCGAGCAAGGTGAGTACAAGCACCTCGGCATCAGGCTCGAAGCCCCCGGCCCCCTCCCGGCGGAGCTCCTCAATGAGTTGAGCGGCCCGAAAGGAATCTCCGGTAAAGGAACTCGCCAGCGCGACGGAGGCTTTCCAACGGCGGTCCTGTCCGGAACGGGAGGCAAATCGAAGCGCAATCTCGGCCCACGCTCCAACTGACTCCAGACTGCGCAGGATTTCTGTCGATGATTCTGACATCATAGTGTCTTTTACACTCCTAGGTCGCGTCCGGGACCACACTTCACATCTGGGATTGATTCCGGATGGTGTAGCAAAGACTCCGCCAGCTCCGATGTCGCTCAATGTCGGTTGCGATCGGGAAAGACCCTGCGAGATACGAAACAGATATGAAACAGGCCAAATGAAATAAACAAACGACCAAATGAACAATTAAACAAACGAAAGGACCCTAAAGTGACAGAAAAGCTCATTGTATCCGCGGCCGTGATGTTAATCGCAAGCATCGGCCCCTCGGCATCCGCAAGCCGCGTTTTCGATTACTTTCAGCGAACCCACTGCTCAAGCTTACCCGGCTCGGCAGCGCTTACCTTTGAGGCATCTAAAGACTTAAGCCGGTTCGTGGGCCGGAGTTTGGCGGTCGCGAAGATCGAAGGCCAGGCCCGGCCCGCGGGAACGGTTGAAGTCTACAGAGCGGAGTCGAGCGACATCCAGAGTGGCGGAGGGTGTAAGAGGCAGGTGCCTGTGGGTCGATCGTGGCTGAAGAAGAAAATCACGGCTCAAGTTCGCTATCTCGGCGACGACGGAAGTGAGATCCATGCCGAAGTCGCCTGTAGTTACATGACATCCAGTACGGTGGACTGCGTGGGGGGATGAACGTTGCGAGGGACCTTTGGTGCAACTCGGGACCGTATTGTTTGGCACGCGAATCGCACTGAGTCTCGGTGACTCTGTAAAATTAAGATAATAGCTCGCAATGGTACGAGCTGGGTGGCGGCAAAATGAGTCACTGTAACGAATTTTGGAGGATTTTATGAGGAGAAGTACTTTGATTTTTCTAGGATTCCTGATGATTGGGTCCTCTTCCAATGCGGAGATTCGTGAAGGGCACGATTACGTTGTGAACAAATGTGCGGCATATATCGTTGATGATCCGGCAAGAGCGTCAGCCAATATCAATCTAGAATTAACCTCAGGAGAGGTCGTGGTTCCCGTTGGAGGCAAGTTTATGCTCTTTCAAGTTAAGGACGTTATGGCTATACAAATTGTCACGATGAAGACAGGATATACGGGATGCGCAACTTTCAAAGGAACTCTTCTTCCATCGCGATGAATTCACGATCTTCAAAACTGATGATTTAAACATCCGCCATTTTCTTTTGAATGGCCTCGGAAATCTTGGCTTTGATTAGGGCCGCTTCATCCCTCGCGGTCGGCCTGTCCGCCATCCGTTCCTGGATCTCCGTGTTGAGTTTGGGTTCGATGACCGGATTGGGCATGATTTTTTGACCCTGCTCGAGCATGGTGAGGTGGCTTTGCATCAGCGCCTTCAGGTTGTTCTCAAACTGCATGCGCACTTTCTTGAGTTCGGTGATGTCGCTGTAAATGCGCTTCAAAGAATCGCGGGCCTCGCGCACGATCACGTCCGCCTTCTGATTGGCGTCGTTGATAATCAATTTGGCCTCGCGTTCGGCATCGACTTGCATCCGTTCTGACATGCGCGTCGCGGTTGTGATCGTGCTCTTGAGCAATTCGTCGCGCTCACGGTATTCGGCGATCGCCAGCTCCTTCTCACGCAGGGTTTCCTTCAAGGAATTGCGTTCCTTGATCAATCCCTCCAGCTCCTCCGCCACCAGGCGCAGGAAATCCATCACTTCATCAGGGTCGAAACCCATCATCTTGCGGTGAAAGGTTTTATGAGCGATGTCAATTGGAGCGATACGCATTGTTTATTCCCCCTTTGTCCAGGATAAGGAGAGGGTCTTGACAAGGCAAGTCTAGTTGGTGACTGAGCCACTCGGGCTGCATCGCATTCGCGTCACCGAACGGCCGCGCACCGGCGCCTCCCCCGCCGCCTCAGCGCTCGACTAGCCCCGTGACAGCTCGCGGTCGCGCAAGGCGGACTTTTCAAACGAATATCGGAGCAGGCGCTCAATCTCAAGTTCACGCATGGACTCCAAACCCGCAGCCGTTATCCCTTTCTTAGAGGTGACTTTGGCCTGGAGCTCCTCGAGATTCTGAGGCGCCGACTTGAGCGCCAACTCCGCAGCGCCAAGGAACGTATGAACGGTCATGGCCTGTGCATCCCCCGGATCCAATCCCCTCTCCTCCAGCCATTCTTGCCAATAAATCATCAGCTCGAACACGAAGCCGACCCCCGCACTGGTGGCCACGGCGAAGGCCTCAAACGGCTCGCCCTCATCCAGGCGGGTGGTAAACCCCAGGGGTTTGAACATGCGATCCATAAACCGATCCACCAAGAGATCGTTGGACGGTGTGCAGTAGCCGAATGTGCCTTTCATGATTCGCGCCGGCGTGTTGGCCATCATGCGAACCAAGTGCTTGCACTGCGGCAGGAGCTTCTTCAGCCGACTCAGTGGAATCCCGGCGGCCAAACTGATCACGATCTGATCCGCATCAAAGCTCGAAGCGATCGGTTCAATCGCCGCTTCCAGATCCTGTGGCTTCACCGCAATAATGACCACACGGCACTGATCCACCAGGTCCTCGTTCGTGGAGCAGGCATTGACCTTGAACTGCTCACTGATCTTGCGGAGTTTGCCCTCAGAACGATTGCTCACATACAGCTCAGAAGGGGTGGCCAATCCACGCGCGATCCAACCTTCCACGATGGCCTGGCACATGTTGCCGGCGCCGATAAATCCGATACTGTCCTTCATCCGTTCTCCTCACGTGGCCCAAAAACATCCGTTCCCACTCGAATCCAAGTCGAACCTTCCTCAATCGCGACTTCGTAATCTTGACTTGTACCCATGGAGAGCTCGTTCAGCGGATGACGTTCTCGCATTTCCGGAGTGAGCTGCGCACGCAAGCGCTCCATCAGCTTGCGTGCTCGCATGAAATACGGTCGCACCGTGGCCGGAGTGTCCGTCGGAGGCGGCATCACCATAAGACCTAAAGTTCGAATGTGATCGCGTTCAAGGATGAAATTCATAAGATTCTCAATTTCAATTTCATCCGCACCCGCCTTTGTGGACTCATTGGCCGCGTTGAACTGCAGAAAAATCTGCTGGGGCCGCTGAGGCGCGAGGCGGTGCAGCGTCTCCACAATCGAACCGCGGTCGACGGAGTGAATCTTGCTAAAGCGGCCGGCCAGGAACTTGACCTTATTGGATTGAATGCGGCCGATGAAATGCCAGTTCACCGGCATCGCGTACAGCTGCTCTTGTTTATACAAGGCCTCCTGCACATAATTTTCCGCAAAATCGCGCTGACCGCAATCGAACGCCTCGCGGATCTTGTTCAGCGACTGATACTTGCTCACAGCCAGGATCTGCACGGCGTCTTCAGGCCGGCCACTGCGTCGGCAGGCGGCATGGACGCGTTCTCTAAGTCTTTTCAAGCGGTCGCCGACGGACATCCCATTCATTTTCTTTCAAGGTTTTCTCAAGCCGCTCAAGGGGCAGACCGACCACATTACTCCATGACCCGCGAAAGGACGAAACAAATTTCCCACCTTCGCCTTGAATCGCGTAGGCACCCGCCTTATCCATCGGCTCCCCCATGGACACATACTCATCAATTTCCCTGTCGGTTAAAGCTCGAAACGTCACATGGGTCTCCTCCGCCCCCGACCAGAACTTCATCTCGTTCAACCCACCAGATGGGGAACCCGGCTCGACTAGACAAAGGCCGGTAATTACGCGATGCGTTTTTGACGAAAGAAGGCGCAAATACTGTTTCGCGTGAGTCGTCGTTTCGGGCTTGCCTAAGATCTTGTCACCCACAACCACGATAGTGTCCGCACCCAGGATTAAAAAGCCTCGTGATTTCAATTCTTTGTATTGGTCGAGGCAAGCTCTTACTTTGTCGGCCGCCAATTGCGTGGCCACTATTTCCGGATTCAGGTTTTCTCCAATCTTTTCCGATACTTTTACTGGAGAGATCCGGAATTCAAAACCGGCTTGAGCCAATAACTCTCGTCGGCGTGGAGATTGGGACGCAAGGACAAGTTCCAACATCATTCCGGTTTAAGGCAAAACGTGAAAGTTGGGAAATGTTGAGTTTTGATTTTTTCATTCTCTTATCCGGATTGGGGCTTGCGGCCCTGAGCGTCTACCTCTTTGCAAGCGCGGTGTTTACCAACAACACCGATGCCGAGGCGCTGGCGTGGGCCTCCGGAAACGAACCGGCCCGATCCAAGAGCGGGCTCGTCAACTTCTCGCGGCCGCTTGTACATAACTTCACATTGCAGCACGCGCAACGGATCCGCGGCCAGGCCTACCGCGCGCGCGTGGAGCGGCGCCTGATGACGGCTGGTCTTTCGGAAGAACTCAACGTTGATGAGTTCATTGGACTGCAGATTCTGTGGGGCGTCTTCTTTCCTGTGGGATTCTTTATCATGAATTTCGCCCTCCAAATGAATTTACCCTGGCTGTTTTTCCCAGGCATCGGAATGGCGGGTTGGATGTTCCCCAATGTCCACGCCAATGTGGCGCGCAAACGGCGCTATCTTGCGGTCGTGATCGACCTGCCCTTCTTTATCGATCTGATGGCGCTTTCGACGGAAGCGGGTCTGGATTTTATCGGGTCTTTGCAACGTATCGTCGACAAGGCCGAGGAGAGCGTGCTGGCCGACGAATTCCGCCTTGTTCTCAAGGACATCAAACTCGGAGCTTCACGCCGAGAAGCGCTCACGCGCCTCGCCCACCGGCTCGACATGCCCGAGATCACAAGTTTTGTCGCCGTGGTTCGCGACGCGGAAGAAACCGGAGCCAGCATTGCGCAAGTGCTTAAAGATCAATCCGTCCAGATGCGGCTGGAGCGCTTTGTGCGCGCGGAGAAAGCCGGCGCCAAGGCCTCACAGGCCATGCTGATTCCCCTGATGTTCCTTGTGTTACCGGCCGTATTTATCATGGTCTTCGCGCCTGTCGCGCTGCAGTTCTTTTATGGAGGCGGCTGATGCGACTGAAGTCGAAATCTAGAATTCTTATTGAGAACCTTGAGATCGCTGACAGTTTGTGGTCCCGCTGCAAAGGTCTGCTCGGGCGGTCCTCTTTGCCGCCGGGGCACGCACTGTGGATCAAACCCTGCAACAGCGTGCACACCTTTTTTATGAAATTTGCGATCGACCTCGTGTTTTTGGACCGACAGATGACAGTGACGAAAACGTATTCGCGCGTCCCTCCGGGCCGCCTGATCGGGCCGGTGTGGCGTGCGTCCAGCGTGATTGAATTCAGGGAGGGTTTTCTCGATGAAAGCCCTCTTTCCATGGGTGAGCAATTGCATGTGGATTCTGCGCTTTCTTAACGGCCCATTGGCCGGACAAGTTCTGCCGCTTAAGAAAAGCCCGATTGTCCTGGGCCGGGCGCCGAATTGCGACATCAAGATTCCCAGTGGCAGCGTGTCCAAAGAGCACACGCGACTCGAGCTATTCGACGACAAATTGATCGTCAGCGATATGGGCTCGCGCAACGGAACGTTTGTGAATGGCGTTCAAGTGCGATCAAGCAAAGTGAGGCCCGGCGATAAAATCAATATGCACGACATTCTGTTCGAAGTGCAGAAGATGCCCGACACCTGGGCGGCTCACATGCACGCGCCGTTTCCCGGATACGGACCGGCCTCGCGCTCACCTGGCTATTCGTATGGCGCCGCCGCCGTGCAATCTCATCCCACTTCCGGGTATGCCCCTCGGGCGGACGCGGAAATGAACGCGGACCTCGCAAGCGACGGGTTCCCGCGCTGGGCCACGCTCGGGAGGGAGTACATGGACCGCGTCGTACTTCCCGGCGTCTATCATCTTCCCAAAATATTTGAGTTTAGGTGGGTATTGGCCGGCTTCATGGCGGCATTTATCCTTCTTGTGACCACGCTCTCGACCATTCCGCTCATTCGCATTCTCAAACAAAGCATCGAGGAAACGAGTCAGCAACACGCCTTGACCATTGCCACCACTTTGGCCCGAGTGAACCGACCGTTTTTGATCTCAGGTCAGGAGTCCGCCTCTTCCGTGGAGATTGCCACAAGCCGCCCGGGCGTATCGCGAGCGTATTTAATATCCAATATAGATGGTAACATTGTCGCACCCGCGGCCCAGGCCGGATCCTTTCCCGATCTCCCTTATGTGCACGAAGGCCGCAAACGATCACAGGATTCCGTAAAGCAAGTCGATGACAATACGGTGATCGCCATGGTGCCCGTCATGGTCTTCAATCAGGACACCGGGCAACAGGCGGTCACCCATTGGGCCGTGATCCAGTACGACATGAGCGCGCTCGCTGTGGATAACGCTCAAATCCTGAGCTTGTTTATTTCCACCTTGTTTATCGCGCTCCTGCTTGGAGGAATGCTCTTTTATTTCCTTTACAAGGTCGTGGAATATCCCATCCGCAGCATGAACCTGCAGCTCGACGTCGCGCTAAAGGAAGGGCATGAGACCGTTTCAACCGATTATCAGTTCCCCTCCATGCAGCTGTTGGCAGCAAATGTTTCGAGCGCCCTGACTCGAGCACTTTCGGGAGCGCAGAACGTGAACGCCAACCGGGGACTTGAGCACGACCGCAATCGGGAGTGCGCGAATCTGGTTGAACTGGTGGGATTTGCCGCGATGGCCGTGCGCGCCGCCGACCTTTCCATTGCGGCTGTCAACCAGGCGTTTGAATCTCGCTTAGGAATGAGCGCGGCCCAACTCACTACAATCGGAGTCAATGAACTCTCCGACCAGGCTCTAAAACTCAGCGTCAAAGATCTGGTCGAGCGGGTCGACTCCAATCCTGACGATATCGCCTCCAATGAGCTTGAGTTCAGCGGACTCAATTACCAGGTTGTGGCCCAGGCGGTGTTCGGTACGAACGCCGTCTCCTACTATTTGATCGTCCTCTTGCCGGTCGAGGGTGAAGAATGAGTTCGGCGGTAAGTCTTTCCCCGGCAGCCGAAACGAAGTGGACCGTGATCAGCGGTTCCATGTCCGGATCCGTGCGCTTGCTGAATGTTTCGGAATTCACGATTGGACGCAGCCCCGAATGTGAATTTGTCATTGTGCAAGATCCAAAGTGTAGTCGCAAACATGCGATCGTCCGCTGCTCAGGGCAGAGATGTGAAATTCAAGGCCTCACCGATAAGAATCCGCCCCTTATCAACGGAAAAGAAGCGTCCCGACCGCAACTGTTGCGCGATGGGGATGTGATCACAGTAGGGGAAACACAGATCCAATTTAATCAGACATCCAGCGGGCAAACTGGAGAAAACTCCCTGGTTCTGGTTCAGCTTGGTGCGAACCGCCCCCCTGCGGATTACCAGCGGCCGACGCCTCCAGGGCGTAAGCCCGGCCGCGCACGACAGGCGAATCCCTCGTCGCCCGGAATGCGACGGGTTCTGCTCTACCTGGCTGTCGGCGGAATTCTTTATTGGCTCCTTTCACCATCTACGCAAAAGAAACCCACCATCGATCTGCGCACAGAGCAACAGATCCAAGCCGATATCGAGGCCGCGCAGAAGTTAAAGGAAGCCGCCGAAGCCCAGGCCGCGAAAAAAGTGGATCGCACCCTGACCGCGCGACAGGCACAAGAAAATTACATCCGCGGCTTTCGAGATTATAGAAAGGGACAGTACGAGCGCGCTTTGATCAGTTTTCAGGCCTGCCTCGCCCTGAATCCGGAACATGTCCTTTGCAATCGGTATATGCGGCTCGCACAGCGGAAATTTGACGAATTGATCCAATACCAGGTTGTTCTCGGCCGTAAATATCGCGATCAAAACCAGTACAAAGCCTGTCGTTCCGCTTTCCGTAACGTAATGGTCATGACCAAAGATGCCAGCAGTCCCGTCTACCAGGAGGCCAAGATCAATTACGAAGCCTGCAACTCATTTTTGCAGGAGCGATACTGATGGCCCATATCGTTGTTCGCCTCCACGGTGACGAAGTTGGACGCCTCGCCCTCGAGCCGGGGGGCGAATACGTGGCCGGTCGGGCCAAGGACTGCCACATCCGCCTCGACAGCCAACGTGGCATCTCCCGCCAACACCTAAAATTTTATGAGCGTGATGGAGTCTGGATTTGTGAGACGCTATCCAAGTTCGTCATGATTCAGCGAGGAACGGAAGAAAAGGAAGTAATCGAGCTCTCGGAAGCTTGCGTTTTCTCGGTTCCGCCGTATGAATTTCACTTTGAACCCGACATGGCCAAGGAAGTGGACTCTCCTCTGGAGATTGAAGACTCCAATCCATCGGCGCAATCCTTGCCTTCACCACAACCCCCGGCCGAAATCACGGCACCTCGTCCTAACAACGAGGCGACGGTCGCGGGCAACGCGGCTCTGGCTCCTTTCCTTCGAATTTCTTATCCCAATACGGCCGACGATGAGATCTTGAAGCTTGAAGGACAACTCTGGGTGGCGGGACGCGACCGCGGATGTGAGATCTTTGTCGACAGTCCGCATGTGAGTCGCGCTCATTTTGAACTCGCCCGGACTCAGGAAGGGTTTTTTCTGACCGACCTCGGGAGCTCCAACGGCACCCGCATTAATGGACAGCGGATTCCGCCCCACGAACCCACCCGCCTCGAAAGCGGCGACGAAATCCAAGTGATGAACGTGGCGATGACATTCGAAATCCGTGATCCCCAGTTCGCAAATCGGCTCGACAACCTTCCCGTACCCGCGTTTGATCCCATGATGATGGAAGCCTTCGCACTCCCCGGGCGCAACGTTCCGACCGGCGCCTTCGACCGGACGGTTCTTCCGAAGCGCGAACGGGAACATGAAATTCCCTCGCTGAAGGACTGGCACAAGCTGCGACCGCATCATCTAAGGAGAGTGAACTGGCGCAAACATAAAGTCCGCGTCGCGCTCCTGGTCCTGATTCCGATTCTGTTAGTGGTGGCGTTCACTCCCGAACCGAAGAAAGAAAAGGCCCCCGATCCCGCTGGAGAGAGCGTCTCGTTTGATAAACTCAGCCTGGAACAAAAGTCCGTCGTTAAAGATTCCTTCGGGCTTGCGAGAAGCTTTTATGTACGTGGCAAGTATGCGCTGTGCCTGACCGAGCTGGCCAAGCTTCATCAATTGATTCCGCAATTTGAAAATTCAAAGGAACTCAACGCCTTTTGCGAGCAGGGGCTCGAACTCCAACGCCGCCAGGAGGATCTCGAGCGCAAAGAGCGTGAGAAGGCCATGATCGAGCAACAGATCAATGGCTATGCCGAAACCTGCAAGGCCAAATTAAAAGCCTTTGCGAGCGTTGAGGAGACACGCCAGTGTCTTTCCGAAGCCATTGTCCTCGCGCCCGAGCATCCTCTGATTGTCGAGATGCTGGACAACGCACGGCTGCGCGAGGAAGAGCAAAACCATCTTGCGCAAATGAAAGCGGAAACCGACGCAAAGGCTCGCCAGGGTGAATCCCATTACGCCCGTGCCAAGTCGCTCTACAAAAAAGGTCTTCTGGCCAAAGCCATTCAAGAGTACGAAGACTTTATAAGTAAGCCTTATCCGCGCTCGACTGATGAAAAGGCTCAGGCCAAACGTGAAATCACGTCCATCCGCAAGGAGCTGCAAACCAAAATTGCTTCCCTGCTCGATCAGTGCAAGGGTCTGGGTGAAAAAGGACAGTTTAAGGAAGCCTACCTGGCCTGTGACAAGGCGGTGGCCGAAGATTCCAGCAATTCCGACGCGAAAGCCATGCGTGAAAAGATGTTGAACAGTTTGCGGAAGGAAATGCGTGTCATTTACCAGGATAGTGTTCTGGAAGAAGGTCTCGGCAACGTCGATGGAGCCAAGGAAAAGTGGAGAAAGATTATCAAGGAGAATCTGGAATTTGATGAGTACACCAAGAAAGCCAGGACCATGTTGCAAAAGTACGAAGGAGGGCTCTGATGAAGTTCGAAGAGCGCTCCTACAGTGGCCGGCTGTTCCGGCCCATGCCTGAGGTTCACATCGAGGACGATGGATCTCTGGGTGTGATCGCCACTCCTTGGGGAAACCGCCAGGCCGCGAAGAAAGTGATCGAGATTCTGAGGGACTACGTGCTGAGCGCGCGCCAGGACCTCGAAGCCACTTCGCCATTTCAGATTCTCACCTGCCTATCGCCTCTGGCCAACAGCATCCGTGCCGCGATGATGCTGTCCAATGATTCTCTTTACCGCGAAGAAAACCGCGTGGAACATTCCGTCGGAGTCGAGGTGCTTGTATTTGCACATCAGCTTGGCGAACTTGCCTTCGCTCAGGTCGGTCACCCGAGTCTCTTTCTCGCGCGGTCACGGCTTCCTTGGCTTCCCCTGGCTGTTCAATTGGATCTCGCGACCGAACTGAGCCCCCCTCCCGAGATGCTCCCCCCCCTGCCACATAATCTGATCGGTGTCCATACGACAACCAACATGAACATATCCAGCGTGAAGACGCAGCCCGGGGACAAGTTGATTCTTCTTAGCCACAGCGTGATTTCAGCCTCATTATTTTCAATGCCCGGCGACCAGACTGGAATCGACTCCATAAGTGAGGTGTTAAGCCAAGCTTACCCGGACCTTCCGTTCTGGCTCGGCCTGCTGGACCCGACCAAGACCGAGCCTTGAATTCCCTTGCCCCACCGTGGATAATCCTAAGATATGAACCTCGTGTATGGACCAACACCGTCACTGCGATACGGCTCAACCCTGAGCGTGAACCTGCTCGGCAAGGAAAAGGTTTGTTCCTACAATTGTGCTTACTGTGATCTTGGTCCCACCACTTTGATCATGAATAAGATTCGGAAAGAATATGTATTTCCCGGCTTGGATGAAATCCGCACCGCCTTTCGCGAGTACATTCGGCAAACCGTGCCCACTGACACCATCGTTGTGTCGGGAAATGGTGAACCAACCCTGCACAGCGATTTCGAAGCGGCCATGCGCCTGATTTGCGAGCTGCGGGATGAACATCTTCCCGGGATACCCGTGGTCGTTCTCTCCAGCGGAGCCCATCTGGAAAGCAAAAAAGTCGTCGCTGGAATGAACCTCGCGGACGAGCGGGTGATCAAGGTGGATGCCGGAAGTGATCCCATGCTTCAAAAAGTCAATGCACCTCTGATTCGGATCAATCTTCCCCGCCTCCTCGCCGGAATTCACAAACTCAAAGACTGCGTCGTACAATCCCTTTTCTTCTCTGGCGAACTCGAGAACAGCTCAAATGAGGCGATCGAAGATTGGATTGAAATTTTGGGGATGATCAAGCCGAAGTATGTCCAAATCTGCACCCTGAATCGACCTTCCGGCGTCAACACACAACTGCACGCTCTTCGTGAGGACGCCCTCTACTCCATCGCTTTTAAGCTGAAAAAACGCACCAATCTAGAGGCGAAGGTCTTTTGCCGCGAGGGCAGCTAACGCTTTGCGCGCATAAGGTTCGAATTCCTTCAAGGTGAGAAGAAAGTCCACAGGCTGAGGCGCTTTCGGCCAATCCCTATTCACGTCCCAGTGCAGTTCGTTCAGAAAATTCAGGCGTCCGAGTTCCTGGTCCGTCCAGTACTGGACATAGGCGCGCAAGAACCGTTCCTGGGCCCTGAGTTTCTCGTCATCACCTGATGCCGTATGCCAGAGGTGAAGCGCCAATGCCTGCTCATCCTCGCATTCGGACAGGAACCGGTTCTTATCACCCTTGGCGCCCAGTATCAGACGCACACACGGGTTGCGTGGCATCGGTACGGGTTCGCCAAGATGCTTGGACGCCACGTAAGTCCCAAGAGGTTCCCCAAGCGCTTGAGAATACCGCTTCACGTCTCGCCACTCGCGCCTCTGCAAGGCGTGATGAAGATACCACTTTAGCCAGGGATCCCCGTCCCGGGGGTGGCGACTGGAATTGCCTTCCAGCCAGAGTTCACGCGCGATCTTGATCTGCTCACGCCAATGGGACTGGATCCCGGAAAACGGGGGCGACTGAATTTTTCCAAGTAAATTTAAGATATCGGCATTCACTGAAATCCATAACGGATCGTCCGCCCGCAGCGGCAAGTTCTCCAACCGGTCCGTCAGCGTGTTGAAGATCAAGGGATTGCGATCATGAACGTACAAGAACTGGTTCTGCCGGATGGACCAGCGGATTCCGGCGCCTTCCAGCCAATCAGCCCACCCACTTTCCGAAAGAATCAAGCGATTCTCTTTCCAGTGCGGTTCGGGTTTGCTGAGCGCTGATACGAGACTTTGCGCCTCCAGCTCCGGGAGTGAGGAGGGAAGTGCCTCAAGCCCCAGCCAGACAAACATGGTGCGCCCGACGTCGACAAGGCTGACATTCCGGTCCACGCCCCACTGGATCTGATTATCGCGATCCGAGCGCGCGGGTTTGATAAACAAAGTTATTTGAACGCTCGAGGAACGCAAGCTCAGGGGAGTGGACTCCTCATCGCCCTCGTGAACTCGCAAGGAGTTCAGCCCGACTAAGACCACGTTGGTCGAGTGCCATCGCCGCTCCCTTTTCAGCCAAGTCACCATTGCCGCCAGTGACTCCACCACCTCTTCGAGTTGCGCGGAGGCGCTCTGCTCCCGAATCACGCCTTCATTCGTCCGGGTCGCAACGCCGGGAAACTGAAGGTCCGCGAGATAGACAAAAGAAAGAAAGGGCTGACCTTCAAAAGCCTCTTCGATTCCCAGCCGCGCCAACTGAAAAACCTCCTCGGCGGGGCGGTAATAGAGTCCCGGAGCCAAATCAATCGAGTCGTCGAATACCTCGAAACCTTGAGCCAGTCCCGACTTGCGCCACACGGGCGGTCCACCAGAAATGAATGAGGTGTGATATCCGCGGGTCAAGGCACCTTCAGCCACTGTTTTAAACCTTGCGGAGAGAAAGTCGCTGCCGTTGTGTCGCACCCCGTGGTCCAGTGGATACAACCCCGTCATGAGGGAGGCCAGGTTCGGCTGGGCCAGAGTGGATGTGGCATAGGCGTGAGTGAAGCGCACGGCTTCTTCACAAAACGCCCGCAATCCCTCGAGATTGAGATCACCGGACTCGACGGAATCACAGTTGAGTGACTCAAACCCGAGCCCCTCCACCGCGATCACAAGGACGGAAGGCCGGCTTTCGCGATTCAAATCGCAGGACGACATCAAAACGGATACAAATAACGCCACCACGACCGCGACCCCAACTCGTCTCATAGCACCTTGACCGTTTCCCCGCGCTGCAGTGATAATTTAAGTTCGGAGGCCCTCATGAACATGACCGAAAACTTTTTCGCGATCGCGCAGGTCGCGCATGAAGTCACTCTCTGGCTATTGATCGTTCTCAGCATCCTCTCTCTCGCCTTTATCCTCGAACGGTTCTTCACTTTGGGCCGTACTCGCCGCGAAAGCGGACGGATCGCCGAACGTGTTCGGGAGGTGTTGCAATCGAATAATCTTAGCGAACTCGAGGACCTGAGCAAAGACCGAAACGCTCTGGAAGGCCGCGCCTTAAGTTATGGCCTCCGCCATGTGCGGGAAAAGGGAGCGGTCGGCCTGGAGGAGATCTTCTCGTCCTTTGCGGCCATTGAACGCCCCGCGCTCGAACGCTACTTAGGATTTTTGGCAACGGTGGGCTCCAACGCGCCCTTCGTCGGACTGCTGGGAACCGTTTTCGGCATCATGGATGCGTTTCGCGGACTCGCGACCTCGCAGGGAGACGCGACCGCTGTTATGGTTGGAATATCCAAGGCCCTCGTTGCGACGGCGATCGGGCTTATGGTGGCGATCCCCGCAGTCATTGCCTATAACTACTTCCAAAAGCAGGTGAAAGCCACCTTGTTGAACCTCCAAAGCGTCCGAGATCTCTGTGTCGCCTACGCCAAAAGCGGACCAGTGAAGAAAGGCTAGCCGTGGCGGGAAATCTCAGTGACGACAATGATGAGCCGATAAGCGAAATCAATATTGTCCCGTTCGTGGACATTATCCTCGTCGTGTTGATCATTTTTATGGTCACCACCCCGTTCATAATGAAGCCCTCAATCAATGTGAACCTTCCCAAAGCGGGGAGCGGTGACGAGACGACGCCTTCCGAGTTTTCCGTCGCCATCGGTATCGACGGCAGCCTGGTGTTGAACGGCAAGCCCACGGATGAAGCGGCCCTCAACGCGCACGCAACCCAGCTCAGTGCGCAGCGCCCCGATCTTCAAGCCATTATTTCAGCGGATAAGGATGTTCCCCATGGTCGCGTTATTTCGGTTATTGATGCCATTAAAAGTGGTGGCGTAAAGAAGTTCGCGATCACCATTGATAAGAAATAGACCCCATTCGCGCGCGACTTGCTATTTCCATTTTCTCATATGGACTCATCCAGGACCTCGGCCGTCGGCACGACATACCAATGGCTAAGATCGAGAATGAACACATCTGCCACTCCGAGCGCCTACTCGAGCCGTCGGACCAAGCACCCAGCAAAAATATCCTGAGCGGCCGCAATATCCGCTCGAGTGCCCGTTTCCCGTTCCAACGAGGTCATCATTTCAGCCGTGAATCCGCACGGCCGGATGCCTTGGAAGGCCGTGGGATCATGAAACAGATTAACGGCGACGCCGTGGTACGCAATCCACTTGCGCACCGCGATTCCAATCGAAGCGACCTTTCTCCCCTTCACCCAGACTCCCGTGCGCGAGGGGCCCGGGTCCGCAGCTGAGAGAACACCTTTAATGTCCGCCGGTGCGGTCGCATCAAGAGCGACGGCATCGGCATCCCGATCCTCCTGTATGGACCCAGTTGCACCCTTTAGCCCCAACAGCTCGAGCCCTTGAACCACTCCGGATTCGAGTACACGCAAGTAGGCGTGAATATCTCGTGGGCCGAAACGGCTCCGAGGTTTACGCAAATCGACAATGGGGTAAATGACGAGTTGATTCGGGCCGTGATACGTCGCACGCCCGCCGCGCGAAGACTCATAAGTGGCGCCCGACCATCCCGAGATATCTTGTGGAGTCGTCGCGCGTCCAAGTGTCACGACCGGAGGGTGCATGCAAAAAACGAGTCTTTCCTCGCCGCCGAGCGCGACCTCTTCGACGTATTCAAGCTGTTTACAGCTCGCGGTTCCATACTCGGTAAGCCCCCAATCTTCGACTCTCATCTCCGTTATCTCATCGGTTATCCTGTGCTCGCATTTGTATCTCTTGTCTCTTTCTCCTCAGGCGTTCGGCCGGTGGCCATTTGTGGCGCGCGAGCTCAGAGGTTTTTGAATAATGTGGATCGCATGCCCCAACGCCGCTTCAGCCGCCTCCATCATGGTTTCCCCCAAGGTGGGATGAGGATGGATGGTGAGGGCTAAATCTTCAAGACGCGCTCCCATCTCAATCGCCAGAGCCGCCTCGGAAATCAGGTTGCTGGCTTCGGGACCCACAATATGAACTCCCAAAACCACATGGGTTTTGGCATCGGCGATGATTTTCACAAAACCGTCGGTTTCGATCATCGAAACCGCACGTCCGTTCGCTCCGAACGGAAACTTCCCGATCTTCAAATCCGTGTGGCCATGAGCCCGGCACTCGGCCTCTGTCCATCCAGCCGCCGCTATTTCAGGATCCACAAAGATCACGGCCGGAACGGTCTTGGCGTCATAGGCCCGGTTATGGCCCGCAATGACCTCCGCAACTAAAACCCCCTCGTGACTGGCCCTGTGCGCAAGCATCGGCTGCCCGGCAATATCTCCAATCGCCCATATCCCCGGTATTGATGTCCGCCGCTGGGCATTCACCTTCAAAAACCCACGCTCATCAATCTGAATACCGAGCTGTTTGAGACCCAACTGATCTGAGTTGGGTTTGCGCCCCACGGTTAGTAGGATTTTGTCAGTTTGAAGCACCTGCTCCTTCCCCCCCACCTCAACCGTAACTTCGATGCCCCCTTTGATCTTCTTCCATCCTTTGGCTTTAGCTCCCGTCAGCACGCCAATTCCACTCTTCTTCAGGCGACGAGCAACAACCTGAACGCACTCGGGGTCAGCCGCGTTGTTCAACACACTAGGCCCAGCTTCCACCACGGTGACTTCGCTCCCGAGATGAGCCATATAGGTTCCGATCTCAAGGCCGATGTAGCCTCCCCCGATCACCACAAGACGCTTGATCTTCTCCTTCAACGCTAAGGCTCCGGTTGAAGACAGCACATCCTTCTCATCCACACTGAATCCGGGAATCTCAATCGGGCGCGATCCCGTAGCCACAACGAAGTCCTTAGCCGCAATTCGCTTCACTCCCTCTTTGGTCTTTACCTCAAGGGTCTTGGAATCGCGAAAGGTCCCCTCACCCATAAAGACCGTAACGGAATTGCCCTTAAGGAGCTGCGCCACCCCGCCCGACATCTTATCGCAAACGGTTTGCTTCCATTCCTGCAGTTTTGCGAAATCCAGTTGGATTTCTTTAGGCAATTGGAAACCCATCGCCGGTCCATCGTGCTGCATGCGTTTGTAAAAATGCGAAGCCGTGATCATGGCCTTTGAAGGAATACACCCGACGTTAAGGCACACACCTCCCAGCCACTCACGCTCCACAATAGCGGTTTTTTTGCCCAGCTGGGCCGCACGAATGGCGGCTACATAGCCACCGGGTCCCGCGCCAATTACACACACATCAAAATTTTCAGCCACAGTGCACCTCTACTAGATCATGTCCAGCATCAGCTGGCTGGGATTTTCAACTCGCGCCACAAAGGCTTTCATAAAATTCGCCGCAACCGCACCGTCGATCAGGCGATGGTCACAAGTAATGGTGAAGTTCATCACCTGACCGCGCTCGAACTCGGCTCCATTCCAGATCGGCTTATCTTGGATCTTGTACACGCCGAGAATCGCGACCTCCGGGTGATTGATGATCGGGGTCGCGTACACGCCGCCGACACTTCCGATATTGGTGACCGTAATGGTTGCGCCCCGCATATCGTCCAATCCCAGCTTGCCTTCGCGAGCCTTGGCGGCGAGTTGTTGGATTTCTTGTGAGATCTGCAGCACCGTTTTAAAGTCCGCGTTTTTCACCACCGGCACCATGAGTCCGTTTGGAGTGTCCGCCGCAAAACCTAGGTTAAAGTATTTTTTGTAGACGATCTCACCCGCCTGATCATCCATGCTGGCATTGAACATGGGGAATTCCCGACAGGTCGCGATCAACGCTTTCATAATAAACGGAAGATAGGTCACCTTGACGCCGTATCTTTCCGCCGCTTCTTTCGCCTGCGCGCGCAGACGCACAAGTTCGTCCACCCGCGCCTCTTCCATCAACGTGAAGTGGGGAATAATGTGCTTCGCCATCTGCATGTTCTCTGCGATTTTCTTCCGCACCCCGCGGATGGGCACACGATCTTCTCCCGCTCCAGGCTGTGAAATTACAGCCGGACGCGGAATATCCCGCAGTAAAGCGCGCGTTCCCATGGATGTAACCGAACCTGAACCTGCTGAGGCGCCTGTGCCTGTTACTGCGCCAGCCGGCGGAGCCATTGTCCCTCCCACACCTTTGGCTTTCACGACATCGTCACGAGTCACGCGACCCGCGAGCCCCGTGCCCTGAAGCTGGTTGATGTCCACACCCGTTTCGCGCGCCAAGCGGCGCGTCGCCGGTGTGGCCAGCACGCGCGATTCCGCCGCCGGTGGATAAACCTCCATACCCGCACCTTGCTGGCTTCCAGAAGGAGTTCGGGAAGAGACCTCGTAGGTTTCCGGCAATGCCATTTTGGAAGGAGGTGAGGCCTGTGTGGCCGTTCGAATTTCTTGTGGCGGCGGCGGAACCGCTCCTTTATTAGATGACGCCTCCACAGCAGCGCGTACACCCGCACCGGCACCCGAACCCGTCTTGGCCCCGGCTCCGGCTTTTGCGCTCGTGCTCGCACCAGCGCCGCCACCGGCAGTGGCGGCTCCAACTCCGGATTCCAGCACTGCGATCACGGTTTCAATCGGAATCACGTCGCCTTCTTTAAACTTCAGTTCCTTCACTGTGCCCGCATAGGGGGTGGGAACCTCGACAGTGGCTTTATCGGTCATGACTTCCGCGATCGGCTGGTCGGCTTGCACGCTATCCCCGGCTTTGACGAGCCACTTGACGAGTTCACCCTCGGTTACACCCTCGCCGATATCGGGAAGCTTAACGTTCTGAGCTGCCATCTCTTTCACCTCTTCTTTGCGTTTCTTTGCGTTTTTCAATGACACCTTTCATAAAGAACTCTCCGGCACGATAAGAGCTGCGCACTAGGGGACCGCTGGCCACGTATAAAAACCCCATGGATTCCGCTTCCGCCTGCCACGTTTTGAACGTCTCGGGCGTTACAAACTCCTCAACAGGCAAATGCCGTTTTTGCGGCTGCAAGTATTGACCAAACGTGACCACGTCACAACCCACAGCGCGCAAATCCCGCAGTGTCTGGCGGACTTCCGACTGGCTTTCGCCAAGTCCCAACATCAAGGAAGTCTTGGTGTAACGAGTGGCGTCCCGCGCCTTCACGAACTCCAGAACGTTTAATGATTGAACATATCCTGCGCGCGGATCGCGCACCCGGGGAGTTAGACGTTCCACGGTCTCCACATTGTGCGCAAACACATCCGGCTCGGCATCGACGATGGCGGAGATGAAGGTCTCATTTCCCTTGAAGTCGGGAGTGAGCACTTCCACGATCAGATCCGGAGTGAGGTCCTTCAGCAAACGCACCGTCTTGGCAAAATGCATGGAGCCCTCGTCCGGAAGATCATCGCGATCCACGCTAGTCAAAACCACATAGTCCAAGCCCATTTTCGAAACAGCAAACGCCACCTTCTGCGGCTCCTCGACGTCCAGCACACCTTTTGGATTCCCCGTTTTGACATTGCAAAACCGGCAGCCGCGGGTGCACACCTCACCCATTAGCATGATAGTGGCCGTCCCCCCGCCCCAGCACTCCCCGATATTGGGGCACTGAGCCTCCTGACAGACGGTGGCAAGTTTCAGGTCCTTCAGCATTTGCTTGAGCTCAAGATAGCGTTCGCCCGCGGGCGCCCGCATTTTAATCCAGTTGGGTTTGGGAGTGCGCTTGCGTGGCGCCTTGGCGGCGGCACTGTCCGACATAATAATGACTCCTGCGGAGAAAAAGGTCTTCTCCGGTTTTAGTCACTGAGCTGGCAAAAGTCCATGAAACCGCCAGGGATTTGCGTTCGGAGCCGCTCCGTGAAACAACGAGTCATCGAGTCCTCACTCCTGTTGTCGCTCGGACCATCTCCCGCTAACGTCCTTCTGTGCACATGGAGTTTGAAAGCCCACTTCGCGAAGCCGAGTTTATCAAACGATACAAGCGTTTCTTTGCCGATGTCCGTGTTAACGGCGAAATCGTGGTCGCCCACGTTCCCAACACGGGGAGTTTGAAGACATGCCTCTTTGAAGGATCGCCGTGTCTGATTACGGAATCCACCAATCCCGCGCGCAAACTCAAAGCCACGCTCCACTTTCTCAAGACGCCTAGTGGGTGGGCCGGCGTGAATACGAGTCTGCCCAACCTTCTGGTCCATCATGCCTGGCAGCACAAGCGGATTCCGGAATGGAACGAATTTCTGGTGGCTCAGCGCGAGTACAAGATTTCCAAAGAAAGTCGAATCGATTTGGTTCTGGCCCGATCTCCCGAGGAACTCACCCACAAGCGCAACCTGCATCATATCGAAGTGAAGAATGTCACCCTCGCGGAGGGAGACCTCGCTTTGTTTCCGGATGCCGTGACCGCGCGCGGGCAAAAACACCTTCAGGATTTGATGCGTCTGAAAGCCGAAGGACAAGGCGCTGAAATCGTGTTTGTCGTCCAGCGCGAGGGTTGCCGCGCGTTTTCACCAGCGGACGCAATCGATCCGGTGTACGGCCGGCTCCTGCGCGAGGCGCACGCGGCAGGAGTGAGAATCCGCGTATTGGCGTGTGGAATTGATCCGTCAGTCGGCATAACTTTGAATCCCAAGCCACTGGCCCTTGTGCTGTAGAAGACCTCGCCCCGCTTTTGGCAACGGAGGTTCCACCCGTACCCACCACTTAGATCGAGTCTGCCAGAATCCCTCTACGGCTGAAACGCGGGCTGAGACGCGCGGGCGGCGTCTATGGTCGCTCGAAATGAGAGACTTGTACTATAAAGGCGGTTGAACTCCATTTGCAGGACTCTTTGAAAACGTCCATGTTGGCGTCGAGATCTGAGCACTTCAACGTAGTGTCGTGAAGAGGGATCGGGTACGTAGTGGACATAAGGAGCGAAGGGTTTAAAGGCCTCATCGGTTAATAAATTCGCCAAGTTTTTCAACTCGTCGGTTAGTTGAATATTTCGAAAGCGTGGCAGGCGAGCTCTGAGCGTCTGCTCAATCTCCGGATACCAGTGGAACGGCCGAAATTCTCTGAAGGCCGAAGAATACTTTGCCAGCGGACCCATAATGGAATCGAACTCGGATTCTGGCAGAATAAAGGTTGCCAGCTGATCGAGGTACAATTCATCAGGATTGGCCTTTTCCGAAAGAAAGACCAGCTGATGGCGAACGGGCCTGTTCTCTTCCGATAAAAAGGCGATCAGATCAGCTGAAAATTTCGCTAAGCCTCTACCGTTATCAGCGAAATCCAAAATGACCATCTCTCTATACCCGAGCTGGTCTCGGGTCGGAATAAACCGCCTGAGATGACGAAACAAATGAATCCTCGTCTGCTCGCGACTTCGCGAAAAGGGGCCCAACTCTTCCGCCCATCGGTGGAAGGGAATAAACTGCTTTTTCCCAATGTACTCCCGGTATGAGATTGGAACCGTTGCAGCCGACCCGGGACTTATCAAATTCATTATATCAATGAACGGGAATGGGCTTCGCCCAATTCCGATGAAGTAGAAACCACTTGCGGGATACATGTGTAAAAGCCGCAGTGCAACTGTGGCCACTTCCGAAAATCGAAATCGGCCATCCAAGTCACTGATGTGAGCAGGCGGCAGCACAAGCCGGCCGAGAAAGGATCTCGGTTCATCCGGCGTGATCAAAAGACGGCCACATTTCAGCGGCTTCGTCTCGTCCGCCTTCAGCGGCAAGCCGGCGACCAAAACTGTCACGCAGGTCACTGCCAAAGCCCACAGCAGTGGCACGAGAGGGAGTCTTTCTGGTTTCTCGCTCATTCCGCCCCATTGATGCAAGGCGACCGCCACATCCCGTGAGAGTGAGCGCTCACGTTGACGGCTCTTTCCGGGCTAATTTAGCGTCTACAATTGAGCGTCACACCCACCTGCGCTTCCGGCTTCTCGCCCGGTACGGGAGGTGCTTTAACTTCCGAAGCGGATACTTCACAGATTTCCCCATTGCTAAGAGCCACAAAGCCGGAGACGGCTAGGCCCTCCTGCGGGCGGAGCTTTTCATTCTTGATCTTAGCGCCTTTCGCAAGCTCCACCTGGCGCCTGAGCTCCTTTACGAGGCCGGCGTTTGTTAACTCCACCTTGGATGCGCGTGCGGAAGAGGCCTTGCTTCGAAAGGCCGATTCCAGGTCAGGAGCCGCGAACAGCTCATTAAATGCAAACAGACTACTCACCGCTAAAAAGAAAAGCGAAAGTGACAAAACTAGGCCACGTGGCATTCTCAAATTCTCCTGGCACCCCAAAGGCGCTCAAGAATCTTCCCATGCAATCCTGGTACCATTCCCCTCCCACCCGAATTGAATCCACGCCCGCAACAGTGAGCGTGCGAACCGCCAGGCCGCAGGTTGACTTCTCTCGAGCGCGTTTGACTCGTCAAATATAATATTCGTCAAATTTAATACGCCCAGGGAAACAGATCGAAATTCATCTGAAAGACTTTTTCTGAGTTTGCAGGTCTCACAATGGACTCGGCCTTTTTCAGAAAGGTCAGATAGGCATCGCTCAAAAGATCCCGAGTCTCTTCAGTCCCTGTAAAAGTGACCGAATGCGAGTAGGCCTGCGCTCGACTCAGACGCTGGAGCTGATCCATCGATTTCATACGCATCAATATCAAGTGCGGCACGCTGAGCGGATTGCTCTTGGGCAAATGCTGGTCACGCGCTGTCACCTTGTAAGTGGATCCCTCTCGCTGCACGTATCCGATACTCACCAAGAGCTTCAAGATCTCTCCCAGGTGTTCCTGAGAGATCCCAAGCACAGCGCCGAGTTTCTCCGGTTGTTTCTGATAGGGAGAGAGATTGAGATAAACAAGCGTCAATTGCGCAAAGGGATCCAAATAGTACTGCGCTTGCAGCTCGCGGGAAAGGTCGACAGCTTTTACGGCGAGATGCTTTTCAGATTTTTGATTCTCCTTTCGGACGTCTTCGATCCGCTTCCTCAGTTCTTCGCGACGAGGCTTGTAAACCGAGCGTTCGTGCTCGAGAAGCAGCAGCAGGTAATCGCGATCACGAGAGCTGCAGCCCAGCTCCGTAGCTATGGCAAACAATTGATCCGCACTGAAATCGCCACGTCCCTTTAGAACATTCGTCAGAAAACTGGCCTGTAATCCGCATTTTTCGGCTAAGGCCCGCAATGTGAATCGCCCAGGTAATTGACGTCTTGCATTGATCAATTCTTCAAAAGCACGCCTATAGTTTAAGTGCTTATATATATTCATATATTCGACCATCTGTTTATAAATTTTATATTTTTAACCATTCATTTATTACAATTAAATATATTAGCCCGAACGGACTTTGTAAAAGGTCCTCGCTGAACCTGAAACATCTTCAGAGAGGATCAAAGTATGAAAAACACAGTAGGAATTCTAATCGCGCTCGTCACCTCAATGTCCCTCCAGGCCCACGCCCGGGTCGCCCCCTCCGATGCCGCTCTCATCCAGCTGAGAATGGGGGGCGGAATGCCGGCCCCAGGAGGCTTGGTCGGCCGTGAAGTCACGATCCGAGAGTCAGGTGACGTGCACGTGCATGAAACACGGTATGCCAAGGACTTTAACGGCCCCAATGAAGAGCGAGAATACATCCTGGGACGGGTTGAACCTGTGGATGTCCTCCTTATCAAGGAGACGGTGGATCGACTCCATGGTGGCCTATTCCTAGAGCCCCAAGGGCCGCAATGCATGGATGCCCCGTCATACACCTACAGCGTGGTCAAAGATTCGATGTTGATACCAGTCTACCGCATCTTTGGCTGCCGACCCCTGGAGCTTCGAGATGAAAGCCAGCGCTCCGCAGCACTTGAAATCAAGGGCTATTTAGATCACTGGCTGGCCCTGACTCATGGCTCCTTCTTGACTGCGATTTGAATTTTAGCGAAAGGCTTCTGGATCTCGACTCCAGGAGCCTTTTGCCATGAAAACGCCCTATACGCCTCTGATCCTCGCTGTGACTTCCCTATTCACCCTCTCGCCGATCCACGGAGGGGAATGGCATTCCGCCGGGAACTCCCCTGCGCCACCCTATCATCCAAGAACGCCAGCCCATTACAAGTGCCATGTCATCATGTATACCGTCTCTGGCAAGAAAACATACCGTATTGATTTCGACCGTGTCTTTCACCCGGAAGAATTTCTACCACCGGGTTCAGGCACGGCCTCGCACACGGTCGCAGGCGAAGCGGATCCTGGGATGAACGGGCAGCAGATCTCAATGCGCTTTTCGCCCAATACGAGTGGGGGCGAGGATGTCCACCTGGAGGTCTCCGCACATCTTCCCGGCGTAAGCCACAACTCCTCCTCCACTCACGTGGACCGGTCGATTAAGCGAGTCTCTGAAAAGGCGTCCGTGAATGTGGAGTCCGCGAATGCGGGCTCAGTTTCTTACGTGAGTGTGGAGGCAGATTGTACGGAGCTCGATACCGCGGACACGGAGTATTGAGCCCATTCAGGACCTGCACCGGATTGTGAAGGTCCCTCTGTAAGGTACCTGGAATATAAGAGGCTGATTTTGAGCTTCGGAGATCGACTCCACCTTCCAAAAATCCGTGTCTCCATCTTTCACGGTGACGTTCAAAGTATCCCAAGATCGACTCGCGCTGACCTTGATACCGCTTAGGGTCACTGAAAATGGGACAACATGTTCCGAATAATCCCAGAGCGTGCAGATTTCACCGAAGGCAGATACGGGAACCGCAACACTCAGCACAACCGCTGAGACCACCAAATTCAAGTTAGGCATAACGTCTCCGAACTCTCCAATTGATTTTAGGTTTTACGTGGTCATTAAAATTTTTGCCCCGGGAGGAGAGCTTGAATTCGTCTTGACCATCCGTGATCAGGGCCATTTACAAGATTCGGACCAAAGAGAGAGTGTCGGAGATTGCTGGAAAGTCCCGCCACCCCTTGAGAACGAGTCGGTATTTGAGCATAGTCATCTAAGGAGCTTTTTTATGAAAACAACCAGAATCGCTCGCCTCCTCACAATAGGTACGGAGATCACATCCGGTGAAGTGACGAATTCGAACGCCGCCTGGATTTCCCTGCAACTGGAGGAACTCGGATGGCGGGTTTTCTCCCATCTTTCGGTCCGAGATCATCGCGACGAAATTCTCAACGCGTTGACGCTCACATCGAGCGCCGACGTCGTGATTGTCACAGGCGGGCTCGGGCCGACTTCTGATGACATCACCCGGGACTGTGTGGCGGAGTTTTGTAATACAAAGCTCGAGTTTGACCAACGGGCCTGGGCGGAGCTTGAAGTTCTCTATGCGAAGAGGGGATTAAAACTTCTCGAGGCCCACCGCCGCCAGTGTCATTTTCCAGCAGCGAGCGTTCGGCTAAAAAATCCTGTGGGGACGGCTTGGGGATTCTCTATGCAGAAGGAACGGACGCACTATTTTGTTCTCCCCGGACCGCCGCGAGAACTTGAAGGGATGTGGCATCAAGAAGTCGCCGGCCGTCTTGAACCCCTTCGCCCGTCGGATCCCCGAAAGTGGATCCGTTGGACCTGCCTCGGGGCTCCGGAAAGTGAAGTGGCCGAAGCTGTGGAGCAGGCTCTCCTGAATCAGGAGATGGAAGTCGGCTACCGCGCTCAGGTCCCACTCGTGAAGGTCAAATTGTTCGTGGATCCCATTCAGGACCAGGAGATTGTCGCGCGAGTCGAGCACGCGCTATCGCCTTGGATCGTAGCTCGGGGCAAGGACGATCCGGCCGCACTTTTCGCTGAGTCTTGGTCCTTCCCACAAATGACGATTATTGACGAGGTTTGTGCTCCGAATTTATTCGTGCGGCTTTCTCCCCATCTGAGCCGGTCTTTAAAGCTCGAGATGCGCACAAGTGGAAAATTGGAAGATGGGCATTGGGGCCTGCACGTCTGTCGGGACGGCGAAGAGTTTTACACTCGTGTTCAGACTCCCTACGGCCAAACGGAAGCGTGTCGAAGTCTGCCTTTCAAGATCAGCCTGGATTCTGAACGGGGCCGTCGCTCGGCCTGTGAGTGGGTGATTTGGGATGCGCTCAGAATGCTGAGGAGATGATGAACAGAGTTTTCGCTAGGGGAGCGACATAATCTCATGCAGCTTCTACGGTCTGGTGCCTGTGCAGAGTCGCCCCTGCTCTCTAGGAAATCAGAGGTGACGGCACAAGTATCATTTCAATTGGTTCACCGGAACTACAACGGTCCTCGAGCCCTTCCGTTTTAATAACAACGACGAGTTCACCGGTTTCAATGATCCGCATAATTCTTGTCTTTTCTGGCGCCCATGGAATAGGTTGCTTGCTTTCCTTGCGCAAAGTAAACTTTGTCGTGTAACGATTCACATCAGTTTGAAAGACATTGTAGTTTTGACGTTCAGCCTCCCCGTCCGAGAACTGCTTTACAACACCGCTTTCTCTCGCTTTTGTTTTCTCACTGACTCCCGGGTACTCAGTGCGTGTTATCACGCCTTCCTCATCGAAAAGAACTGTTATGCGCGGGTTGTAATGGCCGTCAAATTGCCCGCCACGACTTAGCTCTTCCGCAGAAATCGGCCTTCCGCCACAATGATAAACGGTATCCCAGTTTCCTATCATTGCCTTGCGAAGTTGATCTAAACCCAGCTTTTCCTCCACGAACGTCAATTTCACTGGTTCAAAGGCTTTAACGAAAGCAGCTCTCATTGAAACCACCTCGATCGTCCGTGTCACTTATAGGCACTTCAAACTCGAGGCCAAATCCTTACCGGCTAATTCAAAGCTGACGATCTCCGCCAACAAAATCCGGCGCTCAACTGAAAAAATCGACGACGTCTCAAAACGAGACGGTCGCGAAGTGCGCGCCACAAATGAAAACGGCCCGCCACTGGCGAGCCGTGTTTTGGGTCTTCCATCGGGAACTCTAGACCTATAGGCGAAGGGCCTAGCTCTTGCCCTCAAGGTGGCGGTCGATGATCTTCTTGAACTCGGGGAAGGGGTAAGCTCCGCGCAGGGAGACGCCGTTGATTAAAAAGCCGGGTGTACCGGAGAATTCGAACTTCTTGGCTTCGGCCATATCCGCTTCGATGCGCTTCTTAACGTCTTCGGAGTCCAGGTCTTTCTTGAGCTTTGCCATATTCACGCCCAACTCCTTGGCCGTCTTCTCGAGGAACTTTTCACCGCCTTGGTTCAGGTCCTTCTGATTCTCAAAAATCTTGTCATGGAACTTCTGCGCTTTGCTGTGGTCCTGCATCGCGATCGCCTCGAAATACTTGGCAGCGGGCATAGCCATGGGATGGAAGTCCAAAGGTAGATGCTTGAAAATGATGCGCACCTTGTCCCCGTACTCCTTCATAACCTCTTTGACCGTTGCGTAGCCCTTACTGCAGTACGGGCACTGGAAGTCCGAGTATTCCACGATCGTGACCGCGGCATCTTTGGGACCAAAGATCACGCGCCCGTCTTCAATTACCGCCTCCTTGGGCTTTTTAAATTCCTCTTCAAGGCGGGCCTGCTCCTGCTTGGCTTCATCCTCGCGCGCGGTTTCTTGGGCGGAGCGAACAGCCTCATTCACGACCTCCACAAACTTCCGTGGATTCTTTTTGATGGCGTTGAAAACAATGTCCGGATTCTCTTCAATGGCTTTTTCGATTTGTTGTTTGGAGGTGCAACCAACGGCCACAAAAAGGGCCAAAGCACCCCACAGCAAGGAAGACTTTTTCAAAGGGAACTCCTTATTGGGTGGGTTAACAGGACACATTCTGACATACCGGCTTTCAAGAGAGAAGCCATCTCAGGGAAATTTAAGGCCTTTGCAATGACTTTTGGTCGTCTGCAGCATGGACAAACGTCCAACCTCGTGTACAATTTTACTTATCATGAAGAAATTTTCATTGGTTCTTTCTCTGATGTTGAGTCTGTCATTGCCCGCTGCGGCTGAATCGTTCCGCTACCACGACCTCATGTTTAAAGACTATGAGGAGATGGAGAAAATGGTTCAGACCTTGGTTAAAAAGGCGCGCGCCGTCTCGGAAGCTGAAGGCGAGTCGGAAGGCGAAGAGGAGAGCCCGGCGGACAGCGAGGCCGTGGAACACCTTCGCGAGGCTCTGAAGCTGATCTTCTCTCGACCCGATGGCAGTGACAATATGGTGGCGAAGCTCGTGCCGGAAGTTCGCCGGCCGCTCAGCGGGTACGCGGCCTTTGAGGACACAGTCTCCAGCCTGACCGCGGAGGCGATTACCACCGTGAAAAATAAAAATGCGAGCGTGGTGGCTCAATCCACCTCTCTTGTGATGTTGAAGAACATTCTGGCCGAGATCCAACCGGAGATCGGCCGCAACGAGGACCTTCGCAAGGTCGTGCAGAATGTGAAGGACGCGAAGATCAAGGTTCCGTCTGAGGTCCGCAACGACCGCACTTTGCGTGGTTTTGAGACGTTCAACCCGTCCGATTACGCATCCAAGATGCTTAAGAAGTTAGAAGAGGACAAAAAGAAAGAGGAAAAGGAAAAGCAAAAGGCCAAGAAATAGTCCTTACGGCCGCACAAACGTGAACAGATTCTCTAAACTCACATCGGAGTCTTTGTCGGCGCCCTGTTCGATCCGAACGAGAATCTCGTTACGTCCCACCTGCAACGGAATAAAGTCCGTCGTGAGTTCTCCCGGCGCCGCCGCGAACACCGTCGCAACATAGCCATTGGAAAGGTTGCGGACGGTCACCGTCTCGGCCCGGGTCCCTGAATCGCAAGTTTTTCCCGTGAGGCGGACCCAGCGCGCAGACACATCAATCAGCTGACTACCCGCCTGGTCCCAACAGCCCAATTTGTGTACGTCCATGCGTATGGGTCCGACGGATTTCACCTCAGGCGTGAACACTCCGGGAAGACTGGCCGGTAGCCGCACCAACGTGGTGAGCGCATCGGCATCCGGAGTTTCCGGACGTGTCCCGTAAACAAAGCTCCAAAACACCCAAGTGGTGGCGATCAGGACAAGACCTGTCAGCTTCAGAAGTGTGTAACGTACCTGGTGACGATCCATTCCTTCATGTATCGGTCACGCGCCACCCGCGCTTCACGAGAGCAAAGTCGTAGATCTTACCTTGTCTGTCTCAGACTGAAACTACTCAGACCAGCTGAGGCCGATCAAAATGAGATTTTGTTGGACGGAGAGACCCGCCGCCGCCGTATCGATCGAGCCGGTAAGGGATGTTGAAAGGGTCTTCGTCAGCTGTCGTGTTCCCACCAGCTGGTAGATCCCATCGATCTGCTTGTGTAGGGCCGTCACACGTACCTTTTTTGTTACCGGGTATCCCACGGTATAGATCACTTCCGTTGGAGAAGACACGATCCCACTCATTTCCATGCGCATCCGTGCTTCAATGTCATAGGGATTTTCAACAGAGAGATCCATATTCGGCCCGGCGAAATTGTATTTCCACTTCACCTTGTAACCCTTTTTCACCTGCACGTTCAGATTGCTGACGCGATCTTTCATCTCGTAGACCGGGCGGAAATCCGGATCCTTCTTGGCCCAATTGTCGACATGGAACTCGGTCAGCCGGCGTCCCATGTACTCCGCAAACTTCTGCTGCTGCTTTTGATACTCTTGGATCGTCACATTGGCGCCGCTGTAGTAGGTGTACTCGTCCGTGCGGCCGGGAGAATTGATGACCTGCTCGGCCTGCGTCTGACCAAATCGATACTCGTACTGTCGCTGAAATTCGCGTGAAAGCTTTTCGTTAAAGATGACCTCGGTCAGCGGTTTGCGGTCATCCTTCGGCTCCTCGAGCATCACCATTTCTACGTCGCGCTTATTCTTTTCTTCGGCGACCTCAAACGTGTATCCGTAATGATATCCGTAAATTCCGGGAGATCCCGGCTTCGCACGGGCCCACGCCGGCGCCGAAAAGGCGTGCAGAATGCAGCTGAATGTGAAAGCCATACTCATGGCCCTCATCCGGCGCCCTCCTCGAGAAGAGTCTTTCGATTATAGCATAAACCTCTGAAATCCTTTGACTGTGTCCCATATTGAGACATCTATAGAGGGATGGCTTTAAAGGCCCGCGACGACATTCACATCGCCCGCCGTCTTTGGCATTTTTTTGGCGTTCTTTTGATCGCCGCGGCCTACTGGGCGCTGGATCCCCGTCAGTCCGCCGTGGCCGTGATCGCGGTCAGCTCCTTTATCATCGGCTTTGATTGGCTTCGGCTTCGACTGACGCTCGTCAACCGCTTTTTTCAGTGGGTGTTTAGACCCTTTTTGCGGCAGAGTGAAGCCGACCGAATGTCCGGCTCCAGCACCCTCATGGCCGGGATCACGGTGATTGTCCTTTTGTTCCCGCGCAATGTGGTCTTGTTGACGCTCCTGTTCTTCGCCTTGGCGGATCCGCTGGCCAGTTACTTCGGAATTCGATATGGAAAAAGGGACAAGCTGATCGGCAATAAAAGCCTGCAGGGTTCGCTCGCGGCGTTTGCGGCTTGCTTTGTGATGTCGCTCTTGTTTTATACAATCCACGATCTGATGCGCGAGCGGCTCTTTATCGTCGGATTGCTCTCAGGGCTGGTGGGGGCGTTTTCGGAGCTGGTGCCGATATGGCGGATTGATGACAATTTCGTCTTTCCGGTAATGTGCGCGATGCTCCTCACCGGCTTGTTTTACGTGTTCGGAGGCTTGTAATGCAGTCCACGTCGACACCCGAAGACACCCCGATCCAACGCAAGGTCGGCATTCACATTTATGTTCTCCCGAACTTGCTCACGACCGTGAACATGTTCTTCGGCTTCTTTGCCATCATCTATGCCATCAACGGCAACTTCACGTGGTCGGCTTACGCGATCGTTGTGGCTGCGATATTCGACACCCTGGACGGGCGGGTGGCGCGGTACACGAACTCGACGAGTCGATTTGGCGCCGAGTATGATTCGCTCAGCGATCTCGTCAGCTTTGGCTTGGCGCCAGGCCTTCTACTGTTCTTATGGTCATTGGAACCGTTCGGACGCGTGGGCTGGTTGGCCAGCTTCTTTTATGTCGCCTGTGGCGCGCTTCGCCTCGCGCGCTTCAATGTGCAAAGCGCTTCGGTTGAGAAGGCTTACTTTCAGGGGCTTCCGATTCCCATGGCGGCGGGGATTGTGGCGTCTTCGGTCCTGGCGTTTGAAGACCTGGAGTTGGATGCGGCTCGCTCATGGGGGCTCCTGACGATGACCTTCCTTCTTGGTTTTGTCATGGTCTCCAACTTCCGCTACCGGAGCTTCAAGGACATTGATTTTCGTCACCGCCGCCCGTTTGAATACCTGGTGGGCGCCGTGTTTATTTTCGCGATGCTGGCGATCCGGCCGGAAACCACTCTCTTTGTCGCGTTTTTGACCTATGCCACGTTGGGTGCGGTGTTTGGAATTTGGCGGTTTGGGAACCGCCAGCCGCGCGGTCCACGGGCCCTCCGGGCACCGGAGATGGAGGAACACGAATGAGCCAAACACGAAGCCGAAACACCACACGTGAACTCCATGTGGGCGTGGTCGGCGCGACAGGTCTGGTGGGCGAGACATTTCTCGAACTCATGCAGGAACGGAAATTTCCGGTCGGGACCCTCAAGCTTTTCGCCAGCGAGCGATCCAAAGGAGTCACTCGGCGATTCGCTGTGCGTGAGGTGGAAGTTGAAACACTCAAGCCGGGTGGATTCGACGGCCTTGATCTCGTGTTCTTTTCGTCGGGCGATGAGATTTCACGCGAATGGGCGCCTCAGGCTGAACGCGCCGGCGCGATCGCGATCGACAACTCCGCCGCTTTCCGAATGAGCCCTGATCACACCCTGATCGTACCCGAAGTCAACGGCCACCTTTTGCCCAAGCCCGGCACACCGGCACTGATTGCCAATCCGAATTGCTCCACCATACAGTTGGTGGTGGCTTTAAATCCTCTGCGCAAGGACTTTGGTCTGGAATCAATTCATGTCGCCACTTATCAGGCCGTCAGTGGCGCCGGAAAAGCCGGGCAAGAGGAGCTGGCGACTCAGCTGAAAAGCTGGAACAGAGGCGAGGATCTGCCCTCGCCGCAGTCCTTTCCGCATCCCATCGCCATGAACTGCATCCCCCAGATTGGCTCATTTCAAGACAACGGTTTCTGTTCGGAAGAAGTCAAGATCATGAATGAAACCAAAAAAATCCTAGGCGACAACAGCTTTCGTGTGAGCGCGTTTGCCGTGCGCATCCCCGCTTGGAATGCCCACAGTGAAGCGGTTTGGGTGCGCCTGAAAGGCCGCCCTTCACGCGAGGACGTTCTCGCGAGTTTACGCCGCCAACCCGGCTTAATCATTGAAGATGATCCATTAAAATCCGTTTATCCCCTGGCGCGGACCTACTCAAACAAAGACCCTGTCGCCGTGGGACGCGTGCACCAGGATCTTGATGATCCTCAAACTTGGTTGCTCTGGATTGTCGCTGATAATCTTCGCAAAGGAGCGGCATTAAATGGCGTTCATATTGCCGAGAGGATTTTTGACATACGTTAGTCCCCATGTTGACATGAACAGTAGGGGGATTGAATTATGCGTGGAATGTTTCCCTTCCTGCTTTTGTTTCCGCTTCTCGGAATCCACAGCGCATGGGCGGCGGGCCCATCGATAACCTCCGTTTCCGGTGCGTCCGCCTCCACCCTCACAGGGACACCCACCATCCTCGGCGGCGCGGCCGGCACGGCTTGCACCGGAGCGTCGACCTCCGAGACATGCAACAACTGCACAATCGCGCAGATGACCTGTGCGACCGCGGCCAGTGGGCTATGCCCCTGCAATACGGCGCGGATCTACGCCGGTTTGATCTTGCGCCTGGAACTCAAACCGCCGGAGGATGTGACCGGAAACGCGGTCGCAATGAATTCGGCGACCTCCGCGGCCGTTACCCGGGCGACCTTTACCAACAACGGGAGCTTTATCGATTTTTACTGGTCGGACCTCTGCCCGCTGATGAAAACCCCGACCGGAACGGCCGTCGCCTCATGTGAAGATCCGGCCGCCCAAAGCGGCACACTCACACTTCATATTTACATCGATAAGGACAACGACGGCACGGGCACCACGGCCGACGGCGAGTACACGGCAGTCAACCTGAAGCTTCTGAAACCAAGTGATGACTGGGCTGTTTACGGCGCCCCAACTACTGAGGGTATCGGCAACTTCGAGCCGTACCCCGGGGATGAAAAGGTCTATATCCGGACTGTGGACTCAACGACGGGATTCAACTCGCTCACGTATGGCTCCAAGGCCAAATTCGCTCGATTTTTTATTTCCGATCAAAATTTGACTCAAGCCCACGCTGAGAGTGGCTTGGCACCCGAGGATCTCGAGATTGTCGACGGCGGTGATGAACTCACCAATAACATCATTAGTGGATTGGAAAATGGCACGACCTATACGCTGCGTGTGGGGCTGGTGGACGAGGCCAACAACGTGGTCCAGTATTTCCCCGCCGCTGGAGCTTACCCCGATTGCGAAAGCACGCCAGTGAACGATGCCAATTGCCCTTTTGCCGTCACGCCCGACGAGGTTCAGGGGCTGCTCACGGATGATATGAATTGCTTTGTCGCCACCGCGACCTATGGTTCAGCCTTGGAACCTAAGATCAATGTCTTCCGCGAGTTCCGAAACCAAATTTTAATTCCAAGCCGATGGGGCCGCGCCTGCGTGAAAGCTTACTACCATTACGGTCCTTACGCGGCCCGATTCATCCGCGATCGCCCCGTGATTCGACTCCTGGTTCAAGCCTTGCTTTGGCCCTTTTATGGATTCAGCTGGCTCGCACTGCAAATCGGTTTTGCATACGCCACCGCGCTGGCGCTGTCCCTGTTGTCAGCACTCGTGTTCCTGCCATTGATGGGAGTGGGGAGAATCTCTCGACGTGAATAAAGCCGCAGTCCTGATCCTGCTTGCCTTCACGCTCGCACTAACGGCCTCACCCCGCAGCCGGGCGGCCTCGCGTGATCAGACCCAGCCCGAAGCCTCGGCAAGACCTCGCCTGTCCACCACAAGAACGCCCCAGGCTCAAAGCCAAAGACCACCTACGCGGGCTACGTCTCCGCACCCGGGCACAAGCCGTCCCGTTTTTGATTGGTCCAAGTACAAGGATGCGACTGAGGTTCCACACCCGTTCGCAAAGAAAGGCCTCACTCATATCACCAAGGAGCGCGCCTACATCTACCGCGTGGATGAATCCGAGCAGAAACGAGCCGCCGCCGTCCGCTTTGGGATTTTCGATCCGGTGAACCTGGAGAACCCGGATCAAGCCGGCCTCCCGGGAGCCACCTTCGAAGAGAATTACGATCAAACCGACAATCCTGCGATCCTGGTCGATTACGAATGGCAGCTGTGGAAATCCCCGATCGGAAAATGGGGCGCAAAAGCAGGATCCGGAGTTTATGTGGCGCAGGGCCACGGACACTTTGTGAGCGAGGTCAATCAGGGCTTAACGCCCATGGAACTCTTCACCTTTGTACTCATTCCCATCAATGTCGGTGCCGTCTATCGGCTTCAGATTTGGGACAAGCAACTTTTTGTGCCCTATGCGGAAGGCGGACTCACGGCCTTCGGCTTTGGCGAGTTTCGCGACGATGACAAACCTCCTAAGTGGGGAGGATCGCCCGCAGGGTATTATGCCGGCGGATTGGCGCTGAACCTCTCTTACTTTGATTATCTTTCGCGTGTTCAGCTGGACCGTGAATATGGAATCAATGCCGTTTACCTGACCGTGGAGTACCGTGGAATTGTTTCTTTCTCGCAAAACTACGATTTCAGTTCTGATCTCTTCAACGCTGGCTTCCTTATGGAGTATTAATCGCTCGCATCATGCGGAAAATCCGACTTCTTCTCTCCTATGATGGAACCGATTATCAGGGCTGGCAAAAGCAACCGGGACTCGTGACCGTTCAGGGCACCGTTGAAACCGTACTCACTCAGATCTACAACGAGCCTATTCGAGTTGTGGCCTCGGGGCGGACAGACGCGGGCGCTCACGCCGTCGGCCAGGTTGTCCATTTTGAGGCCCCTAAGGTCTTGGTCGGTGAAGATAAATTGGTTCGCCGTCTCAACGCGCTCCTCCCCGATTCCGCTGTGGCTAAGGGAGCTTGGCTGGCACCTGAAAACTTTCATGCCTTAGCTAGCGCGCGGCGCAAGACGTATGTTTACCGCATTTGGAATCACCCGATACGCTCGGCCCTGTGGAGACACCGCGCACTCTGGGTTCCCTATCCCTTGGATCTGCGCCTGCTCAACCGCCTGGCAACTGATATTCGGGGCCAGAAGGACTTTAAGAGCTTCCAAACCCAGGGAACGCCTGTGAAAAGTACAATCCGGCAGGTAGATCACTGCAGTTGGAGGCAGGTCGGCTCTTATCTTGTCGAGATGAGAATCCGGGGCAACGGCTTCTTGAAGCAGATGGTACGCAATATCGTGGGTACAAAGCTTTATCTCGCCCGTCACGGCGGCGGGCGCCAACATCTTCGCGACATTCTCGACGCGAAGGATCGCCAGGCGGCTAAGGCCACCGCGGCCCCATACGGGCTCTATCTTTACCGCGTGGAATATCCCTGGGACCTTGACAATAAGTGCCGAAAACTCTAAATCTTGCCATTTCAACCGACCGAACAACGAAACTGAAAATAAGGAACTTAACGTCATGAAAACCTGGAACGCTCAGCCGGGAGCTGTGGAACAGAAGTGGTATGTGGTAGACGCCACAGGCAAAACACTGGGCCGCATGGCAACTGAGATCGCAAAAATCCTACGCGGAAAAAACAAACCCACCTTCACGCCCCATGTGGATACGGGCGATTTCGTTGTCGTCATCAACTCCGAAAAAGTGGAGATGAGCGGCAACAAGTGGAATGATGAAAAGTTTTATTCTCACTCACGCTATTTTGGATCACTGAAGGAACTCACGGCCGCTCAGCTGAAAGAAAAAGACCCGGCAGCCGTGGTGACGGAAGCCGTTCAAGGCATGCTGCCCAAAACCAAGCTGTCCAAGCGCGTGATCAAAAAGCTGAAGGTGTACGCGGGCCCCAATCACCCCCACGCCTCACAAAGACCGGAAATGCTGAACCTGTAAGTAAGGGAGAGATTTAAGACATGGCTAAAGACCAATACTATTACGCAACCGGACGCCGCAAAACATCTGCTGCCCGCGTGTTCCTGACTACAGGAAGCGGCAAGATCACGGTCAACGGCAAGCCCCTTGATGAATACATGCCCACTCCCACCGCGCGCACGACAGTAACCACGCCCCTGTCTCTCACCGATACCAAAGGCCAGTATGACGCCCGTGTTACGGTCACGGGTGGTGGGGTTACAGGCCAAGCCGAGGCCATTCGTCACGGCTTAGCCCGCGCTTTAGTGGCGGTGAATCCGGATCTTCGGGGTACACTGAAGAAAGCCGGTATGCTGACTCGCGATTCCCGCATGGTGGAACGAAAGAAGTACGGCAAACACGGCGCTCGTCGCAGTACTCAGTTCTCCAAGCGCTAAGCCCTGGCCTGGCTCTGGACATCTGGAGCATCTACCTCATAGAGCCTATCCCCAAAGCCATCAGCCGAGGCGGGAGGAAGCGCCCGCGGAGGCGTACCCTAGCGGGTACGCCGCACAAGGAAGCGACCGACCAACGAAGGATCACGGTTTTGGGGATAGGTTCTATTCCGTAAGAATGTAGTTCATTGGATCCACGGCGATTCCGTGGATCCGCACTTCATAGTGAAGGTGGGCCCCAGTGGAGCGGCCCGTGCTTCCAACCGCCGAGATCACATCCCAGCGCTTCACCTTTTGGCCTTGTTCAACAAACACACGCGAGTTGTGCCCGTAACGAGTGACCACGCCATATCCGTGATCGACAGAGACAAGCTTCCCGTAGCCGGACTCATAGCCGACGTAGGAAACGATGCCGTCCGCCGGCGCATAAACCGGCGTGCCGGAGGGAGCCGCCATATCTAAACCGGCGTGCATTTCGGGACGATTGCGGAAGGGGTCCACACGATAACCGAATCGAGAAGTGAACCATCCCCGGGTGGGTTTAATCGAAGGGGTTGAAGACAGGAGGCTCTGACGTTCGGAGAGCTGATCCCAAAGTTGAAGAACACCCTGTTCGCGCAGCTGGGACTCACGCAAGGCGCGATCAATGCGCACGGAGAGAGTCGCATAGTCCCGAGTGGACTCCCGAGTCACACCCAATTCGCCACTCTTTTCATCCATAAAGAGCTTTTCCTCAGGCTGAGGCTCACGAATCATAAACTCACTTGCGGGCACGCGTGTGACGGCTCCCCCCGCCGGCTCCGCGTCGGCCGTGGTTCCAGGTCCGCTGCGAGAGTTGGGACTCAAGGCCAGCTTCAGCACGCGGTCTTCATCCTCGACATTTGTGATCAGATTCAGTTTTTTAGTGAAGTTCTGAATGCGCTCCAAACTGGATTCAAGACTCGAAAGCTTCTCCTCAGCCACCTGAAACTGACGCTTCAATGTGGAGTTTTCAACCCGCAGGTAGCGGTTCTCGTTGGCTTTCAAGAGCAGCCCCATATAGTCCAACGCGGCCGTCGCAACGAGCAGTATCAAACAAAAAGCCAGAAAAGACAGGGCCTTCACCCAGCTGGCGCGAATACTCAATTTCACGGTCTGACCGTGCCGATTGCTTGCGATCAGAATCGTATAGCTTTTGTTCTCCATACCTACAAAAACTCTCAGTTTCTTTTTTAGACCCCGTACCAGCAGACTAGGGGAAATTAACCTAACGCGTCAACCGTCGATTCGGGGCCGTATCACGATCACCGAAATATTATCGTCCCCGCCAGCGGAATTGGCTTGCTTGATGCATTTACCAACGACCTCTTCGGGAGAACTGCGTAAGAAGATATCCATCAGATTTTCGGGACGAACCAGCCCACTGAGTCCATCTGAGCAGAGGAGGTAGATTTCGTTGGCCTTAGGCTCCCGCTCGAGAACATCAACCATAACGTCACGTTCGAATCCGACGCTGCGTGTGATGACGTTTCGGCCCACCACATGCGGCGCCTCTTCCTCGGAGATCACCCCCGCGCGAACCTGTTCATTGATCAAAGAGTGATCTTCGGTGAGCTGCCACAGATGGGTGGATGTAAACAGATAGGCACGGGAGTCGCCGACGTTGCCAATGTAAATCCGGTCCTTGTACTCCCAGAACAAGACCATCGTCGTGCCCATGCCCATCAGATCAGGCGACTCAAATGTGCTTTTATGATGGATCCGGCTGCTCGCCTCGCGATAAGCGTCCGCCAGGAGACGCCGCGGAGACACCTTGGGATCGTTGCGATGCTTCGAAATCATCTCTTGAACCGTTTCCACGGCCAAGGCCGAGGCCACCTCACCGCCTTTGTGCCCGCCCATCCCATCGGCCACAATAAACAGATTTAAGTCGTGATCCACAAGAATCGCATCCTGATTTATATCCCGCTTTAAACCGACATCCGTTTGGGCCCACACATCGAAACGCATACAGGTGATTTTGGCACCGCCGACCCGTGCTGTCGAGAGAAAGGTATCTTTAGAACGGTCGAAATCCCGCCGATAAAGGCCTGTGGACTTGAGACAGAGACTGATCCGCAAATACAAAAAGCCCATCACGGCATTTCTTGTGCTCTCCCTGCTTGTGCACCTGGGCCTCTTTTTGTATTTCGAAGCGGCCCAACTGCGCCGCGCGCCCGCGCCCGAAGTCGTCGAGATTGACTTCACGGCTCCCGAGGAGCTCACGCCTCCGCCCGAGGACAATTCGGAATCACGCAAAAGTCCCCGCAAGAAGAACGATCAGCAGATTGTCGAGCAGAAAAAACAGCTTAATGATGAAGTCGACGAGAAGACTCGCTTTCTGAGCGCGTTCAACCAGAAAGTCATCCGGCAGACGCGTGCCGAAACCTCGGGACGCTTCCAAAACACCGCTCAAGGCGGTGTTCCTGAAGAGGGAACCAAGGATGGCGATCCGAATTCCGAGTCCGCCATTCAACCACCAGAAAACACACCTCAGGACACGCCCACGCGAAAGACGTCGGACAGAGGAACCTTTCCGGATCTTAAGAGTCTGCGTCCCAAGTTCGCGTTAGTTCCCGGCCCCAAGGCTCCACAGATGGATGTGAATGGTGACCCGTCACAAACGGATGACTACCTCAAAGACGTCAAGCCCGGCCTGCAAACGCTCCTCAGTACACGTGAATTCATTTACTACGCCTACTACTCCCGTATTAAGGAATCCTTGCGCCAGCATTGGGAGCCAACCGTGCGCGAGAAGGTGAAGATTATTTATCGCCAGGGTCGCACCATCGCGTCCGCGAAAGATCGCGTCACTCAAGTCTTGGTGACCCTTGACGCCAAAGGGGAATTGATCCGGGTGGATGTCCTGACCCAAAGTGGAGTACAGGATCTCGACGCCGCCGCCGTCGAGGCCTTCCGCGACGCCGCTCCCTTCCCGAACCCTCCCAAGGGAATGGTGGAATCGGACGGAACCGTGAAGATCCGCTGGGATTTTGTCCTCGAAGCGTAGACAATGGGATTGGGATTAAGAAAATGAAAGTTCTTCTCCTCTGCGGATACCGCCCTTTGCACAACAACGCTGTCCCGCTCGGAATGGATCCTGACCCTTCCGGTGAATCGATTCTCTTGGATCACCAGCTTATAGGTTTGCGTGGGCTGGGACTGAGCCCAGTGTGTGTTCTCTCAGGTCCGGGCGCTGATGACCTTCTGCGCTCGAGTCGTTGCCTTTCTGATGCTGAGTTGGTTTATGATACGAACGCAGATGAGGTTGGCCTCGCGTCCAATGTCAAAGCGGGCCTGGCCGCCGCCACAGGAGAAGGATGTTTTATCCTGCCCGTCGAGATTCCGCTTCCGCCGCCACCTGTCTGGATACACCTTAAGGAGAGTTGGCGTCGCGAGGGGCTTCACACCTCCTCTTCCCATATCTTGCAGCTCGTCAAGGATTCAGGAGAGCCGTGGGGCTTGGGCTTCCCCCTGCTCGTCACGCGAAAGGGTAATGACGTCATCCAATCCCTCAGCCCCTTTCGCAGCCTTGTGGACACGCGCCTGAAGTACCTAGCGGTTTCGATTCGGCGCGAAGCAGACCTTGCGTCAACGGAAAACGCCCTTTAGATTCACCTGTTGCAACGAACTTAAGGGAGACTCCATGTCCAAAGCGTCGTTTGATATAGACGTACTCAATCGCATTGCGCTCCGGGCCCAATACCTCGCGAATCAGATGATTTACACGGCCAATTTCAGGGGCAATGTCGAAAAGGGCGATCCTAAAGTGGGCGGACACTCCTCGGCGAGTTCGAGCGCCCTGCACGTTTTAGGAGCGCTCCACCTCGTGATGAGAACCGGTTATGATTGGATTGCCAATAAGCCGCATGCTTCGCCCGCCGATCATGCCTACAACTATCTTCTCGACCTGCTCCTGAACGAAAACAATGAGAAGTTGACGTTACAGGAAGCGAATGTCGCCATGGCCTCCCTACGCGCGTATCCAAAGGAGGGTGAGTGGGTATTCCAATCTTATCATTCCGCCTACGATCCCGACCGGCACAACTTCTATCCTTCCGGGACCGTGGGCATTCCTCCGGTCAATGCCGGATACATGGCCTTGGCTTACAAATACGCGGAACGCCATGGGTACCAGGTCCCACCCGCCCACTTCTGGTCGATTATGGGAGACTCGGAATTCCGCGAGGGCTCCCTGATGGAGGCCGTACCCGATTTTGCCGAACGCCAGCTCGGCAATCTCACCTGGATTCTTGATTTTAACCGCCAGAGTTTGGACGGACATCGAATCACAAACAAGAAGGCGCTCCAAGGCACGGATGACCTGCGCATTCAACGCATGATGGAGGCCAATGGCTGGCACGTCGTCCATGCCCGCCATGGGCAAAAACGTCAGAAACTCTTTAAGAAAGACGGCGGCTCACTGTTTCGGGAACTCTTCGAAGGGGGGCTTTCCGATTACGAGCTGCAGGTTATGCTCATGCTTCAGGACGATAAGGCCATACGCGAGTTCCTGCTGTCCCATCAGCCCAAACTCGAGAAGTTCCTCAAAGGCCTTCCGCCCGAAGATCTGATCGCGGCCGTGCGCGACTTTGGTGGCCATGACTTCATGACCCTGATCGACGCCTATCAGGAAAGTCAGCGCGAAACCGAGCGCCCGTCGATGGTGATTGCCCACACCATAAAAGGATGGGGATTGAAAATGGCCGCCCATCCCGGCAATCATTCCGCGATTCCGGAATCCGATGAGCTTGAAGCTCTGGGTAAAAAGAGCGGAATGCCCGAAGGGGAAGCCTTTGCCCGCTTCCGTCCCGACTCGCCGGAAGGAAAGTTTCTCAAAGCGCGCGGGGAGAAGCTTTACAAAGACATTCAGGGCCAGGAGCAGCTGAGAAAGGATAATCAGGCCCACTTCGCGCGGGTCGCCGAGAGTCTTGGTCCCATGGCGGATTCCCTCGTCATCAATTATAAAATGGCCAGCTACCCTCACACGCAGTGGATGCTCGGGCAGCTGACAGCCAAGCTCACGCGCCTGGCGAACACCTCACTGAACGAGAAGGAGCTGAAAGAGAAACAACGTCCACTCACCGCTGAAGAAAAGCCGTTCAAACTCGCGGGAGAGATGATGGTGTCCATGGCTCCCGATGTGGGGACCTCCACCAACTTAAATCCGGCCATGGACGGGAAGATCTACAGCGCCAATGAAGTCGAGGACGAAGAGAGTGAAATGGGCGTGAAGGATCGCACGGTACCCGATCTGGTTCCTGGTGAGGAGGCCAATGACCGCTTCCTGCGCTTTGATATTCAAGAAGCCAACGTGATGTCGTGTATGGGTTCGTTTGGCAAAATACGCGACACCCTCGGCATTCCGCTAGTTCCGCTGATGACGGTATACGATTTCTTTATCAAGCGGGCTCTAGATCAACTCTTTTACAATTTGTACTGGCGCTCTTCCTTTATTCTGGTGGGAACGCCATCGGGAGTGACGCTTTCCCCCGAAGGGGCCCAGCATGGTTGGAAGTCCGATATTCAAATACCCAATCAGATTGTCTGGGAGCCGTTCTTCGTACAGGAGCTGGATTGGATTTTTGTGGACGCGCTTCGACGCCTACTCACCTATGAGGATCATGATCGCAGCGGCGTGATCATACGTGGAGTCACGCGCGGCCTGGATCAAAAGTTGCTGCCTCAGTTGCTTAAGACTCAGCGTCGATTCAAGCAAAATCTGGACGCGCAAACGCTCCTCGCCCCTCAAGGTATGGATGTCGCGGGCGGTACGGATGAATCCCAATTCCCCGCGATGGAAGAAGACGTGATCATGGATCAGATCCGGCGCGATGTTCTGGCGGGCGGCTATTGCCTGATCGACTACCGCGGCTATGCGGGCTATGAGCCCGGCGATAATGTGGTTCATATCTTCGCCATGGGTTCGCCCACAACGGAAGCCATCAAGGCCTCGCGCGCGTTGCTGGAGAGAGGCATCTACGCCAATGTGTTTGTGGTCACGAGCCCCGATTTGCTCGTTGGAAATCTCGCCCATGCGAATGGATATCAGCATCTGAAAGAGGGTTTGGGCGTCAGTGGGGACTTGTACTTAAAGGATGTGGACGCCACCGATGAGGGTCAGCTGCGCCTGCTTTCCGGCCGCCGCGTTCCTATTGTGAGTGTGCACGACGGTGAGATCGGATTACTGGACAACATTGGCTCGCTCGTGGGCGTACGCCAGGAAACGCTGGCCGTGCGCAAACACTCCAAGTGCGGGCGCCCGAGCGACGTGTACCGTTACCACCACATTGATGCGGATTCGGTGGTCGACGCCTGCGGCAAGGTGCTGGCGGAGACGGCTTTGGAAAATACCCATTTGCCTGGAGAACGGGTGTACGGCAACGGCGCGGAGACGTCGGCCCGATCGTCCCGAGGCGATGCGGACTGGCGCCAACTCTGGCCGCTGGCGGGAAAGTAGGCCGGCGTCGGAAGGCCTTGGGAGGGCATTGGAGGTGGAGGAAACATGGCCCTGCAATGGTCGACTGCGACACGCCCGTGACAAGCGCTTCGCGGCCACCGTTGTTTTCATCCATCACTTCGGCGGTAACCGCTCTTCAACCCGGCGGCACCAGGACATGGTCCTGGATATGGGTCTGGATTGTTTTTCCTTTGATCTCTCGTTCAACAGAACTCCAAAGTGGACTTTGTTGAACAGTCTGAGCGAAAACGCACTGGAGAGTTGGACGCGCGAGCTCGAGCTCGTTCTCAACGCGCTTCCCGGCGACAAAATTCTTTACTCGTTCTCATTTCCTTCCACTTCAGTGCCAACACTGCTCGCCCGGCGCCCGCGCACCGACATTAAAGCCTGGATCTGTGACGGGGGTCCTTTCCTCGAGCCTTGGCGTTGTTTATGGAATTATTTTATTTACGCCGAACCCACGCCTCGACTGACAAAACGGTTTTTATTGACTTGTTATTCCTACGTCTTTATCGGGGGTCCGCTATACGAGACACGCATCCACGACTCCGTTTCGCGCCTGGATCCGGGCCTGCCCATCCTCAGCGTCCGTAGCGGCAGGGACGTATTGGTTCCTGAGCGCGCCATTGATCGCGTCTTCAAAGTCAATCCTCGGCTCAACCTGAACGTTCTCCGCCTGCCGGAGGCACCTCATCTCGAAGGTTTTAAGCAGCAGCCGGAAAAATACACAGCGGCCGTGAGGGAGATCGTGAGCGCGGCGGCAATCTCGCGCCAGGGCTGTTAACGACCCACGCTCTCAAGGCAAATGCCCGCCTGAACAATCTCGGTGGTGTACATGTGCGGGACCGGAATTTCAGCCAAGCCCGTGGGTTGAGTCTTGCTCACCTTAACCACGCCGGTGCACCCTTTTGTCAGTGGATCTTTAGGATTATTATAACTGACGTAATAGGTCGCACTGGCCTGAACTCCCTCAGGGCACATCGGGTTTTGCCAGATATAGTCGCCGGTGGCCTCTCGGACCTCTACGCGTTCCACGTTTTGCGCTTCTACATTCAGAGCCGTAAGTGCGAACCGACGCATATCTTCGACCTGATCCTGTACGTTTACGGGCATCATGGAACATGCCATGGAAGCCGGAGCATACACGGCGGCCGCGATCACAGAGAGGCGTAAAAATGTGTTGAGATGGTTGTACATAGGATTCCTCCTAATTTTCTTTGATGGATTCATAGATAGACTCATAATGGACCTTCTACTCTCGCCACCTGAACCGTCAAACAAAGCCCCTGCATGAGAACTGCAGTTAGAGGAATTGCATATCAATCGCCGTATTGGGGCTAAAATACTTTCAGACGCGGTATCCACACAGCCTGGGAATGGAAAATTGACAAGACGCACGCACCTCTGCTTAACTTGAGCCGTCTTCGTGCGGCAGTAGCTCAGTTGGTAGAGCATCAGCTTCCCAAGCTGAGGGTCGCGAGTTCGAGTCTCGTCTGCCGCTCCATCTTTCCCTCCGCGAATCTTCTGGCAAAGTTTATGCAAGCTCAAGAAGGCCTGAGCAAGGAGGTGCACAGATGAATAACTCTGTCAAAAATGCCGCGATGGCTTATATCAGCGGAAAAGTTCTTTCTCGTTTTCGGTTCCGTTGGCTGTTCTATGGTGCGGCTGCTTACTATGGTCTGCGCTATATGAAAAAACACGGAATTTTCGAGAAACAAGCGGGCGCAGGATTGGACATCATTAATCGCGGCGTCACGGCTGCAAAGGAACAGATGGGAATTCGAGGATCGCGCGAAGTGAACTCACCCTCGCAGGTCACGCACTAACCGCAATGGGGCAAAAATCCCCGCGTCGCGTATCCTGAACCGTCCTCGTTTTCAGCGCTCGATCCAGCCGGGCCGGAAGGTGTCCCCCCAACCGAGGACAGCGGTAGGTTTACGTATCCACTTCGGGCGCGCGGCTCGTGACCATCCCGAGGTCGCGCCCGATGGATCGTTTGATGCTTTATTCGGAACGGATTTAAAAGGAGGAAAGTTCGATGGCCGCGACAAGCGTGCTCAATCTGCCCGTGTCAAAAAAGAAATTCGCCACGGATCTCTATGGCGAGCTCAACAAAGATGATGTTTTTAGCGGAGCCGCAGCGCTTTCATTTTACTTAACCCTCGCTTTGTTTCCCGGGTTGATTTTTTTGTTAACTCTCCTCCCCTACCTTCCCATTGAAAACCTGGATCGGGCCATAATGGATTTTATTCGGCAGGCCATGCCCGGAGAAGCCGCGTCTCTGGTCGCCGATGTTGTGCAGTCGCTGGTCAGCGACAAGAAAGGCGGGCTGCTCTCACTGAGCTTGTTCGGAACTCTCTGGGCCGCGACCAGCGGATTTTCGGCGGTGATCACCCAATTGAACGTGACCTACGATGTCACTGAAAGCCGCTCTTATCTCAAAGCTAAGGCAACGGCTTTTTTAATGATGTTGGCCTTTGCGGCCGTCATGGTGATCGCGTTCGCGCTGATTGTTCTCGGTGGAGTCCTGCAGGATTATTTGGAATCTGTCTTGGGCTTGGGCCCGGTCCTTCTCACCGCATTCGTGGTTTTTCGGTGGGTCATTTTGTTCTTTATGATCATTGCGGTCTTCGCCTTGATTTACTATTTAGGCCCAGACGTCGAGCAGGACTTCCGTTTCATCACGCCGGGCAGCCTGTTTGCGGCCGTGACCTTCGCTTTGGCTTCACTTGGTTTTAATTGGTACGTCTCCAACTTTGGCAACTACAATAGTACATATGGCAGCATTGGAGGTGTGATTATTCTCATGCTGTGGCTTTACGTGGCCGGGATTGTTCTTCTTGTCGGTGCGGAAACCAACGCTTTGATCGAACACCATCATCCTCAAGGCAAAGATAAAGGTGAGCGGGTGCCCGAGCACTGATCCCGCACCGAAACCCATGCCCACGAACAGCCCAGCACCGACGTTAGTGACCGCTGGCTCGCTTGACAGCGCGGCGGTCCTCCATACGAGCCACGTACCAGGAGCTGAGTGCCGCCGTGGTTAGAATTCCAGATATCACAAGCAGGGAGACCCAGCTCGGGATGTGAAAGATGTCGACAATAAGCATCTTCACGCCGATGAATCCCAGTATGGCCGCTAAGCCCGGCTTCAAATACCGCAAACGCTGAACCCAATCTGCGAGCACGAAAAACAAGGCCCGCAATCCCAGAATCGCGAGAATATTGGAGGCATACGCCACAAAGGCATCCTGGGTGACGGCGAAGACCGCGGGGATCGAATCCACGGCAAAGACCAAGTCCGTCGCTTCAATCACGACCAGCGCCACAAAGAGCTGCGTGGCCTTCCGATGCCCGTTCTCAACAACGAAGAAGCGTTGTCCATGGGTCTGCGCATGAGTTATGGGGATCAACCGCTGAAGCAAACGCACGGACCAGTTATTCTCCGGACTGATCTCCTCATCCGAATCGCGTAGAAACTTCACCGCAGTGATCAACAGGATCGCGCCGAAGATATAAAGAATCCAGGAGAACATCTGTAAGAGCTGCGCTCCCAATAATATGAAGATCGCGCGCAGGATAATGGCACCCAGCACGCCATAGAAGAGAACGCGATGCTGGAACGCAGCCGGAATTCGCAGAGAGCCAAAGATCAGCAAAATAACGAATAAGTTGTCCACGCTCAGGCTTTTCTCCACAAGATAGCCTGTGAGGAATTCGAGCCCGAGATCAGCGCCATAAGCGGACCAAAACCAAGCGTTGAATGCCAAAGCCAGAGCAATCCAGATCGCACTTTCCAGCAGGGCCTTGCCCCGCGAGGGCGCGTGTCCACCCCGCCCGAAGAGACTAAGATCCACGATTAAGAGGACAACGATTCCCGCCGTAAAGGCGAGCCACAGCCAAGCCGGTGCCACAGACAGGGATGATAAGAAACTCATGTGTCCTCCAAACGGCTCACCTTACCACTCTCAGGTCCTGCGCCGCGAGCCGTTGACCTGCGAGTCATAGCGGGATTGATTTCAGAAAAATCTTTCCGATTCGCTGATCCGCGGCGCGATGCACAGAACGCCATCATCGCCGCCAGGCTGGCGGTTCTACTGAACGAGCGGGTAAAGACCCTGGATCGCCTTGACATCGTAATCAGCCAGCTGGGTGGACTCCTGCTCGTAAGCCATGATTGACGTGGTTCCATCAAAAACATGATGAAGCCCCAGCACGTGGCCGAGCTCATGTTTCGCAGTTCTTAGAAACCATTGCTGGAAATTCGCGTGCCCTAAAACCCGAGGATCCGTTACTTTTAAACTGGGCTCCTGGGAACTTACAATTTGCTGAAATTCACCATCTAATATAAAAACGCGGGCCTGCCGAATCACGCCACGTGAATAGTCCGTGATCAGGTGCGTTTGCCCGGCCGTAAATTGATACACATCCAGAATCTCCACCCACTCCGAGATGTGGTTGTAGGAGACCACGTTAACATCGGAGAAAGGCGGACAATCACTCCGCTGCTGTTCTGCAATCGAAAGCCGTCCGTTGAGGGCCTTGGCCCAATCCGCAATTCCCTCTTGGAACCATTTATATTGGGTCGGCGCACCCGAGCAAAAGGTCACAGTCAGGGGTTGCTTCTGATCCCAGCCCACGCGCACGCCTTTGCCCGCCAAATAATTATATGGCAAATTCGTGCGTTGCACGGGTCGCGGTGAAGGGAGCATTTTACTAAATGCGATATCCATCAGAACTTTGTGCTGAGAGTCGGACTCTAAAATTAACGCCGAGTGGGTCTCTTCATTCGGCGTACTGCTATAATGCAGAACTTCGAAGTCCCTCGTATGATCATCCGAATTCGCTTGTCCAATCTGAGTCAAATGAAGATGGCCTTTCCGCACTTCGAAAGAGAACTTGAAAACTCCGGTGTAAACGGGGACAAGCTCATAAAGTGAGGTACCGGTCTTTACGAATCGGAAGGTGCTTGCCTTGAGCGCCTTCTCGCTTTCCGAGGCGTCGGAGCCATCAGGAGGAGCCTGTTCTTTTACTTTAGCGTCGTAATTGTCACGCTCATTATCCACCTCATTCGAAAACCCGAACACGTTCACTTGATAGTAGGCGTTTAGATCCACCGCCTCCTCGCGGATGGTGCTTTCCCTGCGCATCGAAGTGCCACGGACAAAGGCCATGGGATCGCCCTTGATTTTCACAATCGGAGAGCTTTGGTGCTTCTTTTTGTGCGGACGAGGGCAGCCAATGGTGACAATTGTCGTCACCAAAACGAGGCCTAAGCTCAGGAAACGCATGCATTTGCTCCTTACGCTAAACTCAACGTTGCAACCCTAGTGCCCGGCCGCAACACACGCGGCGCCGACGGCACGGGGGAAGAATTCCACTCTCCTCGCAGGCTCAATTCGGTCAAAGAGCCTGCCCATCGGACCATTCAGATGGTCCTGTGGTTGCACTGGCCAGATAACGTCAATATAGAGGAGAGTTTTCTCGTCTAGATGAGAAGGGGGATTTTATGCAACTCACATTTTTTCTAAAGCGGTTCTTAACATTAGGGGCGTCAGCCCTTCTGATCATGGCCTCTCAAGCTGTGCTGGCGCAGGGAGCCGGTGAGACCCGCACGTTTCCCGAACTCCCGGGCTCCACAGCCAGTGCGGGCTGGCATCCGAGCGTGGGATTGCGTGGCGGATATGCGGACCTCAACGAGGGGTACGATGATGCGTTTGCGTACGGAGTGGAGTCCAACCTTGTGACCTGGGGTCCGCTTATGGGAGGCTTGGCAGCCTCACGTTATGAAACGGAAGAGGCTCTCACGGATCTGGAGCGCACAAGCCTTATGGCTCAGATGGCTTACCGCCTCGGAGGCACCATTCCCGTGGTCCGTGACTCTTTCATTGGCCTTGGCGCCGGCGCGGTTTGGGATGATGTGAACGGCGACTTGGATACGGAGTTTGGGCTCGAGCCGTCCGTGGGCTTTGATATTCCTATTCAGCGTACCGAAGCTCGATATTTCACGTTGGGCGCCATGGCGAATTACCTGATCTTGCCAGCAGACAATGAGGACAATCCGGAATCTGTGGCCCTCAATGGAACCGTGAAGTATTGGTTCTAGGCAAGCCTATGATGATAGGGCCCCCTCAGGAACGCAGTTGAGCTTCTGTCCTTCGTTAAACGTTAGAGCAGGGGTCCTTATACCTGATACTGGCCGTCGGCACCGAGAATCAAGCGCTGCGTGCCGATCGTTAACGTGAGGGATGAATACAAATAGGAGTTGGAAGTCGTAAAGTGGATCGGTCCTTCGCGAGATTGTCCAACGGTTTGCTTTAGCTTGCCTGGGATCGAACCACAAACAATGTGCCATCCTCTTTTTCCCAGGCGCGGATTTTTTGGTAGTCCCGCTCCAACACTTCGGGGTCCTTGTGGAGCAGGCTGACAAAGCCCGGCGCGGTGAAATAATTGGTGGTGAGCCGAATACGCGATCCCGGCGACGCTCTCAACCGCATTTGAAAATAGGAGTCCAATGCTTTGATCTTGCCTTCGCCGGGGACAGACTCCACCACACCTTCGGTGTAGCTGGTTAGGTAGACCGTCAAAGCGTGCTTGAGAGTGGGGTACGGAACGGAAGTTGTCTTTTTATAGGCATCTCGATCCAAGTAAGCGTCGACCGTCAGCTCCACAGGACTGTAGCCCACTGCCGCCTGATTCACCGTCGGCACACTTAAACCATCCAAACGGGTTCCCACTTCCACAAGCCGGGGACCATCGGGCCCGAGCATAACCTCGGTGTGGGCGGGGCCGAATCGAACATGAAGCGCATCCAGAACTGCGTGCACGTAATCCTGCAGTATCCCCTCGTCAGCGCCACGGCTCGCGCACAGAATATTGCGATCGTACACACAGTTGGATCCGTTGACCGATCGCTTTTGATAGCGCCAGATATCGGTAAAGTGATGCTGGCCGTTTAAACTCACGGTATCAAGAAAGTATTCCGTTCCGTCCAGAAACTCCTGAATCAATACATCTTCATTCATCAAGCCCAACATATTGTGATGCCCGAGGATGGATTCGGCCGCCCGCAAAACCTCCTCGTCCGTCTCGCAAATCAACACCTGATCCGTGCCGGCGCTGTTGAGAGGTTTAAGCACGACTTTTCGCAATCCGGATTCCCGATACCAATTGACGAGATCCGAAGCCCGCTCGGATTTAAACTGTCGCGCCACTGGAAGACCCGCTTCACGGCAGGCCTCGACCATCATATACTTGTTTCGGCGGGCGGCACTTCGAGACGTGCCATTACCCGGCAGACCGAGGCGTTCCGAGAGCTGATCCGCAAGCTCCACGCCGGTTTCCGTTCCCGGTAAAACGCAGGCGAGATCGTAGGATTTGAGCTTTTGCACGAGCGGCTCGAGATTTCCTTCATAGCGGAGATGGGCCACATAGTCCGAAGGACGGTATGAGGGAACAAAGATAGGCCAGATCTCAGGAGTACTCTGCACATGCAGACAGGGGACACCTCTTTTTTGAAACTCCGGAGCCAGCAGGTTCCCGGCTGAGTATCCATCAACAATAACGCAATACTTGGACATGAGTCCTCCAAAGTGCGACACCCAAGCCCAGCGAGCCCACGGTGAGGGCCAGCCAAATTCCCACAAGCGGGTGCCAGAAGGTTGAGAAAACGAAAAAGCCCAGCGGCAAGCCCAAACCAAAGAAAAACGAGGAGTAAAAGAGAAAGGGTTGCAGGGTGCGTTGGTTGCCACGAAAGACACCGGTTAAGATGGTTTGAAAGGTGTCCACCAGTATAAAGACCAACATGTACGGAAAGCTCTTTTCCAACAACATCAAGACCTCAGGATCCGCGGTCATGGCCTGCAAGACAGGAGTCTCACAAAATTTGAGCGCGAGAGCAAAGCTCACGGTCAGCAATCCGCCCAGCCCCAGTAAGCGCCTCGTTAAGGTCTGTTGAAGTTTCCCGTTGGAACCAGCGCGCGCGATCAACACCGAAGCCACCATGGAAACGGAAAAGGGAACGATAATCAGAAGATTCCCGAGGCTTGTCAGGATTCCCTGAGCCGCGATCATGGAGCGTCCGAATTGAGCCAGCCAAGTTGCGATCAATACAAAAACCAAAGATCTCACGACCAGCTGAAGGGCATAAGGAACGCCCAACTTCATGTATTTATGAAGGGCCGCGTGCACGGCGACAAATTTTAAGGAGGAGCGGATCCCTACCAGCTTCCACAGCACGGGCGCTAGCGCCAGAATCACGATGACACGATCCAAGAGGTGGGCCAGGGGAACGGAGTCAAGGCTCTCCGGCGCCAACCATAATATGAAGACATGCGCGGCTAAGCCCAGGAGGCTGACACCGTCCAGGGCCCGCAAGTTCTCCGTGCTGATCAGGTACTGCCGGAGCACCACAAAGGGGAACCAGGCCACAAACGTGGCGCTCATCAAAATCAAAAGAGACGATTCACCGACAGCGCTGACCGCTAAAGTCAACACGTAGGCCACACCCAAGAGCAGAACCGAAAGATAGAGCGCCAACACCCCTCCGGAAGAAAGAAGATGAACAAGGGCGACACGGTCCTCGCGATGGAAGGCTTCGGAGAAATGCCGATCCAGCGCAATCAGGCAGCCATTGCCAAAGACGAAAAGGCTCAACCAATAAGGTTGGATCACACCCCAGGACGCCAGCGCATCGGTTCCCTGTCGAGAGATAAAATAGGTATCGACCGCAAGAGCCACGAAAAAGCTGAGTTGGGAAAATAAGACGCTCGCGCTCATGCGAAGGGCCGTCTTTATGTCCACTGGACCTTCCACTGACTGGCCCGTAGGGAATACAGAAGGGTGTCCACGAACCTCTCCCGGAAGAAGCAGTAACTGTGCTCTCGAAGGTAACCCTCTTGCTCGAACCCCAGCTTTTCGACCATACGGATGGAGCCCTTGTTTTCCGGATCCACGTTTCCCTCAATGCTGTTGAGATTCATGCCGCGAAAACCAAAATCCAGAACCGTGATCATGGCTTCCGTCATGTATCCTCGATTCCAGACGTGGGGGTCCAGCTTCGCACCAATCTCAGCGCGCGCCCGCGGGAACACGAAGCGCCAGAAGCCCACATCCCCGATGAGCGTGCTTCCGCCTCCTTCAAACACACCCCATCGGATCATGCGATGATGTTTGAACTCCTGCTCCAGGTACTGAATAAGGTCACGAGTTTCATCCATGGACTCGTGGCACTTAGTCCCCCAGGGGCGCATCACGACCGGATTGGAACAAATCGAGAAGTACGCGTCCGCATCGGCGTCGGTAATCGGCTTGAGAACGAGACGTTCGGAATTCAAAGTGGGAATGACCTGGGGGAAGGTGATGCGCAGGGGACTCATAACCGTTGCACCTCTTGGTCGAGCGACACGTAACTCAGTAAAATCTGATCCGAGAGCCGCCCCAAACAGCTCAGATTGGGAAATCCAGGCCCCTGCTTGAGTGCCGCCAGCATGGGAACATGCAACTTCGGATTCAGGTTCTCCAACGCCAGATCTTCGGCGATGCTTTCCTCAAAGTCGGCCACGGACCAAGAAGGAAGACGAGCACGTTCAAGGATCTTCACTTTCATGCTTTGGGTCGTGCATGCGGTTAAAAACTGAAGCGGATCAAACCCGATGGACAAAACGACGTAATCATAAACCCGGTGTTCTGTGTTCTTTCCATACTCCAGCTCCACAACCAACTGATTGGCTGAATTCACCTGCACCCGGCGAAACCATCCCGGAATGATGTCGATATGGTCCATTTGATCCAGCTCTTTTTTCGCCGCGATCGAAAACACGCCGCGATCCGTGCGCTCAATGAAATTCCTGCGGTCGGAATAGGTCAATTCATGCCAATTGCCTTTGAATGGGTCCGTATACATATGATTTTCCACATAGGACTCTCCACGAGAATAGCTCATCGCCACAGGTGCGATGACGTCTATGCGCAAGGGCGCCTCCAGTCGCCCGATCACAACGGCCGTGGACGCCGCCGTCTCGCCATTTCCAATCACAGCGACATAAGTTTCCCGCCCGGCTTGCGCCAATTCTGGTAGCCGGGACCAAAATGAACGGACATCCAAGACCCTGGGGTCATTTGGAATTCCCTTCGGATTCTTGATCTCCCCCGGACCTGTCAGCACAAGCCCGTTGGCTTCAAACTCAACTCGGGATCCGTTAGATCTTTTCCCGGAAACCAGCCAGGATCGATCGCCGGTGAGCTCAATTTGATCACAATCCGCTTCGATGTACTCTACAAGATCCGAGGCGCCCCTGAGCTGGCTGAAGACCCACTCCAGATACTCGGCCCATATTCGGTGCTCGGGCTGTGGACGGCCGCGATCAATCCATGAGGCGTACCTCCGCTTCTCCACCAAGTAGTTCCGCCAAGAGAACTGAGCCATGCCTCGATCGATTCGGGCATTGAAATCATCTCCCCAGCAGGACGAGCAATAGGGAAATCCCACATCCTTTTCGGGCGAAGTTCCCAATCTCAAACGGCCGTTTGTAAATCCCGTCCCCGGCTTCCAGTTGGCCGCAATCCCAGTTTTTTCCAAGATCTTGATCTGGGGTACGGAAAAACCCAATTCCCTCAGAACATAGGCCTTGGCGGCAATTGCGAGCGCCTTGGGACCTGCGCCCACTACAGTGAGGCTGTCTGTGGCCATGGCTCCACTCTCCTCGATTGAACCAAACTCGCGATTCTTTGCGCAAAGACCGGGGCCAGCGCGAAGCCGGTGCAACACCAGCCCGCGGCCACAAGAAGGTTGGGGTGCGACTCGGAATACCTGAGGAAAGGGTGTTCTTCAGGCGTGTAACTCTCCAGTGCTCTCACGCCACCGATCAGGGCCGCCGTGCGCAGCCACTTCAGCCGTTTCGCAAGCTTTCTTTTGGCTTCCGCCGCCTGGCGCACGCTCAGCGGCTGCCGGAACCCCGTGGTACACACGCTCTCATCCGTCATATAGCCTCCGAGAAAACTTCCATCGAGCATCGGACGCCCGAAGCTGATTTCGGTCGCATCCAAAAAGAACGGAAGCTGTTGTTCCGAATAGGATTTTTGAAATTCAAATCGATTCACTTGAATCGGGCGCACAATCAGTGGAGTTTCAATTTTCAAGGAGTCCAACAGGGATCGTGTCCAGGGCCCCGCCGCCAAGACAAGTTCTTTGCAATAAAAGGTGGATCCCTCTTCACAGCGCACGCCCGTCACCCGCCCATTTGAGATCCGGATTTCAACCACTCGCCGATCAGTAAGAGCACGGGCACCCCGCCGCTTCGCCGATTCCAACCAGGCTTCAGTCACGACGTAGGGGCAGATCAAGCCCGCCAACGGTTCATAAACGGCGACTTCATCATCGAACCACTGGAACTCCGGGAACTGAAGGCGACCGCGAGCCGCATCCAGAATTTCAATTGGACAGTTCGTGCTCCTTTGCAGCCACGCGATCCTGGATTCAAATCGGGGACTCTCCTTAGGACGGACAAAATAAAGACATCCTGTTGTCAAAAAACCCGGGCTGACCCCCGTGTCCTCGGCAAATTCATGCCGGTAGTAATGGAAGGCGTCCGGCGAGAGTTGATTGTAAAACGGCAGGGCTCCAAACTGACGGAGCAGCGATCCCCATGCTCCGGTGGCTCCTCTGGCGAATCGCCCACGCTGCTCAAGAAGCAGCGTATTCGTTATTCCATTCTTCGCAAGGAAATGAAGAGTGGCCGCGCCAATCGCCCCGCCCCCCACGATGATCACGTCAAACTGCTGTGGACTCATTCTTGGTTCCCCCATGAAAGTACGTCGTAGGTAACTCGCCCGGGCGCAGTGGACCCGCGGGAAGATCCAAATGAGGCGTCCACTTTGGCTCCACGTTTACAGCCGTGAAGAGGCGTTCGCCATATTCAGGGCAAATCGGTGTGAGGATCTGGGCCAGACCCCGAAGACCCGCGGCGAGCACGCGTGGGCTCTTCACCGGAGAGCGCTCCGCCTCGCCCACGGCTTCGTCGAACACCGAAAGATAACGCAAGACCACATCCGCCCAGCGACGGAGTGAAAACGACTGCGGATCCAGGGCCAGTTCCGCTTCCCGCACAAGAAGGTCCCATCTCTCCAAACACACTCTTCCCTTCACATTGAGAGCGGACGGCCCATCGGAAAAATCGATTTCCATTCGCGCAAGGCGAGACAACAAAGCGTCGAATCGGTTCACCCCGACTTCAGCGACAAAGTTTTCAAACTCCCGTCTCGTGAAATTGGATTCTTCTTCCTCGGGACGAGTGAACGCCAAATAAAGCCGGACCACATCTGACTTTTCCGTTTGCAAAATCTCATCACCCCAAACCGCGTGATTTCTGCTGGTTGAGAACTTCTTCCCGTCCAGAAGGTAAAAACAGTTGATAAGGAACGCATCGGGATAACCGATACGCTCATCAAACGCCCATAGCAAAGCCGGTACTAACGCCATATAGAAGAAAGAGTTGTCAAACCCAAACGCCAGAGCCGTCTTATGATTCGGGTCCACCCAGTAATGGGCGTAATCTTTGGTCGGAGCGGCTTGGGCCGCCTGATAAACATAAGCCGCGGCCATCTCGAACCATTCATAAATCACTTCCCCCTCATGCGTCGGAGAAGGGATTCCCCAGGGGTAAGGATAGGTAACGGTTACGTCCGCAAGTCCCTCGTCCAGCAGCCGGGTCACGTATTCTCGCAGGCGGAGCGGAAGATTCTTTCCGCGCAGCACGTCCTCGAGTCGCGCTCTCATCGCGGCCAGGGAAAAGACATAGCGTTCGGACGACTTCAGGATGCAGTCAGCCCCGCATAGATTGCAACGTGGAGATTTCAGATCCCGGCTGTCATTATAGAGACCGCAAGCCTCGCAACCATTCCCGTTCGTGGTCTCGCCACAGTGAGGGCAGCCTCCACTCACGCTGCTTTCATGTACAAAAACCTCACATTCTTTGCAGAAGGGATATTGAGCGTCCTTTCTTTGAAGTGCGCCATTCTTCACGAGCCGCGAAAAGAAATCGCGTACAAATTCTCGGTAGGTTTCGTCCGTGTGCGGGGTTTGAAAATAATCCGGCCGCGCCTGAAATCCGCTGAGAATGCCCAAAATCTTTTCGGTGAACTCATTTGCGACCGCTAGGGGATCCTTCTGAAGCTGTCGTGCCTTGGCCGGGACATATGTTTGGTTCTCATCCGCTCCCGAACAGTAGACGGCATTGAGACCGCGCAAGCGCAAATAACGCCGGAGAACATCCGCCGCGAGATACGGTCCCGAAAGGTGGCCCACATGCAACTTTCCATTCGGCGTGGGCGGCGCCGAGTAGATCAGATGATCTCCCCTCAACCGCCGTGACAACGCGGGTTCATCCCAGTAGATCGAAACAAATTTTAAATTCTCGCTTTCCGAGGAATTTCTCAATTCATGCGAGGAATGGTTGGGAATAACGATAAGATCACCCGTTTGAACCTCTCGACGTTCATCATTGATCCGCATCTGACCACTTCCGGAAAGGACAAGGAACGCTTCACCGTCGTAATGATCATGGGGAGCCGTTTGGCCGCGCGGGGGAATTTCGCAATAGGTAAGTCCGAACGGAGGATATAAGGATGCTTTTGGTTCCGGCAATAGACCCTGGCAAAGAATATTGTACGCCGCTTGAAGTTTTGTCGGATCCAACTGGAACACTTGCATGATTGACCCCTCTTATGGCACTGTCCGCCCCACCCTGGAGGTGCCGTAATGTATGGCAGTCACTTTCGATTTTCCAGCATATTGTTTTCGATTCTGCTGACTCCGATGGTCTACGGCACATGCGCGTCGGCGCGAGCGGAGTTGGTTCAGCCCGTACTTATCAACGGTGATGAGGCGCGGAAATTCTGCCTCGAAGTCTGGTTTCCGCGACTTCGAATCGGTCACACGCCGACAGCGGCCGAACTGAAACATTTTGTCAGCGTTCTCATGGAACTCTACACCGAAGACATCGAACTGGTTGATCCCAACAATAAGGATATCTTTGGGACAGAAGTGATTCGGGGCAAAGAGCAGGTGAGCCGATATTACGAGGCCGTTTTGGGCCATTATCCAGAATGGGAATTTTCAATTCTTGATCTCTTTCCGACGCCGTCCGGCTTCGTTCTCCGTTATGAAGGTCGAAACGCGCCTCCCGTCGCGCGCTTTGAAGGGATTGACGTGATCGAGTTGCGCAAAGTGGGAGGGGCTTGGAAAATCGCTAAACTCATTGGGTATTATGACCGGAAGCCATTCACCGAGGCGGGTCCGAATTGAGGCGCGTGATTCATAATGTGAGATCTGTAACATCCGTTGAAGAGTTGGATCGACTCGCGGTTTTGATTCAGTCCTATCAACGTTTTTACCTGGACCGATGTTGCGACGCTCGTGAGATCCGTTCGCATTTCAGCCAACTGGTCCCTCCCTCAGAAAAGGGTTTTTTGCTCGCCGCATGGGAGAGTGACAGCCGTCCCCTTGGCTTTTGCACAGTGTACATTCTCCCCTCCTCTTTAAGTTGTAAGACCTATCCGTGTCTCAATGATCTTTTTGTCGAGGAAGATCTCCGGGGCAGTGGCATCGGACGCACTTTGATGCTCAGTGCGAGTGCCGAATGCCGTCGTCGCGGCTTCGGCGCCATGGAGTGGATCACGAAACACGACAATCTCACCTCTCAGAAGCTCTATGACACACTCACCGAGAACCGCTCCCTTTGGTACTACTACTCCATGAAGACAGATTTCTGTGAGGATCCCTCGGATGCGTCATCCCCCTGTCTATGACGTGATTGTGTGTGGACTTGGGATCAACGGAACCGCGGCCCTGTACTATCTCAGCCAATTTAAAGGTCTAAAGGTGCTCGGGATTGAGGCCAAACAACCGGGCCATTCGGGCGGCGGCTCGTATGGACAGACACGACTGCTGCGTCGTTCTTATTTCGACGCACCTGAGTACATTCCCTTAGTGAGTCGGAGCCTGGAGCTGTGGGAACGTTTGCAACTCGGCTCTCCTCATCCCCTGTTTCATCGCACGGGTCTCCTCTTTCTCGGGCCACGTCAGAATCCGTTATTCGAAAATATCCGCCTCTGCGCTTCCAAGCATTCGCTCAGGATAGAAACGGTGGCGACGGCGCATGCACGGGAGCAGTTTCCGTTCCTCCGTATACCCGATCCGTTCCAGGTCCTATTTGAACCCGAAGCCCTTGTCCTTCTTCCAGAGAATCTTATCCCTTTTCTTCTAAGTGAGGCTCAGACCAGCGCGAGTGTGGAAATCTCTGTTGAGAATCCGGTTTTCCACCTTGAGATTCAAGAAGAACTCGTTTTCGTCAGCACTTCGGCGGGAGTCTTTACCGCCAAAAAAGCACTGGTCGCCGCGGGAGGGTGGACGAAGTTTTTACTCCCAGAGCTGGCACTTCCAATAGAGTTCAAGGAATCACCTCAATTTTGGTTTCGAGAGTTAGCCAGGGCTCCGCGCGCCGGTGTGCCGTTCATTTTCTCCTCCGCTGAAGATTTCATCTATGGTTTTCCGGACTGTGGAATAGGGGTGAAAATGGCGTCGTATCATCCGGGACGAACTCTTCCGACCCCTGAGGATCGATCGGCCCACAGCACTCACGGACTTGTGCAAATTCAGAGCTGCATTGAAAATCACTTCCCCTATTTAGATCCTAAGCCGACGGGCCATCACACATGCTTTTTGGATATGGGCCCGGGAGAAAATCTAATTCTCGATTTCTATCCCGGGTCCCGTAACGTCGTGATGATGACCGCGGGTTCTGGCCACGGATTTAAAATGGCTCCCGCACTGGCCACGGCCGCCATAGAAATGCTTCAGACCGGCCGGCCCGTCGCGCAGACTGGATTTCTATCCCTAGAACTCATTTCAAAGCCTCAGATGCGAGGCGCGACCGAGGGCCGTGCGGAGGCGTACCCCGGGTACGCCGCACAAACCGCCCGACCGAGCAACGACGCAGATGGGGTTTTGAAATGAGTTCTAAAGCCTTGAGCGCCGCGATTGAAGAAGCGCGAATAGCTGTTGAACGTGCGTCTCCTCCGTGGCGAAATTCGGAAAGCCCACTCTGAGGACAGCCTCCCTTCGATTTCCGATGTGAGTGGTCGTGATCCAAGCTTCACCAGATGCGTTGATCTCTTCCGCAAAGGCTTCAATGGCGTCTTTGTCCATTATCCCTTTCGGTCGAAAACAGACAACGGGAAGAGGAGTTTCATTGAGTATGTCCCAGCTCTCTCCCGCGCGCAAAAGATGACGGAAGTGCGTGGCCAAACTCATGGAATGGCGAAACAGTTCCTGATAGCCTGCTTCTCCCAACGTCAAAAGGGGAAACAGCAGCTTCAATCCCATAAATCGACGCGACCATTGCAGGGACTCGGCAAATGGTTCGGTCAGAGCATCTCGGTACGAACTCGGAGGCATGTACGGGCTTTCGCCGATATTGAAAACCGAGCGCAAGATTCCCGAGTGCCTTGAAATGAAAATGCCGGCTGTCATGGGCGCCGCAAACCATTTATGGGCATCAATGGTCACCGAATCGGCGTTGCCCAATCCCGTGAGTGCCGTCGCGAGCTCGGGCAGCAAGACGGCGCCTCCGCCCCAAGCGGCATCCACATGCAAGTCGGCCTCACTCGCGCGCGCGAGACGGGCGAGATCCTCTATCGGATCGATCACTCCCACGCTGGTGGAACCAAGAGTGGCCACAACCAGAATGGGACGGTATCCCTGCTGTTGATCCTCGCGAATCTGCTCCTGCAGTCGCGCGCAAGAAAATCGAAGGTGCGTATCCGTATCTATGATTCGTAACGATTCGTTCCCCAGCCCCAGGAGCCGAAGGGCCTTTTTAATGGAATGATGAGTTTCAACGGATGAGTAAACGGCAAGCGGCTGGCGGAGATGCCTTGCGCCTGAGGTGAAGAATTCCGGGCATCGCCGCCATAAAGCACAAAGAACCGCGGTGAGATTGGCTTCGGTTCCGCCCGTGCAAAATGTTCCATCCAGATGATCGGGTGAGTATCCGATTTTTTCACCGAGGTAAGCGATCAACTTCTTCTCAATCTCAATTGCGTAGAGCGCTGAGGCGGAGCTGGCCAGCTGTGCGTTCACCTGCGCCACCAGCGCTTCAGCCAAAACACCAGGAAAAAGAGGATTTGGATTGAAGACGCCGAAGTACATGGGGTGATCCACGTGCAACAAATAGCGGCTGAGGTCCCCGGTAAATCGACGGATCAGGTCCTCAAGAGAAAACCGGTCCTCGCCAAGCGTGAAGAAGCTCAAGGACTTCTGGACCTCTTCCAATTTCGGCCTCGGGTTGACGGGCATGGACCTCAACGTTTCAAAGTGCTGACAAAGCCGCTCCGCCAAGTGTCCAAAGTGCTTCAGGAGCTCGGGATGAGTCGAGGCAAAAACATTTTCGCGCAAGGTTTCCATTTTGTTCGCTTCCCCCAACCGTGTTATACACCGGGCGCTCGATCACGCAACAAGGGAACTGGGGGATCAATGCTTTTACTTTCATGCGCTCGATCATTATTTCTCGCTTCGGTCCTATGGTCATCCTCACTGTCACTAGCGGCCACACCACAAGAAGAGATTCAGCGCCTCTATGACGTCATCACCGAGCAGGCTCCGGCCTCGCTTGGAGCGTTTACTGAAGCCCAGCGCAATGAGTTGTTTCAAAAGGTGTCCTCCCATCCTGTCGCCGGACTCGAAGGCATCGGCCGCTACGACCGTCAACCCACCGGAATCGGCGACGGCGAAATCGGTTTTTGCTATGGCCGGGCCATGGCCGTCCACTTGCTCGCTCGAAAAATGGGGCTCGAAGAACAGAGTATAAAAAAGATATTTATCGCCGGTGACTTGAACAACCAGCAAGGCACCCGGTGGCGCTTTCATATGGCGACTATGGTGAAAGGCAATGATGGGAAGTGGTACGTTATAGATCCTATTATGCCTTCTCTGGGCGCGACGGGAGTTCTTTCTCCGTACCGATGGATGGAGGTGATCAAAACCGAATTTGACTTGCCTGATGGCGAGGATGAAAGCCGGTTTTATGTCACGGATACAAAATCCATTATGGTGGACATGCGGGTGGTTCCAGCCACGGCCGAGTTTGAAAATCAAGATCGCCTGATTGAACCCAGCTTTGATCCAGAAGGACGCCCTGGATTCGAAAGAGTTCAGCTCCAGATTGAATCCGAAAGTCCGTTCCCTGTTTACGCCGTGTCCGGACCGGCTCAGTCCCGGTATTTTATAATGAGGAAAGAAGATCCTCTTGAGAGCAAACCCATTGACGATTTCGACTTCTTTTCCATCGCCATCGTGATCCTGTACCCGTTTCCGAATGATACGCACCGGACTCACATCACCCGCGCCTATCATTACAACGGTTATTTCGTGGACCTGATCAACAGCATTGCAGGTCCGGAACCTATGAGCCTCTCGGATATAAACTCGAATGTGAAACCGAGAACTCTGGCGCCAGCCGCAAAGAAACGGTGGCTCTATGGGTTCGCGCAACCTCGAGTGAGCGACTTATGAGACCGGTAGATTGTTGTACCTGATCCAAATTTATTCTCGAGAGAGGAGCATCTTATGAGAATTGTACCGTTACTTAGCCCGTTAATCCTTTTCACCTCGCAATGGGCGTGGAGCGACGCGCCCCAGATTCCGGGGATTGAAACAATCCCGGTGGCGCGCTGCCAATCTTCTCCCAGACTGGTTGGTGATGTCGGGAGACCCGGAAACCTGGAGGCGGTCGTGACCGAGAATATTCGGGAATTCACCTCGTATTACCAGGTTCAGATCACGGATCTGACAACTGATCGTCCCGTTGCCACTCTGGTCGGACAACCCTTGGAAGATGGACGAATTATTATGGAAAGGCCGGCCGGCGCAGCGGGATCTGAAGACGCGCGTGTCTTTGAGATCAATTCAAATCGGACCCTCGCGACACTCAAGGGCGAAGATGAGTCTTCATCGATCGATTTTCTCTGCACGCCGGCAGGCTGAGCTTGGGTTTAGGACCGTGCGTGGCGAATCCAATCGGCCAGAGCCAGCTGGACCGCTTTAATCGGAAGAATCCACTAGAATGAGGTCGTACAGCTGTAGGTGGATTCCATTCCGTCCACCATCAGCCTTTGGGACGGCCACGTGTACTCGACTCGGCTCCCCGTTCGCTCATCCCAGGCAGGCGCCCAACTCACTCCTTCCAAATCAATTGTAATCCGTGTTGAGGCCACAGTCCGCGTGCTCGGAGGCGACTTCGTTTTGTTTGGAAGTACCTGGCCGCCAAATTGACATCGCATCTGGCCCAGGGAGCCTTGTTCAAGGGAAGGAGCGTAGGAGCATACCTTGTCGTATACGAACATATGATTTGGATAATTAATATAACTTATCGAATCCGGGTGATAGCGGAGGCTGAACGTCCCTGAAGGTTCTGGTAGCAAAGAAAAGGATCGCTGGGCCTCATTTGGGAAGTCGGAGCTGCAATCCAGGCCGTAATTCGTGATTCCATACCATGCTCCCACCACACTTCCCTCTAGTTGCTGATCGCTCGCGCCCGCCGTGGGCAAAAAACACATGCAGCTTACAATAAATAACATTTTTCGGATCATGATACCTCCTGCAGATTCAAAAGCTTTTATTCGAAAACACCACTCCCAAGCAACCATTCGGGCGAATCTCTTTATGGCACCGCGGTTGCAATTCCGCTCACGTTATCTCTTCGTGCTCAAAAACCAGCTCTACGAAGGGCAGATATTACAGGTTTGCGAGGGACTTCTTCAATGAATGAACCGGCCCGTGCGAGGCCTCTATGGCGAAGTCTAATTTCAGAAGGGGAACCTATGTTTCATATTCAGAAAGGATTAAGTTTGAGAAACGCACTCCGACTCACTCGCCTTGTATCCATTATACTTTTTTCCACAACAGTTCTGGCCGAAAGCTTGCCGACCTCGGTACGCACGGCGTATGCAAAGGGCGAGCTCACTGAGCTCTGCACCAAAGCTATCCGCGCCTATGATCGCAACCTGATAGCCATAGCGGCGCTCCCGCCCGACAAACGCCAGATGGAAAACACGGTTCTCGCATATGAAGAGGCCACCGCTGATTTTTATGATCAATTCCTGCCTATGCGCCTGATGAAATCGGTATCTCCTGACTCCGATACGCGCAGGGAAGCCGAGGAGTGCTCGCAAACGGTCGCCGAATTTTTTAATGAAGTGATGACTCGTCGGCCGCTTTACGAGGCCATGAAGGACCAAAAAGGTCGCGATCCGGTCGAGGACCGGCTGGTTCGGGGAATTCTCCGGGAATTTGAGAGTACGGGTATCAACCTTCCAGACGAAGACTTGAAAACCGCTCGCACGCTCTTTGACCGCCTTGCAAAGCTCAGCATTGAATTTGAACAAAATATTAGAAATGACACTACGGTCGTGAGGTTCACGGAAGAGGAGCTGGCGGGCGTGAACGCCGGCTACATTGCAGGCCTTGAACGTGCGCCGGATGGACGCTTGATTGTACCCACGCGTGACGCCGACTTCTTGGGAGTGATGCAGAATGCTCACAATCCGGGCACGCGCCGGACTATGTTATTTGCAGGTCACAACCGAGCGGCAGACGCCAATATACCCCTGTTAGAAGAAGCGCTTGAGACTCGTCAACGTCTCGCCCACCTTCTTGGGCACTCAACCTGGGCCCATTACAAAACGGAAGATCGGATGGCCAAGACGCCCGCGGCCGTGCAGAAATTCCTGGACGAGCTGCGAGGACCACTAAAACTTGGAAACCGTCGTGCCCTCGCGGAACTCCTGGCCTTCAAGCGCCAGACCGACCCTTCAGCGTCCCAGGTAGACGCTTGGGATGTTTGGTATCTTCCGTTCCAATTGGCATCACGTCTGGCAAACGTAGATATGGACAAAGTGCGTGAATACTTTCCCGCGGATGTTGTGGTCGCAGGTATGTTGCAGGTTTACTCAGACCTGCTCGGAGTGACTTTCCATCAAGTGGAAGGGGCACCGGGCTGGACGCCCGAAGTGAAGAAGTATGAAATTCGAGATAAAAAGAGCGGATCGACTCTCGCCTATTTCTATATGGACCTGTATTCGCGCCCCGGTAAGTCCTCGGGTGCTTTCAACGCGACGTTGATCATGGGACGCCGCTTGGATAATGGACAATACAGTCTTCCTATCGCGGCGATCGTGGCGAATTTTTCGCCTGCCACTCCGGGCAAACCTCCGCTTCTTACATTTGGCCAAACAGGCGAGGTTCGAACTCTGTTCCACGAGTTCGGCCATACGATGCATGCCACTCTCACGCGAGCCCGCTTTGCCAGCCATTCCGGCACCGGTGTGAAGCGTGATTTCGTCGAGGCACCCTCACAGATGCTGGAAAACTGGGTATGGCAGCCCGAGATCATTGAAAAACTCTCTGGACACTATTTGAATCCATCGGAAAAGCTACCGCGCGAGCTCTTAGAGAAGCTTGTCCGCATCAAGGATTTCCAGCCCGCGCGCATGTGGAACAGGCAACTCACGCTGGCCCTATACGATTTTAAAATCAATACGCAGCAGGGACCCATAGACTCGGTTCAGATCTACAATGACCTCTTCCGCGAGCAGAACGAAATTGAACCGCTCGCCGGCACTCGCATGCCGGCTTCCTTCGGGCATCTTATGGCCGGGTACGATGCAGGTTACTATTCCTATCTCTGGTCGAAGGTCTATGCACAGGATATGTTTACGGAGTTTCAAAAACACGGCTTCACAAATGCGGAGGTAGGAGCGCGCTACCGCAAGCATATTCTGGAGCCGGGCGACAGTGAAGATCCAGAGGTGCTGGTGCGTCGGTTTTTAGGCCGTGAACCCAATCAAGAGGCATTTTTGCAGTCGATCGGAGCCCGGTAACTGGCCCACTTGCGTGCGCATTCATTGCGCTTGGATCAGGTAAAGATTGTGGAATAATGCGTACATAGCCAGGTGGCCGGCCAATCTTTCCGGGAGTTTGGTGGTGCACCATGTTTTTCGTATCAATCGATTCACATTAGCGCGAAACATCGCACACGTGTGATTCAGACTGAACAAGGGATCAAAGCGGATCTTCTTAAGCTCCCCCTGTCCGACAATCGATCCTCTTTGCCCCTTGTGCACTTCATGTGTGGCGTTTGGAAAGTGCTTTTTGACATCGGGTCCATAGTGAGGGTTTTGATCTGATTTGATGAGCGCATCCTCCTTGATCAGCGGCTTCAGCTTCTCAAACAGACGCTCTCGTCCGGCTTGGCGTTGATCGGGTCTGGGCCTCACCATCTAGCGCGAAGCTATGGGAGCCGCGATCGACTCCAGGGATTTTCCTTCGCAACAGATCCCGATTTTCCATTCCACCCAGCCTGCGAACGCCATCAAGCCACCGGCCAGCATGTAGCCATACATCATGGATTCGCGCGAACCGCTATCGATCAACACCCCAAACAGCGCGGGCGCAAAAATCCCGCCCACGCCGGTCCCGAGCGAGTAAAAGATGGCGATCGCGATGGCCCGTGTTTCCAGCGGAAAGATCTCACTGACGGTCAAATAAGCCGAGCTGGCCGCAGCGGAAGCGAAGAAGAAGATCACACTCCAAGCCACTGTTTGAGTGAAGGGGGTTAGATAGCCATACGAGAAAAGCAATCCTGTCAAGGCGAGCAAGACGCCCGAGATCACATAAGTAAACGTGATCATGGGTTTGCGCCCGATGGTGTCGAAAAAGCGTCCGAGCACGATTGGCCCCAGGAAGTTTCCGAGCGCAAACGGAAGAAGATAAAGCCCGGTACTTTGAGCCGGAACATTATAGAACTTGGTCAACATAAGCGCGTATGTAAAGAAGATCGCATTGTATAAGAATGCCTGGGCTGTCATCAGCGTCAATCCCAGGAGTGAACGTTCACGGTACTGACCAAACATCGTCTTGAAAATGACCTTGAGGCTTGCTGGCTTCTGCGGCTTTATGCGAATCGCGAGTTTGGAATCGACCTCAAGCAGCTTTTCGGTACAAGTTTCGGAAACACATTTTTCCATGTAAGTGACCACTTCCTCCGCTTCCTGATGGCGGCCACGAAGTATAAGCCAGCGCGGACTCTCCGGAACGAAGTTACGTAAAAACAAGATCGCGAGTCCGAGGACAGCGCCGACGCCGAATCCGATGCGCCATCCGATATCGAGGTCAAAATAGCGCGGATTGAGGAGCCAGTAGGTTGAAGCCGATCCAATGGCGGCACCTAACCAGTAGGTTCCATTCAGGGTTAAACCTACCCGGCCACGCAACCGCGCCGGGATCAGTTCGTCAATGGCCGAGTTGATGGCGGCGTATTCACCCCCAATACCGGCCCCGGTTAAGAAGCGGAACAACATGAAGCTCCACAAGTTCCAAGAAATCGCACTTAAAAACACTCCCGCGATGTAAACTGCAAGCGTGATAAAAAAGAGCTTCTTTCTTCCCATGACATCCGTCAGATAGCCAAAGAACAATGACCCCAGTACGGCTCCCGCCACATAAGCGGAACCGAGCATTCCGATTTCAGTCCCTGAGAAGCCTAAACTCCTTGGACTCTGCAGAACACCGCTGACGGCGCCGGTAAACGTGACTTCAAGCCCATCCAGGATCCAAGTAATCCCGAGAGCAATCAGAACACGCATATGAAACGCGGACCAGGGTAAGCGGTCGAGTCGCGCGGGTATCAGGGTGGTCCGCGCAAACTCGGCTGGCTGAGCGGAGGATCGACTGAGAGCTCCCAGGGAGCTAACGGAGCTATTAGTTGACTGGTTCATGTTCTTCTTCCTTCCCATGAGGTAATAGACTCGCTTCGCACGATGTGCCTGAAGCGGGGTTTCGAATAACTTCCAATGCGGCATCTAGGTCTTCCGGCTTCTCTATCCACCACGATTTATTGGTGACGTATTCCTCATGCACATCTCTCCAGTTCTGCACGGAGGTGGCGACGGCCACGACTTTGTCCGCGCGTGGCGGGAGCAGCCGACCCAGCAGGCCGATCAGGGCGAAAAAGGTCCACTGTGGTCCCCAGGTAAAAAGGCGATAGAAGTGCCAATTTGGATTTGAATTGATGATTCCCGTCGCAAGATCAAACACACCCGAGATCTGCATGGCCATATTGATCTGAGAAGTCGACACCCATCCTTTGTCTTGCAGCCGCTTCGCCCCATCAGTAAAGAATGAGAAAGCGGCGACTCCGCCCAGACTCCAATAAAGAAGCTCCTCCACGGAATCGGTCGTGGGAGCAGGCACATCGGGATCTGTCATATGGGCCAGAGCCTGCATCAGAGTCGGCCGGCCGACGCTGAAGAACGTCAGGTTCCAAATGAGCTTTTGCATAAAGCCGACAAACTTTTGAACCTGGGGAGAATTGCGAAAGTTAAAGGGAACCTTCTCTAACGCGTCCTGGATTTCGAGGGGATAAGCAACAGTGAAAAACTCAGTCACCGCGTCCGTTACCATTAGGGCCAGGGCGGCGCCCGTCATGGCATCGCCCGACGCGAGTGCGGGCATGGCTTGGAACGCACGCGTGGCAAATACTATAAAGGCGCGTGTACCCGCAATGCTGAATTTCACGCTTCGGGCCATTGGCGCGGTAACCTCGAGTTTATTGAGGACACGCCGATAGGCAGACTCATTGGCGCGATCGAGCATGTCGACATAGGCCTCAGATTGTTTATCGAAAGCCAGCTTGTCCCTGAGCTCCTTCTTGATATCCTTCAGGACGCGTTTCACCTTCGAGTAAACGTAGTGCACATTGATGTTGGTCTCGACGACCCGGAATCGGATTTTCAGCTCCGCTTCAGGATAAACCTTCTTGAACTGCTGCCGCGCCTCAGCCGCCAGTTCATCCATTTGATCATCCAGAATCTCTTTATTTGGCAGGTAAATCACAAGCTCGGGCGGCTTTCTGTTGAAGGCTGGAAGCAGGCCCTCGCGCCGGCAGGTCTCTAAAGTCGCGCCCATTTGGTTAAGAGGGGTGTTGCGAAACTCCAGTTGAAACAAGCCGTCCCGACCGGGAACGAAGCTTTTGAACACCGTGGGCAGCACCAGGTGAAATTTCAGGTCCTCAAACGCATAGAGGGACTGAGTCCATATTAAAGAAAGACAGAGCAAAAATTTTAGTAAATTCACGTGTGGCGCATAGTGCAAAGGGTATTCCGACCACAATGCCGAGGTTTTTTTGTGCGTATAATAAGTTTATGTACTCATTTGGTACTCATCCGACCAAATTGCCCCGGATGGGGCCGAAACCTTTCGAACTCGCGTCCACGAGCTTTGTACCTAAATAAAATCAGTGACTGGGGCCACTTGCACGTGCAAGCACGGGCCCAGATGTACCTAGCAAAAGTCCCGAACCTGGAAGAGGTCGTAAGAAGTGAATTTATTACAGTCAGAGTGAGTCTGAGGCGCGGACCGCGAACTATACCTTTGGGCTCGAAGCCCTCCACGAAGAGGGCTTGCCAAAGCGCCATGTGGGTCAGCTTACATCGCGTTCCACTCTTCGTTCCAGGCTCCGGTTACTCTCAGCTGGTCCGCGGAGGGGGCGGAGAAGATAAGCGAATCGTAGCCAAAAGTGTTGCAAAAGCCATATCCCGGTCGACAAATATCCGAAGCGTGGGCACGATTCTTAGAGCTTCCGGCACCGAGGTGCATATATCGCGTGCCGCCCCAGTACCCTTCTCCGACGAAGAGTAGGGGAGCCGCGCCATTGCCGGGCATCACGCAGCGAATGCCGGTGCCGTTATCGTAGGGTCCGACCCGATATCGCTTGAGATGGCGGCCGCAGTTTTCGAGCGAACCAAGGTTGCTGTAGTACTGCGGTGTATTTGCATTCGCTTTGACCCAAGTTTCGTTCCAGGTCTGGGTCATGCGTATGCGTTGGGGCGCGCCGTTGGTCCACGTTCCTTCATAGATCGGCATGATCCCGTCAGCTTTGTTGTGGAACACTTCACCATTGCCGTGGATATCACGAGCCCAGCCCGCCAAGCCAAACTCCCCTCTGGCGGCGCGACCAATATGACGATAGTTGACTCCGCTCCACGCGCCCTCACCATACCAAATCATGGAATTGGCGCCGATTTGCACGCAACGGATACCGAAGTTGCCAGCACCACTCGTGGCCACACGGTATTCTGTAAAGTAAGGTCCGCAGAATGCCTGTGCCTGCGCAGCTGCGATCCCCATACTAAATAAGATTATTAATTTTTGGACGGTTGATAAGACTTTCATTTGTAAACTCCTTTTGTCCTCGGCGGCTTTTTAACATAGGGATTGATAAAATGTCTCGCCAATGCTGACGGGCTAACACCCGTTCACTGTTAATTAATTGGCTCATGTTTATATATAATTTAAATATAATAGCGCGATAGCGCTCACGGCGGTGCTGAGTTGTCCATACGATCTCATCTGTTGTCAGAGCATTTAATTTAATTCAATTGGACAGAAACCTCATCACCACGCGCCCGTAACCGCGAAGCTCGGAGAATAGGCGATGACTATTCTGCCCCGTGATATCTACGACCCATGTCCCCAAAGATTCGAAGCGTTTGTTCGCTCGAGAATGGATGATCCATTGACTATCCGCACTCCAAACGGGATCGTCAGCCATTATACAACCCTGTTCGTCGCGCTCATCATATTCTTGCTGAGTAAAGACTGGCTCGCAGGCGGTCAACAGTTGGATACTCCCACCTGTAGCCGACATGATCCCGACGTTTCGATGTCCGGTGGTAAAAACGGTTTGATTCGGTTCATCCTCTTTCCCGGTAAAAATAGCGATCCATTTTTCATCAGGAGATATCATGGAGGCGTTGCCATCGGGATAATCAGGGTCGCCGCGAAATGTGAGCTGTTGTTGATCTGTACCGTCCGTATTAATGCGCCAGATTTGCCGCTGATAGGGCGTCGTGGTTTCAGGAACATTCTCGTAGGCCGTATAGGTGATCCACGTCCCTGAAAGCGCGAGCGAAGGATGCGCCACAACACCATCTTCCGGGTTAGATACTATTTTCTTTTGATCCGAGCCATCTTCTTTCATGCTCCATATCCCGCTATTCGAGCCAAACACGATAAGGCCATTCTTCGCCATTTGGGGTTGGACGGCGCCATCTGAAACATTTCCTATTTGCTTTGGATTGCGACCATCTTCATTCATTATCCAGATTTGCGGAGAACCGCTGGAAGCGGAGACGTAGATGATCCTCCCATCGGGCGTCCACGAGGGCATCCAGCTGCCTTTTCCGGTCAGAAATTTCTTATTCGTCCCGTCGGCATGAACCGAGTAGATGGAAGCCTCCATGGGCGACTGACCTATCTTTTCGGTTGAAAGCACGAAAACACCTTTGATTTCACCCGAAACGACATTTAGAGGGCCGCCGCCCTCAATGCCTGTCCCAGATCGAGAGTGTAGCGGAGCGCACCTGACCAAAAACGCCGGCGCCGTAAAAATCAACAGCGCCTTCGTTGTCCAGCGGGCTAACCTTTGGATTCTCCTCATCGATTGCCTCTCCCCTATTGGAGTGCAACCGAAAGGCCCGGTGAGGCGTAATCTATGAATCCGCAAGTGCTCAGGTTCTGACACCCGACAAGATTATGGACGCCCCAACGCACGGCTGAGCGTCTGCCGTGGATGAGGTGCAGACGGGTCTATTTAATTTCGCACTCAAGTTCCGTCACTTTGTTCGTCTGGCGGTCCATGTTCGCGCCACAGACATAGTACCAGCCGTTCACGTCACTCAAGTTGCGTTGGACGCGCAAGCCAAGGGTGCTCTCGTCGAAGCTTACGACGTAAATATCAATGCCCTGGTTGCCCGTCTGTTCGTCCGGAACCGGGCTCATGCAGATTTCCATGCTGTATGTGGTGGCCGGCAGCGCCTCCTTCACCTGAGGCACGACGGCCTCACAAAGCGCGCGTTTACGGGTTTCATTAATGTACGGCTCAAACGCGAGCTCTTCGCAGAATTCTCCACCGACTTTGATGGTTCCATCGCCGTCTTCGATCCCGGCGTACGCGGCGGTCCCGGCCACGAAAAACGCAGTGAAGGGATTGTCGCCGAGATCAATATTAACGGTTTCAAAAACGTGGTCGCCAATGATCACGCGCCCGAAGATCGGGTCATATTCTTGAACGAGCTCGTCAAAACCTTTCTGACGGACGTCGGTTTGGGTGAAGTGCTTAATGGTGTCGCGAAGCTGTTCGAGCTGGCGTTCCGCACAAGAGGCGTCTTCGCTTGTGCAGGCGTAGTCTTGCGCATTTATCAGGTCGGCCCGGTAGGCTTGCTCAAGTTGGCCGCAGGTGTATGGAGGCGTTATGCTGGCCGCCATAGCTGCTGAAGTCATTAACGCAAGTACCGCAGTCTGAATCATGTGAATCATAGATCCCCCCTTCGTGTGCGCCCCTTATAGGGGGAGCAAATTCACAACACAATCGCTAGCCCACGGCTGAAAAAGTTTCAATTTATCTGGCCGGCGCACTCCGAGGGACGTTATCTTCAAAGGATGACTCCTCTGGACCGTATTTATGACGAACTGGGAATCACACCCACTCATCTCTCGTACAATCGCCTGCCGAGATGTGAGCAGCCTTGGCTTTCCCACCTGAGAGTTGCGGAGATTGATTGGGAAGGAAAGCCTTTTGTTCTGCACATGGACGTCGCGGACGGGTGGCAGCAAATGGCCGCTGCAGCTGGCGCCGAGGCCATTCCGCTGAGACCATTTTCGGGGTTTCGCTCCTACGCTCACCAAAAGCGCCTGATTGAAAGACACCTTAAGAATGGGCGTCCGCTGGAGGAGATCCTCACCCATATCGCAATTCCTGGCTTCAGCGAGCATCACACCGGGCGGGCGGTCGACCTCCATGCGGATGGTCGGTTCGTGCTCGAAGAGCAGTTCGAGAAAACGTCGGCTTTTGCCTGGCTTTCACAGAATGCCGGCCGCTACGGGTTCCGGCTGAGCTACCCTCGGCGGAATGACCTTGGGATCATCTACGAACCCTGGCATTGGTATTACGTTGGAAAGTAGAATGACCTCCGAATGACGACCACACGGTCATACCGTCACGCGGCCACGAGGCCACGCGAGGTGGAAAGGCTACGAGACGGAGAAACGGGAGACGGAGAGGCCGTCACCTGTCGGGCGGCGGCCCGTAGTCGGTATAAGCCGGCAACTATTTCTTGTTCGACTCCTCCTGCGGCTCCTCCGAGGGAGGGGCGCGCTGACAAAGACCCGAGTAAGCCACCTCCTCCAGCTTTTCGTTGGAAGCTCCGGAAAAGAACTCCAGCATCAGTTTTGATAGACACTCCCTTTTGCCGCGAAAGCTGTGGCCCATGTAGGGGTCTATAAAGATAAAACTTCCGGAAATTTCTTGAGCGATTCGTAACATAGCTGGCGCCGGAGTCACATGGTCAAAATTGCCGCCAAAGATGAGTGTGGGACGATCGATTTGCTTCAGTAAGGGCGTATAATTAAAGTATTCATGTTTCTCTTGGAACTCACGGCAGGATTCTAAAATGGGCTTGAACATGGGGAACTCACCCGGATATTTCGCCTCGTACGGGAAGAGTTCGGTACAGGATATGGAACGCATCATCCACGGCAAGACCCAATCCTCAGGCTTCAGCTCCTTTGCAATCGCCGCCTTCTGTCCGGATCTTAGCAGACGGACAACCGTTTCCAGCTTGCCTGGGATCTCCTTAACCCGACCCCAATAGCTGTATAGTGAAGTAAACGCCCACACAAGAAACTGCTCGCGAATCTCAGGACTCTCTTTTGTGAGCGCTTCAAATTCCTCGCGAGCCTCATCCTTAACAGCGCTGAAAACCAACGATTCATATTGAAGCCCGGCCAGGTGCCAATCATTAAAGCTTGAGACAGATCCACCCAAGAACAATCGATCCAAATGCTCCGGATAAAGGAGTGCATATGTTTGCGCCAGGATCGAACCGTACGAATATCCCCAGACGTTAATTGAACCGGAAGCACCGACCAGCTCACGCCGGATAAGGTCAATATCACTGGCGGCTTGTCGCATCAGGAGCGCCTCATCGGGCTCATTACCGGGAAATAGCGGACGGGAACACCCGACACCGCGATGGTCCATGGCGATGACATTGAACCTTTCGAGAAATTCCGGCTGATCCGTCACAAGGACATGGAAGGTTGCATGAGTTTCACCCGGGCCACCTGGGATCAGAATCAGCAACTCCTTGTTGGAATCCCAGGGGCGAAACAGCTCATAGTAAATTCGCAGTTTTTTATCCGCATAAGAGTCCTGCATCTCCTTGTGCACCTTCAAGCCCGGAATGCGTTCTATATGTGCCACCTTGCCCAAGTCATGAAAGGTCGGCACATCGATATATCGGTCGGTGGCAGAAACCGCCGGACATTCAAGATCCTTTTCGGTCCATAATGGACGCACGTCATCGTGGCGCGCCTGCGCTTGATGATGAACAGCGAGAGACGTGGCCATACATAAAAACAAAGAAAAACTCTTCATCCGCACCTGATTCCCCCTTTTTTGACGAGGCGGAACTTATACCCGCCGCAAGCAAAAGTGAAGGTGAATGTTTCGACCGCAGAGGAGGCCACGAGCACGCCTCCTTGCCTTACATTTCTGCTGCGATCCACCCTTGGGACCGAGCGCCTGAAATCAAACTCGCAGCAAATCTCGAGCTCTTTCCGCGAGCCCCTGAATCACTGAATGAAAGCTCTGGAGCGTTCGAATTTTATCCACGCCAAATCGCCGCATCAAATGGCTGCGGACCGCCGGCACTTTCGATGTTCCTCCCGTGCAGCAGATCAAGTCAATGTCGGTGGGGCAAACGCCGGAGGCGGAAATCACTTGATCCATAGTGGAAAAGATAGACCGAATCTTGACCTCAGAAAGCGCCTCAAACTCTTCGGCCGAGAGATCTTCCTGGATCTGAATATCGGGATGACGAAATTGGAAGAGTCCTCGGGTTCCTTCACACACAGCTCGTTTACAGGCTTCAATTTCATCGAAGACGGCGAAGCCCAAGTTTTCGTCGATGAGAGTGAACAGTCGATCAAGCCGCTCACTATCCTTCTTGTCGATCGTACACCGGTTCACCTCCTCTAAAAAGCCCATGATGTCGGACTTTGACATCAGCGTGATGTCCGCCGGCGAGGAGAGTCGAAACCGCAGGTCAGCCGGCATGGTCAACACGTTGGAGCTCATAGGAAGTCTGTATTTCACCTGCGATCCAAAATGTGGCGCGATCTTACCCGCCATAATGCTGCCATCCAACGCGTCGCCCGCGACGGAAATTCCGCCCAAACTCAGGACATCGTCTGATTCGAAGGAATCCGGCTTAAGACGAATCACCGTGAAATCCGAGGTTCCAGCACCCAAGTCGACAATTAAAACAAGTTTCTCCTCGACAAGTCCCTGGCGGTAATCAAAGGCGGCGGCGAGGGGCTCAGGGAAAAAGTGAATTTCCTCAAAGCCCGCGGCTGCCGCCGCCCTTTGCAAACGCTGCTGAGCCAGGTCTTCTGCCTTCTGCGCGTTTGAGAATCTAGCCGGTCGCCCTAGAACCACCGACCTAACGTCATGATTAAAATGGCGGTCCGCGCGCAACTTCATCTCACGAAGGAAGCGCCCGATAAGATCCTCAAGGGTGTACGCTTTTGTCCCAATCTGAGTGGAGGAAAAATTCGTGGACGGGAGAAACTTTTTTATCGATCGAATGAACCGTCCCTCGCCACTCTCTATCAGATAGGTCCTGATAGCATCCTCCCCGAACCAGACGGAATCTCGTTTGGAAAAGTACATGGTACTTCTCATCACCGTCGGATCCGAGTGCCCGAAGTCGAGCGGTATGGGTTTGCCGGTCGAGTCCGCAGTCGCCGCCGCCAGCAGGGAATTGGATGTGCCAAAATCAATGGCATAAATGATCTTGCCTTTCATGTCGTCCTCCTCGTCGAACTCCATACTCAGCAAAAATTTTTTTATTTACTAGATAGTTTCTTTTCGTCATACTGAAGTAGGTCTTAGGGAGGCGACAAAAACGCATCCTTCCACCCCAGGACAAGTTCCTCCCACTCTCGAGTTTTTCGGTTCGGACGGAGACGGCCAGTTCAGCTCGCTCTCCAAATCAAAATCGATTTAGCTGAAAACGGGCCTCAGTGCCGATGTGCCGAAGTCAGCCCGCACACGGACGGCCACATTCCCGCACCACCACGATCGGCTGCTCCATGCTCCATGCTCCATGCTCCATGCTCCAAAGAAAAGATATGTGTATCCACTTTCTTTTCTCTTCTCTACTCCCCTTCCGTTCTCCTCCCCACTTCACTTCACTTCACTTCACTTCACTTCACTTCACTTCTGAAGAAAGGACAGCATATCTTATTTTTATTTGACAGGGGTAAAGCACAAAACCACCCGATCCCTCACGGCTTCCAAAGTATCTCACAGCAGAGCTCTTGCCACTCCTCATGTCTCCACAACGAGCCGTTCCCTCCAACTCCACCATCCTCCGTGCACAGAACCCAAACACCCCTTCAATGAGGCGTATACGAGGCCCAATCCGCCTCCCAAAACCCGTGCTAATGTACACGCAAGCAAAGCAAGCGGAGGTAGAGAAAGCATGTTCCAACCCCACATGAGCGATCACGAAGTGGAGTCGAGCCTTGAGCAAGCTGTGCGCGAAGAGCGCCGCACCGCCAAAGACATCCTGCTCCTCATCCGAATGGTGGAAGATCGAAAGATCTTTGCTAAGCGCGGATTCAGTTCCATGTTCGAGTATCTCATCAAACACCACAAATACTCCGAAGGCGCCGCCAATCGCCGCATCCAAGCCGCACGCCTTTTGACCCAGGTCCCGCAAGCCCAAGAAAAACTCGAGTCTGGAGAACTGAACTTAAGCACCCTCAACCAGGCTCAACGCATATTTACAGCCCAAGAGAAAATCTCTGACCAAAAACTCACGACAGAACAAAAAGCCGAAGCTCTCTCTAAAATTGAATCCCAATCCACCACTCGTGCCGAACAGACTCTACTGACCCTATTTCCCGCCGCCGCCTCTCAAATCAGTCAAGAACGAATCAGCATCCTCAGCGAAGACACCTCCCGCCTCAACACCACGCTCTTCAACGAAGTGCGGGAGCGCTTCGGGAAGGTTCGGGATCTCCTTTCTCACACACTTCCCAATGCCAAGTTCGTCGACGTTGCCGATTACCTTATGATGCGCTTTCTTGAGGAGCATGAGCGGCAGATGCAGAAGGCGAGTACCGAGATCCTGTGACCGGCCGCAGATGTGAGAGTTCGCACCAGCTTGAGGCGGATCACATCGTACCACGAGCGCTTGGCGGTCGTGATGACATATCGAACTTGCGATGTTTATGCCGATCACATAAGCGATTTGCCGCAGAGGAAAAGCTGGGGAAGACGCGGGCGAACCGGTGGCGGCGTTTGCATGAACAACGCGAGCGAGAAGAAGGGCGGACTGATCTGGCCTGATCAGCTCACCGCGGCTGCTCAAGTCAAAACACCAGCTCGATATTCAATGTCACTCCCGCCTCGCCTTTGAAGTGACGGGATTTTGCAAACTGCAGGAAAGGTGAAAGTGAATACGAAAGATGATCGCGCAGGATCTGACGACCGTATGAAACCGAGGCCTGAAGATTTGTCAGATGATAGGTGGGGCGATTGGAGGCGCCCGCCGTCAGGCCTGTACCAATGCTTGAGATATCCGTAAGCGCGTGATCCAAGGTGATGCCGTGACTCGTTGTAAACAGATTCCCACGTTCCTGATACTCTTCCGCATTCTGAAAGGTGAACTGCCAGCGTGGTGCCAGCTCAACGAGAAGATCCATTGAGAAGAAATGTCCCACTCCCTTGTTAGGATCGGCATAAAACTCAAGGCGGGGCGCCAACCGGAGCCGTCCCTCCTCAGCCGAGCTTTCGAAGCGTAGGGTGTAGCTCATTTCCAGAGGATCTTTCAATTCCAGGCGGGGCTGGAACGTGGTCTTCACATTTCCCAATTCTCGAAAAAAGAAAAGGAATGAAGCTCCGTATTCCTGCTCCCGCGGCGCCGTGCGGATCCGTCGCTGGCGGACATTTCTCTCCTCCTCCCGCTCATCAAAGCTTGAAAACCGGAGCTGCCACCGCTTTTCCAGATTGGGAAGACGCAAGTTGATACCAAAGTCCGTTGAGGTTCGCAGCTGACCACCCTCGGACCAGGTGACCAACTGGGAGATCTTGATTTCCGAGTCGTTCTCTTTATCCGTGTACTTTTTGCCGGCCAACACGAGGTCAAGCTGCCGCGCCGCCCGTTGAATCTGGTGGGAAATGGACTCCGTCGTCTCGAGCGCGCGCTCACGCAACGTCGGGTCTTCGTCTGCTGCAGCGGTTGAAGACGCGATGAGGACAAAGGACAGGAAAAAGGATAGAAGGATCTGGATACCCACTCCTCTCAGTGGGCATCATACTCTTCGGCGGTGCGAAAAGTGAGATTAATCATCGGCGTCCTAAATCTACTCCTGCTTACGGCTATAGATGCATCGTGTTACGGGCACGTACCGGCCGATGGAGATATCCACGCCACCCTTGGCCCGTTTGCATTTACGAACGATGATCGCAAGCATGAGATTAAGAGTCCCCTTATTGGTGCGGCAGCCCTGATTGTCGAAGCGGATCTGGATCACAACGGCGGGCCCGAGATGGCCATATTTTACTTAAATCAGCTCTTTTCAATGGAACGAGAGGGGCGAGTTATTGCGGAGCGTGTGCAAAGAATCTACATCACCCTAGGGTACCGACACTGGCTGACTCCCTCACTTTCGGGAGCGGCCGCATTTTTCTCGTCCTATTATATGGGAGATCCCGAATTGGTTCGAAGCGATTATGGAACGGAGCCCGCGCCAAAAACTTCGGCCAGTGATCCCACCGAGTACGGCTTTGACTTTTCCATCCAATACGAACCCTGGCGCCGCGAGCGTTGGTCGGCCGTGATCGACGGACGTTATTCCCTTTCCGTAACGGCGAAAGAGGGTGAGGAATCCAACCATTTTGGCGTTTTAGTTGGCGTGAAGTACTTTGTTCAGGGGCACGAGACGCCACCGCCTTGAGAAGTCGGCAGGTAAGCTCAGGCGCGGCATGGCCCCCGTGATGCCGATCAGACCGTGCCCAGGAGGCAGGTCTTCCGCATTTGAGTTGCGTCCCGTTTTTCCCCGAGCCATCTCAAACCCAGCTAAGTTTCCATCTAAAATACAGCTCCTGCTGGTACGCCGGTTGCTCATCTCGTCTTCGATTAACGGAGGCCACTGTATGCGGATTCAAGCCCTATTCGTAGCCCTTATTCCGATTTTTGGCAGCGCGGCCGCCGAGGAAAATGAGGATAAAACCCATCAAATATTCAGCCGTTCTTTATCGTGCGCTCACCGAATGTGGCCGTCGGAGGACTCGGACTTGCGGAGCTTGAAAACGCATCCGATTTACTTCCTCGATGTTGAGGCCAAGAAAGTGTGTCTAGAAGCTGGATATGGATGTAAACCCGTCTCTTCGCGAATTTTTAAAGATCCCGGCTTCCAGCAGGCGCTTGAAGGATTCTCAGGCTATTCCCGTTATTTCTCCTCCGGGACGGGCCAGGAGCACCTGATCTTAAATGCGAGTCGCTCGGATTTCAAAAAAAGAGCGAGCGAGCAAAATGCGGAGATAATCGCCCATCTTGAAAAGAGGTACTTCCAATGTCGCGATCATGCCAGTGAAAGAACCGTTCCGATGAAGGCTCCACATAAGTACTTTGAGGCCATTTTCAGCTTGGAAGGAGTTAGCGGATTCGTAATGCATGAACACTTCCATATGTTTCAACGCACCTGGGGTCCGTTGCCGACGTATGGCATTTCGGCCAGGGTGGCAGATGAAGAGCGGTTTGTGGCCCTGCTTGAACGCTTCGTTTTCCACCTTATGAGTTTGAACAGGCTCCTATTGACAAATTCTTCAGACGCTCCCCGGGCGTTTTCGGCCGCTCGGCATTACTTTGAGCAGCTTCAAACTGATCATTGGACCCAGCTATCGGAAATCGACAATCGAGAGGAAGGCACAGCAGCCTACGTCGATGCGCGGGCACAAGCTCTTTGGCGTCTGGGATGCGATGCTGCCGAACACGAAATTCAAGAGAACGTGTTTGAAATTCTCAACAGCACGACGGCGGTGCACGGGATCAGATCTCCTTACTCGCTGACTCCGCTTGCGGCGCAAGCTCTGGCTCTCCTGCAAAAACCGCAATGGGAGAGGCGAACAGCGAAGGGCGAGGGAACTCCCGTGGAGATCTTATTCTCAGAAGGACCCTCCGCTCGGGACCCAGGAGACCTGGATGAGGGTAAAGCTCTCGTGCGCTGTCTCGTAGTTTCAGACTGAAAAAATGCAACTGCATTACAGCAGTGCAAGTTTCTTTAAATAAATGGATCTAGGGTTGGTTCGTAAATAGGAAAGTCATGTTCAAGACTGAGCGCCAGCTCAAGAGCAGCAACCTTGTCGTCTCATTCGCAGGTGACCACGCGCACTTACTGACTTCCAATCAAGACACCCACGGGCATTCCGCACAGGAGCGTGCCCGCCGTCCAACTGTCCCCCTTCAGCTTGGCCCCGCTCAGGACATGGGTCCACCGCTGCGGCGCCTGAGGAGGAAGCGGTATCTCTGCATCCCGCACACGTGCCTCGCGAATCTGCAGCTTGCGACCCGGACGTTCACAGTCGGATAAGAGCCGAGGAACAACCACTAACGCCCACTGCTTCTCGTATCGCCGCAAGAACGCGATAAAATGATGCCGGCCATCGCCCCTGGGCTCAAGCGCGATGTACTCACCGGCCGCAAACAGCTCCGGGAAGCGACGACGCAACTGCAGAAGCTCCCAGGTTAGCCAGAGTTTCACTTCGCCGGTCTTCCATCGGTTTAAGACGCCAGCAAGATATTCCCGCCGGTTCCGGCGCACGCTCTGTTTCATTTCACGAAGCCAGGTCCGGCGCTGGTGAAAATCCACGGGGCGGCGGTTATCAGGGTCGACAAGACTCAGGTCCCAAAGCTCACATCCCTGATAGAAGTCAGGCAGCCCGGGAGAGAGAACCTTAAGGGTTAGTAAACTGAGGGAATTGAAGGCACCGAAAAAGGCGCAACGCTCGGCAAATTCTCGCAAACTCTGCAGCAGCGCCCGCCCGCGCCCGTCAGACGGCCGCAGGAGGCGTTCGACGAACTTCTGCACCGCCTCCTCATACGGTTGATTCGGTTCAATCCAGCTGGTCTCCGATTTGGCCTCGCGCACGGCCTTTATAAAGTAAGCCTTCAAGCGCGAGATAAACTCGGCAGTGATCTTCCCGTCCATAGGCCACGTTCCCATCAGAGTTTCGTAGATCATGTATTCAAGGGCGGGGCCCGGCACGAGCTGGTCAAGACCGATCAGGATTTTTTGGCTCTCTTGCCGCCATTCTTCGAATTTAACCGTCCACTCCTCGGCTAGTTCCGAAATGACGTGGATGCGAGAACGCACATCTTCGCTGCGCTTGGTATCATGTGTGGAGGTGGCGCTCATCCCATAAGGGTATCGACGGCGACGCTCTTGATTGAACGCATGAAATTCCACGACCCCGTCCCCACTCCAGTCCGGTTCACCGCCCACCACATTCAGTGAGAGCAAAGGAAAATACCGATAGAGGGCCGTGTCCTCGAGACCCTTGGCCATGACCGGGCCCGTCAGCTGCTCCCAGCGTTTGATCAAGGCATACACATCTTCAGACCAATCTCCGCGGCTCAGGAGGATGGAGCGCAACCAATCGAGCGCCGCCGTGGAAGGAAGATGGCCGCGCCCTTCGGCCTCCGCGAAAGCCTCACGCAGCCAACGGGAGTCATTGTTCCGTCCAGGCGCCGAGTAGACGCGGTAGACGCGCAACGAGGCCGTCAGCTCCAACAAAGCCTGGGCGAGTTCGTCCGGAGGGAACTTCTTCGCCCGACGTTCCCGTGTCGCGAGGGCATAAAGTTGCTCGCTGAGATACTTGAATTCCGAAGCAAAGTGAGACTCGAGCATCTCGCGTTTGCTATCGTACACGCAATCATGAAAGCGCTCCCAGCGCCGATCCACATGAAGCGTGTAGTGTGCATGCAGATGCAACACACCCGGAAGATCCACAAATAGCCGCGCGCTCAGGCCTGAGAATTCATAGCCAGTGGTGCCCTCAACAGGCCAATCCTCCGGCACCTGCTCACCGTCACCCAAAATCTTCTCCACCCACACGTGGGGAGAGATCTTCCGCAGCTGCCGCAAATAAGTTTCCGGGTCGGTTAGCCCATCCACATGATCCACCCTTAACCCCTGAATCACGTCGTGCGAGCGAACCAATTCGTGGATCTTGGAATGCGCCCAACGGAAGACTTTGGGGTCCTCGACTCGAATGGCGGCGAGATCATTGATATCAAAAAACCGCCGGTAGTTGATCTCGCGGCTGCCGCGCCGCCATTCCTCCAAAGCGTAATGCTGCTCCTCCGCGGTCTGCTCAACCACCTTAATGGGAAGGCGGCGGAGAGCGTTCTTGATTTCCTCAAGTGGCGCGAAGCTGGTGCTACGTCCCCGACTTTCCCTCCGGGCCAGCCCGCGTTGCAGAGCGCGTGCCGGAACCTTTGCGGCTGCGGCTTCAAGCAGCACCTCGCGCGCTTCCGTGCATTCCGCGGCCAAAGCGCGCAGAATGCGGGCATAGGATTTCTCCGCAATGGGATAGCGGCTGTCCCAGTAGGCCAACACCAACTCTCCCTCATGGAGTCCGATGCGCAGTTCGCGCGCCGCAATGACGGCCTGACGACTCCGCCCCAGCACCGGAAGCACCACGCGCCAATCGTCCCAGGCGCGTGGTCGGACATCAAACGTGCGCCAGTATCGTGACTCAGGTCCGCATTTCAAAACATCCCACCAGGCCGGATTGCGCCAGCTCGCCGCCACATGATTGGGAACCACATCGAGAATCAATCCCTCGAGACCACGGCTCCGGGCCACCTTATCCGCCAATTTTTTAAAGGATTCTTCCCCGCCACGTTCCTGGCTGACCCGTGTGGGGTCAACCGTATCGTAGCCGTGATTGCTGCCTTCGCGCGCCTCGAGAATGGGAGATAGGTAAAGATGTGAGACACCCAATTCCTCGAGATAGCCCGTAACCGCGGCGGCATCCGCAAACCCGAAATTCCTCTGCAGCTGAAGACGATAAGTGGATCGAAACTGGGGCATAGCTCTCCTTTCGACCCGCTCCGGGCCGCGCGGTCGGTCTTATACCATAGGAAAGGAGTTTTGAACCATGTAATCGCCCCCGAAATTCCCCTTATCGAAGCCGAAGCTCCTTTGCGGTCGAAGCCGAGAGGTCGAGCGAAATCTCGCCGTAGTTCTCCTCCGGAACGGCGGCTTCCGGGAGCTTCACCCGCAGTTGCCGGCCAAGCGCCTGGGCCGCGCGCTCAAAGCGAAGCTCTTCCGGTGGAGGCGACAGCAAAGGCCCGCGACGAGTCGTCGCGAGCCGCGCCTTATACCAAAGTAAGAACCAGTTCTGGACAGGCCCCAGATCCAATCGCAACGGAAGCTCGGAGTCGAGCTTCACGAGATCCAGCAGCTCCTCCATGCGGTCGACATCGGGAGCCTCTTCGAACTCCCTCATCTTCCGATCGAGCACAAGGCTGAGATCGCGGACCAAACCAGGCCCATCCAATGGAATGCCCCAGTTCTTGGCCTCGTCCAGATAAGAGCGCACTTGATCTGTACGCACTCGTCCCTCTGCCGTCAGGGTTTTGCGCAAGCCCCGGTTATCAACAAACGCAGCAATATCGCCGAAGACCTTTGGAATCGGAAATTTCAAATCTGCAAGGTAACACAGCAGAGGGTAATTGTTCTTGTACAGCCGGCGGAAGCGCTCTTCGGCTTCTTCCATCGCCGCGCTCGTGATCACCTCGATGATTCGCCGCTGTTCATCCTTGAATAGATCCTTTAAGGAATAAGTACTTGAGCCAAAATGGCGGTCGAAGACCCGAATGGTTGCGGGAAAATCCGCGCGACCGAACGCCGAACGCGCCTGCCTGAGCAACGTTTCGTACTCTTCCGTCGACTCAAACGCTTTGATTCCCGCACTCACATTGTGATCACCGAGATGAATGACACCGAACAAAATATGATTGCGCTCGAGTGTGGTGCGTGAACGGATGCGGGCATGACCGCAGGCCATTCGCGCCTTTCCGGAGCTGAATCGCTCAAAGGCGCGCAGGGTCACTTTATTGTTGAAGATCTCATTGGATTCGCCGAAGGACTCGAAGATGGAAGCCACGGCAAAGTGGATCCCGACTCGCAAGCTATCCACCCGTGCGGGTATCACGTAGCGTTCAAAAACCTCACGCCCATTCGCCAAGTCGGGAATATTCGAAACAGCTGACTCCAGTTCCGTCACAAACGGTTCCACCAGCCGCAATCCAAAGACGGCTTCGCCCAGCTCCATAGCGCGGTATGCGTATTGAAGGTTCTGTACTGTCTCCAGTCCGGAGATCTCGTCAAAGAACCAGCCGCAGCTTGTATACATCAACATCAAGTGGCGTTGCGCTTCGAGCGCTTTGAGCACCTGAGTTGTCTCCGTCTCATTCAAGACCCGGCCCCTGCACCAACGCTTCAAACACGAATCCACATTGGCCAACGTGCGATCGGCAACCACTTGAATGTAGTCATCGCGTACGGCCCATGGATCATCAACAAACTCTTTAAGTTTAGATTCAAACACGCCTTCAACTCGGTCACGGAGATGATCGAGCGCCTGACGCAGAGGCTTTCGCCACTTCTGATGCCAGTCTCCTTTGGTTCCACTGTTGCAGCCGCAGTTTTCGCGCCACCGCTCCACGCCATGGGCGCAGCTCCAGGACGAATTCTCATAAATCTGGGCTTCACGCCGGGGCGGGTTCAACTCCAGGAACTGACCGTAGTTCGTGATGGTGGCCAGCCGATTCTTCTCAAGGTGATAGAGCGCATAGGCGAGCGCCATATCACCGTGACGATGATGATGGCCATAAGTTTCACCGTCAGTCGCAATGTGCAAAAGTTGTTTCGTTCCGCGGTAGGGATTAAATCCACTGAGCAAACGCTCGGCAAAGGTTTCGCCGTTGTGTAACAAACCCTCGAAGGCCACCGCCTTGGAAATCGGGCCATTATAGAAGAACGCCGTGATCGCACGACCCGATGGCAAACGCACCAGGTAGGGCTGACAGGGGTCAATCTTTTCTCCGCTCACATCTTGCCAAGGTTCATCGCGATCCAAGCCGCGTACGGCCCGCGCCTGCCGGGGCGCGAGAATGACGTACTTCATTCCGTGTGCGCTCAAAATCTCCAGAGTCTCAATGTCCACGGCGGTTTCGGGCAGCCACATGGATTCCGCGGTCCGTCCGAACCGGCGCTCGAAATCTCGCAAGCCCCAGATGACCTGCGTCTCTTTATCGCGTCGATTGGCCAACGGCATGATCATATGGTTGTACGCTTGCGCGATGGCGGACCCGTGACCGCCGAAAAGAGTTTGACTGATGCGATCCCCTTCCAGAATACGCTCGTACGTTTCGGGAGCTTTATCCTCGAGCCACGATAAGAGTGTGGGACCGAAGTTGAAGCTGGTGCGCGCGTAATTGTTTGCAAGATCCACCACGCGTCCCTCGGCATCGAGAATGCGCGAGGCACCATTGGATCGGTAGCACTCCACGTCAATACGCTCGTTCCAGTCATGAAAGGGGTAGGCGGATTCCTGATACTCAATCTCATCCAGCCAGGGGTTCTCACGCGGGGGCTGATAGAAATGCAGGTGTAAGCAAAGGTAACGATCCATGTCTAGATCTCCGGTCGCGAATCTTTCACGCGAGGTCATCCTAGCCTGAACGCAGAGCCCTTACCGCATAGGGTTTCAGCTCCACCTTCCCTTCCCGGAGTGTGCGTCCAGAAGGCCAAGGGATAGGATGAGAGTTATCGAAGAAACTATCATCCGCAGAGTCCAAAAGGATTTCAAGGGGTATACTCTCCGCAGCGACTTCAACTGTCTGAATCTCAGAAGAGAACGAGAAAAAAATATGCAAATGACTGGTCGAATTCCGGCCTCGCAGGTAAAATACGGTACCCTTCGCCAGAATTTCCGTGCTCACGTGCCCGCATTCCAGTAACTGTTCGCGCCGAATCCATTTTGAAAGCTGAATCAAACGCTTGTAGTAAGCCAGAAACCGCTGAGATCGAGGCTCCTCCACCTGGTTCCAATTGAGCCTTGATTCTTCAAATGTGGATGGGTGCGCCGGATCAGGAGCTTCGCCACTCCACTCGAAGCCCGAAAACTCTTCCCGTCGTCCTTTCCGCACGGCTTCAATCAGCTTCTTATCCGTATGATCCACAAAATACATAAACGGATGAGCTTCGGCGATCTCCTCTCCCATAAAAATCAACGGAAGGAAAGGTGAAAGAAAAACGCAGGCCGCGGCCAGGCGCATTTTCTCTTCGCCGGCAAGTGCCAGAAGACGCTCCCCCCGCATTCGATTTCCCACTTGGTCATGGTTTTGACTACACACCACCAAACGGGAGCGCGATACGCCGGCATAGGAGCGCCCGTGCGAACGGCGGCGCGACGGAGACCATTCTCCCTGAAAGAGAACTCCATCGCGGTATAGGGAGGCGAGTTGATCCAGACGACCGTAGTCGGCGTAATATCCTCTCTTTTCTCCAGTGAGAAGAACGTGGATGGTGTGGTGGAGATCATCCGCCCAGTGTCCACTCATACCCATGCCGCCATCTTCCGGTGCACGCAGGAGGCGCGAATCATTACTATCTGTCTCCGCGATCAGGTAAATCGCGCGGCCAAGCCGATCTTGCAACCCGTTCTTCAGACGTCCCAGATCTTCCAAAAACGGCTGCGCGGACGCATCGATGATCGCGTGGACCGCATCCAACCGGAGCCCGTCGAAGTGAAACTCCTCCAACCATTGTTTGGCATTGCCCAGAAAAAACTTACGAACTTCGTCGTTCCATTCACCGTCAAAGTTAAGGGCTTCGCCCCAGGGGGTTTTGTACTTGTCTTGAAAGTAAGGACCAAAGTGGCTTAGGCAGTTTCCTTCGGGACCAAGATGATTGTATACGACGTCGAGAAAGACCGCGAATCCATGCGCGTGGCAAGTGTCGACCAAGCGTTTGAGCGCACGTGGGGCGATTTCGTCTCCGCCATAGGTATTGTGAGCCGCATACAGCCCGACACCGTCATATCCCCAGTTGCGGTGCCCGGCGAATTGTGCAACCGGCATAATCTCAATCGCATTCACCCCAAGCGCCTGCAGATGCTCCAGGCGCTTTTCCACTCCCGCGAACGTGCCCTCTGGAGAAAACGTGCCGACGTGCAGCTCATAGATCACATGTTGATCGAGAGGCAATCCCTTCCAAGCGGCATCGGTCCAGTTGAAATCCGTCTCCACAACTTGCGACGGACCATGGGGACCCAAAGGCTGAAAGCGCGACACGGGGTCTGGAAGTTCCAGATCTTCATTGAGGCAAAATTTGTAGCGTCCGCCCGGCGCCGCGTGAGCTAGACGCACTTCGAAGTACCCGCGCTCCCGCGGTTCCATGGCAACACGCTCAACCTCCTCCGGCGCGTGACCCATCCACACGAGATCCACACGGCGCGCGCGCGGAGCCCAGACCCGAAAACGTACACCGCCCGTGGGATCAACCCAGGCTCCTAAGCGTTCCGACCCGGAATCAATGACGTCGATCTTCACGACTGGCCCCCTCGTGCTTAAGATACAAAGCCGCAAGCGGCGGTAACGTGAGCGTGAGACTATGCGGGCGTCCATGACCAGGTAAGGGATTGCTGCGCACGGCGCCCATATTGCCCAGACCGCTTCCGCCGTAAGCCGTCGCATCGGTATTTAAGATCTCTGACCAAATTCCCGGCTCATTCACCCCGAGCCGATAATTGGCCCGCGGAACCGGCGTCAGGTTGAAGACGCACAAAATTCGTTCGCCCTTTTCACTGATCCGGAAAAAACTCAGAACACTGTTGGTAGAGTCACTGGCATCCAGCCATTCAAGGCCGGCAGGTGAGAAATCTCGCTCATGGAGAGAGGGTTCGGCGCGATAGAGAGCATTGAGGTCGCGGACCAGATCACATACGCCCCGATTGCGGCTGCCCTCCTGGAGCAGCAGATGCCAGTCGAGGCTTGAGTCATGATTCCACTCCGATGCTTGCGCAAACTCATTGCCCATAAATAACAGCTTTTTACCCGGCTGCGCGAACATATAGGCGTAAAGTGTGCGCAAGTTGGCAAACTTCTGCCATTCATCGCCGCTCATTTTAGTAAACACGGAACCTTTCCCGTACACGACCTCATCATGGGAAATAGAAAGCACGAAATTTTCCGTGAACGCATACATCATGCGGAACGTGAGGTGATCCTGGTGATACTTACGATGAATGCTGTCCTTCTTGAAATACTCCAAAGTGTCGTGCATCCAACCCATATCCCATTTCATACCGAAACCGAGACCGCCCAAGTAGGTTGGAGAAGAGACGCGCGGCCATGCCGTAGATTCCTCAGCGATGGTGTGCACATCAGGAAAATCGCGGTACACAGATGTGTTCAGTTCCTGCAGAAAGCCGATGGCTTCCAGATTCTCGCGGCCGCCGTGTGCGTTGGGGATCCACTCCCCTTCCTTGCGGGAGTAATCGAGGTAGAGCATGGAGGCAACAGCATCCACACGCAAGCCGTCCGCATGATAACAATCCAGCCAAAACAGCGCGCTTGAGATTAAGAAGCTGCGCACCTCATGACGGCCGTAGTTAAATATCAAGCTGTTCCAATCCGGATGGTACCCCAGACGCGGGTCCGCATGCTCATAGAGATACGAGCCATCAAAGTAGCCGAGGGCAAATTCATCACTGGGAAAGTGCGAGGGAACCCAGTCCAGAATCACGCCGATTCCTTCCTGGTGCAATCGGTCCACCAGGTACATAAAATCTTGAGGCGAACCGTAGCGAGACGTCGGCGCGAAATATCCCGTGGTCTGATAACCCCAGGAGCCGTAAAACGGATGCTCCATAACGGGCATCAACTCGACATGTGTGAATCCCAAATCACGGACATAGCCCGGCAGTTGCTCGGCAAGCTCTCGGTAGGTGAGACTGCGATTTCCATCTTCGGGAACCCGTCGCCAGGAGCCTAGATGAACTTCATATATGGAGACGGCGCGATCGGTGGCCTGTCGCTCTTTACGCGTTCGCATCCAAGTCTCGTCGTTCCACGTGTAATTCAAATCCCAAACGCGGCTCGCGGTTTGTGGCGGAACCTCCGAATAGAACCCATAAGGGTCCGCCTTATCGACGATATAACCGCCGTGTCCCACAACACGATACTTATAGGCGTGGCCTCTTCGCGCCTCGGGCACAAATCCGCTCCATACCCCCGAGCTTCCGACAGCTTTGAGGCTGTTCCTTTCTCCGCTCCAGGAGTTGAACTCTCCAATCACGGAAACGTGACGCGCCCCTGGCGCCCATAGAGAGAACCAGGTGCCCTCGACTCCTTCTTGAGTTCCCGGATGGGAGCCCATCCGTAAATACGCGCGGTGATGCCGCCCCTCATTGAAGAGATAGAGATCTTCTGGAGTGAGAATTGTGGTTTTGCTCTGCGCCTCCCGCATCTTCATGCCCTCCTGAGTTTCGCGAGTGCCGCCATGACCTCATCATCATCCGGCCAGGATTCGATCGTTCGTCGCAGCTTCCGCCGCCAATTCGGATATTCGCGCCATGTTCCCGGAATGTTTTGCGGCTCTGTCTCGCCCCATAAATCTTCCAAATTGACCAACACAAGTTCACTGGGACTCGCCGCCATCCGAGCCAACATCTGGAGCAATAACTCCCGATCGTTTTCCGTGTGCAGCCGCCGCCGCCATAGGTTCACTGTTTTTTCGCGTTGTTTCGTGTCGCGTGCGGCCATGGCCGCATCAATTACATTCAACTCTCGAAACCATTGCAGGTCTCGCGCCTTGAGGAAGCCGGCAAACGGAATCATATCGTGCGTGTTCATGCAGGCGAGACTGAGTGTTGGGGCTTTGGCAATGGCTTTCGCCGGATCCTTTCCCGCCTCAAAGGGGAGCACCCACATGCGCAAACAGCCATGCTCCACCAAGGCTTGCCGCACCCGTTCGGGGACGGTTCCGAGGTCTTCACCCACCACCCGCACGCTCGCACGCTGGGATTCAATCTCCAGGATCGCGAAAAACTCCTCCGCCCGATACCGAATATAGGTACCCGACTTTGGGTCAACACCTTCAGGAATGGCGTAGATCCGGAAGAAAGCCATAATATGATCGAGTCGCAGCACCGAGGCGTAACGCATGTTCCGCCGCATACACTCGATAAAATAATCATACCCCGCGTCTCGCAATCCTTGGGGGTGAAAGGGAGAAAATCCCCAATCCTGTCCGCCCGGAAAGATGGTATCGGGCGGCGCGCCCGCGTTCACCTCGTGAACAAAGCGGGAGGCGAACTCCCGACTGTCAAAGCCAGATTTGCTCACACCCACCGGATAATCCAAATACAGGCCCGCGATCTCACCGGCTCGGCTGCGCTCATGCAAGCGACGGAGCTGGCTGTCCATCTGGTACTGCACATAAAGATGGTATTGCTTCTCGCGTTCGTGCCGATCTGGACTCTCGAGTCGATTTTGCGCACGAAACTCCGCGTAGCGATCCACGCCTGGCGTGCGTGATAGATACGTCTTGTAATCCAGCCTTTCGCTCCCACCATCAGTGTCAAAAAACTCCCGCGCCAGTGCCCGGAGAATTTTCTTTTTGAGGGCATAGACGTCCCTATGTTCCACAAACTCCCGCTTGCGCAACCGTTCCCACGCCGCCTGGAATTCAGGTTCTTCGATCTCAGTTTTTACACGGGGGCTGCCATTCACGAGGCGGTCGACGTCAAGAAAGATCTCGTTCCAAAACAGACGAGACACGGGCGAATAGGGACTCGGATCGGCGGTCTCACCCTCATTGACCGCCGACAGCAGAGGAAGTGTCCCGAAAAACGCGGCCCCCTGAGAGTGAAGGAAAGACTGAACATCCTCCATATCCCGGAGGTCCCCAATTCCCCAATCTCGGGAGCTTTGCAGCCCGTATAAGGGAGCGAATCCTCCCCAGCAGCGCGCGGGTTGCGATCCCGATGTCCGGCGCTTCGAACGATCCGGCGCACAAAGCAGACGGGCGCGTGCCTTACATTCTCCGTTCAGTCGCATCTCAAGGTGGTGGTATCCCGCTTCCAGTCGACGTGAGAGAGGAATCCACACACGGCCATAACGCCGCCCCCGGAACTCCCGCCACCTTTCCGGACATGCGAGAACCACATGCTCGTGAAAACGCTCCCCCGCTTCGCATTCAAAATTCAATTCTAAGGGAACACCAAAAGCAGATTCGGGCAAGTGGGCCCGCAGACGCTGGGTCGCGCCCGCACGAATCACGTGCACGGACTCCAACCATCGCGTTAGGAGTCTTTCCCGCGCCCATTGGACAAGCTCATCGAGCGCTCCGAGGTTGTCCACTGTGCGCCCGCTCAGTACCTGCAGAAGAAGAACAAGTGTGCGCTCGGGTACACACACGGTCGCGCCTCCCGCACTCGTATAATCTGGCTGCAATCCCCAAAGCCGGGCGGCTTGGCGTAAGCGACGCTTTTCTGGTGCCGTAGAGGGCGTGAACGTCACTTCGGCCGTCTCCTTTGCAGTACGTCGACCACACCTTGGAGGGGAATGCCGACCCAATCCGGCCGGTTTCGCAGTTCATACCCCACTTCATACAAGGCTTTCTCCAGAACAAACATGTTCAGGAGCGCTTCCACGTGAGTGAGATCTGCCGGCAGCAATCCGGAGTCTCTCATGCGGTCCAGGTAGGAGTTCACGAAGGCGACCGAGGCCCAGGCGGACCACGCGCGCATATGAGGCTCCAGACGCTCGCGATCCTGTTCGCGCAGCACATACTTGCGGAGATAAAATTCCGCGGCATAATCGAACGACCGTAGCATTCCAGCTACGTCCTTTAGCGGGCAGCGCTTGAGTCGACGTTCACCCAATCCGCGGGCCGGTTCTCCTTCGAAATCGATAATGTAAAAATCCTCGCCGGTAAAGAGCACCTGCCCGAGATGATAATCACCGTGGATCCGCGTACGAGGTGCATCGATCACGGTTTTTTTCATATCAGAGAAAGTCGTGTAAATTTCCTCTTCCGCCGCCAAAACGCGCTCGCTCATCTCACGTGCCGAACCTTCAAAGTGCACCGCCGCCGACCGCAACTGGGTCAACACTTTGTCCGTCAGATTGCGAAAACTTTGAAAAACGGAACGCTGATGGAAGGGCGTATAGGGTTCGGGGATAAAAGCGGGATCGCGGTCCTCATGGCCCAAGGCCCGGTGCATTTCTGCCGTTTTAACTCCGAGTTGGGCCGCCAGTTGCAAGGTGTAACTGGCCACCAATTGATACGCCTCGGGAGGCGCTGAAGAACGAAGGTCCGCCAGCGTTCCGCTGGGGTATTCCGGCGCCCTTTCGACTACGCCTTCAGTCATCAGGCGCTCGGCGAGCTGCCCCAGTTGATCCACAATCAGCGTCCAACCATCAGATTCGTTAGGCACCATCCCCTGCATAACGGCCAGAGAGTAAACCTTGGCGCCACTCTGATAAGACAGTGCTCCCATATACGGAGCCGTTCCCTTAAAATCCTGCTTGCGGAGAAAGCGTCCGATCTCTATCTCCGGGTTTTCTCCTTCGTCAATCCGACGATACAGCTTCAGATAGAGTTGCTCACCAAAAATCACGGAGGAGTTGCTTTGCTCAAAGCCAGAAAGCGTCGGCTCGGGTATTCCAATGTCGGGTTCACCTACATACTCTGCAACCAGCTTCCCGCGCCGTCCCGGGACCGATCGGCGCTTGCGAACAATATCCAACAGCGATTGGCTGAATCCGCCATCAAAAATCGCATCGTAGAAAATTCCGGTCGAGGTTTCCGCAATCACCAGGTCCGGCCGATCCCCGCGAATGCGCTGGGCGCGCTCACCCTCGGCATAACTTAGTCCCACGACATAGGTGTCCGGAAGCCCTTCCGTATACGATACACTCAGAAGAGTTAGCGCGGACTCTTCCTGACGCTCATACTGAGTGATAAAGAACACCTCTTCGAGGGACACGCTGCCGATACGCCGCCCCTTGCCAGCAAACCAACGGGCCCGCGGCAAATAGGAGCGCAAACGCTTTTCAAAACGCGTCCACATCTCGCGTTCCATCAAAGAGTGCAGCGGCTTCTGGTCGACCTCCATGGGAGGTGGCTGCTTCAACAGCCACTGCCCTGTTTCCAGCGACTGCTTCTCGACCATCTGGAACCAGTAAAACGCGTAGGGGCCGAGGGTTAGAAAATAAGGAAGGTCACCAACAGGCGGAAAATCCGTCTGGCCGAAGAGCTCGGTCGGCACACAACCTTTGAAACGAGAGAGATCCAATTCCACGTACTGAGCATTACGTGACAGATTCGCGACACAAATGATGGTGCTATCCCCCAGTTGACGAATGTAGCTGAGTACCTTGGGATTGCTACTTGTTAGGAAATCAAGCTTCCCACGACTCAACTCCGGATAGGACGTGCGCAAGGTGATCAGCCTGTTCATCCACCATAACAACGAGGTGGGGTTGGCGCTCAGGTTTTCGACATTGATGGTTTCGGCGTGATACTCGGGTGCCGAGATCACCGGAAGATAGAGGCGTTGCGGATTGGCGCGCGAAAACCCCGCGTTCCGGTCGGCGCTCCATTGAAAGGGTGTGCGCACGCCGTCCCGGTCGCCAAGATAAATGTTATCGCCCATGCCCAGTTCATCGCCATAATAGATGATCGGAGAACCCGGCAAGGAAAACAGAAGTCCGTTCAGCAGCTCGATTTGACGCCTGTCATTCCCAACCAGTGGCGCGAGGCGGCGGCGCACCCCCAAGTTGATACGGGCGCGTGGATCACTGGCGTAGACCTTATACATGTAATCACGCTCTTCATCGGTGACCATCTCAAGCGTGAGCTCATCATGATTGCGCAAAAAGGTCGCCCATTGGCAGTTTTCCGGGATTTCAGGTGTCTGCTTCAAAATGTCGATGATCGAGTAGCGATCCTCCATCTTCAGCGCCATAAAAAGGCGCGGCATTAACGGGAAATGAAAGTTCATGTGGCATTCATCGCCATTCCCAAAATAGGTAATCGCGTCCTCGGGCCACTGATTGGCCTCCGCCAGGAGCATTCGACCGGGATATTTTTCATCCACGTGCGCGCGCAGCTTCTTAAGGAATGCATGAGTCTCCGGCAAATTTTCGCAACTCGTCCCCTCGCGCTCGAAAAGGTACGGAACCGCATCCAACCGCATCCCGTCCACGCCCATATCCATCCAAAAATCCAGGACATTGAAGATCGCCTTTTGCACCTCGGGATTATCGAAATTCAAATCCGGCTGGTGGGAATAAAATCGGTGCCAGTAATAACTCTTCGCGAGTGGATCCCAGGCCCAGTTCGATGTCTCAAAATCCTTAAAGATGATGCGCGTGCCCCTGTATTTGTTGGGATTCTCACTCCACACGTAAAAGTCCCGCCAGTACGTGCCGGGAGCGGCACGACGCGACTTCTGAAACCACTCGTGTTGGTCCGACGTGTGGTTGATTACGAGTTCCGTGATCACGCGTAATCCGCGTTTGTGAGCCTCATCAAGAAAAGCCTTGAAATCGGCCAAGGTCCCATAGGAGGGATTGATTGAGCTGTAGTCGGCGATATCATAGCCGTCGTCCTTAAGAGGTGACGGATAAAAGGGCAAGAGCCAGATGGCCGTAACTCCCAAGGTGGACAGGTAATCCAGCTTCTGGATCAGACCCGGAAAGTCGCCAATACCATCATCGTTGGAGTCAAAGAACGCCCGCACATGGAGCTGGTAGATAATGGCGTCTTTATACCACAGGGGATCATTCCGACTCGGTTTTTGCGTGATCATAACCCCTTCCGATCCGAACTCAAACGTGCCCGCACCCGAAAAATATGGGCGGGCGTGGTGGCAGGGTTGAGTTCCACGTAATTCCGCCAACCCGTCCAGAAGTAACGGGCATTGGAAAGCAAATCATGTACCTCAAAGGGTTCGTCAGGAGAAATCCCCCAGTCGATCAGGGGCAACTCCACCATTCCGGATTGAACATGATGGGCGTCCAGATTCACCACCACGACCATTTTTTCCTCGCCGTACGTTTTTGCAAAAGCCAGAATCTGTTCGTTAGGCACCGGAAGAAAACGCAGCGTTCGATTCTGCTGGAACGACTTATGCCCGCGCCGAATCTCATTCAGACGCTCAATAAAGGGAGCTAAGCTATCGGGCCGGTTCAAATCCCAGCTTCGCAGCTGATATTTCTCCGAATCCAGATACTCTTCACTCCCCTTATGCCGCGGACGATGTTCCATCAGTTCAAACGGCGGACCATAAATCCCCCAATTGCTCGACAGTGTGGCTGCCAAAACAGCCCGCTGCATGTACAAAGCCCGGTTGGGCGATTGGAGGGGCGCCGTCAAGATATCGGGCGTGTTGGGCCAGAAGTTAGGCGAAAAATACTCAACCAGTTCCGTTTGCGTCAGCTCCGTCAAATATTGCGTGAGTTCCCATTTCACATTGCGCCAAGCGAAATAGGTGTAGGATTGACCGAATCCCGATTTGGCCAAATAGGCCATGATATGAGGCCGTGTAAACGCCTCGGCCAAAAAAATCACCTCCGGATGGCGTGAGCGAATATCCGCGATACACCATTCCCAGAAGTCGAACGCTTTCGTATGTGGGTTATCCACCCGAAACACCTTCACGCCCTGATCCACCCAGTACTGAATGACGTCCCGAAGCTCTGTCCACAGCGCGCGCCAGTTCTCACATTCAAAATCAAATGGGTAGATATCTTGATATTTTTTGGGTGGATTTTCCGCGTACTGAATGCTGCCATCCGGCCGCTTCTTAAACCATTCTGGATGCTCTTTGACGTAGGGATGATCTGGGGAACACTGAAAGGCGATGTCCAAGGCGACGTGGAGACCCAAATCCCCGGCCCGCTTCACAAAACGCGCGAAATCTTCAAGATTCCCAAGGTCCGGATGGAGCGCGCGGTGCCCGCCGTCCTCACCTCCGATCGCCCAGGGACTTCCAACATCTCCGGGCTCCGCCGCGAGGGCGTTGTTCTTGCCCTTGCGGAAGGTCTTGCCGATGGGATGAATGGGAGGCAAATAAACCACGTCAAATCCCATCTTCCGAATGTACTCGAGGCGCTCTTCCGCATCTCGAAAGGTGCCATGCCGAAGGGTTCCATCCACTGTGGACCGGGGAAAGAATTCATACCATGAGCTGAAGCGGGCGATCACCGGCTCCACTTGGATGGGCACTTCGCGCTTGTAGCGGACCAGACTCGTTTCATCGAACACGGACTCGGCGAGATGCTCAAGAGCGGGATCCTCCACCAGCGCGCCAAATTCATTCGGACCAGGAGAGGACTCGGATCGCGCCCAGTCGCGTAGGCATTGCACGGCTTGAACCAAAAGGCGCCTTTCGATCTCCCCGACCTCTTCCACCCAGGACTCCAGAAGCTGAGCTCCCACCTCGAGTTCCAGGGCCACAATCTGCCCGGCAATCAATTTCTTTTTTACATCTGATTTCCACGTGCCAAAGCGATCGAGGGCGGCTTCCACACTGACATAGTAGCGTCCCAGCTTCTCGGGTTGAAAGCGGGCGACCCAAACGTCGTTCCCGCGCGGAACCAGCGGAAGTGCCTTGGGATCGGGCTCTGAAGTGTGACGATAAAGCAAGTGCCCTTTCACCTGGTCGTGCCCATCAACAAGAAGAATGGTGGAAACTTCTATAGGTTCGTCGATGAAGCGCTTGGCTGCGAAGCGGCCGGCATCGATTTCCGGCATCAGTCTATCGATGATTACGCGGGAGGGGCGTTGTTTCAGATCGGGCGGGCTTGTTTTGGAACCAGCTTGATTTTTTATTTCCTCGGGTCTTCTCATGGTCGCGACCATAAAGGGCAAAGGGTCGGGATGACAAATTCTGACGCGCTTTATGTTAAGTCTGGAAAATTTCTTCCAAACTCTTTATTTGTTGCTCGGAGAAGGAGACTATCAAAATGGCGAAGTCCACCACAACCAAGGCCCCCGGAAAAAACATCAACCGACGGGCCACCCCCAAACCGAAATCCGCCGCGGCTCCCACACGGGCCACAACCCCTGCCGGCGCGAAATCAGGTAAAACCACAATGGCATCGGATGCCGTTGTCCGGGCGGACTCCCTGAGCCAAGTGAGCGCGGAAGATCGTCAGCATATGGTTCAGTACGCGGCCTATCACATCGCGGAGAAGGACGGCTTCCAAACAGGTAAGGAACAGGAGTACTGGCTTCAAGCGGAAAAGCAAATCGATGAGTTACTAAAAGGTCAGCCAAGCGCTTCGGGGGATGAGGTGCATTGAGGCGGTTTATGGAGCTATGGCAAGGCTCGCCCAGCCCTTTAGGTGCCACGGTTCGCTCCAACGGAGTGAACTTTGCTCTGTATTCGGAAAATGCGGAAAAGGTCGAGCTTTGTCTCTTCGATGAGAACAATAATGAGACCGCGCGATTTGAATTGAGGGACCCTACCAACAAGATCTGGCACGGATTTGTGCCAGGAATCAGGCCCGGGCAGCGTTACGGCTACCGGGTCCACGGCCCTTATGAGCCGACGCGAGGGCTGCGGTTCAATCCTCATAAGCTCCTGATTGATCCCTACGCACGGGCCATTTCGGGCCCCATCCAATGGGACCCAGCCGTGTTCGCCTATGAAATGGGGCATCCCGAAGAGGATCTCTCCTTCAATTCCGGCGACAGTGCCGCATTTATGCCCAAGTCTCTTGTGGTGGATAATCGCTTCGACTGGGGCGAGGATGAGCGTCTTCGCATCCCGTGGCACCAGACCGTCATTTACGAAGCCCATGTGAAAGGATTAACCCGCCTCCACTCTGAAGTGCCGGAAGAGCTTCGAGGGACCTACGCCGGCTTGTCTCATCCGGCTGTCATCGCACATCTTAAGGAGCTGGGGATCACAGCCTTGGAACTCCTGCCTGTCCATCAATTTGTGGAGGAGGACTTTCTCAAACGCAAGGGTTTGAACAACTATTGGGGCTACAGCACGATTGGGTACTTCGCGCCGGAATGGCGTTACGCCGGTTCTGGAAAAGCCGGAGGGCAAGTTCAGGAATTTAAGAGCATGGTCAAAGCTCTTCATGCCGCCGGAATCGAGGTGATTTTAGACGTGGTTTATAATCACACGGCCGAAGGGAATCAGATGGGGCCGACGCTCTCATTTAGGGGTGTCGACAACACCAGTTATTACCGAATCGTGCCTGAGAACCCGCGCTATTACATGGATTTCACCGGCTGTGGCAACACGCTGAATGTGGTGAATCCCTACGTCCTCCGTCTCATCATGGACAGTCTGCGGTACTGGGTGCAAGAGATGCACGTCGATGGTTTTCGATTTGACCTGGCCTCCGCTCTGGCCCGCGGCTTTTACGAGGTGAATCAGCTCAACGCCTTCTTCGGAATCATCATGCAAGATCCCATACTCTCAGAAGTGAAGCTGATTGCGGAACCATGGGACTTGGGTGAAGGCGGCTATCAGGTCGGCCGTTTCCCTGAACTCTGGACGGAATGGAATGATAAGTACCGTGACACCGTTCGTGCCTTTTGGAAAAGCGAAGGCGGTGTGATTGGAGATCTCGCCTATCGCCTAATGGGCTCAAGTGACTTATACGAGCATAACAATCGCAGGCCCTATGCGAGCATTAACTTTATCACCGCTCACGACGGATTCACTCTCCATGATCTGGTCAGTTATAACCAGAAGCACAACGAGGCCAATCTTGAGGACAATCGCGACGGGAATGACAACAATCTCAGCTGGAACTGTGGAGCGGAAGGTCCTACGGAAGATCCCGCGATCAACGGTCTGCGGCTGCAGATGAAGAGAAACTTTCTCGCCACATTGTTTCTGTCTCAAGGCGTCCCCATGCTGCAGGCCGGAGACGAACTTGGCCGTACGCAAATGGGAAACAACAATGCCTATTGCCAAGACAACGAGATCAGTTGGTTGAATTGGGAACACGCGGAACCCTCTCTTCTGGATTTCGCGCGCCGGCTGATTGATTTGCGTAAGAAGCACCGCATCTTTCACCGTCGCAATTTTTTCCAGGGCGAAGGCTTGCGACCAGGGAGGAACAAAGACCTCTTCTGGTTTCTTCCGACCGGAGCCGAAATGACAGAAGCCGAATGGAACACGGATTTTGCCAAAGCGCTGGGGGTCCAACTCAATGGACGCGATATTGATGAGCGAGACGGATTCAACCGCCTGATCAAAGATGACGTTTTTATTTGGTTGCTAAACGCCAGCCACGTTCCCATTGAATTTAAGTTTCCAGCTCCGGCTAAGGAGAACGCCTGGCAGCTCGTGTTTGACACCACTCGGGATTGGCCCACAACCTCGGAAAATGTGGATGTGAGTCAGTCGTACCTGGTTCAACCCCGGTCTACGGTCCTGCTTCTCAGTACGGGCCCGGCTTCGTCCCTTCAGGCTTGAAACTTCTAATGACCGTAGTCGCAAGCCGTCCTACAATTCAACATGGCGAAATTTTCGCGAACAGGGCGCAAGAGACTCGTCAGCGGCATCTTCTTAACGGGTCTGTCGATCGCGGTGGGGGTCCTCGGATGGCGATTCAGGGCACGTCATTCACGGCCTCCGAACATCCTTGTCGTCAGCCTCTGCTCATTGTCCCGTAACCATATGAATCTTTATGGTTATGAGGCGCGTTCGACAATGCCCAGGGTCTCGAAGCTTCTTTCAACAGGTTCCTGGATCTTCGACAATGCGATCAATGGAACCCCTTGGACCACGATTTATCATCATATCGGGCAAATCCTAGCCCCCGAGGTTATTCAGACTTCGGGTTACCGCCTCATCGGGAACTTCCGTCATGATCAAGTGCTCCGGATTCCAGCGCAGGAGACTGGTTCTTCACGGTCCAACAATAAGGACTATCAGAAGGACCTGTCTTTGTTGCGCGAGAAGCTGCGCGGCCCCCATTCGGCTCCGTTCTTCTTGGTTACCCATATCCGCTATCCTCATTATCCGAGAGTCGATATCTACAATGCAGATTCTGCCTGGGATCGATTTCTCTCTCCTTCGGAGAAGACGCGGGTTCAGGAGTATCTGCGCAATCCGAATCGCTATCCTCACAAAGCGCCCATGATCATGGCCTTAAAAGCAGATCCCTCGCCGGCGCGAATCCACCTTCGGGTGCAGGCGGATCCGAACCTGAGGCGCGCCACCGATGAAAGTCTGATGGGATTGATCAACGATGAATTCCTGCTTGCGGAATGGAGGCGAGATCCTGAATTTAATGACGATATGGAAATTCTCAAAAAGATTTACGACGCCAACTTGGCCTATATGGATGTGTTTCTCACTGACCTCTTAGATTTGTTTGGTGATCGTAAGTTGCAAGAAAACACCGTCGTGATTTTCATGGGTGATCATGGAGAACTCCATGGCGAACACGGTCATTTTATGCATGCCACCTCCCTGTACGATGAGTCTGTGCGCATTCCTCTGGTCATTCGCCCTGCTGATGCGAACCGGTTTCCCAGCCAGCGGGTGGCGCAGCAAATCGACATCACGGGCGTTGGCAAGCTGATTCACCAACTCCTCACCGGACAAGGGCCGGTGGCTAAGCTGATTCCGAAAGCAGGAGACAGCCAACCCGAAGCCATATTATTGCGCGACTGTGCGGGATACCAGCGCGGCCTGAGATTCGCGAACCATTGGAAATACATACGCGACTTGCGCACGGGAGAGTCCTTGCTCTTCAATCTCAGGCGCGACCCCTTGGAACACCGGAATCTCGCCCCGATTCGTCCGGACCTGATCGTGAAACTCGAAATCGAGTACTGGCGCGGGTACACGCGATTCACCCATAGAACCGTGGCCGCATGCGCGCCCCACTCCATAATGGAATGATCTCGCTTTTGTTCGATCTCAATCTGGAACATCAGGGAAATCGAGACAAAAGTGAAAGGCTCCGCATCTGAGATCGTTAAGCTAGTCTTGACTGATTCATGGACCCAACTGAGAATTTTATCTGGTCCCGTAAGTGGTTGGAGGTATAAAAATGAGATCGCTGATCCGATTGACCCTGTTGAGTTCAATAGTTCTTTGGGGTTCGGTCCAGGTGCATGCGGCTGAAACTAAAGCCGCCCCGTACAAAGTCCGATGGCTGCTCGCGCATGAGCCTGTGGGCCTGTTCTTACGTGCGGCCGAACACTTTGCCAAAGAGGTTGAGGCCAAGTCCAAAGGCCAGATCGATGTGGAGGTTCTGACGCTCGCCCAGTATGCGGAAAAATATAACAGTGGTCAGGTTCCGACCCAACGCGAAGTCGTCCGCATGCTTCAAAATGGTGACGTTGAAATGAGCCAGACGTACACAACCACTCTCGGCATGCTCAACCGCGATCTCTACGTGCTGGATCTTCCCTTCCTGTTCCGGGATCACCAACATGCGCAAAAAGTCCTCGAAGGAAAAGTCGGCGAGAAGCTCCTCGCCGGAATGACTCGGGGACGCGTGCAAGGTCTGGCCTTCACCTATAGTGGAGGATACCGCATTATCCCCGCCAAAACAGCCTTGGCCGGAGTGGCGGATCTGAAGGGCGCCAAGGTTCGCACCTCGAACAGTCCCGTAGCTCAAGACACATTCCTTGCCGTGGGCGCCGTACCTGTTCCGATGGAGCTTGATGAAGTCGGCAATGCCGCCAAGCAGGGAAAGATCGAAGGCGCCGAGAGCACCTATCCTCGCTTCTACGCCATGAAACAGAATGAATTCTCAAATGTACTCAATGACACGCACCACAGCTTGTTCCTGACGTCCATTGTGGTGGGAACCGGTTTCTGGAACAAGCTCCCGGCGGATCTGCAAAAGGTCGTGCGTGAGGTTGCCACCAGCGCCGCCCGTTTGGAGCGCAAGGAGTCCATCGAAGATGCCAGGATAACCAAAGAAAAGTGTCGCAAAGAAGGCATTAAGGTGGTTGAGTGGCCAAAGACGGAGCAGGAAAAATTCAAAACGGCTACCGAGAAGGTTTACAAGAAATATAACGCGGATTTCTTCTCTGAAAACTTCGTAGCTCAGATCCAAAATACAAAATAGATTATTTATGAATGGAGCCCAGTTTAAGATCTAAAATCAAACTCGTCTTGATGGGAGTTCTCCTCCCGGCGTTTTTGATCTGGGCTCTCTACTTCACCTTTATCCTTCACTTCCATATCGCCACACATCAGATCTCACTTCTTCGCAGTGAATATTACAGTCGATTTATGAGTGGAAAGGTGCGAAAGGCATATCCTCGGATCCAGTACGTCATGTTTGGCGACTCGACCGCGCGGACAGCGTTAAATCCCCGGCAGATCACCAGCCACTTCGGGGTGAATTTGGCCTTAAACAACGGCAGCATCCAGACCTCATATTTCGGATTGAGGAAGTACTTGCAAATCTTTCCCCCTCCGGGATGCGTCCTCATTGCCACCCAGTACAACTACAAACGCAACTATCGGAAATTTCATCCTGGTGTCGCTCGTTTTTGGATCTATGATCCTCTGGATCTTCAGGAGATCTGGTTCTTTAGCCGAGCTCACGGCGTTTTTCCAGCGAGCGAACAGGGATGGCTGAGTTTTACCACGGACAGTCTCCGCGCCCTGTTCCGTCTCGATGATATTCCTCTCGGCGAAATACGTTCCGCCTTCCAGCGGCGGGAGAGAAGAAAAATAAGAGAGAAAGTGTCCCCGCGCCGAGGAATTGAATATTATCGCGGCCACCAGTCTTTTGACGCTGACCGCGTCCTGCCCGAATCCAAGTTTTTTCGTGAGGAGCTGCACGGATGGTTCCGGATTCCGTTTGAGCCGTCGGATTCGGAAGATTTTTATCTAAACGAAATGGCGCGGTTAACCGCGGAAGCGGGAACTCAGCTGATCTTGGTACCCCTTCCGGTCGCTGAATCCGACTATTTTGAGGCCACCCGGCCTCACCTCCGGGACCGGAACGCGCATTTCGCCCGATTGGCTCAGGCCAACCCGCGAATCCAAGTGGTGAGTCTGCCTGAGACGTGGAAGCGTTCCAATTTTCTGGACTTCAACCACTTCAACTCCCTGGGAGCCGCCGAAATGACATCCGTCATACAGCAGATCCTCTCGGAGAAATGTCCAGCCCGTTAGAACGGCGCAAGGGGACCGATCACGGTCACGGTCACAGTCACGGTCACAGTCACAGTCACAGTCACAGTTAGGGTCACGGTCGGATTCATTGTTGGCTAAGTCAATCAATCGATTTTAAATGAGTTGCCACGATTTTTTCCGCAGTCTCCAGGGAGTCCAGATCCACGATTTCGCGAGTGCTTAGCCTTATTCGGAATGTGTTCTGCAAGGCGATCAGGAACTCCGCGTAGCGGATGGAATCCCAAGTCGGGTCATCGCGGAATTTTTTGCCTGTCGGCAGTTGCTCATCTCCGCCCGCGCCGATGAACAGCTCGAGAATTCGGGCTCGCAGACGTTCCTGATCCATAAGCCCCCTCACTTTCTGAATTCGCGATTCGCGAGATCGCGCAGCGAATGTCGCTCCAGCTTGCCCCTTGAAGTGCGCGGTAGGCGCTCGACAACACGGATGAGATCCGGAACTTTATATGCGGGGAGCCGCTCGGCAAGCCACGCCCGCAGAGTTTCGGGATGAACCGTTTGCCCGTTGCGGACACAAACAAGAAGCCCGACTTTGGAACCCCAAATCGGATCCTCGAACCCGGTACAGGCCACGTCGGCCACTCCGGCCGCCTGTTGAGCGGTCATCTCAATTTCCTCCGGCTGAATTTTCAAACCTGCTTTATTGATCTGAAAATCAATTCGTCCGGTCAGCACCAAATTCCCCCCGTTCCAACGGCCCGCGTCTCCCGTCCGCCAAAACTCGGTTTCTTGGTGGGTCCGGAGTTCCTCCTCCACGTCAAGCGCATTCAAAGCGCGTGAGGCCCTCATCATAAAAGGGGCTTTCAGTCGCACCTCAGAATTGGCTGGATCAATACTTATTTCCGTGTCCCAACCCGCTCCAACACGCGTGCAGTCCTCGATACGCTCAAATCGAGATCCACTCACCCAACCCAAAAATTCGGTCAGGCCGTACACATTCCAAAGCTCCGCCGGCCCGGACCAAGCGCGCATGGTTTCCGCCCGCCTCTCATCGAGCGGGGCGGAGGCACAATGAATTCGGCGCAGCCCAGGCTTTGGAAGACGGGTTCCAAACTGCTCCAGCAGGCCCCAAACCACCGGCGTGCTGCTAAAAAACGAAATTCGATACGCCTCGATCATCTCATCAAGTGCGGCGACAAACGCGGGTGTGAAGCCTTCCTGGAGATGAAGCGTCGATCCCATCAGCCAGGGGAAAAGAGAATTACAAACAAGTCCATGACCGAAATGCACGGGGAGTGCGCAAAGCGTGTTCTGAATTTGGTTCAGAGGAATGACCTTTGCCAACGTCTCCATTTTTCGCTGAAGCGACTCACAGGTGTGCAGGGTGAGCCGCGGCGGCCCCGAACTCCCCGATGATAGCAGACCCAAGGCGAATTCCTCAGGCCACAAAGAAGGCTCTGCCGTTCGTTTTCGAACTGTCCCGTTTGGCTCTACAATCAGAGCCGGCGCGAGCTGCTGCTCCCATTCCTGTCGAACGCGGGCTGGAGCTGTCGCGTCCATGGGAATCGCACAAAAGCCCAGCCGCCAGCACGCCAGGAGATCCACAAAAAAGACGGCCGAGTTTGAGGTGTATATTAGAGCCGCGCCTCGAGACGGCGGCTGCAAAGCCATCCATTCATGCGCACGTTGTTCCACCCATTTTAGGAGCTGGGGGCCCGACCACCGGCACCGAGACGAAATCTCAACGATCTCTCCGAATTGAAAGTGACTCAAGTCCATCTTCTGCCATACTAGAGAACGGCCTTTCTGATGTCCAGGTACACGGCTCATGGGATAGATAGAGTTTGAGGGGCCGGGATTCGAGGGGGGAGTCTGTGCCATCTTGCAGCTTCAAAAACGGGTTCAGAGAAAAGCTTCGTATTCTCGTCGCTTTCTTTATAGTTCAATGCTGCGACCCGGTCGTCGCCAAATCATTGCCGATTCAGGTTGGCTCCTCTCCGGTCCTCAGCTCAGCAGGCCTGTACCTGGCGCAATCGGAAGGCTACTTTGCGGAGCAGAACCTAGATGTTCAGATTGTGGATATTCCGAACTCTGGCGCACCCATGACGCTGCTGTTGGCAAAAGGGAAGTTGGATGTGGGTGCGGGCAATCTCACTTCGGGCCTGTTCACCGCCATCGCGAAAGATAAAGCCATTAAGCTGGTGGCGGATAAAGGCCATGTGAGTTCCGAGCGGGATTACATCGCCCTGATTGTGCGGCAGGACCATTTGGATTCGGGACGCTATAAGGAGTTAAACAGTCTGAAGGGATTCAAGATGGGACTCACATCTCTGGATGGCGTTTCCCAACAGATTGTAACAGAGCGGTTTTTGAAAAAGGCCGGATTGAGCGAGAGCGATATCGAGTATGTAAAGCTATCTTATGCCGAGATGAATGCCGCCCTCAAAACCAAAAGTCTCGACGCGACCATTCAGCTGGAGCCCCATGTGGCGCACGCGGAACTGGGTGGATTTGCCAAGCGCCTCGCCGGAGCTGCGGAAGTGCATCCCGGCCAGCAAAGCGCTGCCCTCCTCTATTCCTCCCGATTTGCATCCAATCGCCCTCAAGAAGCCGCCAAATTCATGGTTGCTTATCTCAAGGGCGTTCGCCTCTATAATAAGAGTCTCAGCGACCCGAAGGCACGAGTTCGTGTCCGCGCGGCCCTGGCAAAGCCTCTAAAGATTGTTGACGAAGACATCTGGGATCGTATGAGGCCCATTGGCCTCGCCCCCGACGGACGATTAAACATTGAAAGTTTACAGGAGGATCTGGATTGGTACTCGCGGAAGGGATATCTGAAAACGAACGTCCGGGCCAAAGACATCGTGGACCATCAGTTCGTCGATAAAGCCGTAAAGCAGTTGGATGGCGGAAGCAAGCTCAGCTCTCGTTAAGCTGCACAAAGTCCATTTGAGTTATCAGGATCGGTGCATCCTCGATGATCTTTGCCTTGAGATCCGCTCAGGCGAAATCATAGGCCTGCTGGGTCGTATCGGTGCGGGCAAAACTCGTGTTCTGCGTCTGATCGCGGGATTGGAATCTCCCGACCGGGGCCAGGTTCTCTACTCTCCTCCCGCTCATCGCTATGCCATGGGATTCGCCTTTCAACACGACACCCTTATTCCATGGCTCACGGTTGAGGAAAACCTGCGTCTGGCGGTAAGGGATGGAAGCAAGCTTCACTCCTTACCCGCATCCGATTGGCCACTCGTGACCCAGACGGGACTTGGCCGACTCCTCGCCCTGAAACCGTTTCAACTTTCGGGCGGCATGCGCAAGAAAGTGAATTTCGCGCGGGCCTTCCTCAATCATGACCCTTTAGTTCTTCTGGACGAGCCCTTCACTGCCCTTGATCCATCTCAAAAGAAGGAAATCCAGCGTCTTTTCTTTTCGCTGATGAGTCGCCGTCCGTCCGCAGCCGTAGTGGTGACTCACGACATTCGTGAAGCCCTCCTGATATGCGATCGCATTTGTTTTCTTTCGGTCCGTGACAAACGCATCACTCTTGAACTGTGCAATTCTCTCCCGCGACACCGTGACATCCGCGAAAGCGAGCTTTTGACCTCCGCCTCATACCGGGAAATGTACGCTCTGGCCGAGGACTTTTACCGCCGCGAAGCCGAGGAGCTCGGCGCATGAGTCGGCGCGCACGCTGGAGTGTGAGGCTGATTTCAGTCGCGGGATTCATCCTCCTGTGGGACGCAGCCGCCTCTTTGGGCATTTCCGATCCAGACCTGTTTCCTCCCTTCACCCGAGTTCTTCTTCGAGTCGTTGAACTCGCGGCAACGATCGAATTTTGGGCGCGGGACGTGTGGGGATCGCTCTTGCGATTGGTCGTGGCGGCCACACTGACTGTACCAGTTGCCGTTGCCTTGGGAGTGCTTACGGGGGTCTCATCCCGAGTCCACGATGTTCTATCCCCTTTTATCAACTTCACGCTACCTCTCCCCAAAGTGGCGATTTTCCCTCTCATCCTGGCTGTTTTTGGAATCGGCGACATGGGCAAGATCGTGCTGATCGCAATCGGAATATTTTATCCTTTATTTATAAATGTGCTCAACAGTGTCTGGCGCCTAAACGCAAGTTCCATCCAGGACGTGATCTCGATATACCGGATTCGTGGCGTTCGACTGTGGGTTCAGGTTTATCTGCGCGGGTTGGTTCCCGATATTCTAACGGGCCTTAAGACGTCGCTGGGCTATGGCTTCACATTGGTGGTTGTCAGTGAGTTCACCGCCAGCAACAACGGCCTAGGCAACTTTATTTGGCGCTCGTGGGAGGCCTATCAGGTTCTTGATATGTATGCGGGGGTGTTATACCTGTGCTTCTTTGGCTGGGCGGTGCAATCCAGCCTGGACTGGTGGCTTGAGCGGGAACTCAGCGAATCTCGGCCCGCATAAATCAAGCCCATAAAGTAAATCGGTGACCGCAACCCATCGACACCCAAGGCGAGGAGTTGTAGGATTGCGAAATGGTTTTTTTTAAGCAGCTGATCGCGTTTGTCCAGAATGTCGCCAAAGACCCCCGTATTCCGGAGGCTGACAAACGCATTTTATTGGTTTTGATTGGTCTCATTCTCTCCCCCATAGATCTGATTCCCGACTGGCTTCCCGTGGTGGGTGTTGTGGACGACTTCGTGATCCTCGGAATTGTTCTCGATTACTTTTTCACCCATCTCGATCAGGAGATTCTTCTCTCGCATTACCCTTGGGGCATGAGGAGTTATCTCCGCGCGCGTCAGGTGGCCCGTTTGATCTCATTGTTTACGCCTGGATGGATGAAAAAGAAGGTTTGGAGTTTTAAGCCCTCGGTCTATCATTGAGGCTCCAATGGCATCGGGAGCCCCACGGAACCACTACTTGAGCGGGCGTCGTGTGACCATCAGGAACCACATACGCCAGTCGGAAAAAAAGGACCAGAGCGGGTATTTGAATGTGGCGGGCCTGTTCCGTTCCACAAAAAAGTGACCCGTCCACGCAAACGCGTACCCACATAGCAACGCGAGCGGAAGCAGCCAAATGTTGCGTTGGTATGCGGCCACAATCAAAAGGATAAAGCCGGTTGTGGTTCCGATAAAATGAAGCCGTCGGTTGAGCGGATGCGAATGTTCCTGCAGATAAAAAGCCCAAAATTCTTTGTAAGTCGCAATTTTCATAATTCCCTTGTACAACCAAACGTCATGTGGGCTCAACTTGACCCTATTGCCAAGTTTTTTATTGTGTCTGGAATTGTTTTGATTGTCGCGGGAATCGCCTGGCAGGGGGGATGGATTCAAGGTCTGCGACTCGGGCGCCTTCCGGGCGACATTGTGATCGAGCGCCAGAATATGCGTCTATACTTTCCCTTAACAACAGGGATTTTAATCAGTGTGGTCCTAACCGTGCTGGCCTGGCTTTTTCAACGCTAGGCGGACCCGCTTCGTTCCGTGACAGGATGCACTCCACTTTGATCCGCTTCTAGATAGTGAGTGGAAAGTGTATATCCAAGAGCGACACCATGTGAAAGGAACACTTCTTCATGAAACCTGCAGTGAAGGCCTTCTTTGACAAATCCACGTCGACCCTCACCTATGTGACCTATGACCCGCAGAGCCGAGACGGGGTGGTTCTTGATCCTGTCTGGGACTATGACCCCGCCACATCAAAGCTCACCCCTGAGTCCGTGAATGCCGCCCTCGAATTCATCCGTGAAAATAAGCTTAAGATTCACTACATTCTTGAAACTCATGCGCACGCCGACCACGTCTCCGGGGCCCAGCTTTTGCGTGAACGGCTGCCGAGTTCCAAGGTTGCCATAGGAGCCTCAATTCAGGAGGTCCAAAGAACCTTTCGCGATGTCTTCAATTTGGACCCCGCGTTTCCGGTCGACGGGCGCCAGTTTGACGAATTGGTCAAGGAAGGCTCTCCCGTACGCGCCGGCACGCTGGAGATTGGAACGATTTCGACACCGGGTCACACGCCCGCTTGCTCGAGTTATCTCATCGGGGACTGTCTATTTACCGGTGACACTCTCTTTATGCCGGATTGCGGTACAGGACGTTGCGATTTTCCCGCCGGAAGCGCCGATCATCTCTACACGTCCGTTCACGAGAAGCTCTACAAACTTCCCGACGAGACACGCGTCTTTGTCGGTCATGACTACCAGCCCGGAGGGCGGCCGCTCGCGTTTGAATCTACAATTGGCGAGCAAAAACGCGCAAACGTGCACCTGAAGGAATCCACATCGAGGGATCAATTCGTGTCCTTCCGCATGGAACGCGACAAGACCTTGTCCGCCCCCAGACTGCTCCTACCCAGTATTCAACTGAATATTCGAGCGGGGCGGCTGCCTGAAGCGGAAAGCAATGGCACCTGCTATCTTAAGATTCCCCTTATCCTGCAGGCGGGCAGATGAGGCGCCGTAGTTAAAGCCCAGGGGGACCTTTAAAGTAAAAAGTTGTATCAGCAACAAAACTGTTGCATTTGCAACATATTTGTGTGAGTATAGCCTCATGTTTGAGGAATGCATTTACTTTAACCTGAATGCCCTGGCGAGAGATCTGAACCGTCTCTGGGAGAGACATTTTACGGAGGTCGACCTTTCGCCCCCGTTGGGATATTTGCTTATGGCTGTGCTGCAGGAGCCGGGTCGTTCGCAGCGCGATCTCGCGGAGGTTTTGCAACTGGAACGCTCGACGATCACCCGTTTTCTGGAGACGCTGGAGAGCCGCGGGCTTATCCGCCGGGAATCCACGTCCGCCGACGCCCGTATCAGCCATGTTTTTCCAACAGAAAAGGGGTTGGCTCTGCGACCCCGATTGAATCGGGTGCTGCGAAACATCCAGGCGGAATTGGAAGCGCGCATGCAAGGTTCAGAAATCCCGACCTTGCTTAAGGTCACGGCGAAACTGAAAAGGAGTCTGAAAACCTGATCACGGGTTGATTTTTAACATCTAATTTGTTGTATATACAACAAAAAGGAGAACATTATGATAACCGTACTCGGAGCAACAGGAAATGTGGGCAGCAAAATCGCAAACCTTCTCCTCGAACGCCAACACAAGGTTCGGGCCGTCGGACGGCAAGCCGATAAGCTGGACCCTCTTCAGCAAAGAGGCGCGGAGATCGCCACAGGAAACATCATCGATGTTGAATTCCTCACTCGTGCTCTCAAAGGGAGTTCATCTGCATTTGTCATGATCCCGCCGGATTATACCGCCAAGTCGTTCGCGCGGCACTACGAGAGCGTAAGCGAGGCCATTGCCCGGGCCATTCCGGCCGCGGGCGTCTCCCACATCGTGAATCTGAGCAGTTTCGGTGCGGAACTCGAATCCGGCACAGGCCCAATCAAATCCCTGCACCGTCACGAGATGCGCTTGAACCAGCTTACGGGCACTCACATCCTGCATCTACGGCCAACTTACTTTTTTGAGAACTTGCTGATGAATCTTCCGCTCATCCGGTCTCAATCTCTCATGGGGTCCGCCATTTCCGCTGATCTCCGCTTTCCCATGATTGCCACGGCCGATATTGCGGAAGCGGCAGCTTCGGCGCTGGCCGCAAGAGATTTCAAGGGTCACAGCGTGCGCGAACTTCTGGGCCCGAGAGACATCAGTTTGAACGAAGCCGCTCTTCTTGTATCCGAGGCGATTGGGCGTCCTGTAAACTATGTTGCTTTTGATTACGTCGCAACAAAAGGAGCTTTGGTTGAAATGGGACTGTCACCGGACACGGCCGATCAGTTTGTCGAAATGAGTCAGGCCTTTAACTCCGGTCTGATCTCGACGAAAGGAAAACGGAATTCCGGAAACACAACTCCGACGGACTTCAGGGAATTCGCTCAGGTGTTCAGGCAGCTTGTATAGGTTTCCGGGCCGCATCATGGCCCAATCAAAACCTCCTTTCAGCCCGGGGGCGGTGTCAAACACGGCCGCCCCCGATGATTGCCAACCGATCCCGACCGTTTACCGACCAAAGAGCCAGCGCACCAGGCGCGTCTTGGATTCTGTATAGGGAGCGTAGCGGGCGCTGAGATCCAGCCACCCCGTCCTCCGAAGCACCGCCTTGGCATGACTGAAGGTAAGAAAACTGGAGTGTCCATGATAATGACCCATCCCGCTCTCACCCACTCCACCAAAGGGCATATGTGGATTACCGAGATGAGCCATCACATCGTTAATACAGCCGCCGCCGAAGGAAAGTTCATCAAGAAAACGGTTCTGATTGGTTTTTGATTGCGAAAAGAGGTACGCGGCCAACGGCTTGGGCCGAGCGCGCACGGAGGAGACCACCTCCTCCCAAGTCTTATAGGTGAGAACGGGTAGAATCGGTCCAAAGATCTCTTCGTTCATCACGGGGTCTTCCCAGGCCACGCTGGAGAGAATCGTAGGCTGTATATACAAATCGTGGGCATCGTGGCGTCCTCCGTAGTAAACCTCGCCCGAGCTAATGAACCGAGCGATCCGATTGTAGTTCCTCTCATTCAAGATGCGGGCATAGCATGGACTCTTCTGTTCGTCGGGGCCCAGCTGCTTCCGAATCTGGCCCGCCATTTTGGAAAGAAGTGGCTCACGCACCGACTCGTGAACATACAGATAATCCGGAGCCACACAGGTCTGCCCCGCATTGAAGAGCTTACCCCAGATAATTCGGCGCGCCGCCAGATCCAAATCCGCATCCTGATCCACGATCACCGGGCTCTTGCCACCCAGCTCAAGGGTGACCGGCACCAGGTTTTTTGCGGCCGCTTGCATGACGATCTTTCCAACCGCCGTGCTTCCTGTAAAGAAAATATGGTCGAACGGGAGCTTCAAGAGCGCCGTCGTTTCGGGGATTCCGCCTTCAACTACGGTTATATAGTCAGGAGAGAATGTGGATGCGACCAAATCGTGTAAAAGCGACGATGTATTCGCTGTCAGTTCAGAAGGCTTAAGGACGGCGCAGTTTCCTGCCGCTATAGCTCCAATCAACGGAGCTATGGCAAGCTGAAAGGGATAATTCCAGGGGCCGATAATGAGAGTGACTCCCAGTGGCTCGTGCCGAACCTCGCCGCGCCCGGGTTGAAGCGGGAGAGGGACAGGAATCCGCTTGGCCCGCGCCCAGGAAGGCAAATTCTTCCGGACCAGACGAATTTCTTCGAGAGTCACTCCGATTTCACTCATCCAGGCCTCATGAACGGGCTTTCTCAAATCGCGGTTCAAAGCTTCCAAAATCCGGCTCTCATTGGAAACGATGGCGGATTCGAGCGCCGAAAGCATTTCCATTCGAAACGCGACCGCGCGCGTGCGACCGGTGGCAAAGAATCTTTTCTGGTTTAAAAAAAGTGGATCCATTTCCATCGTCGCCTCGTTCTTCACCAGTCTCCCCAAAGGGAGAGATTCTGTCTCCAGGGAGATCCTTCCTCCGGGACGCGCCTTTCGTCACGGAAATTGCAAGGGAAGTTGCAAGGACTATCATTTACAATGAATTGGAACACCATCCTCAATCCTATCACAGGCTTGCTACCATGGGTCGGCGCGTTTCCCGTCTTGCTTGCACATATTTCAATGGTCCACGCGGACATTTACTATGTGCCGCCCATAAGTCAAAACCTCGATGTTCAAGGGCTCTTGTTGAGGGGCCTGCCGTTCCCATGTGGGATGGCCCTGGCCGCGATCCCCTCTCCGTCGGAAACGGAGTTGATTCAATTTGCGAAGGCGGCTCAAGAGAATCGCGGACGCTTCTCCCCCGACTTTTTCAAAAATCCCAAAACAAAGCGTCTTTATCCAAACACCGACTACTATTACACACGCGATGTGAATGGCGAGCTCAGCGGCCTTTTGGCGGTCACGTACTCGTATTATAATCGCCATTACAACATCGTGGGCCCCCTCCTGCCTTTGGAAGACTATCTGGATACACGGATCACCCGGCCACCGCATCATAAGGAGGGTGGAGTTGTCGCCGAGTTGCGATTTTTCACCACCAAGCCGGGTGCGTATGCCGACGCGATCCTCTCCATCCGTCTTTGGGCCTATCCGCAAATCTACAAAAGGATTCAAGACTACAATCCGTGGTTCCTGAATCAAGATGTCCTTTACACCTACGGTGACGACCTCTCTATAGAACATTACGGGCTTAAAGACTTTCGTATTTTCTCAGATGAGCGGATCTTGGTCGATGGAATCCATTGGGCGACCCTTGTAAACAGTCCGCAGCGACTCTTGGACTATATGTTGAAGATCCAAAGCTGGTTTCACAATTCTCGCATTGGCGAACCCAGCCGTGTTCGGATGCCCAACGAGCGATGGGCCACTTTCTTGGGTGGCGTGGAATATCAGTTCCGACGCGGTCAGCGGATTCTGAAAGTGGGTTATGGCCTTGCGGACGAAACGGAGATCGAGGACGGTCTCTGGGTTGCCAAAGGCGGTCACGTATTATGGCAAGGCCCCCACTTGATATCGGCGGGACCCTTAACCCAGCCCTATGTGTTCCCGCATGACCCTCGAATTGTTGCGATGAGTGGTCATCGTTTGATTCTTCGGCCTGGGCTCCGACCCGGCAAAGTCATCGTGGACCGACTGATTGAAATCGCACCCGGGATTCGCATTCAACCCGGAGAGGATTTGGCCTGGAGCTACCTCAAAGAGGACGAATGGATGAGCACCAGAGGAGGAACCATATGGAACCCCAGGGCATTCAACGCGGACGGCCTTCTGCGCCCGCCACTTCGAGGCACGCCCGCACGCAATCGCGCTGGACTCGGGTTAAATCCGTCTCCTCAAGCTCCGTCTGCAATTCAAGGAGGGCACCCGTAATCAGATGCTGGATCGTCTTCGCTTTGAATGCTAAATCGCCCTTGGAAAATTGTGCGGTTTCAACCCCGGCCTTGAGGAGCGCGACAATCCGGTGCTTCCCCATTTCGGTCAGGTGTCGGTGCGCGCGCCGCAAATTTGGATCGGAAGCGCAGGCGTAAAAGTAAAAGAGCCAGGTCCGAATATGGAGCGGGTACAATCTCACCCATTCAAATGTCGACTCCACGTAGGCGACCAGCTGCGCGCGCGGGTCCGAAGCCGCCGTCAAACGATTCACGGCCAATTCTTGCATCTGCGCCCGTATCAGTTTAATCGCCATTTCGAATAGCTCTGTTTTGTCTGGAAAGTGGTGAATCACCAGGGGACGCGATGTTTGGGACTGGCGCGCGATGTCCTCATGACTGACATAATCGACGCCCAGCGAAGCATAGGTACGGATGGCCCCTTCTAGGATTTTGAGCTTTCTTTGGTCGGCCCGGCTCAATCGCGAGGGAAAGAGCTGATCGGTTATGGTTCGTGTGAGCGGTTCCGGCTCAATATTCTTCTTACCTCTTCGCTTCATTATTCATCCTCGACAATCCATGTTATAGAACATTTACTAACACGTAAATTGGTATTTACTATTCCGTAAATTTGGCTAGTTTCCCAAGCTTCAACCACACACCATAAGGGGAGTCTTATGTGGAAAAAGCTGTTTGTTCTCATGATGATACTGAGTAGTCAAATCGGAGGCGCCACAGACCAAGAAACCTGGGGAATCCGGCACCAGTTTGACGATAAGGTCCTCCACGCCCGCCCCAGCGTTGGCATCAACTCGGCTCAAATGGTAAACCAGTCCGTGGTGCTCACAGGCTTGGGCGCGTACGCTGTGTTCGATACCGGTGGGGAAGTCCGGTTCACCAGGGATGGTTTTAACGCCGTGGTTGAGGCCGTGCCCAGCAGCGACCGCTTGCTTCTGGCTTTTGGCGCCGAGAAGTGGCAAATCACAGATATCTATTCAGGCGAGATCCGGTTTTCAGATTCGGAAGCCATCGGGATCATGGCGGCCGCGTTCAGCGATGACGAGTCGCGGATTGCGCTGGGCCTGATGCGAGGGGGAGTTGTGCTCTTGAACCTGCTGGATCGGAGCCGGCACCTTCTTTTTGAAACCACTAAATTCGTAGACTTTGTCGCGTTCAGCCCGGATGACACAAAAATCGTCGCCAACGACTATGACGATGCTCAGAAATACCTGCAATACCGAGTTTTCGACGTCAGGACCCACGAGGAACTCTATCCTCCCCTCGGTCGACCAGGCGAAGGAATGGCCCATCACGACTTCCGCCCCCTGTTTACAGACGATGGCCATCTGGTTACCGCGAACGGCACGTACCTCGACGTTCACGACCTCACGAGTGGCAAACGCGTGCAAACGATCAATGGGCACCGGGGACGAGTTGTCGCCGTCGCGCAAAAGCCGAAAAGCTCGGTTCTTGTGTACGGGTCGGAGCAGGGAGAGCTCCGCGCCTGGGATCTCCGAGAAGGCATCCAACCTAGCCCGAGCGAGGGCTACACGGACGAAAAGCCCATCCGCTCGATCCACTTCAATTGCGACGGAACGCGAATGCTGACCACCCGGGATGACGGGGACACCACGATTGTGATTTGGGACACCAGCTCTTCCCAACCATGGGATTGGAAACCGGTGGCAACCCTAAAAGGAGACAAGCCAATCTCCGAAGCGAGTTTTGGTCCCCATTGTGGTGGCGTCATGACCAACAGGGGAACCTTTTGGGTTAAAAAATAAAAGCTCTTCATTCGTGTTACATGTTCCGTAGGACCGCCCGCGAGGATGACGGGTTTCGGCGGGCGGTCTAGCCGATTCTGCATCTGTTCACGATTAAGTAATTGCCTCTTGGAAATCTCGAACTCTCTGCAAGAGCGTTCGATTGATAAAATCATTATCAAAATTCCGGGAGTTGAGTTCTTGACGAATAGATCCTTTACGTTCAAGGCGGTCATTACTTTGCTGACCTCCTGGGCGAACTGTTCACGTGAACTGTTCACGTGAACTGTGGATGAGGTGAACAAGTGTCCTCCGCTCGTCGCCTGTCTCCTTCGGCTCTTTCACATGCCTCGGAACTATCAGCCTTCGCGCCCCATCACCATCGGCGAAGTTTACGTTCGGTATCAGGCGCACAGTCCAATGGGTTACTTACCGAGCCGAGGCGCCAGCAACGACTGAAGCCAATCCATAAAAACCCGTGTGCGGCGTGGGAGATTTCTTTGATTTGGATAAACCATGTAAACCGGCATCGGTTCCGCTCTGAATCTGCTGAGAACTTCTACGACTTCTTTCCTTCTTAGATGGCTCTCTATGCTCATTCGCGGCGACTGGATGATGCCAAAGCCCGCAAGGCAAGCGGCGACATAGGCCTCCGCATTGTTGACCGTGAGGCGCGCCTTTACCGGCACGGTCTTCACGGCCTCTCCCTCCACATACTCAAATCCGTCCGGCTTGGTCCCAAAGGTGGAGACATAATGGACAAGATAATGATCTGCCAAATCTTCAATCGATCGTGGCTGGCCGTGAGACTTCAGATACTGAGGACTCGCGCAGTTGATGATTTCCAACATCCCTAGTTTTCGCGCGACCAGGCTGGAGTCTCCCATGCCGCCCACGCGCACAACGCAGTCATAACCTTCTCGAATCAGGTCCACACGGCGATCCGTTGATCCGAGCTCGATTTCCAGCTGAGGATGCTGAGCCAAGAAGTGGTGGAGATAGGGAATCACCTGAAAGCGGGCCAGCCGGCTGGGCATATCTACCCGAATTCGACCACTCAATCCTGTTTCTGCTTTTTGAAACATGGTTCAAAGATCGTCCATATCGGCCAGGAGGTCCTTACAACGCTCGTAAAAGCTCCTTCCATCGTTGGTTAACTGAACGGACCGCGTGGTTCGATTCAGCAAACGCGTGCCCAGTTCACTCTCTAGACTTTGGACCAGGGTGGACACGCTGGCCTTGGGAAGGCCAAGACTCTCCGCCGCTCTCGTAAAACTGCGCAATTCCGCGACTCTCACGTACACCCGAAGGGCCTTGTAGTGCGCGACAACAAGCAAGTGAATGCGTTCATCGCCTCACAGACCGCTTTGGGACGGGTCGGGCTTCCCGACGACATCGGCGGTGCCGTAAGTCTTCTGCTCTCCGATGAAACGCACTGGATCACAGGACAGCGGATTGAGGCCTCGGGCGGAATGTTTCTCTAGATCCACCCGATCGGCCCGCACCTCAATCGCGATCGGCCGCGTCCGGAATTCCTGGCGCGGATTCCTCCTTATCGACAAGTCTATCTCACGTTCAGATAGGCCGCGAGGCTTCGACGTGAGGTCCAGAGGGTCAGCAGAAACACCAGTGAAAGCAGGCCGGTGAGCAGGCTTATAATTTTCTTCGAAACTGCAAGGACCCTGATTTTGATTTTCGACTTTTCATCCATCATTTCCGCAGAAAACCAGTGTTGTTGAGAACTCTGCGGAATTTGCACTTTGGCCGGCAGCCCCTCATATTTATCAGCTTCATCCACTTCTGCCTCTATACTATCGGAAGCCGCTTCCGCGCCGGCAATCACCGCCTCGTTCGCGGCGAGATCCGCCGTGGCACCCGACTTGAGCTTCGCTGCTGTGAGAACATTTCCGCGCCGGGATTGCGTTTGGGCTTCCAATGAACGGGCCTGAGGGGGTGGAGCCGACGGCGAATAGGCACTTTCCTGAGCGAGATTACTTAAACGCTCTCGATTGAGAGACAGGATTTCGAACCTCTGGGAATTCGATCCGAGGTATGCCGCAAATAACCAGACGCCGACAATCAAAACAGCGAAAAACTTGGCATAACCCCACGCTCCTGTCGGGCGATAGGTCGCCAGGCGCTCACGGTGGCGGAAGATCAGAAGTCCAGCCAGAGCAAAGAATCCGACCCAAAAGAAACCTGGTTTAAAGGCAATCAGTATCGAAGGAGTGAGAACAAAGGCGACTCTTTTAACGGTTGCAAGTCCCATGGGCTCGCTGAACTTGATAAGCATAAGCAAAAACACCATAGCGAACAGGGTGGCCGGCCACGAAACAAAGTGGCGCATTTCGTTGGATCCCGCCGCATAAAGCGGTTCCAATTCCTTCGGAATCGAGATCCCATAGGTCACGTTGCTCATCAAGCTTGAAGGCCGACTCAGCTCTTGCGACACAGATGCAATCCCGCGGGTCACACGCGACGGCGTTTGATACTGAACCATGACCATTTGACCTTTGCCATAGGGGACGTAGAGACTGAGTTCATTTTCGTCGCCTTTATTCAGGAACTGCGGCTGTCCGTTGACTTCGACATAAAGCGGCCTGCCCGCCACCGGCAATATGATTTCCGGCATTCCTTGGTTGTCGATCGTGAAGGAGGCTTCCACGATGCTGTCGCTTTCTTGCGACCAGAAATAATGATAGCGGGCCGAAGTCACCGTGTAAGTATGTCCCGAGTAAACTTCCTGCTTCTTGGCTGTCCATTTGAGGCGTTCGCTTTTCTCGAAGAAAAAGGCCTGAGCCCCAACAAAGCTCGGCCCTATTCCGGTTTCCCGGGGTGAAATCTTTTTTGCCTCTCCGGTAATGTGGACCCGCATCTTCGGGTGGCTTTCCAACAGCAGATAAGCGGTTCCTTCTGTAAGGGGCGGCTTGAACTCCGTTTGGCTCAACTTCCCGGAGATCGTGATATGGCTTTCGCCCGGCGGAAGTTTCAACTCGATACCGGGCTCCGTGTCCGTATAGGGTCCATTAAATACGATCTTCTGCACGACCTCCCCATTTTGTTTCTTAATGAGAACAGATTTCGGAAACGCATTGGGATTGTTAGCGGCGATATAATAATTAAATTTGGTCTCCTCTTGTAATACCATAATGTGGTAACGCGAGGAGAACGAAGGCTCCGTAATAAGGGGAGCGACCTGCGCCGGCGTTCGCGGAGCGGATCTCACAAACCGGATTCGGCGTTCATCAGGTGAACCGGAGTCCGTAACAGCCTCGGCTCCCTTAATGTTTAAGTCCGCACGAACCGAGTTGAGCAACGTCATCGCGAGCTCATTCCACTGTTCCACATCCACGCGACAGGTCACCTTAAACCTCGGGGACTGCGGCAGCAGCTGGTACTCGCTATTTTCAACTCGCACCACTCCATTTCCGGAACAATCGCGAATGGAAACGACCGGGGCATCTCTCATCACTCCGATCGCCTTCATCTTTCCCACGATCAAACCTGACCATGTCAACTCCATATGTTTGCCATACTCACCGCGAGCCACGACAGATTCAATGGTCGCAATGGACTCCGCCGTGTCCTGCTTGGTAAGTTCAAGGTATTCACGCAGAGGAATCGTAACCGTACTCTGGGGATCAAAAACCGTACGCGCTTGACTGGAGCAGGTCATCAGCGCTACGGCAAAGATAAGAACGGCGCGCATGGGTTTCTCCTTAATGACGATCAAATATAATCTATTCCATTAGTAGATCGTGCACCTAAACGCCTGACAATCGCGCCGAATGCACGATCAATAACCTGGCCCATGGTAGAGGCTGGGATGGAGAAGAAGAACCCGGCGCACACTTTCGAGGAACGCACGGCAAACCGCGCCAGTTTTTGGTGACTTACCGTTTGGAGAGCTCTAACACCTTTCCATGTCCGGATACCCTAGAACATTTTCTCTGACGTGGCATCTGACCGCTCTGGTCCTCGCCTCGATGATTCCTCTCCTTGTGTTCTCAGTCCTTATGGTGAACTGGCTCGCCGGAGGAGAGCGCGCAAAGGAAGAACTCCGATTGGCGCGAGCCACGCGGACGCTCGCTCTGGTAACAGACCAAGAGATCGAGGGTACCATTCGTACGGTGCAGACTCTGGCGGAGTCGACCGCCCTGAGAAGAGGGGATTTGCGCACCTTCCATGCCATGCTCAAGCGCGTGCTAAGGACACAACCTTATTGGATTACCGTGCTGGTGCACACACCGGATGGCACCCCGGTCTTAAATGCGACCCGAAAGCTCGGCGCGCCGCTATCCCCAGCCGTCGAGAACGAAAGTCTCAAGCTGGTTTTTAGATCCGGTCAGCCGACTATTGGGGCCATTGCACGAGGCCAGCCTCAAAAGCCACGTCTAGGACGTTTCGCCTTTCCTATCCGTGTTCCCGTAAGAAAGGATAATAAGATCATCTATTCGCTTTCCGCGGTGATTTCATCCGAGGCGCTGCAGCGACTGGCCGACCGCTCGTCGACGGAAGCCCTTGAGGAATGGACGAAGGTTCTTGTGGATACTCGAGGGATTGTTGCGGCCCGTTCCCGGGCACCCGAGGCTTATGTTGGAAGGGCCGTGCCGGCACCTTACTTAAAAGCCTTTGCAGAAAACAGCGAAGGAATCCTCCGCGGGACATCACTGGAAGGGGAACCGATTTACCTCTCCTATTTCCGTCTCCCATTCTCCAGCTGGGTGGCGGCCATTGCCGTGCCGGTAGGCGTGCTTGAAGTAAAGGCGAATCAAGCTCAGGTGATTGTGATTCTTACCAGTGTTTCACTCCTCATCGTGTTTGGCGGGATCGCAGTGCTTTATTCACGCCATCTCACTCGCAGCTTCAGGAGGGTTACGAATGGCGCGGCGGCCCTTGTGCGCGGCGAGGCCCCACAAATTCCCAAAGCGGGCGTGCGCGAGATTGACAAATTGAGAGACTCAATTGTGAGTGCGACAAATCTTCTCCGCCAACGCGAGCGGGAGCGCAATGAAAATCTCGCTCAGGCCCAAGTCGCACGCGCCGAAGCTGAAAAGGCGAGCCAGGCTAAGAGTGAGTTTTTGGCAAACATGAGCCATGAGCTGCGCACGCCCTTGGGTGTCATTTTGGGCATGCTCGATCTGCTTTCGAGCCCTGAAATTTCTGCTGATGAAAAAGCCGGGCTGATGGCACGAACCAAGAGAAACGCGGAATACCTGGCAACACTTATCAACCAGACCCTGGATCTCGCCAAGGCCGAGGCCAATGCACTCGAGATTGAAACCAAACCTTTCGTGCTGCCGGATATGTTGGAGAATCTGGCGGAAGATTTCCGAGTTCAAACGGAGGCCAAGGGAATTTCGCTTGAGTTCGAAACTTGCGGATCTCTACCGGGCGTTCTAATCAGCGATCCCTTTAAACTTCGCCAGGTCCTTATAAATGTGATTGGAAACGCAATCAAATTCACAACTCGGGGCCAGATCCACGTTCTGGTGCGTACCCCTGAGCAGCAGGATTCCGAATCACTTTACCAAATAGAGTTTATTGTGACGGACTCCGGGATTGGCATGACCTCCGAACAACAAAGCCGTCTCTTCCGCCCGTTCTCTCAGGCCGATGGGTCGATGACGAGACGATTCGGTGGTACAGGTCTGGGATTGGCCTTTTCAAAGCGAGTGGCTCAAGCCTTAGGCGGAGACATTGAGCTGGTGCGATCGGAGCCGGAGAAAGGAAGCGTTTTCCGCATATGGATTCGTGCGAAAACGTCACACCAGATACGGCCCGAGAAGCTTCTGACGGCCCAAGCGGACGTCACGCCGAAGCGACCTCTAGAGGCACTTAAAATCTTACTTGTGGAAGACTCTGTGGATAACCGATTTATACTCAGCCAGTTTCTCACGCACGCGGGAGCCGAAATTACCGAAGCTGAAAATGGACAAGCCGGCGTGGAAGCTGCCAGTGCCCATCATTTTGACTGTGTGTTGATGGACATTCAGATGCCTGTCATGGACGGCAATCAGGCCATGGTCAGACTCAGACAACAAGGATTCCGTAGGCCCATCATTGCTCTCACCGCCCATGCCTTGCACTCCGATCGAGAACGCGGACTCAGGGTGGGCTACTCGGCCTACCTCAGCAAGCCCGTGAATCGAACGGAACTTATCGAGGTGATCGCCATGAAGGTAAAAGAATCCCTGCTATTTTAAAGTTGAGGATTCACTCGGACGCGAGAAGATTGGGCAAGTGCGCATTCGTCGCTCAATTGCAGGACGTCCCCATATAGGTGATTACGATCAACCCCTGGCTTCCGGCAGCGCCAAGACCGCCGGTTTTTCCGCCGCCGCCACCTCCCGCTCCATAGGATCCTCCCGCTCCTCCATTCGAAGCGAAGGCACCGCCGCCGCCGCCACCTCCTGAACCATAGCTGGCACTCCATTCGGTGCCGTTGCCACCCGTTCCACCGGGCGTACCACCAGCCCCTCCTGCACCGCCGCTGCCATTATCCCCTGCTCCTCCGTTGAAGCCGTTGGCATCGGTGAGGCCGGCCCCATTAGGACCAGCGGCTCCACCGCCTCCCCCGCCCTTTCCTGCGTTTGATATATTGCCGTTGCCGCCCGCGTACTTTGTGCTTCCAACCGCGCCTGTTGTCGACCCTCCCGCACCGATCGAAGCTCCATTTCCAGCCGTCCCGCCGTTGGCGCGAAGCAGAGTCGTACCGCATGAGGAGTCCCCGCAGAGAATGGTCGGGTCCGCGGTGGCTCCAAAGGTGGTTCCCGCAGCTCCCACATAGTACCAGGCGGTGCCTCCCGGGGTGAGGGCGACATTGGTGATCTTGCTGTATCCGCCGCCCCCGCCGCCTCCGCCGCCATCGCTGCCGACTGGATCTCCACCCTTAGCACCCGGGCCAATCGCCTCGACCACGCTGCTCGCCTGATGATAGTCGCCTGGAACTGTCCAGGTGGTTGGTGGATTTGGCGCAGCGTTGGTTGTGGTTAAGTAAAATCGGCACGTGGTACTTCCGGCCGTACTGCTGCTCGACTTTCGCATTCGGGTCGCGACCCAAGCCGTTGCGGTCGGCGGTGGCCAAGCCAGAAGTAGAGAAATCGCAAGCGCCATTGCCGATGGAAAAGCCCTCATGGTGTCTCCTTAATTCTCCTTCCAGACCATCGACGCGTACCAGACGGTTTCGTCCGAGGGTTTCAAGAACTGAAGAATGGTCACTTTACCGGCGGCCGACGCAATCGAAGGAGTTGCTCCGCTATCCCATTTGATCGTGTCCGAACCCGCACCGGCGAAAGTCACCGTTCGCGAGCCCGTTCCATCTTGTTTAACAAAGACAGTGAGACTGTAGGACGCCTGTGAGGGCGCGGTGAATGCGGGCATGGTGATGGTCGCGTTACCTGTTAACGTGATTCTGCGAATGTTCATGCTGCTGTCTGGAATCGTATAGGCCGTGCTGCTGTTGACATAGGCACTAGTGCCTTCCGTGCTGGCGGATACATTGATCGAACCAGAAACATCCAGCTTGGCTGCCGGAGATGTGGTGCCAATTCCGACGTTTCCTGTGGGTTCCAAGATAAGGTCGGAAACTGAGGAGATTACCAACCCTCCTCCAAGGCTTCGCCTCTTAAGCTCGCCATAATTTGTATAACCGGTACCGTTATCCATATAGAAACGCATGCCGCTACTGCTGGATCCAGTGACAGCAAAAATCCCTCCGAGCGAACTTTCAGCACCAAATCCAATGTATGTTGAACTCAGCGATAAATCACTGAACCGGATTCTCCAGCCGTCTGAGGCATCCGAGGGCGTACCATACCCTTTATTTCCAAAGGTGATCTCTCCAGCCACACCCAGTGTTCCATTGACCGTCACGAGGGGATCAAGAGATCCACTCGCGCCAAAATTAGCTGGCCCTGTCGTTCCGATGCCGACTTTTCCGTCCGCAGTTACGGTCATCCGGGTGGAACCGTCGGTCTCAATATGGAGAGGATAAGCATCATTGGTGCCGATGATGGCCTGAGCAGTTAAGCTATTGCCGTCTTGTGTGAAATAAGAGCCAGAAATAAGCGAACCCATTGTGGAGCACGCCCATCCCGAGGCCGTCCACTTTAACACCTCGTCGTTGGAACAGGTGGCATATTGCACCCTTGTCCCCGAGCTCGAATCGGTGATCAACAAACGATTGACGCCCACTCCCGCAGCATTCAGCTTGGCTGCGGTGACAGCGTCGTCGGCGATATCGGCAGTCGCAATTGTTCCATCCGCGACTTTAGCCGAAGTCACGACGGAATCCGCCAGAGTGGCCGCCACAGAGCCCGTGCCCGAAGCGGACACGTCTCCGGTTAACGCTGTAATTCCTGTGTCCGTATCCGCAGTGGGTTCCCACACCGAGGTCGTGCTGTTCCACTTCAGCACGTCTCCATTGCTCGGAGCCGTGGACGCCACGGACCGGGTCTGTAGCTTTACCGCATTCACATTGACGAGATCCGAACCATCCACCGCCGGAAGCTTATCACCCGCCGCCATTTGCACAATCTGGCCAGCCGTGGTTCCCACATCCACACCTAGAGTCACAGCTCCTGTTATACTCCCACCCGTGAGGCCCGTTCCGGCGGTCACTTCGGTGATATCGCCACTTCCTCCAGAACCATCATCAGCCGCACACGCCCACCCACTGGCGGTCCATTTCATGACTTCGCCCACAGAGCATGTGGCGTATCCAATCGTAGATCCATCAGATGCATTGGTAATCAGCAGACGATTCACCGCCACGCCTGTGCTATTCACTTTTGCCGATGTGATCACATCACTCGCGATCGTGGGACTCGGATAAGAACCGGTGAGATCCCCACCGGCCGATCCGCCCGGACTCACCCCTGAAATCGTGGTGTTCCCGGCCGCCGTCAATCGACCATCCGCTCCCACTGTAAACGTCGCCACCTGTGTGGCCGAACCATAACTTCCACCCGTCACGGCCGTGTCCGGCAACCAGCTGGCTTGAATTTTATCCGTGTTGGACAAGTAAGCCTGTGTAACAGCACGGCTGCCATCCCAAACCTTGAGCACATTATCATCCGAGTTGTACCAGGACTTGCCTTTATCCACCGCGGCCAGAGTTCCCACCAATGTGGTCTCTTGCGCATCCGTGTAGGTGCCCAGGTTCAGGGTTGTTTGTGCCGACATGGTGATATGGCCTGTGGCCAGCAGGTTGTGACTACCCATGTTGATCGCACCGCTCATAGTGCCACCCACCAACGGCAGCTTGGAGCTATCGGTGGCACTGGCCACTTCCGCCACCCACTTGCCTTGAGCCGCATCCCAGGTCAGAACCTTGCCATCTCCGGTGCCGGCACCCACGTCTTGCAGATCAATCTGCTTTCCCGCCACATAGGCGTCCGTGTAGTTCTTGGTGGCCGCATCTTGCGCGCTCGTCGGATCGGCCACACTCGTGATTCTTTGACTGCCAAAGCTAAAACTTCCTGAGCTGCTTAAGAGAGTGTTCAAGCGCGCATAATTGGTGGCAGAGAACACATTCTGCACATTGGCCTGAGTGAGATCGTAAGTAGCGTCGTCCTTGAGCTGAACAAAATCCGAAGGCGTCTTGCCGCGGAGGCTATCCGCCACCATTGCGAATCCGGAGGACTCCACGCCCACATCCGGAGACATGGCCACGTAGCCCCCACCCAAGTTGTAATGCACGCGAATCGTACGTTCATCGCCTGAACTCAGGGTCACGCCACCCGCACAGCCCGAAAAAATCTGCGCCGCACCGTCGTTCAAAAATAGACGGCTGCTAAATGCCGCCGTGCCTTCCAAATAGTTTTGCGGATTCGATCCCTTGCCAAAGGTGAGTGAGAAACGGCCCTTGCTCGCGGACAGATCAATGCCGAGATGCTCTTCGGAGTAGAGCGCGCAACTGCCGTTTTTGTCGTAGAGCTCGAGCTTGAAGTTCACACTGGATTCTGTAATGGGATTGCCATTCGGATAATACAAGCCACCGCTGATATTCATCGATAGCGGGCCGGTTTGCGCGCGAGCGATCGGTAACGCACATGCTGCAGTCAGAACCACAGCGTATAAAAAATATTTCCAAAGCCGTGTTAAGATCATAACCGCCAACGTCCCACTATTTTCATTGCGAAGGTGATGAGGAGTTCTCTGGCTGCATGATCAATTCACCATCTCGCCTATAAAAACTTATCGGCATCGGATCAAGGTTCCTTTAACGCGTCTCCTAACGTCTGATTCCGTTTCTAAATCGAGCGCTGTTCATGACCCGAGATCGAACACACGGCCAACCTATCTCAGCTTGGTACACGGGGCTTATTGATCTCAATTCGAAGCGTAGGTATGCTGACACCAGCTGAGGAGATCTAAAGGAGCCTTGGGGGGCAATTGAGAGCTACTTTTATTGCGTTGTTTGGCTCGAGCCTGATCATCTGGTCCACCTCGGCGCAGGATCTTTCGTTCTTAAACCCCGGATCTGCGAACCGCCTTTCTTTGTCCCTGGAACACAGTCAGATGAATCCTCCAGACTCGAACCCTAAACTCAAGATCGAAGACCAGAGAGGATCTCTCAATATTCCCGTTTACACAGGCACAGAGTCTGGAGTTTCATTTATCGCACGCGGCCAAAGGGTGGAGCTGGGCGAGCGCTTGCAGTTCACCGCGGCCGATGCCGAGATTCCCAAAGAGTTTGGCTCTGCAGACCTGGGGCTCTCGTGGAACAAGGAAGACCTGGCCGGAAACAGAGTCGGTGTCAGTGCCACGTACGGACGTGCGGGAACTCAGCTGCTTTCAGATGGAAGTCTTCCCGTGTTGGCGGCGAACTTGATCGTGGAACGCAAGAAACTCGACCACTCGTGGTTCTATTTTCTGAGTTACTCAAACAACCGGACGGTTCTCAACAACATTCCCCTCCCGGGAATTGCCTATGGCTTTAGGGGCGAAACATATAACGGCGTGTTCGGGATTCCATTCGCCTTTCTGATGTGGCGCCCGGGACTCTTTGCCTTGTCCGCGGGAGTTTCGCCTTTTGGAGCCTCCCTCGATACAGGGCTGCGGGTTATCGGGCCACTTCAGATTTTTGCATCCGGAGGTTGGTCACCCCGCTCTTATCAGAATCTCATAAAGGGAAGTGAAGATCGTCTTATCTTCGATAAAAAAGATCTTGGAGGCGGATTAAGAGTCACCTTCGGCCCTGTCGCAAGTGTTTCCGTAGGATACTTTCATAACTTTGATCGCCGCCTCCTACTGGGTGAGTCTCTCAATGACGAAGATGCGGAAAAAATTGAGATAACGGACTCGGACGGGCTTCAGGTGAAAGCCCGATTGGCATTCCACTGACGATTTATAAGATTCAGATCTTTGCGGGTTCTGCGGCACCAATCCCAGTGAGGGCGAACCCACGGAGATCTTGGGCAAAACGCAGCGGCAATTAAATTCCTTGTGCCGACGTAAAGGTCCCAGTAAAAAATTTCCTTACAGCTAATCCCTTGGCCGCTTCTCCAATTCTGTCTATCCTCCCTTTCTGCCAAAACGGCGTCTACATCTAAAGGGGGGACCATGAAATTCTGGAATTCTGTTTTCATCCTGTTTTTTGGCATGGGTGCACAGGCGAGCACCGTACTCAACTGTACACAAAACGGTGATGCAAACAAACCGGCGCTCGTCCTGAGCGTTGATGACGAAGAAACGTACACCTTGGAACTCATAGACCCTACGGCTCTTCAACCTCTCGTTCATCTGAAACTATGGCCGAACGCTGTGACTCGGAGTTCAAGAATCATTGCGGTGGACCACTGGGAGAGCTTTGTTGGAGCCGTTCAGCTGATCGCGGTTTACGATGCTGGCTCTTTTAAATCCAAGCACGTTTACTTCGACGCGAGCTTTGGTCTCGATGCGGACAATCATGGGAGCACCGGTTTACAGCAACTGAATGCCCTATCCGCCGCAGGAATTAAATGGGTGTGTGAAGAAGATCCTTTGTAATTTCAATTGGTGGGATACGTGAGGCGGAAACCCGGCCCCGGCTCTAAGGATCGCCTCTTTAGCCTGACTCTCTTGACCCTTGATGGTAAAAAGAGAGTCAGGAAGCCATGGTCACCATCACCGCCACAAATCAAACAGCGTCCCGCAAGATCATCCATGTCGACATGGACTGCTTTTACGCCGCTGTGGAGGTCAAGTACCGCCCTGAACTGCGGGGTAAGCCGCTCGGCGTGGGCGGGCCGGCAAACAGTCGCGGTGTCTTGACCACCGCGAGCTACGAAGCTCGAAAATTTGGGGTGCGCTCAGCTATGCCCTCGTCGAGGGCCGTTAAGCTTTGCCCCCAGCTGATCCTGATTCCCCCAAACTTCGCACTTTATAAAAAAGAGTCACGGGCGGTACGCGAAATCTTCAAGCGGTTCACCGACAAAATTGAGCCTCTCTCATTGGACGAGGCCTATCTCGATGTCTCGGATGCTGAGAACGCGACCCAGGTGGCTCGCGACATCCGCGCCGCCATTCAAGAGGAATTGCACCTCACCGCTTCGGCAGGAATCGCCCCGAACAAGTTTCTTGCCAAAATCGCCAGTGATTGGAGAAAGCCGAACGGACAATTTACGGTTCGCCCCGAACATGTTGCCGAGTTTGTTTTAAATCTTCCCGTTGAGAAAATTTGGGGCGTAGGACAAGTCACAGCCAAAAAGCTGCATGAGCGGGGTTTGAAAACCTGCGGTGATATTCAGAAACAGTCCGTGGCTCAACTTTGCCAGTGGTTTGGCTCGCGCGGGCAGACGCTCTCCGATCTCGCACACGGGATCGACAGTCGTGAAGTCAGTACAGACGGACAACGCAAATCACTTACCGTTGAGGAGACATACAATCAGGATCTGACAACTTTGCAGGAATGTCTTAGGAAGCTTCCGGAACTTTACGCCGATTGGGAAGGTCGCATGCACCGATCCGGCGACTCTGATCTCATCCGGGGTTTTATTATTAAACTCCGATTTTTTGATTTTAAGCGGACGACCCACGAAGTGTCGGCGCGGCGGTGGCCGCGGCTAGAAGACTTTGAAAAGCTCCTTTGCGAAGCTTGGAACCGGCGCGAAGACCCGGTGAGGTTAATTGGTCTTGGGGTCCGGATGGGTCGCCCTGAGCCGGACGTGAATACGGGCCAACTCCGTCTTTTCCAATGAAAAACGATCCCCTCTAGACGGTGCGGAGGGGTCTAGAGAAAGGACTTTTTCACCACCCAATTCCGTGCCCCCGGCTCAGACCTTGCATCGTGATATGAGCTCAATTATGGCTCATTTGAAAAATCGCTCGCTGTATTCGAATTGGACAGGAGTGACCATTCTTGGCGTCTTGGTGTTGGCGACAAATCTAGGTGTCGCAGGGCACGTGCACGCGCAAACCCTGGATGCGGAAACTTCAGCTCGGCTCAACGCCGTCGATCAGGCCAGTCTCGACTTTCTCCGAACCTACGTCCGTATCAAAGCTTCAAGTCTTCCCCCCCCAGCTCGCGCGATCTTTGCTCGAAAGTACTACGGAATGTATCACTTTTTAGCCCGATACACTCCTGCCGAAGTCTATGAGGCCGCAGGACTCAAGGCACAGGCCGAAAAAATCGAAACCGTTATTGATGAGATCCAGCGCACACACCCTCTCCTCACCGGCTGGTTGAACAGGAATCTCGCCTCATGTGCTGAGGATCGGCTCATCCCGGCGCAGCTGGCACGTCCCGATAGGCTCTATCGCACATTCGTGCTGGAAGCCGCCATGTTCGTCCTCTTTGCCGCCAACGGGCATGACGTGATCGACTTGAGTACCCAGCAACTCGAATCTCTCGCTTATGTTTTCACACGTTCCGCGAAACCTCTCCTACGCGCAAACCCCGCCAAGGCACGAGTTCTTGGACGTTTGCTTGAGCTGGGAATTGAAACGGGTCTGGCAAGTCTAAATCCGCGCTCACCGAGCGAGAGAATCCTCGCGGAGCGCGCATTAGCGACTTCTTTGGCCCAGCTCATGCGCGGCCGTTTCTTTCGAGACCGGTACACATGGGACGCCGATTCTCACCGCACATTTCAAAGGACCTTTTATTCCGCGCTTGGGGGAGTGGCGGCGGGCATTGCCGCCACTCTATTTGGCGGGGGGTCATTTCTGGATCTCATCTATGACTACACTCAGGTGTATCTCTCTCAGAATCAGATCCTGTATACCGGCCTTGGCTTCTATTTGGCGAGTGGCATTACCGGGGGGATGCTCGGTCGGATAACGCCCGCGACAAGAAATAGAGGGCCCCTTCGAGCGGCCAGCCGTCGCTGCCTGCAAAACCTGCTGCCTACTCTTGAGGACCCCTGATGTTGCTCCGTCGACTAATTTGTCTTCTTCTTTGTTTCCAGATCGCGTCCTCGAAGGCGGCGGAAGCGAATTCACCAGACGAAGACTCTGAGGCTCGTGAGCGAGCGGCCTTGACGGATCTCCTCGTCGAACCGTTGCCGGAGAATCGGACGGGAGCCTACTTTGAATATCTGTTCCAGGATAAACTGGACCGGTATCGCGATTGGATGGAACGTGACCCGGATCCGCGTGTGCAGGCTTTGGCCCATTTGGGGCTCGAGTATTTCAGGACCTACTATCAGCAATTGGAACGGGATTTTAGCGTCTCCTCGCTCGCTCTGCTACTAAAACGAGAGTCCGAAATATTAAGGCGTCTCGCGGCCTTTCGACATCCGAACGCACGTCAACGGGCGGAGCGCCCTCTCGACAAATTCACCGCGGCCACCTGGGCCTGGAGAGACACACTTACCCAGCTCGGTCTCCCATCTTCTTGGAGTCGAGATCAGGTCGAGAGATATAGAAGGGTTATTGAGGCGGATCTCCTTTCAGCTCGGAGCCAAGTCCGGATGCTAGAAAAAAAACTGCAGGACCCAGATCAGGATCAGGATCAAAACTCGATTCGAGCCGAATGGGCGGCGCAAAAAACGAAAATAGAAGAACTTCGGCAGGAATTATTGCGAGTTGAGGACTTGGACCGCGTCTATGATCTTCTTTATTTCCAATACCAGGATCGGATCGAGCCCCAACCAACGGAAAAAGAAGATGATCGCGTCTCAGAGTTCAAAAATCAGGTGTCGGGAGCGCTGGTCCACGCCCGTATTGAAAATTTTCGCGCAGCCGCACATCTGGCCTCTCCTCAGGCCCGATGGCGAGTCCATCTCAAGGACTCCTTCGAAGTCAGCGCCCAAGATCTTGCGCAGGCGCAATTCACGTTCGCATTGGAACCTCTGCGACGTTCCACGCGCGTCGTGCGCACGGACGGAACCTCAATAAGGGAACAGGTTCAAAGCTGGGTTGATTGGTACCGCGAAGGTGGGTGGAAACGAGAAGAGCGGTGGCGGGAGCGCCTCGTTCGCGTCTTCTTTGAACGACCCGAGTACAAACCAGCCTGGGCGGCCTATCGGGTGAAGGTGACGCTCTCCAATGGGCGGGAATGGTCCTTCTCCGAGTCCGAGTTCAATGCACTCCTTCATGATTTTCGTATTTACCCGCACGAAAATCCCTTTGCGGAACAACGTGAACTCCGGTCTTATTTGGCCGAAGCGGCACGCCGGGATCAGATCCTCTCGGATATGAATTTCTCCCTGATTCATACCAACGACCTGACCCTGGATGAGCTCGAAACGCGCTTGCGCGTGTTCACCCGCAACACGGCTCCGACCGGATATCGGGGCGGTGTGGAGGATCTGATTCACCGCCACGGCGAATCGGTTGTCGAGAACTCGCGGACGGCTCAGCTCTACTTAGCTGGCTATATGATTCATCCTCGCTTCTGGGAACAAAAGGCCCAACTTGCGGTCATGATGCCCCATAACCCCGCCGCTCCTGTGTACCAAATAGAACCTCGGCTGAAGTACGACAGCCCTCCCGAACGTATCGCCCGAGCCCGGATCTTCATGCGGCAGCACTTAACGGAGTGGTTCTACGATGAGCTCGGAGCTCCGGGAGAGTCCGCATCAGCGCCTCCCGTCGAAATCAATCAAGAGCAGAGTCGCCCGTCGGGATGGTGGGCCTGGGTTTATTCCTGGATTCGGCCGTCTCAGCGGCAAAATCCCTCCATTGCGAAATCCCAGAACTCCGGATCGGGCGCCTCTCCGAAGGGGAAAGTCCGAGAGCCTCGTGCCAGGGCCCAGATCTTATGGCGAAATATCCTATTGGCGACCGCCGCAGCCGCTGGCCTGAATTACATGAGCGACGGATGGATCCACGAGCAATTCTGGAGTGCGGTCGGAGGTGTTCCGGATTGGATGCCCCAACTGGATGTCGGCATAGGTGACCCCTCCCGGCTCGACTCATTCAACAAGCGCACCGGCAGTTACAATACGGAAGACCTCCGTGAGCAGATCGCATTTCGCATACTGGTGCGGCAACCCCATGCGCCCCCGCTCGAGTATTTCAATCTCGCGGCCAACTTCAACCTGCCGTTCGAAGTTCTTCGGGATATCGACCCTCGAAGCGAGCCTCCGCTTGTCCATCGAGTTCCGCTTGGTCCGATAGAAACTCCAGCCCTGGTGGTGGAGAGCCTTCTGACGTCCAAGCCCGATCGAGGCCGGATTGCGATTGTGCACATCCCCGGCTACGAGCTTGCCTATGTCGAGCTCAGGGACTGGCGCTCACGTCCTGTCGATCCCGGCGAGTTCGCTGTGTATAAGGTTCCCGCAACAGGGCTCACCTACGCCGAGTTGGCCGATCCCAGCTGGGGCTTTTGGTCCCGTTACACCTATGTGGCGGCTTACCGTGTGAAGGACGGGAGCGGGCCGCCTATGGATCCGGTGTTCGCCGATATGGACCGAACCGCTTTATCAAAAGCTTTAAGTCTGATGCGCGAATCCGGACTTTATGAACCCGCTGCGGCTATCCAAAAGCGGATCAGTTCCGGTGGGACACTGTCCGCGCCCGAGTTCGCCGGGATTTTATCCGAATCCGCCATTTACTCCAGCCGTCCTCCCAACGCACTCAAACGGGAACTAAGAGGAAACCCATTTTACCTTTCGTCGCAGTACGCCCATCAAGGCCGCCCTTATTACCAGTGTACGGGCTCCACGGAACTGACAGCAAGTGCGTTTGACGTCTACTTTGAGGAGCTGAAAGTGGAGTACCGCAATGACCTCTTCGTGCAGCCAGTACACGGCTATTCACTCGCGTCTTATGATAAAGATGTGGCAACCTTCACCGCGCATGCACACAACGTCGTGGGCCGCCACTCCATAGCCGATTCGGCGATAGAGTTGGATGCCCAGCCGTACACCCAGGATCCCGATCCACGTTATGCCCGCCCGCCCGTTGCCGCAGCCAAAGAAAATACGAACCAGGAGCGACCGAGCCCACATTCCGATCATTCCGAAGAGGAATCGGGTCGATATGCTCTGCGCCCGCGCGCTCCAAAGCTCACACGTGATCGCAGGACACCGCCCCCCAATTCCGCGCCGAAGTCGCCCTCGCTCTTGGAACGGCTGGCGCAAAAGGTATTTCCTCAGCCCGAGAAGAAAAATCAGCCGTCCGGCCGTGCTGGGAGACTTCGGATCGACGTTGTCCGGTTGCGGAGTTTGCATGACCGAGCCATAGCCGCCTTGGAAGCTTTGGAGCGAAGAGAGAAAGAGAAAAGAACCGGCCAATTGAGCCGCCTGGATCCTTCGCAGATCCCCGGAACCGAGATGATCGGGTATTCAAGCGTCATCTTAAAGTGGAGCAAAGAGGACGCCCAAAACGAGCTCCCACTTTTGGAAGCGCTTCTTCGCCACCGCTCACGCGAGCAGGTGAAGGAGCGCGCTCGAGAACGGATACGGAGAAACGATGGCGACGTGTCCCGGGCAATAGGCGAAATCATTATCGCGTCGGCCCAATCCTTCGAGCGAATTCTCCATCGATTAGATGAAGAGCAGGCAAAGCCCTCCTCCTCCGCTGCCGCTTCCAACCCGTGGAGTTTCCTAACCCTCGCGCATGTTCGGGAAACCCTCGTTGATCTTAATCGCTACCTGGCCTCATTGGACTGGAATGCGGCGGCCGTGTATGCCCGCCGTCAGGAACGCGGTGGATTTGACTGTGGCGCCGCTCTTCTCGCCGCGAAAGGTACGAATAAAGGCGTCGCAACCAAACAGAATGACTGAAGTGACGAATCCACCATGTGACTCGCCGACATTCGGATGACCAAGGCCGCCCTATTGCGAATGGCATCCGCCCATTTCGCGTCCTGAATTTTCGTAATTGACCAGCTGCGTTCCGATCGCGACCGTTAGATGTTCAGTGAAAAGGAATCAGAAAGAATGTGATCTTTATCCGGCATTTCGCTAAAAGTACTCCTATGTCGATTGTGATGTTGATGCTCCTGAGTTCGCTTCTTCACGGCGCAACGCTCGAAGATGCCCTTCGGTCCGCTCTCAAGAAAAACGAAACGGTTAAGCAAGCCCACGAAAAAGTTGTGCAGGCTGAAGAACTACTGGATCAAGCCAAGAGTGGGCCGCGGCCGACGCTGTCCTTCAATGCGACTCATATGATTCAGGATGTGCCGCGCAATCCGTTGTCCCGTGAGTTCTCTCCTGAAGAACAGACGACATCCAACTTGAATCTGAAGCAACCCTTGTTTCGTGGCCTGCGCGAATTCGCGGCGCTCAGGCAAAGACACGACCTCCTAGAGGCGGAGAGGGCTAACGAAGAGGGCTCACTCGCTCGCCTTTACGAGGATGTCGCCACGACCTATTTTGAAGTTCTCGCGCATCAACAGGATCTCCGCAATCTTGACGACCAGCGCGAGCTATACGCGGATCGAGTCAAAAACCTGCAGGCCCGTGCCCGTCGAGGGGAGTCCGCGCGCAACGAACCCTTAAGTGCCCAAAGTGCCGAGGCGGTCGTCGAAGCGGAGATCGCCGTCATCCAAACGAAACTCAGAACCGCGCGCGAGCACCTGGCTTTATTGACAGGTCTCTCCCCTACGACGGAACTTGCGGATGATAAGTCCGAAGATGAACACCTCACCGACGTCGATTCCCTGGAAAAATATCTGGCGCGCATCTCTGAGCGCCCGGACATGGTCGCCGCCCGTAAAAACGCGGAAGCCGCTGAGGAAACGGTCACGATCGCCAAACGGGCGCACTGGCCATCGCTGGATTTGATCGGCAACTACTATTTTCAGCGCCCGGGATTTATGGATGAAATCGACTGGGATGTTCAATTCAAGCTGACATTCCCCATCTACGAAGGGGGATTGCGAGTGTCTGAAACCCAGCAGGCCGCAAGTGTCCACCGTGAACGTGAGCTCGGGGTGGCCCGCGTTCGCCGCACGGCCGAAGCCGAGATCAAATCGCTGCATGAAAACCTCTCGATTCGAGTCCGCCATCTCAAAGCGCTCGAGAGGGCGACGGACTTGTCCCGACGGAACTCACAACTGCTTGAGCGAGATTTTCGTCGCGGTCTGGCGCGCAACATCGACGTTCAAGCCGCACTGGCGGAATACGGGGTCGCGCGGCGCAATTACGACCAGGCTCGTTACGCCGCTCGCTTGGATTGGGTTCGATTGCAACGGGCCGCGCACAGGCTCCCACCGGCTTTCTCAGAATACATCAAGGATGACCAGTGACACTTTCAGACCTCTCCATTAGCCGCCCCGTATTCGCCTGGATGTTAATGTTCGGCTTGATTGTGTTCGGCGCGATCAGTTTCAACCGTATGGGCATCAGTGATATGCCGGACGTCGAGTTCCCCATCATCGCGTTGACGGCCCGCTACGAGGGTGCGGCCCCCGAAGTTATCGAAGCCGACATCGTCGACCCCCTTGAAGACGCATTGGTCAGTATCCAAGGTGTAAAGAACATCACCTCAAAGTCACGTGTTGGTGTTGCCGAAATGACAATCGAATTCGATCTCGATCGCGATATCGATGACGCCTTTCAAGATGTGCAGGCCAAGATCTCACAAACGCAGCCCATGTTGCCGACCGAGATGGATCCCATTGCCCTGATGAAGATTGCAATTGCCGAGTTCCCGATCATGTGGATCTCCGTAACCAGTGAGAAGATGAGCCCCGTCGATCTGATGATCTACGTGAAAAACGACATTCGTGACCAGCTGACCACCGTCTCGGGTGTGGGCAACTTGTGGTTGCGGGGGCGCACCCCCTGTAACTTCAAGGGTTTGCACCCTCTGGAAGCCACCGGAAGCCAATTTGCCCCCTTCCATTCTTTCAGTCAATAAGACTCTCATACGTTCTGAAGCCTTCGGGTCCTTAAGGGCTCAACATTCTTTAGATCGTCATCTGTGGGCCGGTAATGATCGCCAACGACCTTCATCAGCTCCCGGTTCGGATTGATCTGCATCTCGGGGCTAGTGAAGTCTAGAGCATCGGTAACGCCTTTTACGTTGATGCCGGAGAGGCGCACGTAATGGGTCATCGACTTCATATCCGCCCAGCCCCCAACAGCCTGAACTTTGATCTGCGGCACTCCGCGTCTCAATAGCTCCGTCGCAAAACATGCCCGGAGTGAGTGAAAGCAAATCGGGGCAATCCCGATCTCTTTGCAGAACTCTCTCAACACCTTGGCCTGCGACCCGTTTTGCCATAATCCCGGCCTCGGAAGGACATACTCAGTCGTCGGTTTACTCGTTCGAGTAACCTCGTGAATGTGCCACTTCTTCAGCTCGCTCATCACCTCAAAGAGAGGCTGGCAAATCGGGATCTCCCTTGATTCGCCGGTCTTCGTCTCTTTGTACGTCCTCGTCCGCTTGCTGTAGGACGTGGTGACTCGGATCAGAGGACAGTCGGAATCAAAATCGACATCTGACCATTTTAGGGCATAAAGCTCACCGTTTCGTAATCCCGTATAAACCGCAAAGGACCAAATAAAGTACCACTGCGGTTCATACATTTTCGCGTAAACGAGAAGCTTTTTGATCTCATCGCGACTCAAGATTTCGTCGCGCTTTCTGCGCCGACTCTTGATCGAAATTCCGGTCGTCGGGTTCCGGGTTAGGCCCTTGATCTCGTGCAGAAGCGCAAGATCAAAAACCTTTCTCACGTCCCCTAATAGCCGGGTCACTGTTGAGCCAGCCAGTCCCTGGGCTTCGAGTTTATGCAGAAGTCTGGTGACGTTGACCGGCGCGATCTCTCCCGCCCGCAGCTCCACCCATTCCGCCGTAAACCTGTTGAGGCTAGAGAGAGAGTCCTTAAAACAGGGTTCTCTCTGCGACCAGGTGCCTAGCTTTAGTGCCTTAAAGCCTTCGGTTTCATAAAATTCAAGTAACCGCTTCCAAGACATTCCCAAGGATTCAGCTTCGTAAACCAGCCGGTCAGCTTCGCGCTGAAGCTTTGCTTCCTCGCGAACCGCCTTCGCTTCGGTCATCTCATCGTCGATGACATCGTAGCGCTGTTTCTTTTGCTTCCTTACCGTGGGGTCTATCTTGCTTCGTACATTGACCGTAATTAGGCATTTCTTACGACCATTTTCTTCGTACCAATTAATCGCCATGTTCTATCTCCCTTCGTTGGAGACACCAACCAGACGATCCAGGTCTTTCTTCAGAAACCGATTGAGCTTGCCGAATTTCTTCGGGAAGATTTCTCCCTTGTAAATTCGGTTCTTCAAGCTACCAATCGAAATCCTTAAGTACGTAGCGGCTTCCTTCGTAGACAGCCATATTAACTTGTCAAAGAGCTCGGGTTGTTGCCCGCAACTCGGGCAAACAATTCCTATAGAATTCACCATAACAAACTCCTCCGAAAATTCAATTCAAAACGGATTTTTTGCTTCGATTTCTTCGAGCGTTACGCGCGCTTTTCGCTCTCGGGATTTGTCACATTTTGCTTTTCCAAAATGTCACTTTTCCCTTCGAGAAGTTGGCCTAAAAATTCATCGCGAGTTGCGCCGCTGTTGCGTTTGCAATACTCGCGGAATTTCATTTCCATGCGGTCAGCATTGGAGAGGCTTCGCTCCTGGAGCTGGCGAATGTCCGCGTCATCAAGTTTTGAAAGTGCGAGCTGTACGAGCTGACTGGCTTTGACTTTTCGTCCGTGTGATTTTCGGTTGGCCTTGGCAAGTAGACTCGAAACGAGTTTTTGTGTGCTCATATCAATGCGGATGGCCGAAACATCCGCTTTTGCCTTTGGCTTTTGTTCTTTAGCCTGGGTTTCCATGATTCCTCCCTTTCGTTAGTTTGAGGCTTTTGACAGGGCTGGTTTGTCCGCGCCCTCTGATTTTTTAAACGCTAAATCTTGATCTCAATGTCGATACCTTTCCCCCTTCCTCTGGAGCCGCCCCCAGATTGCATAAATTCAAAACTTAAATCTTTCCTTGAGAGCAGCCGGTGTTTCTCGATGTTTCGCTCCTGGGAGCCAAAGCCGATAAACTCAACTTTCTTGACGTGCGGATTTGCAGCCAAGAAAAAATCGAGAGAGTGGTCGGCTTCGTCGCCGAGCACTAAAATAGAAGCGCTTCCCGGATACGCCATCTTGCCGCGCCCTCCGGTTTCTTCCATGAACGAGAAGGGATCGCGAAAGACGTGCGCCGTAGGGCTCGATCCTTCCTGAAAGATCATCCCCCCACGGAGCACGCCGAGCGTCTTCTTGATCCATTTTCCGCCCTTGTCTTGCTTGTGTTCCACTGCGCCTTCGTTCTTTCCGAAGAGAAAGCGAATCACGCCCTCGGTCGTCACCTCGATGCGTTTGGAATTCAGAACTGCTCGCGACCAGGCCGTGCTTTTTCCAAATGATTTTGCAAAATGGTTGAGCTTTTCCAGTGCTGTTTTCTCCGGTGCGAGCTTTGCCTTCGGCACATGAAAGACGCGGTAGTTACTGTCGGGTTTGCCAAAGTATTCATCTAACAGCAGAAAACTTTTGTTGCCGGTCAGCTCACTAAGCGCTCCCATAACGGTCACGTCGCGGTGGTTCTGAACGAACTCCAAAAGCCCACCTTGGCCGCCGACGCGTGCGCCTTTCTTTTCTTTCGTGCTCTCCCAGGTGGTCCCGCGAATGAGAATATGGTCGCGGCCCTTAAGTCTAAAAGTTCCGTCCGCGTTTGACTCAAGACCGATACGGTTCTTGTTGCAGTAATCGACGATGCTTAAGGCGCGCGTCCCATCAATGTGCCGAGCGAGAAAGCCCCGATAAGGAGCAAGATCAAGAGAATCAGTGCTGCGATCTCGGCCTTGGCGAGCGATTTCACCTTTCTCTGGAGGATTGCGGTTTTCAAAGCGCTGATGTCCTCCCGGAGCAAATGGAAATTGGCTTGCATCTCCCACGAGATTTCCCGCGCCATCGTAGAGAGTGCCGATTCTCTCTGAAAGGAGCGCCCGCAGCTCTGGCCTTTGCTCATACACCTTTCGATTGAACTCAAATCGTTCATTTAAGCCCTCCTTACTGTAATTAGTGCCGATTCGTCTGTCGCGAATTGGCTTTTGACGATTTGGATGGAAGTAGGAAAGGACTTTGCCTTTATCTTCGACCCGAATGCCCATGCTCCCGAGCGTTTCAATGAAGTCATCGAGATCAATTGCAAACGTGCGGGCGGCATCGGCTGCTTTCATTATCTGAAGCTCAATTGGCGTGATTCCGCGCTTTCGCTGTATTTTTCTCGCGTCCGTACCGAGCCGTTCTTTCAGCTTGGATTCGCCGCGCTCAGGCACGCTCAAGCCCAGCTCCAAGCACCGTTTGTCTGTCGCGCGGTTCATGCGCGAGCGCTCCTCGTGCGTGCTACTGATTCGCTTTCCGCTTTCGGCAGAAACGGCGCAGATCAGGATATGATTGTGATAGTTGCCGCCGTCCGATACTTGCGGAATTACAGTGAACTGGTGCCCTGGGTAAAGCTCGCGAGCTGTCTCAACACCAATCTCCATCAGCTTTGCCGCTCCCATTCGTTTGCTCTCTTCGGGATTCCAGGACTGCACGTATTCGATCGCTACGTTGTTTTGAAGATCGTGCCAGGAAGAAGCGGTGAGCTCGAAATCGGTTGCCCAATTTTGGGAGCAACCTTCGTAATGGGCAGCAATGCCATCGAGCCGGCCTTTTTCCAGGTACGCTTCATATGTCTTCGCGTTTGCGCGATCATTCTTTTCAACCATTCGCCTCGGTCCTAATTGTTTAACAATAGCCAAGATGCTTCCTGAGAAGGTTACGGATGTCCGTAAGCTCATTCGCGGCTCGCTCAAATTCGTGATACCAACCGCGAGCCGCGCCTTCGTTTACGCGCCTTGCGATTTGGTTAATGTTGTTTCCGATACGGTTAATGGCCGTGAGCAAATCGCGCGAGCCTTCAGGGTGAAGCACGACTTTCGGAAGCTCCACTCCGAAGATGAGCCTACGGAAGAGCTTTTGAACTTTTTCGCCGTAGGAGATGCAGAGGTTTTCAACCTGCCTCATCTCCTCGTCGTTCAGTTGCACGTAAATGCCCGGAACTTTTTTGCGCTGCGGTTTAGAATCCTGACTGTCCATATTGCTCCTTTTTTTTGTTCGTTTTGGGTGTTTCGCTAGAACGCTTTTTTGACGGCATCGAAGATGCCCACAAAAATCGCCTTAACGACTTTGGCAATTCCTTCCTCGTCGATTTCCTTTTCCAGATGCTCCTTGGCGAGTTCTTTCGTGTCTTTCGCTAGGTCTTTGCTCAGCTCTACGAGGTCTTTTTCATTCTTCATCGTCTTCTCCTTTGGCTTGTTCGTGGTTGCAGTTGTCTTTGTCTTCGGGCTTCATCTTAGAAATCACGGTTTGGTTTGCGTTTTTGATCGCGGTTAGAGCCTTTGAGAGCCGCGTTTCGGCTTCCTTCAAAATTTCGCTCTTTTCGATCTCGGTTTTCACTTCATCAGTTACTCTTTCGGCTTGTGCGGCGTCGATCACTGCATTTTGCTTTTCGAGATTTTCGGTGAGCCGCTCGTCGCGGTGCTTTGTCGTGGAACAACCAATGAGAGTGATGGCGATAGCGGCGGTGATAGTTTGTTTTAGGGTGCGGTGGTTTTTTCGGGTTTTTGTTTGCATGGTTTTTCCTTTGGTTTGTTTGTTTTTTCTGGGTTCGTTTAGGAGCTGGGGTGCGGGCAAGGTAGAGGTCACATATGACCTCAGATCGGACCCTTCGGGCTGCGGGCCTTCGGCCTCCGATCTCTTGCTGGGGGCTCTGCCCCCAGTCCCCCAGGGGAAAAGCCGCTCGTGCGGCTCGTAGGGCTTACTTCGCGGCATTTGCCACCCCAATGCTGGGCATGCCGCTCGCAATCCCTACGGTCGTTGAAGCCGCGGAGAGGCCGCCGTCGATAAATTCCGGTTTGGTTTCTTCCTGGTGGCCGGAGAGCATGGGACGGACGAGATAAAGGGCAAGGCCCGTCGTAAAGACAGGCACCACGATCTGCGCCATCGAAAAGACGGAGTAGAGGTAGTAAATTCGATCCATCACAACCTGGGACGAGTAAAGTGAGATTCCGTCCGAAAGCGGCGCAAAGCTCCCGAGGGAATCTCCCGCGAGAGCGATGTTGTTCATAATGTGGTACATGATGGTCCAGATCGGGGTCCAAAGGCAGACAGAGAAGTAAGCCCAGAACCACCAGACGAGAACTTGCCACTTTCCGTAGACGACGAAGAAAATCAGCCACGGAAACAACCCAATCAGGAACATCATCAAAATTCCTTTTAGGTGCGGAGCGCGTGTGAGGAGTTCGCTAAATTCTTTTGCGCGTGCGGCGGCTTCGGATGCGCCGTGGACGTTCGTGGCTTTACCTAAGCTGAAGATCGTAAGAAATGCGTCCCAGCTCACAAGGCGATTTAGGCCTTGGAAGATCGTACCTGCCGTGCCGGGAACCGAAGACCCACGCTGCATGCCGAGGAATGATTCGCGTTCGTTCCGATAGTGGTTCACGAGCATCGCGCTTACTTCGGCGTTCCGGGATACTTCGGCTTGCCAAGTTTCCATTTCCTGCGGAACAAAGAGACCCTTTGAGTCGGCATGGGCATACAATCCCTCGCGGAGCTCGTTTTTTAAGTCCCTACAGGTGTAAACATTCCCGCCTTCGCCATTGGAAAGCGTGATCTTGCCGAGTTGAGAATCAACGAACACATCACGCTGAAAAAATTTATCGAGGCGGCTCGCTTTCTCATCAAACTCGGTAACGTCAGGGAGAACCCGCTGCAAACAGTTCGAGGTGTACGAACTAGCCATCGAGCGTAGTTTTTCGTCGTCTATCGTTGCGGCACCCGCGATCATAATGGCCTTGGCGTAGGTAAAGGGACTCTTGAGGTAGGAGTCCTTGCCGCCACCAAAAATATAGTCGCCAGCGAATGTCAGGTATTTGGCTAGACCCTCAGCGGAACGGCTAAGGATGTCGAAGACGAAGCTCACTTCATACTGATCTTGAACGTCGTTGATCCGGCCTTTCACGTATCCGTTTTGCGCCCAAGATTCGTTCGAATAATCTTCAATCCGAATCTTGCCGCCGACCTTAAGCAGTGAGATCCCGAGCACCAGGCAAAAGGCAATTTTCACGAACTTGGACAGGGGCACATTGTGGCGCTGTACGAAGTTCCCGAAGATATGTCGGGATGCGATCTGCCAGGACGTGAAAAGAAACAGGCCCCCGAAAATGAGGAGAACGAGGCCTTTAAAAAAGGGCTCGCTCGTAATTAGGCTTACCGAACCCGAGTGGAAAACTAGCCCGAGGTATCGGTATAAGGCTTCATATGCGGTGTTTGAAAACATGATTACCCCTTTTCTAGTAACTGGTGAGACGAGCCAGCAGACCGGCTCGCAGTTGCACTGGAACTTTGTCTTTGGAACTGAACCAGTAGTAACTTGCTAAAAACGGGGGCTCCGACTGATGCACGCATTCCACGCACCCCGGAATCCAATGGCCGCCGATGCGGAGTTCAACCACGGAGCCGGAGGTCAAAACCACGTCTCGGAACTGATACCTGTCGCAGTAATTTTTCTTAAGTTCGCCTTGAATTTTCATTGGTCATCTCCTCTCGTTTCTTTTGCAGTTCGCTCGGTCTCCGCAGTCGTTGTAAGCCCCCTTTAAAAGCCCAAGGTTGACCTCAGAGCCTTCAATGCCGATGGCCCGAGCAGTTGAGGCCTCTTCCGCTAAGCGGCCCTCCTGATTAATCTGCGCTGTGATCTGGTTGATAGGGCTCGACTGCTCCCGCTGCATATCGACGGTCATTTCCACCGCCTCTTTGAAGGCCCGCCTTTTGTCCTGAAGTTCATTTCGGCGGTTGAGCGGAAGATTCGGGTTTTGACTGAGCTCGGTCAAAATCTGAAGCGACCGGCCTGCGTCTTCCGAAAACTTTGACTGTGCAATGGCAGAGGCGAGCCGCTCACAGTAGAGACTCCGTCGATCCGCAGGAAGCCGCATCAGGGAGTAAACAGTCTGTTGGTCAATGTACTGGGTTTCCGAATCGGTGATCGCCTTGAGCTTTTCATTTGTGACCTGCTCGAACACCTCAAACGGCTTTCGGTGTTTCAGTTCACCCACGAGATCCCCGCAAAGGCGATCAAGGGTTTGCTTTTTTATGCCCGCCAGGTGTTCAGAGGGAGAGAGGGCCACTTGTCGAGACCCATATTCTACGCTGATCTTACCGCTCGAAATCGTCGTTTCGCCTACGAACGATTTCACGAGATCAACGGCCTTGCGCGAGCCAGGGCTGTCAAATCCTGCCCATTTTGCCGAAGACTCGATTAGCTTATTGGTTCGGACCTTACCGCCGTATTTTTCGCCTGCCCAATTGGCGATGTCCTTGTTGTAAAGACCGGAGCCTCCGCACCGGGAGACCGCCTCCTCATGGTTTCCTCCGGTGCGCTCAAGCTCGCGGTGAAGGCAGTCTTGTCGCTCACTGTAATAGTCTTCCACGCGCGAATCGACGTACTTATCCATAACGGCGCATTGGTCGAAACGAAGCTGCGACATCGCTTGAGCGTTAACTCTGAAGTGTTTCGCGAGAGCACACCAGGTCGGGCTGAAATAGCATATTGTCAGGAGCGGCGCTCCGCCTGCAATGCTATCAAGCGCTGAACCAAAAAGACTCGGGTCCAGCACCTTGTCGATAGATGACTTGAGCGTTCCCTTAACATCGAGCCGACCGCAATCGACTCCGGAGGAGAGGTCCACACCGAGTTCAATTTTTCGATAGTCATCGAAAACAGAATCGTGCTTTCCACCGCGCTCTTTGTAGAAATAGTCGTTGGGGCTTACGCCAAACTCGTAACGATCCATGTCGGCGGCACCAGCAACAACGGGAAAAAGAAGTAAGAGAATCAGAGCCCTCATCGAGCGTCTCCTTTCGGCGTGCGATCTTGTCCACGTTGCTCGCTGTAGTTGCTGAGCGCCCTGGTTTGCACGAAGCGAAATGCTCCGCGTTTCTTGCCAACCTTGTCCGTGAAGAAAACCTCGGCATATTTTCCGGGCACAGTTGAAAGGCTCTTTACGATGTCGCCGGGCGCGCCTGAGAGAACTTCTGAGTTCTTCCGCACGTACTCCACGTTGTCGGGCTTCATATTGAAGAAAAAGAAATTGTCGGCAGCGGCCCAGAGGGCTCGGCCCGCATCCGTAGTAAAGAAGTTCTTCGGGCTTGGCGCGATACCAATTAGCCAAAATTTTAGCTTTCGAATTGTCTCGGCAAAGTCCACGATATATTGCGCGGCGGTCGGGTTATTCGCACCAAGCTGGCCCATCTCTTCAAATACGATCAGGCCCCCGCGTCCACGGTTTTCTGGCAAAGCGATGAGCCGCTTGATTTCCTCAAACACGCTCAAAGTCATAATCGCTTTCAAGACCGGATCAGAATCAAGTGGATCAAGATCGTAGACGTAAAAGGAACAGTCGCCGTCCTTTGTGGTTCTTGAAGTTCCTCGAAAATACTGCGCGTATTTCCCGTCGCCGGAGAATTCGCGTAATTTCTGGACGACTTCATCAATCTTTCCGTCGAGAGACTTAAAGCTCTCGTTGTCGTGGAGATCGCCTATGGCGGCCACCACGTCATCCATCGTGATTACAGACTCATCGTTGGTATCCGACTCGTGAATGGCGCGGTTTTCATAAGTTAGGCCTACCTGTTCACACTTCCTGCGATAAGCGTCCTTAAGCGCCTGCGTAATGATCGAGGAATGTTCGCTCTCGGACTCGAATTTGGGATTGGTGAGCTTGATCGCAGTCAAAATGATAAGCGAAAGCACATTTACCTTCTCGTCGTCGAAGTGCCCGCGAAAAGGGGTAAACGGAATTTCCTCATTCGGGTGAAAGACAGTCACCTCTCCTCCAAAAGATTTGCAGAGCCCTTTTGAGGAAGCGCGCTTTTCCACATAAAAGATCAACGGGTCGGGATATCGGCGCTTGTAAGCTTGAACTGCGTCCAGAATGAACTCAGATTTTCCGCCGCCCGTATCGCCCAACACCACGGAATGCTGGCTGGGTCTTTCTGAATCCGTGAAAGAAAACGGGACTAAGTTTCCTTCACGCGAAAGGAAAAGTTGGAGCGGCTCGTTTACGCCGGTAAACGAATCAAAGATCGGCATGAAGTTCAGAACATCAGAGTCCATGATCTTGATAAATCGCTGCGAAGAAAAATCGCTTTCAGGGCTATACATGAGGGGAAGCGAATTCAGGCAAAGCGCGAAGCCGATGTCCTTATCTACAATCACTTCGCATCCAAGATCGTTTTGGAAGACGTGGATCAGTTCTCTGGTTCGTCGATTAATTTCGTCGTCTGTTTCCCCTTCAACAATGACCGAAAAGGTCATATGAACGCAGCGGCTGCCATGTGCGATCTTTCGCTGATCCGCTTCTAAGTCTGCCTTCTGGCGAGCCGCTCCCTGGTTCGGAGTGCGTTCGAGAAAGAAGCTCTTTAAGTCGAGCATTCGGTTCACTTTCCGGACCCCCGGAAAACTAAAGTTCATCGAGATGCGGAAGGGAAACGGAAGGGCGAGAAATCCGGCCACCGCACCGGGCGTTGATCGTTTCGGGCACATTTTAAGAACAATCGTCCGGGACCTCACTCCTTCGCGCTCGAAACTTGAATGAGAAAGTTTTGGCGAGTTGAACACCGCTTGGCTCGAAATGGACTCATTCGGATTAAAGGGCATGAAATCCCGATGGTAGAACTCCTTTGGATTCAGGAACCGTCGAAGGGATTCCAGGAGAGCGTCGGGCGCAACCGTTCGAAGCCCGACCCCCGAAGCCGTTTTTAAACTTTCGACGACCTCGACAAATTCACGCAGCTCCTCGGTGGCCTCCGTGACTTGTTCAAACAAGAACTTTTCGCCCCGAGAATCGAGGAGACGAATTTTCTTTCTGGTTTTTGCTTTCGGAAAATACCTGACACAAAGGTAGGTTTTTCTCCGAAGTGGCCGCATATCTGAGTCCGTCTGAGCAAGGCGCTTAAAGTGCTCGATGCGCTCTGAGAGGATTTCCTTTGAGAGCTTCGCTGGGGTGGGAAAGTGCTGTTGAATCTCATCCCAAACATTGTCGCGCGCCGAAACTGCGGACTGCTCATGGATCACCTGAAGGACGCAGCTCTCGGGAACCCTAAACCAGGGGGCCGTGCCAGAAATGGCTTCGAGAATTTCTTCGCAGGCAAGTGGCTCGTGTTCAACGAGTTGAACGTCGAAGATCGCCCCAAACGAGCCATCTTTGTTCACATACACGCCGGGGCCTTCGAGGTATTCGTCATACACAAAGAAGGTGCTGAGACTCTGGGGGCGCTCGTACAGAGCTTTCGTGAATGCTTTGCGCCGGTAAAGATATTCTTCCAAGATATTTTCCATTCCGATTCTCCTTTAGGGTGTTAGGACGCTTACTTTTCGCTCCCGGGCTTTTGCTTTTCGATTACGAGGGAGTGTCTATTGACTGCGATAGAGACCCAGCCTCCCCAAAAGTAATCTCCGCTCGGGAGCTGGCTTTCGTGCCGCCATACGAGGGCGAGTTCGCCACGTCTTTTAGGAAGACTTGCCTGCGTGCCGTAGCCTAGATCGAGGACCTTCAGATCATTTAGGTAGTCCGATCGCTCTTCGAGGATCTTTAGGCCCGGTTGGGAGGCGCACGAGATAAGGCTACTTGAGAAGATGATTAAGCATATCGTTCGAAACATTCGCTTTACTCCTTTGGTTTACGGTTGGAAGAAAGTAATGGTCAGGGATTTCAACGGAATCGTTCAGTACGATCCATATGTCCTTTCCACTCGGTACGGTGATGGTGGGGGCCAGTGTGCTTGTCGCTTGGCTCAAGTACCAATCGACAACTTTGGAGGAAGCGGTGGTGGCGCTTTGCTGAAGAACAATGTCTGCGTTCGCATTGTCAGGATTGCCGCCGCCGATGTTTTTTCCCTTTCGCTCGATAATTTCCCCGGCTCCTTGAATTACGGAGTTGAGGAAAGCGAGAGCGGCGACGCGACCCTGGTGGGAGTCAACGGTGCCTTTCACGGCGAAATTGTTGTCCTGATTATCGACGACAAACCCATTCAGCTCGCGTTCGAACATCTCGCCGCGCTTGGAAACGCAGCTCATCTTGTAGACTTGAAATTCGAGCCGCTCCGTTGAGAGTGAGGCTTGCGTTTTTGCTAAAGCAAAACAGCCCGTCAGGTTCATTCGCGAGTTGTTGGGCGATTGAAAGGCGTAATCCAGCACCAAAAGTGTCGGAAGTACCTTCCCCTCGGGAGTTTGCACTCCGTTTACAAGCTTCGCGCGCACGAAGCTTCCAGAGGGAAGCATCGGTCCTTTTGGCGCAGCTTTTCTTTGCACAGGAAAGGAGACGATGCTCTTTCCGCTGCGCTTAGCGATTCTGGGGCCGCTCCACGCCGGATTTTTCGCTAGACCACCGCTTGCGTAGCCGAGCGGAAGCTGATTTTCGACTGGTTCTGTCCGCGTCGAATCATCTTTTTTCCAGCTTCTCCAGTCGTTGGTTCGGGCGTTGTCTGGCCCGCATCCGTTTTAGCTACTTCCGCTGGTGTAGCGCCCGGCTTACCTTCTTCCATTCGCTTACCAAGTTCCGTCACTTTCTCCTCAAGAGATTTCTGCGCGGCAAGGATGGCGTCATTTTGCTTTCGAGCCAGTTCATCTTTACGCCGATAGAACTCAGGCGTTTCATCCGTTGTCAGACTTCCGCTTTTAAAGTCGTCGGGTTTTGACTCCTCGATTACGACCATTGGTGTGTCCACCACACGGCTCGCTGCATACACAAAAAGAAGGACCAGCGCGACTAGCGCAAGCCCGACATAGCGCTTTTGATCTACGGTTAGTTGCTCAAAGCGATTAAGAAGAGCCGTCATTGCTTCACCTCGGGGTTAGTTTGCTTTCTTACGCCGACCGGAATTCGCACGTCGGAATACCTTGCGCTTGATTTCGCTACGATCCTCAAAAGAGTTTCGTTTTTTCCTTTCGCCTTTCCGCTCAAGATGAGCGAATCCGCCTGGGAAAGAATCGCAAGATTTGGCTTCCCAAGCCTTAAAAGACGTAAGTTTAAGGTCACGGAGCTGAACTCCAGTTGATTCGTCACTTTGAATACGTATCCGTGAAGAGCGTCGCCTTCGTACTGTCGGATCAACTTTGCCGAAATTCCTTTCTGAGAAGTGTCAATCGGTCGATCTAGCTCCCTTCGATCAAAACCTCCAATGAAGTCGTCTTGGATCATGCTTTTCATTAAATCGAGTTCTGTAGCTCGGGTGCTGACGCCTTCATTTTCTGCATTTATCGGCTCATCTTTCTCTTTGAACTCCACGATGGGGTCCGCCAAATCCTTGGCTTCGGCAACCGATGTTTTTAGACGAACTTTAAGTACCACATCGTCTTCCATCACGACGGCGATGAGTGCATCTGAATTCGGCATTCGTGGCATGATTGAAAGTGTCGCGTAGTCCGGCGTCTCCGCATTTGCAGGCTTCACCATAAAGCCTGAAACAGAAGAGACAGTTCGGACCTGCTTATCAAAGCGGAGTAGGGTTTCTTTTCCGTATGGAATTGAGACTACTACAGTGGATTTACCGTAGAGCACAGTTCGCGCCATTGCTGGAGAGGCGCAGAGCAGGCTTAGAATCATCATTAGAAACTTCATTCAATTCTCCCTTCTTAACCGTGAATGTTGGCGGGTCTGCGAGAAAATTCTTTGATCTCAAAAATCCACTCTCGCTCCTGGCTGGGTGGAACAAGCTGAAGCTTCATCTTGATAAGCTCGGCCGTAGACCCCATGAATTCGCCACTGACCCTGCGATCTCGACGGATTGCGAAAGTCACATCAAATCCGCCTTTGCCGTCCGATTGCCAGGCTTTCTGGGTAATCTCCACCTGTTCGTAGATTCCTTCTGCCTTAGCGGTTGCTCGCCACCTTGCAGTTTCGGACAAGAACTTTCCCCGTAGCTCGGCACTCATGTAGCTGCCAAACCGCTCATAGTGTTCCTCAATATCGCTTGGGGTGGTGTTGCCAAGAAGCTCCACAAAATACGTGGCCGCGTTTCCGACGTAACTTTTAGGAACATCCTGCGGAACGGCTGGGGTGTGGCCGACGATGTTAGAAGGAACGAGAATAAACTCTTTCTCCCGAAACCGCGTTTGCCAATAGTCGAGCCGATTACTCTGGATCAGGAACGTCGCGAGCCACAGGAAAGCAGTGAGACCGAGCAGGAACTGCATTCCCACCTTTTCCCTTAGCAGCGCGGCCCGGTAGCTCACGTATTTAGGAATTACCCGAAGGTCGATGTCGCCATAGACTCCGGCCGGGGGCCTGGACAGCTCAGCGGCGGCAACACCTTTGTCAATCGTCCTTAGCATTTCCAGCCCCCAGCGTTTGCCCGCGACCGCGAGAGTCAGAGCCCTCGTCTCGAACGCTTCGCTCAATTTTTTCCAAATAGTCGCGAGATACGATGTGAGTAGTGACATCTTTGAAGATCCAATATCGGCCATCCTTTGAAAGACTGGCTTTAAGTTCGCGTTTAGGTTTGTGCTCATAGAATTCCTCTCTTTCGTTTTCAGACACCTGTTTTCCCTTTGCCTTCATGTTTTTCCTTTCTAGTCAGAATAGACTTTTCCATTTCCAGGATTGACCAAGCCAATAAGCTTCATTCCGAATCTTCGGTATGGATAATGTAGAAGGATGCCTCGATTGTGCGTGTCTTTTATCTTCGGCGCGATCACGAGACACCAAAGGAGGGCGAGCAGCATCGTCCACCAGGAATAGAAAATCACCCCGAATACCAAAATCGAACCAAGCGCCATCATCACATCGCTCAACTCCCACATATCCATGAACCGGATTGGGGAATCGAGTGTCTGAGAAATCGGAACGCCGTGGGTTCTCGCGATGGATTTATACTCAACCATTCAGTCCTCCTTTATTTAAAAACTCCACCGCCGCCACCGATCTCGAAAATGTTCTGCACCCACATTGGGGATGTGCCAATTACGAGCGCGCCTAAAACGCAAACGACAGCAGGGCCGAATTTTTGCTCTTTGATTAACCAGCCTGCGCTCAATACACAAAGACCCGCAAAAATCCGGGCGAGCCATACGAAGAGCGCGGTATCCATCAGCATGAGCAGAGTGCCCGCGGCTTTTAGCTTGGCCGACTCATCGCTGCCTGGAATCCGTACCTGCGCGAAGCCGTTTGTGCAGTAAAGAAGAAGCAGGCCGAAGACCAGGCCATAAAAGAAAATGTCCTGACGGTTTTCGTACAACCATTCTCGAACTGAATAAAATAAGGCACGCGCTGCCTCACGCGCGCCTATAATGAAGTTTGTTAGAACCATTTTTCCTCCTTAGTTAGAAGCTTTTGAAAACATCGAAAGAACGCCTTTCATTTCATCCACAGACTTGAAGCCAGAAATGGGGTTGAGGACCGTCTTGTTTTTCAGGTCCGCAACAAGAGTGAAGGGCACGCTTTGGATACCTTGCTTTTTTACGTCCGCAGGGTCCGCAAAAGTTGTTGCAAGAGGGAATCTTCCTTCCTCGGATCGCGCACGGTCGATTTGTAGGGCTTCCACAAGGACGCCCATTTCTTGAAGTTGCTTGAGCGTGCCGAGCATCCGCATACAGTGCGGGCATTTCGAATCAAAATAGGTCCGGATGCGAAACCGCGCGGGATCAAATGAGGCTTTGCTTTGTTCGATTTCGCGAACCCGGTCTCCTGCAAGTTGTTTTTCAGCGGGTGCTGACGCCGAGTTGGAAAACTCCGCGATGCGCGTTTTCAAGCGCTCGGCCAGGCGGTTCTTCTTCTCAATGTAGGCCATCCAAAGCTTTATGTTGGAATCGCTTGGATCACGAGCCACTTCCATGAATGGTGCCGGAGGAATGTAGTCGCCCTCTCGAAAGAACTCATCGTTCTTCTCGTCGAGGTGCTTTTTCCAGTCGAAAGGCTCCTTTGTTTTCGGAGCGTCCTTGGCTTCCTCGGTAGCTTTGCCAGCGCGTCCTTGGGACGGAGCCGGCGCTACTTTACCGAGTCAGGCCAATAATTGATGCCTTCGCCAAAAAATTTCACGTCAGCGTGGGCTAGTTTCGCCAGTAGACCAGCCATCAGGTAGATCGCAATGATCTTGTGCTTCGCTTTCATCAATGACTCCTTCTTTTGCATATTGAGTTATCTCTTGTTCGATCGAGCGTTTAAGTTTTGGTTCACTCCCGGCATCCAAGTTCAAAAAATACTCGAATATAACCTTCCGTTCTCGAAGGTATCCGCTTTTGCAATGGGAGCATCCTGCTTGATTCGCGCTCCAGAGCCCACTTTCGACTCTGAAGGTTCGGCACTTCGAGCAAAGCTTCCTCATTAACCGTTGGTTTGCGCCCAATAGGATATTCGGGAGAACCTCTTCGCGCTTCACACCATAGAATTCAAAGACGCCAGGAATACTAAGGGCGCGGTTTGTGTGTACCGTCGTAAATACGAGGTGTCCGGTCTGCGCCGCGCGGTTCACCAGCTTTGCTGTTTCGGTGTCACGAATTTCGCCAACCAGAATTACGTCGGGGTCCTGCCTGAGAAGCGCACGCAAGCCATCACCGAAACCAAACCGGGAGTTGACCTGTGTATGGACCACGCCTTCAAAAACGTGCTCCACTGGGTCCTCCAGAGACGAGATATTGAGTGCGCTCCGATCAAGTTCGTTCAAAATTGAGTACAGAGTCGTAGTCTTCCCACTTCCGGTTTCTCCACTAATGATGACGAGCCCACTATTTTTTCGAATTGCGCTGCGAATATCGGCGAGAGCCTCATTCGAATATCCGGCGATTTTAAGATCAAAATTCCTGTCCTTAAAGAAGAGACGTAGAACAATCTTTTCGCCATAGATCGTGGGAATCAAATTTACCCGCGCTTCGATTCGGCGTTTTTCGAGCGTAATCCGCGAATCTTGAGCCACGCCGAATTTTCCGAGCGATAGGTTCATAATGCGCTTCAACTCTAGGAAGAAACTCTTCCTGAGCGTTGCGGGCGACAGGGACTTAAGCTGATAGTCCTTTGAGCTATGAAACACATCGAGAACTCCGCCTATTCGAAGCCGAATCGCGATGCCCTCAGAAACGGGCTCAAAATGAATGTCACTCGCGCCTGATTGAATTGCGCTTTCAACTGCGTCGCGGATGAGGGCTGCGAATGGACCACTCCCTTCAAGCTTTTCCTCGGCGCTCAAATGCCTTTGAATAGAGAGGCCATCAATTTTTTCGACCCGACCGCTCACTTTGCCCCCTGACAGACGGCTTGCAGAATGGCGATCTGCGCGAAATAGAAAGGCACTTCGGGCCATTCTTTCAGGCAGCTCACTTGTTTCCAGGTGGCAAATAAGTTTCCCTGAAGTTCCTTTCCAATCATGCGATCTCGGTTATTCACGAGTTTTGGTCCTTCGAGCATCGGAATATGCTCGAACTCCCGGAAACACTGGCTGGAGCTCGGGGAAATCATCTGCCACTTCTCACCGGGGCTGGCGGGCATCGTATGCAGGACCTCGACAGCCAAGCTCTTAATTCGCTCTGCTACCAGAAGAGCCCCAATCACCTCAGACGGACCATCAACGGTTCCGTATCGGGGAAACGAAATGCCCCAAGGCGTGCAAACCGGCAAAGCCGAAGGTGGAAATGTAAGCTTTGGAGGGATCGGTGTTCCGCACATTGCCGAATCGCTACCTGAGAGCGCTGAAGCAGCACTAATGGCGCCTTTCACTAGGCAAGCCTTTGGACTAAGCTTCCACGCAAGAAACGACGGCTGGAGAAGATCGCCACTTCCCGTATTCCAATGGCTTCCAAAGTGCTCGCTCATTGCATCAAAGCAGAATTTTGGAGCTCGTGTGCCGCCGCAAGGAAGGCTCGCCAGGACAACATTTGCGAATGGGACCGCAATGCTGCGAGCGTGGAACGCTTGCGCCTCCTCATCGTCTACAGCCCCAAAGGGCGTCTTCGGAATTGCTGCAAGTTGGAAGGCCGCACCAGGGTAATCCATAAAATGAGAAAGCCCGGCAACGACCGTAGTCTCGATGTAGGACTGAGGGACGTAGTAACTGATCCGCGCGCACGGATGCGGGGGCACACCACACATTGCAGGCGTAACCTTCCATTCCAGGCACGCCTGAAATTGTGGCTGTTTTAATATTTCACAGACACCGGGGAAGCCAAAGCTCTGTTCTGGCAATGCAGAGGCGACAAGGACCATTGCGAAAGCCAAAGCCGCCGCCTTTTTTCGCTTCGGCAGAGCCGTGGCCTTAACCATTTCCAGCACATCAGCGTGTGCCGTGCGTTTTGACTTCAGGAACTCAGGTTTGAGATAAAGCTTCGTGAACTTCGTTTCACTGCCGTCGAATATCAGGGAAAGGGCTTCAAAAGATTTTAACCGCGAAAATTCTCGGCCTGTGACCTCGAACTCCTTCTGATTGGAGATGCTCACGGATTCGCTCAAGTTTGCGTTGGGTGAATCGAATCCGCCGAGGACAAGGTTTCTCGTTGGGCTGTGCGACGTTTCTGAGAGGGTGTGCGAAACACGTTCGATGTCCCGTTGGCCAACAAGCTCTTGCATGTTCTTGATGGTTTCAGAATCCGAGGAGTGACACGCAATCCGCGTGCGGAAGTTTTGCACAAGCTCCTTGGCCGCGCGTTCTTTGCCAACGCTGTTCATAATCGAGGTCACGCTTTGGCTTGCAGCAATAAAAATCGCATTGGCTTCTCGGCATTTTGCGAGATAGCGCTCGTCGCCAAGGGAGTTGCCACCACCGCAGGTCACGATGTCTTGGTACTCATCGCAAATTAAGAGAGCGGCGCGCTCACCATTCCTATCTCGATTTGCCAACCGATCCAAAGTGGCCTTCTCGTAGTGCAGTTTCAGAAGCGTACCCATAGACCGGGCCAAGGCTGGATTTTCAATGTCGAGGAAGATTATTTGCCCCTGTCCAATCGCTTCCGACATAGATGTGATCGTTCGACCGTCGTGAGGAGGACAAAAAACTTTCGCCGCGCGGAAATCCTGGAACTGGTTCAGGAAGGCGGTAGTGGTCGCGAGAATGCCGGTCCTCACACGATTGTCGAGCTGTCGATATTCGTCATCGAAATAACGGATCGCGCACGCGATATTGAATGCTTCCTCACTGCTGAAGTTCTTACCTTCGAGGGCTGAGCGCAATTCATCAGCGAGTGGATCATTTGTGGCCCTTACAAGGCCCTCATACAAGTCAGTCAGCGTGAAGTATCCCTTTGTGGCAGCACAGTAGACGACTACGTTTTTCAGAAGATTGAATGCACTTACTTCCCAGAAGGGAGAGTCCGAGGATTTGCCGCTGAAGTTGATGGACGCGGCCCTCAGCATTTCGGCTACCTCAAGAAAGCGGGAATTTTCCAAAATGTTCTCCATGAACACCGGATTAAAGGTCTCTTCACCTTCGAGTGAAAATTTGCGGATCTTGTCTTGAAGACCGAGCTTCTCGCAGATCGCGACAGCCGCGGAGATGAATGTCCGTTTGGGGTCTATCGCCATTACTGCCGGCAAGGGAAGAAACTGCACCAGAATTTGCCTGAAGTACGGCAGGACGGCCCCTTGAGTCTTTCCGCAGCCGATAGAGCCGGTAATAAGGACTGCGCCGTTCAGAGCCCTTTGACCGAGGACAATCCACTCTGGGTCTCTCTCGCTTTCGCCCTCAAGCGAAGAACCAAGCACCACGCCGTTTTGCACTTCGGGAAATTTAGGAAGAACGCGGGCGATAGTACCCCGTACTTTGAGGTAAGTAATCAGCCGCTTTGCGCGCCCCAAGGCCAACATCGCAAAAATCGCGGGCTGTGAAATTACCGCCACCCAGGCCTGCCAGTAGGTTTCGATGACCTTCGGCATCCTCAGACTCGGGCAGGCATATAATGCTAAAACAGCGGCTATCAGCCCGCCAACAAAGCCAGCGAAGGAGAGGTTCGACCAAAATGGCTCCTTCCCAATTGCGCCGTTAAGAGTGCGGAGGCGTGCTCCCTGGCCCATAAGGCCAATCTTTCGTGCGACAAGCCCACCAAGCCAAAGAAGGTTCAAAATCGAAAGTGGGCAGACCACAACGAAGAACAGCCAGTTTTTGTTGTAGGTCGCCTCCAGCGCCATCCAAGAAGCCCGTCCGAGCTCTTTGTTCTGTATGGCGATCCAAGCCAGCGCGAATGCAACCAGCATCAAAACCGCCGTGCCGAGTGAAACTTCCGATTTTGAATCTGTCATCGCAACCTCCAATTAAACGTGTGCTTCAACCTTGCCAGCCTTCAAATACGCACGAAGTGAGGGCTTGCATTCGATCCGGTAGAATTGGCCGTTGTGAAACACAAACACCGCTTCACCAAACGTAAATTTTCTTCCCATCGTTTTCTCGACAAGCGCTTGAATTCTTCGGGCCGCTTCTTCGAAAATGTCGGAGTCTTCGAGAGCCGCGAGTTTTTCTTTGATTGACATAACTATCCCTTCTCTTTGCTTAGCCCGCAGACATTGACTTGGGTCGCATCGCTTGCAGAAGCATCATTATTTTGAGTTCAATTCTCGGGAGCAGCGGACGACGCCGTTTTTCATGGCCCGAAACCAAATCAAAAGCCTTCAAGATTCTCTCTTCGATCTGCTTCGGGTTCATAAAGCGCCTCCTGGCATCGGGCTAAGCAGCCGTTCAATTGCCTCGATTTCTTCGACAAGCCGTTTATTTGAAACCAGTTCGTTCACTGAGAGACGCCCGTACCAGCGACGGAATTCTTCGCGCAATTTAGCTAGAACTCTCTTTTCCTCAGGTTTAAGTTGAGTAGGCACGGTGCTAAGTTTTGGCGTTTCCATTTTTCCTCCATTAGAAATGCGTAAAATGTTGACGTGCTCGAACACGGGCCTCTTCGATTCGTTCTTGCCCAGGAGGCGCTACGAACATCAAAACCCAAACCCCATGCGCGCAGGCTTTCACGAAGCGAATGCAGGCAGCGATCATTCGCTTTGCTTTCTCAAATTCAGGTGGAGGCCAGTTCAGGCTCCATGTCGAAAACCCGATTACCTTTTCCATTGGATGTCTCCTCTAGTGTGGAGTGCGAATTGTTCGCGCCCCTCACTAATATCTATTTCACGACGTGTGCCGCTTCTCGGCTCTTGTGGGAATCAAATGCAAGTTGTTGAATTACTTCAGGGTTGAAGCGGGAGAGGAGTTCACTAGGGACGGACGAATCACGGGAAATCTCCAAGTATCTGGAAGTGACTTGGAGAGAATCTAGTAATTTCGTTTAGTTAATGAACTTGCAAAAATCCGTAGCGCCTCCAAAGAGCTGGAGGCGGTGCATGACATGGATTCTTTGCACCAGAGTTCTAGAAGTGTAGAGAGCGTTACAGGATTTGGAGAGTTAATTGAGCTGAACTGCAAAGTGCTGGACTGGTACCGCGCACTTTGGAATTTCAAAGACTACTGACGTACCGCTGATACCGTCAGAATTGACCGTAAGGCTCCCTTGGACTTCATTGACCGTCTTGTTTGCATAGTAAAGACCGAGGCCTGTGCCTCCAGCCTTGTTGAAGGTCATTCCCTTTTGTCCGAGCTTTGAGAGATATTCCGGCGCAATACCTTTTCCGGTATCCACAATTGAAATGATAACCGTTTCGTTCGTTTGCTTGATGTCTACCGAAACAGAGCCGTTTCCGCTTATTGCTTCAACTGAATTATCTAACACGTTAGAAAGGGCGCGCTTCAATTTGGTGCTGCAAACATTCGCAAAAACCGCGTCGCCGTCTAGGTCGACATTCAATTCAAAGTGAACTTCGCTCCTGTCTTTGAACTGGAGTTCTTTTTCGTCCACGAGCTCGGTCACCAATCCTGCAATGTTTTCTGGCTTGCGTCCCGACAGATCTTCAACGACGTGAAGGATACCCGCTGTTAATGGTGGTCTCCTTTGGGTCAAGTCGTTTGCAATATCATTGATTCGCTGGATAGCGCCAAACAGCTCTGTGCGCCTATCTTCACCGATGGTACCGATCGACTTCACGAGCATGTTGAGCGCCGCGAGCGGAGAGCGAATGTCGTGTTTTACCTGTCTTGCGATCTCGCCGGCTGCCCTGGTTTCCGCATTCATCCGGGCCGCTGCCATGTGCTTCGCCATTTGATTCCGGAGATAATCGAACTCAGAAATGACAAGACACTTTTTGGAGTCAGAGGGAATCTCCCTCTCGCTTGAACACTCCATTAAAATGGAGCGGAGCTGACCCATTAGAATGCGACCCGCGTAAACAAGCACCACCAAAACGCCTAAAGCCAAAATCAGATTGAGGGCAACGGCTGCTAAAATCTTAGACTGTACGGACTGGTAGATGTCTGAGTTATCGAAAACGATCCGCACATTACCGGCCAGTTGCGTCTTCGCCTCGTCGAAATATACCTTTTCTCTTATTTCGAAAATCTCACTGGAGCTGGGTATCGGTTTCTCGCAAGTAGCAATCGGCCTATCCATAGTCGAAATTTCGACACAGGCAACTTGCGGAATGTCGAAACTAGAATTCGCCCGGATCTTCGCCTCGACAAAGCTGCCTTGGATCAACGGGGCCTGGAGAGAACTAATGAGAAGATTAGAAACAACCCGCTGATAGTCCTCACGGGCCTTTTTGGTTTCGTTGAATTCCCGGATGATTTGAACCGTCGTAGCAACGCCGGAATAGATCACGATAACGGCCAATATGATCGCACCGAAAAACTGGTTGAATGTTAACCGTGTCGAAATCTTACTCACAAATCACCGTCAGTTAGTTCGCTTCACATTAATCAGCCGCGGAGTGTATCGAAATCCTACCTTATCTTCCGCAAGGCCCCGTTTGGCGACTGAATACGTCGTCAGCTTCCAGCCAGGGACCATCCGCTTTTCAAGGACGATCTTTTGATTGAACTCCCGGAAAAGCTCGCTTCGCTTAGTCCAGTCCTGCTCTACACGAGCAGACTGATAAAGCGGACGAAGGTTCTCCAGGTATTCGACGAAATCAACGCCTAGAACCTGGTTGAGCAATGGCAAGAACCCTTCAGGATCATTGAATCCGCCAGCCCAGCTAGCCATGAGTACATCTGGCTTGCGGTTTTTAATCGTTCCGAGCTCAGAGGGAGTGAAGGTATAGAACTCGATCTCAAAGCCATATTTAGCGGCAAGCTTCTTTGCCGTATCGCCTTCGAAGAGAAACGCGAATGCGTTCCCGAGACCAGCTAAAGCGAGCTTTGTTTTTGGCCCGCTTGCGTCCTCCTTCTTCGAATCAAACTTAATTGGCTCGGGCAAGAACCCGGCAATTCCTACCGGCACGATACCCGTAGCTCGGTGAAGCTTTTTTTCCTGAGTCTTCTTTTCTACCAGTTCCGTCAGAAAGGTCATTGCTCGCGATTTGATTTCTTGCGAACGGTAGTGGCTGCCATGCGGATACCACCAGAGCGACGTCTGGGCGAAGCTCAACTGCTCTTGTGTGTCGAGAACGGCTCGCTTCTTCAATGCCACGGTCTTTAGCTCATCGAGCACAGATTGGGTGGCAACAGGCACGTAGTCAGGCAGTACGCCATCAGGCAAGTCGAGGGCCTCATTTTTGTAAAAGACCATTTCCCATTCGGGAATGGAGATGCTCGCGGCTTTAGAATATCGGTCGTTCTTCACCAAGTACCACTTAGCGTTCTTCTTTTTCAGTCGATAAGGGCCTGAACCTATGATTGGCTCATCAGAGCTTGAATCATATTTCCATCCGTATGGGACAATTCCTAAGTGATCGCGTGTAAGCGCTTTAAGGATAGAGACGTTCGGCTCGGAAAGTACAATTTCAATCTCGGAAGGACTCTTTACTTTAACTTCTTTGATCGCCCGCACGAAATTGCTGGATTGGGTTTTTTCGTGAAGGTGCCGGTCAATGCTATACTTCACGTCCTTTGCTTCAACGAGCTTGCCGTTCGAAAAGTGTTGGTCAGCTCCGATCTTGAACGAAAGCGTTTTTCCGTCAGCCGAAACATTCCAGCTCTCAGCAATTCCTCTTGTCATGCTCCCAAACCTATCGGCGTCTACGAGCGGCTCAAGAATCTGCCCCAAAACAACGTGTTCTGCGAACTGATTAACGAGAGCAACATCCCGAGGAAACGTAACGGGCACATATCCAAATTTGGGGACCGCGCTTCCGGCATCTGCTATATTCGACATACATACTCCAGTGAAAATCAATGCCGCGAAGGCGGACAGATTTAGCGTTTTCATAGGCTAACCGCGTTTCTTAAATTCTTGTTTAATCGTGTGCGCCGGACGACGGTCTCAACGAGGCGTCCTCCGTAGTCCGTCAAATCGCCGGGCGCAAAGGTGTCTGCCGTCGCGAATAGGATATCCGCGTGCCGATCGCTATTTATGCCCGCTTGTCGTTCAAATTCTACCATTCGATAAAGCGCGTAAAGAGAGTGCAATCGACCAATCGTAGGCCGAACCATTCCTTGAAATGGTGCATGAACGAGTTTGAAGTCGGCATCACTTTCTACAAGACGATCGAGTAGGTTGAACAAGAAAAGTTCCTGGTGCGCCATTTCGTGAACAATGGAGACAGCTACTTCCATTTCGGTGAATTCCCGTATGCGCTCGCCAAAAAAGATACAGCCGAAGGCATGTGGATGTGACCCGGATCGAAAGCCGACGTTTTGCAGCTTCATATACGAGTTCACCCACCGATCTTTCAGGGTGAAGGTAGATGGTGCCGCATCAAATAAAAATCTCTCCGCGCGAACGATGAGACTTATGTCTTCGCTCGTTAGCGCTGTTGGGGTTCCTCCAGGAGAGACCTTTTCAGCTAGTTCGGACGCAACCGCAAAGCTCTGCGGCTCACAAGACGGCATTAGGAATTTTGAGTTTACGCCAAAGCCTTGCCAGGTCCGGGGTATATTTGAGTGATAAGCGAGGAGAGTGAGCTCCATCAATGACCTGCTCTCAAAATTATTGAACTGCCCATCCTGGGCATTTCCAATTCGGCGGATGAGTGCCGAACGAAACCGGGGGGCTAAGTCCTCGAAGGTCCAGCCACCGGATTCAATAGTCTTCAGTGCAAGGTCTTTGAGGCTCATTAGTTGCCTTGCATGATGTCGATACGCGCAGCGGAGAACTGAGCGTTATCAAAGATTGCGATATTCAACTCGTTACTTTGTTCATCAACTTTTACGACCAGGTTTTCGCCAGGTTGCAAGTTAGCCTTTGACTTGATCGCTTCGATGTCGAGCTTCAAACGCTTGGCAAGTTCTTCGCCCAATCCGTAGTAAACCCCGCGTTCCATTATCTTTCCTTCGACTTGCATCTGTGCGAGGGCGCTTTGACTGACAAGCAACGCTGACAGAACACCGACAACATTCTTGATTTTCATACTTTCTCCTTACCTTTCTTTGTTATAAACTTCGTTTCCATATCTATAATCAGTCCGCGACCGCTTTTGCTAAAGGCGCTTTCTTTTCGCCGATCCCTAGAAGCTCTCGTCGGTAATTCATCGTATTGTGGTTCAATCCGAGAAGAGCGGCGGCAGCGCTTTTTACATTTCCGCTTAGTTCCATCGCGCGGCTGAGGAGTTTCCGCTCCTCGTCCTCTTTTTTGCGCATAAACTCCTTGTGCGACATGATCTCGCCGCGTTCCAAGATGGCGTCCACGCTGGAAATCGCGGACTCCGTAAGTTCATTTTCGAGGTCCAGAGGAGTAATTCGTTTCTCGACTAGAGCGTGCGCCTTTTTAACGACGGCCTCCAAATCGCGCACGTTACCAGGCCAGCAGTAGCTCTTAAGTCTCCGCATCGCGCTGTCTGAAATTGTCTTTCGCAGGCCAGTTTTTGCGTCCATTTGGCTTAAGAAATGGCGTGCGAGAGGCTCAATGTCTTCGGGGCGTTCACGAAGCGGCGGAACGTCCACGGTCAAATACTTGAGTCTATAGTAAAGATCGTGGCGAAATCTATTTTGCTCTGCGAGCACTTTGAGATCGCAATGGGTGGCGGCGACGACACGAAAATCAATTTTCTTTTCTGTCGTGGCACCCACTGGCCGGATTGTCTTTTCTTGTAAGGCCCTCAGAACCTTAGCTTGTAAGTCGTAGGGCATATCGCCGATTTCATCGAGGAAGATCGTTCCTCCGTTAGCTTGCTCGAAAAGACCGATCTTCTTGTGGAGCGCGCCCGTAAACGATCCGCGCTCGTGGCCGAAGAGTTCACTCTCCAAAACATCTTTCCCGAAAGCCGCACAGTTTATCGCAACGAAATGTTTGCCGGCGCGCTTAGAATTTTCATGGACGGCCCGGGCGATTCCCTCTTTGCCAACTCCAGATTCACCTAAGATCAATACCGGCTCGTCGTAGGCAGAAAATTTTGAAATCATGTCGGCAACCTTCGCCAGTTCACGCGAATGACCGACCATTTTTAGAACGCGGGATATCTTCGCGCGACGCTCTTCTTCAGATTCTTCTGAATCCGCGTCCTCGCCCTCGAAAATCATCGAACTGACAGTGGTGAGAAGATGTTCAGGCTCGCTGCTCTTGCAGATAAACTTTTCGGCACCGGCGGCCAGGCAAGACCTCACAACCTCAGGCGCGTCTGACATTCCAGAGAGCATGACAATTCGCACTGACTTTTGAATTTGCTTAAGTGCGATCGCGACTTCATCGCCGTTCATCCCTTCGCCGTTTTTGTTCTTCATGTCGTAATCCAAAAGAACAATTGGATACTTCTCGGGATTCTCTTTAAAGAGCGCTATGGCCTGATAACCGCTGGAGGCGGTGTCCACCTGGATCTCAGCATCTTGAAACGCGAGGTTCAAAGAGCGAAGAACCAAGGGGTCATTATCTACTGCAAGAATTAAAGATTTCATCGACATTCCTTACGCTTACGTTCGCTGGAATGAACTAATAGCAAACATGGAGCCAATTCGCTAAGAGCGGCTAAACACCGAAATACGAGGGGCTAAGGGCTAAAAGCATCGAAAACCCTACGGCGAGCTCGTAAATTTGCGCTCAATGCCTACGAAAAACTGGAGGTGCGTTTTGGAAAGATGTGTTCAAGCGCCTGATATAATAGAAGTATTGTTTATTTAATCGAGATTCAGGTTCTTCCAAAAGTTCGTAGGTAAGAGCCCACGTAAAGGAAGATTCTCTAACAAATTCAAACGTCTAAATTCAGATTCAATCTCCTCCAAATTTCTGGAGTGGCGATCTAATATGCGGAGGCGTAAAAAATCTTCATAGTGAACGCTGGCCTGGGCGCAAAAAGTGCCCACTTTCGGGTATGTTTTTAACCCATATATACGAGATATGTGGAGATTCCAGCGCTGTTCTTACGGATGACTGGATCGCGCAAAAACCGATCCCCGAGCACCGTTCATGGTCCTCGGGGATCGTAAAGGAGGAGGGGGATCGCAGGCGCTATCGGCTGATTAGCGATAGGTGTCGGTGAGGTCATCCATGTTCAGCGAGCTGGGGGCCATCTTCATTCTTACGCTCTTGCCGGTCAGAGCAAGCATGTATCCCTTGTTGTGTTCGTCATCGAAGAGCATCGGATCGCGGGTGAATTTAAGCTCAACTCCATTGCTCCCATACACCAGGTTTACAACGCTGTAGTACAGCTTGAGCTGTGATCCGAATCGCTCCCACGTACCGGATTCAATGATGTAGGGACGTTCCACCGAAAAGCTATCGACTGACGTTTTTGCTCTCGCAATCAAGTGGTACCGTCCATCCGGATGAATCAGAAGCTCCATGCCGGAAATCGCAACTTCACCCGCAACCAGGCGGTCACTACTAACGAGTCCTTTGAGTGCGATACTGGTCCTGCTGTCGCGGGAGCGGAACGTTTCGAAGGCTCCGAGAGTGTCTTGATCGGTCGCGCACACCTCGCGGTAAGAACGAATGCCGGCTGTGGACCAAACATTCACGCCCTTTGCAATTGCGCCTTTCAGCCCAGCCGTCACGATGTCCTTCTTGTAATGGACCTCGGCCACTACTTTTCGATCTAGCTCCTGTGCGGAAATTTCCATTAGATCATCGAGGACGAGCTTTCCATTTACATCCTTCCAATTTCCCTCGAAATTCCGCACTCGCTGTCGCTTGTAGCGGTAGCCAGTGGCCGTGTAGTCAGTGATGTATTTCTCCAGATACTCTACTTCATAACGGCCGTCGCTGTGAATCAGGACATCGGCGTCAGCGAGAATGTCGTTTCCGATAGCGTTCTTCCCAAGATTCACGTTTTCAACGCTGAGAAAGCGAAAGTAGATATTGCCCGCGGCGCACGAACCATCTGTGGTGTAGTGAATCCGTTTGTAGTCAAGTGCCGAAGCGGGTTGGCGCGAGCCTCCGCTTTCGCCTCGGTTCACGACGTAATTTTGATCTTTCGCGGAGTCCTTACTCTCCGCGCAGCCGCTGAGGACTGCCACGCAGGCAATCGCCGTTAGAATAAAACTTTTCATATGATCTTGTTCCTTTCCTTTGATGATGATTCGAGCGTGAACAATTAGTCCGCGCTCTCAATGACTTCATTACAACGGCAGTGCCAAGGCTGAGCGCCGCCGCACTTTTAGCTTAACTTACGGAATTTAAACGTAGTTCTGTGGGGGCATCGGAAGTTGTGTTCGCGAGAAAAATTGACTGCGCTCCAGAATCTTGGAAGTGAAAGAGCGATTAAGATAAAAAGTCAGGAGCTTAGGTCAATTCCAAAAGTTCGGAGGTCCTACAGACTTTTGGAAGGCCATAGAAACGACTTATCCGATCCGTTCAGCGATGAGGAAGGGCTATGTTTGCTTGATCGGTTCCCAGAGAAAGTAGTCAGCCGCAAAGGCGATGGTCTTTCGTGTAAAGAACTTCGTTTGCGAAGAGCTCGTGAACATTTCCAGGCATTGAGCCACAGATTACTTTTCTTCGACTCGAATCGCACGGGCGAATGCCACAACATGCCCATCTGGATCGGCGATCTAGCCGGCTATATCGCCCCAGTTTCTTACGATCAGGGGCGATAAAAGCCGCGCACCTATAACTTCGGCCCGGCTCATGTATTCCTGAGGACTGGATACACTTAGATAAATCTCAGCGCGCGGCACTCCGCTTGCCTCAGCCGGATCTTCGATAGCCTCGCCCAAAAGTCGCAGAATTCCCTTTTCGGGCATGAGGCCAAGTGTGCAGTTCTCAGAGAGCTTAAACTCTGACATCCCTGGTACATTCAACGTTGGCTCTTGATTCAATAAGCGCCTATAAAAGTGTGTGCTCGCTTCTTGATCGCGAACATAGAAAATAAAATTGCAAATCATGATACAAATTGCTCCACCTCAAGAGGTTTATCACTGTTGGCTACATAAATCTCCTCTTAAGGTCGAGAGCTTCATTGGTCCTGGACATCGACTCGGTGGCTGATTTCGTCGACTTGGAAAGCGCCCGGATTGCGTCAATCGTCTCGGGAATGACAATCGCTTGGTTATCCACCATGTAGGCGTAGAAGAGTTCACTCCCTTTAACCTCTACTAAGTCTTCCCATATCGCAACTTCGTAGAGATTGTCGCGTGAACGGCCGACATCCGCCATCAGTTCCTTGATCGTATTAATACCAGTCAGTCCCTGATCCATCCGCACAAATGCAATTCGAGATGATTCACCGAATGCGGCCAGTACTTCTTCGCGAGTCGAGTTTCGCGTAAGCTCGACATTCCAAAAATGTACGTGGCCGATAGTTTCCGGGACCATCACAGCCATCGTGATCACATCTAAAGATGGATCAACAGACTGTGCGTCTGGACCTTGATGGCTCGGAATTTTGCTCTCAGGCAGAACCGTATTCATGATTCCACCCTTGTGGCTCTCCCATGGGTCAGTGGCACGCCGAAGAAGCGTGCCGCGAGCCTTCTTAAGAAGACCGGCTCTTTTAAGTGCCGTCAGTGTTCGAACAATGGAAGTCGTGTTGCATGAGACGACTCGAGTTGAATCTCTACCGATAGCCGATTCATAGTTTGCTTCGGCCACAAAGGAGTGTCCTGTCGTTTCGTGTTTTTCACCGCCCTGAACTATGAATTTTACTTTGTGCTCAGTATAGATTTTCGCATTGGCAGCGCCAACTTTCTTAGGTGCGCAATCGACTACAACGTCGGCTTTTGAAAGGAGATCGATCAGCGCTCCTGAAACCTCGAGACCCGCCTCTTTCATCGCGGCCATTACATTGTTATCGACACCGAACAAACGATAGCCCTTTGTCAGCGCGGCTTGGACTCTCCAGTCGCTGCTGACGTCAGCAACTCCGACGAGTTCCATGTCGGGTTGAACATTGACTGCGTCGGCTACGCGCCGGCCGATGACTCCGTACCCATTCACAGCGACTCTGATTCTCTTCTGATTCACGCGGGCCTCCTCTCCGCTAGCGCTATGTTAATGACAGCCTTTCCCCTCGGCCTTAGGGAGTGATCCATTTTTAGCTCGAAGGCGCGGGAAAAACGCCGGCACGTTTTGCTGGTATCTTCGGTATTCATCTCCGAGTTCCGCAACAACTTGCTTTTCTTCCGTCTTCGCAAGGCGAGCGTAGATCCAGCATAGAACAGGAAACATGATGAGCGTTGGTAGTGTTGGCCACTGAAGCAAGAAGCCAAACATAATTAGGATGAAGCCGAAATACTGCGGATGCCGAATATAGGCGTATGCGCCTGTGGTTGCGACTTGATTTCTCTTTTGCGCCTCATAAAGAACTCTCCATGCGGAAGCCATGAGCCAAAAGCCAAGGACAATCACGACATTGCTCAAGATATGGAGAGGGCTCCAATGAGGATCGACTTTGAGCCCGAACAGGGTTTCCCACAGGTGACCAGCGTCGTGTGAAAAAATGTTGATCTGCGGATAGCGGCTCGAGAGCCAGCCGGAGAGAAAATAGATCGTCAGCGGGAACCCATACATCTCGGTAAATAAAGCGAGGATGAAAGCAGAAAAAGCACCCAGTGATCGCCAGTCGGTTTTCGTTCGCGGCTTAATAAAGCTAAAGGCAAAAAGAATAAAAACTAGCGAGTTGATGATAACAAGCGACCAGAGACCATAAGCAGGAGCGTCGTGATTCATGGCCGGTCCTTTCCACTGTGGTTATGTCCGCCATGGCCACCATGCATAAAGAAGTGCATCAGAGGACAGGCAAGAAGCAGAAGATAAGGCAGTGCGCCAAAGAAGTGAGCGCGATGTTCAGTAAGGAGGTAAAAAAGGATCACTCCCAAGGCACCGGCTATTGCTAGGCGTCGCGTCCAGCGCCCAGTTGTCGGTTCTGCATTCATGCTCTTTGGTGATCCGGCATGTACGTGCGTGTTATGGTCCATTATATAAAGTCTCCGTATGTTCAGATCTGAAGCTCGCCTGACGAGCCTATATTTTAGTATTGCAGTGTCAGGGCCAAGTGTTCCGGCAAACAAACGCACGTTGAGACAGGCGGATTGGACAAATTGTCTCAAGCAAGCCTTCGACTGAGACAGAACCGCCGAATCCACTCAAGTTACGACACGTTACTACATGGGTTCACTTGGAACAAACCTTGCTGTATAAGCGAAGCGAACGCGGTTATCCGTCCTTAGTCAGCAGTAGACGCAGGGCGCCTCTGGAAGGAGACCAGGCCCATGCGAACTGATTCACATCACGACCACCACTCTCATCACGGAAGCCACTCACAAGGCACGAGCAAGCCTTCAACAGACCACATGAATCATGCTGGTCATTCGCAAGGTCACAATCATACGGACCATGTAGGAGATTTTAAAAAGCGGTTTTATGTCTGTTTAGTACTGACGCTTCCCATCCTCGTTCTGTCCCCGATGATCCAGATGTTCTTCAGGCTCGAGGGGCGACTGCGCTTTGCGGGCGATTCCATTCTTCTCTGGGCGCTTTCGTCTGTTGTGTTCTTCTACGGCGGATGGCCCTTCTTAAAAGGCCTCTACTCAGAACTTTCAAAGAAGCGGCCAGGGATGATGACTCTGATCGCAGTCGCCATCTCGACAGCTTACATTTATAGCGCAGCAACTGTTTTTGGCTTAAAGGGTGAAGACTTCTTTTGGGAACTCGCAACCCTGATCGACATTATGCTCTTTGGGCACTGGATCGAGATGAAATCTGTGATGGGCGCGTCACGGGCGCTAGAGGCGCTTGCGAAGCTCATGCCTTCCACGGCGCACAGGCTGACTCCCACAGGGGCTATCGAAGACATTGCGGTTTCTGAGTTGAAGTTAGGAGACCGCATCCTCATTAAACCCGGTGAAAAAATTCCGGTTGATGCACTCGTCACTGATGGCCAGAGCTCTGTGAACGAGTCCATGCTCACGGGGGAATCCAAACCTGTTTCGAAGGCAAAGGGCACTTCTGTCATCGGGGGCTCTATCAACGGCGAAGGCTCTCTCACAGCCGAGGTGAGAAAGACTGGGAAACAGTCGTATCTAAACCAAGTCATCGAACTCGTGAAAGAGGCTCAAGAGAGTAAATCAAAGACTCAGGATCTTGCGAACACGGCGGCTCTCTGGCTCACGGCCATCGCGATCATCGGCGGAACAGCAACCTTCCTCGTTTGGACTTTTGGAACAGATAAGACTCTCGCTTTTGCGATCGAGCGAGCGGTCACCGTCATGGTCATTTCATGCCCACATGCTTTGGGCCTTGCCGTACCGCTCGTTGTTGCTGTTTCAACGGCACTTGCCGCTCAGAACGGGCTTCTCATTCGAGATAGGGCGGCGTTTGAACGCTCGCGAGGAATCAACGCCATTGTATTCGATAAAACTGGCACATTGACGGAGGGGCGCTTTGGCGTAACCGACATCTTGGTATTCGACCGGCAATATACTGAAGAGCAAATCCTCGAACTCTCAGCCGCAATCGAGGCCCACTCTGAACACCCCATAGCAAAGGGCGTGGTGGCAAAGGCAAAGAACATCGCTCCCGTCGAAAACTTCCAAGCGATTCCCGGAAAAGGAGCTTTGGGTAAGGTGCAAGGTAGGGAAATCCGCATCGTGAGTCCTGGCTACCTAAGAACAAACAACATTGGCTTGCCCGATTCGAAAGGGTTTGAAGAGTTCTCAAGACAAGGGAAAACTGTCGTCTTCGTACTCATCGAAGGCAAGCTCTCGGGCGCCATTGCGCTCGCAGATATTATCCGCCCCGAATCTAAAGAAGCCATCTCAAAGCTTAAAGCAAGCGGCATTCGGTGCATCATGTTGACTGGCGATAACAAGACTGTTGCCGAATGGGTGGCAAAAGAAATCGGCCTTGATGAAGTTATCGCTGAAGTGCTCCCGCACGAAAAAGTAAAAAAGATCCAAGAAATCCAGGCGAGAGGGTTGCTCGTCGCCATGACCGGGGACGGAGTGAACGATGCTCCGGCTCTCGCCCAAGCGGATGTGGGAATTGCGGTCGGCGCTGGAACGGATGTCGCCATCGAAACTGCTGATGTCATCTTAGTTCGCAGTAACCCACAAGATGTGGCAGCAATCCTAGGTCTTGCCCGCTCGACTTATCGAAAGATGATTCAGAACCTTCTTTGGGCCACGGGCTACAACGCCATCGCAATTCCGCTTGCAGCAGGGGTGCTCTATGACAAGGGCATTCTTCTTAGCCCGGCTTTGGGAGCAGTTTTGATGTCGGCAAGCACAGTGATCGTCGCAATCAATGCACGGCTATTGCGATTGGAAAGGTAAACAAATGAAACTCACATTCTTCGGCGCAGCAGAAACAGTTACTGGCTCTAGGTATTTACTAGAAACAAAATTTGGAAATATCCTTGTCGATTGCGGCATGTTTCAGGGTGCTAAGTTTTTGCGGCTAAAAAACTGGGATTCTTTTCCTGTGAATCCCTCTGAGATTAAGGCGGTTGTCCTCACCCACGCTCATATCGATCACTCAGGGTACATTCCAAAACTTGTACGTGATGGATTTAAGGGGCCAATCTTTTGCACTCCTCCCACGGCGAGCCTCTGCCAGATTCTGCTTCTTGATTCCGCAAAACTCATGGAAGAAGAAGCCAGGTACGCTAATAAAAGAGGCTTCTCAAAGCACAAGCCAGCTCTCCCGCTCTTTACAACGGAAGATGCCGAGCAAGCGCTTGAGCGTATTCAGCCGGTAAGTTTCGGGTCAGACCACAACATCCTGGGCGGGCTAACCTTACATTTCAAGCACACCGGGCACATTCTCGGAGCCGCGAGCGCGCGAATTTCTGATGGTGAGAAGAGTATCACCTTCTCAGGGGATGTCGGTCGGATGAGTGATCCGGTAATGCTTTCTCCAGAATTACTCTCGCAAACTGATTACCTCGTCGTTGAGTCCACCTATGGCGACCGAGAGCACCCGAAAACCGATCCACTACTTTTCTTGAAGGAAACTCTTCAGAAAACCTGGAATCGGCGTGGCTCTGTTTTGATTCCTGCCTTTGCCGTAGGACGCGCGCAGCAGATCCTCTATTACATCGCAAAGCTACGGGAAAAAGGCGAAATGCCAGACTTTAACGTATACCTCGATAGCCCCATGGCAATCGATGCGACAGGGCTTTTTTGCGAATTCATGAAAGATCATCGGCTGCCCGAGGAAGAATGTACTCGAACCTGCAAGGGAGCCAAATACCTTCGGAACGTTGAAGAATCGAAGGCTCTTCAAGCTAGCACGCAGCCAAAAGTTGTGATCTCCGCAAGCGGAATGGCAACTGGCGGCCGCGTTCTTCATTATCTTAAGAAAATGCTTATAGATCCAAGGAACACGATTTTGTTTGCGGGCTTTCAAGCCGCGGGTACGCGTGGTGCCCAGCTTGTAGGCGGTGCGGACGAAGTCAAAATCCATGGTGAGTATTTCCGCGTTAACGCTGAAGTCGTGAATCTTGAAAATCTCTCGGCTCACGCTGATGCCCGAGAAATTATTGAGTGGCTTAAAAGTTCAAAGATTCAGCCTAAGAAGGTTTTTATCACTCACGGCGAGCCCAGCGGGTCAGCCGCATTGCGAACGAAACTAACCGAGGAATTTCAGTGGAACTGCCTTGTGCCTAAAGAAAATGAAAGTTCTGAACTTTAACAATGAACACCAACCAAATTAGAAGGAGAAAACATGAAACATATGAGAACTAGCCTGACCATTGCTGCACTCATCGCACTTTCCGGATGCGCCCATGGAGTCATGCGCGGATCAGTAGCGATGAAGACAAACGATAACGAGGCGCACGTCTGCATGGGTAAGGGAGAGGTTAAAGCTGGCGACCGCGTAACACTTTTTAGAAACGTCTGCACCGCAAAAGGTGGTGGCACTCGCTACGGGGGTGGAGGCGGTTCTTGCGAGAAACGAGAGCTCGGAATGGGCACCGTGCAAGAAGTGCTCAATGAGCACTACTCGGTCGTCAAGTTTGATTCCGGAATTCAATTTGAAGAAGGAACATTCGTAGAAAAGAAGTAGTTACGTAAAACAACCTTGAAAGGAACAGGACAAATGAAAAAACAAACCATCCTTAACAACTACCGTGGACTTGCTTTAACCCTCGCCTTTGCCGGCGCGCTCACACTTGGCTCCTCTGCAGTGGCTGAGGACGACATGATGGGCTCAATGCCCCAGCAGCAGCCGTCAAATACGATGCAGTCTGATACTCCCGATACATCCGACACGGATCATGATCACGAGCAGATGAAGAAAGATCACGCCGAGATGAAGAAGGACCACAAGAAGATGAAGAAGGATTCGAAGGCCATGAAAGGCAATAACAATCAGATGCAAAAAATGGGTAAGAAAAAGCAGATGCCCATGAACAATAACGGCTCCGGGATGATGATGATGGATCATGACAAAATGGGTTCCGGAAAGTCTGGATCTGACAAGTCGGACGGAAACATGCCTAAAGATGGAATGGATCATATGTGACGTTTTTTTGTGAATCACGATCCGCGCGTAAAAGTTGCTGAGCTGACATCGGCAACTGGAGCCCTGGTTCTGGGTTTCGGCCTAGGGCTCCTAAGCAGTTCGCATCTGCAAATAAGTTTTGTCCCTGTGATTATAATTGGGGTCTTACTCCATTCCTGGGGGATGTACGACAAGTCTCGCGCCGAGAAACTGGCAGGACTTTCTCGCCCATTCTGGTCGACGTGGCTCTATTGGATTTGCTGGGTCAGCTTGGCCGCACTAATGCTCTGGATGCTTTTAAGGTGGATTAAGTAATGTGCCGTGCAAAGAAATTTAGGTACGCAGTTGTGGCGGTGAACGGTGGATGAAGCCAAAAAAGCAAAGGCCCGGGGCGCGGATTGGGGCAAGTGTTGCGCCGATGAGAATGAAGCGATTTTTCTCGAGGGCCAGAGACCATTTCTTTCGGACATTCGGAGACTTTTTCAGATAACTCTCGAGTGTTTACGGGGATTCATCGCTTTTCGAAATCTTGGACCTGCGGTAACTATCTTTGGCTCAGCAAGGTTTAATCGTGATCATCACTACTATGATCTTGCACTTGAGACTTCGAGGCATCTAGCGAAATCCGGATTTTCCATCATAACCGGGGGTGGCCCGGGCTTAATGGAGGCAGCAAACAAAGGCGCAAAAGATGCCGGCGGCTACTCAGTAGGCTGCAATATCAAACTCCCAAGGGAACAAAAGCCGAATCCCTACTTAGACCAATGGATTGAGTTCAAATACTTCTTTGTCCGAAAACTCATGCTGGCAAAGTACTCCTACGCCTTTGTTGTCATGCCCGGAGGATTTGGCACCTTGGATGAACTCTTCGAGGTGCTTACCTTGATTCAAACAGGAAAACTTAAGAATTTTCCCGTGATCCTAATGGGTACCGAATACTGGCAACCCCTCATGAGCTTCCTTCGAGATACGTTGGCAAAACATCAAGCAATTGATTCAAGCGACCTAAGCCTTCTCACTCTCACTGATTCCCCAGAAGAAGCTCGAATGGTAATTCGTAAAGCTGCTACAAATTCATTCGGTCTTAAGTTTGCGCATTGCAATCGATGTGGAAAACCCTTGGGAACTTGCGAGCATGAGGACTGCGTTTAACGCAACTTCTGGAGAATTTACGATGGAAGACTCGCGATCATTGTTGCAATAGAAGTCACGTTGCAGACTCCGAAACCAACCTTGCAATGCAATCCGCAGCAGTGCTCCAATTGACGAGTGAACACGCAGCGCTTGCATCTTGAGAGCCAATGGCTACTACCCCATCAACTAGAATTGTAGGCGATGAAAAATTCTTGTATGGATGCTCCCCAGAAAGAGTCTCCTGGTCTAGTTCGGAAAATACATCAACCCCGGCAGATCGAATCGCCATGCGTGCCCGTTCGACATTCGGGCAATGTGTGAAATATATTAGTTCAACCGTGGGCATAAAATCCTTTCCTATGAGAGTAGTCGTTTTTCAGTGATGTTTGTACCATCCGACGCCTTTAATGTCGTTCCAGGAAGTTGTTTGATGGCAGAGGTAACATTGATTGACCTTGGCGTGTTCTTTTCCCACGATCTTTTGCGACACCATTTCAAAGTGCATCATATAATGGCTTGGCGGAGCCTGATGGCATTGAGCGCAACTGCGCGAATTGGGTGAAGGGTGCTTGTACTCCGCTATTCGCCACGTTTGCGTTCCGTGGCAGCTCAGGCATGACGTGCCGAAGAAACCCTGGTGCTTGTCCCTCGTTTCGTGACAGCTCACACAGCTAAGCCGAGAGATCATGGCGGGCTCATGAGGATTGATCGGGACCACATCAGATGCCATTTCGGATTGATGCTTGGATTCCGAGTAACCGCGCATGAGTTGATTTTGCGAGTTACTGCTTAGCCCAAGATGCGTTCGAGCTCCTAAATTCGCTAGTGCTAGATGATCCATGGTGAGCGGAGGAGTTTTCCCGCCGCGATGTTCACCATGGCATTCTTTGCAGCTAGAAATATTGGCGTGAAAAGCCGTGGACTGTTTTTGCAGGAGGCTCAAATTGTTTGCATGACAGCTAATGCAACCTGTAGCGGATACACCTTGGTTAGGCGTGTGGCAGGCGGTGCACTGGTTAGATAAAAATGCATGAGCTTGGGAGAGATGGCCCGGTAGGAAGGCAACACTTACAGCATTCGATTGTTTGAATGAGCGTAGGTCGCGGTACGTAAGCCAGCCGACAAACCCAAAAACGCCAAGGACAAAGGTGATCAAGACTTTGTTCCATGTCATCGAAACCACCTAAGCCCAAAGTGATACTCGCCCACGACATGTAGAAGGAGCAGAAAGTAAAAAACAAAACTCAGAGCGATGTGGATTTTCAACCAGTAGGAAAAAGCTTTCTTAAATAGATTGTGCGTGGCAACTGCGTACTCCACATCGGAGATCGATTCGGCAAGCTCAAGTGTATCGACCGTCAATACTGTAGCACCCATTGCGTTCTGGCGACGCAAGAAGAGGGGGGCGAAAACACGCGCAAAAGCACCTGAGAACATTCCGACGAGTTGCTTTTGATCATAAGGCCCGTTTTGAATCTCCATGACGTTCTTGGAAAATCGGAACTCTAGCCCCTCAAGAGTTCGTCTTTTTTCCGAAAGTTCTTTTGAAATCTGCATAAGAAGATAGCGGCCAACATAGCCGCTAAAGACTACGATCAAAAGCATGGCCGAAAGAGAAACGGCTAAGCCTCCATGAAATTTATGGCCGGTGTGGAGAATGACGAGGATTGCGCCAATGAACCCGGCGTAAATGTGAATGGTAAGAAGTGTCGAAAAAGAAACGTGCTTTGTAACCAGAGCTTTCAGCCACAAGATACGCTTAATCACCAGATAGACAAAAGGAACCAGGAGAAGAAGTGAGCCCGAAACCGCGAGCACCCCTCCTGTAAAGCTCCCAGCAAAGCTTTCATCGCGATGAACGAGAAAACCAAGCCAGAGAAGAAAGAGGAGTATCGTCAAAAGAAGTCCTATAAATGGCGAATCTTTCTTCATGGCTCCTCGATTTCAAGATCACTTTGCGCTTTGGCTTGGCACGCGAGGATGAGTCCGCTTCTTTTGTCTTCTTCTGTAAGGCTGTCTTGTACCTCCATCGCTACTTGGCCTGATGAGAGTTTTACTTTGCACGCTCCACATGTGCCGACTCGGCACGAGTACGGGATGTCAACGCCCGAAGACTCGGCGAGCTCAAGAACGGTTTCATTTGGCTGAATGGAAACCGTTTTTCCTGCCTTTTTGAAGGTGACCTTGCTTACGGATTTTGCGGTAGACGGCTCAGCCACTGTTTGGGCTGGGGCGGTGCCTAAAGCCGGTGCTGCTGAGGCTGGCGCTTTGGCGGGGCCAAAGGCTTCCGTCTTGATTTGCTCCTCAGGAACCTTGAGGTCATTCAAGACTAAACGCATTGCCTGCATCATGCCGGGAGGCCCGCAGAGGTGAACACGGAATTTTGAGATGTTTGGTACGGCTGCTGTAATTTTCTCTTTTGTGAGCCGGCCCTCAAAAGCTCCCGGGAACTCTCCTTCAAGTTTATCTACTGCAACCGTGAGCTTTAGATTCGGGTTTCTTTCCTGAAGCAACTTTAGCTCGTCGCGATAGACAAACTCCGTCAGTGATTTACAGGCGTATAAGAGATGAATCTCGTTTTTCATCCCACAAGCGATTAAGCACCTGAGAACACTCATGAGCGGCGTAATACCAACGCCTCCGCCGATGAGAACGATACCTTCGCCATTGACGCCAGAGAATGTCAGGTTTCCATAAGCGGCCTCAAGCTCAATCATGTCGCCTTCGTGGATCACGTCGTGGAGGTAGCGCGAAACAAGGCCATATTCTTCGCGCTTAATTGTGACCTCGAGGGCTTTTTTATCGCAGGGATGGGAGGCAATCGTGTAAGCCCGCTTAATCGGTTTTCCTTCGATCACGACAGTCAGGGTCACGAATTGCCCAGCAACGTAAGTGAACGGAAGATCGCTGTGGTCAGGTGTCGTGAGTTTAAAAGTCTTTACTGTTGGCGTTTCCTGGTAAATAGATGAAACCACCAATCTGCCTTTCCACGGTTTTTTTGAAGTCGGAGGAAGGGCCGCCGTATTTAGGGCATCACTTGAGGAGAGCCGCTCAAGGAGCTGTGCTGCTCGCCGCATCTTGAAGAAATACATCGTAAGCATCGCAACCGAGAAAACCGAAAGAAGAATCATCACGAAGAAGTGAAACGTGCTTAAGCCCCACGGGCTAAAGAGCCCTTCATCTGATTCATGATCCATCTCCTCTTCAAGGCCCAGATTTTGTTTGAACCAAGATTGACCGATTTTTTGAGGACTATCACCTTGAGAAAGTGCTTCGTGAGTCGACACACCACTGTCAAACTGCGCAAGACCTTCGCGGACATCGGCCGAAGCCGCTTTCATTTTAGCCGGATTGTTTGCTTCGGCTGCCTTAGTTAACTCAACCAAAGCTCGATTCATGATCGCAGCGCCGGATTTCATTCGCTCATGCGCTCGCTCTTCAAGCTCTGCACGCTCTTTTTCTGAGAGTTTTGGCAGGGTCATGAGAGAGGGGTAAAATTCCTTTTTTTTTGGCGCGCCCATGCCTTTCATCATGTCTTTCATCATCTCGCCCATTCCCGCCATGCCGCCTTGGGCTTTGTCTGGGGCGCCAGGTATTGATTTCGCGGCTCCTGAAGGAGGATGATGTTTTTCGTGTTCTTCCGGCGAAACTTGGGCCGAAGACGAAATGGAGCAAAAGATCGAGATCAGGAGGAGGAGGATCTTAGCGTTAGGCGCAAGAGCTTGGGTGATTCTCACATGTCTCCCATGGAATTCATGCCGTCTGGCTTGTTGTTCCCTGAAGGCACCGGTTGAGATGGCATGTTCATTGGATCTTTAGCTTGGCTCTTAGTGTTTGGAGCGCTATCTCCTAAAAGAATCGATCGTTGTTCGCTTGTGAGAATGCCTGCTGCCTCGCCTACATCTCGAATAAAACTAATACGGCGCTCGGACTTTAGTGACTCAATCTCTCGTACCTTCGCTTCAATGCTCTTGATCTCGGGGCGGTCGGACGCAGTGAGCGTCCAAAGACTTTCTTCAGCATCTTTGATTTTGCGATCGAACGATGACTGCGAGAGCATTGATTTTTCTTTGATTTGGTTGAGGCGCTTGAGCTGCTCCATTGACAAACCTGCAAGCTCAGCATGGTCAACAAAGAAGCCGGTGGCTCCGATGTGATAGATATGGGATGCTCCTGGAAATCCAGGCAGCTCCGAGCTCGGCTGCGCTTTCATTTGTGAGGAGGAACCCATCTGACCCATCATTTGGTCCATCATCCCCATCATTCCGCCCGAGCCTTGCATGCTGGAATTCTGACCTCCCATATTCATGGCGGGTTTTGCGCTTGGAGGTGCCGGATTCTTCTTTTTAGATGGCTTCTTCGGTGTTCCAGGTGTGTTCTTATCTAGAGCTTTTTGAAGTGAATCTAAAGGACCAGGCGCTTTTGCAGAAGAACTCGGAGGATGGTGCTTTGTATGATCCTGGTCGGCTCCTTGTGCTTGGGTCACGACTGGAGGGGTAAGAAGACTTAGGGCAAAAATAAAACTAGAGATTCCACTTTTCATATCTTAAGTCCTTTCAATACCAAGCGCGCAGGCCTGTGACGAAGTTCCATTCCGAGGTTTCTTGGCCGCTCCGTATTCTAAAGTCTGCTGTCTCGCCAAAAAGATTTCTCCAGTTCACGCCAACGTAAGGAGCAATTTCTCTTTTGATCTCGTATCTGAGCCTCAATCCCAGTTCGAGATTGTTGATGCCGGAGCCAGTTTCAAACGCCTCAGATCGCTTTAGTGAAGCGTCACTCTCGAGCCGGGCTTGAAGGATAGCTCTTTGAGAGAAGAGAAAATCCTTACTTGCCGTAATTCGACTAGCCAGTTGGCCGGCGTCAGCAAAGAAGACCGCGGCTTCAAGTTCGAAGAGGTATAACGAGATACCTTGAACGCCCAAGACACCCGTTAACCGGGAAGCTTTGCGATCTCCCCAAGACTGCTCAAGCCTTGCGCCAATTTGGGCATCAAAAAACGAAGTCACGAGCTTTCCGTAGAGAAGCTGAAGATCCGCCTCTCCGTTACTTGCAGAGAAAGAATGAGCACCTTCCGTTTTCACCCAGAGGCGGTGAATATCGCCGCCTCGCCAAGCAACCAAGTCCCAGTTGAGCGAACCATCGCGGCTTGCTTTGTATTCCAATAGCTCAAGAAGGGTTAGACTGTACGTCTCCATATCATCGACGGGCGATGGCCATGCGAGTTTCGGATCAAGATTTCCTTGCGTAACTTCACTTGAGGTTTCTACCGCTCCCGCCTGTCCAGCCGAGGCGATGAGGATCAAGCCGACGAGAACAAAGCTAGTCATGTGCGAGAAACAGGATTTCATGACTTCACCTCTGACGGAGCTTTGGCCACTCGAACAACACGGAACATGCCCATTTCCATATGGATCAGCATGTGGCAGTGAAAGGCCCAATCTCCTAGGGCATCGGCGGTCACTGCAACCGAGAGCCTTTCCGCGGGCTTCACGATCACGGTATGTTTTCGAGGTAAGAAGGCGCCCGTACCGTTTTCTAAGTGCATCCACATGCCGTGAAGATGCATAGGATGCTCCATCATCGTGTCGTTCACGAACGTAAGCCTAAGCCGCTCTCCATAGCGGAAGGGAATCGGGTCACTGGCTTCCGAGTACTTTTTCCCATCAATGGACCACATATAGCGGTCCATATTGCCTGTTAGATGAAGCTCAATTTCCCGGCCAGGTGCTCTTTGATCTTCATAGGGTTTAAGAGCTTTGAGATCCGTATATACAAGAACGCGGCGCGAAGAATTCTCTAAACCTGTACCTGGTTCATGCATCCTACTTTTAGTTTCCTCGGGCACAACTGAATTCCCTGGCCCATGGGTATCAGGACTGTGCTTGACCGGTGCAGAGCCAGGAATCGGTGACTGCGTTGCGAGCTGGCCTGTGTGACCTTCTCGCTGTTCACTCGGTTTTTTGTCTGGCATCTTCATGGGATGAGCGGAATGATCCGCAGACTGTTGCGGAGGTGCTGATTCCATCTTCATGCCGGGCATAGAGTTTGTTGAGGCTCCTCCGCCATGTCCTCCTGGGGCTGAGCCGTTGCCGTGCCCAGGCATATCGCCCATCGCCATTCCCATATCACTCATCGTTCTCACGGGCCGCTTACGGCGCTCTGGTAGAGGAGCCTTCTGTCCTGAAGCAGTAGCAAGCGTTCCAAGAGCGTAGCCACTTCGATCAATCGTTTCCGCGAAAATGGCATAAGGGCCATCACCTTTGGGTTCGACGATTACGTCGTAAGTTTCCCCGGGCCCGATCCGAAACTCTTCGATCTCGACTGGCGCAACATCTTGCCCATCAGCTTGAACGAGCTTCATTTTGAGTCCAGGAATTCTCACGTCAAAAATCGTCATGGCTCCAGCGTCAATGAATCTGAGCCGGACACGCTCGCCTTTTTTGAATAGACCTGTCCAGTTTGCTTCAGGCGAAAGCCCATTCATGAGGTAGGTGTAAGTAGCCCCGGTGACATCAGAGATGTCGGTTGGGTCCATGCGCATCCGCTGCCACTGCATACGCTCTGAAAACGTGGGGCCAAAACCTTGGCTTTTTACATCGCGAAAGAAATCTCCCGCCGTGCGCTTTTGATAATTGAAGTAGGCACTGTCTTTCTTGAGCTTGGAGATGATCTTCATAGGCTCCATGAAGCTCCAATCCGAGAGCAGCACGATATACTCACGATCGTAAGGGTTCGGATCAGCGACCGCAGGATCAATAATCAGTGGCCCATAGAGGCCTTCAAGTTCCTGGCCTCCTGAATGGCTATGGTACCAATACGTACCGCTCTGTCTTATAGGGAAGCGATACTCGAACGTTTCACCGGGCTTTATTCCGGCAAAACTCACCCCTGGCACTCCATCCATTTCGGGTGGGAGTAATATCCCGTGCCAGTGAATGGACGTGGTTTCTTGCAATTTGTTTGTCACGCGAAGGAGGACATCATCGCGTTCTCTAAAGCGAAGCAATGGCCCGGGAAGTGACCCGTTCACTGTAACGGCTGAGCCAGAGCGCCCATTGATCGAGAACGGAGTTCTAGCAATGGTGAGTTCGACTTTTTGCTGAACGGATTTACCTGGCGCTCGCTTATTTATCTCTCCCCACGCGTAAGAAGGAAGTAAATGCGAAATGCCAGCAAGGACGGTCAATTCGCAGGTGTTTTTAAGGAACTCTCGTCGCGAAACAAAATGTTGGTTCATTAACCCCATGTCCTTCCTTCGTGAGGGGGCAGGGGCAATTGAATTCAATTCGCCGGGTTTCGCCCAATCACGGGTGCTTCATGTTGATAAGATCAGTCTAGCAATTCGTCAAGAGGCGACGCTATAACTGCTGAGAATCTGTTGGGAATTTAAAGCGCTGCGGAGCGCAATGCGGGGCAAATTAGACTGAACCCCAAGCTATGCCCATGGTTTCGTAAATTCCACGCAAAGGCTCGCTCTTAGTGAGAAGACTTTGCGCGTGTTACGCGTCGATCAAGGTTTGTCCCGGTTAGCCTAAACAAATGGCCTAGAAAGGGAAAAACTGCTGCTTACACGATCTAAGTTCTCCTAACCTAAATGACGAGCAGGCAGGAAGCGAAACTGCTCGTGGTTATTGAGCAGTACTCTGATCGCTCTTGACTCGGTGTTTTGCAAGCTTACTTCATCTGGCATCTTCACTGCTTCTTTTCTGAAAGCAATCGCTCGCTTTCATCCAGCCAATCAAAAACTGTCGCTTCTTCTTTTTCGGTCAACCCAGACCCACGGTGCATGATGCGATATCGTAAAGGCGGCATGCTCTTATCCTTGATCGAATCTCGAATCGCTACTAGGTCCTCTAGAGGAGAGCCGTGGCCAGTGAAAGGAAAGCCCTTTGTCATATCAAGATGCTCTTTGGCCTCTTTCATATCGCTTTCCATCAATCCACGCGCTAAGGGAACATGAAAGTACCAGGGAAGCCGCGGGTTTTGGCTGTGGCAATCAAAACAGCTTTTCTGAAAAATCGGCTTCACGCGTGCGGTGTAGTTTTCGTTGATTGCTTTCAGGTACTCGTCGTTTATCTTACTTTGTTTTGGGACCGCTATAGTCTTTTGTTCATGCGATTTCTTTTCGTGGGCAAACGCCGAAAATGCGAGAATTCCCAATGCTACAACTAACACCTGTGGCTTCAATCGCTTAACCCCAAGTCAGTTGCCTTCGAAGTCTATAGCTCCCCTCAATTGCAAGAAGCCCTCCTAGGAGAGCGCCGATAAGCCACAAAACGGCAAACGTCGCTACCAGCTCTGCTCCAAAGAAATAGAATGCCGAGAGAGAAACGAGCCCGATGACTCCCGTTTGCAGCCACTCATAGCGTCTTACGGCTTCAAGCTCCTCAAGGCTCAAAAGGAAATTAGAGAGTAAGTAAGTCGCGGAGACAAAAAACACGCCGCAAAGAAACATACAGACGTTATGCCCCGCCACTTTCATAAACCAGTCCGTAAGCCCCTGGTCCGTTTGAAAGGGGTTAAGCCCAAACTGATTACAAATGGAGAGCGAGAAGAAGCCAACAATGACATGGAGGCCGGCTATTTTTCCAAACACTACCCAAGGATTTGGGAAAAGGCGTGCGCGAAGATTTTTGAAAATAGCTTTGGGCACTTCGACGTCCTTAACGTCGATTTGAGAGAACTCAGTAAATTCTTTGAGCCATTGCTCTTTGTCGTTAAATGCCATTTACGAATCCTTTCTCGAGCCCCAGATTTCTCGAAGCTTTTTGAGACCACGGCTTACGAGCTGGCGGGCATTTTCTGGAGAGGTCGAAAGCCGAGTAGCGATCTCTTCAAACGTAGCCTCATCAAAAACCCGAAGTCCCACGGCTTCTTTCTGGCTTGGTGACAATTGATCGAGAATTTCTAGTCCTGCGGCATCCGAAACGCGAGACATATGAACGACAGGCTGAAGTGCCTCAAGCTTTCCTTGGTCGGTTGCGTCCTCAAAGTTTCTCTTCTTTAAATGATCCAACCAAATGGAGCGCGTGATTGAAAATAGCCATGGCGAAAATGGGAGAGTCCCATTGTATTGATGGCGCGATCGATGGAGCTTAAAAAAAACTTCTTGAACTAGATCCTGCGCTTCTTTTGGGGAAGAGAGTTTTTTTTGCAGATAGCCCTGAACCCTTCCAGAGTGCCGCTCAAACAAAAGTTCGAAAGCGATTGTCTCGCCCATCTTATAGCTCTCCATCAGTTCTTCGTCGGACCTCTTCCGAAGATCGCTTTTCGTCATTCATTCCTACCCAGTAATACGACTTAGATAGGCGGATTGTGACAGGAAGAACTAAAAAGGTCAAAAACCTTGTGATTTCGCTAAATTGCATTTTGCTGTCACAAACAACCCGAAGTAGTCGTATTAGGAGGCATGAAACTGCTGGCGCTGTTCACTGTTGCTGCATGGATCCTCGGTCTAACGCCCATGAACTTCGCGTTGGCTGAAGAAAGACGGCTCACGCTCTCTCAGTTTCTGGACGAAGTCCGCGCAAAGAGCCCCGATCTTCAGGTTGAAAAGGCCAACGTTATGGCATCCGAAGCTCGTGCAATTGGCATCCGCATCAATCCTCCGATGGTCGGATACATGCAAATGAAGGAGCAAGGCCGAACAAACCCCGGTTACGAAATTTCTCAGGAGATTCCCTTCCCAACAAAGATCACACAGGACAAGAAGGTTCGGAACCTTGAACTTGAATCCCAAAAGGAGAGCAGCAACTACCAAAACGCTTCTATCCTGGCGGAAGCAAGAACTGCCTACGTTGCCTTTTGGAATGCGCACGCACGGTTAGAAATTTTGAAACAGAAGCACCACTGGCTAAAGCACCACGTGAAACTAACCCGCACAACCTCGTGGTCCGATACGGCCGCAAAGATTCATCTTCTTGAAGTGGAATCCGATGCCGATATGGCTGAAAACGAAGTTTTGGCCCTTCAATCAGAACTCGTTGAAAAAAGAAGCGCTCTTAAAGTCTATGCGCCCGAACTCAAAACTGACGACATCGCGCCCATAGAGCCCCCAGTAGCTTCGGTGCAAATCGAAAAGGCGAAAACTGGCCCAGCTATCGCCTGGAGAGAAAAGGACCTTAAGGCCCGAGAAGCTTTTATGGGCTTGAAAAAGCAATCCTATCTTCCAGACTTTTTCGTTCGTCTACGTTCTTTCAACGGAAACGAAATGTCCCCTCAAAGCCAAGAGCTGATGGTTGGTGTAAGTCTTCCGTTTCTTTTCTTTTGGCAACCACGGGCCGAGGTTGCCGAAGCATCCGCTCTAAAAATGAAAGCGGAAGCGGAGCTTCAGAAATCAAAAATCGAGTTTGAGTCAAGGCTTTCAAGCCTCGCAAAAAAGGCAGAGGCCATCGAAGCACAGCTTAAGAATCTCAATGAAAGGCTCATCCCACGTGCAGAGCGAAGAACAAAACTTGTAAAAAACCTTTCGCAGCGGACAATGGAAGGTCTTGATCAGCATAGATCCGTATTGATTGGCTTCCTCGATTTAAAGACCAAGGCCGCCGACCTTCGGCTTGAACACGAAAACATCGTTAGCGAGATCGTAAGGCTCACGGGCGACACATCGAAAGTGGGGGAAAAATGAAGAGGAGGATTTTTCTTGTAACAGTGGCTCTAATTTCGGTCGCAGGGATTGCGGGATGCACAAAGCAAAAAGAAGTTGCTCCCAATGCTTCTACCGCGCAAGTAGGACACGAAGATCCGCAAGGGTACTACACTTGCCCAATGCACCCACAGGTCCATGACCATGAGCCCGGAAAGTGCCCAATCTGCGGAATGGCGCTTGTTAAAGTTTCTGGGAAAAAGCAGGAAGCAAAACCAGAGGTGACGATGAGTGGACATGAAGTTCACGCAACGAATGCGCAGTTAAATCTCGCTGGCATTGGGAAATACACCGTCGAACGAAAAAATCTCGTGTTTGCCGTTCCGGTATCGGGCAGGCTTGTTTCCGCTAGAGAAGTCATATTTCAGGTGTATGAATCGGATCTTCAAGTCATTCGAGCTGGGCTTGAGTTTTCAGGCCGTGCGTCTTCATCACCTGAAGAAGAACTCAAAGGGAAGATCCACCGAGTGGATACTCTTATTGATCCCTCAAGCCGTACCGTGCGCGTTCTTGGAAGTTTAAGTAGTCCTCCCAAACGAGTTATCGTTGATGGCGCGTTTCACGGAGAAATTATTTCTACAGCAAAGGCACAGATTGCTATTCCCGAGAACGCCGTTCTCCATGCGGGACAAAAGGACCTCGTCTACGTGATCACCCAAGATAATCAGCTGGCCCCTCTAACTATTACTCTCGGTCGAAAAGCCGCCCGTGAATATCAAGTTCTCTCTGGCTTAAGTGAAGGCGATGTTATTTCAACTGGCCCCAATTTTCTCATCGATTCTGAAAGCAAAATCAGAGGGGTCTCAGCCCCGCAAGGGGAAGGTAAACCACCAACACCCTCTTGCCCCAAGGGTCAGCACTGGGATGTTCCAATGAATATGTGCATGCCAGGAGAGGGCTAAGACATGATCAAAAGGATCATTTCCTTCTCAGCCCATAACCGATTTCTTATCCTTGCGATCACTTCAGTGCTTGTTGGGCTTGGGATCTATTCGGCTCAAAATATTCCACTTGATGCAATTCCTGACCTTTCTGACACACAAGTCATCATCTATTCAAAGTGGGACCGCTCGCCCGAGATTATTGAAAAGCAAGTCACGTATCCAGTTGTTGCAGCCCTCCTTGGCGCCCCAAAAGTAAAATCGGTCCGCGGATTCTCCGACTACGGCTATTCCTATGTCTACGTCATTTTTGAAGACGGAACAGACCTCTATTGGGCAAGAAGCCGCGTGGTTGAGTACCTAAGCCGTATTTCCGCCCAACTACCTCAAGGCGTTCAAACGGAGCTTGGCCCTGATGCAACGAGCGTTGGTTGGGTTTACCAATACGCAATTGTAGACGCGTCGGGGAAGCATACCTCCGCAGACCTTCGCTCCATTCAGGACTGGAACTTAAGGTATCAACTACAATCCGTACCGGGCGTCGCTGAAGTGGCAAGCGTCGGCGGATTCGTTAAACAGTTTCAGGTCAAGGTTGATCCCAGAAAACTTCAGCTTTTTCAGATCTCGCTTTCCCAAGTCCTTGATGCCGTAAGAAACACCAATCAAGAAACCGGCGGGAGAGTCATCGAGTTTTCAGGCACTGAAGCCATGGTTAGGTCTCAAGGTCTTGTTTCAACCATTGAAGAAATTGAAAACGCTGTCGTCACCTACCCAATGAAGAGCCGAAGCCCAGTGCTTGTGAAACAAGTGGCAACTGTTTCCATGGGGCCAGAAATGCGCCGTGGAATTACCGACTATAACGGCCAGGGCGACACCGTTGGTGGAATCATCGTCATGAGGCAAGGCGAAGATGCACCTTCCGTAATTGGGCGGGTTAAGGAAAAGATTGCCGATGTTCAAAAGTCTCTGCCCGAAGGCGTAAAGATCCAGACCGTTTACGACCGCTCGGATCTCATTCATCGAGCAATCGATACGTTAAAGTACACGCTGATCGAAGAGCTCATCATTGTAAGTCTCATTATCCTTCTGTTTCTTTGGCACGTGCCTTCGGCAATCGTACCGATTGCGACAATCCCAATCTCAGTCCTCCTCGCATTCATCCCTCTAATTCTTCTAGGACAAAGCTCGAACATCATGTCCTTGGCTGGCATCGCCATCTCGATCGGCGTTCTCGTTGATGGGGCGATCGTTGAGGTTGAAAACGCATATCGAAAGATCCAGCACTGGGATGAAAACGGAAGAAAAGAGAGTTTCTTTAAAGTACGCCTTGAAGCACTCATGGAAGTTGGACCATCCGTGTTCTTCTCGCTTCTTGTTATCGCCGTGGCTTTTCTCCCGATTTTTACTCTTCTGGACCAAGAAGGAAGGCTCTTCCGTCCGTTGGCACTTTCCAAAAACCTTGCAATGGCGATTGCGGCAGTTCTTGCTATCACGCTTGATCCCGCCATGCGGATGCTCTTTGCAAGGCCAGACAACTTCCGTGGGCCTTACCCTTGGCTGAACTCCATTGGGAATACCCTTCTAGTCGGGAAATACTACTCTGAACACAAGCATCCAATTAGCCGAAGGCTTTTTGCGGTGTACGAGCCTGTGCTTCACTGGGTTTTGGAAAGAAAGAAGACAGTCTTGGCACTCGCGGTAGCACTCGTTCTTTCCATCTTTCCAGGTTTTGCCATGCTCGGTTCGGAATTTATGCCGACTCTCCATGAGGGAAGCCTCCTTTACATGCCCACGGCGCTTCCTGGCCTCTCGGTTACTGAAGCACAGAGACTTTTGACCGTTCAGGATCAAATCCTTAAATCCTTTCCCGAAGTGGATACGGTTTTCGGAAAAGCTGGCCGGGCTGAAACCTCTACGGACACGGCCCCTCTTTCCATGATTGAAACCACGATTGTTCTAAAGCCTAGATCAGAGTGGCGAAAGAATGAACGCTGGCATTCTTTTCTACCAGACGTCCTAAAGGCGCCCTTTACCCGCGTTTGGCCGGAGACAATTTCGGAAGAGGCCCTCGTTTCCGAAATGAACGAGAAGCTTAACTTTCTCGGAATGCCAAATATCTGGACGATGCCCATTAAAAACCGCATCGACATGCTTTCAACCGGAATCAGAAGCCCAATTGGGGTAAAGATTTTTGGCTCTGACCTCAAAACGATCGAAAGAATCGGCCAAGAAGTTGAAGGAGCGCTCAAGACAATGGAGGGCACGCGCACAGTTGTAGCCGAGAGGATTGCAAGTGGCTACTTTCTCGATGTGAGCTTCAATCGAAACAAGCTCCAAACCTACGGTCTTTCGCTTAAAGAAGCGCAAGAGCAGGCCATGGGTGCCATCGGTGGAGAAAACGTCTCTACGGCCCTTATGGGGCGCGAGCGCTATCCAATCCAAGTGAGACTCGCTCCGGATTTCCGTCAAGATATTGAGGCGATTAAACGCGTTTTGATTTCAACGCCTACGGGAGCACAGATTCCTTTGAGCGAAGTGGCAGACGTGAAAGTGACTGAAGGTGCCTCGATGATCCGCGATGAGAATGCCTCGCTCGTGGGTTACGTTTACGTAGATATTGATCCCGCCAAAACCGACATCGGAAGCTTTGTTGAAAAGGCAAAAAAGGTTGTCGGCGAAAAAGTGAAGCTTCCGACTGGCTATACGCTTGGTTGGAGTGGGCAGTACGAGAACATGGAACGCGTGAAGGAGCGACTCAAAATTGTTGTGCCGCTGACCTTGGTCCTCATCATTCTCCTTTTGCACTTCAATACGAAATCTTGGGTGAAAACCGGAATCGTTCTTCTAGCTGTTCCATTTTCTCTAATCGGTGCCGTATGGCTGCTCGTGCTCCTTGGTTACAATCTCTCGATCGCAGCTTGGGTTGGAATGATTGCGCTCCTTGGTCTTGATGCCGAGACAGGTGTCTTCATGCTCATGTATCTAGACATTGCCTATCACGACCGGGAAAAACGCGGCGCTATGAAAACAAGGCAAGACCTTCATGACGCTGTAATTGAAGGGGCCGTTCATAGGGTTCGTCCAAAACTGATGACCGTGCTTGCACTCTTTATGGGACTTATCCCTATCATGTGGTCCGTCGGCGCAGGTGCCGACGTAATGAAGCGAATTGCGGCCCCCATGATCGGAGGGCTCTTTACATCGTTTGCTCTCGAGCTTCTGATTTATCCCGTGATCTTTTACATGTGGAAAGAAAGAGAACTGAAACTAAACTTAAAGGAGACAACATGAACAAGAAATTAGTCGCTGCTTTTATATTTTCGGCAAGTGTCCTTGCGGGTGCCGACGCTTACGCAAAAAGCGCACAGAGGGTCGCCGTTGATCTTGCCGTCACCGAAAGCGGCTTTGAGCCAAAGTCGATCGATGTAAAGCCTGGAAGCGATGTGGTTTTGAACGTGACTCGAAAAACCGACACCACATGCGCAAAACAGATCCAGGTTCCATCAAAGAACGTCAAAGTTGACTTACCCCTCAACAAACCGGTCACAGTGGCACTTGGGAAGCTTGAAAAAGGCGAAATCAAGTTTGGCTGTGGCATGAGCATGATGGAGGGCGGCAAGATCCTCGTGAAATAGAGATTCCGAAGTCCAGCCATTGAACAAAATCAGCATTTTAGCTAAGGTCCCACAAGGGAGGAGACCCATATGAAATATTTAATATTTGCATCGATACTGATCGGATTGGTTCCTGCACTTTCCTTTGCCCAGAGCTATGAGTACGGCGCAACTTATGAAACGGTTGCGGCTCAAGATCTGCCAAAAGTAAAAGGCGTTGTCCGGAGAATCGACCTTGTGAATTCTAAGATTACAATTAAGCACGAAGAAATCCCGAACCTCGATATGCCAGGCATGACGATGCCGTTTTCCGTGGCGGAGCCTGAGATGCTACAAGGACTGAGAAATGGTGACCGGGTCTTGTTCACCGCCAATATGGTGAATGGCGAGCTGACGGTTATGTGGATTGAAAAACGCTAGATGTCGCTTGGGGGGATCATGATCAATATTCTTACGGCTACACTAATATGCACGGGCACGGCACCTACCACACCTATTACAAACATTGAGGTCGAAATTCGTCCTCGTAAATACAGCACAATTCGGTATGAAATTGCGGAAGGCTCTCTTGCCGGAACTGCCTATGTTCAATCGATCGGCTACATGGAGCCAAAGCGAAAAGGATCGACCGTATCATTTCAGTCCGGCGTGGGTCCGAACGCTACGAAGTTGGTCGTCAAGACCATGGGCGATCACATCCACGAGAGCCGCTTCAGTAATTATATTTCAGGAATGAATGATTCTCTTGTCGATTGCGCTGTTGAGGAAGATTCCGACGACGATCACTCAGGACACTAAGAAACAAGGCCCCTCCTTGGGCCTATCTTTTAGCGACCCTTTATCGCCCACGCGACGACCTGAATTGCTCCAACAATGAGAGCGATAATCCAAGTGCGTTTCATCCCAAGCACCAGCCTATAATCCCTCATCTGTTATGGAAAGCGCTGGATTATGTGGAGCGTCCTTTTGATTAAAGTGATTACAAGCCTTTACAACGAACTTGCTCCACATAAATCCCAGGCGGCGCTTCCCCCTTCCGCACCCGCGAGCTATAGCCCTGTCACGCCGAATTCCCGGCGTGAATAGGAGTTATGAGCAATGCTAAACGAATTTCGATCTCGGAAGATCGGTGTCGCTGGATACCGGTTTTCTGCTTTCAACGATTATATCGATGGGTATCTTTCCTGGATGGTGGCCGACGGCTACTCCAAATCCACTCTTCATGGCTATCTTGGACACATCAGGGCGTTCGCCGCTTTTTTGAAAAGGAAGCGGATTAAGCCAGCTGATCTGAACGACCATCACGTTCCTGAATTTCTTAAGTGGTACAAACTTTTTTATCGCGGTCCCTTCCCGCGACGAGTGCGTCACTCTCGCAGAATGGAAAAGACGCAGGCTGCCGCAGTAAGAAGCCTGCTGAAGTATCTTCAGGAAAGCGGGTTCGCGCGTCGGTCGGGCGTGTACGAGAGCGTTCCGCCAGTCGTCCAGCGATATGTCGAGTACCTAACGATGCACCGCGGGCTCTCCGAAGTAACGGTCAGCAGATATCGAAAACGGGCAATCCGCTTTCACGGGTATCTCGCGGATCGTTCCTTAAGCTTTGAATCAATGAAGGCAAAGCACGTCGAAGATTTTGTAATGGCCTCGGAAAATCCGAAGGCTCCGACAGCACGACCAGCTCAGGTGGAGTTCATGCGAGGATTCCTCCGCTACCTGAAAACAAACAAACTTGTACCTAAGACTTGCCAGCCTTTCCTGCCAAATCGAAGACGGTATGCGCAGGCGTCCTTGCCGACCGTTCTTCGGCCTGGTGATGCGCAAAAGACTTTGCAGCATGTGGACCGAAGTAAGCCTGCCGGCAAACGTGACTTCGCCATACTCCAACTGCTCAAAACATATGGTCTTCGCGGTGGAGAAGTTGCACGCCTCTCACTCGGAGACATCGATTGGCGAGCGCAGGTCATCCGCGTTCGCCAATCAAAAACACGCCGCAGTCTAGAGCTGCCACTTCTTCCAGCTCCGGCTCGTGCTATTCTTGCGTATTTACAGCGCGGACGACCAAAACAGGCAAAGACCAGATTTCTGTTCACAAATATGAACGCCCCGCACCGAGGGATGACGACGGGTGGGATCTGGCAGCTCGTTGCCAAGGCCCTCCTCCGGGCGGGAGTCCATAGTCCTAAGCGCGGTTCACACATTTTCCGTCACTCGCGCGCAACCGAGCTCCTTCGCCAGGGAGAGCCACTTAAATCAATCGGCGATCTTCTTGGGCACAAGCGTCTAAGTTCGACATTTTGGTATTGCAAGCTTGCCGTTGCAGACCTTCAGCAGGTTGCGCTTGAACTCCCAGGCGGTGCGCAATGAGGCCGGCAGTTTTTCAAGGACCGCTCGCTCCCGAGTTCAAGAGGTTTGTTGAACTAATGAAAGGGTTGGGCGACTACCAAAACCATTTCTGGCTGATCGGGCGGCTGGACAAATTCTTGCTAAAACGACATCCAAGAACGAAGATTCTCACAAAAGATATACTCTCCGAATGGTTCGCCTCATTCTCGCACCTAAATCCCATTACGCAGCGAAAGTATCGCTCCGACATTTTCTTGCTCTGTAGCTTTTTGCGATCGCGAAGCACCGGAACTACGGGCCGAACCCAATTTCCCATCATTCGAGCGCCAGTATTTAGACCACACGTTTTCTCGAAGTCCGAAATCACCCAATTACTTTCGACCGCGCGGGAAATTCGCCCGATGCCGAAAGATCCTCTTAGACCCCTGACGTTCGAGGTCGTCGTGTCGCTACTTTACTCGTGCGGTCTAAGAATTTGCGAGGTCATCGCGCTCAACGTCGGCGATTACGCCGATGGAGTTCTCAAAATTCGAAAAACGAAGTTCGGTAAAAGCCGCTTGGTTCCGGTATCCGGCTCAATGCGCCAGAAGCTCGATGACTACTTGGCAAGGCGGCGCGCGCTTCGGGTTCCCATGGAGGAAGCAAATGCACTGATTTGGTCGCCGTACAACGGACGTCCGAGCCGAGAGTTCATGAAGATTGCACTCATGCGCCTCATGCGAAAGGCAGGGATCAAACCACCAAGCGGTCGTTGCGGGCCGCGTGTCCACGATTTACGTCATTCGTTCGCTGTTCATCGGCTCCTCGACTGGTATGAACAAGGAGCCGACGTTCAGATCCTTCTCCCGCGGCTGTCAACTTACCTCGGGCACATCAATATCGAATCCACACAGCACTACTTGAAATACATGCCGGAAGTTCTGGCAGAGGCAAATCGGCGCTTCGAGACTGCATTTTCGGGGGTGGACAGATGAGAACCACTCTCGGACGTCATCTCAGGATTTTCCTCTCCGATTATCAACCGAGGCAATGCAACGCCAGCCCAAATACAATTTGGGCTTATCGGGATAGCCTTAAGCAGCTCCTTTGCTTCATCGCGAAGGTTAAGAAGTGCTCCGTGGCCGAGTTGGCTCTCAGCGATCTTGAGCACCAGCGAATTCTCGCGTTCTTGGAATCGGTAGAGACAAAAAGAGGAAACAGTATTTCCACCCGCAATCATCGTCTTGCGGCGATTCGCTCATTCTTTCGGTACGTGGCCCAAAATTCACCCGAAGCCGTGGATCAGGCCGCGCAAGTTCTTACGATCCCAACGAAGAAAACCGTCTCGAAGTCGGTGGACTATCTTACCAAAGAAGAGCTCACGCTCATCTTGAGCCAAGTCCCGATCGAAACTGGGCCCGGCCAGCGCGACGACGTGCTCCTTCGCTTTCTTCATAACACGGGCGCGCGAGTTCAGGAGGTGGTTGATCTCAAAGCGTCGGATCTTCGACTGGATTCCGCGCCGGCTGTGAAAATTGTCGGGAAAGGCCGCAAGGAGCGCTTTTGTCCGCTTTGGCGAGAAACCGCCAAGCGCCTTCGTAAATACCTCGATGAGCGCGGCATAGAACTGAACACCGATGAGTTTGTATTCGCCAATGGCCGTGGACATAAGCTCACCCGTTTTGGAGTCACGTATATTATCGAAAAGTATGTTCAAATGGCTGCGAAGGAGGAGCCGTCGTTAAGCAGGAAGAACATTCATCCGCATACGTTCAGGCACACGACGGCTCTCCATCTCCTTCAGTCTGGAGTCGATCTAAACACGATTCGTTGCTGGCTCGGACACGCCGATGTTTCAACAACGAACCGTTACGTCGAGCTCGATCTCGAAATGAAGCGCAAAGCGCTCAATTCAACGGCCGCTCCCGGCGGGCGACGCAAGCGACTTGTCGTGAATGACAGTCTGCTCGTTTGGCTTGATAACCTCTGAGTCGTTTTGTGGTGCGATAGCGTGCCAAAGGGCTGGAACAGCTTGATGAAGAGGACAGTCCACGTGATCCATCCCTTCCCATAACAGGTGAAGGACTATTGACCCATTCTAGTTATGAAAACGGACATGGATTCTTATTGCCAATGTTGGGACGATTCAACTGGTCGCATGATCTTCAAAGGTCACCCGTAAGTTCTTTGCCCACGGATGGGCGCTTATTTGGGCTAACCCTTTAAATGTTTTCGACTTTCATATATCGCTCACACATCACATAGAGCACCGGTAATACAATTAGGGTCAGCGCTGTTGCAGAAAACAAACCGCCGATTACGACGCTCGCCAATGGTCGCTGCACTTCTGCTCCAATGCCTGTCGAGAGCATCATGGGGATAAATCCGAAAATGGCGACTAAAGCCGTCATTAAGACGGGCCTGATTCTTAAAAGAGTACCATTTCGTATGAGTTCAACGCCGCTTAAGCCTTGCCGCTGAAGATCATTGAAACAGTTCACGAGAACAACTCCGTTTAAGACAGAAATCCCGGAGAGTGCAATGAAACCGATTCCAGCAGAAATGCTAAATGGTAGGCCATTGAGTTTCAGGCCCAAAACGCCACCAACTAGAGCCAGCGGGACGCCAACAAAAACTAAGATCGTCTGCGCGACACTTCCAAAAGCCCAATATACCATTGCCAACACGAGCAAGAGTGCAATGGGCGCAAAGATCAAAAGTTTTGAACGCGCTTCCTGAAGGTTCTGGAAATTCCCGCCCCATTCCGCATAGTAGCCGGGAGGAAGTACGATTTCCTTTTCAACAAGAGCCTGCGCGTTTTTTACGAAAGTTTCGGTATCAACGCCTCTTGGATTTATCATTACGGCGGCTCTGCGCTTTGATTGCTCGCGGTTGATGACTCCAAAAGTTTCATCAAACTGAACGGAGGCAACCTGACGAAGAGGAACCGTCGAGCGATCCCCAATTTCCACGGGAAGAGTTTTGAGCTTATTCAAATCCGAACGATCACTTTCATTGAGTCGTACAAGGAGCGGATAGCGTCTTACGCCGTCGAATAGAAATCCCGCTTCTTCACCGCCAAGAGCGATTTGCACCGTTTCCAAAACCTCGCGCTTCGGCACACCGAGATTCGCAAGCAGAGTCGTATCGGGAGTGATTTTCAAGATGGGAGAAGTCCCTTGCATCTCAGCCTCTACGTCACCAGCCCCTGGAACTTTTTGAACGACTCCCGCGATTTCCTGGGTCAGCTCGGTGAGTTTTTCCATATCCTCGCCAAATACCTTAACGGAAACGTCAGCTCTCGTTCCCTCCAGGAGTTCGTTGAAACGCATCTGAATGGGCTGGCTTACGAGAACACGCTGGCCCGGGATTTCCTCCTCAAGCCGTTCCACGATCTGTTGCGTGACCTCCGCCCAAGTTCGCGGCGATCCCTTTTCCTTAGGCCACAAGGCGCGGTCCTTAAACATCACGAAGGTATCCGAAAGATTCACGCCCATTGGATCTGTCGCCACCTCACCTGTGCCGATGCGGCTAAAGACGGTTTCGACTTGGGAAAATTCCTGAATGATTTTTTGAGACTTTTCTTGGAGCGCAATAGACTTATCAAGACCGATGTTTACGGGTCTTACGAACTGGATTGTCCGGGAGGCTTCATCCATTTGCGGCACGAATTCCCCACCAAGCGTTGAGAAGATTACGCCCGCCAAAACGACCGACAAAAAACCCATTCCAAGAGTCAGAGCTCGTTGCTTAATGAAAAAGTCCAGGGTCGGACGATAAAGCCGCTCGGCCTGCCTCATCAGCCAAGGATCTTTTTCCTTAGCATTTCCCCCAAGCCAAAGGCTCGCGAGCGCAGGAACGGTAGAAAAGGAGAGAACTAGTGCGGAAAACACCGCAATGGCAAATGTCGCAGCCATTGGCTTAAACATTTTCCCTTCGATTCCAGCCAAGGCTAGAACCGGAAGAAAAACCACAACGACAATCAATTCCCCAAAACCTGCGGCTGTCCGAATTTCGACCGTAGCCTCATAGACTGTAGCTTGCACCTCAGCCTTGTTCAGGCTGCGTTTCAAGATTTTCACCTTATCGTGAATCTTACGCACGCAATGATCGAGAACGATAACCGCACCATCTACGATAATACCAAAATCCAAAGCTCCAAGGCTTAAGAGGTTTCCTGAAATTCCCAAATACTTCATGGCAATGAATGTGGTGAGGAGAGACAGCGGAATAACAAAGGCCGTAATGACCGCAGCTCTGATGTTACCAAGAAGAAGTAAGAGAACCAGGATGACAAGACCCGCGCCAAAGAGAAGGTTGTGCTCAATCGTTCCGAGTGTCTTGTTTACAAGCTCAGAGCGGTCATAAAGAACTTTTAGTTCCACACCCTCTGGCAAACCTTTTTGAACTTCTTCTAAGCGTGTAGCGACGCGAGTTGAAACATCGCGACTATTCTCGCCCATCAACATCAAAACAGTTCCGAGCACCGCCTCGTCAGAGCCCACGACGGCGGCTCCGGTTCGTAGCTCTGAGGCCAAGGCAACTTTCGCGACGTCTTTGACAAGTATCGTCTTAAGCGCATCTAAGTTTTTGATAGGGGTATTTTCAATCTCTTCCACATTGGCAAGAAGGCCGCTTCCCTGAACTAAAAACTGCTCGCTCGTTTGCTGGATATAGCCGCCGCCGACGTTTTGGTTGGTGGCATTGAGTGCCTCAACGATTTCGTGAAAGCTGATGCCGTAACGAGCGAGTTTTACCGGATCAGGCTGAACATGGTATTGCTTTTCAAAGCCGCCGATGGTGTTGACCTCAGCTACCCCAGGAACAGTGAGAAGCCTTGGCTTCACATACCATTCTTGAATAGCTCTTTCTTCCATCAGTTGCGCCAAGCGTTTCTCGCCTGTTTCGACCTTTTTTGATTCGATGGAATAGAAAAAGACTTCGCCAAGGCCCGTACTGATGGGGCCAAGCTTTGGATGAACGGATTTCGGTAACTCATTGGCGATACCTTGAAGGCGCTCGGAAACCATCTGTCTTGCGCGATAGATGTCAGCGCCATCGTGGAAAACGACGTTGACCACGGAAAGACCAAAGCGGCTCAACGAACGAACCTGCCTGACCCCGGCAATGCCTGCCATCGCGTTCTCAACTGGAAAGGTAACACTTCGCTCAACCTCTTCCGCAGAGAGGCCGCCGATTGTCGTAAAGACCTGAACTTGAGTGTCGGTAATATCTGGAACAGCATCAATGGAAAGGTGGCTAAAGCTAAACCATCCAAGCCCCGCTATAAGTGCAGTGGCAAAGAGAACAACGCCCCGATGATAGACTGAAAAATGAATGATTCGATTTATCATAGATCAGTCCGCACAGGCGTCCGCCTCGGGCCCGAATACGTCGAGGTCAATAACTCGGATAAATCCTGAATTCCTGGTGACGATGCGATCTCCCGGCGAAATATCTTTTGACGTGAAAAGAGCTGTGGAACCGCGAATGACAGGTTCGATCTCTATCATTTTGAACCAGCCGCCACGCTCTCGATAGATTGCCGAGAAGTCTTGAAAGTGAACTAGCGCAGTCATCGGGACGGTCAACGCGGCGCCGTTGGAGGCAGTGACGAACTCCAGGTCTAAATTTTTTAAAGCCTTCTCTGAAATTCTAAGCCCCTCTTTTTCGCTCGCCTCAATCACAGCTTTCCCAGGACCAACGCGTCCCTTTTTTCCCTCCTCGACGCCCTCCCCAAAGGCTTTGAACGCAAAGATCAGTACAAAGATAATGAATAGATTTCTCATGGAAGTTCCTTTGGAAATGTCCCTTTCAGATTCTCGACGGTTGACCAAATCAACATCGCCTGAACTTCGTTACGGTGAATTTCCTCAATAAGCTCGAACGTAGAACGATAGGTTTCAATCAGAGATGCCGGAGATATCAGTGTACGATCAAAGAGGCGTTCACTCTCTTTGACGGACCTTACAATCTCCGAGACAGGCTCAGTGTCAGTGAGAACTTTGGTAAGCGCGGCGTATTGTTTTTGTAATACGTCCATTTGGCTTGTCTGTTGGCGCCTCGTCGCTTCAATTGCCGCTTCCGCCGATCTCAGGCGGGCTTTTGCGAGGTCGCGCCCACCACCGTTGAAGTTCCAAAGAGGTAGGGTCACGCCAAGTTTAACGCCCCAAGAGGTTTCACTTTGTTCGGGCTGGCGCTCCATGCTGGGGCCAATCTTCATATCGGGCCAGCTTTCACTTTGAGCGAGCTTTAGTTCCGACTCTGCAAGTTTAAGCTCAGCCATTGATACTCGGAGCGAAGCGGTTTGCCCGCTTAGCGGGCCCAAATCGAAGGCGGGCCACTTTTTGAAAGTGCCGACTGAAATGCGGTCACTTTTCGTGAGAGGTCTGCCAATAGCTGCCTCAACAAAAGCGGCTGCTTTTTGATATTCGTTTTCGATGCGGAGTTTGCGAAACCTCAGGGTCTTTTCAAAAGTCGAAAATAAACGAAGCGCAGTTTTTTGCTCAGGCGAGAGTGCCGGGCGAGATTTTAATCTCCGATTCACGCGCTCAAGAATAGAAAGGCTGTCTTTGACGAGATTACCTTCGGATTGAAGCTGCCGATGCCGCATCAAAGCGTCGAGAGCCAGGTTTGAGGCTTCAATGCGGCTCTCTAGGTCTCTGGCGGAAAAAAGTGAGGTCTCAGCCTGGGCGCGCTCCACGCGGGCGCCACGCTTTCCTCCCAGCTCAATGGGCTGTAGGAGGCTTACTTCAGTTTTCTTCTCGCCAGTAAACTCAAGCCCTGCGTCAAACTCGGGATTTGGTAGCTGCTTGGCCTTATCGGATAGGGCTTGGATTTCCTCATTCCTGAACCTGAGGGCCTGCATGTTTGGGCTTTGCTCCAAGATACAGTGGTAAGCTTCAAGACCCGATTTGATCGGTTCCGGGCAAGCCGCCTCGCTCTGGGACGAAAAAAGGAAGGGAACAATAAAAATAAGTGTCTTCATACCGATTGTTGGCGCGTTGGGCGGCGAACCCGTCGCTCGAAATCAGATCCGTCTTTTGTGCAACGGTCGTTGCCTCGTTTAGCAATCTCATCCTTGAATCGCTTCAAATCCTGAGAGAACGTGCGGTCTAAATCTGGAAGCTGCGCAATAAGCCGGTAAAAAGGCTTCACAGCCTTTTCAGAACTCAACTTGTGGTATACCCATCGGCCCTCTTTGCGGGCACTCAAAAGGCCAGCGTTCTTTAGAACTTTAAGGTGCCTAGAGACATTGTATTCCGGTTCCTGAAGACTATCGGTCAGGTCGCATAGGCAGCCCTCTTCCTTCGGAAGAGCGACAAGAACACGAAGAATCCGAAGTCTTGTTTTGTCCGCAATCGCCTGAAGCAGCGCCGTAGGTTCAACATTTATCGAGTGCATACTTGCACCATCATGCAAGTATGCTAGAAAGTCAAGAAACCGACACTAAATGAAAACCAAAAAAAGGAGATACACTTTGAAAACCACTCTTCTGCTTGCCGCATTTTCGCTTTTCACTTCATTGCCATCCTTCGCTCAAGAACAGCTCGATGTTGTCGCTGCGTGCAAAAAGGATTGTCCCAAGGCGACGATCAATGAAGACGCTCATAAGTGCGCCGAGAAAAAAGGCCGTCTGAATAAAGAATTTAGAAAATCTCAGTGTTGGGAAGTAAATGAAAAATACGAAGCCTCGCAAGCCAAAGAAAAAGGCTCTAGCGAAGGCGCAAAAAAAGACTCTCACTAGTTTGTTTTTTATTTCTTTCCAAAAATCAGGAGAAGAGCCTTGAAGCAGACGGTTTTCGATATTCCCAAGATGGATTGCCCATCTGAAGAAAAAATTGTGCGCATGGCGCTCGACGGAATAGCCGGTGTGCGGAGTTTAACCTTCGATCTCAAGTCTAGGCAGCTCACCGCTAATCATATGGGTGATGCTGAGAGTTTGCTTCAAGCTCTTCAGCCCCTTGGTTTTGGCGCGAAACTTTCGCACTCGCGAGAACTTACCGAGGCAGAAGAAGGTTTGCTTATATCGGGCAGTAAGGACGACGCTTCGTCTACTTCTGAATCTAAGGTTTTGTGGCAGCTTCTTGCCATCAATGGATTTATGTTCGTTGCGGAGATGACCTTCGGACTTTACGCACAGTCGGCAGGGTTGATCGCTGATTCTCTAGATATGTTTGCCGACGCAGCAGTTTATGGTTTGAGCCTCTATGCCGTGGGAAAGGCCATACAGCTAAAAAAACGAGCCGCCCGACTAAGTGGATACCTTCAAGTTCTTCTTGCTCTTGGTGCCTTGATTGAAGTTTTGCGCAGATTTGCTTTCGGAAGCAACCCCGAGGAATATTTCATGATGGGAATTGCTGCCGTAGCGTTGGCAGCGAACGCGCTTTGCCTTTTTCTTCTCTCAAAGCACCGTGACGGCGAAGTTCACATGAAAGCAAGTTGGATATTCTCAACTAACGATGTGATTGCCAACATGGGAGTGATACTTGCTGGTGCGCTCGTTTGGGCGTTTAACGCAAATTGGCCCGATTTGATTGTGGGCCTGATTATTGCGGCCATCGTACTTAGGGGTGGGATAAGAATCCTCGGCCTTTCCAGGCCAGCGGCAACTTAATATCTAGTTCAGTTATGTCGATGGTGGAAAATTCGTGACGAGGGGCCGATGGCCCTCGTCATAAATTATTGAGTATAGTCCTACTCCTATTCTCGTCGGGAATTCGGCGTGACGGGGCTATAGCTCGCGGGTGCGGAAGGCGGAACCGCCTGGTCGGATTTATGTGTAGCGAGCTGGCCGTAAATGCTTGAAATGACTTTTACCAAGAGCACGGTCCACATAATCCAGCGCTTACCATAACAGATGGTATGTGATGCTCGACATATCATTTGAAGACGAAGGTTCATTTCGATCGTTATGTAGTTTGAGTTTTGGTCCATGAACGACCTCCTTTTGCCCCGCAAGCCGTGTAGGCCTATGAAGGAGGTCGGCTTAGGGACCAAAATGTTTCGAACGACATTAGATTCCTTTTGATGAAAAAAAATCATTGTTGCTCGAATGAGAGCTGCTGTTCGCGGCGATTGGTTGTCGATTCTCCTAGAGTGGATTCAGTCTGGCCGAATTCGCGATTGGGTGCTTTTGGGTTTTCAATTCTCCTTTGGCGTTTGTCGTTCGCTACGGACGGCAGCTCTTTTCCACGCCTGCGCTCGGCTGCGCCATCCACTTCGTTACTGTCACATCCGACGCCGCGAGTACGCTTACGGCGTGGGATCTGCCGCCCTTCGCTCCCTGGCTTGCACCATTGGGGCCTGATTCACTTTGTGAAGGCCCCAAATGGTTGGAGCCCAAACTAAGGAGAAAATTATGAAAACCCAAATCAACACCAACGTGAAACTGTCCCAAGACAAGAAAACCCTCGTCGTATCGAAAGACGGAGTACCTGCGTTCATCAGCGTCAACCTCATCAAGTACCTTCTCGATATTCCCTACACCAAGAAGGACGGAACAGCAGTCTCGCACGAAGACATCCAGGCCATGAAGCACGGGGCCTCTGCGGCCTACGCCCAGGCCATCGTGAAAAACGCGCAGGCGCCGGCGCTTGCCGGAGCCTAATGGCTCGCTCAAGCCCCGTAGGTCTTATCGACCTACGGGGCTTTTCTTTTTTTGGGAAAGTGGTCAAGGGCGCGTCCTGCGCCCTTGTTTCGGAATATTGGTCGAATCCGTCACGCCTTGCAGTTTCGCCCGCTTTTTTCAGAGCCTCGCGCCAACTTCGTTGTCACTCCCATCTGAAACGGCCTTCGGCCTAAAAATCGGTCGAGCAAGACGCGCCAGAGTTCTCCTTATTTTTTTCCCCTCACCCCTACGGGGGGCGAATGGTGCGGGGGAAAAAATGTTTTTTTAGGGAGCAATCCAGTTCCCGGAAACATCGAGGAGAAAAGACCATGAACACGATCAGAATTTACGTTGCTTGCCTTGCTTCCTATAACGCCGGGACTCTTTTCGGAAAGTGGATTGATGCGAACCAATCCGCTGAAGAAATTCACGCCGATATTTCGGCGATGCTTCGGGGATCGCCCGAAGCTGGTGCAGAAGAGTGGGCAGTTCACGATTACGAAGGTTTTGGGGAGATTAGCCTTAGGGAGTGGCCGGATATTTCGCGAGTCTCTGTTATTGCGAGACTGCTAGAAGAGCATGGAGACGCGTTTTCTCTTTGGTACACCTCCCAGGCCGGGCAGAACGTGGACTTAGAAGAAGTAGAGGAAAAATTCTTGGAACAATGGCAGGGCGCTCACGACTCCAAAGAAGCTTTTGCGGATTATCTGCTTGATACCACCGGGCAGCTTTCCGAAATGCCTGAATTCGCGCGCCGCTACTTCAATTTTGAAGCCTTCGCCCGCGACCTCGAATTGAGCGGCGATTATTCTTTTGTGCGCGCTAATGGGCAAGTTTACGCATTTTCGAGTCACTAGCCCGAAGCCCAGCGGCGGGGAACGCCCGCCGCTGGGGCGTATTACAAAGGTGACATTTTACTTTAGAAATGTCGCTTTTGGTGCGATACTACTTATATGACCGGAAGCCAGAACAAAACGCTCAAGAACATGGGGCTATTCACGACCGCCCAGGCCGAGGAAATCGGCTTTTCCCGCCCGGCGCTTTCTCGAATGGTCGAAAGCGGCGTTCTCTCACGCGTAGGGCGCGGCCTATACGTTCATAAAGACGCGAAGACCTCCGAGGACATAGGTTTTCAGATCGCTTGCGCGAAGTTTGGCCCGGACGCCGCTATCGGCGGCCTGTCGGCCCTTTTTCACTACAACCTGGCCGAGCAAGTGCCCCAGGAAACTTGGGTCATCGTTCCGCCCGAAACCCGCACCAAAGAAAAGGGCTATCGGCTGATGCGAACCAAGGCCCCCCTCCATGTAGGGGTGACTACAAAGAATGGCTACAAGATCGCGACCGTCGAGCGCACCCTGGTGGAAGGGCTTCGGTTCGCATCCAAGATTGGCGAGCGAACGGCCATCGGAGCCGTTCGCAAGGCCTTTGCGCAGAAGCTTACGAACGAAGCCAAACTTGGGCGCACGGCGAAGGAGCTAGGGCTCCTCTCTGCCGTGCAGCGGTTCTTTGAGGCAATCGTCGCATGAGCACGAAAGCCAAAGGCACCTCCGCAACCCAGAAACTCGCCAACCTCGCCAAGAAAAGAGGCGCGCGGTTTGAGCATGTGGCGACTGAATTTCTGATTGAGCGCCTTGTGCGAAGGCTCGTCGCCGACAAGAAACTTGCAAGCCTGCTTGTGTTCAAAGGTGGATTCGTGGGGTTGCGCGTTTACAATTCGAGCCGCTACACCGTGGACTTGGACGCGCTACTGAGAAAATCAAACCTTGAAGCAACTTTGAAAATCACTCGTGAAGCAACGGAGACTGATCTTGATGATGGAGTGTGGTTCCGATTTGAGAGCCAGGTCGATCTAGAAGCGCAAGGCGAATACGGCGGGATTCGGCAAACTTTCCGCGCCGGATTTGGCGAAGTTCCCAAAAAACTTTCGAAAGCTCAGACGATCAATTTTGACCTCGGGATCGGCGACCCTGTGTCGCCAGTTTCCTCGAAAATGGTGACACTTCTTTCGGGCGAGGAGTTGAGCTGGTCCGTTTATCCCATTGAGACGATCATCGCCGAGAAATTGCACGCTCTGGTAGCTCGCGGAGACCTAAATTCTCGATCTAAAGATGTTTTCGATTTGGTTGCGTTTTTGCCAAAGGCAAAAACGGCTGCGCTGCAAGATTCCCTTGCGAAGTGTTTCAAATATCGGGAGACGGAGCTTCCGGTTCGCCTCTCCGATGTAATCAAAGACTTGGATACGAAAACGCTCGAAAGAGGCTGGGTCAGTGCCGTGGCGTCCATCCAAGATGCGCCAAAATTTAAGGACACTTTCGCGAAACTGATTTCGCTTCTCGAACAATTCGACGGACAAGAGTAATAAAAGCCGAAAAGCTCTCGGGTGCATCGAGCCCCCGAGAGCTTTCTCAATTCTATCCAGCGAGTGCAGCAACCTCTACGGCTCGCGGTGAAGCAACTGCCCCTGGCTCCAGTTCCTTTAGGAATTCATGGAATGCAGCTGTCATCATAAATCCGGTAAACTCGTCCTTGGAAATTCCGCCACGAACCGCAATGTATCTTTGGCGCAAAATCTCCTTTCGATCTTCGTTCGTCAGGGAGTTTTCCTGTAGCGACTTGATGTGAGCTTGTTGAATGAGTGCAAGGCCCGCTTGCAGCACTTCATCAAGTTTGATTTTGCGTCCATTCTGTTTCTCATTGGCAGTTTTGAGAATTGCTTCCGCTGCTTTCCTGGTATCGCTAGAGACGCGAACCGTGCACCAGAGTTTCGCTTTTCCTTTTCCAGAAACTGCTTTTTTCGTAGACATGACTGCTCCTTCGGTTGGTTGTGGTTTGTTACCGAAGCGCTTTGCCGAAGTTAATATGGCTGAAGACCTTTGCTGCTCGCGGCTTCCCGGTCGAGCGGCCAATTTATTCTTGGCCGCGACCGGCAACTCGTAACCGAGTTAACCCGAGTAGCAGTGGTTCGAAGGAAGTCCCCGCATCTCTCAAACTGTATCCACCGAGCGATTTTCGCATTTGGCAGCCAAGCAATTTCTTGGAAGCCAAACGGCAGCCGCATTGGCAGCCTTCAGGGGTGACTGAGAGTGACTTAAAGTGACCGATGAAAGACCCAGATCAAGTTTAAGCCTCGCTGGAGTCTTTTGTTGTTTCGTGAGGTTAGGTCTAGAGCAGTCAAAACTGACTGGAAAAATGGATGCCGGGATATCTGGAGCCAAATCTACGCGTGTGGCTCGACAACAAATCTTTAACACGCTACGCCTTCAGTGCGACCGATATTGTGCAAGCTATCCAAAAAGAACACAGTGAACCGCCTTCAGGTCGTACCGAGCATGACAAGAAGGAATTTTCTCTGCGCACGATGGGTGAGGCCAAGTCGGTTGAAGAGTTTGAAAGCCTCTTGATCAACTCGCGCGGGGGCGCACCCAACTTCAATCCGGTGGAACTCGGACGGGTCGCCCGTGTGGAAGAGGGCACCGTTGATATTCTCCAGTTTGCGCGTACGAATGGCAAGCCCGCAGTCGGCTTAGGCGTGGTCAAACAGCGTGGTGCGAATGCCGTCGCGGTCGCGCGCGCTGTAAAGGCTAAGGTCGCAGCCCTCAATCAAACCTTGCCGAAGGGGACTCAGATCGTCGTGAACTTTGACGGCACGCAGTTCGTGGAAGAGTCGGTGAAGGAGTTGCTTCTCACACTCGGCCTAGCGGCGTTGCTGACGTCGCTTGTATGCTGGCTCTTCCTTGGTTCATGGTCCTCCACGCTCAATGTGTTGCTAGCCATTCCGACGTCCATCTTGGGTACGTTTATCGTCCTCTACTTTTCAGGCTTCACGCTCAACGTCTTCACACTTCTAGGTTTGAGCCTGGCGATTGGTATTGTCGTTGATGACGCCATTATGGTGCTTGAAAACATCATTCGCCACCGGGAAATGGGAAAATCCCGCGTGCAGGCGGCGCGCGAGGGCGCCCGTCAGATCACGTTTGCCGCCATGGCCGCCAGCGTGGCTTTGGCCGCGATCTTCTTGCCGATCGCGTTTATGGAAGGCATCATCGGCCGTTTCCTATATCAATTCGGTGTCACACTGAGCGCGGCGGTGATGATTTCACTGCTCGAAGCGCTAACGCTGACACCGATGCGGGCGGCCCAGTTCAAAGGGTCACTCGAGCGCAACACCCGAGTTGGGCGAGCTTTCGAGCGCGGATTCCAGTGGGTGCATGATCGGTATGTGGGGCTGCTCACAGTCACATTACGTCACAAATGGAAAGTGCTCATCGGCTCACTCGTGTTTTTCGTATTAAGCTTTGGAACAGTGGGTTTGTTGCGTGGCGAATTTCAGCCACCTCAGGATCAGAGCATGCTTATGATTCAGATGACAAATCCGCCGGGTTCGGCCATCTCATTGACCGACGAGCGGGTCAAAGTCGTTGAGAAGTATCTAAGTGAACGTAAAGAAGTGAAATCGTTTTTTGTCGCCGCGGGAGGTTTTACCGGCGGCGAAACCAACGCTGCGATCGTCTTTATCGAGTTGGTACCTCGCGGCCAGCGCGATCTCAGCCAGCAGGAGTTTATCGGAGTCGTACGTGACTTTCTGAACAAGACGCTGCCGGAATCCAAGCCGCAGGTGCAGGACCCCTCAACTCAGGGGTTCGGCGGAAGCGGCAGTGGATTCCCCATCGAATTCACAATTCAAGGGCCCGATTGGCATCAGCTTGCTAAATACGCCGACCGGATCGTGGAAGAACTTAAGGCCAAAAAGATTATGACGGACGTGAACTCGGACCTACTCATGGGGGCGCCCGAGATTCAGATCGTTCCAAACCGCGTGAAAGCATCTCAACGCGGAGTCGAAGTCGCTTCGATTGGTGAGGTGCTGAACGTCGCCATGGGCGGCGCTATTGCGGGCGGTTACGAAAAAGAAGGTCACCGCTACGACATCCGCGTGAAGCTCCAAGATAATGGCCGCCCACCGGTCGAACGCATCAAGGATCTTTACGTGCGAAATAACCGCGGCGAACTGGTCCAGCTTTCACAGGTCGTAGACGTCAAGGTGGCGACGGTGTCTTCCACGATTTCACGTAAAAATCGGGCCCGGGCGATTATGATCTTTGGCAACATGGGGGAAGGCTTGAGCCAGCAGGAAACGCTAACGCAAGCCGAACAAGTCGCGCGTGCGGTTATGGGTCCGGATTACTCGTTCCACTTGGGCGGCTCCGCCGAAGAGATGCAGCGGAGCTTTGTGGGCCTTCTCTTCGCGCTGGTATTAGGTTTTGTCGTCGCCTACATGGTCTTGGCGTCACAGTTCAACAGCTTCATTGATCCGTTCACCGTATTCGTGGCATTGCCCTTCAGCTTCTCGGGCGCGTTCTTAGGACTGCTGGCGGGCGGCCAAACCATGAACCTTTTCTCGATGATCGGCTTAATCCTGCTTATGGGTATTGTGAAAAAGAATTCGATCCTGCTTGTCGATTTCACAAATCAGGTGCGCGAGCAGGAACGCAAGTCGGTCTTCGACTCCCTGATGACCGCATGTCCGAACCGGTTGCGTCCGATCATGATGACCAGTATCGCCACAATCGCGGGCGCGCTGCCGGCGGCTTTGGCCCTAGGCCCGGGCGCCGAAGTGCGCCAGCCGATGGCGATCGCGGTGATCGGCGGAGTTATGGTGTCGACCTTTCTTACGCTCTTCGTCGTGCCCGTTGTGTATACGTTGTTGGATCGCTTTAAAAGTAAGAGGGCCGAGTGACACTGTCCGCGTTGGAATCAATAGACTAATTTAAATTACTCTCAAGGACAGAGGACGAAGCAAACGCTGTCCCATTGAAAAGCCAGCAATGGCGGTAGCCGTCGGATTGCAGGGAACAAACGTCGGCCCTACCGTCGTTGTTCCTGTCGCCATAGCGAATACTCTCATAATACATCGGGTTGTCCCAGCCATTAGTGTCTGAAAGTGACGGCCCAACGTAAGCCGTTGAGCGAAATCCGGTGCCTGTCGACGGCCAGCACAGTATGCCAGCCTCTGCGCGCGCGCAGAGGTCCACACGACCATCTCCGTCGACATCAGCCAACCCAATGGTTTTGTAGTATTGCGGCTGAGTCCATCCATTTGAGTCAGACAAAAGCATCGAATCGTAGGGGCCATCGAAACGGTCCGTGCGCCAGAAATAGCAGATCATCCCCGCGTTTCCACGCGCGCAGACATCATCGGCCCCGTCGCCGTCAATGTCACCATAGCGGAATGTTTCAGTATGCTCTGGCGCATTCCAGCCAAGGGCATCACTGAAGTTATCAATCATTGTCGTCGAAACAACAGCGCCGTCGCGGACGACGTCACAACGGAGTCCATCCGACATCCGCCTACAGTTACCCGGTTTCAATGGGCTCGGCATAGTGATGCCCGTTGAAACACTGGATTTCGCAATCGTCGCCCCATCAGGCAAACCTTCTGCGCATCCTATAAAAATCAGAGACGTCCCCACAAGCAGGCTGATTGTAACCCTGGCTGACGTTAACTTGTGCATGGATTTAGCTCCCCGTTCCCAGTAAGGAGCAAGAGCAATGCCAGCCCATCGCCGCTTGCCTACGCCTCTGAGTGTACACAGACAGAACAGCGTCTACGCGCTGATCGCCTTAAAATAGTAATGCCGTTTACTTAGGCCTCCCTTTTTCTTGGCACAGCTCATTATGAGACATTCCAGACGGTGTTATTGCGAGGATACGGACTTTCCGGCGATTTCAGTTCCCGCCGGTATTTTCGCGACTCGT
>JBFWQY010000005.1:0-202242 GCA_050249195.1 Bdellovibrionales bacterium
ATGCTCAAGATCCTGCAGAGATGCGGCGTGCTCGGTAGTCTCTGGAAACCGGCGTCCTCGACATGACTTTTTATGACACGCTGTCGAAAGTGACAATTATCGCCCACTTGGCGTCATAAAGAACCCCGCCGGCGAGACGGAGAGACGGAGACCGGGCCGAGGTCTTTTAGAAGAGTCTATGCGTTCATTGTCTATGCGTTCATTCATGTTCATTATATTGAGGCGTTTGATTTCACTCCGTTCTCGTATCAGTCATAAATTGAAACAGCAGGCGTAAAGCCGAAATCTCCCGGGGGTATTTAGTCCAGTTGTTAAAAACCGATAAGACTTTAGTCAGCTCCCGAGCTTTCGTGTTTTGACAATCGATTCTTGGACGTTGGAGGTAGCGCTTGTTCGATCGGAAGACGAACGGGTTTCATTCCCATATTTCACGGCAGGATGGATTTTCCCTGCTGGAACTTCTGGTCGTGCTCGCGCTGATCTCGGTGCTTGCCGGTATCTCGACTGTCGATACCAGTCCCATGACAAATCGGATGCGCCAACGGGTGGAGGCCCAAGAAGCCAAGGCGGCGCTTGAGAAAGCCCGCTCATTGGCCCGGGTGCTGAATCGTTGTGTGCGGGTATCCGTCGACAACGATTCCCTTCCCCATCGTTACGTGGCCCAACCCTTTCAATCCGATGATTGCACCTTACCGGGTGCCGCCGTCGGAACTCCCGTGTTTTATCCCTTTGCCGAGACCTCAAGACTGACCGGATTTCGAAACACCCTCACCGGCACGACATCCTTAACTTTGATTTTCACGCCCCGAGGATCAACCACCGACGGTGCGTTGGTTGAAACCCGATTCTATGATGGCGGTCGCGATCGCCTTCTTCAGGTCTATCCGCTCATTGGACAAGTACGCATGGAGGGCTTATGAGGGCTTTGCGGGTTCACGATAGCCAGGGTGGCTTCTTGTTGATTGATCTGATGTTGGCGATGTCGATTGTGTTGATTGTCCTTTTTTCCTCGCTCCATGTGGCGGATTACACGTTTCATGTGTTGGCGCGCGATACGTCGCGTATCAACACGCGCCTCGTGGCACAAAAAACGATTGAAGCTCTTATGAATATTCCGGACACCGATCCGCGCGTCCGTGTCGATGCCGACCCTTCGACGCGCCATCAAGCGTACGGCATTGACCTGCAACCAGTGGCGAGAGGGGTTTCAAGACAGGGTTATGTCGCCGAGTGGACACTTACACCCGACACGCCGTCAACGGGATGGATGATGATCGTCGTCAATACTCGAGATGTATCCGGGCTCTCGTTTCCGACTCAACTTACAACCTATCGCAAGCTGAATCCATGAGAAGGTCACAAGAGGGATTCAGTCTCATTGAACTGATGATCGTGGTTGCCCTCTCGACGGTTTCCGTCATGGCGGCATTGGCCGCCTACGAAATGATGTTCAAGATGAATATGAAGGCACAAGTGTTGGTCTCAGGCAGGGGAGATCTTAACCTTATTCTCGATACGCTCACGGGAGAGGCTCTCAATGTCGGCGGTGGCTTCGTTGAAGCCTATATGGGTGTTTGGGTTGAGGATAATTGCGCGTCTCGAATGGATCTTCCGGATTGCCGGGGTTCTGATCGCCTGACACTGGCGTGGACACGCCGCCCGGCCGCCGGGCCGGGCATACCCCCTTTGCTCGAATGTCGTGTGACGTCCGAGCTTTCAAGTACCACGTTTCAGATGAGCATCGTTCCGAACTGCTGTGTGGATAATGGCTGGGTCAATCGGCAGGTCTTACTGACGAACATGGGGTGGGCCCGCTCGCTGCATATTTCGGCGGTGGACGCGATCACCTGTCAAGTCACGACTCGCGAAGGTTTGATTAATCAAATGAATTTACAAGCGGGGGCCACCTGGGCGGGCGGTTACATGACTCAGGTCGAAGTGCGCACCTACTTTGTTAACAAAACGACTTCCGGATCGGGCCCGCTCAACCAGCTGATCGTGGCCGAAGATCTTAACCGGGACCCGACATTGAGCGCTGATGAATTCGCGATCGTCGCTTCGGGAATTGCGGATTTCCAGATCGCGCTCGGCTTTGACACAGATAACGATGGCTACATCCGGGATCTTTCCGGCACGGCCAATAGCACTCAGGACGAGCTTCTTTATAGTGCGCGCGCGGTGGGCATGGAACGGCTCGGGCGCGGAGGACTGCGCAACGCGACTTCTGACCTTCTTTACTCCGTCCATCTTGGAGTTGTTGTTCAAGGCCTGGGTAATCTCGAAGACGGAACCCAAAGGACCTGGGTGTTAAATGGCGAACCGGTGACGTGTAACAATTGTACTTTGCGTTCGGCCGTCTGGAGTTCGGTGCCTCGAAATCGATTAAGTATTTGATGGGTGGCTTGTGAAAACGAAACCGATTCTAAATAGTCAGTCGGGTGTCATCGCGATGATCCTGGCTTTGATGCTCGCGTCGATCTCCGCAGTCGTCGTGGGGGGATTCAGCTTGACTGATCACAGCTCTGACGTCACCTCCGGTCTCATCTCGAACCAGAAGAGCTTCTATGTTGCCGACGGCATCCGCAACGTGGCCATCGGTGAAACCCAGCTCTACTTGAGCCGGGTGCCGGCTGAAGAGCACTCGGCCCAGGGACTTTCCGATCATCTTCAAGCGAGTCTCGGTGCGAATCTTCCGCCGGATTATACTCTCGAGAGTGTCAAGGTTTCGGATTGGCTTGATGAAGGATACGGCCCGGTCGCGTCAGGGCCGTACCACGGGATGATCGGAAACCGCCGACGGATGATGGTGACGCTCGAAATCCAAAGAGGGAATACATCGGGTGTCGATCGAACAATCGCGTCTCAATCAGATCGCGCGATCGGGACCATTGAGTTGTTTCTGAACGCCGCGGAACTCGCCGTCGGACAGTTCATCGGATTTTCAGATCTTCCGTCGTATCAGTACTACTCCACTCATGGGGGCCATGACTTTTTTGGTATTATTCAGGCGAATGGCAATCTGTGCGTGAACTCGGGAGGCTTTCACGGGCGTCTGATATCCGCAAAAAAGATTGTATTCGGATCAGATCGTCCGGAATGCGGTTTCCCCCAGGGATCGTGGGGAACCATTGACTTTCATCTCTCCAGCAATTTGAGAAGAACAATCTGGCAGAGGGATTTTAACGGTTGTACAGACTGTGCTTCGACCCGTTTGGCTTGGCGTCTGTTCACCATTCGCCGCCTAGGACGAATGATGCTTGACCAGGCCCATGGTGTTCTCCCTTTGAAACTCGGAGGCTCTTTGGAAAGTCCGGCGACCCAAAAAGGGCTCATGGGCGCCTCTGGCGTGAGTGCCAATCATCAGTTCTCCAATTCAACCAACATGCGATACCTCGTGGATCCTCCGCGCGCAACCGATCCCACAATTGTCAGCCGTGAGAAACTGGCCAATCAAGCTGATATCGTGATCATTGGCGGCGTTTGGTACTTAAAGACGGGAGGACTCTGGCCCGGAATTCCGATCTGGTCGGATCATCCCGGCCGCAAATCCGATATTTATGGAAACGCGGTCGGCCAGCTCGACCTGAAGGATTATTGGCAGCCGTTCATCACGGCGGCCAGTCCGGGAGCAATTTGGTCTCCTCGCCGTTACTCGATTTATGCTTATGACCATGACAATCAGAGGCTCTTTAACGACGCGGCCTTTTATGACGCCGGTGCCGCTCCTCCAGGCACGACACGTATGGAATGATGGCGCCTGTGAACGCCACAGGTGTCGACTATGAAGTCATGCTCTCGCCCATTCCCAACGGGGGGCAACATCCTTACTGCCCCCCTCGCAGTCCGACACCGGATTACAACAGCGATATCACCAACGCTAACGGATGGGGGCGCCTGAGGACCGACACCACGGACCCCACCAATAGCCGGTATTGGTGGCCACTGATGCAGGACCCTATGACGTGTCGATATACCGGCTCAGCCGCGCCCGGGCCGGGTTTATATCGCGTTCCGTACTCAAGCCGGAAGCTACTGGCAACTCGCGGCGGGTATTTTGATGCGAATCTTTTCAACGCCTCGGCCGGTGATGCCGCTGTCCGCACGGCGCGGGCTCGATTGCTCCCCATGAATTTTAGTGTGGCCCGATTCGCTGAAGCGCTCGATTCCAATGATCCGGGCGAACTGGGTTGGCACTTGGCTCGTTTAGGAAGAGCGTTTAACGGCGTGATTTATATCACGGCCCAGTGGCCCGGGAGGAACGGTCTCATTGCCGCTGGTGCCGGTTCGGAGAGCGGCTATGGGGCCAATGTCGATTTGGATGAATTGATGTGGCCGCCGCAAGGGACCGGTGCGGGGGACACAAATCAGATCCCCGATAACGGACGAAGCGGCAATCAACGTGAAGAGCAGCGGGTCCTCCCTTACTCACTGTGCTCGGACGTTGGCACGGAAGCGGGAAGCGCCGGGTCTCCGTTCGATGGTGAGGACGAAGATGATCCGGCGGCGCCTAATCCTCTTAAAGATCCTGAGGGCACTGTGCGATTCCAAGTGCCTCCGTGCGCGAATTACACCCGCGCCGGCTTCAACGCATTTGTTAACTCCGTTCAGGTTGTGGAAGGCTCGGACTTGGCGCGGTTCGCGAATACAGGCCTCACCATCGCCTCCAACTTGCCTGTGATCATGGCCACTCCTTTCAACACAGGTGCTTCTTGGGCACCGGCCCTCGTAGCGGGCGACATCGTGCTGATGAATGGGCCAAATGTGGGAGCTCCCGGTGGCGCTTACGCGCGTTACACCTACAATCGTTGGTCTGATCGCCCCCACGGTGTTGAAAACCAAGGCGCCGCCCGCTTTAATGGCTCCATCATTACGGGCTACAACCATGATCCGTCCAGCAGTGGAGCCTGGTCCAACTTTAGAGTGCCCTCCAATTACATTTGGCACTTTAATCAGGGCACAACTTTCACATGGAACGGGTCGGTTGCGCACGGCTGGGCTCCGGTCTTTTATCGCACGGGAAGAGTGGCCCATAACTGGACGATGACAGGCTATATTAGGATTCGGCCCGAGCCGCGATATGACGATCCGCTCAAGAGGCCGCCTGGCATGCCCAAAGCGTGGTCTGTGGTCTTAAGACAGTGGCGGCATTACTGAGGCTCGAGGCGAACCTTCGGAGCGGCCGTTTTCTTGATTGCCGCTCCTCATCCTCAACCCGAACTCCAAAGTTGATGATTACAGCGCCCAGATCTGGACAACCGTGCAGAAAACCTGCTGATCGGCCGTATTTGCAGACGTCAGCGTGAAGTAAATGGTTTTTTTGTAGCCATGAGGCGTGGTCTGAAGGGTCAGAGGCACTTCTTGAAGATCTTGAACCTTAGGTGCGACAACCACATCGCTTGGGTAGGGCATGGGCGCATCCTCAACTTGCCGGTCGCCGAGTACAATGTCCTTAAGCTCGGTGGCGGTAAACTCCAGACTTTGTGATTGCCGGGTCTGAGTGCCGCCGAAATGGCCTGTGGTCGAGGCACAGCTTGCGGTCGTGTGAACTGTCGCTGCGGAGGCTGTTGTACCCGCCATTAAAACGGCGATTAGGATCATGGACTTCATAGGGACATCTCCTTTTTAGGTTTGAACTTGCAGGCGACGTTACTGCGTTCCGGAGGCCGTGCACACGGGTTATATATCCAGAAAGTAATCGTTTCCTATCCACATTCTTCGTGGCCCCGGCTAATAAGTGGATATGGATTATCAAACGATTCGACGTGAATTGCTGGTGGCTCTGCGCGGACGCTTTTCCCAGGCTCAAGTGAACCGCAAGCTCGGCTATAAATTCAATCAAGTTTATCGCTGGGAAGCGGGGATGACGGGGATTCCTTGGCCCGAATTCCTGTGCCTGGCGCGCGCGTGTAAGATCGATGTCGCGTCGGCCCTGCGCCGCGCTTTTCACTACTATGAGGACCCGAATCGTTATGATTTGTTTATCCGTCGTTTGGTTGGAAATTCGAAAGCCGCGGAAGTCGCGCGCCTGAATGGTTTCACACCCTATCGCGTGCGACGATGGCTGAATGGAGTCATGCCTCCCGATCTCGATGATGTTCTTTCGATTATCGACCGCTTCAGTCATGTTTTGATTTTTTTCTTAGGATTGCTTACCGATGTGTCTCGGATCAGTCCGCTTCGAGAGGAGTATAAACGGCGCCAGCGGGAAACCGAGGTTCTGCGGGCGTATCCAGTCAGCGGTGCGGTGTTGCGCGCACTTGAGACAGGAGAATATCAAGCCCTGCCTCGCCATGAAGAGGGATGGATTAGCAAGAAAATAGGCATCTCTCTTGCGGAGGAGCGCGCAATTCTGGGAGGGCTACGGTCAGCCGGACTAGCTGCAAAGAAGCAAGGGAGGTACCGTCCACTGTCCGTCGCGTTCGACCCGCAGGGCGATTTTGCCGCTGGCGTGAATCTGCGTTTGTACTGGCTTCATCGGGCCCGGAGGTACCTGGAAGCGATGAAGCCGCCCCAGGATCGGGATTGTCCCACCGGACAGTTGGTTTTTAGCTGCAGTGTTGAGGCTCAGCAGCGGATTATCACGAAATATGCCGCGTTCTTTAATGAAATTCGGGCCATCCTCGCAGCGGACGAAGCACCTCCAGATCGAGTCTACGCGCTTGGAGTTCAGCTCCTGGATGTGTCAAAGGTTTAAATGGTCGAGGATCAGTAAATGATCTAATAAAAATAGAGGACCGTACAGGTTCTAAAGTACAGGATCTAAAAATGTCGCGAAAGTCTAAGCCTCAAGAAACCAAAGATGTCATCCACCACAAAGACACGGCGCTGTTGATCATTGACATGCTCAACACGCTCGAGTTCCCACAGGGACGAAAGCTTCTCGCCCAGGCAAAGCCTGTGGCGCGGAGGATCGCAAGGTTGAAAGATCGAGCGAAGAAAAAGAAAATTCCGGTTATCTACGTCAACGATAACTTCGGCCAGTGGAGATCGGATTGGGCGGCTGTTTATTCCCGATGTCTCGCGAAGGGTGGCTTGGGCCGTGAACTTGCGCAACCTCTCGAGCCCGCGTCGGACGACTATTTTGTTTTAAAGCCCAAACACTCGGCCTTTTATTCCACGAGCCTTGAGGTGCTCCTTAAGCAAATCGGAGTCGACCGACTGATCATCACGGGAATCGCGGCGGACATTTGCATTCTCTTTTCTGTTTATGACGCCTATGTGCGCGGTTACACAATTTGCGTGCCGCGCGATTGCGTGGCGTCGGAAACCGCAACCCTCAAACGCAACGCTGTGGGATTGATGAAAAAGGCGTTCAAGGTCAAAACGCCGCCGTCCGCTTCAGTGAAGTTTTAAAACTGGCCCACTTGCGTGTGCACTCATTGTGCTCCGATCAGATAAAGATTGTGGAATAATGCATACATAGCGAGATGGCCGGCCAATCTTTCCGGGAGTTTGGTGGTGCACCATGTTTTTCGTATCAATCGATTCACATTGGCGCGAAACATCGCGCAGGTGTGATTCAGGCTGAATAAGGGATCAAAGCGGATCTTCTTAAGCTCCCCCTGTCCGACAATCGATCCTCTTTGCCCCTTGTGCACTTCATGTGTGGCGTTTGGAAAGTGCTTTTTGACATCGGGTCCGTAGTGAGGGTTTTGATCTGACTTGATGAGCCCATCCTCTTTGACCAGCGGCTTAAGTTTCTCAAATAGACGCTCTCGTCCGGCTTGGCGTTGATCGGGTCTTGGACCGTATTTCTTACGAGAGATAAGGGCCAGTTTACCTTTGGCTGGCATTTGAGTGACCTCAAAGCCCAAGATCCGCCGTGTCTGAGATTCGACTGCCAAAGTAATGGAAAGGGGCTTACATTTGGTGTGTTCGAATGTCTCCATGTCATCGAACTCAACCACTTCCGCCTGAGGCTTTGAAAGGTTGTGCTCGGCCAGCTGCGCCATTGCCAACTCTCCGAGCAAGACGGCCTTACGCACCACCGTTGTGCGGGAGAGATTGAGGATCTTTGCGCATCGTCTCAGTGATACTCCGGAACACAAGAGCTTGATCAAAGGGGTGTTGAGTTGTCGCTTCTTCTGGCGCACGTACGGATGTGCGGTGGCGTGCGAGAAGTGCTTTCCACATCCGGTACATCGGAACCGGGGCACCACGCGAGAGTCGGATTTGCGTTTGAACTTTCCGGCCCGATAAACTTTAGTTCGAGGGCCGGACACATCATCATTAGGTGTACAATACGGGCATTTGACTTTCATTCCTGTAGAGCAGAGCAAGTCCAGGCCCAAATTTTTCCGCAGACAAGTGGGCCAGTTCTCCGGCTATCGGCCCACGGCACTCTCAGTCAACATATACAGAATCTTGTCTAATGACCTCAGGCGCATTAAAGCTTCACCCCGGGGGAGGGGTTATGCGCTTTTTACTTTGCTTTTCATTTCTTGCGGTTTCGACGATACCTGATCTGGCCTTAGCACGCGACCTGAGTCCATGTGTTTCGGGCCAGGCTCAATGTGTTCCTGCGGAAGGCTTCGAATCTTTCGTCACAGAGCAGTTGGAAGCCATGAAGGTTCCAGGAATTGCGGTCGGGATCGTCCGCCACGGGCAATTGATCTACGCGCGCGGCTTCGGCTATCGCGATGTGGATGCAAAGTTGCCGGTCACGCCGGAGACCCTGTTTGCCATAGGATCCACGACAAAAGCTTTCACGGCCACCGTCGCGGGACTGGCGCTCAAAGACCACGGGCTCCGTTTCAATCAGCCTGTGATTGAGTATGTTCCTGAGTTCCGCCTCAAGAGCGACACCGCGACTTTGCAGGCGACGATGATCGACTTGCTCACCCATCGCACAGGGGTGCCTCGTCACGATCTTGTCTGGTATGGTTTTGATGAATTTCCGCGCGAGTACTTTTTCAAGCGTCTGCGCTACCTTGAGCCCTCCGCCGGTTTCCGTGAGGTCTGGCAATACAACAATTTTATGTACATGGCGGCTGGTTACATCGTGGAGCAGCTCACGGAACAAACTTGGGAGGATTATGTCCGCGAACGCTTGCTGCGGCCTCTGGGTATGAATGATACGAACTTTTCGGTTGAAGCCAGTAAGCAGGCGCGCGATTTCGCGCGGCCCTATGGTCGGCGTGGAGATGCAGCTCCCGTTGAAATTCCTTTCCGGCCGATTGTGGGCATGGGACCTGCGGGTTCGATCAATTCCAATGTTCGGGATCTCGCCAAGTGGGTCCAACTCAACCTGGGCGGTGGAAAGTGGAGTGGGCAGCAGCTGGTTCCAGCTGATATCATGGGCGCTTTGCACGCGCCTCAGGTCGCTATTCCCCAGAAGATGATGCTCCCTTTTCCTGAATTTTCCTTCCCGAGTTATGCCCTAGGATGGATCCGCCAACACTACAGAGGGCACGATTGGATTTGGCATAATGGTGGAATCGATGGCTTTATGGCTCATGTCGGCTTCCTTCCCGATGATGACATTGGAATTATTGTTCTTCAAAACGCGACTTATGCGGATGCGATGACACGGGTTGCACTCCGCGCGATGGACGAGACCTTAGGCTTAGCTCCCATAGACTGGGGCGCGCGCATGGCTGAGCTCGAGAAAAAAGAGAAGGAGACGGGTGAGGAGAAAGGCCAAGAACCTGTGGCCGAGAGCACAGCCCCTCCGCAGCCGCTTGACGATTATGTCGGCCGTTACGTTCATCCCGCCTACGGGGACGTGAATATTGTCGCGTCGGCTCAGGAATTACGGGGCCGTTTCCATAATTTTGAATTCCAGCTTCAGCCTTTGATCAACGGCACCTTTCGGCTGAAATCAGATGCTTTAGCGGAGTTCGGCGAAGCGATCGCACCCGCCTACTTTCAGATTGATTCCCAAGGGCGTATTCACGAGCTCCTGATCAACCTCGAACCGACGGTAGACGCGATTCGTTTTGTGAAGGAGGCAGCCCCTTAACCTCTCCGGAGTCTCGCGAGTTGACTGATTTCCCGCTTCTTCCTAAGATCGCCCGTAAATTCAAAAGTTTTTTGACGGGAGTCTGGTCGTGCAAAGTCGGTGGAATGAGAGTGAAGCTCGCGAGTATCTCAATGATCCTGTAGCCTTGCGAGCCTATACCTCGCGCTTACTGGGGCAGGAGGCGGCTCTCGTTCAGCATGGCGGCGGAAACACCTCGGTCAAGGTCACGCGCACAAATCTGTTTGGGGAGCGCGAAGACCTTCTCTATGTGAAGGGGAGCGGATGGGATTTGGCAACCATAGCGCCGCAGGGCTTTGCTCCCGTGCGCATGGACACACTTCTTAAAATGGCTCAGCTGGAGGCCCTCAGCGACACCGATATGGTGCGTGAGCAAAAGGCGGCCATGGTCAATCCGTCGGCGCCCACACCGTCGGTCGAGGCCATTTTACATGCGATCATTCCGTTTAAATATGTGGAACACACCCACTCGGACGCCGTTGTGACGTTGACGAACACTCCTGAGGGCGAAAAGAACGCGCGCGAGGTTTTTGGAAAAGACGTCGTGCTTGTTCCGTACGTGATGCCCGGATTTGTGCTGGCGCGAAAGATTTTCGAGCTGACGCGGGATTTGGATTGGAGCCGCATCGAGGGCATGGTTCTGCTCAATCATGGGATCTTTACGTTTCATGATGACGCCCGTACCGCCTATGAAAATATGATTCGTCTGGTGTCAAAGGCGGAAGCGTTTCTAGCCCGTCGCGGGGTCTTGGAGGTGCGGACTTCCTCTCCCACTCGCATACCCTCACCATTGCAAATGGCGGAGCTGCGCGGGGCCCTTTCCCGCTCCCTAGGCGCTCCGGTGCTGGTGAACCTGAATGCAGGCCCCGAAGCTGTTGGTTTTGCGAACTGGGAAAAGGCCGCGGAGGTGGCCGCCCGAGGAACTGTGACCCCCGATCACGTCATTCACATCAAGCCTAAACCTATGAGACTTGCGGAAGACGTGAACGCCGGCCTGAAATCATACGAAGAGGAATATGATGCCTACTTTGCCCGCCACCACAAACCCGGACATAAGCGGCTGGACTCCTGCCCCCGCTGGGTGATCTGGCCGGGAGCGGGATGCGTGAATGTGTCCACATCCGCCAAGGGCCTGCGCGTGGTGGACGATCTCACGACTCACACCCGTCGTTGCTTGCAGTGGGGTGAAGCTCTCGGCGGATGGAAGCCGGTGAGTGAAGCCGATCTGTTTGATGTGGAGTATTGGGAGTTGGAACAAGCCAAGCTCAAGGTGGGCGGCGGATCCAGACCCGTATTGCAAGGGAAGGTCGCAGTGGTGACAGGAGCCGCGAGCGGTATCGGGCGGGCGATTGCCGAGGAGCTGAAGGCCCAGGGCGCCTGTGTGGCCGCCCTGGACGTGGCTCCCGAGGTGACTTCGATGTTTCGAGGGGATGGTTGGCGGGGGCTGGTTTGCGATGTCACCAGCGAGGCCTCGATCTCACAAGCGCTTCACGACGTAGCGTTGAGTTTTGGTGGCCTTGATATTCTGGTCACCAACGCGGGAACCTTTCCTCCCGGAAAGCCCTTGCATGAATTGAGCGAGTCCGAATGGACCTCTGGCCTCAACGTCAACCTTTCGGGACATTGGCGCGTGATCAAAGCGGCCACGCCGCTGTTGAAGCTGGGAGTGGACCCCGCGATCATTGTCATGGGTTCGAAGAACGTTCCGGCACCTGGTCCCGGGGCCGCAGCTTACAGTGCGGCCAAAGCCGGTCTCACGCAACTGGCGCGCGTGGCGGCTCTGGAGCTGGCGCCATTTGGAGTTCGGGTGAACACGGTCCATCCCGACGCCGTCTTTGACACGGGGATCTGGAGTGAAGAGGTGATCGCCAATCGAGCCAAGCATTATGGCCTCTCTCCCGAACAGTACAAGCGTAAGAACCTGCTCAAAACAGAAATCACATCAAAGAACGTCGCTCAGCTCGTCGTCAGCATGGTGGGGCCGGCATTCGCTAAGACCACTGGGGCACAGATTCCCATCGATGGCGGCAACGACCGCGTGATTTGACGAAACGAAGTTTCACACCGCCGACAGTAAGATTGACCTCGAGTCCTTGCGCTGCTAACCGTGCCTACGGAGTTTTAGAGGGGGCTCTAAGCGGGATTCAGGGTGATATCGGGATTAAGAGTACTTGTATTGTTTTTTATTGCCGTGGTCACGATCGAGGCGCCCGCCGTCTCGGCCTTACCGAAAGTCTCGGTTGAACGCATAAACGGGTTTGAAGTCCACTTTGTGGATATGGGCCGCGGCGAAAGCTTCGGAGTCATGTATCACGTGTCGATTGGCGCTCTTCATGAACACGGGCGCCTTATGGGACGTCCACATGCCCTTGAACATGAAATGCACATCGGGACTTTGGATTATCCGGGTCATCATACATTGGATGACTTGCTTAAACCCGCCGGTGTCCAGACTCATGCTTCGACCTTTCGCTGGCAGACCAAATACGCGGCGTTTGGAAATCAGGCCGAGGCGGAATTGATTTTGAACGTATTCCTCTCGCCGCTGCGGGGTTTGGAGTGGAATCCACAGGCCCATAAAAAAGAACTTTCGGCGGTGATCCACGAGATCGTAAAAGAAGGCCTGCCTCGCGATGCCGGAAGCCACATGCTGTTCACACAGCTCCTTTCGCTGGAGCATCCGTGGAGACACCCTCTCTATGGTCATCAGGAATCATTGGAAAATCTAAGCCTGGATGATCTCAAAGAGCTCTACTACGTCAACTACACGCCTGAGTTTATAAAGGTGGCGGTCATCGGGAACTTCACTCATCCGGTTTTCGCCCGCAAAGTCAGACAATGGACCGAGCGGTATTTGCATTCGGCTCGGGTTGAGAAAGATCCAGGCGGCTTCCGGCCGCGCTCACTTCCTTTAGCGCACGCGCCCGCGCCATCTCTTTTCTCCCATCCACTCGCGCCCACAGAAAGTGAACGTCGACTTCACATCGCCTCCGCATCGTCGCACTGGGGGGTCGTTCTTTTGGAGGCGGATCGCACGGGCGGCTTAAAAGAAAGTCAGGCCCTGGATCTGCTCGCGCGCATCCTCAATCTGGACGCGCCGGGAACGCTTTTACACAAGCTGAGGCGAGAACAACGCTGGAAAGTTTGGACTCGTGAAACTGCCAGGCAAAATTCATCTTCAATTTACTTACCATATCACGGACGGGAACCTGGACCACGCGCCTGACATCAACGCGATGATGTTTGAAACCCTCCGGTCTTTACAGGTCCATCCGGTGGACGAGAGAAGTCTAGAAATGTTCAAGCAAGCGGAGCTGAACGATTTCGAACGGCGCGCTCGTTCCGTATCCTCTTTGATGGAGGTCTACGATGCCGTTCTCTCCTATCCCGGTTCTTTGGACTCCCAGGTCGCGAGCCTGCGGGACGTGCGCGCCTCAGATCTCCAGGACGCCGCAAAAGGATTTGGACCGCGGCGATCCCTGTATTCACAAACCGGGCCGGAGACCGAAAAGATGCAGCGCGATCCGACCTATCCGCGTCTATTTGAGTTGATCGACAATCGAGCTGAGTTGCACAGATATGTTTCGGTCATGGACGGCCAACCGAAAGAGGCTTTTCGCCTTGAGCTTCGCGAGGTGGATCTGGGGAAGTCGGTTGGCTCAGAAGAGACGTCGCCCGTATTTGGACGCACAAAGCCTCTTGAGAATCTCCCGGAACGAGTGACGCTTGACCTTCGCCGAGACCTTCCGGATACGGCGGCGGGGGTGAGATGGCTCTTCCACCGAGAGACGCAATGGCCTCTTCTGGCGCTCGATTTGATTCTGACCGCTTTTAGGGAACGCTTTGTGGGCGAGCTGGAGTACATGCGGTTTATGTACAATGTGGTCTTGTCTGCCGAACGCCTGGACCACGTGCTAACATTTACAAGCCATGGTGAAGACGCTTTTGCGGTTCGGTGTCTGGTTTGGATGATCGATCGTCTGAAGGAGTTTGTACCGACACGCGAGGAGTTCTTACGGGCCAAGGAGATCTACTCGAGGCACCAACTTTCCTCTTATGGCGCCACCTTCGCTTTCGGAGTGGCGCTTGAGGAGTTAATGGCCTCGCTGGATCCACTCAGGATCACCCCGTTAACGGCTATCCGCCGGGGCAAGCTTTTGGATTATGATCACACATTGAAATTCTGGTCACAAATAGTGGGTGGTGCCGCGCAAAAGGAATATGTGGTGGTCGGAAACTTGCCCATCTCTGAGTTTGATCATCTCCGGCGAGCCGTGAATCGGCTTGTTCCTCGGGGATTGGCGCCAGAGATGGATGAGATGATGCGCTCCCGCTTTTTATGGGGCCAGACTCCACGCGAGACAGTAACGAGACCTTTTCCGGCCCTCAAAGGCGGTGATATCTTTGCTCTCGTCCGAATGTACCGGGGCCCTTTAATCCAAAATCTAAGAGAAAATGTAGCCTTCTTCGTGCTGCACGCCCTTTTGCAGCCCCGCATCCGCCATTACAATCGCGGGGATCAGGAACTCGGATATGTTCATTCGACCGAGGTCTTTCCCTTGGATGGTCAGCACTCCTTCCTGGCGCTATATGGCCAGACGGAGGGGGCGGCGAAGGCGCGAATGACGATCGCAGGATGGAACTTGGTGCTTGGGGAGGTGCGTACGGGAGCGATCTCGGACCAGAGCATTCGCGATGCCATTTCCGCTGTGCGCGCTTCCGCAAAGACGCCGGCAACATCCGCCAGCGAAATTCTAGGTAGGTATATGATGAATCAAAGTCTCTATTTTAACGTGAGTTTAAGACAGAAGTTTCTCGACGAGTTGGATCGCCTGACACCGGCGGATGTGCGTGCGATCGCGAACACGTATCTTCTCGATCCTTCCGTGGAGTATGAGCAGCTGATCCTAACGGACTGTGAGGACTGGTTGCATCCGCCTTCTCCAGAAGCCTCTGCCCATTAGAACTCATTCCAAAACCCAAGATGCGAGCCGGAGTCTCAGTCCTGTTCACGTGAACACTTAATCCCGCGACCTCTGACAAAAAGAAGAAATAGGGTCGCGCCTGACCGATTTTTAGACACTCATGACAAATTTACCAGGGGTCTTCTTTGTAGGGGTTGATGTTCCTATAATGGGCAAGCGTTTGAAGTTCCACCAAGGAACTCAAGGCCGTCGCTGAGGGATGTTCCTGTGTGCCGCTCCTTTTCTAAACGATCGATTCTCCTGATGATGATTGCGACCCTTTGGATTTCCTCTGCTTTTTCCGCGGAGGGAGACCCGGATCTGTCGGCGTCGCCACCACCTCCTCCTCCACCGCACCTTCGCGAAATTTTGAGCCACCTTAACGATCGTCTAAGGGCGGCGACTCCCGAGGAGGCGCAGGTACAGTTGCAAAGAGCCCTGGGAGAGGCCCAGGAGATTATTCCTGGCCTATGGGTGATGGAAAGGACTAGTCTCAGAGCTTCGACCGACGAAATTATTTCGGCTTATCGATTCGCCGAAGTCCTGCATCGTCACAATGGGCTCAGCCTGCTTCTTATTGCCACATGGTATGGGCTGAATTCCCCAGGATTCGACGGCTTGATTCTTGACGCGGAAAAAAATGTTGTCGCCAATTTCTCGCTTAAGACTTTGCGCACATCTAAAAGTGATAAGTATATCAATGCCATAAAACTTGCGGCGAAGAACATCCGACGTTTTTCCACGATTCAAAGCTGGATCCACCTTGTTTACTCCCAGGCAACCGGGGAAGTCCCTCCGGAAGGCTTTTCGCTTGATGCAAGCCCCCTCCCTGTTCCGAATGTGGAGCTTGAAACGTTTCAGTGGAAGGCGCGGTCCTATGAGAATCTTGCGATTTTGTTCGGCGCGGGAATGCGTCGCCCGTCTTGGACCTTAGTGGATATTCGGGATGAATCTCATCTGAACTTGCGGGAGCTCTCTTCAGCGAAAGAATATTCTCGAATCGATCACCCCCAACGCATCATCGTTCGAAAGGGAAACACAGTGCTCACGGCCGAAGGGGGCAAAATTTATCAACACCAAGTTCACGCGGGACGCTGTGCGGAGTTCTTGAGGTCCATTATGTCCAATATGTCCAAGGCGCTCAGCTTTTGGCCCTGGTCTCAGTGATCCGACGACGCCATCAAAGTCTCCCTTGGCAGCAGCAACGAATGTCGTCTATGTTCAGCCCCTATGATCACCATTCATCATCTTAACAGTTCAAGGTCTCACCGCATCCTTTGGCTCCTTGAGGAGCTGGAGGTTCCCTATGAAATCCAAACCTACCAGCGCGGCGCAGACTTAAGGGCTCCGCCGGAGCTCAAAAAGATCCATCCGTTGGGCAAGTCACCTGTCGTGACGGATTCAGACGCGGGCGTCACGATGGCGGAGTCGGGTGCCATCCTGGAATATCTATTGGATCGGTTTGACCCGGCGTCTCGCTTGCGACCGCCGCCTTCCACCGCGGAACGTTGGCAGTATAACTACTGGCTTCATTATGCGGAGGGTTCATTGATGCCGCAGCTCTTTCTGGCACTGATATTCGAACTGCTTCCCAAGCAGCCCATGCCCTTCTTCATTAAGCCCATTGCCCTGAAAATTGCGAGCGCGGTAAAACAAAAGACGTACGGTCCCGAACTCAAGACCCACTTTCGTTTCATAGAACAGCATCTCAGCCGTTCGACGTACTTTGCCGGCACGACGTTCACGGCAGCGGATATACAGATGAGCTATCCGCTGGAGGCCGCCATGGACCGCGTGGAAGGTCTGAAGTCGGCCCCTGCCCTTCAGTCGTACATCCAACGTCTACGCGCACGGCCCTCTTACCAAAGGGCGGTCGCGCGTGGAGGTCCGCTGGAGCTGCCGGTGTGAGCCCCACGAGCGGTAAGGTCCGCGTCTCATTTTAGGGCGTTTCCTCATTTTGATATCCCAATAGTTCGTTTGATTTTGAGCTGAGGCTTCAGTGCTCCTCCTCGAATTGCCTTTAGGCAGTCCTGCGTCGTCGCGCCTCCCCTCAACCGGCTTTGTGAGTTGCCTGGCATTCATACATTATTAAGTGCATTAAAAGGTGTATTCATACATTATAATGCTCAAATCCTTAATAAGGGATTGTGTTTTTAGATTCTCTATTGTACATTTTAATGGTCAATTACTTCAATAAATATACGCTGGAATGTACATGAGAACAAAAAAGAACTGGGATCACCTACTGACGGCAGAAGCCGCTCTCGGATTGAAGGAACTCGGTCGATTGATTCAAACGGCACGAAAGCGTCGAAAGATGAGCGTGGTCGAACTTGCAAGCCGCGCCGGCGCTGATCGCAGAACCATTTCTCATCTTGAAAACGGAAGTCCGGGTGTATCTGTCGGCGTTCTCATCCAGGTGTTAAGCGTTTTGAACCTGGCTCGAGGCTTCAATGAAGCACTTAAACCTGAGAACGACATTGACGCCCTTGCCATTGAACTAAGAAAAGTTCGTAAGCGCGGCCTTCACGTTAAGAGGATCAGTGATGACGAGGTCAATTTCTGATGTTGAATCAACTTTATGTCTTCATTTATCTGAGTGGCGACTGGGTTCCGTGCGGCCTTTTAAAGTTCACCGAGGCTGGACGAAATTCAAACAGCACATTCAGGTATGGACGCAAGTATCTTCATCGAACGGACGCCATCGCAATTGATCCGGTTCAGCTGCCGCTTGTGGATACGGCTTACGAGACCCCTGATGGATTTTATGTATTCAATGGAATACGTGATGCGGGTCCTGATAAATGGGGACGCTATCTCTTGGAGAGAAAATTTGCCCGTGAACTCAGTGAACTTGAGTACATTGCGGCATCAGGTGAAGACCGGGCGGGCGCGCTCGCCTTCGCAAAAACATTGGAAGACGGAGTCGGCGTCTATAACCCTGCGGGCATCTTCGAAAAGCGCGCAGGTGCGCGGAGACTCAAGCTTGAAGAGTGCATGGGCGCAGTTGATGACGTGGTTGCATCTTCTGAAACCGAGCGCCTACGCCAGTATCTAACCTATGGTCCGTCTCTAGGAGGGGCTCGTCCTAAAGCCGCCGTGATCTGGAAAGGAAAGCCCCATCTCGCAAAGTTCTCGATTTTGCTCGACACGAAAAATGAGCCCCTTATCGAGTACGCAACAATGAGTCTCGCAAAGAAGGCCGGATTAAATGTTCCCAATCTTGAACTCGAAAGGGTGGATGGGCGCAGCGTTTATCTGATCGAGCGTTTCGATCGGCGCGGTCAGGAGCACATTCCGTTCGCTTCTGGATTGACTCTCACAGGCACGCACGAAAGCGATTACTCCGCCTGGAGCTACTTTAAGTTGGTGGACGCGATTATCAAGTATTCTGCTCGGCCCACCGAAGACCTTGAGGAGCTGTTCAGACGGATGGTATTCAACATTGCCGTTTACAACAATGATGATCATCCCAGAAACTTTGGTTTTCTTCATGTCGGAAGCAATCGTTGGAATCTGTCTCCCTTGTATGACGTAGTTCCTTCACTTATCCACTCAGAGACCTATACGCTCGCTATGACCCTGGGCACGGAAGGGAAAAGAGCCTCGTATTCAAATGCGCTTTCAATGGCTGCACGATTCAGACTGAGCGATGCTCGCGCGAAAAAGATTGTCGACGCAATCAAAACCGTTGTCCGCACCTGGAGGAATCACTTCAAGGAAGTCGGAGCAACGGATGACGAAATTTCCCGGCTTGAAAATAGCTTTAGGGTGAAGACCTAGAACTCAATTGAATGAGTTCTAATCAAATTCGAATGCTCACACCCGCCAAGAACAAGAATCCCTGATTGTAGTTCTCCCCTTGCGTGCGCAAAGCATCAAGCAGGCCGCGGTTGTAGGACGCGTCCACAAGGACATCCATGGTGCGATTCAGCGGCAGGCGTCCGCCCACTCCCAGGCTTCCAATCACATCAAAGTTGTTGGTTACGGAATCGCGGGAGCTGTTGAGCTCGAAGGCCGACATGAAGCCAAACTTGGTGTACCAGGACTGAGCGCGCAGCGAGACCACACGGATTTTGGCCATCATTGGAAGTGCCAGATACGTAGAGGTGATATCTTCGCCTTCAACCGCGGATCCGGTGCGCATGATCACAACACCCGTTTCCAGCTTGCGGGCCGGACCACCGAATTCAGCCGTGAGTCCGCCACTGAGCTGCTGTTTTGAAGACCCGGTCGAGCGACCTGAATACTCGAACGAAGAGAGTCCCAGTTGCGGGTTGAGGTGGATGTCGTAGTCCGTCAGTCGCGATGGCGGAGCTCCATCATCAAGCCGAGTGCGGATCTCGGCTGAATTCTCCTGTGCCCAAATGGAGTCAACAGCTGTCAATACCGTGAACAGTGCGAATCCCAAAAGCATCTGTGTTTTCATACGATTAGCTCCTTGCCTGTAGGCCTTTATCAATGCTGAGCTGCAAGGCCGATACCATTCCAAGGAGAATCAATGCCGTGCTCATCCAGATTCCCAGGCTCAACCCCAGAATTGGCCCTCCGCGCGGATCGTCGCGGAACATCTCCATCACGATCCGTCCCGCTCCGTGCAAAATCAACCACAAGCTAAACAGGTATCCTGAAGTTCTCAATCGGCGTTCCACAACCAGGAGCACACCCAGCACGGCGAATTCCCAGAAGCTCGCGTACAGCTGCGTGGGATGGCGGTGAGCGCCGTGCAGATCTATGGCCCAGGGGAGATCGCATGTGCGGCCATAGCAACACCCATTCAGAAAGCAGGCGATGCGGCCCATCCCGTAGCCGAATGCGAGCGGCACAACGGCCGTATCCGCCCAATACCAAAATGGCTCGCGCTTCCACCAGCAAAAGAGCCAGCCGGCCAGAATTCCTGCAACCGCACCGCCCAGAAAAACAAAGCCACCGTTCCAGACTTGAAGAACGCGCAAGGGATGATGTTGGTAAAACCAGGCCTCTTCGAAGACGACATGCAGCAGGCGTGCGCCCAGGAACGCCGAGATCATCGTGGTCAAAGTCAGATCCACCGCCGTCACGCGTTCGAGCGCGCGCGCGCTGGCCCGGCGCACGAACCAGACCGCTCCTAGGCTGCAGGCGAGACTGATAATCAAAAAGTAAGTGGCAATCGGTGGGGCGGAGGACAGATGGAGTGCCGGAAGCACCTATGCCCTCAGGCTTTCTGCTCCGCGGACGCTCTCTTTGCCCTGCGCTCGCGAACCGTCATCATAACCAGAAGCAGACACACACCGGAGACAATGGCGGAGTCCGCCACGTTGAAGGCGGGATAAGACCACACGTCCTTGTAATGAAAGTCCAAGAAGTCGATGACGTATCCGAAGCGCAGCCGGTCTATATAGTTGCCGAGTGCCCCTCCGAAAATCAGAGATAGCGAGAAAATCTGCCAGCGGTCCGTATTCGCCACACTTTTCAACATGAACAGAATAATGACCATGGCGATGGGAGGCATGGACAGGAAGAACAAATTGCGAAACAGGGCGGACGCGTCTCGAAACACGCCAAACGCGGCACCCGTGTTGCGTACGTATGTGATATGAAAGATATCCGGAATCACGGGCACGGACTCACCGAGTGCGAAATTCGCGTGCACGTAGATCTTGACCACCTGATCCAGAGCCACAAGAAAGCCCGTGATCGTGCACAGAATCAAATATTTGCTTTCCATCTTCACGCGAGCGCCTCAACACACTTTGGGCATACACCCGGAAATCGGGAGTCTTTGCCGGTGTCCACATCGTAGTGCCAGCAGCGTTCGCACTTCACGCCCGCGGCTTTAGTGGCCTCCACCTTGATTTCGGTTCCAGTCCCGATCGCAAACTGGGACACAATAAAAAATTCTCGCAGACAGTCCCTGTAAGCTTCAAGAACTTTTCGTGTCTTCTCGGGCGCAAGGATCTGAATTTGCGCGTCCAAGCTGGATCCAATCACTTTTTGGCGACGGAGCTCCTCAAGTTCCTTGCTCACAGCGGCGCGGACTTCGAGAAGAGTCTGGAAGTCCGCATCGAGCTTCTCGTCCGTCCACTGAGCCCGCACCAGAGGAAAGTCCGTGAGGAACACGCTCTCTTTCTTCTCGCCGGGCATATAGGAGTAAGTCTCCTCCGCCAAAAATGACGCGATCGGGGCCATGATTCCGCACACGCTCCCCAGAATGTGGAAGAGCACGGTCTGGGCGCCCCGGCGTTTGGGGCCATTCGCTCTTCCCGTGTAGAGGCGGTCTTTAAGAATATCCAGGTAGGTCGCCGAAAGATCATGCGCGAAGAACGTGTTTAAACCATGATAGACTTTATAGAATTCAAACCCGTCGTACGCGCTTGTGCACTTGCGGGTCAGCTCGTTGAGGCGATGCAGGGCCCAGCGATCAAGCGGTGTGAGATTCTCGTAGGCCACTTGATCTCGCGCGGGATCAAAATCGTGAAGGTTGCCGAGCAGAAATCGAATCGTGTTACGAAAACGGCGGTACGTATCCGCGATTCTTCGGATCATCTCCTTGCTGATTGTCAGGTCCTGTCCATAATCCTCGTGTGAAGCCCAGATGCGAAGAATTTCCGCGCCGCTCTCCTTGATGATTTCCTCCGGGTCCACTGTATTGCCGAGACTCTTGGACATTTTGTAACCCTGAGCGTCCGTCACAAATCCATGAGTGATCAGGGTTTTGAAGGGTGGGGCCCCCTCACTTGCTATCGCGGACACCAGGCTTGTTTGGAACCAGCCGCGGTGCTGGTCACTGCCTTCGAGGTAAATATCCGCGGGTACCGCCAAGCCCTCGCGCCGCTGCTGCACGGCTGTATGCGCTACACCCGAATCAAACCACACATCTAAAATATCCATTCCAGGCTTAAATTTGCCGTGGCCACACTCGGTGCATGTGAATCCGTTTGTGAACTCTTCGGTCGGGTGACTGTGATAGGCCTCGATCCCCTCACCCGATTTTTCCATCACATCGGCAAGGCGGTTCATCACCTGGCTATGAACCAGCGGCGCCTCGCATTGCCCGCAGTAGAACACGGGGACAGGCACGCCCCAGATTCTTTGACGACTCAAGCACCAGTCCGGAGAATGGCTTAACATTCCGATCAAGCGTTGCACGCCCCACTTAGGAATATATGAGATATCCTGTTCGGCCGCATGCAGGCACCTTTGCCGGAGCGGATATTTGGGATCATCCATGCGGATGAACCACTGCGGTGTCGCGCGGAAAATCAAAGGAGCCTTAGAACGCGGACTGTGCGGGTACTGATGCTCGACTTCACGAGAGGCAACTAAGGCCCCGAGTGATTGAAGATGCGCCACGATCTTAGGGTTGGCATCCCAAATGCTTTCTCCCGCGAAAAGGGGAACGTCTGCGGTGAAGCGTCCGGCCCCATCCACCGGACTATGCACGGGAAGACCATACTTCAAGCCGACCACATAGTCCTCAAGTCCGTGTCCAGGTGCCGTGTGAACAGCTCCACTTCCTTGCTCGAGAGTGACATGCTCACCAAGAACGACGATGGAGTCGCGGTCCAAGAACGGATGGCGCGCTCGGACTCTCTCCAACTCCGAACCTTTACGTGTGCCGAGAAGACGCAGAGAAAGCCCCGTCTCCTTTGTCACGACTTCTTGCATATCGCACGCGAGGATCAGAATGTCCTCACCGGAATCGAAGAAGCCATACTCAAAATCAGGGTTGAGTGCGATACCGTAGTTTGCGGGTAACGTCCAGGGCGTGGTGGTCCAGATTAAGAAGGAAACCTTCTTGCTCTCGGGAACGCTCGCGCCCGCAATCCCACCCGGAACGGGAAAGCGCACATAGATGGAGGGACTCTTGTGATTCCGATACTCGACTTCCGCGGCGGCCAGAGCTGTTTGTAAAACCGGATCCCAATACACGGGTTTTTCACCACGATAGAAAATTCCATTCTCAAAAATTTTAGCGAGAACACGCACCTCATCCGCTTCATACGCGGGATCCATCGTGAGATACGGGCGATCCCAATCGGCCAACACGCCCAAGCGTTCAAACTGCGCCTTTTGTTTTCCAACCCAGCTTATGGCTTCTTCACGGCACAGCTGGCGGATTTGGGCGGCGCTCATATCCTTGCGTTTGGGGCCCAACTTGCGCGTGACATTGAGTTCAATAGGGAGTCCGTGGCAATCCCATCCCGGAATGAACTCCGCCCGGTAGCCGGCGAGATTCTTGTACTTGATCACAATATCCTTAAGGATTTTATTGAGCGACGTTCCTAAATGAATATACCCGTTGGCATACGGGGGCCCGTCGGGCATCACAAACAAACCTTTGGGAGCGGGCTTGTTCATGATCTTGCGATAGAGATCGCGGCTCTTCCAGTCCGCGATGCGAGCGGGTTCACTTTGGGCCAGGTTGCCCTTCATCGGGAAATCAGTTTTTGGCAGTAAAATTTGCATCCGGCCACCATTCTACACGGCCCGAATCAAGTCAAGATGTCAGGGTAAACCCAGGCGCTCGGCGCCCATACATACGAGCATGCGCAGAGCCTCGCTCTCGCTGCTTAAGTTCAGGCGTTCCTGCACCTTACGTGCGAGTTGGAGAGTCCGATCGTCCACAGTCCAAGCCCACGCCGCGGGCGCGGCGATAGGTGCGGGGGTGGACGGGGAAGCTGGTCCTTGCATGGGAATGTGCATGGGAGTTTGGGACCCGGAATGGTGGGGCCCCGGAATCTGTGGGGTTAAGGCCGTCGTCAAAGGCATCGGGGCCGCCGAGGGGGAGGGGACCTGCGGTGCCAGCATAGGAGGCGGCGAAGGCGCGGGCGCGGGAGTCGGAGACGGCCTCGGCGCCGGCCGTGGAAATCGATTTTCCGAGGATGTCTCGGGTTCCGAGCGAAAAAGACTCTCCTGGCGCGACTCCTCCTCAAGTGGGCCGCGCGAACGAGAGAACGGGCGAGACGCGGGCGATGGGGGGGGCGATGGGGGAGTTGGGAGTTCCTCGAGTTGTCGGAATTCCTTTGCCAAGTGGTGGAGGTCGGCTTTGAAAGTTTCCGGGTTGACGGAGGCTTCCACCTGAAGGGATGGCGTGCGACGCCTCGCTTGCAGATAGAAGCTCACCACCAAGTCCGCCGTGTTTGCTCGTTCACGCACCGAGGGAGGTTGGCCCGAAAGCCACTCGATCGCTTTGACCAGCGTATCTCGGGTATAGGCCTGAGGGGGAAGATTGCTCGTCAGTGCCATGACTCAAAAAGCCTAGGGATCGAAATCGATCCCCGCAACTGATTTTGCATGCGTCCAAAAACTCTCGCTCGAATCCACGGTTTATCAACAGGGTTATCCACACCAAATCTGTGCAATTCGAGCGCCTCCACACTAATCGACATAGTCGCGGGCGTTGATCCCGTACTTCTCGATCTTCCGTAAAAGCGTCTTTTTGGGAATGTTCGCATGAAGCGCGGTTTGATTGATCCGGCCCTTAAACATCCTCAGCGCCTTGATGATGAACTCACGTTCGAAAGCCTCTTTGTGTTTCGTGAAGTCAAGATTATCGCTGCTAACGCGAATATTTTCATCGCTGCCGTGGCTTTCAGGTTCCGCCGCAGGCGTTGCAGGTAAGTCCTCACTTTCTCCTTGCGCCAGCATCTCTTCGCGCGCGCGCAGCTGGGCCGCCGAAAGCTCTGTTCCGGTCGCGGCCAGCAGACTCTCTGGGAGTGAACTCACTTGCAACATATTCGACTCTTCGAGAATAAACGCGTGTTCAATGATGTTTTCAAGTTCGCGGATGTTTCCGGGCCACTCGTATTTCTTCAACACCGAGAGTGCTTCCGGAGTGACGCCGACGACTTTCTTACCCTGAGCCCGATTGAACTTTTGAATAAAAAGATACACGAGGTGGTCAATGTCCGCGCGCCGTTCGGAAAGAGAGGGCAGCTGAATGGGCATGACATTCAAGCGGTAATAAAGATCCTCGCGGAATTCTCCCTTCTTGATCATGTCTTCGAGTGGCCGGTTGGTGGCGGCGATGATGCGGACGTTCGCATCGATTTCGCGGTTGGCGCCGACAGGCGTGAAGCTCTTTTCTTGGAGCACCCGCAATAGCTTCACTTGCATGAGCAAGGGCAGGTCGCCGATCTCGTCGAGAAAGAGGGTTCCGCCCTCGGCGTACTGGAACTTGCCGATTTTGCGTTGATCGGCACCGGTGAAGGCTCCCTTCTCATGTCCAAACAGCTCGCTTTCAAAAAGATTCTCTGGAATCGCGGAGCAGTTGATAGCGACGAACCGACCATCCTTGAATGAGGAGTTGGAATGAATGGCCCGCGCCACCAGTTCCTTTCCGGTGCCGGAAGCTCCACGGATCAAAACCGGTGTATCCACCTTACTGAGGCGCATGATCACGTTGAAAACCTTCTTCATCTGAGACGTGTGACCGATGATTTCGCGGCCCGGCTCCACTTGCATGGGGAAGGAGGCCGTGGCCTGCGAGATCAGGCTATAGGCATTGATGGCCCGATCCACCATATGAACGAGATCTTCGCTTTTGATGGGTTTGCTCACATAGTTAAAGGCGCCTTCCTTCACGGCCCGGACGGCGTCATCGATATTGGCGTACGCCGTGAGAATCAAAACAATAATCGAAGGATCATGCTCTTTGATAAAGCGCAACGCTTCCATCCCCGTCATCCGGGGCATGTCCACATCGAGGAGGACCATATTATAAGTTTTGGATTTGACCTTCTCCACCGCATGAGCGCCGTCGAAAGCTTCGTCGACTTCGAAGCGGCCGGTCGCGGCTAACGCCGCCTGTACGCTGAGGCGCAGTCCGGCGTCGTCGTCGCAAACAAGAACCTTATACATGAAGTCCTCCTTGGATATCGATCACTGGGGGTTCGGTTTCCAAACTCAAATCCATTGGCAAACGTACGGTGAAGGTTGAGCCCTTGTCCACTTCGCTCTCCACTTCGATCCGGCCGTTGTGAAGCTCAACAAAATATTTGGCCAGGTACAGACCCAGGCCATTTCCCGCCGTCGTCGCGCGGCTGTTGCGGGCACGATAGAATCGTTCAAACACGTGTTGTAAATCGTCGGCCGGAATCCCTTGTCCCTGATCCGCCACTTGAATCACCACCTCGTTATTGAGTTCCTCGGTGGTGACCAGAATGCGGCGCCCGTCGGGAGAGTATTTGACCGCGTTTTCTAAAAGATTGGCAAAAACCGTCTTCAACAGGTCTTCATCCACCTTGATGCTAAACAGGGGCTCCAATTCACTCACAATTTCAATGTCCTTGCGCTTGGCCAGGTACTCCACCTTGCGGATCACGTCACGCAGGATCTGATTCACGTCGCGGCTGCGGAGTTGAAGTTTCATTTCCTTGCTCTCGATCCTCGATAAAGAAAGGATAGAGCCGATAAAATCCGTAAGTTCCTCACTCGACTCCGAGATGGTTTCCAGTGCGTATTGTTGGGACGCGCTCAGTCCGCGCGGCTCCTTGCGCATCAACTCGACCATGCCTTGGATGCGTGCGAGAGGCGTCCTGAGATCATGCGACATCATACGCATGAAGTTACTTTTCAACTCCTCGACCTGGGTAAGGAGTTTGTTTTTTTGGTAGTATTCCCAACTCTTGCGGTTTTCGATAATCAGCCGGTAAGGGATTACAAAATAGTAGCAGATAAAAACGGCGACCAAGGGGTGAGCGACCGGGAACACCAGTTGGAAAGCGGCAAATATTAACAGTGAGAACACAAGAAAGATGAGAAGCGACACGCCGAGCATCATCAAGCCTTTAGCCGGACGCACAGACAACACGACATAAATGGTCAGAAGCGAAATTAAAAAGGTGGAAAGAAGTTTAACCCAATCCGGAGCAAAGTGTGGCGCCTGATTCCGGATCAAAGTATCCAAAATATTCGCATGCATCTCCACCTGACTGAGCGCCAGAAGCTCCTTGGAGAGGGGAGTCAGGGCATAGTCGCTCGAAGCCTCCATCGTATCTTTGCCCATCAGCACGATTTTTCCCTGCACCTTACTGGGATCAAAGCGCCCTTCCAGAACATCGATAAACTTCAAAGTGGGATAGGCGCCCTTGGCCCGGTAGCGAATCAGCATTTGCAGCGAATCCAGGAAGGGAAACACGCCCGAGTAGCCTTCGGGCTCGGTAATTCCGTTGATCGTCATGGCCAACTTGGGATGCATGGTGAAATGGTCTTCGTAGGTCAGAATCAGCCGGCGCGTGACTCCGTCCTTGGCCCAAACGCCGCGGTCCACGGTCTTAGGCGCGGATTCGACGGGTATATGCTCGAAGGGGGCGGCCAGCGGAGGGAGCTCCGCCAGTCCCGTCGTCGGCACATCGTTTTCACCAAACACAAACGGCAGGCGCTCGGCAATATCGGCAAGCAGGGTCAGATCCCGGTAAGACCCCTGAATCTGTGAAGGATTCACAAAGCTCACCACTTGGCGGGGCCGCGCGCGCGCGAGCCGGTGTAGGACGGCAGCCCAATCCAAGGCCTCAGGTTCCCGCTTCAACTCCTTCAAGGTGTCATGATCAATCGTGAGCAGAACCACATGCCCGGACGGCTGAGGGCGGGGGCTCAACTGCATGCGCACGTCGTAGGCATAGAACTCAAGGACATCGAGCTTAAAGGGGGCCAATAGCACGGCGATCAGGACGGCAAATCCCCACCTGAGTGAATGATGCACCCATTTGTTTCGGAGCCAACTTTCGAGCCAGCCGATCGACATGCTCTCTCCTGAGCTGAGATCCCCATCACACGTGGGATTCGCGCCGTCCTTTTAAGCAAGCTCGCGGCCAGAACCCCATAATCTCAGCTCGAAGCTACAGTGTCAGAATGACACCAATGTGCCAAGAATCCGCTGTGGCCCCTATATTTATTTCAAACATGTGCAGCAGATTGACGGGGATTGGGGTTGCGGGCGAGCGCTCCGCAGCTCCATCGGAGCAGGGCCAACGAGGCCCTTCCCCACATTATCGCCAGGGCCTTCCTCGGCGGGAGGCCCTGTATGAGGGGTTCGGTAGGATGATCTTATTGGCCGGCGGCGGCCGCCTCTTTGGCGACCTCATAAGTTAACCAAATATTGCGCTGGAGGTAGGCATTGTCTTTGTTGGCCTGGGATTCACTTCCAATCTCCAGAATCGAGATTTTAATCCGAATCTGCGTGTCGTTCACTTTGACTATCTTGAGATGAAGGACCCGACTGTCTTCCGTTTGGCGCTGATAGCTTTTATCAGCGCGGCCGTCAGTGGCCAGGATCTGCATAAGAGAGGGGACCGTGTCATTGGTCGCGGCCTCTCTAAATTTATTCGAAATCTTGGTTTTCTCTGCCAGTGTCGTCAGTACGACACCTCCATTCTCTTCTCTGGAGGGGGTCCACGCCTGACCATTCTCCTTCTTCACTATAAACTTCATCGGAATTTCGATCGAGCGCCCTTTGTCGGGCTCAACATCAAGATTGCCCCCGGTGCGAACATCCGGAGTGTCGAACTCATTTCGTTCTTCGTTAACCATATAGCTATTGAGGATCTGCCTCTCGCCGCCCTTCATGTATTTAACATGGGTGGCAAGGCTGGTGAGTTTATACGTCCCAGGCTCGAGGTCAGAATGAACGGTTAGACTTCCGCGACTCAACTCCTCGGCCGCACCGTTGATTTGATTGATGATTTCCGTTTGATCGGGCTTCATTATTACAGTCTGACTCCCTGGAGCGCCGCCGGCGACCGTGGTCGCCGGGCCAGCTGGAGTCGCCGGTCCGCCGGTCCCGCTCGTACTGCCCGGAGTCGCCGGTCCGCCAGTCCCGCTCGTGCTTCCCGGGGTTGCCGGGCCGCCGGTACCACCCGTGCCAGCCGGGGTTGCCGGGCCGCCAGTGCCACCCGTCCCACCTTGCGGTTTTTTTTGCTTGTCTGACGGAATATCCTTATTTACGCGCGCTCTTTTCTTACCTTTGCCGTCTCCACAGCCCACGGCCACGGCCATCCCCAAAATGATAAGAGATGTGATAAGTGTTCTTATGCTTAAAATTCCCATGGGAATCCTCCAGGCACCTGTGCCGACACTGAAAAAAGTACAAGCTTCGTGCCGACCTGGAAGGCGCCTAAATGAGGGATAAAGGAAAAAGAAACACGGTCAGGGACGAAAAACGGCGCATCCGGCGCTTTAGGGTCCGAAAATCAGCTTGCCGGCAGATTGGCTTAAGCGCACCAGCGCCGGCGATTTAATTCGCCCAGCTTGTAAACACGAGCTCGAATTGGTCCGGAAGGTCTGTCACCTCCGGAAAGTCATAGATGAGCTCGTCACGTGTGAGCGTCCGCACCTCCACCCCGTCGGGCCAGTCGAAATCCCCGGGTTTGTAGATCTCCTGCAATGATTTGTTAATCTCCACCCACACAGGCAGAGCCGCACTTGATCCCGTCAGGCCCATAGCGGTGTTGTCGTCGTATCCCACCCAAACCACCGTCAGCAGGCGATTGTTGAAGCCCACGAACCAAGCATCTTTGGAATCGCTGGTTGTTCCGGTCTTTCCCGCATAGGGTCCAGCGAGCCCCCAGGCGCGGGCGGCCCGTGCGGTTCCGATTTCGAAACTTTGCTTCATCATACCGACAAGGACTGCGGTCGTAACAGGATCAAGCGCGGTTTGGTTTGAATCCTGAGTCTGAAAGAGGAGTTCTCCAGAAGGGGTTTCGACCCGTTCCAGCGTGTGCGGGTGACCGCTCCGGCCGAAGCGCGCGAGTGTGAGAAAGGCTTTGGCGACCTCCAGAGGTGAGAGCTCCAGGGCCCCCAAAGTGAGCGAAGGAAGTCGCGGTATATCGACCGTGACGCCTGCGTCCCTGAGGACCTTGGCAACGGCATCTAATCCCACCTCCTGGCCGACCCGAGCCGCAGGGATATTGAGAGAATTCGCGAGCGCGTAAAAGTACGGGACGGGCCCGCGAGCCTGGCCGTCATAGTTCTTGGGACGCCAGCGCTGACGTCCGAAGGTCCACTCAAAGGGTTGATCATTGACCGCCGTGAGCGGGTTTTTTTCGCCTTCCAATGCGGGCCAATACACAAAAGGCTTTACCACTGAGCCGATCTGTCGACGGCTATCCGTCGCGCGGTTGTACTGAGTCGTACGGAAATTCCGTCCGCCAACCAAGGCCAAAATTTTTGCGGTTGGGATATCCACCACGAGAGCGGCGACTTGTAGCGGATCTTGAGATGGCTTTTTGATCCGACCCTCCACCGACGCAAGAATTTTTTGAATGGCATTGACCGTGCGGCTTTGTGCCTCTGGATCCAGAGATGTGTACAGACGTGCCCCCTCCTCGGCATCGAGTTCCCACGACTCGAATTCCTTTAAGGCGCTGGCCACGAAATAGGGCGCATGGGCGAGACGTTCACGAGGCCGGGAGTCTGGAAGCGGCTGGGTGGCGGCCGTTTCCATCTCGCTCGCGCTGACCATACCGCTTTCCTGCATCTTCTTTAGAACAAGCTCCCGTCGGAGACGTGCCGCCTCGGCTTTGCCAAATGGCGAATAACGGCCCGGGCTGTTTATAAGTGCGGCCAGCAACGCGCATTCCGAAAGGTTCAAACTGGAAATGGGCTTGCTAAAGTAATGTTCTGAGGCGCTTCCAAATCCCCGCACCTGGTAGGGACCACTCTGACCCATATAGATAACATTCAGATACATTTCGAGGATTTGATCTTTGTTCAGTTGGGACTCCAAAAGAATCGCCAGGATTTGTTCCTCAAGTTTGCGACGCAGAGTCTTTTTGCTGGTGAGAAAGAAGTTCTTCACCAGCTGTTGGGTGATCGTGGAGCCCCCTTCGGCCCAGCGTCCCGCCTTTAAATTGCGAATCACCGCTCTTAAGATTCCCGTCGCGCTTACGCCCGGATGTTGAAGAAAGTCACGGTCTTCAATGGCTGTCACCGCCTGCAGGCAGGCGAGGGGAATCTCACCCAACGCGGTGTTTTGTTGAAGGATGGGTTGGGCGTCAAAAAACTGGGTGATCAAGCTCGGGAAGAGAGAAAAGGCTCCAACCGGAGCCAACGGCGCTCCCGCCCAAACGGATTGAATCCATCCTGCATGATCCCAGAAAACCATCAGCTGCGGCGACTTGAGCCACAGACAGGCTTGGATTTCCTGCTCCCCTCCGCGCTCTTCTTCTTTTTCGTTCTCTTTCTCTTCCGTGACTTGCACCTGCACCGGAGAAATTCCGGTGCGCTGTGTGCAGGCGTCAACTGAGCCCAGAACAAAATCGCGGTCCGGTTGAAGCCCTTTGCGCTCCAGCTCCGCCCGCACCTGTTCGAGGGGGAAGCGGCGACCCGGGGCCAACGCCATTCCCTGCGAGAACAATTCCAGAGGAGCTAGCACCCAGCCTTTTTCAAGACGGCTTGAAATCTTGCTCTGCAGATGCGCCACCGTTAGCCCCAGCCCTACGACCACAGCCAAGGTGAGCGCGGAAATTCCCAGAATCAGAATTTGAAATCGCTTTTTCATCCTTCTTGACATTAGGAGGACCCCAATCTTTAGTCAAAGCCATGAAAGTCACTGACAGGCAAATTCAGCGGATGGCAGCGGCGATTCTCAAGGGACTGAAGGATCACAACATTGTACAGTTCAAGGCCAAAGAGGAGGATGTACTGGCGCGGGCCTCGGCCGTCATCCGTGCGGACTTTGAGCGGGAAGCCGAGTTGGACCGCGAGGTGAATCGGATGATGGACGAATTGGAGCGCCAGAACCCGGGGGAGTTTCAACGTTTCAAGATGTTCCCTTTGTTGAAGCGTCGGCTTGCGAAAGAGAAAGGAATTATCCTGTGATTCTGAGTGATGACCGTTTGAATCACTTGGCCCACCTGGTGGTGGACGGAATCTGGAATGATGATCTTGTGGACTACACCGATGACGATGCCGCGCTTCGCGCCGCCAAGCGCGGTTTAGCTGGGTTTGTGAAAGAAGCTGAGGACATCGATCGCGCGGCGAAATCCAAAGTGGCTTCGCTCAAGCGGGGCGTGGTCGAGGGGAGTCCCGAATGGGATGTGCTTTACGCAAAGTATTTTGAAGAGGAGATGCAAAAACGTGGCAACAGGTAAGACGAAAAAAACCGCCGCCAAAACCAAAGCAAAGGCGGCCGTGGCAAAGAAAGCCAAGCAGAAGACCGTGACGAAGCCAAGGACCAAGGTGAAGGCAAAGGCCAAAGAAGTGAAGGGCGCAAAGTCCGCGCTGACCGCCGTGAAGTCCAAGAACTCGAGCAACAAAGTTCAGGGGGCGGCAAAGGGCGGGTCAAAAGGATCACAATCTGGATCAGCTCCCATAACGCGTGCCGACCGTCTGCGCTTTGAGAGGCTTATCACGCCGCTCGAGGATCGCTTGATCGTCCGTATGGAGGGCGTAAGTGAAACTACTGCGGGCGGGATTATTATCCCGGGCACTGTCCATGAGCGTCCGCATCGGGGTGAGGTTCTCGCGATCGGGCGTGGCCGGCGTAACAAGAAGGGTCAGGTGCGCCCGTTGGATGTGAACGTTGGGGATCATGTCTTGTTCCCTGAATTCGCTGGAACAAAGCTGGCGCTTGAGGGCGAAGAGGTTTTGATTTTGCGTGAAGAAGAAGTCCTCGGCATCGTGACATAATTTCGGTGACTCATCGTCTCTCGCGGAATTTGCTCAACAATTCAGCAGTCTGTGAATCGTCCTGCGGGTGTCATGTGTTGTCATACGGGGCACCCGAATGTTTTAATTGACTGAAAAAAGGTCAATGCTAGTCTTGTTGCAAACTTTTTCGGGCGGGTGTGATGCAAAAAAAATCAGTCTTTTCCATCACTCTGTGTTCCCTCGTCACATCTCTGTTTTTACATTCAGCGCAGGCCGATATCGAGTGGAGCGGAGTTTATCGTATTGAAGGTTATCACTTCAAGAATCCGGAAATGGGGGGGCGAGGAAAGGAGTTGGGTTTTGGATTACACCATCTCGTCCTTCGTCCGAAGATAGTTGCGGGCGATGGCCTGACAATCCATGGACAGTTCGACATTTTGAACAATGACAGATATCCGAACTCCCAGCTGGGACAAGTATGGGGAAGCGGATTGCGCGATCCCGGCGGAGCTGCGGCCACTTCCGCGGAGAACTCCAATGTGCTTTCGGAGCGGCAGAAGGCGGACACATTTTCGGTCTCGCAGGTTTATCTCACGCTCACTCAAGAGTATGGGGCTTTGATTGTGGGCCGCGCGCCTTTGCAATTCGGTCTAGGCATGACCCACAGTGCGGGCCGCGGGCTCTTTGATCACTGGTATGACACGCGTGATCTCGTGGGCTACAAGTTCTTGATTGGCAATATGTACATCCTGCCCATGATCGGTAAACCTTCCGAGGGAGAAATTAACCGGACCGATGACGTGACAGACTACATGATCCAGGCCGCTTACGAAAATCCAGAAACAGACTTAGAGCTGGGTGTATTTTATCAGATGCGCCGCGCAGGGGATCAAGGCAGTGACGCTCCCGCTGGGATAGGCGGAGGTCCTCTGGGGGGAACGGGCGCGGCCAACGCGGGCGAGGTGGATGCACGTACTGTAAATCTGTATGCCCTCAAGGATACGGAGACTTTGCGCCTGGGCTTTGAGGCCTCTTTCCAGAGCGGAGAGTCAGGCGTGATTATCTCCGAGAACAATGTCGGCTGGGAGGGCTTTGGTATCGCCGCGGAGTTCGGATACCGTCCCGAAGGGAGCTCCTGGCAGTGGGGTCTGAACGCCGGTATGGCCACGGGCGATGATCCTGAAACCAATGATAAGTTCGAGGGATTTCTCTTTGACCGAAATTACGATGTGGCCATGCTGATGTTCAATCAGCCTTTGGGCCACTATGATCTTTTTCGCACGCAGCTTTTGAACGGGACCAGCGTGCGCGATGCCGACGGGTTTGTCCAGCGGGCCGACGTCGAAACAATCAGTAACGTGATTTACTTGGTCCCGCGTGCGACTTACGTCTTCAATGATCGTTGGAGCCTTGAGAACCGATTGGCAACTGGCTGGCTGAACACGAATCCGCTCTCGGGTGGCCAAAAGGCCGATAAGGATTTGGGCTACGAATGGGACATTTCTTTGAGCTTTGCTCCTCGTAAAGGGGTTGTGTGGACGACCCAGGCGGGTCTTCTTTTTCCCGGTAGCGCATGGGAAGGTGGAGGCCAGTATGATTCCAAATTTGGTTATGGTTTAGCGACAAAGGCCGCCATCAGCTTCTAGCTACGCACCGGGATGGCATCTCTGTACGACAACTGTGAGACATACATAATTGTCAGCAACATGTGATGGTGGTGGCAGGGCCCAGGGGGAAACCCCTGGGTTTTTTAGGACCGTCCCCTTGCAGGCCGTTAGGGGGAAGGACGGGCCTGGCCTTACTTTTCCTCTTCCTCTTTAGGGTTGCATTTTAAGGCTGACTCTTCTTCTTCAGTATTTCGGCGAGTCGGTTGAGCTCTTTGGCCACTTCCTGGAACTCATCCTTGCGGCGGAGTTGGATCTGGCCTTCATATCGTCCATCACAAAGTTCCCGAATGTGTTTCAGAATGGGAACAGAAGGTCCCAGAATCCGATGTGAGTACAAGAACCAGAGAATATAGCTCAAGATGCCCAGAGCGAGTATGCCAGCGGCTCCAAGTACAGTCGTTTCCGTGATAATCTCGGCCATTTTGTTCACAGCGTCGGCCGGGAGAGTTTCCGTCACCCGGCTGAACTTGCGTAAGATGTGCAGATCCATGAGCACAATTACCGTAAAGCTCGCGATCATAAGAAAGATAAAGGGAAGAGAAAAACGCAGAAAGGCCGCATGGTCCACAATCATGTTCCGGAGCTTTCGTCGATTCGCACTCATTCTCATCTCTTATTATTTCGGAAAGAGGAGCGGCAAAGATTAGAAATCGCGCCCGAATTGTGAGGGTTTACAAAGAGGCGCCTCCATTTGAGGCACGTCATGCGTGAACGCGGGACCTGTGAGATCCATGAAGCCGACTCGACTCGTCCAGGGCAGAATCCTTTATGGCACCACGCCCGGGGTCCGCATAGACAGTGCAAGTTCCTGAAGGGACAGGGAAACCTCAAACCCAGCATTTTCTCTCGCTAAGAGTTCGACACTCGGGCGACTCCCATCTAGGGTCGCGCATATTCGATATAGACATTTGATTTCAGCTACTTAGGATCATTCTGGCGAGGTGGAGCGAATCTTGGAGTTCTTGCAGGTAAGGAGCAGTGTTGGCACTGCCCGCGAAGAGGAGGAACCATGTCCTGGCCAAATAAGAACTCGAAACCCGGAACGCCCGCTTTGCTCGTTCTGCTGGTGAGTTTGGGATTCAGCTTATCCTCGCTTCCGGGCACACACTCGGCGGATCTCGAGCATGGATCGGTGGAACTGGCGTCGGAGAGTTGCAGTCTGGATGACCAGCTGCGAGTCGAGCGGCCAGGAACCCAGACGGGTGTGGCCTCATGCGATGTGGAACAAGACATTGGAAAAGAGAAAGTTGAAGGAGCAATCACTGCGCGTGTCGAGCAAGTGAAGCTACCCGAGTATCTTCGGCGCGGAGACCCGAAAAAGGAAGAGACTGAGCCACAATTGGTCATTGAAGCGTGGGCGAAGGGAACGTGTCCCGACGGGGGATGCTTGGACGATCGAGTCAGTAGCGGCCCCATTCGCGTTCCGCTCCGACTGCTCAGGGAATCAGGGAATCAAATTCAGGAAAAGGCAAAATCTCTGTTTCGAGAGCAAGCCAAAAAGGTTGCCAGTAGGAAAAAGAAAGAGCTTGAAGAAGCCCGCAAGGCGGAGAAATGTCTTGATAAAAAAGAAGGCCAAGAGCGCATGGAGTGTCGTCTAGAGAAAATGGCCGAGATGGACGCTGAGAAAGCCCAAGGCTATTACAAGGACAATATCCATAAAGAAATCATCGCTCTGATTGGATCCGATGATCCGAGCAAGCGAAAGCTCGCCCTTGATTTGGTAACCAAGTTGCAGGCCGAGGGAGGGCATGATTTCCTCCCTCAAGAAATCGCGCAGCTGAGACGGTTTGCGGATGTACGACTTGAGCTGGGACGCACGCAAGCCGACTTAAAGAACTTGGCCTTGGCGTCCGCGTCGAATCCCAACGATCCTGCGCTCAAGCAATCCATTCAGACGAAGCTGGCGAGGTTGGCGACGCTGGAAGGGATCTCGAACTCCTATACGGGCGCAAGCACCGGAAGCGGTACGGCCTCGCAGCTGGCGGCCCTGATGCAACAGAATATCACGAGCGAGAATTTTGCGGATTACCAGAAAAGCCTCATGACCGCTTATAGTAACCAGATGGGGAATGTCTCAGCTAATCACCGCCGGATGGTTGATAATTCAGGCAGCAGCCCGCGCTACGACCAGGACTCGCCCCGCACCCGAAGGGGCAAACCCGCAGGTACGCCCTCAACCACTCTGGGCAATGGCCCAGCGGTGCCAGCAAACCCAGTGACCCCATTTCCTGGACAGCAGAGACCCGGGGGCCCCGTACTGCAGCAACCGGTTGGGGCTCCTCCGCTCCCGGGTGCTCCAGCCGCTCCACTTGGCGCCCAACCGCGCGGAGGTAAGCCTGGCTACGGAACGCGAGCTCGCTAGTTGATCACCTGCGCGAAGTCCGATAAGGGTTTCCTGGAAAGAGGGACCCTTATCCACCATGAAATTCCATTTCCCTAAAGTTGAGCCTTTCCCCGGCGTCCCGTCCGCGCTGTGGTCGCAGTGGCCATGGCAGTTCAAGAATGGATTGACGTCCCTTGAGGACTTTTCTCGTCATTTCGCTCTCTCACCTGAAGAGGCGCGAGCACTTGCAACGGGAACAGGATTTCAGGTGCGTTCCACCCCGTACTATGCGGCCCTGGCTCACCGCTCAGTTAGCCAGGATCCCATCCGGCGCATGATTTTGCCTCGAATCGAGGAGCTTCGCTCCGAAGGTCAACAGCTCTTTGATCCTCTTGGCGAACGCAAGCATTCACCGCGAGAACGATTGATCCACCGTTACCCGGATCGCGTCCTCTTTCTTGTCACCGACCAGTGTTCTCTTTACTGCCGTTACTGCCTTCGGAAACACTTTACGGGACAGGATCAGGCCTACATCGGCTCCCGGGCGTATGAGGAGGCGATCGCCTATTTGCGTTCGGCCCGCGGTGTGCGCGAGGTGATCCTTTCCGGAGGAGATCCACTCACTCTCGGCGATGCGCGGTTGGAACGGCTGTTCAGTGACCTGCGAGGCGTGGGGCACCTGGAGATCATCCGCGTCGGCACGCGTATGCCCGTGGTGTGTCCCATGCGCGTGACGGAAGATCTGGCCAAAATGTTTCGACGGTTCAAGCCGGTGTTCGTGATGACTCACTTCAATCACCCGCGCGAGCTGACGAGTGACGCGGCGGAGGCCTTGGAACGTTTTGTGGATCACGGCGTTCCCGTGTTTAACCAGATGGTTCTGCTCAATGGGATCAATAACCATCCCGCGGTCGTGCAGGCTCTCTCAAGGCGTCTCTTGTTCTTGCGTGTGAAGCCCTACTACATGTTTCAGTGCGACCCTTCCGAGGGAAGCGAGCATTTTCGCACATCCATCGAAGAATCGCTGGCCATCCAACGAGAGCTCTGGGGGCGACTGTCGGGTCTGGCGCTGCCGAGTCTTTCCCTGGATATTCCCGGAGGTGGTGGGAAAGTGGGACTGACGCCGGATTTCGAAGTCGAACGTGGAGCGGGCGAACGCACATACGTCGGCTGGGACGGCGTGCGTGGTGTGTATGCGAATCCGGGGACTTCGAGCGAACCCTGTGACCCTGCGGAGTATGAGGCGGAGTGGTTGGAGATTCAAAACCAAGACTACGGCGCGGGTGAATAAATCGCGGGTCATCGAGTCGCTCAAATCACCTCGAGACGCGCGTACTTGACCACAAATTTCTTGAATGTCTGATCGTGGAACACGACGCTGACCTTCTGCATATCACCCTGGCCCTCAACTTGAAAAATGGAGCCGACGCCAAATGTGGGATGTCGCACTCGCATGCCCTTGCTGAATCCGCGCGCGCCTAAATCGGATTGATTTTCATAGTCGGGCATCACGTCGAAATCAGTATCCACATTCATTCGATCCATGCCGGGCTTGGCGGCGAACTTTTCGCGATGGCGGTCGAGGAAGGCGGGGCGCCGGAAGCGGCTTTGTTGATTCACGTACTCGGGTGGAATCTCTTTAATAAAGCGCGAGGGGGGATGCATTTGCTCCTGTCCCCAGACCCGGCGCGAGCGGGCATAGGTGAGAAAGAGTTTTTTGCGCGCGCGAGTCATGCCCACGTAGGCCAAGCGGCGCTCCTCTTCCACTCCCGTGGGATCATTGGAGTCAATCGCCCGACCCGAGGGAAACAGCCCCTCCTCCATTCCGATCATAAAGACCACGGGGAACTCAAGACCCTTGGAGATATGCAGAGTCATGAGAGTGACGTTTTGAGTTCCTTCTTCAATCTGATCCGTGTCGGAAACGAGAGCCATCTCCTCGAGAAACTGAGTCAGCGTGGCTTCCTCTCCGCGCTCTTGCTCAAACTGGCGGATGGCATTGGCGAATTCTTCCAGGTTGTCGATTCGGGACTGCGACTCGGGCGTGTTTTCTTCTTTGAGACGGATCACGTATTCGGTCGCATCCAGGATTTCCACAAAAAGCTCGGAGAGCTTCAGCGCTTTGGCCTTTTGCGCGAGCTTCTCTATCAGATTGCGGAACTCTCGAAGCTTGCGTGCGGCTCCGGAGTGCACGGCGCGCTGCTCAGCGGTCGTGAGAATCGCTTCGTGAAACGAAATCCCCTGACGCGCGGCTATTTCCGAGATCTTTTCAATGGTTGTCTTCCCAATTCCGCGCGCGGGAACATTGATGATCCGCTGAACCGCGATATCATCGGCTGGATTTACCAGTGTCCGCAAGTACGCCAAAATGTCCTTGATTTCCATGCGCTCATAAAAACGCACTCCGCCCACGAGTTTGTAGGGGATATTGTGTCCGCGCATCAAATCTTCAAGCACACGTGACTGAGCGTTGGTTCGATAGAAGACCGCAAAGTCATTGTAGGTGAACGCATCGTCTTCACGGCGCATCAGCGCTTCGATGTTCTGAACGACAAAGCGCGCTTCTTCGTACTCGTTCAGGTCCTCATGGATTTGAATCAACTCGCCCTCTTCGTTATGCGTGAAGAGAGTCTTGTCTTTGCGTTGGGTGTTGTTCTTGATCAGCTCCGAGGCCGCGCGGACAATCACGCCTGTCGAGCGATAATTCTCTTCCAGTTTAACGACTTTGGCTTCGGGAAAATCCGATTCGAAATTCAGGATATTGGTAATATCCGCACCCCGCCATGAGTAGATCGACTGGTCCTCGTCGCCGACCACGCACAGATTGCGATGGCCCTGAGCCAGCTGCTTTACGAGCAAGTATTGGATGTGGTTGGTGTCTTGGTACTCATCAACCGATATGTACTGAAACCGTTCCTGGTAGCGCGAGAGCAGATCCGGATAGAAGCGGAATAAATCATAAGTTTTTAGCAAGAGATCGCCGAAGTCCAGGGCGTTGGCGCGTTTCATTTCCCGCTCGTATAAGCGGTAGACTTCCAGACTCCGCTCATCCCATGACAGGGAACTTCCCTTGGCGACCTCATCGGGTGTGAGCCCTTGTTGCTTCGCCTCGTTGATGCGCGCTTGAAAGCTACGGACAGGATACATTTTTTCGTTGATATTCAAGGCCTGGAGGACTTTGCGGATCTGTTGAACCTGATCAGAGTCATCATAGATTGCGAAGAAGGGCTGATACTCAAGCAGATGGATATCTTCGCGCAGGATGCGCGCGCAGATGGAATGGAATGTGGAGACCCACATTTTCTCGTAAACAGGAATGCCCAGCTCCTGCAAAAGCGCCAGCACCCGCATCTCCATTTCCCGCGCGGCCTTGTTCGTGAACGTCACGGCGAGGATCTGACTGGCCGTCGCTTCGCCTTGCGCGATCAAATTGGCCATGCGATAGGTCAGCACACGTGTCTTGCCGGATCCGGCACCGGCCAGAATAAGGAGGGGGCCATTCAGAGTTGCGACCGCTTCCGCTTGCCTTTCATTCAACGTCTCTGCAAATTTTTTCAAGATGGTCATATGTTGGACACCAGCACCGGCCGAATTAAGAATCTTTTCCAATGTTTAGCAAGAAAATGTAGCGATATGACGCAAATTGTCATATATCTCCTGCGGAAAGTGATTTGGAATCTTCCCAGGATGGTAAGGACCCTCATGCGTTTTCTCGTCCCACAACTGGTGTTGGCGTTCGTGCTCACCGCTGGCCTGATCGGTATGGGGCTGGGATGTGCGAATTCGCGCCACAATTGTGGAAACCGGGTCCTCCTCCCGTGGCCCGCGGAACAAGGTGGCTACAGCTTTCAGGAAATTGAACTCGACACGCTGAGCTCCATCTACACCCTGCGCGGGCCGGTGGCAGAGGTATATGTGGAAGGCCACCTCGCGGAAGATGGATATTCCGGATCTGTGGCCGAACCTCGGGTGACCGATTCAGGCGATATTTGTGTTCCGCAGGATGTCCAGAGCTCAATGGCGCTTTCCGCCTATGCACAGATGGAACGTCTTCACAGTTTTGAGCAGGAGCTGGGCGTGGCTCAGCAAATCTCTTGGCCTCGTAAGGTGGGTATCGATATCCGGCTTTCCGGCCAGACCGGCCTTCGCCACAACAATGCTCATTATTTCGCGCGCCAGGACGTGGTCGCGGTCATACCTTACAATGTGAAGAACGGGATACCTATGGGAATCAACCATGGGGTGTTCGCGCATGAACACTTTCACGCTCATTTCCAACATCTTGTGATTGCGCCGCTGAATGCACGCCTTGGTGGATTGAACGTGGACGATCTTGAGCACGCGGATGTCACGATGAAGCGCGGAGTGAATTCCTATGTGCTCCGAGGATGGAACGAAGGTCTGGCGGATTTTTATGCGAGTGTCTACATCCGACGCACGGAATTTCTTTCGGAGACGCTTCCCACCCGGGCGAAGGAACGTGACCTGGATGGCGTGTTCACTCGCATGGCGACAGGGGAGGAGTTCGCCGCGGAGATCCGTCGTGTGCGATCCGAATCCCCACAACCTGAGGTTCTTGTAAACGTCAGTTACAGCCAGGGCACGCAGCTGGCCCGCCTCCTGTATCGTCTCTCCTTGAACGGTGCGCTTCCGCCTCGCACGTTTCTAGCCGGAATCATGAAAAATCTCTCGCGAATTCCATCCGCATTGGTCTCCAAATTCGAAACGGAAGTGGTGGATTTCGAGTGGATCGTCCCCATTCTTCTCACAGACGTTGCTTTGAATTCAATGGGTTGCGACACCTTGAGAACATCCTTGTCACCCACGTGGGGTAGGAGCTTTGCACAGTGTCCCGCATTCTAAGGACCGGACTCACCACGACGGCAACCTTCGCATCAGCGCTGATGCTGAGTTGGGCTTTACCTTCTTCAGCTGCAACCGAGGCCGTGTCCAGGCGCGTACGATGGGGTGGCGGTATGGGAATTGAGGGACGGTTAAGCAAGGAGGTCAATCCCGATTATGTGGAAACGGGCGCACTTCCGAGGCTTTATGGCCAGGCTTTCCTATGGCCCTGGGGAGCGAGTTTGGAGTTGGGACAACAAAAGCAGGTGAGTGAGGCGGGTGGACTCGCCATCCTCGCGCGCACGACTGAGCTTTCATTGTGGGGTAGATATGCCTTTACCGAATCTGAGCGCTGGATGCCATACGCAACCGTCGGAGCGGGCGTCTATTTTGATCAGGTCACGTCAACTCTCGGAGCAGCCTACGATGAACGCGACGGCGAGCGGGGACTCTTTGGGCTGGGCGGAGGCCTAAGTAAGAGATTTCTTAAGTATATGAATGTGGACGTCGAAGCGCGCGCCGTGATGGCCGAGGACCGCAGGAATCCCGTATTCTCGGGGATCCTGCGTTTGGGCGTCCAGCTTTGAAAAGAAGAGTGGATACCTACTGGACGATCTTTTGAACGATAGCGGACTTGGTGTCCGAGTCCTTCATAAACTGAGCGCGAAACTCTTGCGCGCTTTTGTAGTTGTCAAACAAACCCACGAGAACGCGGTACCAGGTACGTCCATTGACATTGGCAGAGAGATAGAAGGCGTTCCATCCTTTACCCTTGAGATCGGCGGCTTGGGCCTTCGCTTCTTTCTCATCGGCGAAGGAGGCCACTTGCACGGTGTACTTGCCCACGGCGGAAGAGGCGACTGATGGAAGAGTGCTGGCCGGCTTACGAGCCTTGGGATGCCCATCTGTAGGTGCCTTGCCTTCGATCAGCTTTTCGGCGGTCGCGTAAGTGGCGTCTTTGGCCATGTTTTTTTTCTTCTCGGCCTTGGGTTCATGATCTTCACCGTGAGCGGCATGAGCGTCATGTCCACCGCGGGCGTAGGTCTTATAGCCGTCTTTCCCATGAGCCTCCTCCTTCGCACCCTTTTTATTTGTATGGGCTGAGGATTCTTCGGACTCGTGTTCCTCGGCTTCGGCCGTTTCGCGCGCCGCCTTTTCCCGATTCACAAGCTCGGCGGTTAGACTTTCGACTTCTTCAGGAGTGATCTTATCTTCGCTTCCGCCATGTTCCGCGTCACCCGCCTCGCCTGTAGACGCGATCTGGCGGTCCATTCCATATTCACCCTCGAGAGCCATGCGGCGGTGATCACTGTCACTGACCTGCTTGCCCACGAATGTTCCCACGGAAAACGAGAACAATGAAATGAACATGATCAAGACAACCTTGACCAGCGTATCGGCTTTGGAGCCGCCTTTTTGTGAAGCCATCGTTTCCTCCGCACGAATATCTAAAGTGTACTCGCTCTCAATCAGCAGGGTCAACCAACCCCACACTTGACATCGGCCGAGAACGCCTATTGATAGAGGCTAGCATGATGAATCTCGACTTAACTCAAGCTCTTTCCGCCGCCAATTCCGCCGCTCAAGCCGGACGCCAGGTCTTGCTCGAGTACTTCGGCCGTCTGAAGAAAGTCCAGGAGAAGGCACAGGCCGGACTGGTCAGCGAGGCGGATATCGAAAGCGAAAAGGTGATCACACGCGAACTTCAGGCCCGATTCCCCAGTGTGCCGGTGCTCGGTGAAGAGGGGGCGTACGCGAGCCGTGACGAGCACGCGCAGGCCACATCTTGGGTGGTGGATCCACTGGATGGAACGACCAACTACGTGCACGGGTTTCCCATCTTCTGCATCAGTATTGGCTTACAGTGGGAGGGCGAACTTGTGGTCGGCGTGGTCGATGTCCCTATTCTAAACAAAACATATTGTGCAGCCAAGGGACAGGGCGCGTTTGCGAATGGAGAGCCACTGCGCGTGCGCCAGCAGAACACACTCAAGGACGCTCTTTTGGCGACGGGTTTTATTCCTGACAACCCGGAAGCACTGAAAACTCAGCTTAAGATCTTCTCAAGTCTGGTCTACGAGGCGCGCGGGGTCCGTAGGGCGGGCGCCGCCGCATATGACCTTTGTATGGTCGCGGAGGGCGTTTTCGACGCTTTCTGGGAACCGAATCTCAAACCCTGGGACGCCGCTGCCGGCGCGGTGCTGGTGCGGGAGGCGGGCGGCGTGTGCTGGACCTATTCTGGACGGGATTACCGTCTGGGCGACAATACGATCCTGGCCGGCAACAAACAGATCTGCTCGGTCATCTCGCAGCGGATCCAGGCTTTGGAACCGTAGAGATTAGGTTTGCGGTTTGTGACCAACACCAACACCAAGACCTGAGACTGAGTCCGGTTCGGTAGCCATCTCTATCTGTGTCTCTGCTGCTGCTTGACGGCGGAAAACGGTTCCGGAATTAATCAAGGTAGAACGTAAATCAAATGGACTTGAGGCGTTCAATGAGAATTTGGGTCAAACTGCTCGGCGTTTCTCTTGCATTCGCCTCTGCTGCAGCCGGAGAAGAGCCAGGTGCGAACGGGGCTACTGATAAAAACAAGGGCTCGTGTGATTTTGAAGTCCTGACGGAGAATTGTTCCATATTCTCACCGACCGGCAGTTATAAAATAGAACTTCCAGATAAAGAGACTTATCTTCTCAACACTCCAGCGCTCGCAGAAGCGGCTGCAGCGGCTGGCAGTCAGGCAGAGGCTGTTGCAAAACAGGTGGCCGAGTCCATGATCGAGCGGCAGCTGGAAGTCGCCACGATTTTGGATCGAATTCCCTCGTCCACCTTAAGTGTTAAGTTGAAACTGATGTTCACGAACTCTCCAGCAGTGCTGGGTCTGCTGCAGCGGCGGATACAATTGTGGCCAAACGCGCGGCTATCGCAGGAAAAGAGTACAATCGGGGAGCTGACAGAGAGCGGATTGTTCGCGCTTTCACCCGCTATCCCCAATGCTTCGGCGTCTATTCCAATTCGCAGATGGGCGAAGCGATTTCCGATTGGCTGGCTTCAAAGGCTCTCGGGGCCTTGCTTAGAGGCAAAGAACTAAAGACAAAAGCGGAACGACTAGCGCCGGTTTCCCCCTTCGCGCATGCCGTTTGTGCCCAGCGCGCCAAGATTATCACTCCATCCGCTCAGTCCTCTCTGGCCGAAACCATTCAACAGAGTCTCGATACAAATATGGAAGTGGGAGAGCACCCTCCTGATAAAGAACGGATCGAACGAATCCTTCTGGCGGACCAGATGTTAGAAGGGCCTTGGGATGTTTGGAAGAGGCGCCGCCTCCATGCATCCATTCAACGGGCGTGGGTGACGGAACGAGGCCGCATGAGGGCGAGCCAAGGAGTTCACATTGAGAAAGATGGTTGGTTTCGGAATCTTGCTTTGCGTTTCCGTTACGGTACATGCAAAGGGTCTGAGAGCATCAAAAACAGGGCGAGCGCCCGCCTCAGGTTCCTGGGCACCTCTGAGTTATGAGAAGGTGGTTCTTCCAGGCAAGGTGCCCGAGGGTGTGATCTTTATCAAAAACGGGTCCAAAGGTAAAATCGCTTACTCCGCATCCTATTTTGTCGGTGATCAGGTGCTTCGCACTCGGGTGATTCCCCGGGAGATATACACCTCGATGAAAGAAAGCCTCCGTCGCGACGTCCTTACATATGCCGCAAAAGGATTCGATGGCACATGTTCAAATTCAATCGTGATGATCAACGGAGAAATCATAAAAAAAGGCGGCAAACGGATCGCCAAGGACAAACGTTTAACACCCGTGTGCCTCAGCCAGCCGGCGCGATACGGCCGCGCCGTTTCTGAAAGCTTTAAGGGCTGGTATTCCAAAGCGCGGTCTGTATTTAGCCTTTAAGACTCTTGCGGAAGAGTTATTTCAGGCCTTCCTTGACACGTTTCATTCGCGACTGGCGTCGCTCTTTGATATCGGAGCTGTCGTCAGCTTGTGGAAAAAGAATATCGGACGTTACGATATCGCCCCTCCGCGAGCGGCTCCAGTCACCGTATCCGACCATATAGCTGGAAGCGCCCGCGATAAAGTTCGAGAACACCAAGCGATCGACGACGCTGTGACGGCCTATTTTACGCCACTGCACGATCACGCGTCGCGGGCCCAGGGGCGTGGTCGTGTCACTGCAGGAGCTGTCATAATTCTTGCCTTCGTCAATGACCGTGTAGGCGTACTTCAAAGGTGCCATACGAGTGGGATTGACAAAGTGATTGCATATTTTCTTCAGAATCTCGCCGCTGTCCTTCTTCTTGCGGATATCAATCGTAATAAAATCCTTAATCTGGCGAGTGCCCCGGAACAGGTATACGTACGACCATTCACGGATCTCTTGTGGTTGCGGCACCAGTTGGTCTTCCGGCACGCCGACAGGTCGCCCTTCCAGATCCTTGAGCGGTGATTTCTCCACCTGTTGCGTGCCTAAAAAGACTTCATGAACTTCACGGTCAAAGGGTTCCCCCGTAAGCTGGGCGTCCGCACCGAGAGGCGTCAGGGCCCCTGATATGACCATGATGATGACAGAGGCAGCGGCAACACGTCGAGGCCAAAACAGTTCGCGAAGTCTCATAGAATTTCCCCCTGGAATGAACGGATAGACGAGATTGCGCTCTCTCACACCTGCAACTCCATCTCGACATTTAAGAAAGAAGTCAATTAAGAGAGAAGTCAATAAAATTTGTTCTTGCGCCATGAACATCCTAAATTTCGAAACGTCACCGCTGTGTGGCGGCGCGTGGCGTGCCGTGGAGTGGTCGGCTTCGCGGCGGGGTGCCGCCAGATGCTGGGTTTTGGCGGTCTTAGACAGCTTGGAACCGGCGCTCCACCGAGCGTTTCCCGCACACCAGTGTCAGCGCGAGTTCTATTCGGATTACCGGAAATGCTCTGGGCTCTGCGAGACCATCCTGAGAATGAAATCGTGGTTCCTTCGCAATGATCTGGGACCGAGTATGAAGGAATCACCTAAACATCCCATCGTGAGTTGTCATAAATATAAACACTGTCTATAGACTTAAGGCTCAGATCGATCGAACCGGTCGAGATGTCGGTGCGGCGTTTGCATCTGGCATTTGATGGAGGGGTAGGTGCGAAATGGTGGACAAGAGAGTGTTTCAAATTGGGATATTGGCTCTCCCGACTGTTATCCTGCTCCTGGTCTTTCAAAACTGTGGAAGAACCGGTGAGTTGAAGAGTCGTGCCGAGGACACGAGCAAGGCCGCGCGTGAGGATTTGGACGCTCGTCATAAAAATTTGCTTGAACTGGCCGGGCGGGACCTCAGCTGCCGTAACGTTTCGGACTGCGAAATCGTTCCGGTCGGGCATCGGGGCTGCGGCGGACCCTCGAGCTACCTGGTGATCTCGGTGCGCAGTGAGGTGCGTGAACAGATTCTCTCCCTTGCCGATGAACTTGTACAGGCCGAGCGCGAGCTGAATCGCGATAGTGAAGCCGTTTCGACGTGCGAGTACCTGATGCCTCCGGAGATTGCATGCGAGCAAAATGCGTGTAAAACCTTGGACGCCGAGACCTCTCAACTTGCCGAAGTTAATTGACTCATCTCGACTAGTTTGTGCAAGGAGATGAGAGTGACCAATCGCTCCCCGTGTCGGCCCACACCTAAAAAATAAGGACGATCTCGATTTGAGCCGGTCACGGCCGTTCGCCGGTCAATGTCGGCCTCGGTTAATGCGGAAACCGAAAGAACGCGATCGACTGTGGCCGCGAGAGGACCGACGTCCGTGTCAAATACGAGTTGGCAGTTGGGCGTACCCGCTCCGCCGATATTTAAACGCACGCGCAAATCGATCACGCCCACGATCTCTCCCCTCAGATTGATGACGCCCTCATAAAAGGCAGCCGTATGAGGGATTGGCTTGGCCGCCTGGTACTCGATTACGCCTCGAATTTCGAGCAGTGGGGTCGCGAAGAGATCCGCCGCAAGCTGATATATAAGATATTTATCCGTGGAGTGGTCTTCATTGAGGTCTTCAATCATGGGTCTCCTTGCGCTCAGTGAGCCTCAAAGTAGCGGCGGGCCATCTCGCCGAGATTCAAGATTATGCCGGGCTCACCGTCCGCAAGGATCGTCGAGCCGCCGAAAAAAGGCACAGGAGCCAGCGATGGGATCATAGGGCGGATGAAGATTTCCTGCTGGCCTAAAACCTGATCAACTGCCAGCGCAAGAAGCTGATCTCGAAACTGCACCACAATGCCCGGCCGGGGTCCTTGAGCTTCCGTGCGCCGTTGCTCCAGGCGATTGTCGAGAAATGCAGCCAGATGGGAGAGAGGGACAATGCGACCGCGGAGGTCGACGGCATGTTCCGCGCCCGCGTCCAAATTATGGGTTTTCATTTCCCCAAGGTCGATCACTTCCGCTAAATCCTGATTGGGGATGGCGTATTGCTGGCCGTTCACACGTACAATGAGAGCGTTGAGAATAGAAAGATTCGTCGGGAGCGTCATGGTGAACCGGGTGCGTTGGCCCCTTTCACTGTGCACCTCGACTCGGCCCCGCAGGCGGCTCACCACATCGCTTACAACGTGCATTCCCATCCCGCGTCCGCTAATTTCACTCACTTGATCCGCCGTCGAGAGCCCGGGAGTAAATATGAGTTGGAGCGTTTTTGCGATCGGCCATTCCGTATCCGGCTTCACGAGTCCCAGCTCCACGGCCTTGCGCCAGACATGATCTGGATCAATTCCACTCCCATCGTCTTCGAAGACGAGAGTCACCCCATCGGATGTCGTCTCCGCGCTTAAACGGACCTGACCGTCCTCTGCTTTGCCGGCGCGGCGACGTTCTGCGGGTTTTTCGATACCATGGTCGACGGCATTGCGGGCCAAATGAATTAGCGGATCCAACATATGTTCAAGAACAAATTTATCGAGAGAAACCTCATCCCCTTGGCGGCTGACGGTTACGCGCTTGCCGAGTTGATCTGCAGTCTCACGGATCACTCTCTCCACGCGTTGAAACAATCCTTCCACCGGAACCATCCGCAGACCTAAAGCCGCGTCCTGTAGATCTTGAGTGAGGTTCGACATGATTTCGATCACGTCGCGCGTGGAATTGGAAGCGAGGCGGCCTTCCCGACTTGACCGCTCCAGAACGGCATGATGAAGGGATAGCTCGCCGACGAGCTGAATCACCTTGTCGAGCTGGAACACCGAAACGCGCAAGGTCTCGTCAGGACTTCTGTCCTCTTCGGGAAGTCGAGGGACAGATTCAGCTTGGGCGGACACGGACTCAAAACGTGGGGCGGTTCCCGCCAGGAGGAGCACGAATGCGGCTTCGAGACTGGAAGTGTCCTCGGTGTGCGACAAATTGCCTTTGAGCCCTTCGATCCAGGAGCGCAAGACCCGCTCCATTTGAAGGAGTGCGGTCACAAGCTCCTTCCCTGGAACTAGGCTTTGATCGCGAATCTCCACCAAAAAGTCCTCGAATCGATGCAGTTTCTGTTGCAGAGTCTGCAGACCGATGAGACCGGCTCCGCCTTTGAGGTTGTGAGCGCAATGGAGAAGTGGCTCAACGACATTCGTTTTGTCGTCGGGTCTAAGCTTAAGGCAGTGCTTTTCCCAGAGATCGAGGCAGTCTCGGGCATCGGCAAAGAAAATCTGTAGCAGCTCGCGATTGATCCTTGGATTCACGCCCTGATCTTACCAAGTCTGTGCATGGTCGTGCATTTGCAATGTTGGAAATCCGCTCAAAAGCCAGCCAAGGGCTGGGTTTGGAATGGATGCGACCTTTGGCCGGTGTTTACTTTGTCTTTACAAATAGTTAAACTAAATCCGTGGAGACAACATCATGGCCAACTCGCAAAGAATCAGCGGGCGCGTTCTTGAAACCATCAACTACGTCAATTTCGCCGATGAGACGGCGCTGGCGGATGCCGATTTGCTCGCTTCTAAGCTCCGCGAGTGGCAATCGCTTGCCGTTGAGATGCATGTATTTGATCTGAAAGGCGTGCGCCAGGCCCCGGACATGTTCTTTCGCCAAGTACGCGATTTCGTGGGTCGGATCGGCCCGGCTCGTCTGATCAGCGTTCATATGACTGATGAGCTCTTCACCCAAGTGGCCCGGCTCAAACTGGAATCCACCTTTAACCGAGTCAAATCGCTGCAAGAGATTCATACCAAGAAACAATTGCGCCCAGGCGAAATTCATCGGCTCCTTGTGCGCGGACTGATACGGGCTGCTTACTCCGCCGTCGAGCTGGCATTGCATTCCACGGTGTCATGTGACGAGAATTACCGCCTGAAGCCGGACCAGTTGCCCTTGCGAGATTTTGATCTGATCTCAATGATTGATGTGCGCACGGATTTCACCTCGGTGCAGATTCGATTTTGCGCCTCGACAGAGGTCCTTAAAAAGTTGGCGGGTGCCATGCTCGGTGGCTTGACGCAAGTGGATCAAGCGATGATCGAGAGTCTAGCCATGGAGCTGCTCAATATGATCTATGGTCGGGCCAAGGCCCACCTCAATGACCATGAGTCCTTTCAAATGCCCTCGGCGCTGCCGCGACTGGTGCGCCGGGAGCAATTTGGCCAGATTCGCCGCTCGACTTCGGCCCAAGACATTTCAGTCCTCCCCTTGGTCACTCCCATGGGATCGTTTTACATGGAGGTGGACTTCGGAGCCTTTGCGCAGCCGGCCCGGCCCGCGGTTTAGCGCAGTCCAGGTTAAGCTCGCGTATTGCGAATCCGAAACGGATTAATAAGAGGTCCTATGCATGTTTAGCTTCGGGCACACCATTCAGGCCAGGATTCTTCGCACGCTGATCTTTGTCGTATTATCAGTGGGTCTTTTGACCGGCGCCATATTCTATGTGATTTTTGAAGCTCGCGATTCTCTCCCCGTTTCTCTCGTGTGGCTGATCTTGCCCGTCGTTGCGGGTGTCCTCGTTCTTCCGACGGGATGGATGTGGCTTGCCACGCGTCGATTGAGCGCCGAGCTGAGCGAAATCGTACATACGTTAGATCGGTTTTCTGAACAAAATAGCATGACCTCTGAGGACCTGCGCGAGTCCTCTCAACACCTATCGGGTGCCTCGCGTGAACAGTCGGCGGCCGTTCAGGAAGCGGTCGCCTCCATCACTCAGATCCGGAGCATGTTGGCCCAGACGTCGGAGCATGTTCGGGAGGTTCAAAACCTCACCTCGAATGTGAATGAAAAAACTGAGGATGGCAGCCAGATTATGGCGCGGATGGAAACGGCGATGATCGCAATCGAGCAGGCGAATTCCCAGCTGCAAAGCTTTGAGGAGATTATTCGTTCTATACGTGAAAAGACGCAGGTTATTAATGATATCGTATTTAAAACTCAGCTACTTTCATTTAATGCCAGTATTGAGGCGGCGCGGGCCGGACAATATGGACGAGGTTTCGCGGTCGTGGCGGAAGAGGTGGGCAAGCTCGCTCAACTCAGCGGAAGCGCATCCAAGGATATTGACCAGCTGCTAAGCGACAGCCAGAGACGCGTCACCCACATTGTCGAGGCCGTTGAGGAGCGCGTTCGCGATGGAAAGACGGTCAGTGGGGAGGCCCTGAAGCGCTTCGGAGAAATCGCCGGCCGGATCATGATCATTTCGGAGAAGATGAATCAGGTGGGCGAAGCCACCCTTGAGCAGGAGAGCGGCGTTGAGCAGGCGGCCCGAGCCATGGATCAAATGGGCGCAACTGCTTTGGATAGTAAGAAGGCCGCGGACCAAATTCTCGGGATCGCCGAACGGATGCGCCATTTAAGCCTAAAGATTCGTGAGGTCACCGCGGGAATTCGCCGCTATGTGCGTGAAGACGGTCTTTCACATCCCTCATCCGAAGCGGATCTGGAGCGTTTGGCTTCGGAAGTGGGACGGAGTGCGAATCCGAGTCCTCCGGGAGGCCCCCACGTTCTCAGTCTTGTGAATCGCCTGGCGCGGAAATCGGGCCGGACTAAGGATATCAGTGCGGATGATCCCAGCTTCCGCAAATCCAAATGACCTTCACCAACGCTGACAAGCAGATTCTCATCCGACTTGCCGGAGAGCTGACGGGTGCGTCGGCTACGGGGGAGTTGCGTCACGATGCGCTGGTGAATAATGTGATCCGCCGAATGCAGGATACAAGTTGTGGCAGTTTCGTGGAATACCTCCGGTACGTCGAAAGTCATCCCTCCGAAGAGGCTTATCTGATTTCTGCGCTGACCATTCACACCACCTCTTGGTTTCGGGAGAATCCTCACTTTGTAAGATTCCACGAGCTTCTCCTGACAGCGCTGAAAAAGCAGGAGACATTTCGGGTTTGGTGTGCCGCCAGCTCTACAGGTGAAGAGGTTTATTCCTTTGCTCTCGTGCTTGAAGAGTTTCGCGCCGTTCACCCGCAGTTTGAGTATGAAGTTCTCGGCACGGATATTGATCCTGTATCCGTGGCCGCTGCCGAACGCGCGGTTTACTCCAGGGATCAAATTGGCTTTCATTTGAATCACTATCGGCACCATCTTCTCGAAGGAACGGGAAAAACAGACGGGTACTTCACCCTCAGTCGTGAAATCCGCACTCGCTGCAAGTTTGACGTGCATGATCTGCGTTCCGCTGACCTCGCGGATTCAGAGGGCTTTCACGTGATTGTGTGTCGAAATGTTCTGATCTATTTCAGCTCAGAGACTCTGAACAAAGTCGTTTCAAATCTGATTGCCAGGCTCCGCCCGGGGGGACGCTTACTCTTGGGCCATAGCGAGGCCATTCCCGCCCCGCAATTTGGACTTGCCCAGGAAGGACACTGCGTCTACAAGAAATTGAATCTTAAGAACACGAATCTTCCCAAGCGCCGTCCCAATGTGGTTCTTATCGGAGCAAGTACCGGCGGACCGCAAGCACTGGTCAAGATCTTGCAATCCTTGCCCCTTGAAAGTCCTCCTCTTGTGATCACGCAGCATATTTCACCAAAGTTCGCTCGCTCGCTGGGGGAAAGGTTGGCTGAGGTCAGTGGCTTGAAGCTGGGTTCTGATAGTGATTGCACTCTCCTGGAGCCGGGACATATTTATATGTCCTTCGGTGATTATCACGTGGGTGTGGAACGAGTCGACGGTCGGTATCGCCTCCGTGTCTCAAATTCACCCGCGTTTAACGGACATCGTCCGAGCGTGGATTATTTGTTTAATTCCGTGCTGGGAATCCGTCGTCCCATCATGGCAATCCTGTTAACGGGCATGGGTCGAGATGGGGCAACGGGCATTCGCTTCCTCCGCAAAGAAGGTGTTTTCTGTGTGGCTCAAAGTGAGGAAGATTGCGTGGTTTATGGCATGCCGAGAGAAGCGATTGAGGGGGATGCGGTCGACTTTGTGGGCAATCTCGACGAAATACACGCTCTTTTGGTGAAGTCATTTGCGCGTGTCGCATGACCACTTCCAAAATCAGCAGGATATCGAAATGAGGAAACACTCTAAACAAGCTCTCACATTTTTTTGCGTTTTTGCCGATACAGTCCCATCACGTGCGCTAATTCATAGATCGGGAGGCGGTCCGTGTCTGCGAAGCAAGCTCGTTTCTTATTAGTCGATGATTTTGAAATTGTCAGGGTTATGCTGAGGAACATCCTGGTGGAACAGGGCTTTAGCGCGATCGATGAGGCGCGTGATGGGCGGCAGGCGATTGCCAAGCTCACGGACGCCCACTCCACCGGCCAGCCCTTTGACGTCATCCTATGCGACTGGAACATGCCCGAAGTCACTGGTATGGACGTTTTAGAATACTGTCGATCTGAGAGTGCCTACCGTGAGCTGCCATTCATTATGATTACGGCGGAGGCGGATCAAGCAAGCGTGATTGCGGCTCTCAAAGCGGGAGCCACCGATTACTTGGTCAAACCCATCGTTCCGGAAATCCTCGCGCGCAAAGTGAACAAAATCATGGGGAAGAACCAAGGCGCGGCCTGAAACACTAACCGCGCCATTTCAAAGCTCCAGATCAGTGAGACCTGCCGCTTGACCTTCCACCTTTACGTCCAGCCTCGCGAGCCTCGTCAGACGTGAATTCATGCGCCGTACCCTTTTCGTGTGCGGCTTTCCCGCCCTTACTCGCGATACTGCGTTGCTTTTCGGGATCCATCGACGCAAATCCCCGGTTCGATGTTCCGCGGGTGCTCGTGGTATTCGGCATACGGGACCTCCTCCTTAGGTTGGTTTCTCTGGCTTATGCCCACGTGTTTCTATTGCAAGCCACATGCAACACGTCGGCGTGGCATTTGAAGGCATCCATTTCTATTAGGTTTGGTTCAGGTCTGCATTTAGGACGGAAACGGCCGCATGGAAGAGGTGAATCTGGACGGTGATAGGCGCGCGGAGTTCAACCTTCCACTAGGTTGAAGATCCACTGCTTTTTGCATCGAGCGCCGAATAAAATTCCACATAAAATTTCATAACATGGATGGGGTAGTCTTTCGGCCAGACGTTTTTCTCCAGGGCTTCTCCCACATTCCCTTGCCCCATATTATATGCTGCAAGGTAGAGGCGAGCGTGGGAGTCAAACTTCGAACGCAGATAGTCGAGATAGGCCGCGCCCAGGCGAATATTGATTATGGGATCATGAAGACTGGAATTGCCTGACCAGCGCATTCCATAGAGGCCCGCGATCCACTTTCCTGTTGAGGGACGGACTTGCATCAACCCAATCTCGTCCAATTTGCCAAGCCGGTTGGGATCAAAGCCACTCTCTCCTTGAATGACGGAGAGAAGGAATACCGGGTCGAATTGGTATTTAAGGCTTTCGTCGATGATGGTTTGCGCTATTTTTTTATATTTCTTACGGTGTTTTTTGGGAAGATTCTTGAACGTCCATTGATAAATCTTGGAATTGATCTTTTTCACTCGTTCACCTGAACGGACAACACTGCGTTTGTAGTGCTTGCCAAGAAGTTCCTGCGCATGGGCGACGCGTGCCTCGCGCTGAATCACTCCGACCTTTTTAGAATCAGAGGCCTGGTGAATGGCTTTCATGTTTGCATATGAGACTTCTGATAGAAGCAAAATTGCTGCCCAGAAGCCGATTATGAGGCGAGGATTTTTCATGTTTTGATGAACTTGCAAGTTTCATGGGGGCGGAGAGACCGCATAAGTACTTGAATCGAGGTGCCTTGGCTGCAAAGTTCGAGAACACTGTAGGCCAACTAGACATGTATCATCCAGGGCGGGGGGGTGAGACAAGTGTGAGGCGACAGGGGAAACGCCCTAGAACGGAAACGGTCCGAAAGGATGGAATCGTTTAGAGACGGTATAGGCGCCGCAGGGAAGGGATGTCCCAGGCCGGGGAGGGGGCCTCTCGCGAATCCCGGCGGGAAGTGTCGTGTGACTGGAGTTACCTAGGAGGTCTGAGCGGGACGACGCCGTTCTTCGATTTTCTTGAGCTCCGCATTGAAGTAATACACGACCGATTCATCCTTGGTCTTGAACTTCTCAATCACGGAGCCGGCTTGCTCGTGTCGGCCTGAGGTGATCAGAGCGTGTAAGTAATGCCTCAAGACCGTGATCTGCAGGACGTCGGGTTTAGCTGCGAGAACGGACTCGAAAAGGGCGCTGGCATCATCGATACGTCCGATCTCACCTAAAGCCCGGGCATAATGGTATCTTGCCTCCAGGTCCTCTCCTCCTTCGGCAAAGAAGCGTCCGTACGACTGTGCGGCTTTGTGGAAATCATGCAGACGGAGTTGCAGGTGGCCAAGCTGAATAAGGTGTTTGCGGTCATGGCGGGCGAGTTCCGCATACATCTTTTCACTGCAGCTGTACTTTTTGAGAGAAAAGCAGATTCGAGCCATTCTTTCCAATTCCGGAGCCGATGCAAGTCCCACGAGGTGTCGTGCCTGAATCCGCAGAACGCCGAGGGCATGATCTCCCCAGTTTGCAACCTGCAAGAAGCTGAGGCTCACAAGCGTGGCGATGGCCACCGCGGCAAGACGGAAGCGGCTACGCACGCTCTGGTCAACATCGCTCTGCTTTAAGGTTAAAATATAGCCACAGCTATCACAAATCACGGGATTGGACTGCTGGCGCTCGTCCGATATGGCCTGATGACAACGTGGGCAGTTTAGAAAGTTCAACATGGAAATTCCCCCTGGTATTTGTCACACATGTACAGCAGTCGGCGTGCCGAGTTTAGACGCCTCCAGAGGCCTTTTCTTGCGTCTACGCTGACAAGAATTTGGTCTGATGACCAAACGAAGGGCACCTTGTCTCACTCTGATTCGCAGAGTTTGAGTCTGACTCGGCTTCGGCCCGAATGCGTTGGATTCCAGCCGTAGGTGGGTGGCACTGGCGCAGGTTCTGCAGGGTCATCCTTAAGATCGGCCGTTAAGGCCGGAAATGGGGGCCCTTAACAAGGGCCGTAATCATAAATAAGGAGTGTTGGGAGTACTGCTATGAATGATAGGAATGAACACGATAACGAATATAGTCATCATGAGCATGAGACTGACATTTCCGCGTTTGGAAAGTTTTCTAGACGTCGGGAAGTGGTGCGGGCGCTGCAAGAGCTTGAAGCCAATGGCATCCCCCGCCGCGAACTAGGGGTCCTCCTCCCCGATTTTGATGTGCAAGGCACGGATTTCGGCGCGTCGGAGCCACATAAAGTGGCGGTATCGGCTGAACTGGGTGCAGCTGTAGGAGTCATGGCAGGTGCCGCCGTGGGAGTCCTGGTTTTCCTCGTGCCCGGATTGTTCGCTCCTGGGGGATTCCCGATGGTTCTCACCTTATCAGGGTTTGCTTTTACCCTTCTGCTAGGAGCCGTCACCGGTGCTCTGGTCGGATTGCGGCTCTCAAAGACGATCTCGCGCAAGTACCTGGCGGGACGAAATGAGCACGGTATCCTGGTCACCGTTCATACCCCGGAACCCGATCAAGCCTCACGGGCGAAAGAAGTACTGGCTCGTAACGGTGCTCGTGAAGTCGCTCTTACAAGTGAGAACCCGGGTTGGCGCGAGATCTTCTCGAACTGGGAAAAGGTAGACATTCGAAACTGGCTTAAGCCGCGTCACTTGGGCTGGAAATAGGTGAAGTGGTGGGGGTTCCGGTACTGGAATAATTTGGGTTGGGAGGTCAGTCCTTTCACTACGTAGCTTCGTTTGCCGATCTCAAGAACATGATAGGTATCTCCATCGGAGCCCACGAAGTTGTAGAGGTACCGGTAAAGACGGTTTTCGAGTGCTTCGCGCAGGCGGGCGGTCAGACGCACCGACCGCCCAGGCTCGGGTGGAAGAGGGACGTAACCGTCCCACATCTGACCCATATCGACTTTCCCCACCATGGAAAACCGGGAGAAGTAACGTAAAGCGCGGAAATCCGTACGAGGTTTCCGAAGCAAGTCGAGGGCGAGGGTCAAATTCCGTTCCCGGCTCACACGAGCTGTCTTATAAAAATCGGGGCAGAATACCCGTTCAACCGCCGGAATGAAGTAGAGCGTGAACGAGAACTGTTCTTCCTTGAACATCACATTTAACCATTTCGCGAGGTTGATGTCGCCATCCGTAAGTCGTGTATGTGCGCGCAGGTAGGTGTACAAGCTCTCCTCTTTCGCGAGCTTCGAGTACAGCGTGTTGTACCTCCGGTTGATAATAATTTGAGACACGTCTCTTCGATCGCGATAGTTACTCGACTCCGCCAGTCCGATTTCGTTCAAAAGGATCTGATCGAAGACAAAGAGCGCTTGATGCAGCTCCGGTTGCTGGCTGAAAAACTCATAGGTCTTCGTGTGTTTCCGATAAACAAAATCACGTAGTTCGGCGGTGGCTTTGGCTTTTGTTGCCAGTAGTTTTTCGGACTTGCCGCGCCCATCTTCAGATATGAGTTCGCGATAGAACCCGAGTTCATTGCGCGTTCGCGCTTCCCATTCGGCCAACCGATTCAACTGCACGCGTTTGCCGCGTCCAAGATTTTCTTCGATCAATCCGAGTGCCCATTCCAGATCAAAACGGGGTTCCTCCGCCAGGAATTCGACCTTCTGGTTGAGATTCTGCGCGATCGTGTCCAGAGTCGTTCGTAAATACAGATCCGAGCGGGAATGATCAGGATCCAGGGCGCCATCCTCATATATTTGCCGGCGAAAGAACACCTCGGCAGCCGCCTTCTCATTCCCTTCGGCCTTCAAGCGTTCGTACGCCATCCGATTGGCCAGATGATCCACAGGGAATTCAAAGCTCAACAGGAACGGAATTTCATCTGTAAAGTCCATGAATTCTTTATGCAGGGATTTCAATGCCTTCGCGGATCTGCGAGCGATCTTCGACTTCTTCTTTTTACTTGTCGCGAGCTGATAGTCTTTCTTGTAGTCCAGGAGCTCGTTCACACGCTGACGTAAGGGTGAGCTGATGCGCGTGAAGCGTGGAAGGTCCTTTTTTCTCAGATTTTTCTGCAGCGATTGTATCCACTTCAACTTTTTCTCGATCCGGGGCAAATGGTCGCGAACGGTTTCGGTCTGGACCTCTCCATCAGCGACAGGAATGTAAAAGCCGGCCGCACGGTAGCGTTTGTAGAGCTCTTGGAACTCGCGACGAACTTTGGGAGGACAAGAGGTCTCCGTCCAGGCTTTCAGAAGTTGCGTGTAGCGCTCGATATGGGTACGTGCCTCACCCTTCCAGGGAATAACGGTCTTAGGCACCGCATAGCTACGGGCATGAAGATGAACGTGAGGCAGAGTGAAAGCCAGAATGGCGCATCCCACACAAAGGAACCGAATCCAACGCATAAAGAAAGTATAACGCGATCGCAAGTCTCATCAAGAAAAGCTGATCAACGCAGGGCCTTGGGAACCAGAAACCGCGTGGCGGCATCAAAGAAAAGATGCGCGAAGATCGCCATCAGTGAGGCGGGAATGGCCCCAAGGAGGATCGTGTTCATATCATTGAGAGCAAGGCCCATCACGATCGGGGCGCCGTAGCCTCCCGCGCCGATCAGTGCGGCCAGAGTCGCCGTGCCAATGCTGATCACCATCGACGTCTTCACCCCGGCCAGAATACTGCGGATGGCCAGCGGGAGCTCGATGCGAAGAAGTCGCTGCCAGCCGCTGAACCCCAGAACGTGGGCCATTTCTTTGAGTGTGGGATCGATTGATCTCAGTCCGACAAAGGTATTTACAACGACAGGAAGGAGACCATAAAGGCAAAGTGCGACCAAAGCGGGCAGCATCCCGATTCCAAATATGGGAATCAGAAAGCAGAGTAGGGCCAGCGAGGGAATGGTTTGGATGGATCCGCTCAGAAGCAAGATCGCCTGCCCCAGCCACCGATTGCGATCGGCCAAAATCCCGAGGGGAATTCCGACCAATACGGAAAATCCCAATGCGGTCGTCACCAAGAGTAAATGCTCGCGCGTGCGCTTGAGGATCCGGGTGGATACCTGATCCGCGTCTGACCCCGTTGGTTCCAGGGAGGAGCGCTCACCCGGGCTGGACAAAAAATCAGCCGCGGCGGCCGCGATCCCTTTTTTGTCCAGATCCACAGTGGCATTCAGGCGCATCATATCCGTTTCGCTAAGAGTGCCCTCCAACCTCTGCAGGGTCTTCCAGGCCTCGGGGTGAGTGCGGATAAACTCTTGTCGTGTGAGCAAGACAGCCTGGTACTGCGGAAAGAATCCGAGATCATCGGTAAGAACTTGCAAGTTGAGTTTCACAATCTTCGCATCCGTCGAGTACACGTCGATAAGGTCAACGGCACCCTTGGTAATGGCTTCAAAGGCCAAACTGTGTTCCATGGATTGCAAGCTCTGCTTGAATTGCAAATCGTATCGTGCGGCTAAGGCGGCCCATCCATCCGCGCGCGACAGAAATTCATGACTGAACCCGGCACGAACCTTATCGTTTAGCTGGCGTAAATCGCTGATCGTACGCAAACGATGGGTTTGTGCGAATGCGCGAGTGACCGCCAAGGCGTACGTGTTACTGAAGCCCAAGGGCCGGCTCATCTCAAGGCCCATCTGACGGATCCGCGCGCGAATGTCTTCCCAGGATCTCAGGGAAGGATCTTTCAAGATGGCTTCGGAGATTGTGCCCGTATATTCGGGATAAACATCGATGTTGCCTGTACGAAGAGCTTCAAACAAGATCCCTGTTCCTCCTAATCCAAAATGTCTCATGACCGTAAGGTTCGTTCCTCTTTCCAAAGTTTGCGCGGCGATCTCACCGAGAAGATAGCCCTCCGTAAAGGCCTTTGATCCGATGCTCACGGCGTTCGCCGCCGGCGCGACGACCAAGAGAATCAGAGTCACCCACGTGATCCCAAGCCTCATTCTTCCACCTCGAAATGGAGTGAGCGTTGAGCCGTAATAAAGCGGCGCACGTAATCGTCGGCGGGCTGGCGGACGAGTTCGGCAAGCGAACCCTGCTGTACGATTCGTCCTTCGTTCATCAGGGAAACGGATTTGGCCAGGTAGGCGGCTTCGGCCAGGTCATGCGTCACCAGTAAAACCGTCTTGTTCAAACGGGCGAAAGCGGATTTCAGTTCCGCCTGCAGCTCTGAGCGGATCATGGGATCGAGCGCTCCCATAGGCTCATCCAGAACCATAACTTGGGGGTCGAGGAAGGCCGCTCTCATAAGCGCGACTCTTTGTTTTTGACCCCCGCTGAGTTCGTGCGGATAGCGCTCCAGAAGTGCCGGGTCCAAGGCCGTTAGCTCGAGAAGGGCTTCCATCCGCGCTCGCATACGATCGGAGTTCCAGCTGAGGGTTTCGGCACGCAGCCGAATGTTCTCGGATGCGGTGAGGTGGGGAAAAAGACCGCTTTCCTGGGGAACATATCCAATGTTTTGAACCCATTGCGAGTGGGCAACCGCGCCGAGCCGCAATTTACCGACGCGGATTTCGCCCGAATCGGGGGGAATGACCCCCATCAAGATCCGCAAAAGCGTGCTCTTGCCCGAACCGCTAAGACCAATCAGGGCGTGGACCTCGCCCACGGGAACGGTGAGATGCACGTGGTCCAAGGCCCGCTCAGACGCAAAAGATTTGCTGACATTGGTGATGAAAATCACATCCCGTATGTAAGCCGGAAGCGGTGCGTAGACAATCAAAATGGCTCAAGATGAACTTATGTTTGTTCAATCCCGCTACTCTGCGCATGGACGGGTGCCAATGCGACGAGTTCCCGGCGCTCGTTTTCCGGTCCCAAAAACCAGCCGACCGCTTCTTCGGCGAGTTCCTGTGGAATCGTATGGCCCTCATCGAACTCGCGATAAAGGACTTCGATTCCCAGGCTTTGAAGCTGGCTCACAATGCGCCGGCTGCAACGCTCAATTGGCAAAACGGAATCCGAACGTCCGTGCGATATGTAAATTTTGGGTTTCCCGTTTACATCCATCGTCGGAATGAATCCGGGTGAAAACGCAAGAATATGTGAGAAGACATCCCCGTTACTCAGCCCGACGGAAAGAGCATAGGAGGCTCCATCCGAGAATCCTCCGACCGCGATTTGATCCAGGTCGACGGGATAGGATTGGGACATCCGCTCCAGAGCGCGATCGAGAAAGCCCATATCCGGACCGAAGTCTCCCCGAATGGCGTCCCAGGTCCGTCCTCTCGAATCCGGCGCCAGAATCATAAAGCGCCCGGTGTCCGCAATATCATGAAGAAGCGAGATCATCTGCGACCCGCTACCGCCTGCGCCGTGGAAGGCAACAAGGAGAGGTAGCGGGCGCACGGTTTCGCTTTTGTCCGGGACAAACAGCTGGCCATCACGTTTGTGTCCCAATCCCAGGGCAAAAGTCTCTGCACTCATCGGATGGAATCAAAACCAGTACTTGATGTTGGCCATTGCATACAGAGTGTTTTCCACGTCACCGCCGGAATCCCAGAGGACGCTGGCTTCAGCGCCAAGGCTGAGATAGGGGGCGACCTGGTAATCATATCCGATCGCGGGACCAAAAATAAAAGAAGATTCCGAGTCGCCGTCCTCAATGTCGATGGACCCCATACCGGCGCGCAAGCCCGCGTGCAGCCCGGCCATGGCCATCTCAGAGAGGTCGTAATCCGCGCCAAGACCGAAGTGCGTGAGAGTCACGTCGACCCCGCTTCCCTCCTCAGCTTTGGACATCAGGTAGAACACCGAACCCGTGATGTTGTTGTAGAACTGCATGCCCGCGCTGGCGCCAAAGGCCATGCGACCTTCAATATTCGTCGGATCGGCCATACCGATCATCAGACCCACGTAACCATCGCTGGCCAGGCCGCCTCCACCTTCCTGAGCAAGCGCAAGGGGAGACCCTATGCCAAGCATCAGGGATGTGATCAGAGTCACTAAGCCGGTCGATTTCATTTCATCCTCCATTGTTAATCAGTTTATATTTCATCTGTTTAGTTTATTTGCGCGCGTTCTCGGGGGGAGCCACGTCAACAAAAATTTCGACCCGGCGATCTTCTTTTAACGCCGCTGGGTCCTTCTCTTTCTCTTTGCCCAGAATTTCGCCCTTGCCGACTGCTGTCATCTGGCTCTCTACGCCCTGCGCGGCTAAATAGACCTTCACATTTTCGGCGCGCTGTTCAGAGAGCTTCTGATTATATGCCTCAGCACCCAAATGATCGGTGTAGCCCGCGATGCGGAGCTTGTCCTTGGGGTATTTCTCCAAAACTCCGGCCAGCTCCGCGAGCGTTTTCTTCGCATCTGGCCGAAGCTCAGCATTATCAAAGCCGAACAGGACATCACTCTGCATCTTAATTTTTAAGCCATCTTCAGTCTTTTCCGTTGGAACCACCTGCTGCAGCTCTTTCTGACGGCGCTCGAGATATTCTCCCATCAATCCGCCGGCAATCGCGCCGCCGGCCGCACCCAACACAGCTCCAGTGGTTCCCTTGCTGAGACCTCCAACCGTGCCTCCGACTGCAGCTCCCGCCGCCGCTCCTTTTTGACCTTTACTCATATTTGCGCATCCCAGCGCGAGGCTGACACTTGAACACATGATCACTACTGTTGCGAGTCGATGGTGCGACATCCGACCTCCCATATGAATAACGGTGGTCAAGGGAGCAATATAAGTGCCACGGATATATCGCCACTGAGGCGCACGTCAGTCTTCTGGCGAGGCAATCTTGGACGATGGGTTTCCGCTGACAACCCCATCGCCGCAAACGATGCGTGCGCGCATTCGGGAAATTTCTTCACCAGCCGGGCCGACATTAAGTGTTGTGGCTTTGCAACAACAGGCACCATCAACGCGGATGTACGAAGTGGGTGTACGAGTGGATCCGCAACGGACACTTTTTGTTGTCATCCGTCTAACGCCCTAGCAATCCAATTGAAGCCATAGCGAATTCATGGCATTTAGCCGATTCTCTGCCGTCACGGGTACTAGGTGTGGGACGGCTGTTCGCCTGTAAACTAATGTAATATCAATAGTTTGCGCTTTTTGCCCGGACCGCAAGAAGGGATGGTAGGGATCCTGCAAGAGTGTGGTCCTATGCACCACGGGCTGCCGGTTTTCAGTATCGTAATCTTGTTCCCTTTACTCCTGCTGCTGGCGGGGTGCTTTCCTTTTCGCGATTCACCCTACTCGGATGACCTGTTACATGATGAGTCCGAGCTCAATCCAATCGCAAAAACTCAGCTCAACGCCCTTTCGATTGACGAAGATGGTGTGGTCCGCATCGCAATCTTCGCCGACCCCCATCAGAATTATCGGGATCTGGGCAAGGTGATTCGGCAAATTAACCGCACCGAAAACGTGGACTTTGTTGTCGTGCTGGGGGACATCACGAACAACTCTCTCAATTTCGAGTATGATCAGTTCCTGAAGGACTATAAAAAGCTGCGTTATCCCTCTTTCATGATCCCGGGCAACCATGATCTGTTGGGAGCGGGAAAGACTCTTTATCGAAGGATCTTTGGTCCAGCCAACTACATCTTCGAGAGCGCGAACTTTCGTTTTGTGTTTTTCAATTCCAATAATCTGGAGGATCCTGGGGGGTTCGATCCCGAGTGGCTCTTGGCGCGCGTGAATGAAACCTCAAAACGCGTTGTGGTCTTCACCCACGTTCCGCTGACCGACAAAGAGCGGTACCACGGCAAAGTCGCCGAGATCCTAAATCAGGTTGTCGTGAGCCCGAAAGTCGAAATCATCATCAATGGCCATAATCACGGCTGGGACATGTCCAGCGAGAAGGGAACGCATCTCGTGCAATGTCCGCGAGTCGAAGGTCAGAGGTGGATCCTCTTTGAGCTGGATGTGAACTCGATGGCGATTACGCGAATTCCGGGGAGGACGCAGTGGACCGCTGCCACAAAGCCGCGCTAGGGCTCATCCTCATATTCGTGATTGTGCCGAGTTCCGCTCTCGCGCAGTGGGCGGCGTCGTTTCATCATGCGGGTTTTCTCGGTGATTGGGCGGTGGGCCCGGCCTATGCGTTCCATCCCAAGCACTCGGTGGAATTGACTGTAGGTGCCTATGAGCTCCGGGAGACCCACTATCATCAGTTGAATTTAGGCTACAGTTATCTCCCGTGGCGGGTGAATCCGAATCCCCAGGTTTCCTGGGCCCCGCTGCGTCTCGGCGTCGTGATTCTGGGCTCGCTGGATAATGACCGCTACTTCCTTAAATCTCCGGAGCAGTACCCGGCTGACAATTACTATGAGCAGACCGCGATTCGATGGGGCATACAGCTGGGCACAAGCGCGTTTCTCGCGCGCCGGCGGCTGGAGCTTGGCCTGCACACCATGATTTTGGACTCGGCCTTGGTGGCTCTCTATAATAATCTCCACGAAGATCTCTCTTATTTTTTTTCATCCGGAGTTTTAATAAAGTTTCATTTCTAAGATGTACAAATCATAATGGGTCGCAAGAGCCTGTGGCTCGGGAGGACTCATGCCGTTCATGATACTGGCCCTCGTTTTATCCGTCTGTTGGGGAGGGCCTCGCACCAAAGACGCTCTCACTTCGGAATTTGGCAAAGGAAAGTTCCGTGCCAATTTAAAGCCCGGCTTTCATTTCAATGAAAAGGCACCCCATGCGGTTCAGGCGGATGGCACCACGGTAAAGCCCAATTCAATTTCAGCGCGCACCATCGAGTTTGGATCTCTCCCAGAGAATCTGTCGAATGCACGTGCCACCGTGTTCGTCTGTGATGATGAGGTCACATTTTGTGAATCCGAGGTGATAACTCTCAATGGAAACAGCACGGCTGCAGTCGCCTCACCGGCGCGAACCGCGCCGAAATCCGGTATTGGGAAAAGCACCCGGACCCGTGTGAATCGACTCGGGTTTATTGAAGATAATCTGCCCGAGGCCCTGGCCCGCGCACAGGAAAAGGGTCAATTGATCCTGATCGACTTCTCGGCCCGCTGGTGCCCGAGCTGCGTGCGGCTGGAAAAAGAAATTTTCGGGCAAAAGGTGTTTAAGCGTTTCACAAAGAACATGGTCAAACTCAAAGTCGATGTCGATAAGTTTGAAAACTCGGTTGTCGGTGACAAATTTAATATCAAACTGATTCCGACTTTGCTCGTGATCAATGCCCAGCAGGAGGAAATCGACCGCATTATCGATTATCAACCGATCTCGATTCTCGAAGGCTTTTTCACGGCGATTCAAGAGGATCCGGTCGGGATCAAGGATCTTTCTGAAAAGGCGAAGACCGGTGATCCAGCCATTCGCTTGCGCCTCGGTAAACGTCTGCTGGCGTCGGGTCGCTTTAAGGAAGCCGAGGCCGTGTTTGCCGCGTTGAAACCCACCCCGCCCGCACTGCTGACGGCGAAGGTGGAAGGCGCGGCCCGAGATCATCAATCCGATGAGAAGGACGAGAAGGCCAAGACCAACTACGCACGTGTCTTGCGCGAGGCGATTCAAGCCGAGCCCGGGAGCACACGTTCCTTGGACTGGCGGGCGCGGCTGGTGAGTGTCTCCGCGGATGCGGACGAAAAGACCAAACTAAAGAAAGAAGGGGTTGAAATCACGGACGCACTGTTGGCCGATAAGGCCAAACTCAAAGCCGCATTGGAAACTGACGATGTGGGGGAATTCACTGGTTTTGAGCCCTTTCTGGTCGCGATTCGGCGTGCGGAACTGGCCACCGCCGGAGAGGTGAGCGAGGCCGAGTCCGTTGCGGCCTGGAGGAAAGCCGCGGAGGTCGTAGGGGCTCTTAAAATTCCGCCTCGGGCCACCGGCGCTCTCCTTCGTTATTTGATTGTGCTGAATTCCGCAAAAATGTTTGATGAAGCGGATCGCCTGACACTCTCCCTTTTGAAGCGCGATCCTGGAAACCCCGAAGTGGAACGCCGACGCCTGAAGGTCCTCTTCGAGCAGAAACGTTATAATGAGGCGATTCGGACAGGGCGCAAAGCGCTGAAGACGGCCTATGGTCGAAATGAATTCTGGGTCGTGGAAGTTTTGGCCCGGGCCCTCACGGGAGCCAAGCAGTTCGATCAGGCGCGAAAGCTGTTGGACAGATATTTAGCGCGTCATGAGATGGACTGGCCCAATATGAAGGGATCAAAGAAGGCCCTTGTGGAGATTCGGGCGTCGCTTCCGCAAGGGTGAGTGCTGTGATTCGCGAGTTGCCTCGGTTGGGCGCAAGCATTAGGGTACGCTGATGGCTGTATGGAGTCCCCGGGCCACCCGGCCGCTCGTTGTGCCCGCCCTGATTTCAATCAACGTGATTGTGTTCCTTATGTGGACCATGGCGGGTTCCGAGGGCGTCGAGTTTATGGTGAATAACTTCACGGTGAGCTGGACCTCCCTACGTGAGGGCCGGTATTGGGTCCTTCTAACGTCAGTTTTCTCCCATAACGCTCTTTTTCACATTCTGCTCAACATGTTTGTTCTAAATAGCTTTGGATCGCTCCTAGAGGCTGTCTTGGGGCGCGGGTCGTTCCTTCGGTTTTATCTTGTGGCCGGTGTGATCAGTTCATTCTGTCATGCCTTCGTTTCCGCGTATCTTTTGGGCGCACCCGATTTGCCGGCAGTGGGAGCTTCGGGAGCGGTTTCGGGGCTGGTGCTCGTCTTCGCAATGATCTTTCCGCGTGAAAAGATCTTGGTGTTTGGATTGATTCCGGTTCCGGCGCTCTTCGGTGCATTGGCATTTATCGGGCTCGATATCTGGGGGCTTGTCATGCAGGCCGAAGGTGGGGGATTACCTATCGGGCACGGGGCCCATCTTGGTGGCGCTTTTACGGGCGTGTTCTATTACATTCTTGTTCTGCGCGGGCGCCGCCGCGGGCGTTTTGCGTAACATCTTCATCGCTCCGGAGTCATCGCCCCGGTCCAAGATTGCCACGGCCGTCGTGAAATTTGGTGTGTCCTCATATGTGGTGAAGCCAGAACATTGCATTGATTTTGCACGCGTCTGAGGTGGGTCAACCCTATGATCAACCGTCAGGAGGTGCTGCTATGGGTCAGAAAGAGCTTCAATTGCGATCGCCGGCCTTTGATGATCAGGGAGATATTCCGCCTCAATATACTTGTGAAGGTGACGACACTCCTCCTCCCTTAGAATGGAACGGGGCCCCTGCCGGCACCCGCAGCTACGTGCTGATCGTAGATGATCCGGACGCTCCGGACCCACGGGCTCCCGAACGGACTTGGGTACATTGGGTGGTGTACAATATTCCGGGCCATGTGGATCATCTCAACCACGCCCACGTGCAACTCCCTGAAGGAGCCGCCACCGGAGTGAACGACTGGAAGAATGTCACCTGGGGAGGGCCCTGTCCGCCTGTTGGCAAGCACCGGTACTTTTTCAAGCTCTACGCGCTGGATACATATCTGAACTTCGATCTTCCGCCGACTAAATCTCAGATTGAGCAGGCCATGCAAGGTCACATATTAACACAGGCTGAACTTGTGGGCCGATACGCGAAGCACTCACAGATTCAATTCAACGGACGTGAAGGTGGTATTGTTCCCAGAACCTGAGCGCTGTCTGTTCTTTATAGGATTAGATTATAAGATGCGATCTTGAGTGCGAGACGTGTAAGCGGCGAATGCCGCTCAGATCTGATGTGAACAGATCTGATGTGAAGGGACCTGAACTGAACTCTTAATGGGGATCTTGCCTCCAACGCGGTCGCATCTCACCTTGACTGTCCGTGGCTTCAAACGTTTTCTCCTTCGGAGAAGGCGTCGATTGTATCAACCTCTCTGCCCTGACATGAAAAAATTTTGCGCATGCTCGGGGTTTTCAAGTCGTGTCATTTTATGTCATATTCGATACAGGGCATGGAGCGGGGCGAGGTAGAGCGAGGATTCGATTTAGATAATGAGAGATGAATCCCTTGATGGGAGACCGATTGGAGACGGACCGTGAATGAAGTTTGGGAACAAGGCCACGAGCTGCTCGAGGCTGGGGGACCGTGGGGCTGGATTGTGGCGCTTGTATTGGCATTGGTTCTAACCACGATCGTCAAGATTTCCCTGCGCACGCTTACGGCGCGTCTCCGCAGAATTGCCTTGTTCACCTCGGGCCGGTGGGACGACATTGTCATCGAGTGCCTGGGTCGCACAAAAATGATCGTCGTGTTTACCTGGTTTCTTTACCCGCTGCTGCGGATGGCCCAGCCGGGAGAATCCACCGTTCGCTTTGCCCGCGCAACGGTGGTTGTTCTGACCGTTTTCCAATTCTCGTTGTGGGGAATTTGCGCCATTCGCCGCTGGAAAGACGGTTTTATCAAACTCCGCTTGGAACAAGACGCGGCTTCGGCGGCGGCTCTTGGCCTGCTGTTCACGACCTTGCAGTTCGGGTTGGTCATCCTCCTGGTGCTCATAGGATTAAGTAATCTCGGTGTGGACATCGGCGCACTGATCGCAGGCCTAGGCGTGGGTGGTATCGCGGTGGCGTTAGCGGCCCAGAATGTGTTGGGTGACCTGCTCGCATCCCTGTCCATTGTGCTCGACAAGCCTTTTGTCGTCGGGGACTTTATTGTTGTTGGGAATGAAATGGGCACAGTGGAGACGATCGGTCTTAAGACCACCCGTGTTCGCAGTCTTTCCGGTGAGGAGTTGATCTTCTCGAATAAGGATCTTTTGGAAAGCCGTGTGCGCAATTTCAAGCGCATGTGGAAAAGGCGCGTGGTGCAACAGTTTGGCGTGACCTATTCCACTCCGCCCGAAAAGCTGGAGCAAATTCCCGGATGGGTAAAGGAGTTTGTCGGAAAATATCCGAAGCTCAACTTCGATCGATGTCACTTCGCAAAGTATGGAGGTTCGTCACTGGATTTCGAGTTGGTCTTCTGGGTGGAGGATCCAGATTACAATCTATACATGGACTTTCAGCAGGGATTGCTTTTGGATATCTTAAGAAAATTCGAGGCCGAGGCGATTGAGTTCGCGTTCCCAACTCAAACCTTATATATTGAAAAGCTGCCTCAGGCGGAACAGAGCTTTCCCGCTAACGAACCGGCTTTGATCTAATTGTGCCTTTCATGGGCGTCGGCTTAAGAATGTTCAGGGAGGTGAGCATTCGATCTTTGAAAGAGAACGGATTCGAACGTCCCCGTATTTTTTTTCAGGCAGGATTTCTTGCGTCAGGTATAGTAGCTCCACGCTGCGATACTCCGGCCGGCACAAAGAGATGAGAAGGCGATGGCGTTCCGGTTTGCGCACGCGCCGCTTCAGGTTCGCCATCAATTTGAGCCATCTTTGGCTCCTGTATAGCTTATCCACACGTTCGGGCTGAGCTTCCGAGTAGGGATGCGGTTCGGGAAAGAGGTTGAGCGTCTGTCCGTCACGCGCTTCGGCTTTGATGACATGCCACCAAATATGACTCTCCCCAAACGCGAACATGATCCATGGCTGCCTGACGCCCAGGGCGTGAATGAATCGGTCTACAGGTGCTTTAAAGTTTGCCATCCTCGATCCGACAAACACGGACAGGATTATTCCCGTTAGAGCCGCTACGATCGCGCTTTTTTGCCAAAGGTGAATTTTTAAGATTTCCGGACGAGGCTCTTCCGGATTGCGAAAGGCTCGGCTAGGCAAGAGGCTAAACACGATTGACATGGAGTAGAGTGGGAACATGCCCACATTCATGAAGGTCAGAATGCCCAGATGTAGACCTAAGAGTCCGAAGATCAAGGAGGCTCGTATCCAGGCGAACGGAAAGAGAAGTAAGACGGGAAAGGAAATCTCAAAATAAAGCACACAGGCGGTAACGATCTTTAGAAGCAATGGATAATCCAACAACACCGCCGAAAGCGGTGTGCTGTATTGCTCAGCCATAAAGATATGATAGAGAGCGGAGTAATCACTATGCCACTGAGGTCCACTTTTGTGGAAGCCCGTAAGGCCGTATACCATAGCCATTTGGAAAAGGAACGCGAAGGTCGGAAGTCCTGAGATCACTTTTGGCGTATCCTTTAATTTCTTTGCATCGAGCGAATAGTACGATCCCCACGGCAGGAACATCGCCCAAAATAAGGTGGCCATGGCCATCGAGTCCCCGCTTTGAAGAACAAACCGGTTGCGATGATTCAAAGAAACAAGGAGAAGCCAACTTAAAACCGTCGCCGCCCGGGTGCGGAAGCCAAAGATCATCGCGAGTGCCGCAAGGATCTGCACAACAAATAAAAAAGTCGTCCAGGATAGGGAACCGCTGAGATTGTGAAGTGACCATGCACGACATATAAAGCAGCTCCGCGGTAGCACACCTTGGTCGGTGTAGAAAAGGTTGAAATCGGGCAGGCGAGTGGCGATGTCGAGAAGCAAGGAAATCCCAAACAGAATACGCGTAAGAGCCAGCGCCCGTAAATCAAGTTGAAAGATCCGCCACAAGGACATCGCTTTCAGGATCCTCCAGAATGGGATTTCGGTTGGTACGAGTGATTCATTTTACAAACAATGAATTTGACCACGCAATAGAAATTGCCCCGGTTGTGGCGTTGTCGTCAGAAACGTTCATAAAATGAGTTGAAAATGAAATGGCGAGGAAAGCCCGTTACGGCCCGACCAATACCGGTTTAACGACGAGATAAGGTGGTCCACTGGAAACTGTGGGGATTGCAGGGGACGTCGGAGGACCCTCGGTATTTGGGCTCGACACTCGGAGCCGCTGCTGCCCTTCATAGGCAAATATGATTTTATTGGCCGCAAGCGATGACAGTTCGAATGCGGCCCCATAAAGAATGTCAGGGGCGCTAATGTTATTGGATATCCATGTGGCACCGTCATCTGTGGAGCGGTAGGCGCGATAGCCCGAACCATCGTTGGCCACATACCAGATATCGCCGTCCGGGGAAAGGCGACTGCCTGTGATAAAGCCGGCGGTACTCGAATTGAGCAAGTCGCCTGTGAGACTCGTCCATGTCAGCCCGTTGTCATCGCTCTTGCGAAGAAAGAACACCGTTTGCGCAGTCGTATCCGTGGTCGAGGAACCCATCACGAGAAGGAGAATGCGACCACTCTTGGCGATGTCCAGCGATTCCACGCGTATCAGATTCAATCCCTCATCGGGTGTGAATGTGTCCACCGTGGACCATGTTCCTTCCATCGATCGCCTTCGTACAGTTACAAAACCGTCTCCAGTGGATTCTGAGATGGCCCAGGCCCGCGAAGCAACAAAGATCTCACCCTGGTCATTAGAACTGATGGCAAGACTTCGTGACGAACTCGAAGGGAAAGGGCTTGTGCCCACGGTCCAAGACGCGCCAAAATCTGTGCTTATCCGAAACTCATTCATGCTTGTAAGTTCCGCGACGAGGCCGCGCGTATTCATGAAAACCTCGTCGGACTCGGCCATCCCGCTACTGACTTGAGACCATTGGCGTCCGCCGTCCGTGGACATTTTAATCGATGAACTTGTGAAATCGAGGGCATATATTAAGTCGCCACCCGTTGTGCTGTCTTTCACGCACACCAAGCGGATTTCATCGTTGGCACCAGTAAGCGTCGTGCTCCCGCTTTCGTTGCCCTTAATCCAATAAACACGTGATTCTGCGCCACCGGTTCCATAAGCGCGGAAGCTGACATACTCTTTTCCGCTTGGACATGAAGCGACCGAACGGACTTCCCCATTGGTATAACCCGCGGGGAGCGTTAAGCTGATCTGGTTGTTATGAGATGAACTCAACACCCGTCGAAAAGTGGGCGACGATCGGCTGCCACTACAGTGCTGAAAGGCAAAGACAAGACCAGTCGCAAAAATAATAGCTATTGAGATCTGTTGAAGTCGCATATCCACCCCATAAAGATTATCTTTTTAGGTCTGATCGCGGTGCAACTGGAATTTGGAGGCATGGACGCGGGCTTGTCTGGATTCCTGACCGGCTGGGAAGCTCTCATTTTGAGACAGGAGGGGGATCTGATCCGACCAGTGGGCGCTCTGCCTGTCATCCGAAGCCTTCAATGGCGCCACCGAGCGTCCGGGGCACGATGTGATCCACTTCGAGCTGGTGCGAGCTCCCGCATCTGCGACCGGTGACAGGATCTTGGTACTCGCACTTCCCTCCGGCGCGCTGGATGACAACGCGACGAACGGATGCGGACACGCGGCTTTTGTTGCTGCGCTGCTTAGTCGGAGCGGCGGCGGGGAAGAGAGCCAGCAGTGTTTGTTCGGCTCGAGTGGTGGATTGGGATTCGATCTTAGAGGGACTTGGGTCAGGAGGCGTGCGGCTTGGGTGCGGCGATTGGCGGCGCCTTCGGAGTATTTGTGGTGCTTGGTGAGGTACTCGAACATGGAGCTGAACCCGCGCTTGGCAAAGATTTTTCGGTCCTCTACCATTCGGATGAGGAGCAGGATGTCTCTGGCGATTCGGCGCTCTTCGCGTACGGCTTGTTCAAGGTTGGACTCCACTTCGTGGTCTGTCATGTGGGATTGGAACATTTTTACCTCCGCTTCGTTGCGTGCACATTAACACGGGTTTTGGGAGGTGGATTTGACCTCGTATACGCCTTATTGAGGTGGTATTTGGGTTCCACTCATGAAGGATGGTAGAGCGAGAGAGAAACGCTCGTTGTGGAGGTCTGAGAAGGCTTAGGAGCTCTTCTGTGAGATGTTTTGAAAGTGGTGAGGGAGCGGGTGTTTTTGTGCTTTACTCCTGTCAAACAAAAATAGATGTGTTGTCCTGCTTCAAGAATGGAGTGGAGCAAAGTGAGTGAAGCGGAACATGGTGCGCGTGGTCTTTCTCTGGAGCAGCCGATTGCAGTGGTGTGGGAGTGTGGCCTTCCTTGTGCGGGCTTACTTCGGCGCGTCCGGCGCCGAAGTCCTCCTTTGTGGGATCGGTTTTGATTTGGGATTGAATGGGATCAGAAGGGATGGGATGGGATGGGAGTACGGATTGAGAAGTAGGAGCTGAGAAGGAGCAGTCGGCGATGCAAGAACAGGATGTCCCTCTTTTGGATGGGCCATAGCAATTGTTCTGCTCGGTGCTCGAGGTCGGAGCCAAGGAGGGGTGGAGACCTCATTGGCCACCGATGCTGGGAGGGACCTCGCCGTCGCCGCATCGGAGAAGCAATGCAGAATCGGTTCTGAGTCTTACTTGGAGGATGAAATTAGGCAACGTCGCTCTGCGCACCACAATATGTGAGACTGACGAGCTGGCGCGCTAAAACGCCAAGGCACTAAAGCACCTCACTCCATGGCGGGCTTGCCGCGAAGGCCGCGTTGATAAGTCCGACATGCGAGTAGGCCTGTGGGAAGTTTCCGAGTTGCTGCCGTTTTTGTGGTAGATAATGTTCAGAATAAAGTCCGAGCGGGTTGGCCGCTTCGAGCACCCGATTGAGCATCTGCACGGATTCGTCCTTACGACCCAGGTGTGCAAGCCCTTGCGCGATCCAGAAGGAGCAGATCACGAACGCGGAGTGGGGCCGCCCGAAGTCGTCGCGACGGATGTAACGGTAATAAAAGCTGGCATCCGCACCACTTTCCACGGCCAAGACCTTTTGAATCTCGCGGATGGTGTTGTACGGCACCTCCGGAAAAGGGAAGCGAAGAATCGGGAGCAGAGCCAGCGCGGAGTCGAGGGAATCGTCCACAGGACCGTTGCGCAGGACACTGTCTTTTACGGCGCGGCGAACTGCCTGTTCGGCACGAACTTTTTCAGCACTGACATTGAGCTGCATCCCGCGCAGATAACCCAGCCGATGAATGCGTTCAATGCGCTCAAGACCCGCCCATGACATGAGATTGGAAAATGTATGCTCCTGCCACCCATCGCGCACCTCCCATAGACCGGCATCTGGCTGTGAAATGGTTTTGGCGCAAAGATGTCCAAGATGTATCAGCAGCGCCTCGTGCTCAGGACCGCGCAAATGGCGAAAGCGCTCATCGAGAAAAATAGGAGCGAGTGTGAGGACCATTTCGCCGTACACATCGTTCTGAACATGTTCCGCAGCCTGATTGTGGCTTCGAACAGGTGCGGTGCTCTCAAAGCCGCGCCAGTTATCGTGAATGGTCTCTGGTAAGGGTAGTCCGGTGCTCAACGTGTACACCGGCGACAGCCGCGTGCGCTCGTCATCACGATGATGGGCGATACTCAAGAGGAATTTGAGAAAGGCCTCCATCTCTTCGTAATGGCCAAGGTTATGGAATGCCGACAGAACGAAGTAGGCGTCGCGCAGCCAGCAGTACCGGTAGTCCCAATTCCGTTCGCCACCGATCTCCTCGGGCAAGCTGGTGGTGAGAGCGGCGAGGATCGCGCCCGTATCTTCGTAGCAATGGAGCTTGAGCGTGAGTGCGGAGCGGATAACCTCGCGCTGAAACAGGCTCGGGATTGAGCAGTGTTTTACCCAATTACGCCAATAATCGACGGTTTGACCCGCAACCCGTTGGCTGAGCTGGGCAATTTCTTCCTCAATCGCCGTACTCCAGGTGAGTCCGAAATAAAGCCTCTCATTGAGGCGCACCGGAGTCCCCTCGCACAGATAGGTCATGGGCATATTGGTGGTCAGGCGGAGACTGTCGCCGCGCAAATCCCAGCGTAAATGGCTGTTTCCCCGAACGTAGCGAACGGGTTGCCTTTGCCACCCCGATATGGGCTTACATGAAACTGAAATCGTCGGTGAGCCGGCGAGTGGTTCCACGATCCGGAAGATCGACATAGGTCGGTAAATACGGCCGAATTGATAAAAACGCGGGCAGAAGTCGGTGATCCGGAAGCGTGCACCATCCAAATTTTCCAGTTCCGTCACCAACACGTTCGTGTTATCCACGTAACGTTGCTGGCTTGCCACCGAATTCTCTCCGGCAAAAGAGATTGTGAAATGCCCACCCTCAGGGTCGAGGAGTCGGCCGAAGACAGGTTCACTATCCGGGCGCGGTAAGCAGAGCCAATCAATACTGCCGGTTTCACCGACCAGCGCGGACACCTGGCAGTTTCCAATTAAGCCGTACTTATACATGCACTCGCATGTACTTTACTTTGGAGCGAATGTAAATTGCCAACCACACGACTCGCCCTTAGTTTCATTTTGCCTTTAGTTACGATTCTCGGCTTGATCGCTTATGGTGTTATCCCTTTGTTTCAGTCTGCCACGAGACGGTGGTTTATTCATGATCTTGAAGAGCGCTCACACGTGCTCGTTTCCGCGCTGCGGGAGCCTTTGAGGGAAGCTCTTGATAGTGGATCTCCGGATAAGGTCAGCCGGCTCTTTTCCCCCGCTCTGCACGAGAATCGCCTGTTTGCCGCCGCCCTGTGCACGGCCGAGGGGGTGATCATTTACAAGACGCCGCGACTTCCTGATCCGATCGGCTGCGCATCGGCGGCCACGGGATTACAGAAGGCCGGAGTTGCTCACACAATTGTGGAGCTTTCCGAGGGCGACTTACACGTGAGCCGCTACCCTCTGGAGGTGGCCGGGGTCCCGCAGGGTGAGTTGATCCTCACACAAGATATGGGACTCGTTGACCGTCGGGTAAAGGATACTCGACTTTATTTGTTTTATCTCTTCGTTGTTTTGGGTGTTGTGGTTTCGATTGTGACGGTGATTATCGCTCAGGTGAGCTGGCGTCGTCTAACAGATGGAATGGCCTCACTGCTTGCGGGGATCCGCCGAAGCGGGCCGAAACCCCTGCCGCGCGCGGCTGTGACCACGCCTGAACTTTTGCCGTTAGCGAAGGATCTGCGCGCGTTGATTCGCGATTTGGATGCCGAGCACCGCATGCGGGATGAAAGTCAGGTTTCTTGGACGCCCAAAGCTTTGAAGCTGATCTTGAATGAGGAACTTGCGGGTGACGAGATCATGATCGTCTCCAATCGTGAGCCTTACATTCACAATTATAAGAACGGACAGATTGATGTTTCTTTTCCGGCGAGTGGTCTGGTGACTGCGCTTGAGCCGGTGATGCGAGCCTGTTCCGGCACCTGGGTTGCCCATGGCAGCGGGTCGGCGGATAAAGATGTTGTGGATCGCCAGGATCATGTGCAGGTCCCGCCGGACAACCCGACCTACCAAATTCGAAGGGTGTGGCTCACCAAGGAGGAAGAGCAAGGGTATTACTATGGCTTCTCCAATGAAGGACTTTGGCCTCTTTGTCATATGGCTTACACGCGTCCGACCTTTCGTACCGAGGATTACGAACACTACCGCCGGGTGAATCAGAAGTTCGCCGACGTCGTCGTGGAGGAGGCGCGCACCGAAAATCCGGTCGTGCTGGTGCAGGACTACCACCTGGCGCTGGTGCCGCGGATGGTGCGGAATCGATTGCCGCAGGCCACGATTATCACCTTCTGGCATATTCCGTGGCCCAATCCGGAAGCCTTCGGGATTTGCCCTTGGCGTGAGGAGATCCTTGATGGTCTTCTCGGAAGCAGTATTCTGGGATTCCACACGCTCTACCATTGCATCAACTTTATAGATACAGTGGATCGCTTCCTTGAATCGCGCGTGGACCGCGAGACGTCCACGATCTCTTTTGGCGGCAAACTCACGGCCATCAAAAGCTATCCCATATCGATTGAATGGCCCGCGCGTTGGACCAAGGATTTGCCCAGTGTGGAGGAGTGTCGGCGTCATATCCGCGAGATCAACGCATTCCCGCGCAATCACTTGGTGGGAATTGGCGTGGATCGCCTGGACTATACAAAAGGTATACTGGAGCGGTTTTTCGCGATCGAACGGCTGTTAGAAAAACATCCGGAGTGGATCGGTCGCTTTACCTTTGTTCAGATTGCGGCACCGAGCCGCTCCAGCATTCCGCAATATAAGGACTTTGAGCAAGAGGTGCGAAATCAGGCGAGCCGGATCAACAAACGTTTCGGCGATGGAACGTACATGCCGATTTGTTTGAAAATCGAGCACCATAGTCCACGTCAGGTATTTGAGTATTTCCGCGCATCGGAAGTCGCGATGGTGACCAGCTTACATGACGGAATGAATCTGGTGGCCAAGGAGTTTGTGGCCGCTCGAGATGATGAGCGGGGAGTGTTGATTTTGAGTCAGTTTACCGGAGCGTCGCGGGAGTTGCAGGAAGCCTTGGTGGTCAATCCCTACGATATTGACCAGTGCGCCTCCGCTCTGAATTTGGCGCTCGCTATGCCATGGGAAGAGCAGCGTGACCGCATGCGGAGCATGCGCGGATTGATCCAGGAATTCAATGTGTATCGGTGGGCGGGGCGAATGCTGATGGATGCGGCTCGTATGCGTCAACATGACCGTTTGGTGCATCGAATTCAGGAGATTGAACACGAAATCACGCAGTGAAATGAACTCTCGTTCTCGAATGAAACCATTTTTTACGTCAGTCGGACAGCGGGTGCTTGAGGCATTTGCCCGCAAGCGGGCCCTCCTGGCGCTTGATTTCGACGGGACCTTGGCTCCGATTGTGGAGGACCCGGATCGGGCCGTCGCCCCTGACGAAACAATCGAAGTGCTCAAGCAGCTTGGGAAGTATATGGACGTGGCGGTGATTTCGGGGCGTTCGTGCCGGGATTTGCGTAAACGTCTTGGGTTTAGACCAAAATTCCTTGTTGGAAATCATGGGATTGAGGGATTGAAGCCGTTCGCAAATCGGGCCAAAGCGGCCCGCCGGATGGTGGCCGCGTGGCGCCAGCAGCTCCGTGGAAAGTGGACGGAGCTATCAGACGCTCCGGCCGTGTGGCTCGAGGACAAGACGTACTCTCTATCTTTGCATTATCGGGCCTCGCCCCAGCCGAAGCGAGCCCGCCGTCAGCTCAAAAACCTGATTCGTGATTTGCGACCGGTGCCGCGGATCGTGCCGGGAAAGTTTTTGTTAAACGTCACTCCCGAGGATATGCCCCATAAAGGGGTTGCGCTCCTCGCTCTTATGGCGGGAACGGGCGCCGAAGCGGCGCTGTTCATAGGCGACGATACGACCGACGAAGATGTCTTTCGTCTGCGCGACCGCCGCCTGATCACGATCCGCGTCGGTGCCCAACGCGACTCAAAGGCCAAGTTTGTCGTACAAAGACAAACGGATGTCCTTCGCGTGTTGAAACGCCTTCGGGATATATTGTCTCACTCCTGAGAAAAGCAAACACCCGGGTGCCGACAAGTCCAACTCATTGTCGCGATTCAGGCAGGAATACACACGATAGGTTTGTTGGGCGTAACTTAACCCCTGCTCGTACTTGACGTTTCCGTCACGATCCACTTCACAAGGATTGTTCATGTGACAGCGCCCACCGCTTTCATTGCCAGTGTTATTGACTGCGATCACGGTGCGAGTGCCTTGAGCGATCACGGGTGATCCCGAGGTCCCGCCGATAACTTCACAACCGGGACGGGTGTAGCGCAAGGAGCCGTCCATTTCATATCCGCCCTCGCGAAGCTTGTAGACTACGGCTTCCACAGAGCAACGGTATCCTCGTCTCCAGTATCCAGATACGACCTCAATCGGCTGATTGATCTCAGGTTCACGTGAGGCCAGGACAAAGGGCCGCACGCCAAAACGGGCTTTGATTTCGGCATAGGTTTCACGCATGCGGTACAGGGCCATATCCGTGCCAGTCATGGTGGCGTAAATCAATTCAGTGGCATTGAGGCGGCCCGCGCGATCCCCTGCAGAATCCAGGACCACCATCGTGCGCGAGCTGGACTCGCGATAGAAATACTCACCCGGCTCGGGGAAACTCCCTATGCAGTGGCCGTTTGTCAGCACGAGCGCAGGATCGCTGTCGCGACCGGATTCGAGCTGAATGAGACTGCCCGAACAGTTGGAGAGCGAAATAATTCCCTCAAAATCAAAGTCCGTACTGAAATGCATAGGCAGTTTCAGTGGCACCGTTTGGGGAGAGGGAAGCGGGAACGCGCCCGCGGTGAATGAGATGCAGCTCAGGCTGAGTACCGCAATCGCGCCGAGCCTGCTAAAGATGTGAATCATTTGAGTCCTCCTCAAACGATTATGATCTCCTCCAGGCATGGAACTGTACTGAAGACCGGAAAGCCTGGACTTTAGGCCTGACGTCCACCGCTTACATCGGCGGAATCCAAGCTTTGAGCCAAGCTCCGAGGACATAGGCTAGGATGGCGGCGATCGAGCCAATCAGGAGAGTATTCCATCCCGCCCGCCACCATCTTTCCATGGAATAGCGGCTTTTGAATGAGCCAATCGCGAAGAATGCGGCTGCGGTCATTGCACAGGACCAAAGAAAAGCTTCTGGGAGGCGTGCGAAGAACGGTAGTAAGGGAATCATGCCACAGACCACGAAGGCGCAGAAGGTACTTAATCCTGACGCGAGCGGCGACCTCAGTTCACCGGAGAGACCATATTCTTCCGCCAGCATCAGTTGAATCCAGCGTTCGCGGTCATTCACCAGAACGGAGGTGGCGTCTTCAAGAAGCTGCCCCTCAAACCCCTTGGCCTTAAGAATCTGACGAACCTCCTCCTTTTCGCCGGCGGGATTGCGCTCAACTTGTTGGCGTTCGTAGCGCTCAATCAGGATTTTCTCGTCGTGCTCCGTGCGCGTGCCCACATAATTTGCGGCGGCCATGGAGAACCCGTCGGCAAGAAGGTTGGCGCCACCAAGAACCAAAATGGTGTGAAAGCTGAGGTCGGCACCGATAACTCCCGAAACCACGGCGAAGGTGGTAATGGTGCCATCGATCCCCCCATAAACAAAATCACGCAGATAGCTTGGGCGAGTTCCGCCCTTGAGGCGGTGCCGGATAGCTTCAGGACTGTGTTCATGCCGAAGGTGGCGTGGGAACTTCTGAGTCATGGGTCTTCGGCCTCCGCTGGACGACTAACAGCGAGCCATCATTTCGAGCAGGTCAGGCCGGTCTAGAAGCACGGCTCCTCCACGCGCGACGGAAAAGAGTGGAGCTTCGGAAACATGGACCTCCACTCCGGTCTCCATGGCCAGACGCTCCGGCAGTCCCCTAAGGCTAGCGACACCGCCGGCCAACGTGATCCCACGATGGGTCAAATCCGCCGAAACCTCCGGTGGGGCTTCCGACAGAGCCAGCTTGGTTGCTTCTATGATCGCACGGACCGTGGGTTCAATGGCGCGGGCAATATCGTCCTCGGAAATCACCTGAGTGCTGGGCAACCCCGTGGTCAGATTGATCCCGCGAACCGCGATATTCCGTTCCGTGGACGCATTCAAGGTCACCCCATGACAAATTTTGAGCCACTCCGCGGACGGCTCACCAACAAGGAAATTATAGGAACTGCGTAAATAGTCGAGAATCTTCTTATCCATCTCGTGGCCTCCGACCCGGACCGCGTTGGAATAGATGATTCCCCCAAGTGACATCACCGCAATTTCAGTGGTCCCGCCCCCAATATCCACGATCATGGAGCCAGTCGGCGAGGCGATGGGAAGGCGGGATCCGAGCGCGGCCAGAACAGGCTCGTCAACCAGATAAGTTTTCTTCATACGCAGGGAGCGCGCCAGCTCCTGAATGGCCTGGCGTTCAAAGTCGCTGACCTTACAGGGAAGGGAGATAATCATCTCCTTGAGCATCCAGGACGTTCGTGAGAGGGACTTCTGTATAAAGCTTCTCAGCATGTAAACCGTGGCATCGAAGTCCGCGATAACACCCTCATGCAGGGGACGTGTAATCGAGATATGTTCCGGGGTGCGCCCAAGCATGCGTTTGGACTCAAGTCCCATTGCTATGGGTTGCCGAATGTTTCCGGCTTCGCGAAATGAAATGAACGATGGTTCGTTTAGAGTCAGGCCGGCGCCCTTCACATGGATCAGAGTGTTTTCTGTTCCAAGGTCCACATAGATCTTGCGTCCAGAGAGGGATTCCATGGTTTTGCGTAGAATATGCATAAGTCATCCTTGCTTGTTTCCGGTGAGCGGTCAAAACTTTGTCTAAACGGGGCTCCAGCGCCGTTAATTGAGCGTGTCCCTTAATGGAACGTGAACTCAGGGATGTAAGCGGATATATTATTACTTCAGATTTAGACAGTTTAAAATGATGTTATCAGGGGGATAAGTAATATGAGAGGCCAAGGAACTGGCTCCTGTGTTGGACTTATTTCCGTGCTCCTTGTGCTGGTGGCATGTTCATCAGCGATTCCCACGTCTCAGACGCAGCTGAAGACTTTCTCGACGGATTCTTGGTTTAAGGGAATCCATAAGCCGCAGTGCAAAGCCATGTTGGATTCCTACTGTAACTTTCTCTATTCACCAGATGTCCTGGGAAACCTGGAGGTGAAGCGGGCTGAGAGTTCCACGAAGATCCTTCAAGGGGAAACCCCGAACCAGTTCACGCAGGTCTATTACCGCTACTCGCTCGCCAAGCTGCGCAACCGGGATTTCTTCCCGCGTGACTTTGCACGTGTGCTTGAGCGCCACAATTATTTCGGTAAGCTGGAGACGTTTCTCCAGCGTCAGCCGCGCGGGGAGATGGCCCTGGCCGATCGTTTGAGCTCCGAACAGACGGATTATGAGCTGGGATTTATCTGGAATGCGGCCTTTAATGAGACGGTGCTGGTACGGATGACGCGAAAATATCCGAGTTATTATAAGCTGCCGGACAAAGCGGTGCCTGTGGAGTTCCAGCTGGAACGCCGTCGCCTTCGCCGCGAACTGGTCTCGGAGGTGTCCCGCGCGATCTGGCGTCGGAGCTCGGAGTGGAAGAGTGTGGAACAAGGTTTTGGGCGTCTCCAACAGAGTTACGTACGGGTAATTAACAAGCTCGACATTCCAGAGGAGATTCGCCGGGACTGGATCCGTCGCATTCAAGAAGTCAAGTTGGTCCTTCCTGGTTCTTTTCCTGCGATCGCCAGCGATGAGTGTTCAACCACCCGGGTAAATGCCTACTACTACACGTATCTGAATGTCGTCACCATCTGCGCGGGCGACTTCAATAGTGAGGATATTATCCAAACGTTGGCGCACGAGATGGGGCATGCTCTCGGGATCGATCGCACCCAATATCTGTTTCAGATCCGCTCTGACTTCGGGCAACGACTGGCTTCATTTCGAAAGCACATTTGCACGCCGCGAAAGTTCAGCTGTACGGCGTGGGCGGAGTACAAAGACGGTTTTGAGAATTCATTGGCCTCGCTTGACGGTTACACTCCGGATCTGCCGGAGTTTCAAAGCTGTCTCAAGCGTCGCCCGACCTCAAAGCAGCTGACGGACTCCGACATTGAGCGTTTTGCCCGCAATATCGTTTCTGACCGGATCTCGGAGCTGGCGTCCAGCGACCGGTTTTTGCGCATTACGAAGCCCGAAATTCCGATGCGCACGGGCAAGTTTCAGCGCAATCCCAATTACCTGAATCCCTGTAGCTATTTTATGTGGAGTCAGGGCGAAGAGCCCGTGGATGATGAACTCACCACGCTTATCTATTTCACAGCGGAATACCGTTGTTCGCAGAAGCCCCCTTCAGAACGACTGAGAGACTCCATCGAAACCGCTAAAGCCATGACGGAGCAAGTTCTGGCAAAGACCATCGCGATCGAGGGGGAATATTCCGCACGCCGGCTACTTGAGGCTGAGGGTTTCTCCTCGCCTCCCTTCGAGAGGTTTGCCGACGTGATTGGAAGTTATGCGATGGCGGAGCTCCTGCTGGAGTCTCCGGATATCTGGGACCGTCAGAACCGATTCTTGGCCAGCAGTTCCTGGCAGTGCCTCGAACCCTCGCTCGCATCCCACTACCCTGAAGAGAGTTCGATTGAGAAGCAATATATCTTCGACGCCCATGCTGAAGGCGACCAACGTCGCAAGGAGTTTTTCTCGCGGCCGATCCGTGAGGCCATCCAATGCGAGAAAGATTTTGAATTCAACGAATGCCGATTGCCATTCCAACAGGCGCCTTGAGCTGTCCCGGAGCTTGCTTGTCTCATATCGGGTCGTAAGGTATGGTTTCGGCCATGTGGATGGGAATGGTGTTGATTCTGTTTGCGCCCGCGCCCGCCTCTTCCGTGGCGGAGGACGTTCAGCGCGAGAAGTCGGCTTTTGAGCAAGCTCTTGAGCAAGACACTCAGATCAGCACGCGGGAACAATGGATCGAAATCAACGGTACGCGGTACCGCCAGGTCGAATACGAGGGCGTAAATTACTATTTGAAGTTTTCCGATCGTCGCTCCGACGTCGCTCGGCTGGACTGCGAGCTTTCAAACGCAAATGCGCAACCACACCGGGTGGAGGCGGGAGTTCGGGTTTACAAACGCACGCGTGCGTTTGTTTCCCTTCTGCGGGAAACCTGCAGTGCTAAGAATGGCCAGAACAAGATGGATCTGGTACTGGATCCTCGTATTGGTTTCACCCTTCCCGAAGATGAGAAATCGGCAATCAAGAACAAGAAAATTTACATCAGTCCTGTTCCCGGACAGGGGCTGGGATTCTCCGGCGAATGGTAGAGTCCTTAGGGAGATCTGGGGAGAGGCCTCGCCAACCGCAGACTTCAGGCAGGTACGACAGTCACCAAAGAAAATAGAGCTCGTTGTCGCGTAGCGTATCTATTTTTATATAGTTACTAAGTCTATATGTATATAGCCTTTATTGGGCGCATATATCGCAGCGCGATCGGGAAGAGGCTGGATCCTCCGGGAATCACTTTATTTGCACGGTCTGTAAAATTGCATGCGTTCTGCATGGCTTTTCTGTATTTAGGTAAATTCATTCTGTTGGGATTGGGGTCATGTTGAAGCTGGAAAACCTGATGTGGCAATCCCGTTCACCTGGGCAATATGCCTACCGGCTCAACATCTTAACTGTGACCTTGTCTGTATGCGTTCTTGCCGTTAGCAGTATCGTAATCGTGAACTGGTTAGCGGGCTTTGATGCGGCCTTAGGACTTTTCTTTGTACTGCCACCGATGCTGCCCAATGCCGCTCTGGGTATTGGACTGCTTGCGATCTCCCTCATCACTCTTTGCCTATCGGATTGGCCTGTGATTTCGGGGGACATTCTCCGAACGGCGGGAATATTGTGCGCGGCGACCGTGTCGATGGGAAGCCTCTACTCCCTAGGGGAGTACATGCTGCAAACGAATTCGGGACTGGACCGCTTGGTTGTGGCGGTCGCAGATGAGCGTTATCGTTTCCCGGGCCGACCGTCGCCCGAATCGCTTGTAACAATGTGCGTACTCGGCCTTTCGATCTTGTTGAGTGTCCTCAAGTGGCCGCGGCAAAAGTGTGTGCCGCACGTCATAACTCTCCTGACCATGATGTTCAGTTTGTCGGCCCAGGTCGCGTACTTCTTGGGACTGTATTGGATTTATAGTCCTCTTGTTTCTGATCCTGCGATTGGAATGTCGCTGAGCTCTTCGTTTTGCTTTCTCCTGCTGAGTGTGGCTCTAATATGCATGCAGCCCACAGGCAGTTTCGTTGAGGTCTTGGTTTCACCTTATGCCGGCGGGACCATGGCGCGACAGATTCTCATGGGTCTTCTCCTGATCCCATTTTTCGCGGGGGCATCCGCTTACATCGCATGGCAGCTTGAATGGTTGAGCGGATCGGCAGCTCATGTTCTGGCATTGATTACGGTGATCACGCTGTTATCGATCACAACCTGGATAACGGCTTATCGAATGGAAATTTTGGATCAGGGCCGCGCGCGCTCGGAGCGAAACCTGGCGGAGAGTGAAAATCTTTTGAACCTTATGCTTGAGACTCTCCCCGTCGGAGTCTGGTTTACAGACCCCCACGGACGAATTATCCGCAGCAATCCGGCGGCACGGGAAATCTGGGGGGGAGCTCGGTACGTGGGACCAGAATCCTGGCACCAATACAAGGCCTGGGACTTAAGGACTCGAAAGCGCCTTGAAACTGATGATTGGGCGGTCAGGCAGGCGCTACTTGAGGGGCGGCGTGTGCTCGAGCAGATGTTGGAGATAGAGTCGTTTGATGGACGTCGCAAAATTATCTCAAATTCCGCCATACCCGTATGGGGTCAGGATCACAAGCTATATGGCACACTGGTTGTCAATGTGGACCTTACCAAGCGCGTCCGGCTTGAGCAGCAGAACAGCTTTTTGGCTCATGCAGGGGTGGCTTTGATGCAGCCGGAGACGATCTCCGCCCTCTGTGCCACGGCGTCGCGTCTCGCCCGTTCGGAATTGTGCGATGACTGCTTGTTCGGTTTGAAGGAGATTGGAAATGGCTTCAGTTGGATCAGCGAAGGCCCGCCCGCAGGTCATTGCCCGTTTGCATCGGTATTTGCGACAGAAGAGGCGAAGGAAAGAGTTTATTTAGGGCTCCGCGAGGTCGTGCGCTCGAGACGCACGATGATCTTGCCTAAAGTCAACCCGCGGGTGCATCAGCTTTTGCTGGTCCCGGTTCGCTCAAGCCGAGGGGCTCTGGGAGCGCTGCTCCTCTTGAACTTCTCTTGCGAACGGGAATTTGTGCCAGAAACCGTGCACGCGGCTGAAGAACTTGGACGGATCGCGGGACTTGCCGTGGAGAATCGGATATTCCAGCAGGACTTGGAAGCGGCGATACAGGCGCGTGAGGATGTGGTGGCGATCGTTTCGCATGATATGCGCAATCCGTTGAGCGCGGTGAAGTCCGGAGCCGAACTGCTTCGCTCTTTGATTCATGAGGAGAGGCGTGATAAGGCCTCAATGCTTCAGATTGCGAACCTCATATATGGAGCTTCCGAACGCATGCTGAATCTAGTGAGTGATCTTCTTGATCTCGCGCAGATGGAAGCGGGCGAGATTCACTTGGTAAAAACGGGAACTTGGATCGGAGACGTGGTGGAAAACGCCGCGAATCTGTTTCTTCCCCAGGCGCGCGCTCGTGGAGTTCACATTGAGGTGAATGTCCCGCTGGATCTCCCGCTGGTCAGCTGTGATAGCAATCGGATCTTCCAGGTTCTTTCGAACCTCTTGGGAAACGCTCTGAAGTTCACCCCAGCGGACGGACGGATTCACATTTTCGCGAAGGCGGCGGGGCGGGAGTGGGTGGAAGTTTGTGTGAGTGACACAGGCGCGGGCATCGATCCTCAGTTTTTGCCGCATGTTTTTGATCGCTACTGGAAACCGCGCGAGTCCGTCAAAAAAGGAGCGGGCCTTGGCCTTTTTATCGCCCGCCAGATTGTGGAAGCTCATGGCGGGACGATTTCCGTTAGCAGCGAACTCGGGCGAGGGAGTGACTTCAAGTTTACATTGCCTACCGCCGGACGGGAACGGGAGCGGGTGCTCCCGTCCGAGTCCAACTTTCTCCATTAACATCATCAATTTATTAGATTCTAGCTGCCGCAAATCCCTCCTACATGACGGCTTCGGCCTGTTCTTGAGCTCCTGGTTCCACGTGCATGCGGGATACGCTCACTTCCCAACGCGCCTGCTGCACCGACTTGAGAGATCGACCCACGGTTTTACGGCTCCGTTCCCGCTTTTCTGACTCGCGCCGGACCAATTTCTCCAGCGACTCCACGCCTGCCGTGACCGCCTGCCGAAGATCTTTGTTGCGCTTGCGCACGACCAGAGGCTTGCTTTTAGGGCGAATCACTTCGGCCATAACTTCAAACAGGCGCGGTGCCCCCGAAGCCTTACGGTTCACCAGGTCCACATGGAGTCGAATGATCAGACCGTCGCCCCAATCCCGGTAGCGGCGGACCAGAGTTTGCAGCCTTTTTTCCACGAAGTCACTGAGAGTTGGTGAAAGCTCAATATGCATGTATCCAGTTTCAATTTGCATGAGACCTCCCCTTTTAGGGTGAACGTAGGTTACGCGCCACTTGGCGGCGCTGATTGCGGCTCGAGTTGAATCCATTGATGCGTTTCACGCCTGAGACTTTCATATGTATTCGGTGGCGATCCGCCTCCAAATCCGCTTCTTTGCTGTCCGTTTGGGGACGTTTGCGCGGCGTCTTTTTTATAGAACTCATCCATCCTCCTTTAGTGCCCGCTGGGCCAAGTTTCTGGAAGCAGGTCTGTTCGGCGTTCCAAGCCCGGGAGGACCTGGAGCGCGCGTGTTTGATCCACGAAAATAAATCCGTCGTAACGTCGCGAGAGTTGTGTCGGGACGTAGTTGTGTCCTTGAGCCTCGTATCTCGTCTGATAAACGACGCCGATCGCGCGGTGTCCACGTCTTTCGTTAAGGGAGGAGCGCGCGTCCTCTCCCTGCATATTGAGAAAGATCTCGTTCCTCCCGAGCTCAAGAGCACACTGATGAAGGAAATATTCATACGAGCCGGGGCGCGCCGATGGGATTGCCATTACCTCTGCGGGTGCCCCCCACGCTTTTCCCGCGATGGTTTCACCTTCGTATGTTCCCAACCCTACGAGATAAACGTTTTCGGCTCCATATTGTTCTCGCGCCAGTCCGCCAATATTGACGTAGCCCGCGTCCGACATATCCGTAGCGTGATAATCTCCGACATGCGTGTTGTGCGCCCAGACAATGGCTTTCGCGCCCTCTCCATGATAGTTGAGTAAACGATCCAACGTCTCCATCATATGCTGGTCGCGAACATTCCAAGATTCGACACCTCCGAAGAGCATGGACCGGTAATACCGTTCCGCATTACGAATCACGGTCGCGTTCTGAACCGCATCGAGTAGCTCCGGTGAACTTAAGCGCGGATCTTCCAGGCGTCCACGCAAGAGAGACCGTAAGGTCTCCATCGCCTGCTCTTCGCACCCCTCTGGATATCGCAAGAGGGACTCGGCGTACTCGGTCTCGCTGCGCTCAAAAGGCTCGAAGCAGGAGTAGGTCGCCGAGATGTTCTTGGCCAGCTCAGGGCTTAATTTGTGCGCGAGTTTGCGAAGCGCCGCCAAAGATTCAAAGAGGGAATAAACATCCAATCCGTAGAAGCCGGTGCGCCGGCCTTTCATCCACTCCATCAGCTGTGCACACTGGTAATTGGCCCACATCCAAGTGGGCCAACGCTTAAAAATGCGCAGGGCCTCAATTGCTGTGGAGCCTGTGCTTTTCCCCTGAGTATATCGGTTGAGCTCAAAGCAGTCGGGCCAGTCACCTTCTACGGCAATAAAGCTGAACCCATGTTCTTCGATCAAACGCTGGGAAAGATAGCGCCGGATGCGATAAAAATCTTCCGTTCCGTGTGTGGATTCTCCGAACATCACGACGCGTGCACCTGCCATTCGACTCACGAAGGAATCCAAGTCCCTAGAGTCGGCGAGCGGGCGCGCCAAGTTGCGGAGGTCTCTGAGCACGGGCTCCCTGTTTTCCTTGGACGCCGGAAGCAGCTCGAGGTTAAGGCATTGATGAAACCAATCGCCTGCATACTCGATAACCTTGTCCATTGTCCCTGGCTCTTCGAAGAGGTGGCCCGCTCCAGGTATAAAAACCAGCTCACAATGGGGCAGCTGCCGCTGTGCGAATTCGTTCAGTGGAATGATCGGGTCATCCGCGCTTCCCACGATGAGCAGCACAGGCGCGCGGACATTCTCGAGATCGCCTTCAGCCAGGTCTGGTCGGCCGCCCCGACTGACGACGGCGAAAACTCCGGGCTCGCGCGAGGCCGCGCCCAAGGCGGCTGCCGTACCGGTACTGGCGCCAAAGTATGCGACCGGAAGGGAGGACGTGAGCGGGAACCACCGTGCCCAACTTGTGGCCACACGCAATCGATGAATCAAGAGCTCAATATCAAACACATTATGCCGGGCTCGCGCCTCTTCGCTGGTTAACAGATCAAAGAGCAGGGTGCCGAATCCTTTTGTATGCAGGGCCTCCGCGACTCTCTTATTGCGTGGACTTTGGTGAGTGCTGCCGCTTCCGTGTGCGAAGAGTATCAAGCCTTTGGCTTCAGGCGGTAAATTCAAATGGCCAGGCAGGCGGGCGCTTCGATCGGAAATCTCCACCTCCAGACGCTCGCCCCGCGCTGAAAGGTCGGACTCGAGTAGAACTCGCACCTCGCTGTCTTCCACTTGTGTGAAGTCCTTGTACCACAAACCGACAGCTATAAAGTTTTCTGGTACTTGTAGGGCGACGACCTCGTCGGCCACTTCCCGCAAGAGGCATACCGCGGATTCAGAAGCCACCGGTGCCGCAACGATCAGGCGTTCTGGTTTTTGATCTTTAACAACCTGTACCGCCGCCATCATACTTGAACCTGTCGCTAAGCCATCATCGACCAAAATAACAACCCGATTCTTCAGAGTCGACGCGGGACGGTTGCTCCGCCATTTTCGGGACAAAGCTTCGATTTCATGAATCTTTTCTTGCACGCGACGGTTGAGCTGTTCGGCGGGAACTTGAAGTGCGGAGAGGATCTCTTGATTCCAGTGGAGTTTTTCTCCCTCGGCAACGGCGCCAAGCGCTAGCTCTTCGTGGCCAGGAGCCCCAATCTTCTTGACCAGAAGCACGTCGAACTGACCATTGATTTGGCTGGCGATTTCGTAGGCAACAGGAACGCCCCCGCGTGGAAGAGCCAAAATCACCGGAGCGTGTGCGGACCAAGGCTTCAGTTTCTCAGCCAGTCGTTTTCCAGCCTCATAACGATTTTCAAAACGTGGTCCCATGTCTCCCCCGCCGTGGCCGTGCCATGCATTAAGGGTGAGCAAACGGTGGGCCAATACCGGAGCTCCAGGAAAGGCTTTTACCAAGGTAAGCGCAGCCACGTAGGGACGAAATTTCCACGTTGCCCGGGACACGATCCCGACATAGTTTGAGGATCTCAGGAGGAAAATGACGATGATCCAAATCTACGGTTCTCCGCGCACAAGCGCTGGACGCTGCTATCTCATGCTCGAGGAACTTGGCCTTCCTTATGAGGCAAAACCTTTGGATATGGCTGCCAAAGAGCACAAGAGCGAAGCCTACCGAAAGTTGAATCCCAATGGGAAAGTGCCCGCCCTGATCGACGGCGATTATGTCATCTGGGAATCTCTGGCGATCAATTTTTATTTAGCTGAGAAATACCGTCCGTCGTTGTTGGGAAATGGCGCGGAGGAGAAGGGGCTCGTTCAGCAGTGGAGCGTCTGGGCCCTCGCGGAACTGCAGCCGCCTCTGGTGGATATGTTGATTCAGCTCGTTTTTGTACCCGAGCCCAAGCAGGATATGATGGTGGTGGAAAAGGCGCGGGGCCGTGTCCCCGGTATGTTGGAAATTCTGGATCGACACTTGTCGGGCCGTACCTATCTTGTTGAAGAGAAGCTGACCCTGGCGGATTTCAACGTGGTTTCGGTGGTTAATCTCGCGGATGGGCTGAAAGTGGATCTGGAGCCGTTCCCGCACGTGCGATCTTGGTTTACCGACCTCAAGTCGCGTCCCTCCTTCCAAAGGTTTGTCGAGAAGCGCTCTTGAGTGAATTGGGCGAGAAAACCTTGGCCTGTCCGCTGTGTCAGGGATGGGATGTTCATGCCAAGGCTCCGGAAGGAGCCATGTCCGTTTATTTCCGCTGCGCCAGTTGTGATCTGCGATACCTCGATCCCGCCCTCCGCCTTAGGCCGGAAGAGGAACGCAAGCGATATGAACTGCATACTGGAGATTACGCCGACTCAGGCTATCGACAGTTTGTTTCGGATCTGCTTGCAAGCGTGCAGAAGTGGATTCCTGCGGGTGCGAGCGGTCTTGATTACGGAGCCGGTCACACCCCCGTACTGGCTCGGTGGCTCGAGGAGCTGGGTTATGAAATGGAGATTTTCGACAGCTTTTTCTGGCCGCGCGAAGAATGGTTGAAGCGGAGCTATCTTTTCGTTGTGTGTTGTGAGGTGGCGGAGCATTTTTTCTCCCCAGCGAATGAGTTTAAACGCATGGCAAGCCTTCTCCAGCCAGGTGGTTGGCTTGTCGTGAAAACACATGTGCTTATGGAAACCACCGACTTTGAGAGCTGGTACTACCGCCGCGATCCCACGCATGTCGTGTTCTACACTCCTAGAACCATGGCCTGGATTGCCAACAGATTCAGCCTACGTTTAGAAGTGTCCGAGGAGCGCTTGGTTCTTTTCCAAAAATGCCAGACCTAAGGTCCTTGTATATGGAGACGCGGCCGCAGCATTTCTGATATAGCGGATTCTACGGCGTTCGCGGAATCGGGAGCCAAATGTGAAAGATCGAGAGCGATAGTAAAATTGTCATCGAGGCCCTGCAGAACTTGCGTGGCAATCTGCTGGACTTCCGCTTCTCCAAGGGGAGCAGGGGCCGCGACGGACACCTTTCCGCTACGGGTGGGGATAGCTCTCTGGTTTTCGACTTTGAGTCCCCAGTTTAACCATTTTCTGCAAAGTGCCCCAAAATCGGCGCCTTCAGCCGCAAAAAACGGCATGAAGGTTAGGAACACCCAGAACAAAAGAACAAATTCCCGGCGAATTCGCATCTGACAATTCTATGCAAGGTCCATGCTACCAGAATACGCGCGCGCGCAGGCCGTCGAGCCAAGGTCAATTTTTATCGAGCGCTGCAACTCGTCCGTCGACAAAATCGAAGGGTGCTACAGGCACGGACATCCAATGACACATCGACCAGGTTGTGGAGGCTCTGGACATCGGTCTCCTCCGGTCGGATTCACGCGAAACTGCACGGCCGGCACTGAAGCCGGCGCCGGTGGTGTCGGGCGGGGTGCATAACGGGGTGTCGGATAGAAGGAATAAAACGGCCGCTCGGAGATAAGGAGATTTAAGTCGCGCACAACTTCCTGTCCCGTACCCGCATTGATGACGTTCGAAATAATTGAATTTGCAAAGTAGAGATAACAGTACGATACGTTTCCTGCGACATCGTAAACGGTTCCGACTCTGAGATCGAAACCTCCGCTCACAGTTCCTTCAGGCGCTAAGACCGTGCCGTCGCTAAGTTTGATTTCAGCGTGGTACGCGCGCCCTAAACTGCCGTCAAAGTTATAAGCCGGAGCATGGATTCCCTTTTTGTAAAGCGCCTCTCTGAGCCAGTTGTAGATATATTCGCCGGTCACCTGACTGACCTCAGGACTCGGGATCGAATAGATGGCATCTCCGCCAAAGGATCTTTGATTGGGAAATGCCGCATTGTAGCAGGTCAGGTCCGAAGCGGCCGCGAAGCTCGCAGAAACAGATACATAGGTAATTAAGAATAGTTTGAAGATCTTGAACATTCCATGGCCCTCCAAATGAATTTCCGCTACCTAAGCTTTTGCGAAAGTTTCCGTCAATTTCGGGGCCGAGGACCTGAAAATTTAACCGCGGCTTCGCAATTTGTTCTCGCGCACTCAGTCACGGCCGCAGCGGCTCCGGTACAGCTACAGCCATTAGCCTGGATTGCCGATGAATAAAGGGTGTCGGAGGTTGTGATGACATCCGCCCCCGTTTCAAGGAAGTCTCAAAAGGAGACCGTTTAAAAGCTATGGGTCATCCCAAGATCGCGCCCAAGCCGGCGGAGCGTGAAGATGTTCATACCACCACCTCCCAGATACCGGGTCTGAAAGGATATTTGGAAACGTGGCTTCGACGCTTTCGAACGGCCGCGTTTTTATTGTTGATCTCCCCTCTCGCTTTGGTGCTGTGTTTGTGTATGGGGATCGCCATGGCGCCCGGACTCTTTTTGTTTGATCTGGCGCAAACGATTTCGCTGGGATGGATCGCGCCGCTGCGTTACGCGGCGATGGGAATCGGTTTGGCGGCGGGGTTTTTCACCTACGGCTTGACGCTTATTTTTGTCATTCCCCTGGTCAATTTCGTGATCCCCTTACGTGTAAAGCCCTTTCGTGGGCCTTGGTTTTCGCTGCCTGCAATTCCTTGGTACATACATAATGGACTGACGTATCTCGTGCGTTATACGTTTCTTGAACTCGTGACGCCCACTCCACTCAATATTTTGTTCTATCGAATGATGGGAATGAAGATCGGCAAAGGTGTCGTGATCAACTCCACGAATATTTCCGACCCCTGTCTGATTACACTAGGTGACTACGTGACCATTGGCGGAAGCGCCACAATCTTCGCACACTATGGTCAAAAGGGATATTTGGTGATTGCGCCGGTGTATATCGGGAAAGGGACCAATGTCGGCCTGAAGGCGAGCGTTATGGGCGGTGCCGACATTGGACAAAACGTTGTGATCAAACCCCACACCGTTATTCTACCTAAGACCGTGATCCCTCCTGGCGAGATCGTGTGACTCCCGAACGTCCGGCGCCGATATCTGTATAGGCTCCGGTCTCATGACCGTGCCTCGTGGGCCGGTAACGGTAACGGTCGTCTTCCGGGTCATTGGTGCGCATGGCTTCCGATGTGATGTCATCAATGTCCACATTCCCTTGCTCGTCACCCGGACTCGCAAGTTCGTCCGTGCGACCTGTGGAGGCATCCATGCGAGCCGTGGTGCGGTCCATCTGTTCGCGCACGTCGATCTCCCCGCGGGCGAATTCGCCGGAATCCAGGCCGAAGTCCTGGGTTCCCATGCCTCCCATCACCTTGTCCTCACTGCTGGCCCATCCCATTTGCCCGCCCATCGCCGCGGCTCCGGTCTGGTCCTGATCCGCGACGATCTGAGCTTCATCTTCGCTATTTTCAACCCCTTCCCCGGCGGGAAAAGAAGAGGGGCCAATTACACCTTCATCCAAGTCGGATTGATTCGGGAACATCATTTCCTCCTTAAAAATCCATCAACCGCCTCCATACCATAGGCGCTGAGGCCCTGATATGTGTGAAGTCGCACGCGTCTGTTCGGCGACTTGATTGGCGGCGACGACCTCTCCGTCATGGAGCTTGAACAGCCTTTAGGTTTGAAATAATTCTCTATCATATGGCGAAACCCCTTCCTTCCGCGATTCAACATTTTCTCAATTCCCAAGGCGTTTCGAATTCCTCAATTCAAATGTACGTCTGCAGCGACATCAGTATTGCTGGGCAGTATGAGGCGCAATGGCTTGTCGTTACGGATGAGAAGGTCTTTGTTCTAGACTCGGGCTCGGCAGCCGGGACTGGGATTCGGTCTTACAATCTCGCGGTCATCGATGGCTGCCGAACGTGGCCAACCGTGGGATCGGGATTGTTTCAAATTCGGATTGATGGAACCTGGATTGATCTTCTCCGCTACAGCAATCGTTTGAAGTTTATTTTTGATCGGGTTCAGAAGCGACTGCCCGAGATTCAATCTCGAACGTGCGGATCCATGAACGAGGGTGTGGAGGTTGAAGGGCGGGATCCTCAGCGCTGCGACAAATGCGGTTTGATGTTAGAGTTTGCTGGCGAGACTTGCCCGCGCTGCCTTGATCACGGAGCGGCATTGAATCGTGTCGTACATATGATTAAACCTTATCGCCGGTCGGCGGCGGCTCTCCTGGCTCTCCTCTTTTCGGGCTTGATTCTGGACATGGTCTGGCCGTTGCTCACGCGTTTTCTTGTGGATTATGTTCTCACTCAACCGCGACCCGAGTTCTACTCCTACCTGCGCGCGTTCGCAGATTTCGATTCACGCACCCTTTTGCTCTTTGTGGTGGGCGGACTGGCGAGTGTGCATGTTTTGCGTGCGATCATTAACATGGGGACCTCGCGTCTTTCTGCGTGGGTCGGCAATATGATGACCTTCGAGGTGCGTTCCCAACTGGTTCGTAAACTCGAAGACTTGGGGCTGGCTTACTACAGCAAGCAGGAGACGGGGTCGCTCGTGGGTCGCGTGGCCTATGATACAGAGGCCATACAAGGCTTTATGAGCCAGATCACGTCCGGATTCGTCATGCAGTTCCTCATGGTGATCTTTTCGTTCGTTATGATGTTTCTGCTCGAGCCTTCACTGGCGCTGTGGGCTTTAGTCCCCGCGCCGTTTGTGATCGGAGGGGCGCTCGTTTATTGGCGGTATGTTCACCCCCGGTATCAACGTTTCTGGGATCGCACTTCCAAACAAGCCGGGCTACTCAATGGATTACTCACAGGCATCCGGGTGGTGAAGGCCTTTGCCAAGGAACGGTACGAGCTTGAGCGTTTCGAAGCGGCTTCCGGTGACGTACGCGCCTCAAAGGACGCGCTCGATCGAACTGCGGCGTTCTTTTACCCGGTAATGGGAATCGTATTTCAGGTGGGAGGCTGGATCATCTGGTACATCGGCGGTATGGATGTGCTTCGGGGGGAGATCTCGCTCGGAACATTGATGGCGTTCTTTGGTTACCTCAGCATGTTTTACGGCCCCCTGGGCAGCCTCACCAATCTGACGACATGGTTAACCCAGTTTTCCACCCAGATTCATCGAATCTCTGAAATTCTGGACGCGCCGACAGTGATTCCAGAGGCCGAAGATCCGACGCCGCTCCCGCACGCGCGGGGACATATTGAAATTCGCGACGCCGTTTTTTCCTATACCCGTGGGAGTCCCGTGCTTCGAGGCTTAAATCTTGAGTTCCGACCGGGAGAACAAATCGGGATTGTCGGTCGCAGTGGATCAGGGAAAACCTCTCTGATCAATCTGATCTATCGATTCTATGATCTCGATTCGGGTGAAATCCGCTTTGATGGCGTGAATATTCGTGAGCTTTCCAAGGAGGACTTACGCAAGCACATCAGTATCGTCCTTCAAGAACCTTTTTTGTTTCATGGCACCTTGATGGAGAATATTGCCTACGGCCATCCGCACGCCCGCCCAGAAGCGGTTATTGAAGCCAGTCGCGCCGCAAGCGCTCATGATTTCATTCTTGATCACCAGCTGGCTTATGAAACATCGGTGGGCGAGCGTGGACAGGAGCTTTCGGGCGGAGAACGTCAGCGCATCAGCATCGCCCGAGCTCTGCTTCGTGAGTCTCCAGTTCTGATCCTCGATGAAGCTACGAGCGCCATCGATAGCGAGTCCGAAATGTCGATCCAGATGGCCCTGAACGATGTGGCTCGCTCACGCACCACGTTCATCATTGCCCATCGGCTTAGCACCTTACAAAACTGCGATCGCATTTACGTTATTGAAAACGGTCTGGTCGCTGAAATTGGCACCCACCAGGAGCTCATGAATGCCGACGGGCTGTACGCGCGCTGGGCACGGATGCAGTTGGGGCGGACGTACATTGAATGGGACGAAGAGCCGGTAGTCCCGCCACGGAACACTTCCCAGGACATTCCAGCGCTCGCGACTCATCGTATCCGGTGGCTCGCGGCAGACAAGATTGAACTAGACGTGGGGGTGAATGGAGACCTCCAGGCGCGAATTCAGGGGGAACCCCTTTACCGGGGTGTGTTCGCTCTGCGCTGTTTCCCGGTCAGCTATCCAGAAAGCTACATTAGTCTTCGCTTCCATGCCCCGGATGGGCGGCTACGCGAATTGGGTTTGATCCGGGACCTTGAACGCTGGCCGGAAGACGCTAAAAAACTGATCCGCGAGGCGCTCACCCGCCGCTATCTTTTTCATCGCATTGAACGTGTCTACCAGGTCCGGAAGTTTTCTCAGTTCTTGGCCTTCCAAACGCAAACCCATCTGGGGCGTGTGGACTTCGTGGTTCGCTACACCAACGATGCGATCAAGAAGTACGGCGAGCGGGGACGTCTGCTAATGGACATCGAGGACAACCTTTATGTTATCCCGGATGTGCTTCGGATGCGCTCTTCAGACCGTTCCACCTTCGACCGTTATGTGTACTGGTAGAGTGGCGAGTTCCCGTCATTCCTTTGATCGCGAATAGGATTAGGCCCACCAAAAGTCCCATACGTACCGGATGGCGGCGCGTGTATTCCGCGGCATCGCGCCAGAGCTGGACACCGCTGAATCCAAATGCCTGGAGCGCGGAGACGACGTGCGCGAAATTTTCCGGCGTCGGATCCTTTTGGAATACCTTCAGCATGTCCTTCAAATCTGTCGTGAGTCGCTCCAGATTTTCAATTCGGAACGGCTCTATTTCCTGTTTATGTACCTGTGGATCGATTGAATCCATACTGCTGTCCTCCATTTATAAACATGTTTATATTTAGTATCAATTGGTCCCAACTGTTCGGGGCCTTTTGTCTCCAGAAGACTAACTTTGTGTCACAACCGGCTCCAGTTTCTCGGCACGGAGTGGATCGCGTCTGTCCATTCCCGCCAATCCATGCACGCTCGAGGCCTCAACAAAGTGACGCCAAAGGCCGCGCTGTTCTCGATTCAAGGGCAGGAACTCGGGGTGCCACTGAACTCCCAGGAGAAAGGGGAGCTGGCGGTGTTCCACCGCCTGAACGACTCCATTGGGCTCGGTTGCGGCCACGCGCAGGCCTTTGCCGATATCCTTCATGGACTGACGGTGCAATGAATTTACCAAGGCGTTCGGCTGGCCGAGTATGCGCGACAGCGTGGTTCCCGGGGCGACGTGCACGAGTTTGCGTGGGCGAATCGTTCGCAAGTTCGGTCGCTCCACATAGAAGCTTTGAATGTCCTGGTAGAGCGTGCCTCCAAAAAACACATTGATTAATTGCCCGCCTCGACAGATTCCCAGTACCGGCATTTGCCGCTGAACAGCCTCCCGTAACAGGCGGAACTCCAAGTCATCCCTGCGTACGTCATTGCGTGCGTTCGTGAACTCCACGCTGAAAACCTTCCTTACCAGCCAAAGCAAAATCGCCAGTAGAAAGCGTCCGCGACGCCGGTGAACATGCCTGGACTCAGCGCGTATCGTGCTGAGAATTTCCTCCCGGTAGCGAGAGGGGTGAATATCAGCGCCTCCGCCAATGACCAGGCCGCACAGACCGTCGAGCCCCCGAGGGCATCCCGGTGTTATGCGTAGGGCGCGGCCACCGTACCACCAGATCATCACTTTTGTTAGAAACCAGGCCGGCCACGCCCCTTGATCTGGTCCGGTGACGCCGATACGCGGTTTGCGACGTCGCCACCGAGTTTTAGGCATGCAGCCACTCTCTCGTCCTCTCTGCCCATTTCGAGCGGGAGAAGAGGCGGCGCTGTTCGTGGAGTTGCATATAGTCTTGGCTGATTTCTTGGATTCGTTTGGGCTCTGCAGCCAACTTCTCGACCTCCACCCAACGATTCCACTCGGAGGACATGGTCCAGTTGGGATCATCAACCATGCTGTTCGGAAGGCGATAGTGAAAGGTCGGTCTCGGCTTCACCAGTTCCGCTTCGACCGGGTAAGAGAACACCTTGTCTTTGTCCAGGAAGGCAAACAGAGGAAGCAGATCGAGGGGACGGTTACGAGTTGGATTGTGACTCAGGTAATCGGTGATGAGTCGATTAAGATCGGGATTGTAGCCGGGATTCAAGACGAGATCGACATAATCTGACGGAAACTCATGAATAAACGGCGCCAGTTTGCGCGCCAGTGGAATTTCGGATTCCTCGTAGAGCCAGTCGTAAAGCAGAAAGAATGCACGTATGTAGCTTAAGAGGGTGTCGCTCGAAAAATCGGGAACCTCGGGATTGAATTGCATGCCAAACGCGGAAAAAAAAGAAGATTTGGTCCCTTTGGCCTCATGTTTTTGAAGAAGAGTTCGGATTTTTTCCAACGGCTCTACTTTATTCATAGGAAGGGGAGGCATGATCACTTCGAACGGAACGAGGCGCCCAGCCAGCGTGGCCACCGCGGCCTCAATATCTTGTGCGAGTTCTGTTCCGGAATGCACCCCAATAGTATCCAAGTACTTTTGGTATCTCCTATTCTTGAGAAAATTAGAATCGGCTTCGATCCGGAACTGACCGAGGGAGGTTTGAACATCATAGACGTATTGGGATCTCCTCGTCAGCTCACCGCCGAAGAGTTCAAGGAGAATTTGCGCACTCTCTTCGAGGTTCACGCCGCCAAATTCGAGCTCAAATCCGACGTGCCGAATTTCACCGTCTTCTTTATACAGCCGGGGGGGCAATAGAAACGTCATGGAAGACAAATCTTGCAATGCGCGTTCCACGGATAAAAACACGATTAAAGAAGAGTTGTGGTCATCGAGATCACGGCTATGATCAGAAATGCCCCGGCTCGAGCGCGGGCGAAATGGGGCCCATAACGCATCGCACTTTGCCCTGGGCAGGATTAATTAATTAACGAGTCGCAAATAGGGACTGGGTTTGGAGACACAAGCACCGGGGTACTCAGCATGTACACGACTCGAAAGCCATTTCGGTATGGAAATCGACAGCCGGCGATCTGGTACGATAAATGGGAGTTTCAAATGCCTTCAGGAACGACGCGGGACAAAAGGCGCCAGAACAAAAGACGCGAGAGCAAAAAATGATAAGTTTCCGCAAACGTGTGGCCGTGATCGCGGCCGTTGCCGCTGCCGTGGTCGGACTTCTTGCTTGGGCCGTAATGGACTTTATTGAGAGACGCGGCGGTGGAGCCTATGTGAAATGCGAAACCACAAAAGGTCCGATGGAATTCGTTGTAATGCCCTCATGGAGCCGGCGAGGCGCGGAGAGATTTCTGCAGCTCGTGGATGAAGGCTTTTTCAATGACCTTCCGCTCTTTCGCTGCATCGAGGGATTTGTCTGCCAGTTCGGATCAAAACCGTCGCCACAGACAGGCGCGAGTTCCTATCTCCCGATTCCCGACGATCCGCCGGTGGATTCTCTTCGTCAATTCAAGCCTGGCTTTCTTAGCTTTGCCGGTAACGGACCAAACTCGCGTTCGATCCATGCCTTCATTGCCCTGGCGGCTGTCGGCTCGCTTGGGACTCAACCTTGGGAAACCCCTATCGGGTATGTCACTGACGAGTCCATGGCAACAGTTCGCCAGTTCTCAACGGTCTACGGCGAAACCCAACCGGGCGGCCACGGGCCCGATCCCCGACGGATTGAAGCTGCTGGCGGGCGCGAGTATCTCAAGCAAGAGTTTCCAGAGCTTGATTATTTTATCAGATGCACTCGGACCGATCATTAGGTGGCGCAGGAGGATCTTAATACGTACACACGTATATACGTACATCCATACGCCCGCGGCGCGTACGTACGTATACCAAAACCTGGCATGCGAATTGATAGATCCCTGCAGGGCAATTGCCAGTTCGCCGATGGGCGATCGCATGATGCGGTTTGTGTCGAATTGCGGCACAAGGCTGTAAATAGGAAAGGAAGCTTATGCGGCTGCATATCTCGATACTCGCTGTCTTCACGCTGTTCATCGGTGCCTGTAAAGTCTCGACTAAGCCGAAAGCCCCGACGATCAAGCCAATTGAAATTCAGTTGCCAACTTTTAAGATTTCCGAATTACCCAAAGAGTTCTTTGTCTGTGATCAACCGGAGACCAACATCAGCGAAGAACTCAAGAAAACGGCCATTGAAGTCAAGGGTGTTACGAACGTGCAAGATAGAGAACGAACCGACTGCAATGGTAAGAAAACTCTTGAACCCAAAGCATCGCTTCATGATTTCAACTCCAATCTGACGATAACTCCACCTGAAGAAATTCGATCCAAAGTGACAATGGCTGACATTGAGAACAAAAGGACCTGCGCAAGCCGCAGACTCCAAGTGGATTCAAAGGAGACAAAGGATCCTTCTCTGACCCCGACAGCTCAGTGGGCCATCAGCCCCTATTGGATCGATTCGGACGGCCATATCACTATTGGTGTAAATGACACGACGTTTGTCCTGAACTCGGGGTTGAACGTGTTGCCGGGGCAAAATCTGATGTCCGTTATTTACTATGGCCGCTGTTTAGGAAAACGGAACGAAGCCGGCGTGTGCGATAAAGCCGAAGAGTTGGTGAGAAAGCAAGTCTTGGTCAATGTGATACTGGAAAAACAGGAGCTGAATGGAGTCCGGCAATGGGATACCTGCTACAAGTCAAAGACGAAGTAGGAGTAAATGCCTGTCGGCCAATGCGTGTTTCTCAAGAGTGGAATAGAGTGTCCTGTCTCTGAACTCAATAAACAACTTAATTTTGATATGTCGTCGCCCTCTCCACCCGCTCGTAGCACAATATGATCCGCTTCGAGCGAGACCGCGGTTGCGAACAGCGAGACCTGCGGATGAAACGGCGACCTGAGATGTGCCTTGCACTTGGTGGTGTACCTGCTAGAATTCTCTTTTAACGGAGGGCTTATGGCAGGATACGTTGATGGGTTTGTGCTTCCCATTCCGAAGAAGAATATTCCCGCTTATAAGAAATTGGCACGGCTCGCAGGCAAAGTGTGGCTGGAGCATGGTGCCTTGGATTACTTCGAATGCGTAGCTGACGATGTGAAGCCGGGCAAGCGGACCTCATTTCCTCAAAGTGTGAAGCTGAAAAAGGGAGAAGCTGTTTTTTTTTCCTATATCACGTACAAGTCGCGCGCTCATCGAGATCGCGTTTTGGCTAAAGTCATGAAGGATCCACGCCTCCAGCAGGACATGAAGGACATGCCTTTTGACGTGAAACGGATGATTTGGGGTGGATTTAAGCCCATCGTGAAAATGCAGAAAGGGAGCCTCAAGTGAGCCGGATCACGCCTTGTCTTTGGTTTGACGATCAGGCCGAGGAGGCTGCCCGGTTCTATATCTCTGTTTTTAAAAACTCTACGATCACGAGGATATCGAGGTATGGTGATGCCGGCCACGAAATTCATGGTCAGCCTTCCGGCTCGGTCATGCTGGTGGAGTTCATTTTGGATGGCCACACCTTCTCAGCTCTCAACGGTGGTCCCGTGTTCCGGTTTAATGAGGCGATTTCACTCGTGGTTGAGTGCGACACCCAGGAGGAGCTTGACACCTATTGGGCCAAGCTCACGGAAGGCGGTGATCCCAGGGCGCAGCAGTGCGGGTGGCTTAAGGACAAGTACGGCGTCTCCTGGCAGATTGTGCCGAAGATTGTGGGCCGGATGATGACGGATCCCGATCCGCGACGCTCCGATCGCGTAATGTCTGCGCTCCTGAAGATGAAAAAAATAGACATAGCAGCTCTGCAGCGTGCGTACGAACGCTAAGGTCGCGACTGAGCCACGAGGGCGATTGATCGCGCGGGATTCAGCGTTTTACATCATACCAGAGGCGATCGGCGTCATGACGGTTTCGGCCTTTGAAGAGTCGCCAGAGGAGAACGGGATTAAAGAGATACCAATCTCCGAATTCATCAAACTTCCGACATGAAGTGGTGATTGACGCGCGGAAAATCGTTGAAAACTGTCTTCCCTGTTGTCGTCCCAGCTTCCTCAAGCGAAAGGCGAAATCGACATCTTCACCCGTCAGCAAATCCTCGTTGAAGCCCCCCATTTTTTCGAAGTCCACTTTCCGACACCAAAACAAACCCCCACTCAGTCCAAATGGCGCCAGGAAAATTATGATGATGAAAGAGGTTAGGAGTATTCCCAAGGATAATCGTTCGGGTATTAAAAGGACTCCGCCTCCTATTGTTCTGCCGGTTTCGAGGCGGCGCCGGACTTCCACGAGCATGTTCTCCGACATCCGGCTGTCGGCATCGATGGTCACCACGATGGGTGCCGTCACAGCTTTTGCGGCTGCGTTGCGAATCCGGGACAGGTTCTTGGCATCCTCGCGAACGATTTTGGCGCCGAAACTACGGGCAATCTCCTCGGTGCGGTCGGTGCACCTGTTAAGTGCCACTACAATTTCGACAGGCTCGCCCAGCATCGCTTCGGCTTGTCGCACGGATTCCAAACATCCTGTGATAAAGCGCTCTTCATTTCGAGCGGGAATGCACACGGATACGGCGGGGTGCGTGTGGGTTGGCTCGGCCGTCGCGGGGTCCTCGTTCGTGCCGCGAATAGGGTCTTTTACACGTGTTGAAGAGTGTGAATCGTTCATTAATTTCTCCTCCGCGCGATAGGGCTCGGGGACTCAACCGCGACATTTACTTAATGGCAAATGATAGAGCAGGCGGAGTTTGAATTCATCTCCTAGCTGGACGATGATCTTAGAAACCGGGACGTGCAACAAGGTCGATCCTCGGGGAGTTGATCTTTAGCGTAACGAAGGGCAAGATCATTTCCTTCTCATGCCTGAGGTTTTCTTATGTTCGCTCTGAATTCCGTCTATTTAAATTCCGCTTACCTGGGGCCCACGCCACTTCGTGCGAAAGAGAAGGTCGAAGCCGTTCTGGCGCGTACTTTGGATCCCGCCGGATTGCCGTGTGAAGAGTGGTTTGAATGGACAGACAATGTGCGTGGGCAATTTGCCACGCTCCTTGGCTGTGGAATGAATCATATTGCGCTCAGCACATCTGTTTCGGAGCTCGTTTCGCATGTGGCCAACGGCCTTTCCTTGCAACCCTCCGAAGAGGTCCTTCTTCTTGACGGAGACTACCCTTCGATGATCCTGCCCTGGATGGTCCTTTCGGACTTGAGACTGTTTCAGGTTCGGCGATTGCCGCTGCGGACGTTTCTCGAACCGGCCTTGTTAAAATCTGAAATCACCTCGCGCACGCGTTTTGTGGGATGTTCGCACGTGATGTTTAACACAGGGATTCAGCTTCCCATTGCGGACTTGGGACGGATCTGCCGCGAACGCCAGGTCCTTTTTTTGGCGGATACGTCCCAGTCGCTGGGTGGGATGAGTCTGTCCAGCGACATTCTTCACAATGTGGATATCCTTGTGGGTGTGGCGTACAAATGGCTTTTGGGTCCCTATGGTTCGGCTTACGGATGTTTCTCGAAAGAGGCAATGAGCTCCCTTCCGCGCACGCATGCATCCTGGCTTGTTTCCCCGATTGCCAAAGACACTGAAAACCTGTTGAACTACACAACCGCCACCCTGCCGGGAGCGCGTAAATTTGATCGGGGTCAATCCGCAAGCTTTCTTATTACAGCGGCTCTGGCGGGCGCTCTTGAAATCATTTCTGAGGTCGGTCTTCGAGAAATTGAGCAACATAACGCCGGACTTGTGGCGCACTTTCTTGAGCATCTTCCGAAAGGGAACACTGTCGCCGGGCCTCAAGACTTCAGATCCAACATTGTCTGCGTGCGACCCGCAACAAAGGACGCCAAAGCTCTGAAAGCCCTTTTGGCGCAAAATAGTATTGATGTCAGCGTGCGAGAAGGCCTAGTCCGCTTCTCCTTCCACTTCTTCAACACTCGGGAGCATGTGGAAAAGACCCTGCCACTTCTGACGACAACATAATTTCAACCAAAATTCGGACTCGGTCCTGGCTCCGCCTGTCCACATAGATGGCTGCGGCGGGCCCCCTATAACTGCGATAATGCGGGCCAGATGACACGCGGCTTAAATTCCTTTGCGGCAGAATTATTTTTAAACAGCGGCTATAAAAATTATGCAGTAAACTCAGTAAGATTTTCAGGGAGGGAAAATGCGCAAGAGTGGCGTTGGAGTGGGTTTCGCGGTTCTGATGCTGATCGCGTCAGCTGTTCTCGTGACTGTAGGGGTCCGAAAGAAGGACTCTTCCGTAGCAGACTCCGACAATCTTCCGACCCTGGAAAATCCCAATGACCCCGACCACACCAATGGGGTTTCATCTGTACCGGGAGCGGCGCGGGTCCGCGTTAACCGGGTGAATTCGGGTTTGTCAGAAAATAAAAGAACCCCCGCTGGCGCATTTCCGGCGGCCGCGTCCCCGGATCCTCAGTTCCGCAGTTGGATTCGGCAGGAAGCCCAAACTTTGAATCAAACGCACCTCGATGGGGAACACAAGCGCCAAGAGATTGCACGTGTCGTTTCCAACCTGACCCGTGCCCAAGCGCGCGAACTGTTAAATGCGGCCCGCAGCTCCACGTCCGCGAGCGAGAAGATTCTATCCACGTTTTTACTGGTTCAAGGTGGGACAAAGACGTTGCCTGAGCTGCGGGAATTCATTTCCGCGCCCCTTGAGAGCGCGACCTCCCACCAACCGCATTCCTCGGACGAAGTGAAAGGAGTACGGGAGAAATCCCTACGTATCATGGCTGTCGATGGCCTCTTTAGTGAGGCCCGAACAAATCCCCGTGCCCGTGAAGCTCTAGCCAAAGTCGCGCGCGAGACACAAGATCCATTCATTCGCTCTTATGCGGAAGATAAGCTCAAGGCACTCTAGAACTCATCACAGATTTCGTAAGTATTTTTTCGTAGCCGAATCCCCGATGGACGTGATGCGATTGTGATCTCGCAAGGAGGGGACAAATGAGATTCAGGGGAAGATGGCAATCGCGGCTCGTTTTATTGTTATTGGCTTTTGGAGTGTCTGGTGTTCACGCGCAGTCGGGAACGCCAGCAAACTGCGTTTCGCAATCGGAGATGAGAGAGATTGCGCAAACATTCAGACAGTTCCGCGATCTAGCGGAGCAAGGCGAATATTGCCTGGACGGTTCGCCGACAGCCAATTTGGTCGCCGGTATTCTCTTTATGCGCAAGACCCGATTTGCGGCGCAAATGCCAAGCAGTGCGGACGAGCTCTTCTCGGGACGGTTCAGCCAAAACTGGTATGAGTATTTCATCGGGCGTATCGACAGTTTCGACATCCAGGACAGCTGCCCGAAGGGAGTCGGAGCGTTCGTGTACTTCTTCGCGAGTACTATGTACGTCTGTCCCATGCTTCTCACCGAGAACTTCACAGCCCTGGATCGGGCGAGTGTCTTCATGCATGAGGCCCGCCATATTGATGGTTTCCCGCACGTCACCTGCTCACGCGGCCCGCGCGAAGGCCTTTCCGGTGCTTGTGATGAGAGCATAGGCGAGGGCGGATCTTACGCCGTGACGGTCGAAACCTACGCGCAGCTCGCGCGTTATGGAGACGATCTTCACCCCGCACTGCGTGCGTATGCGAGGGCCAGCGCAATCACCTATGCGGATGAGGCGTTCGAGTCCGTGGTTCAAGTCCGACGCCAATCGCGCTTGCTACTGATGAGCGTGGATCAGGAATTTCATGTGCTCAGTACCTCGGCTCGGAATCCTCGGCTCCAACTGCTTGGTCCGGCGCCTGAACTGGGCCATATCATCATGCGCGGCCAACATATGATTCTTTTCCCCGATGACCGCACCCGGCCCGCGCGCTTTGTGTTCGCCCGCGGCGAAGGTGAGATTCAACAACAGGCGGGTGATTTCGCCGTGGAGTACAACTCCCAGACACCACAGCTTCGGTCGGAGCTGGTGGACCTGCATGTGGGCGCCCAATGGATGGTGAAGGTTTTTAGGAACAAGCTCCGGTTTTTCTGCGATCCTCGTTCTGAATTCAGCCACGAAATGAATATGGAGGATGAGATTCCGACCGGATTGATTTACCCTACGGGCTATGACCGGGGCAGCCGCCGCATTCACCTGGCTACAGAGTCAGGACGCGTGTTTGAGGTGGGATGCGGCCGTGATCAAAGTCCTCATTATCAGGTCTCAAACCTTCAGTTGGATCAAAGATACAAGCGCGTTCACAAGGTGGGAGACAATGTGATTGGACTCACTCAAGACGGACGACTGTTTCAAATCGAGGGGGGGCGCTCCGTTCCACTTCCCACTCAGATGGATGGCCGCATTCATGAGATGGTACCGAATTATTCCGTTGAATTCTTCGATTCGATATGAGGACTGGTTTGGGCGGGTTGGCGCCGGAAGCGTGAAAACTCGCCCGTGAGTTCGTGAATGCGTTCACGGAGTGCCTCAAACTCAACGGCATACTTTGGATCTCTGGTTTCAGCCAGTTGGGCCAGGGACTCCGCTTGCGCTTTGTGGGCCTGAAGCAACTTGTGTATGATTTCCATTTTTTGCTTCTCCCACTCATCCCGGGGCGGAAGGCTTGAGAGTTGTTTCAGAGCACCCTTGAAAGCCGGGATCAGGTGTTGACGGAGACGGAGGGTTGCCTCCCTCCCCGAAATGGCACGAGCGTCATAATGCCGATGGAAGTGAATGTAATTCTCAATCACGGACTGTATCTCCTGCTCCATTCGTGCATATGGATCAGGATTCGAACTCCGAGCGGCTGGCGGGAGCGAGAGCCGGGCTCGGGCGCGCAAAAAAATTCGATGGAGTGGCGTTTCCTTTAGAACAACAAAAACCGCCAGGACCGCAAGTGCGATCATCAGGAGGTAGTGCCATTCGAAGCGCTTGGCGGTGCGCGGTTTGCCGGAATTCGGCTTGCGAGTCCGAGTGCGGCTTTGAATCCGCTTGGGAACGCTCGCTTCATGGAGTTTGAAGACCTGTTGACCCGCGATCAACACGTTGCCCGGAAGGAGGGGGTAGACTTTGCCGGGATCCAATACTTTTGCATCGATTTGGGTGCCGAACGCGGACCCCAGGTCACGCACATTGACCCCGGCTGGCCGTGGATCAACCAGGCAATGTTGTGGGGACAGGCGAGGATCCGTCTGGAACACGATTTCGCCGGACGTGCGGCCGATCACGACTTCATGGTCGCAAAGCGGGTAACGCTGACCCGTTTCCTGGTGCACCAAATAGAATCTGATTCGCGGTGGACTGCCCATCCCGTAAGATCCATCGGCGGATCTGAACAAGGCAATGACTGGCCCAAAGTCCAATCCTCTTGTGCGCCACCTTCCGATCTCTAGCGGACCCTAAAGTCGGCAGGCAAACCTCCCGATCGTTCGTCCATGAACCTAAGTCGAGTCATTCGCCACGCGCTATCGCTATTTGGATTCGTAGTACTGAGTGCCTCAATGAGCTCGCTGAGAGTCTGGAGTGCGCCCTTATGCCTGCCTGAGATGCTTTCCGCGCAGCTTATAGAGGAGGTGAGCTCGGATAAAAAAACTTTCTTCGCGCGTGTCTTGTATACGCAACGAGAAGAGACACGCATTGCGACCCGCGCGCTGTTGCAAGGGAAGTCCTCATCCGAAAAACCTGACGAGATCCATCTCAAAGTTCTATTTGATCCCGATTTCGACGGGGTGAGCTTGCCCTATAATCTCTTTGCCGTCCTGATTGTGCAAAACGGACAGGTGAGTGCTTGGTGGGATTTTACGAGGGGATGCACGGGGCCCGGAGTCGGTATTTTTCCCGGAGGTGAATTTCAGCTTCCGCCGGTAAAACTCATTGGCGGCGGCTCACAGTCATTGCAAATTATGGTGTGGGGAAAACTCTAGGACTCGCGTTCCTGATCATCCTGCCTTTGGTTCCGTCCGTCCGTGCGGGCGCCGAGCCTTCGGAACCTTTGTTTAAAGAAAATCCATATTCGTGGATGGTGCAAGGTGTGATGGAGTTTCCATTCTATAGCTTTTATGTGGGGGCACCAGCGATCCACGGGCACGCCTACCTTCCTAATTTTGCTCCTCGTCTAGGGCCTCGCGTGAGTTATGAAGATCTGGGCTTCATCATCACATTCGGGCTTCCACAGCCACGCCAGGAAAAACAGCGTCGCGGAGATAGCACTTACAAGAATGTGGTTTTGAGCAGTTACTGGCGGCAAAACGCCATGGATCTCTACTTTCAAGATTTCAAAGGCTTTTATGCAAGTAGCCCGTTCACTGAGCTGAGTTTCGCAAAACCAGCGCGCTACCCCCAGTTGCCCGACGCTCATATTTTGAACGCGGGTTTCAATTGGTATTATGTCGTCAATCCCACCCGTTACAGTCTGCGCGCGGCCTTTGACCAAACGGAATTCCAGCTGCGTAGCGGGGGTAGTTGGGTGTATCATCCGTTTTTCAATCACCTGGAGATCTATCTCGGCAACGCTTTTGTGCCCGGGTCCAACCCCAACGCCTTATCCGCGATTCCGAACTTGGCGGCCGGTCGATTTGACACCTTGGGCTTAGGCGCAGGTTATGGTTACACGTACATTCGAAGTTACCTGTTTGCCTGTATCCAGGGAGTGCTCGGCCCGGCCCTTCAGTTACAGAAGTTGCAACGCACCGAAGGGGGATTTACGGAGCGCGTGAGTTATGCGGGGAAGTTAAACGTGAACTTCTCTGCGGGATGGAACTATGACCGCGATGTGTACGGCGCAAAGGTCTTGATCGACTCCTTGTGGGCACGCGTCGAGAACACGGAGATGTACTCAAGTTTAGTTGGCATACAGATCTTCTATGGACGCCGCTTTTAGCCGGCCCGCTGGGCCTCGCATCTGAGCTTTGCGAAACAAGTTCTAGCGAAAGATCAGCTGCCGTGGGAGCTCACTGTGATCGGGTGAAATTCCGCGGTCTCGGAATCAATCTGAAGAAGATCTCCAGATTCAATATCGAAATACACGCCCAAAATGTTAAGTCCGCGTTCCTGTATAGCCTGTTGCACGAAGGGGAAGGTCTTCAAGTTGGCAATGGAAACTTTGATGGCCTCTTTCTCACAGTGCACGCACAAGGTGTCTTCGTCCGCATGGGGATGGGCTTGAAACACGCGCTCACGGGCGGCAAGCGCGATACGCATCCAACGGTCAATAAAGCTACTGGAGTTTTCGCGCAAGCCCGACACCAGAGCGCGAATGCCCCCGCATTGGCGATGTCCCAAGATCACCACATTCTCAACCTTGAGGTTAACCACCGCGAATTCGATAGCCGAGCTGACACCGTGGTACCCACCCCCGATTTCAAAGGGCGGGACAAGATTGGCCACATTTCGAACCACGAAGAGTTCTCCCGGTGATGCGGACGCGATAATTGCTGGGTCCACCCGGGAATCACTGCATCCAATCACGAGCGTTTTGGGCGACTGCCCTTGTGACAGTTTGCGATAAACAGAATTCTCGGCTTCGAAGTAGCGTTCACGAAAACGCCTGAAACCCGCCAGAAGGCGAAGAAACTCTCGCGGCATGGGCGCTATCTACTGGATTCCGGACCTCCTGTCCAGGGGGAATCCGGGGACATGTTTGGGCCCAATGCGCCCCAGGTGAGGGAGCGGGCTCGCTCAAGGCCCTATATAGAGAGACCCAAAGACCTGAGTATTTTGGCAAGAAACCTGCTCTTCTCGTCCCAGAGGCTCCGAATGAAGATCGAAGATATACGAACTCTGCGCGGCCCCAACGTCTTCAGTCACAAACCAGTCCTTGTTGCCACCCTCAATCTGGGATCGCTCACTGAGGTCGGCAGCCATGAAATTCCAAACTTCACCTCCCGGCTGCTGGATCTGCTTCCCGGCCTGATTGAGCATCATTGTTCTCCGGGACGCTTTGGCGGATTTGTAGAGCGTCTCAATCGCGGAACCTATTTTGGCCATATTGTGGAGCATATCGCGCTTGAATTGAGCCAGTTGGCGGGAATGGGCGTGAATTTTGGGAAGACGGTCTATGCCGGCCGTCCCGGACTTTACCGTGTGGCTGTGGGGTTTCGAAGCGAAGAGGGAATGAAGTTTATTCTCGGTACCGCGGTCGAGCTGGCGCGCTCCGCCGTCGCCGAACCCGGGGGATTTCCGCTGGCGGAGCGGCTGGATGAGGCCCGCCAAATTCGGCGCCGGTTTGAACTTGGTCCCAGCACACGCGCGATCCTTGATGCCGCGGATCGGTGCGGCGTTCCCTGGACCCGTTTGGATTCCCAAAGTCTGATTCAGCTTGGCTATGGTAAACATCGCCGGTTGATCCAGGCTACCACCACCGAGCGGACAGGCAACATCTCGGTCATGATTGCCCAGGATAAAGACCTTACGAAACGTCTTCTTCGTGCGGCAAATATACGAGTTCCTGAAGGGGTGCTGGTGACCAGTGAGAGCGAGGCATTGGCCGCGTTCAAACGCATTGGAGCGCCTGCTGTTCTCAAGCCAGCAGATGGCCACCATGGCGAGGGCGTGTATCTGAACCTGAACTCCGCGGCCGAGGTGTGTGAAGCTTTTCGCGAGGTGTCTCGGTTTTCTGGCTCGGCCCTTCTTGAGGAACATCTTACGGGACATGATTATCGGGTTCTGGTTGTGGGCGGAAAGATGGTCGCGGCGGCCGAGCGCATTCCCGCGTTCGTGGTCGGCGACGGCCAGCGAAGCGTCGAGCAATTGGTGGCCATGGAGAACGAAAATCCACTGCGCGGGGAGGGACATGAGAAACCTCTCACACGAATCGAGCTCGATCGAGCTAGTGCCCGAACTCTCCAACGCCAGGGCTTGGGCTTGGATTCAATCCCTGCCGCGGGCGTCCGCGTGTTTTTAAAAGAAACCGCGAACGTGTCCACCGGCGGAATCGCTGTCGACGTGACCGAAAACGTGCACCCCGAGATCCGCCTGCTTTGTGAACGGGCCGCACGCGTGGTGGGCTTAGATGTCTGTGGCGTTGATCTGATTGCATCGGGAGTCTCGGGGCCATTGAGCCGGGAGGTGGCGTTGGTCGAGGTGAATGCGGGGCCCGGGATCCGCATGCATGTCTATCCCTCTGAGGGCCGGGCCCGGGACGCGGGAGGAGCGATTCTTGAGTCCTTGTTCCCAAACGGTATGTCGGGCCGCATCCCGATCGTATCCGTCACCGGAACTAACGGCAAGACAACGGTGACCCGGCTGGTCTCTCATATGCTAACGGAATCAGGCCAGGTCGTGGGAACCACGACCTCTGATGGCATTTTCATCGGAACCCACCGGGTGGCGTGGGGGGATACAACGGGGCCGTCCTCAGCATGGACAATTTTATCTGATCCCGGAGTGGATGTGGCCGTGCTTGAAACGGCCCGGGGCGGGCTAGTCCGTCGTGGCCTGGCGTTCGATTGGTGCGACGTCGGGGTGATCACGAATGTGAGTGCAGACCATATTGGTCAAGATGGCATTGAATCCGTTGACGACATCTTGCGCATTAAGTCTTTGATCCTGGAACGCGTGCACGAGGGCGGAACGCTTGTGCTTAACGCACAGGACGAGCGCTTGCGGGCGTGGGTGGAGCGGAATACGGAACACTTGGCGAGACGCAAGTTGGCGCTCTTCTCCTTAGATCCGGATCACGCGATGCTCAAATCTCATGTTCTCTCAGGGGGCGTGGCTTACGTTTTCAACTCGGGCTGGATCGAAGAGTGGCGTCAGGGTCGGAGCCGACGTTGGATGCACACTTCCGAAATTCCTCTCACGCTGGCGGGCACGGCGCGGTTTCAGGTGGCCAATGTTCTGGCCGCGATCGCGTGTGGTGTGGCCCAAGGCGTGTCAGAAACCACCATTTGTTCCGCGCTCCGCAATTTTCAAATTCATAAGCACAATAGGGGACGCACCAATCTCTACAAAGTGGGAAAGGGTTATGCGATGCTGGATTACGCACACAATCCAGGAGCCTTTCAGGCGGTGTGCGAGATGGCCGCACACTGGAGCCAACGTCGTCTTATTGGGGTTGTCGGCGTGCCCGGGGATCGGAGCGATGAGGTCATTCGACAAGCGGCCGTAAGCGTCGCACGGGGTTTTGACGAAGTGATTATTCGTGACGATATCGATCTGCGCGGACGGCGTGCCGGTGAAGCACCCGAACTTTTGCGTCGGATCATTGAAAAGGAGTGTCCGACCACGCGCTGCCGTGTGATCCTCGATGAGGTGAAAGCGATGCGTGCGGCACTTTCAGGCTTAGGTGAAGAGGATCTCACCATCGTTTTTTATGATGAGTACGAAATCGCCGAGCGTGTCCTGAGAGATCTCGGCGCTCATTCAGTTGAAGATCTTGACGGATTGCGCCCGATTCGCAATGGCCGACGTCCTTTGGCTGAGACGGGGACGTAGGACCCATGTCGAGGCGAAAGCATAAAGGCGCCGATCGGACGGGCACTTTAATCATTATTGGCGGCCGCGAAGACCGTGAGAAAGACATGGTGATTTTGCGCGAGTTTTGCCGCTATCTCAAATCCAATTCCAAGGTTGTCGTGGCAACTATGGCCAGCACGGTCGGTCATGAACTGTGGGAAATTTACCGTGAGGCCTTTCGCCGCCTTGGGGTGAAGCGAATCTCTCACCTGGACGTGGTCGACCGGCGACAACCGAGCGATCAGCAGGCTCTAAAGGCTATGGAGGGCGCTGATGCCGTCTTTTTTACTGGCGGCGATCAACTCAAAATCACAAGCGAACTCGGTGGAACGGAAGTTTTGGATCGTATTTTTGAACTTTACCAACAAGGCGGCGTCATTGCCGGCACCTCTGCGGGCGCCTCAGTCATGAGCGAGACCATGCTTGTCGGGTCGTATTCGGATTCACTGCCGCGCCTGACCCAAGCTTTGAATATGACTCCTGGCCTAGGGCTGATTAAGCGGATCATTATTGATCAGCATTTCGCGGAACGCGGACGCATCACTCGGCTCATAGGAGCTGTGGCCCGCAATCCCGCTTTTCTCGGCGTGGGAATCGATGAAGACACGGCGGTGGTCATGGAGAATCAGGAGACGCTTCGCGTGCTGGGGCGTGGAAGTGTTTATATCATTGATGCGACGGAAACGCGTGAAACGGAAATCTCAGAAACTGAGCTTGGAAAGCCGTTTTCCATATTTAATCTGCGTATTCATGTCTTAAGTGAGGGAGACCTCTACGACGTCCGCATGAAGGAACCCCGCCGACCCGACGTTACCCACTAAAAAGGGAAGACGACAACACTGAGAAGCACACACCGTCTGCCGGATTCTTGAGAAATCCGGCAGATTCTGATGAATAACTCGGGTCAATGTTTCAGGTCGTTCGGATTGTCTTGAGAATGCTCCACTCGGTCTCCGACTTTGTAGACTTTGCGGCCGAGACGACGAGCACCGCTTCGCGATAACTTTTCTCCCACGCGCTCAATGGCATCGCCAATCCTCTGAACAATACCTTCCTTCCTGGTTGAGTTGGCATTCGGGTTCCGGGAAAACTTGGTGCGCTCCATCTTTTCCTCCTTCCTTCCACCCATTAAGTTGGCAAGATGTGTTCCGATCCCGACGCCCATGGGGCCGGCGACGGGCGGAGCGTTGGGGGCCATTTTGTACGTGGGACCGCGCGCGCGTCGAAGATCCATCGAAGATCTTCTTCGGACGAGTTTAATATTTCGCGTCCACGAGCGGGCGGCGCTCTTGTAGAGCCCGGCGGGCCACGTATCCAATAATGACCGCGGCGGCCGTGACCCCGACCGGATGTCGACGGGCAAACGAAGCGCAACGTCGGAGAATATTGATCCCTATATGGGAGAGCGGCTTCAAGACAGAAAGCGAGTCCGCCACATTCTCACGTGACGGCTGTTGTGAAGCTTCACTCAGGGCGCGTCTCATTTCCTGCGCCATTTGATCAAAGCCTCCACCGGCATCAGTTTCAGGGGTCCTCATATCTACGTCTGGCATTTTTATTTCCTCCTCAATCGTTTCAAATAGATGAGCAAGAGTCAGGCCAGCATCATCTTGCCTGTTTGCAAATGTTGAGGTCCCATTTTGCCTCTTTCTAGGGTGCCTGAGAGGCCACGCGTTGGTCGGCTTCCGATTCGCAGGTCTCGAGCGCCACGTGGAGCAGTCCTTTGCCGGCACTGGCGAGCTTTTTGAAAGCACTCAGTGAAAGATCCAGTTCGCGCCCCTTGATGAAGGGCCCACGATCATTGATACGGACGATAATGGATTTTTCGTCACCTTCCGATGACGTGTAAGTCACTTTAACCAGCGTACCGAAAGGCAGCTTACGATGAGCAGCAGTGAGAGTTCGAGCGGTGTAACGTTCGCCGTTGGCGGTGAGTCGTCCCACAAAGGGTCCTGCGTACCACGACGCGACTCCGTTTTTATAAGGAGAGCATATCAGATTGTCGTCCGCTTTGCGCAAAAGCAGATTGGCTTCTTTGACTTCTTTGTCGGCACGAATCACTTCCGCCGCAGATTTGCAGTTCCAACAGCGTCCCTCGGCGGAAGGAGCGTGAACGATCACTCCCGCAACACTGCCCATACCCAGGCTCATGGCCAAGAGGCCGATAGGTCTAAAGTAAGTTTGTATGCACGCGGCGATTGGTGCAAGCATACCGGGGAGCCCTACAATTCGGATGCCGAGAGCCACGACGCCGTGGGGGAAAGCCGCAAAAAGTTCGACGGTGCCAAAGTGGACTTGTCTCTCTCATGGCGTAGGGTAAAAAGAGGAATGGTATTGGAGTCCGTTACGCTCGACCATAAAGAATTGATACTGTCCATTTTTGAGCGTTCATCCGACTTTTTCACGCGAGTCGAAGGCTGTCGCCCCACATTGCGCACAGTGGAAGAAGCGCTGTTGGGGATTCCTTCCACGACATGTCCCAAATATCGCAAGGAGTTTTTGGTGATTCGTTGCGAGGGAGAGCCCATGGGAACGGTTGAGTTGCACTGCCATCATCCGGAAGAAGGTATCGTCTACATCGGGCTTTTACTCTTGCCCCAGGAATATCGGGGTTATGGAATCGGCCGGAAAGCCTATGACGCCATTGAACGTTATCTTTCGGAACGCTATGCGTGTCAGCGCGTGCTTTTAGGAGTGTCCGATGACAACGATGTGAGCGGATTTTGGAGCAAGCTGGGTTTTCGTGCCAACGGAAAGAATTATTGCTGGATGGGTGAGCGCAAGGCCAACAACGTCGTCGAATATGAGAAGTGGTTGACGAGGTCCTTCCAAGAATTAAGCTTATAAATTGCGTCAATCATTTCCTGGATCCTCCGTCTAAAGAAGCTGGGGTATAGGTCTTGCACAACCCTTTTTTCCAGGAGGAAGCATGTTGACCAAGAATATTATTTTCGGAATGACCGTCTTTCTTTTCATTACCGGGGCCCACGCGGCCACTCCCGAACCGGTGAATGTGGTATTGAAGAACGCCAAAGGTGAAGATGTGGGGACCGCAAAGCTGACGGCCCTGGCTCAGGGTGTGAGGATCAACCTCGATGTTCGGGGCCTCCCTCCCGGCGAACACGCCGTGCACTTTCATGAAAAGGGCGCCTGCGAAGCGCCCGCATTTGAATCGGCGGGGAGTCACTTCAGTCCAAAGAAGGCGGCACACGGTTTCGATGTGAAGAAAGGTCCCCATGCCGGTGATTTGCCTAATCTGATTGTGGGCCCTGACGGCACGGCGCGAGCGGAGTATATCAACACGAAAGTGGCTCTCGGGAAGGGCTCCACTTCGCTTCAGAAGAAGGGCGGAACCGCACTGGTGATTCATGAAAAGGCCGATGATTACAAATCCCAGCCTTCGGGCGATGCGGGAGGACGTTTTGCCTGCGGACAGATTGATGAGATGAAAGGGGGATAAGACGTGATGCATGTAAATGGATTTCGACCGAAACGCATTTCTGATCAAGCCATTGTGATAACAGGAGCGTCGAGTGGGATCGGGCTTGCGACTGCGAAAATGGCCGCGAAGCGCGGAGCCAAAGTCGTGATCTCCTCACGCAATGGCGAGGAACTCAAACGGATTGCAGAGAAACTCTCGACCGAGGGTCACCAGGTGCTGGCCGTGGAAGCGGACGTTTCCAGATTTGAGGATATGGAGAAGCTGCGGGACCGCGCGATCGAGAAGTTCGGACGAATTGACACATGGATCAATAATGCCGGGGTTTCCATTTACGGTCGCATCTTGGATGTGCCATGGAGCGATGAACGCCAACTTTTTGAAACCAACTTCTGGGGCGTTCGCAACGGCTGCCGCGCCGTGGTTCCCATTCTGGAAAAAGAAGGCGGCGTGCTCATCAACATAGGGAGTGAAGTTTCGGGCGCCGCGATCCCTCTTCAAGGAATGTATTCCGCAAGCAAGCATGCCATTAAGGCTTACACGGATGTCTTGCGAATGGAGCTAGAACATGACGGAAAGCCTGTGGCAGTTTGCCTGATCCGTCCCGCCGCCATCGATACACCGTTTACGGAACACGCGCGTAACTTTCTAGAGGAGGGGGAGCCCAGCTTGGCGCCGCCCATTTACGCTCCGGAAGTTGCCGCTCGTGCGATTTTGAACTGCGCGGAAAGCCCGGAGCGCGACGTGTACGTGGGCAGTCCGAGCCGGATGGCCACGGTGATGGAAGCTTTCTTTCCTCGATTGATGGATATGGCCCTCGAGTATGGCCTCTTTGAAAGTCAGACCCGAGGGACTGGCAAAGCCCATCGTCGCAGCCACGAGGCGCTCCACCATCCGCCTCGCGGTGAGGGCCACGTCCGCGGCGCTCATCAAGGTCGGATATTTAAACGCAGCCTTTACACGTCAGCGACTCAGCATCCGTGGCGCACTCTCGTGTTTGCGGGAGCCGCCGCCGCGCTGGTGGCGGGTTTGACCCGATCCAGCGCGCGGCCACGTGGACCTCAAGAAGAAGTAGAAGGCGATGAGGCTCGCGCCTGATGGGTGCGGGCGCTCTTACTGCGTGCGATCCAAGCCTTGATCTCCTTCTCAAGCAGATCCATTGGGAGGGACCCACGCCGTAGGATCTCATCGTGGAACTCGCGCACGTTGAACGTTCCTCCCAATTCCGTGCGCGCCAGTTCCCGCAGGTCGCGGATTTTAAGTTGGCCAATTTTGTACGCTAAGGCCTGGCCGGGCCAGGTGATGTAACGATCGGTTTCCACCTCAGCCTCGTGTTGAGTGATGGGCATGTGCGTGGTGAAGTATTGCAAGGCCTTCTCGCGGCTCCAGCCCAGCGCGTGTATGCCTGTATCCACCACCAGGCGGATCGCCCGCCAGGCTTCAAAACTCAGCTGCCCGTATTTCGAGTAAGGATCCTTGAGCAAGCCCAATTCGGAGCCCAACGATTCGGCGTAGAGGGCCCAGCCTTCAGTAAAAGCTGTGTAATGGTCGTGCTTGCGAAACTCCGGGATGTTCTCGAGTTCTTGTGCGAGGGCGATCTGAAGATGATGTCCGGGCACGGCTTCATGCAAGGTTAAGGCTTCCATTCCCCACTTCGGACGAGATTTCAAATCATAAGTATTGGCTTCGAAGTATCCGGATCGACCGGCCTCAAGGCTGCCGGACATGTAATAGGCCGCGGGAGAACTTTTTGACTTGTAATCGGGCATCTCGCGGACGCCGTAGGGAAGGCGCGGCAGAGTTCCGAAAAGTCGCGGGAGTTCCGCGTCGATCCGCTTGGCGACATCGCGGTAAGCGAGGAGGAGGTCCTCTTTGTTGCTGAAAAAGAATTTTTTATCACTCAACAGGTGCTTATTGAATTCTTGGATGTTCCCTTTAAAGCCCACTTGGTGTTTGATTTTTTCCATCTCGGAATTCAGTCGCTCAACTTCAGTCAGTCCGATTTGGTGAAGATTCTCGGGAGTCAGATCCGTTGTGGTGTGCATTTTAACGGCAAACGCATACCACGCCTTGCCATTGGGCATATCCGTGAACGCAATCGATTCACGCGCGTTGGGAATGTACTCGGATTCCAAATAAGCGCGCAGACGTTTCAATGCCGGATAAACCGTGGTGCGGATCAGATCTTGGGCGCGCTGCCGGAGTTCGTTTTTTTCCGTGTCGCTGAGAGGCGCCCGCATATCCACAAAAGGTTTGTACAAGGGACTCTTCTCGACGTTCTCGGTGAGAATGGTATCGAACTGAGCGGGCACGTTGGCGAGAAACATTTTAACCGGCGTCACCTTCCTCTTCACCCCTTCGCGCAACCAATACTCAGTTTGCCTTTCGATCTCAGGAAAGGTCTCGAGACGAGTCAGAATGTTCATATAGTCGGCTTTTGTCGACGTTGGCATGGAGTTCACAAGATCGGGAAGACCCAGGTGTAAGCCCTCCAAATGGTTAAGGATCAGATACTCTTCATCAAATTTTTGGTTTTCAATTTGGAGATCCAGTTCGCGCAGTGCGAGATCATAATGGGTGCCGTCAGCTCCCCTAAGAGCTCGGCGCGGAATTTTCTTAAGGGTCTCGCGGGTGCAGTGTACGACCTGTTCGCGCCGTGCATGTGCCTCGGGCGAGTGATCCTGCCAACGAGCGTTCTGGCCCGGATAGCCGACGTGCGTGGCCCATTCCGGATACTCCTTCATCAGGTAGGTCCAATGAGCCTCAAAAAATCGCTCCAGCTTCTGTTTCGGGCTCCCGCTCGCTACGGTGGCCTGAAAGGTCTTACAAGCCTCGAGCTTTTTAGCTTCTGGGGCGGCGCTTGCGGACGTCGCCCATAAAACCAAGACAGGTGCAGTTACTAAAGAGACACAATAGCGGTATCCATGGTTCATTCTTCCCCCCCCTGCTTTTCGAGCGAATATCTTGTCACCGAGGAGAAGAGAAGTCCAGCGCACCCAGAGGTGCGCCGGAAAGATGCGGGAGCGAGACGAACAAAACATCAGAACGAAGCCATCACATCCAACTGGCCACGATCGCTATCCCATGGACTTCCATTGTTGTCGATCTGGGTGTGAAACCACGAGAGCTTCACGGTGGTATTGGGAGCCACTCGGCGGGCCACAGTTCCAATGTGTCCAAACGCTCCATCCAATCCCATGGCGAAGTCCGAGCTGTTCACCGCCGAAAGCGTGGCGTCCTTGGCCACCGTTTGATACGCATACCCCAGCGTCCATAAAGGCTTTTCCTCGTCACGGATCACAAAGGTTGTTCCGGCCACGAGACCGGTGTTGTCTTGGCCAATGTCGACGTTCTGAATCGCATCGACATAAAACGAGAGCCCATGATCCTTCGAGATCTCCCACACCAGTTCGCCGAAAAGCTCAACCACATTGTAATCGTTTAAGAAGACACTTCCGCTATTGCTATTGCCCAGAAAGCTGCCCGCAGTGACCGTCGTCGTGTTTCCTGGCGGAAGAGGACCGTGGTTTTTGATTGCGGTAAAGGCGTGATAGCCAGCGCCCACAGTAAACTTCCAGTCGTCCGTGAGGTTGCCGCGCCAGCCCGTCACGGCAGCGAGAAGATACGAGTCTGGATCACTGGCGCCTGTATTCCCTGGCTCGCGCTCCTTGATCACGTATGCGCCTATGGTGGCGAAGAGGGGGCCGCGCAAAGTCCACGATAGGCCTTCCGGCGCGTAGTCATCATCATAGATGAGTTGGCTATCCTTCAGAGGTGGTAAAGGGTTTGCTTGCTTCCCGAGAAGCGCATTCATGTCCTCGGCGAACTTCCAGTCCAGATAGGCTCGATCGACATAGATGTTTTTCTTATTGGCATTATCGGTCCAGGTGCTGTCGCCGCCAATGGGATTCGCGTTGTCTCCGGTGGCAAGACGGACAAGCGCTGTGAGATCCTCAGTAATCAATGCTTGCGTGCCCAGTCGCAATCGCATTCGGGTCCGATGACGCGCGGAGGTGTCTCCCGAACTTTCCTTACTGATATAGTCCTGTCGGACACGCAAATCCCCGTTGAGTTGTATTCGATCATACCAGTTCGGTGCCTGAGCGAAGGTTGGAATTTGGATAGCGAGCAGGGCCAGCGCCACGGTAGGATAAAGCCGCCGCCTGAGGTGATGCGAGTGCATACGTACTCCTTAGCTCATCGAGTGATGTTGGATTTATTGATTTATTCTCAAACAGAGATGAGCAATTTTAAAGAGCTGTTCCTATTGTTCAAGTCAGGATTGTGTTTGTGAATCCAGTTGCTCCCGTGGCGCGTTGATTCTAATCTGGGCGCGATGAGTGTAAAGAGAAATTTCAGCGCCTTATTGTTGAAGCTGAGCCAAGACCAAAAACTCCGTGCCGCGATCGAGAGCCTTCGTCGCCGCACTACCCATCCCGCGGGCGGCCCGCACAGGTTTGAATCCTTACCAGAAGCCGCTTTGCAAATTGCGCTCCTGGCCGGGAGGTTTATCGGTAGAAAACGTGCTCGCACCGTGGCCGATGTCGTGGATGTGATCACGTTCCTGGTGAGCCTGAGCCTGTTGGTAAAGCAAAATGTATTTGATCGACCTGAAGTTCGCGCGTTCCTAAAGAAAACCTGGGGTGATGTCTCCACGCAGTCGGAGCGACTTTTCATCCTAACTCGCCAGCAGGTGAAAAAGCGGCTGGAGCAGATTCGCAACAAGATGTCGGGGAACCCGTGACGAGCGAAGCGAAGCCCTCAAAGCTCGGTCTCAGAACCGAGACACTTGGTGACTGCGGTTACCTCGAGATTTGAGATCCTGAAGGTGACGATCCGGAGGGTTGTCCACGGCGGTGCGGATACACCATCTTGATCCATTTTCCACTGGACTTTTTAACTTTGTTTTTTGATCCGGCTTGGGCGAGTTCATAAAGGGCCCGGAAGTAAATATCCATACCATCGGGAGCAGGCTTGTCGCTAGGAAGCTTAACGTACTCCCCGTTGATCGTTCGCCAAGCGTATTCGTACTCATCACCGCGTAGCCGCTCTCCAGCCCGACACTCACCATTTGTCGCGACGGGTTTATTGCCAAAAAGTTGAGTCATAAACTTATAGGCCGAGGGGCATTCGCTCTTCAGACGGTCAGGTGTAAAGACGAAGGCCGCGAACGCCTCGGCCGCCTCTTCCTGGCGGTTCGCATGGGTGGCCTTGTGAGGGTCGCCATCGGTGTGGGTGCAGTAGTGGGAGATTCGACAGGGAGTTTCAACCACAGCGTCATACTTCGCCTGTTCGCCGCCATCAACTAAGACCGAGTGCCCGATCTCATGGGCCAAAGTGGCGGCCGCCAAGGCCTTGTTCTCATTTGCGGCCGAGTTCGCACCTTCGCCAATATTCGCAAACAAGGTACTGCGATTCACATTGACTTCGTAATTTTGAGACGTGCCGCCCACGGCAGTACCCGGGGTGACAGCCTGGCTCCCAGTGGGGGTTGCCATAGTCTCATTAACTCGGATCACGAGCTTATTCTTGATGAGCTGTATGACGCGGTTGTTGTCTCGGTTCAGTAGTGTGGCCAGAGTTCTGCCGATAATCGTGGCTTCCTCTTGGGTGGCTCCCTGAACCGTTACGCCCAATTTGTCCAGTGCCGCCTGGGCCTCGGCGGGTGAAGTTTGGGTCAAACACTCGGGCCGTGCCAACTGGGCCGCGACCTTGGGAGTTCCCGCGCGGCCACGGTCAGAAACTTGGGCCCAATTCGAAGGGGACGTGAATACAATGATGAGGGCTATGGGCCCAGCGAGGAGCGGCCGTCGTCCCATCCCGGTGAATGCGTTCATATCCTTTATTTCGGCAGGACAGCACCTCGACTTGAGACCAGATTCCATTCTAAGCTGAGCCTCCAGCTGTAAATGGCACTCTATTTTCGCGGTCAATTTTCAATTTTCGCGGTTCAACGGTGTGACCTTGTCATCCGTACAAAAAAAAGTGCTTCATACAAGGGCCGCCCTCGTATTTGAGCGCCTAGAATGCAAGTGATGAAAGCTGGGGTTGTTTATTATCTGGCTTACTTCTTGCTGAAAGTTCAGAGCTTAATCTCGACCATCAGAGCCAAGGTGCTTCATATCTGTGCCCGAGTTTCGAAGTGGCTCGGGACGAAATAAATTCAAGATGTGAATAGAATATATGAGGAGGTTGTACGTGAAACAGTTGTTTTTTGGATTGTTGATAGGCTTATGCGCCCATGCCCACGCCCATGCCGAGAAGGCGGGTAGGATTCCGTTGGGTGAGATCAGAACCGACACCGTCGCCACCAACAGCCGAACGAGGTATACCTTCAACACAGAATCGAAGACATATGAGTTAGCGGAGAATCAAGTACGAAGCACGACCAAAATGATCGGCACGGGAGTTTTCGGCACGCTTCAAGAGACTTCAGTCGATGAAGATTCAAAAGTCATTGGTAGGGATATCAAAGGTTACGCCCGCATAAGTCTATTCGAAAGGGATGGGAAATTTTTTATCAAGGACATGATATCTGTAGACGACAAGCTAGAGGGACTGGACATCAAGTTCGAAAGTGAGGTCGAAATTGAGGTCGAACTGAAAAAAGGAACCGTAGATGACTACAGAGATGGACGACGTGTCGAATTGGGCATGACTGCCGAGGGAAAACGTCGCTGGTTGGAGAGTTCTTCTAGACCCTTAAACGAGATTTTGAAGACCAATTTAGAGAAGTCTCTCGCAGACGCCTTTCCTCAAGTTAAGGCTGAATCGAGTTTGGATCAGATTGAAATGTCTGACCTCAGCCGGATCATTGTGGATGCGAATGAATTGATTATTGAAGTTCCGAGTTATCGGGTTCGCGTCCAGGTGAGCGTTTTCTTGTCCGAACCCGTTGAAAGCTCACCTAGGTGAGCTCAGGATTTCCTCTGAGCTGAGTTTGTTTGATAGTGGCTCGTGGGTTGCTCTTCGTGCCGGCCGTGTGTCGGTACGACTGGGCTTACAGGACGCTACTTGTGGCCAAAAATGAAACAGAGAACACCAAGACTGCCATGAGCAGGATCTCCAGAGGTGTGAATTCGCTTTGTCTCTTTGCTACTAAGGCGCGCATAATTCCCCCTTTTCAGCACTCCTTGGTAAGATGGAGAGCAAGAATCGTGCATCTCAAAGTAAGCCCAAACCACGGATCAATCTTGTACAAAACCTGGACAGGTATCAAAACAACCGACAGTCTTGGAGCCGCTTGAGACCGTCTCCGCGTTTCGTTCAGCCCTTCTTATTGGACTCGAAATGCCGCTCTGATCTCTGCACTGTATCAATGTGAGCCGTCCTCTGGGCAAACAAGGCCACCATCTGTTCACGTGAACAGCGGTTAAACTCACCGGGCCCTGCCCGACGACGAGATCGCCCGCCATTTCCCTGCAGGCGCTCGACACGCTGAGCTCTCAGTCCGCTCAGGTTGGGTTGACCTCGGAGACGATTAACGGGAAAACGGATAGCGGGAGATTATAATGCAGCCGCCCAAACTCAAACGCAGCTCCATCCTGGAGTTTTATCTTGTCACTCTTCCGGGCCTTGAGGATGTGGTGGCCCAGGAGGTTAGGGACTGGTTTCCGGACTTTCAGCCGCAGGTTGTGTATGGCGGTGTCACGGTGATGACGACCATGAGCCGCGGGCTGGCCATGAATCTTGTTCTGAAGACGCCGACCCGCATTCTCGTCCGTGTTGATCGGTTCAATTGCAAAGACTTTCCTAAGCTCTTCCGTAACATTTCGGAGTTTCCGTGGCACCAGTGGGTGGATCCCGCATGTGAAATCAAAGTGTATGCGGCTTCCAAAGGATCGCGCCTGAAGATTAAGTCCAGAATCGAGGAAACGGGCGCGGAAGCGTGGGCGCGCTACCAGGAAAACCGCGCCATACAACCTGTCTCTGGCCGTAAGATTCAATTGTATGTGCGTATTGTGGATAATGTTTGCACCTTAAGTCTCGACACGTCGGGAGAGCGCTTGCACAAACGCGGGACCCGCCCGCGGATTGGTGAGGCCCCTTTGCGCGAAACCATCGCGGCGGCACTTGTCCAACTGATCGGACGCACAACCTCTGATGTGCAGTCGGTCGAAGTTGTCGATCCCATGGCAGGCAGTGGAACCTTTCTATTGGAAGCGGCCGCTCGCGACCGTTTGATTGTCCAACGGGAGTTTGGCTTTGATGTCTTTACCCGAAAACCAGGAGATCCACCTAAACTCTCAATAGAGCGCCCCAGAATCGAGCGTTTGATCGGATTCGAGGTCGATCGCAAGACCCTTCATGCGGCACACGAGAACCTGCGCTCTGTGAGCACGAGCTTTTTCACGGAATTAAGGAATATAGATATCTTCAAAGCCGAAAGTTTGCCTTCATCCGACGGGCGGCAGCGCTGGTTATTCTGTAATCCACCGTATGGTGAGCGGCTCGAGGTGAAAGAACCTCTGGAGGAATTCTATCCGCGCCTCTTCGCTGCAGCCGAGCGGATCGCGCGGCCTGACCGCGCCTGCTTTCTATTGCCAGCTAAAGGGGTGAAAGGGAAGTTCCCGTTACCGGTGGGATGGAAGGTTCTAGAAAAGCGGCGCTTTTTAAACGGCGGCATTCCTGTGGTGGCGTTTGTATTCGGTCGATAGTACCATTTTCTAAAAAACTCAATTCAAACGGGGATCGGTCATTTCCGCGCTCACCCCAGGAGCCGATGATTTCCTGGTAAGCAGTTCCGAGACTCGCCCCGAAAAGATTTTGGAATGCGCGAATTCCATGTTGCAAAGAACACGGGCTTTCTTTGGCGACGTCGGCTCTGACGTTATTAAGCCCTTTCGTGGTAAGCGGATCGATGATCAATGATCCGCCGATGGCACGCATATAGCACCAATCTAAATCTGAACTCCAGCGCCCTGAAACGGCTCCGCGAAGGAGCCAACGGCGTCGAACGGTTTTTCACCTGGGAAAGCTTTTCATGTGGATTTCCAAGGAGCGAGTATGAACCTGCGATCCTACATTGCGCTATTTTCAATTGCATTTTCTGCGTCCGCCTGGAGTGAGGCGGGGATCGCTTCGACGAACAGCGTGGGAATTCATCCGCCTTCTCTTCCGCAATCACTTCAGACCAGTTGGAGTGCGTTCCTCGGAGAAGAAGGGATTTCACCTGAATTTAAGGTCGCGATGGACAATTCTACGCAACGTTATTCTCAAGCTATTGATGTCTTAGCACGTAAATCTGGAGAGTGTCGTGGTAAGGCGGCGGATCTGACCTGGTATGATCGAGCTATTGCCAAATTTGGTGTGGCTGAAATCCAAAAGCACAAAAAGGATTTTAGCCGTGCGATTGCGTCTAAGTACATTGAAACGTGGAAACGTTGTTTAGAGGGCGCAGAAAAAGACGCCCTTTATGCGGAATTCCAGCTGTTGCCATTTCTCGGACGCAACTTGGAACTTTTGACGGCGTACTCACAACGCCTGAATCAAACCCAACGTGATTTAATTAAGCCGCTTATCAACCATTTGACTCAGATCCAGAACGCCCATCCGACGCCTTTACAAGTTCTTTTGAATCCCATGCTGGAGCTCCAAAGGATTGAGCGCAGAAACACCGTCAAACCAGCCGTGTGGCAGTTTGTATCCAAAGATCCAGCCTTCCAAAAGCCGTTTGCTTTAGGCAAAGCGGTGGAACCTCTGCAAGGGAAGACTAAGTAAGCAGCCGGCCTCGGGTGGATGTGCCAGGGAGAAAATCCTTCCCATATTTATTTTATTGCGAGTATGAACACGACTCGCGCGCAACTCGGTTGCGATCCATGACGAGATCCAATGGGTTGATGGTTGGATCCTTCAAGAACTCAAGGCGCGCATTAAAGCCATAGTCATAGGTGAGGGATTTGGAAACATTGTCACATTTCTGAACGAGACTATTTCCAAATGTGATATTAGGATGGGGGAGCATAGCGACAGGTTTCGAGGTTACGGGGTCGTAGACCGCAACTTCATGAAACCCGTTCTTAGGCATACCAAGCTTCGCGAGAACGTCGGCCGCACCCCACATGTCTCTGTCTACCGTGAGTACGACATAGCCCTTTTGGGCTTCTGCTACTACCCGAGGGTCAATCCCGCGGCCGTCCGATGTGAAACTCAACAGGTCGATAATGCATGGGGGGCACCAATCATATCCGGAAATCGCGAGAACTTTTTTCCCCTGCTGCTTGGCCCACTTCTGCGCGTGATCAAACATCGACCATTGGTTCGTCCCGGTCAGATCGGTAAAGTCATTGCATGCGGGGAAGTATTTCCCACCACATTGTTTGAGGTAAGTCGCGATTTCAAATGGTTCCGCCGTTTCCGCTGAGGCCCAGGTGGCGCCCACAGTCACACATACAAATATCAAACAACGGCCAGCTAAAATTAGGCTATGGAACATAATGCGATTCTCCTCACGAAATTAGGGGCCCAGGTCAAAAAATGAGTTGTGCGCGCCTAAGAAGAGCAATTTTTAAACCAGGATCAATGAAGATAGGTTGTATTTGATGCTCTTGTATCGCCTTTTAACTGCCCGCTATGGGATTGGGAGTGACGATTTTTGTGAACTCTCCGAATTTTTCCACCGAATTCTCCACCTGATTTCTCCGGCTAGATCATGTTGCCAGAATTGTTGCCGGTCGCTACCAGGAAAGCGCGGACAATGCAGGACTTTAGGTTAGATATTGTAGTGTTTATTGTAGGTCTCGAAATTGGCCTCGACTAACATGGTCGCCGCCTTTTCTTTATTCTTATTGCGGTCTCCTTCGACCTTTAGATCTATAAAATGGAAGGCCGGGATCCACATTTTATAATAGCCCGTGGCATAGCGCTTGATAAGGAGCCGAACATAAGCCTGTTTCTCCGCTTCACCAGGAGACCGTGCACGCGACGAAATTCGACGGAAAACCCAACGAGCGAAGTCGGATTCAAACAGATTGCAGGCAAGAGAGAATTGTTCGTGAAAATTTCGGATCCACCGACGACGTGAAACGTGCATATTCCCTTCGCACGCCAGAAGTTCGCCGGACATCACGCGGACACGGCCGTTCTCATGGTGGAACCAGGGCTCGGGCGGAGCTCCGGGCTGGGCGAACCAGGGCATCCCCCTACACGTGAGCTTCAGCTCAGCAATGCCAGAATGCTCACTGGCCATAATGGCTTCTTTAAACGGAAAATTAAAAATCCACTGAAAGTCGTCCGGTAGGAACAGAAAGTGAGACTCCGTAACGAGATCCGCGGCGCGCTTCAAGCGATCCCCGTAGCTCAAACCGGGGACGTGAACCACCTGGATGCCATACTGTTTGTAATAAGGGGACTGCGTATCGAGAGCGCGCGAACTGTCGAGGACCCAATGTTTGACGGAGTCAGGGCTGTAATACCGGTAAAAGGAACCGAAAGAACGCTCGAGATACCGCGCCCGCTCCGGGTTATCAAAGTTGACGAGTGAGATCACTTCAATCACGGCGTCTCTCTTTCTGAATGTCAGATCCAGGACAGTTGCTGCAACCTTTCAGTGCGCTGGCCACTTACGGACAGTCTCTCGAACAGGTCAGGCATCCAGCGCGAACTCCGTATGCAAGGCGCGAGCGGCGTCTTCCAGGCGCTGGCGCGGTATGATCGCGCTGATCTTGATCTCGGAGGTGGTCACCAGGTGGATATCCACTTGGTTGGCGGCGAGCACGGAGAAGAAGCGTGCGGCGACCCCGGGATGATTGCGCATGCCCACGCCCACGGTCGAGATCTTGGCGATATCGTCCAGCGTTTCAACCGAGACTTCGGAGGGAAGAAAATCCTTAAGCGCCTTTCGTACCAACGGTTCGTCTTCGGCTGTTACGGAGAACGCGAGGCGGAAGCCTTGGGCCAATTCGCTTTGGGAAATAATGTCCACGCTCACGCCCTTTTCTGATAGCGAGGAAAAGAGTCGCGCCATAAAGCCCGTATCTGCGGGGATGGGTTGTAGCTTAAAGACCACCGTGGCGGCGTCATGAGTGACTGCGGAAACCACAGGGTTTTCCATGATCTCTCCTTCTGGCACGATCCACGTGCCTTCGCGTTCTTGGAACGTGTGCCGGACATGAATGCGCACCCCGTGCTTGGCCCCGATCTCCACACTGCGCACATGAAGCACTTTGCTTCCCATGGAAGCCATTTCCATCATCTCTTCGAAAGACAAGCAGGGGATTTCGCGAGCTCTAGGAACGAGTCGGGGGTCAGCCGAAAAAACAGCTGGAACGTCGGTGTAGATTTCACAGGCCGGTAGTTTGAGAGCGGCGGCTATCGCAACCGCCGTCGTGTCCGAGCCTCCACGCCCCAAAGTCGTGATATTGCGATCCTCGTCGATGCCTTGAAATCCTGCGATGACCGGCACAATGTTGTCATGGATCAGATTTTCCAGCATCTCCGTACGAATGTGCCGTATGCGAGCTTTGGAGTAGACATTATCAGTTTCAATTCCCAACTGGTAGGCGAGCAACGGACGAGCCGGAACGCCCAGCTTCTCCAGCGCGATAACGAGCAGGGCAATGGACACCTGCTCCCCACTCGCGACGAGCATGTCGTAGGCAGGTCCCCGGTAGAAAGGATCAATTTCATTGCCGAGGGCGACCAGACGGTTGGTCTCACCGGCCATGGCTGAGGCGACCACGAGGGGGAGCTTGCCTTGCTCGCGTTCTCGGGCCACCAGTCGGGCGACGTGTCCGATCCGTTCGATGTTGCCGACACTGGTCCCGCCGAATTTCTTTACGATTGCCTTCTGAATCCAGTTCACGAGTCGGAGATTGGCGTGGGGTCTCAGTTCAGTCAAGCTGGAAACAAGGGGGGCTATGGGACCCCGTTATGACGCCCCAAAGAGAGCCTTGGTTTGTGGCCCCACGGGAATTGTGGCATAAGCAGCACCGAGGAAGGTGTGCGCGGAATGAATACTCAAACGTGGGACCAGCGAAAGATCTTCAAGTTTATCACGGCGGCGGGATTTCTCGGGGCCTTCGCCTTCTTGTTCTATCCCTTTTTTGCGGAAATCCTCCTGGCTGGCGTGTTTGCATTCGCCATGGAGCCGGCGATTGGGCGTTGGTTGCGGCCACGACACTTGCGCTGGAAGCCGTCGGTGGCGCTGATTCTCACCGCAATGTTCTTGGTCCTGGCCGTTCCCATCACTGTGGTTGGGTACAAGATTTACGGATATTTCGGGGAGATCGCCAAAGTCGGATTTCAGAGCACCGAGTTGTTCCAGAGGCTGGTTGTGGTCAAAGATGCGGTTTTGAACTGGTTTAACAAGCTGATGGCCACCATGGGCCTGGGCGAACGCTTCGATCTTTCTGGAATTTCGGAAGAAGGATTGAGTCGCATCGCGAATATCGTCGTGCAGCTTTCAACCGCCATTGTATATCGGATTCCCTCGGCCTTGCTCGCGCTGTTCATTTTTTGTGCCGCGCTTTACTTCTTCCTGGCCGAAGCCCGTATGCTTCGCCAAGTCTTTGAACGACAAGGCCTTCTCTCGAAAGAGGAGACCCGGAGCCTGATTCATGTGCTGCAGCGTTGCTGTTTTAGCACGGTCGTGACATCCGTGCTGATTGCGGTGATTCAGGCCACTATCGTCGGGGTGGGGGCTATTTTCACCAAAGCTGGTGACTTCACCGTGGTTTGGCTGATGACGTTCTTCGCGTCCTTTATTCCCGTTATTGGAGCGGGACCCGTGGCTTTGTTTCTGGCCCTTTATAAGGCGGTGTTGAACGACTTTGGTCAGGCGATTGTTCTTGTGATTATAGCGGTGATCGCGGGTACGAGCGACAATCTCCTGCGCCCCTACCTGATCGCAACAGGAGAGGCGGATCTTCACCCGATCGTAAGCCTTCTTGCGATCATTGGCGCACTCTTGATCTTTGGGATGCCTGGCTTGTTTCTGGGGCCGGTGATTGCCATGGTGGCGATGAAGATCGTCCCAACGCTGTACCATACTCCACGGGAGGTCACGATCGAGGACTCGGATCCTGAGAAAACTAAGACTTTAACAACTCCGAAAACGAGGTGAGTGGTGTTACAGATTCGACGAGCGGAAGATAGGGGACATGCGGACCGCGGGTGGCTGAGATCTCACCACACCTTCTCCTTCGCAGATTATCACGACCCGAACTTCATGGGCTTTCGGGTTTTGCGCGTGATCAATGAAGACTATATTGAAGCGGGACAGGGATTTCCGATGCATGCGCATCAAGATATGGAGATTCTCACATATGTGGTCGATGGGGTCCTGGAACACGCGGACACTTTGGGCAACAAAAGTCGAATTCGACCTGGTGAAATTCAGCGCATGAGCGCGGGGACTGGAATTCGGCATTCCGAATTCAACCCGTCCGCAGACCAAACCACGCACCTTCTGCAGATTTGGATTCTGCCCGACCGTAAAGGTGTGCAGCCCAGCTATGGTCAAAAATCCTTCACCTCAGAGCTAGGGACGAGAGATTTTACGCTTTTGGCTTCCTCCGAGGGGCGGGATGGCTCGGTGACTTTGCATCAAGATGTGGATGTGTATGCGGCTCGGTGGAGCTCAAATCGTGAAGCTCAGATGTCTTGGCGTTCGCACCGGTTTGCTTGGTTGCAAGTGATCACGGGTCCGCTGACCGTGAACGGAAGCGAGGTGGGTTCCGGGGACGGTCTGGCGGTCGCCAATGAAAAATATTTAATCTTCAACAGTCAGGGACGGGCGGAATTTCTGTTGTTTGATCTCCCATGAAGCATGGGTTCCGTGAGAATCTGAGACAGATTCTCAAACGGGGACGTTGTGAGAAAATTTCAGTGTTCCAAAAAACGACACGGGCCAGAAATTTGCGCTACTCCTGAACAAAATCGTCCGATAAGCTAAATGTCATGCGTACGTTTATTGTCGTGTTGCTCGTTGCCATCAACGTTTCGGAAGCCGTTTGGGCTCAAGATCTTCCGGAACTTCCCATCGACAGTATTATTGAAGATGAAGTTTCCGACGTGGAAGTCTGCCAGGACTTTATTTGTTCGAAACTGCGTGAGGAGATTCTGATCGAGGCAGCCAAATGCCGTCCGTTAGCGAGTTTCAAGCGCCGACGCATGCGCGTTCGCCGCTCTCGGGCCCGAGATTCCTGTAAGCTGTTTGGCGAAAAAAATTTCACACTCAGCAAGGGCAAGTGCTCCGCCGCCATTCGGAGCGCGAGTGAGCGCGCCGGCGTGGACGCCGACTATTTGGCAATGAACGCTTATGATCTTCACAAACGCGGAATGATGGAAAAGGCCGGCTTCGTGAATATGATCTGGAAGTATGACGAGACCACCGCGCCACTGGGTTCTGTGTTGATTTACGTGGGAGGCGTGGGGCATCGTTACGGCCATGTGGAGGTCCGCGCCAATCCCAGTCTTTTTTGCAGCGATCACTGCAACGACAAGCCGGTGAGCGCGGTGAATCGGGGAACGCAAAACAAGTATAAGCTTGTCGGGGTTTACCTCCCCTTCCCCTCCTCGATCCAACTGACGTCCACAACGCGTCCACAGCCCCCCATCAACTAAAACTCATTTCAAAACCAGGTGCCCTGCGGGTCTTTTGCCCTCCGCCAGGGATTGCACATGGCGGAAGCCTCCTGCATAAGTCTCTAGTGACTTAAAGAGAGTTATTGAGAGGAGAAGTCCAATGGAACCCAAGATCAATATCGGAATACCAGAGCCCCAGCGCGAGGAGATTGCCAATGGCCTGTCACGCCTCTTGGCCGACACTTTCACTCTGTATCTGATGACCCACCGTTACCACTGGAACGTTCAGGGCCCCATGTTTTCCGCCCTGCACACGCTCTTTGAAGAACAGTACACGGCGCTTTGGAATTCGGTCGATGAAATCGCCGAGCGCATTCGTGCCCTCGATGAGGTGGCCCCAGGGACGTATGCGGATTTCAGTCGGTTGAGCTCCATTCAGGAGCATAAAGAGCTACCGAACGCCAAGGGTATGATTCAGAAGCTGCTCGAGGGACACGAGGCCGTCGCTCGCACCTCACGCTCCGTATTTCCGGCTGCCGAAAAGGGCCAGGATGAGGCCACGATCGACCTCCTGACCCAACGGATTCAGTACCACGAGAAAACGGCGTGGATGCTGCGTTCACTCCTGCGGGATTAACCTAAAAGGGGATGGCCCCGGTCGGCCACACGGGCTCAATAGGCCCACGCCTCTTTAAGATTGCGGTCGATGAGATCGAGGAAATCTTCCGTGTACAGGTACTGGTTCTCCCGCACATTGGGACCGAAGGCGAGGAGAGCCAGATCTTTTGTCATCTTTCCGCTCTCGACCGTTTGGATGCAGACGCGCTCTAAAGTCTCCGCAAAGCGAACAAGATCCAGGTTACTGTCCAGCTGGCCACGAAAGGCAAGGCCTCGGGTCCATGCGAAGATCGAGGCAATAGGATTGGTGGACGTTTTTTTACCTTGCTGATGCTGGCGATAATGGCGAGTCACGGTGCCGTGTGCAGCCTCCGCCTCCATGATTTTGCCATCTGGCGTGATCAACGTGGATGTCATGAGTCCGAGGGAGCCAAATCCCTGCGCCACAGTATCAGATTGCACGTCGCCATCATAGTTCTTGCAGGCCCAGACGAAGCCACCTTCCCACTTCAGCGCGGCCGCAACCATATCGTCGATCAGCCGGTGTTCGTAGGTCAGACCCGCCTTATCGAATTCCGCCTTGTATTCCTTTTGATAGACGTCCTCGAAAATGTCTTTAAAGCGGCCATCGTACTTCTTAAGAATCGTGTTCTTGGTGGAGAGATAAAGGGGCCACTTTTTCATCAGGGCCACATTAAAGCAGCTGCGCGCGAATCCGCGGATGGATTCGTCGGTGTTGTACATGGCTAGCGCGACCCCATCGCCTTTGAACGTGTACACCTCATGAGTTTGTGGAGGGCCTCCCTCGGGCGCGAACGTGATGGTCAGCTTGCCTTTGCCTTTGGTGACGAAGTCGGTAGCCCGATACTGATCGCCAAAAGCATGGCGGCCGATGCAAATGGGTTTGGTCCAGGTCGGAACGAGGCGCGGGATATTCTTGCACAAAATGGGCTCGCGGAAAACGGTGCCGTCCAGAATGTTGCGAATGGTTCCGTTCGGTGATTTCCACATTTGCTTGAGGTTGAACTCCTTGACGCGGGCCTCGTCGGGGGTGATGGTGGCGCATTTGACGCCGACCCCGTACTTCTTAATCGCTTCCGCTGCCTCCACCGTAATCTTATCTTCCGTTTTGTCCCGGGATTCGATGCCAAGATCGTAGTACCTGAGGTCCATCTCCAGATAGGGAAGGATGAGCTTTTTCTTGATGAAATCCCAGATGATCCGGGTCATTTCATCGCCATCAAGTTCAACAACTGGATTTTTAACCACGATCTTTTTCATGAGTTCTCCTGTGGTGTACGGACTATCTTTCTGCAGGGCCTGAATTGTGAATTCTCGGCCACAGCCGGTCAACCTTAGGATGTGACGCGTTACTTGACTGTGTCGGAGTGAACCTGCGAGAACCATCCGATGGTCATCATCGAAACTCGAGATCTCATCCGTGAATACAAGACCTACCGTCGTGCCGAGGGCGGATGGAGCGCCATCAAAGGATTTTTCCACCGTCAAAGTGAGATTCGGGTGGCGCTAAAGCCCACCACTTTAAGCATCCCCAAAGGGCAGATTGTAGGCCTGGTTGGGGCCAACGGCGCGGGAAAGACAACCTTGCTGAAAATCCTCTCGGGGTTGATTTATCCCAGTGGTGGTGAAGTCTCCGTGTTGGGCTTCAAACCCTTCGAGCGCAAGGCGGATTTTCTGCGTCAGATTTCGATTCTACTCGGGCAAAAGGCCCAGCTGTGGTGGGACTTACCCGCGGCCGATAGCTTTTCTCTTCTCGCAGACATTTATGGGCTCGATAAAGCACGGGCCAAAAAGGAGTGGCTGGCACTGGCCGAACGGTTGGGCTGCGTGGACCAGCTTTACGTTCAGCTGCGCCGCCTTTCACTTGGCGAGCGGATGAAAATGGAGATTATCGGCAGTCTGCTCCATCGCCCGCGCGTGCTCTTCCTGGATGAGCCCACCATCGGCCTGGATGTGCTGGCGCAGAATACAATCCGTCGCTTTCTTGCGGAATATGTCGTGGAACATGAACCCACGGTGATTCTCACCAGCCATTACATGGACGATATCTCTCGTCTGGCCAATCGGCTTTTGCTGATCAGTCAGGGAGCCATTGTCTACGATGGCAGCGTGGGCGGGTTCGTGGCCCATGCCGAGCGGCACTTGGGCGTGGATATTCAAAGCGAGGAGACGGATTTTGAAGATGTCATTCATCGTTTTTTTGAGAAGGAATCTCGCGGCCGCGCGCCTCGCGATCCTGTCTCAACTTGAGTATCGTGCAAATTTTCTAATCGATGCGATCATTCAGCCTTTGCTCAGCGGTGGTATCGAGGTGGCCTTGTGGATGGCGATCCTCAGCGGCATGGGGGCGCACTCACTCGGAGGGTTCGGACGCGAATACTATCTGGCATACGCGTTGTGGGCGACTTTCGTCGGCCGCACCACGGCCAACTGGATGTATGAGTACACGATGCTGGATGAGATCGATACGGGGCGAGTGAATTCCCTTCTGGTTCGTCCGATCTCGTTCTATGAATTTTATCTCTCGCAATTTATGGGATACAAACTGCTGGTCGTGGCGGTGTCTTTTCTGGTGCCGACGTCGCTTTGTATGCTCGCGGGAGCACCTTTGCTTGTGCAGCGCTTGCCCGCCATGCTGGCGCTGATCATTTATTATTTGGTGTTTGCGCACACCCTTTCCTTTTGCGTGGCGTGCACGGCGTTTTATCTTAACCGGGCCCACGCGTTCACAGGTATCAAGAATCTGGCCATTTGGATCCTCGCCGGAGAACTGATCCCTCTGGATTTGTATCCAGAGCCGTTTCGGAGTTGGTTGTTGCATTCGCCCTTCGCCTCGGGCGTCTATGTTCCCGTGGCCTACATTACAGGACGGGTGGGTCCAGAGTTTTTCCTGCAATCCCTGGTGAGCGTGACCGTCGGGATTTTGGTTATGGGCGGTGTGGGGCGACTCCTGTGGCACTCGGGTGTCCGCGCTTACACAGGCACAGGAGCCTGAGATGCGATATGTGAGACTGTGGTTGAGCTTTCTCAGGACCAGTTGGATGGCTGATATTGAGTATCGCGCCAACATCAGCGTGCGCGTCTTTGGTGAAGTGATCTGGTATATGTCTCAACTCAGCGTGTTTGAAGTTCTGTACACGCACACGGACAGCATTAACGGTTGGGATGTCCATGCCATGCGAGTGTTCATGGGCACTTTGTTCTTGGTGGACGGACTTTACATGATCTTGTTCAGCGAGAACCTGGATCATCTCTTCAGCGTCGTCCGCAAAGGCGACTTGGACCTCTATCTGGCCAAACCCGTGAACTCTCAGTTTATGGTGAGTTGTCGAAAGATCTCGGTGAGCTTTGTCTTGAACCTCTTGATGGTGCTGACCTATCTCATATGGGCGGTTCAGAATCTGAATCGGCCCGTGGCGCCCGCGCAGATTCTGACATTTTCAATGCTCGCGGTATGTGGGGTGATCACCTCATATGCTCTTCGATTTATGTTCAGCACTCTTGGCGTCGTGTTGCAGGAGGCGGGGAATATACAGTTTCTCTGGTACCAGCTCTACCGCCTGGCCACGCGTCCTGATCCCATTTACCCCAATTATCTTCGTTACCTGATTCTTACGCTTTTTCCCGTGGGCTTCTTTGCCAGCGTCCCTTCGCGAGCTTTGGTCGAGGGCTTATATTGGCCTCTTATGATAGCGGGTCCGGCATTGGCTGTGGGTTCGCTGCTGCTGTCCAACATCTTGTGGGAACGGGCTTTAAGGAGATATAGTTCCGCAAGTTCATAGGCACCCTTCTTGCTCATCAATTGGGGAATATATGAACGGGAGGCTTTAAGATGTCGAAAATTCGAGTGACGAAGTCGGCGGTGGTCAAAAATGTCTCAGCGCGCCGGAAGGCGAGCGGGAAATTATGGATTATGGCTGTCGATCCCTTCACCGAGTTTGATCTGAAAGCACTCAAATCGTTTACCTATCCTTTGGCGGAAAAAGCGGGTGCGCAAGTTCAGGCGACATATGTGCTCGCGCCTGCAAGTCTGAATTGGTCGGGCGATTTCAACCCGCCCTGGATGAAAAAATACGTTCCTGTATCGGAAGCGTCCCTGGCGGATGCGCTTCAGGGGGATCCGGTGACCTGGAAAGTCGTGACTTGCAAGGAGTCCGGTCAGCGCGCCTCGGTAAATGCCCTGTTGAGTCATGCAAAGAAGGCCAAAGCCGAGTGCATCGTGCTCTCTACCCATGCACGCAAGGGTCTGGAGCGCTGGGCCCTCGGGAGTTTCGCGGAAACTCTGATGCTCGCTTCCAAAATTCCGTTGATCGTCGTGAATCCATCCTATTCGGTGCCCTCAGCGATCCAAAAAATCTTGGTGCCCACGGACTTGTCCAAGCGGAGCGAAAAATTCGTTCTTTCCCTTACCCGGTTCGCGAAATCTGTCGGGGCGGAGATGATCTTGTACTACAAGCAGCCAGACCCCCTCGATCCGATTGTCCAGCAAGGGGTCTATGCTCTGGGGGGAGGATGGGTGAGTGTTCAAAGTTACATGGATGAGGAACTTTCCGCCAAAACCAAGCAGCTGCAGAAGCTGGAATCCGTGATCAGCTCCAAAGGCGTGCCGGTCCGCCACATTGTGGAGACCTCGCCAACTGCACTTGTCGAGAGCATCAACAAAGCCGCTACGGATCATGGCTGTGATTTGACCGCGGTGTTGACACACGCCGGAGCTCTCACGGCGGCTCTACTGGGAAGCGTGGCGCGGGGCCTTGTGCGCCATTCGCCTGTTCCCGTGTTCGTTCAGAGGGAGTAGAAGAACCTCCTCCTACTCCCGCCCGCTGGGAAGGCACCGAAGTCAAAGCGTTATCCGCTTACATTCCCTGACAGGTGACGGTCACAATTTCCGTAATGTCCTCACTTGTGGCCTCGACCGATAGCTCAAATGGTTCCGTTGTCGGATAGTTGGCGACCTTGGCCGACGCGAGAGCTGATTTCCGACTGTCGGTAAGAGAAAGTCTCAGGGCACGGGCGCCCGAGCGGCTCATGCTATCCGTCACATACAACTGACGCGGGCTCTCTAATCCCGGAATGGATATGAATCGACTCAGTTGTACAGGCCCGAGTGGGATCGAGGTCGGACCATCGCCAATAAAAACATCGGATTCATAAACTGCGGTGCACGTCGGAAGGGCAAACGCCTGTGGCGCGCTGCTCGCAAATCCCATTAGGGCCAGGAAGGGCAAAAAAGCCGTAACGTGTTTCATCAGATCTCCTTTGCAGTCAATTCATAATCATTAAAGATCATAAATCGGGTTGTGTTCCCGGTATTTCCACCTGGACTCGTGACCTGTGGCTCTATCACCATTTCTTTAACGGATGAATTTCGACCTTAACGGTTGGAAATTAAGTCAGTCGGTCTTATGGATGGAGAGGAATTTTGCCACGAGAGTCAGAATCGATTCACTGAATTTCAACTGGGCCCGGCACGTGGGATGCTTTCCTTCACGAATGGACCTTCCACATCCAGGGGAAGGAGAACATCGAGGAGATTACCATGGACATGGCATCCTTTTTTTGTATTCGTCCCGCAGCGCCCGCAGCGACGGCAGTGGCGGGATTACTTTCCCTCGTTTTCATGACAGCGTGTGCGACGGCCCCAAAGGCGCAGTTCGGGCAGGACACCACGTTGAGGGAGGCACTGGTGCAAGTGGATAGCGCAATCCATGAAAGTCTAGGCAAACAAATGGACGTGGTCGCGCCCAATCCAATGAGGACGGCAATGAGTTATAGGAATGAAGCGCGTGAAGAACTCGGAGAAGGTGATAATCCAGATGACGTTTGGGACAACCTCCGATTGGCAAAAGGAGCGCTCTTACAGGCCGAGAAACTCTACAAGGAACGGCGAGCGCGGGTTCCTGAAGTTTTGGAGGCTCGCGCCGCGGCCATAAACTCGGGCGCTCGGCGCTACAGTTCGACCTCCGCGGAACTTGACGCTCTGGATGATAGTTTCCAGGCGGTGGCGGATGAGCTGGACGATTCGCAGCTCACAGAGGCCCGATGGAGTCGATTGGCCACCCGGTATGAAGCTCTCAGAATTGTAAGTTTACAGGCACGTTACTTGGGTGAAGCCCAGGAGCTCGTGGATCAGGCGCGGGAAGCCGGAGCTGGGGTCCTGGCGCCCCGCACTTTGGATGAGACCGACGAGGCGATGACGCGTGCGGAACGGGCCATCCTTCGTGCTCCAGACGATACACAATCGTTTGCCCCCGAGGTTTTGGAGGCGTACAGCGCGGCACGAATGTTGAGTGCCGTAACCGCAACGGCGCGCGAGGCGTCCGGCGCCAGCAACGAAGCCGTTGCCCGCGCCATAGTTGAGCGCGATCAGCGCTTAAATGAAATGGAGGGAGAGTTGGCCGCAGCCGAGGCTGAGCTGCTGCTTAGATCGCCCGACTTTATCGAAACGCAAGGTATCACCAAAGACGACCTGGATGACTTGGATAACAACTCGGAAGAACTCGAAGATGTTGTCCAGCAGGCGCGTGAGAAATTCGCGCACGAGAGCGCCGAGGTCTTTCGTCAAGGCGACCGTCTTTTGATTCGACTCAAAGAACTCCAATTCCCCGAAGACACGAAGGTGCTGTCCAAAGTTTCCGATGTGGTCGAGGAACTCAATGCAAGTAAGGTGGTCGTGCATGGGTCACAGGCGAGCCAGGTTGCGGACTACCTTGGGCGCGAGATTAAGGAAGCTGAGATCCAAGCCGTGCAAGGGAAGGTCACTTCGGAGACTGAGGATCGCGAACAGGTTGATGTTTTTATCGAGCCCTAGCGGAATAAATTCGGGTCTGGCTGAAGGCTCAAAGCCTTCTGCCAACTTGGGTATTTAAGGGTTTGTTGATTTCTTTTTAGTCTTCACTACAATTTCTTCAGGCTCTTGGAACTCAATTTCTTGTTTACGGGGACGAACCTGGGCCACATCCCAACTGCGTTCACCGACCTTAACGAGGTGAACTTCTCCTTCGGTGGAGCTGCTGACAACGCCCGACGCAGGAGACTCACTCAAATAGGTGACCTGATAAATCACTCGGACCTGCCCATTTTTTTCGCTCGAATCGAGTATTTTGACCTCAGGAGGGGCTTTTAGATCGGGGCGACTGGCTAACTTATTTACAATAGCCACTCTTAATTGTTCCTGAAGTTCTGAAAGCTCCTGGGCCTGATGGGACGGCTTGGGAGTGTGACTGCAGGCCAATAAAAGGACTGCGTTTAATAGCATCAACACCAGGAGGCGTGTCCAAATCGGGGTCATAAAAATTTCTTCCTCTCCAGAGTCCACGAAGCAATCCTCATGCCAGTCAGGACGCCTTGTGCCCTCTCCATCCACATGCTATCCGGAGGTCTCATCGTAGAAGTGTTGGGGGAGCACGTTCATGCGAACACTCGTGGTCTTTTCCTTTTTCGTACTCGTGACAACTCTGCCTATTGCGCGTGCCGATGGACGCCCGCAGCCGCCTGACGACGCCCCGAGCGAGGATTGTCGTCAGCTCCTTTTGTTTGGCGAAGATGAAATGAGAAGTTTGGATCCGTACTCAACCTTCGAAGTTGAGACCCGTAGGAGGTTTGAGGAAATCGACATTCAAGCGGATGAGGACGAAGGTCGAAAGATAGAGGATGCGCGTGACCGTCTGGCGGAGCTCGTAAACAGGAACTCTGAAGGTTTTGTTACCTTTGCCGCGGGTCGTGCGGCCGGTCAGCAAATTCACCTTCGCGCTCAGCTCCGCTTGGGGCAGGCGGCGCCAGTCGAGAAATGGATTCGAAAGGAAGTGCGCGAATTCCGTGCCCTCTACCATGAACTCGAGAGACAGGCGGCGCTCAGAGAAGAGGTTTTGGAGGAGTTCTTTGCCGCCTCCCTGACGATGCGACCGACCCTTGAGGGAGTCGTTCGGCAGATCAGCCAAAATCGGCTCCAGATCAGCCGAGAGATGGGGCGTCGCATTTGGTCCTATTACGCCATTGTGTCCACTCTTCTTGAGGAGGCGGGATTGCAACCGCGGCGGGGGCTTATGCTGAGTGGAATGGATCGGGACCTGCAAGTGGGTGTGGAGCGGGCCGTGGAGATGGCCGTGGAAAGCGCTGCGATGAGAAGTCTTGAGGCGGGAATTTTTGTGAACGAGCCGCCTCCGGCTCAGACTCGGTCGGAGACGTCCCGCCAAACAGCTCGTGAGGTTCTAAAAAAAATGAATTTGATCGATATCTCCGGCACGTCTGAAACGTCACCCTCACTGGATGACGTTCGCAGCCTTTTTAGTTCAAGCCCTGCGATGCAGTTGGCTCAGATTGAAGCCGAATACGAAATGGAAGAGCAGCAGCAAAGAATTCTTAAGCGCTTGAGATATCTGAGCGACCAGCAGTTGATGAGCCTTCTGGCAAAAGGTCTCAATGCGGTAACGCTCGGCAAATTCGAATCTTTTTTCGGCGAGGCGAAGAAGGCGATGGACCAGGGGCTTCAATTCCGGGTCCATCGTGATCTGATTTTGGAATTTGTGGATCTAGCGGATCGGCTTTCCAATGACGAAAATGGCAATCTGCAACTGGCTCAGGCTCTGCTTGGCCTTCTTGGAAGGGATTCGACATTTCTTTCTTCATTGGCTCTCACGATAGAAGGGATCGAGCCTTTGAAGCGCGTCAAGACCGTGCCGTTGATTGAGCAAACAATTTGGGGCCCCAACAACCAATCGTTGTCCAACCACATCACCACGCTCGAAGGGCTGCGTGCCACCCAGCGCGTGATCAGCGTGGTTCACTATCGACAGAGCCATTTCGCGCTGGCGTTGATTGCGAGTTCGACCGTTGTCTATGCGGGCTACGTGTACTGGGGTCCACTTGTGCAATTGGGCACGAACTCGTATGCGAATATTTTGGATTTGATTATGGGATTCCCCTGATGAAGTTGCTGAGGAGGTGAGTGATTTCTTCGAGGCGTAAAGCGGCTCCCGTCTTTTTGGAACGTGCAATGGCCCACGTCTGTGTAGTAACATCTCCGCCAGATAAATGACGGAGGTTGAAATGAGTTGGGATGAAATTCGACAAATCGAGACCGAGATCTATGAGAAGGCGCAAAAGCTGGAACGTCTGCGCCGAGAGGCCATGCCGATTGAAGTTCCGGATTACACCTTTCAAACCCTAACGGGTCCCGTCTCTCTCAGTGAAATGTTTGGTGAGAAGGGCAAAATGATTGTGGTCCACAATATGGGGCAGGGGTGTCGATGGTGCACTTCATGGGCGGATGGGATCAATGGAGTTCTCTCTCATTTGGAAAGTGAATTCTCCGTTGTGCTGGTATCGAAAGACTCGCCTGAGGTGCAACGTCGCTTCGCAATGTCTCGCCAGTGGCGTTTTCGAATGGCCTCTCATGGAGGTGGAAAGTATATCAGTGAACAGTCGGTCGTGGGCGGTGACTCGAACTCGCCCGGAATTGTCTGCTACGAGCGAAAGGACCATAAAATTTACCGCAAGAACGCCTCTGGGTTCGGCCCGGGAGATCTATTTAATCCGCTTTTCCACATTGTCACTTTGGGCGGGATTGGGTTTGAAGAGTTCACGCCTCAGTTCTTCTATTGGCGTCAGCCTGAGAAAATGGACGATGGAGGCGCCAATCTGGCATAAGGGGTAAGACCCATTCAAGCAGATCCAATCTGTTACGCGGGGCCCCCGATCAGGGGCTAAAGGCCTATTTCTTTTAATTTTGGTCCCCGATCGGGGGCTAATCAGACAAAAATGCCTTCTCTAGTCCCCGCTCGGGGGCTATTATGAAGATATGAAGAACTCCTCTCGAAAGACGAACACAAAGCCACGCTCCCGATCAACTGGAACCCCCAGAAGAAGCCGGGAGGCCCTTCTCTCGGAACTTCCAGAGCTTTCTATCTTTGTGCGACTAAGACGCGAGCAGCTTGGCTATACGCAAGAGCAGCTCGCTTTTCGTTCAGGCCTCAATTTAAGATTCATCCGTGAGTTTGAGCTCGGGAAAAAGACCGTAAGGCTTGATAAGGTCATGCAGCTTCTCGAATTCCTCGGTGCAGATCTGAAGGCTGAATTAAGGAAGCCGCTATGACAAAGACGGGGACTGTTTTTTTTCAAGACTCACCCATTGGTGAGATTGAACAGACGACAGAGAAATACTACGAATTCAGCTACGACCCGCAAAACGAGAATGCAGTCAGTTGGACGCTTCCGCGTAACCAGACCATCCATAAATCCGAGGAATTCTTTCCCTTTTTTGATGGACTTATTCCCGAGGGATGGCTTCTCAATCTGGTAACGAAGAACTGGAAAATTCCGCAAAACGATCGGATGAGTTTATTACTGACAGTCTGCCAAGACTGCATCGGTGCTGTTCACGTGCAAGCCCAAACTGCCGTGAAGAGAGCCCAAGCGTCTTCATTCCAAAAGCCGACGTCGACTTACAAAACAAGTAGATGCCTCATATGCACCGAACCATTGAAGAAAGACCAAGGCTCAGCCCACATGCGCTGTGCGCGCAAACTTTTCGGAGTCACTGAGATGCCCTTCGTCGACGTCAGTCTCGTGGACCTCGAGAAACTCGCCCTTCTACAGGTGAACCAACGAGTGACGCTCACAGGGGTGCAGAAGAAATTATCTCTTACTCCCATCGTGGAGAACCAAAAGAAAGAGCGTCTTACGGTCGCGAGCCTTGATGGTCGTTTTATTTTAAAGCCTCCGACGGACGAATATCCAGAAATGCCCGAGATTGAACATATCAGTATGCGCCTTGCTGAACTTCAGGGCTTGCGTATGGCTGAATGCGGCCTTATTCCATTGTCTAGCGGTGAGCTTGCCTACATTACAAAACGTTTTGATCGCACGGACACGGGGAAAATCCAGATGGAGGATTTTTGTCAGCTCTCACGCAAACCTACCGGAAAAAAATACTCCGGATCTTCGGAAAACCTCGGTAAGGTCATCGATGAGTTCTCCGGACAAGCCGCTGATGACAAGCTGACACTCTTTCAGATAATTTTATTCTCTTTCTGGATCGGGAATACGGATATGCATCTGAAGAATTTTTCTCTCTGGCGAGATCCGGAGAGCCAAAGCGTGCGGATGACGCCAGGCTATGACTTTCTCAGCACGCGCTTGCTAATTTCGAAAAAAGAAGATGTCGAGGAATTGGCTCTTCCGGTCAACGGCCGCAAGAATAAGTTGAAATGGTCCGATTTTGTGTCTTTTGGCAACAGCCTTAAAATTCCTCATAAAGTCCAACTCAATGTACGCAATCGTCTCCTTGATTCTCTTGCTGAATCCGAGAGCTTAATTGAGGCGAGCTTCCTAACGGCAGCCAAGCAAGAAGAGTTTGTGAGGCTTTTACGCCAGCATTCCAAAAGGCTTGTCTAAGATGTCTATAGCGCGGCCTTGGCGGCCGGGAGGCGCGCCAGGCCGGCGTCCCCTCCGGCTCCTGAAGAGTCACAACCATCAGTTTATGGCGCACAATTTTTGTCGACCGTAACCTGATACATCTCCCGAATTTCAAATCCGGTTCCACCTCTTCCAACAAGCTCCATCTGAGAATAGTGAACGGAGCTCTTCAGTCGGCATAGTGTTGTGGTGTGGGGCAGGCGGTAGGTCAATTCCACCTCGAAGCGATCGGCCTCCGTCTCGGGATTGACGACATGAATGTCGGAGAGCTGGTATCCGCTCAGCTGGCTTTTGACCGCAGCGAGCTGTTCCGACACGAGGACTTCGCTCACGGCTTTTTCGGCTGAAGGCGCGGCGAAAGCGGGTAGAGCGGTTGCGAATAGAGCCAGCGTTCCTAGCAATGCGTGTTTCATATAGAACCTTCCTTATAGGATTTTAACGTCTGCCGTCGCCTTCTAGTCCATAACTCGCGTGGGTTCAAGTGTCTGGAGCTGATCTTATTCAGAATCTGCGGCAGAAGCCGAAGCCGGGTTGATGGCTAAAAAAATTCATTTAAGAGAGGGGCGCGCCTGGGGCGCGTCGTTGAGACAATCTTTAACGAAGGGGGTCTCGCCTTTGAACTTCAGCGCCTTCGTGCACGTGTCAGGGACCTTTCCCTTTTTCAAGACCTCGAACCTCAGCGCGCGAAATAAGTGGCTGGCGTGTTCTTTGTCATCGGGGTTCAAGTTTCTCAGTGTAAAGGAGGCGGTGTCAGAATTTATGAGCTCACAAAGATCGAAGCCTACGCCAGAGGCCAGACCTGAAATGCTGTCCGCCCAGTTTTCTTCCCCGTGATCAGTTTCAGTGGGCGCGTCTTCACCACACTTGAACACGCCTTCGTACCACTTGCGCGTTTCTGCGCTGATTTTACGGTCTCTCTGGATCTGCCCCGATAGAAGATGAGCGTACTCGTGATACAGAGTCCCTCTGGTGTTTTTCGGATCAGTGACAGTGAGCGGCCCGGTCTGAAATCGGTCCGTACCCAGTATTGCACCGTCAGCCAACAGTTCGGGAATTCGCTTTTTGCAAAAGCGCTTCAAGTTGCCGCCGTATTCAGGCTCGATTCCAGCCGCCGGTTCTTTCAGCCAAATGCTCGCAAGGCCGAATTGGGCCGCCTTTGAGGCTCGTGGCAGCTGAACGCGGCGGACGCTCCCCTGGGAATCGCGGATTTCGCCTTCCACGCCGTTGGCGAATTCGGCCACGAATTCCTCGTAGCTCTGTGGCGGCTTCATCCGCCATGCTTTGATGATGGGCACGAGGTGTTTTGCCGAGTTTTCAGACATCCGCTTTGAAACCGCGTTGGCGAATTCGCTGCGAATCGCTTTTTCTTTCGGCAGAAATTCGGTGACCTGTTTCGCGTTGGGCAGAAACTCGCGGCCCATGACCAATGCCGTATAACATTCATCGAAGCGCTTGGCCCAAAGTTCTCCCGCGCGTGTCTTCAGAGCGTCCAGATAGGGTTGCCGCAGAAACTCGTCAAGTTCGGCAATCCGTTTCCTCAAAGCTTCTTTGAGCCCCGGCTTGAATTTTTCCAGGTCCGGAGGCGTCGGTTGAGCTTCCGGCGCGAATTTCCCGGATAGGAAATGCTGATCCGTGATTGTGGCGATCATGTGTTGAAGTGAGAATGAATCCAAAAGGTCATCAGTTAACGGACCATTACGTAGCTGCGCGTACATGACCTGTCGCGACTCTTCACTTGAAAACAGAATGGCGCGATCGGTTTGGAGGACTTGGGCGGCGCGGTTTTCCTTGGCGTCCAGATCGCGAATAAGTTTTTCGATCTGTTCCTGGAGTTGCCGGTCCGTGTACTTCTGCCTGAGCTGAGAAACAGGCTCCTTAAACAGTGGCGGGGCTTGTTTTGAGTAATGCTGCCGCTGGATAAAAATATATCGCGCGTCTTCGCGATCCTGTTTGTTGACGTCGTACTGGTCAAAGGCCTTCTCGGTTTCCGCTTCATCGATGGTTCCATTTTTGCCGGTCGCCACCAGACCCATGTACGAAAACGCCTGATTGTAGCGCATGAGTCGGATCGCATCGCGATCGACGACCTTCGTTTCGCTCTCCAGTGCCTTCAGTAAAAAATCCTTTTCAAGGCGCTCCTTTTGGAGTTCTGTACGATAAGCACCGTATATATGGGTCATGAAAGGTTGGATCTCTGGCGATATTTCTGGTTCAAAATCCCGTTTGAGGGACTCTGCAGAAGCTTGGGCGATCCTCTTGTTTAGCAAATCTGTGCCGCCCGGACAGAGGAACTGTAAGCAATCCTGCTGGGCATCGGTGGCTTCTTTGATTTCCATCGCTGTGCAATTGTTACACGCGGGATTGGGACCTTGAAGCTGCTCCAACTTTTTGGCGGTCGATATCATATGTTCGATCAGCCCGCGAAACTGCGCTCGCGCGCTCAGGGGAACCAGCAGCGCCACTATGAGGATCGGCATGCCCGCGCCTCCTGCACCCGCAGAACCAACATTTCCTTTGGCAAAAGGCGAATGTCCTGGCCTGATTCGCCCGGCACCAGCCAATAGCGCCGGCCATTCATGTTAACCAATTCCCGTAAGGGGCTTTTGCCCGATAACGGCGGAAGGCGACGGACGCGGTGACCCACGCGTTTCCAGAATCCGACCAGTAGAGCTTCATTGCAAGGGCGCCGGCGAAAGATATGAGAGGCTACGGCCGAACGGAACGCCAGCTTCGTGTCTTCAAAATTCAAGGTGAAGGACGTGTTTGGCGTCCTCACCGCGAGTGTTTCCGCACCGGCCAAGGAGATTTTGGTGCAGGCGATCAGAATCATTATAAATTTCAGCATGTGCCCCCCAACCTTCCATGCTGGAGAAAGATCGGGATTCACGCAAGTCCAGTGAGAGAGGGGCGAGATCACTCCAGCTTTAGACGTAAAAACCGGTACTCTGTTTTCCCCGAGCTGAATGTCGGGCAGCTGATGGTGAGGTGAGTGAGATCGTCGACTTTTAGGGTGCAGCGGTGATCCGTTCTCTCAATTTTGATATTGAGGTGGCACACAGTTAGATCGCGGCAATCGATTTGGGAGGTGCCGTAGAAAAGGGAGCCATCTTCGAACTGTCCAAGCAAGATTGGCGATTTCCCCTTACCGCCGTAAATCCTAAGGTTTTGCTGATGGCCCGTCGCGATGCCTTCCTCCCAGGTGTGGAGCGTCTGTCCCTTGAGAAACTGATATCCGTAATAGGGTCCCACGAGCTGGACAGCCGTCGCGATTTCACTCGCGCTGGGGGATTGGCGCAGGAGCGTTCGGAGCATCTCTCGCACCGGGGCTGAGCTATTCTCACCCGATATCCAGTACAGCATTTCATGAACGTACAGCAGGCCACGCTGGGCTTCGGAGAGCTGAGAGATAATGGTGGGATCAATGAAGATGGTATTGCCATCCCGAACAGCTCCCGTTACCCGTTTGCAATGGTCGGGAAGAAAGTAAGGTTCGCCTCCGTCGTCGACATCCTTTAAACTGGCCAGAGGCCAAGAAGACAAGGGTCCGAACTTCATCATGGCCTCGTCAAACAGCTGCTGAAAAAGGGAGCCCTCAAAGCGCGACCGTACAAACTCCACGATTTGATCTTGATTCCATCCGCGAATATCCACGATATCGGCGGGGCCCCCAACTGTGGGCAAGCTCGCATTGTAGTAATCCAAGGTGACGGCTTCCTCACCCGTGCAAATGACGGTGTTGCCCCCGTGCGCACCCACCCCCGCATGTGCCGCCCAAGATCCCATAAGTAAAATAAAAAGTCCGACCGCCTTCATGGCTGACCTCTCCCTCTTTGAATTGGAAACAAACACACTCCGAGTTGATAAACCTGTTTGCGTTTTCCGCCTTCCAGATAGGCGCACAGTTCTCGACTGAACTTTTCAATCATTTGCTTCGCTTTGGGAATGCGGTCCGGATCAATCGCCATGGTCACGGACGTCATGCTCCGCGACTCAAGCGGATCGTTCTCCAACGAATGAACGGCCTTTTCAAGAATTTGCCGTTGATGTTTGCGTTGCGCGGGAGAGGTCACGTTCTTATCAGCGGTTGTCAGAAAAGCGCCGTCGACTTTCAATCGGCCGCTCTTCATCTTTAACAATCCCAGTTTTAAAAGACGCTTTAAGGCGAGGGCGGCCTCGAGCGGTCGAATCCCCAGCTGTTTGGCGATCCAGCGAGGGTCGTATTGGGCGTTTTCCGTTTCCACCAACATCATGATCGCGTAGTGGTGCCAGTCGCTGATGGCCTGGAACAGTTCCAGGCCCAGCTCTTGAGTGTTGTCAGGAATGTCGGAAACATGGAAATCAAAATCTCGAAAAAACGGGCTCCTGCGTTTCAGCTCGCGCGCGCGTTGGGCCTTAGCGACGGAATTTAGAAAGTGAAGCGTTTCCTTTGGACTTAAACCCAGAGCAGACATAAATTTTTTTGCGAGCTTCGCCGAAGGAATCCGCTTCCCGCTTAAAATCTGGGAGATGGTTCCGGGCGAAACACCCATGGCGTTTGAAAAGGCGCGCAGCGAATAGGTGGAATTCCGGCGACATCGGGACGCGAGTTCCTGGGCGAGCACCTCTCGGAAGTAAATCTGATCGTGCATCATTAAAAAAGGGTATCATCGACGTCGTTGCTGGCAACCCAATTGTAAACAAAGTGTTTGCGATAGGCGGTTCAAGAAAACGTTCTCGCCGGAGAGCTGTTCACGTGAACAGCGGATGAGTGGCCGCGCCACGGGCCGCCGCCCCTGCCACCAAGGGCGCCGAGTTTGCGCTTGAGAGCGGAGCCGCGCGGCACCGCACAGCACGGCACACGGGTTTATCGAGCGATGTCTCGTTGGCCAGGGGTTCCGCTTAGCCCTTGGTTGCCGGGGCGAATGAGCCTTTTAAACTTATTCAAGCCGTCTAAAAAATTATGCGGGGTGGACGCTTGAAACCGATTCTCTCCACCGCACGGTTTGGTTCCCCCGGATTCTTCATGGGGGTGAGCGCCTATTGAAAAAATATGGGAATAGCTTTCTGTCTCTTTACAGCTGAACTTTTGGCTATTTATCGCGCCATTCGAAAAGGCGATGAGATCGCGCCCCTCCGCTAAGGGAGCATTGCCACAGGCCGCTCTCGCCAGGTCTTCGATCTTGTGCAAGGGAAAGCCATTCCAACTACGCCATTTTCCCTTCGCCGGCGCTACGGGAACAGCGATGCGAATATGCTTGGCCTTGGCGAGGTCTATCAAAAGGGAGCGGTTTGCTTGTTCGAGACGGCGAAAAGGAGTTGCCTCTTCCCCTCCTGGCTCAAATAGGCCATGAAGGTAAATACCTGCAACGGGCCAGTTTCTTGATTCCGGGATGTTCGGGATGCAGGCTGGATTTTGAACGGAAATGTCGGCACGCGCATGCACAAGCGAACAGGCCAAAAGTGATTGGATGATCCGGAATAAGCCCACCTCTATATTCTTACCGTTTTTAAGAGATGGGCTCAAGCCAGCGAATTAAATCCCTGGTGCTTCCCGGAAGTCAGTGCCGAGGGACATTGGGTCGGCAGTCCTCAATTGCACGGCTTACGTTTTCATATTTTGAGTCGGAAGTGAATACGTCAGATCCATCAAATTGGGCGATAATACCCCGTTCGTCTGTAAATTGAACGCTGATCTGAGACGTCATTACCTCCTTATACTCGAGAGCGGGTGTTGTTCCGACGACAGAAGTGCAATTGTATGAAAGTCCGTTCCATCCGCATCGGTCGGGGATCTCGCATGCGACCCGGGTTGCGCGTCGAGGGGTCGCCACAGTCGTGCTGGGCCAGTAGGTTATATAAACATTAAAATTTTGCCCAATCAAAACGGCTGGCAGAGCGACGGTGTTTCCGTAGATTGTGCCTCCGGATAGGTTCAGCATGGTTTTCATAGGATCTGTGTAGCCGAGCGAAATGTAAGAAATTTGCGGGGGCGGCTCATACTTACCATTGTTTGGTTTATAGAAAAAGAATCCTCTGGGCTCAATGACGTCCTCGGAAGTAAACCTCCACTTCATCGGAAACTCACCGGGCGTCCGTTGGCTTCAACTGTTGAACAATTGAGAAAACAAATTGTGCAAGCCGATCCCAAAGTGCCTCAAAACGACAGGGAAACCATGGCTCCCAATTTGGGGTACACGGCGCTCTTGCTGTCCGTAGAGCTTCCGGCCGCGCCGGAGAAGGAGGCCTGCTCCGCCGCTAAGAATGCCCCCGTCCAGTAGCGCGTGCGAACGCGCCAATAGGCATACAGGGCTGCCGTCCTCGTATTGGCTTCGGCTGAAAACAGCGTGCCGGTATCAGAGTCGGCGCCGTCGTAACCCAAATCACGCTGAATGAAAGAGATCATATAGCGGCGATGTTTGACGGGAAACCATTCCAGATTCGCACGCAGAAAGAAGAGGTCGAAGCCGGACCGGCTTGAACTGCCGCCGAGAATCTGCGCCATCCAGTTCAGTCCTTGGTAGCGGATTCCGGTCCGAAACAGCGAGAGCGAGTCCCGATCGAAGAACTCGCCGAATCGGGCCGCCGTGTTGATGGCGCCACCCAAGTACAACTCCAGGGCCATCTTTCCATAGTCGAATCCCATCTCAAAGGTGGCGGTCTCGACGGGGCGCGCGTCCAGCGCGTTCAAATCGTTTTCAAACCATTTGTATTTGGATCCCACGAGGAGCAAGTTCGGATCGGCCATGGCTGAAAGATGGAAGTAATCGGCTTTCATGCGGTAATAGGCCTGGGTTTGCGGTTCCTCGTGCAGAGAGTGGCTAAGTGGTCCGCTCCCCGTCCGAAATTCACTCTGGAATCCAAAGGGACCCGAGCTGGTCCGATTGATTAAGAGCGGGGTGAAATTATTGTCCCGATTGGTGCTGGCGCCGTAGCGTGAACCCGCACTGAGCCAAAGTCCAAGGGACGTTTCATTGCTGTAAACCTCAGGTACCGGATAGAATTGCTGATCTTTCTCATAACGTTGAACTTCCTGGTGTCCCTGGGCGAGGCGGTCAAATTGACGTTTGATGGCGACGGGGTCGCTGAGCAGTTCGTGCGGAAAAACCCGAACAATCTTTCCCTTTGACGGCATCCCATTTGAACAGGAACTGAAGGCGTAGGGATGGATGAATTCATATTCGGCCTTGGGTTGGGACGAGAACTCCACGCCAGAATGCTCACGATCATACGTCAGTTCCCAAATGCTCGTACGGTCGATGGCGACTTCAGAGCCACGCAACGTGAGGAAGGAAATCTTATCGTTGTTGAAATCCACCGGCCAGCCGCGGACCAGTTCGGCCAATCGCCCGCCTTGAAACGTCCTGACCACCACAAGGGGCACGCGCTCGGGATTTTGCACCCGCGGAATCGGCGCCACATCGGCCGAGTACGCCGCGTAGTAAATCACTTCGAACCGTTCGACATCGACGACCTCCCCGTCCAGGTTGAGCATGGACAAGTGTCGCGGGCCCACTCCGAGAATAATCCCGATCTGGCGCTGGCAGGAGGCCGTGTAAAGGGCGTGCACATGAATGGCCACCGCTGGCGACGGAATCCACACCAGGAGAAGGAGCAGGCTCACAAAAGCCGAACTAAAAGATAAACTCAAACGTCCCAAAGAAACGTGTCTCCCGTTGTTCCCGGTCATTATCCCGATTGGAAAAGTTGGATTCAAACGTGTGCTGGATCAGGTTCATATAGCCGGTCATGGAGACATAGTCGCTGAAGGACTGCGTGATCGCACCTTGCACCGTAAAGCGGTTGAAACGGATGTCGTTCGGCTGTCCCGAGCGCACATCCTTATAGTTGCCGCTGACCCAGATTCCATCAAGGCTCGCGCTCAGCCGGGGAGAAAATTCATAATCAGCGCCCGCGCGGAGAAAACGTGAACTGAACTCAAACGATTGCACGGTCTCGCGCGCCCCGCTCTCATCAGTGCGCGCGATCACATCCTCCTCAGTAGGAGAACTCTTTTCATAGTCAGTCAAACTGCCAATCGCACGCAGGCGCAGATTTCGGGTGGTGTACATGGCGCGCACGGCATAACTCGGCTTTCCGCCGCGCACTTCGCGGTACTCGTCGCGCACGCGAATTCCGAAGGAGTTGTAAAACAATCCCACCGAAAGGGAGTAGGGTCCGTAATCCCCACCCATCATGGCCAGATAATTGAAGCTGGGCTGCACTGTCAGGTCCGACGAGAACGGCTGAAGATCATTCTTCAAAAAGACCGAGTTGCCGGCGGGTACGCCCGCAACGTTGCCTATAAACAGAGCGTGGAAAATATGGGATTTCACATCGGACCGCAGACTGAACACAGGTTCCGCATTCGGCAGGAACTCGTGAGATTTTTGCCCGATGACCGTAAAGCTCTGAAAGCGATAGGGCTCTCCGGTGGCCCATTGAAAATAGAGCGGGAGCTCGAGCGTGGATTCATCGCGCTCGGCGGAGACCACCAGACCCAGTCGCGCCTTGCGTTCAAACAGGAACGGACGCGCATAGAGGTAGGTCCGTTCCTGAAAGCTTTCCAAGTTTTCGTAGCCCTGTTGGAAGCTTTGGAAAAAGTCGCTGATTCCGATTTTGTCCGAGAGAACCCGCGTCGGTTTCACCATTCCCGAGGGAACGGCCATGCGGACGGCCGGACACCTGATGGACACGTCGGGAAATTCGAACGATGCCCTCTTGTGGGAATTCGCTTTACGCACCCCTTGCGATGAAGGCGGGGCTGGTCGCAGTTTGAAAATATCTCCCATTTCATGGACATGGGTTCGCCCTTCCAGGGAATAAAAGATGACCAGGTTTTCAATAAATCGGACGGCAAACGCGAGAGCCAGCGGCTCCCGGCCATCATCCAGGTAAACGGCACGTAAGCGGAGCGCGGCCGCCGGGTCCACGTGGAAGCTGGGTATCGGATTGTCAATAACGTTGTAAACGTAGAGCGCATTGACCTGGTTGCGCGCGATCTGGCGATGACGTCCTTCTAGATCCAGGAACTCCACGTGATTGTCATCAACATGAATGATCACTCCCACCTGCCGTTGACAGTCAGACGTGAGAAAGCCCTGAACCTCGAGCGCATGCGCGGGGAGATGCTCAAGGAGAGCACAAACAAGGAGGGCGAGGAGCCGAATATAAGATGGCATGTATGGAATCAACCTAGGGCGAATTTCCGGCGATGTCAAAAAACGGTTTAGGACGGGACCGATAGAGCTGGTTCCGGACTGGAGAACTATCTTAATTTCAAGGTTCGATGGTTGAAGTCTCCGCCGATTGACCCCTCTCCCCGCGGCGGAGCAAGAAAACTGGTGCGACCGACAGGGATTGAACCTGTGACCCCTGCCGTGTGAAGGCAGTGCTCTACCGCTGAGCTACAGTCGCACGCATCAAGAGAAACCATTCCATAGGCAATCCGGGCGCGAAAGGCAAGGCCATTAGATCCACTCATAGTTGAAACTCACGCTAAGCCGGGGTTTTTCGCCTAGGTGGGGCGGCACCTCATGCCGCATCCAGCTCTCAAAGAGGACAAACTCTCCCGCTGCGGGCGTGATGGAGATGTAATTTCTCTCTTGCGTGGGGGCCCGAGTCTTGCGCGGGGGCGCCGCCATAAAGAGGCCCATGCGTGGATCCTCAAGTTTCAAAGGACTTGAGCCCTTCGGAAGGTTTACATAATAAACGCCACTCATCACACTGAGAGGATGCATATGAAGTGTATGGTGAGTTCCAAAGCCCATGGCATTCGCCCAACAGGTGGTCATGATGATCTCGCGGCCACGGAGATCCCAGTTCAGCCTCTTAACAAACCGGCGTACATGCGGAGCCAGGATCTTCTCAAGAGCGCTGAAATTAGGTGACGTGTTGTGCAGATGCGCGAATGACGAGTAGCTGGAATAGCCATTCACATAATGGGTACGACTCCAATCGCGTCCATGGTCATCGATGCGCTCAAGAGCCGCGATCTCCCGCGTGAGATCGCGGTTCAGCCGTGAGGCTCGTGGCGAGGGCAATCGCCCTTGATAAATGAAACTGGGAAAAACAGTCTTTATGCCTGACATGCGCGCAGTCTGGCGGGCTCCGTGTGCGGAGTCAATCTCCTCGACTTCCCGTCGGCTTCCAGCTTTGAAAGACTCCGGCGCGGATCAAGGCGCGGCCCACATCCCGAAGCGTGGCCTCGGCTTTGCGGAAACTGGTGAACTTCTGCAGGCAAGCGGCAATAATCACTCGATCATCCCCATTGGGCGGGCGGATCATTCCGACATTGCACACGCGCGCCTCCTGCGTTCCGGTTTTCTGAGCAAAACGAAATCCTTTTGGCAGACCGGCCTTAATCCGACGTTCCCCTGTGATCGCCCGTTCCATATGGCTCGTCAGAAGCCGGGTGGAATGAGGCGAAAGCATGCCTCCGGCGAGCAGACGCTCAAGGAATCCACCATAACTCTTCAAGGGCGCGGAGTTCATACCCTTCTGGTAATAGAGCTCAAAAGCCTCATTGAGAGTCTTAACTTTCAAATCGCGGACAGGGACGCGAATCCGGCGTGCAAAGGCTTGGAGACGGCGGGAGGAGGGGACGCGTTTCAACCGGATAAAATCCAAATTGGTCAAAATTTTGGCGTTCGGGTGCGCTTCTGCATAGGCCTGATAGCGCACATCGAGAATGGAGGTGATGGGGCCAAATCCCGGAGACTGGTTGGCGACAAAACTATTGATACGTTCGAGTCCGACCCGCCGGATAAGGAGGTCCGTGGCGGTGCTATCACTTTGCTCGAGCATCTGCTCCAAAAGATACCCGATCCGGAGTCGGCTGCCCGGCTTTTTGCGCATCACCTCACCTGAGCCGTCGATAAAATCGGAAGTCTTCAATTGGATTTTCTCATCCAGTGAAAGGCTTCCGCGCTCGACTTCGTTCAAAAGCGCGGCCGCCACCAGGACCTTGACCGTGGAAGCCAAGTACCAGCTGCGGTCCGAACCAAAGTCAACCTCTCCCCCGTCTTGCAGGCGTTTCACGTAGACGCCGACGTCTCCCTCGAATTTGGCATCGATTTGGCTTAGCTCAGCGTTTAACGGCGCAATCCATTCGGGAGGGGACCGAAACGTAGAGGCAAGAATGGCGGCCACCAGGGCAGCCGCCCCGAGTGCCAGCGCGAAGCGAGTCATCGGTTCTCCTCCTGATTGTCTAAGAGACCGCATTCGACCACGGCCTGTCCGATGCGTTTCAACACGGATTCCGCCGTCTCCAGTGTGGCAAACCCGCGCGTGCACGCCGCGATCAGTGCCAGATTCACGATCTCTGCGTTTTTGCGCTGAATGATTCCGAAGTCACACGCCCGCTTATATTGTGTTCCCGTCTTATGGGCCCACACATACGGCTTAGGGAACGCGGCTTTGATGCGACGGACTCCGGTTTGCACGCGGGACATGATTTCGAGCAATTTTTCTGTGGAATCCGTGGAAAGGGCGTGACCATAGACCACGGCTTCGATCAGTTGCCCATATGCCGTGAGCGTGGCGGAATTGAGGCCGAGCTTGTAGTAGGACTCATATGCCTCATCGATTGACTTCGGAGAGAGTTCCCCAGGGTTTACCGCCAGAAGCTGTGCAAGCTGGACCTTCTTCTCGTGCTCATCCGCGATTTTCTTGAGAGTCAGAAAATCTTTGCCCCTCAGTTTGGCCGCGGACGCATGGAGCTGACTATAAACATGGCGCCGGACATCGCCCAATGTTGTGATTTCGCCAAAGCCTTCGGGAATGAGCTTTTTCACCCGGGTATTGATGTTTTGTAGTCCCACCGTGCGGATCAGGAGATCGGTCGCGGTGTTGTCACTATAGATAAGCATTTGCTCGAGCAGGTAAAGCACGGTTAAGCGGCTGCCCACGGGCTGGAAATTCGTTTCGCCATTGCCATCGACGAAATCTTCTGTGCGTAATTCAATCGTGTTATCCATTGAGAATCGACCGGAGTCCACCTGCCGCAGCACTTCGACCGCCACAGGAAGCTTGACCCCCGAGGCGATATACCAGGGTTGTGTGCCTTTGAAGGAGAGGAATTCGCCACTCCGGAGATCCTTTACGTAAACTCCAAAGCACTCGGGGTAAAGCGTGTCCAGCTTTTCAAGTTCCTGGTTAAGCACCATAGGCCAGTGCGCGGAACTCATCGTGCGGACGTCCATGATTTTATCCTCAACCAGATCGGCGTGGCGATCATTAATCCGATGGTCAATCCGAGTGCGTGCATGTACGTGACCTTATGGAAGTAATCCAAAAGAAAGCGGAAGATTACGAAGATGACAAAAATATGAAACACAAAGGCTCCCATGGCGTCTTTACCAACGAGAGTGATCGGGCGCAGGACTGCGGCAAGGCGGTTGCCGCCCAAAAATGACGCCGCTAGGATCAGAGTTGCGCCCCCCATACTAAAAAGCATAAAAGGCAGGTCGGGCGGATGTTTGCCGCGATTGAAGGCAATAAAACGCATTTCCTGGTAAAGATCGGGCCAGGTGAGCCAACTGAAAGCTGTGAAACACAAGGCGGACGCCAGAAAAAGGGAGACGATTATCCACATTGAGACGCCGGTGCGGGATTTCGCTGTCCAGCGATAGCGCAGGCCTTCTCCAATCAGGAGGCCTAGAAAAATCAATGGTGCCCGAGCCAACTGCCCCCAGGTGTAATAATCCCGGTGTTCTACCAGAAGAGCTTTAAGGACATCGTTGCCCCAGAAATGGAAATGGTTGTGAAGCCACGCCGAAGCTGCGGCTAGAATGAAAGGAGTCATGATCCGCGCCGTCAGGGGCAAGGAGCGCCAGGCCCCAAGGACAAATGGAATCCATAAGAGCGCGAGCGCATAAAATCCCAAGATTTCCACGTAACTGGGAAACGTTTTGTACAACAGGGTGTCCACGATTTCTTCGCGCTCGTAAAGGTGGAACATCTCGACAATCGTCAGAACCTTGTACCAGAACAACACAACCAATCCGCGCACCAAGAGTTTGCGTCGCTTCTTAGGCCAATCCGGTCGACCGACGAACGGGACGAAAGCCACGGCAAGAGAAATGCCAAACACCAGAATAAATAGCGTCGAGGAAAACTTCGTGATCAGATGAACCGGAACCAATCCCCAGTCCGGAAAGTCGTCGAAGGTCAGAAGACCCTTCACGCCATGGCTCAGGATCATCAGCAGGACGGCGATTCCGCGTGCCAAATCCACAGCTTCAAGGCGGGGAGTCTTGGTCGCAAACGAGCGCACGGCAATCAGAGGAACCACGAGAGCCGAACGCGGCATGCGCTTCAAAGGGTGGATGGCGAGAGTTTTTGCCATTACCGTGATCCTTCATACAGGACGATTCTGGGTGCGGCAATTGAGGACCGGAGCATGAAATCAAATCGGCATTTCGGACAGGAACTTCAAACAATTAGATTTGGTCAATGAACGATTGTGGTCGCCGCACGCGCAGTGTTTCCGAGCGAAACAAAAAGGTCAGTCGAAAGCATTCGAGGTGAAGAAACAGGGGGACAAACGTCGAGTCGCCGGGCGCCTCATCCGCGCCTCTGCCCCCATAGAGAGCGTCACCCACCACAGGCGCGTTTAAAGCCGCGAACTGAGCGCGAATTTGATGCGTTTTCCCCGTCAACAAGCGAATGCGTTGCCAGTACCTCTCCGCAAGGCCAGCTTTGCCGGACTCTTCCACTTCCAATCGGCATTCCCACCACCCGGGGTGAAATGAGGAGGAAATTTCGCGTGGGACTCGACCCTGAGGGTTTATGTAATGAACATACAGGCCTTCTGGCACTGGGCGTGAAGTAATCGCATGGTACACCTTCTCGACATGATTGCGTGCGAAGGCTTTGTTGATGAGGGTTTGCGCCGCTCGGGTTTTGGCTAAGATCAATAGGCCTTGAGTGGCCACATCGAGCCGATGCGTCACAAACACCGGCTGCTCAAGTTCCTTCTCGAGCTGAACCTTCGCGTTTTCCAGGTAGTTGTCCAACGTTGGATGCGTTGGTAAACCAGCGGGCTTATCCAGAACCAGGATCTCCTCGTTGGCAAAAACCACGCGATCTCGCAGCGGCCCGTGGGTCCAGTGATAGCGCTTGGGTCGAGTGTGCAGCCGAACGATCTGTCCAGGAGTGATCCAGCGGTCCTCACGTGTGCGTTGTCCATCCACGTACACACATCCCCAGTGCATCCACTCATCCACCTGAAACGCGCATGGTTCTATGGACAGGGGGTGCAAATCGGCACGTCGAACAAATTCGCTGAGTTTGATGGGGCCAGGGTCACCACTTGTACCACTTGCGGCATGGCCTTCCGCAACTCTGAGATGACAAATGCCGGTGTTCTCATTGATCCGCTTCATTGGATTTATTGGATTCACTGGGCTTATTGGGCTCATCGGGCGCGCGTGTAGCTCACACTCTGGCCACGAGTCTCTTCCACATTCACGCGCAATGAAGTCCAATCGGGAAGGCTGCGGATCTCTTGGGTGAGTCGCTCGCCCGCAAAACGCGCCAGTTCTTCGGCGCTGATATTGGCCAGAGGCAGAACCCGCGTGTCCTCCTCCGGAAAACTGTAGCGCTTGTTCCCGAACACCGCTTCAGTTTGTCCTTCTTTCGTCGTCAGTTTTAAAAAAGGGGAATTCGCCGGAAGAAGAATCCGTTCATCCAGAGATTCGCAAAAGTCGCGAACCAAAGGTTTGATACGATTGAAATCGAACGCCAGGCCCAGCTGAGGATCGAGCTTTTGCACATCAATTTCAACTCGCACTTGATAATTATGCCCGTGAAGGCGTTCGGCCCGGGTGGGCGAAAGAATCGTGAAGTGCGAGCAGGAGAATTTGAAAGGCTCTTTCGCCAAATGCATGGTGTACATGATTGCGTTCACCTCACCATGCTGAGGTATTCATTGCGAGTGCGCGGATCCTCCTGAAAGGCCCCGCGCAGGTCGCTGGTCACGGTTTCCGATCCGACGTCCTCAACGCCGCGTTGGATGACGCAATAATGACGGGCGCGAATGCTGACGGCAACATCTTGAGTATCCAGAACGTAACAGAGGCAGTCCGCGATTTGCTTCGTTAAGCGCTCCTGGACCTGAGGGCGACGCGCGAAAAAGCGGGCGATCCGGTTGATTTTGGAAAGCCCGATGACGCGATCCCGGGGTATGTAGGAGATCGTGGCCGAGCCGTCGATCGTCACAAAATGATGTTCGCACACGGAAATGATGGAGATCTCCTTAACGGTTACCATCTCGTTATAGCCGAGTTTGTTCTCGATACTTGTGAGTGAAGGAAAGGTGCTCGGATCCAAGCCCGAGAAGATCTCACGCACGTACATCTTGGCAAGTCGTTCGGGCGTCTGCTGGAGGCTGTCGTCATTCAAATCCAAGCCCAAGATTTCCATTATACCGCGAAAGTGCGCGGCAATTCGTTTGACCTTTTCCTCTTGCGCCAGATTATTGGCCACGGTCGGAGTTGGCCGCACATTCTGGAGAATCTGCGCGACCAGGGGATCAATTCCAGGAACTTTCTTATCTTCCTTATCTTCGTGCACGCCTTACCTCTTACGTTCCACCTCTATTCAGAGCACGTGTAGCGCGCGGTCACTTTCACGCCCTCCGGCAGTGCCGGAGTAAACTTGATCTGGTTCCCGTTCACCGAGATGGAGGTGTCGACGGGAGCACTGAAGCTCACCACAGGAAGGTCTGTAGGCACGCATTCCATGGTGAGACCGGGCATATTGTTCACCACGCGGTCCTTGACATATCGCAGGTTTTGCGCGTAATCGGAATCGCAAATACTGCCGACATGACCATTTGTTTTATTGGAAAGCTCGGCATAAAGGAAGCCGAAAAAGCTCGGGCTCAATTGGGAGTCTTGAATCCGTTCGCAATCTGTGTCCGCGGGTTTGACAATGATGGAATTCCAGATAAAGGGTTTGGTGAAGGTGGGCGTGTCGAACGTCGATTTTACAAATTGGATGAGGTTATCGGGGAAGTTTTCCTGGGTGAGGGGTTGATACTGTGCGGAACTTAAGGAGGCATCTCCGCCCACGCTGCGCTCGTTCTCATCGGAAATGAGAATTGTCGTCAGCGCCGCCTTGTCGCGAAGACAGCCGGATGAGCGGAAATCGCGGATCATCAGGTATTGCGCCTTTATCCCTTGTTCATCCGAACTCCACTCCGCGCCCAGTTTATTAATGGTATTCACAAACACGGAATGTTTATCAGGCGTGGATGCGGTCATTACAAAGGTCCCCAGCCCCTCCCAACGCAGCGGACTTCCCTTGTAATAGCTGATATCGGTCGTTGTCAGGCAGACCTGGTAGTCGATCCGCAGCGAGTCTAGATCCGTCAGCAGGCCCGACATCCGTGCCGCCAGTTTGGCCTGGTCGTCTTTCATGGAAGCGGAATCGTCGAGGACAAGGACCACATCCACCTGGTTCTGCGCGGGGCTAACCTCGGCAACCTGAGTGACGAGCCGACCCGTCGGACATTCTTTGAGCGGGCAGTTCTGGAGAGATTCGGGTTTCGAGCCCAGTCCACAGAGGCTGCCTTGCACATACACGCCATCGGGCATGCGTTTGCAAGCCACCCAGCGAGATTGTGTTCCCGTCCCACACTCTTTCGAACACTCGGACCAGGATCCGGTTTCCCAGACATACGTATAGGCGTGTGGACAGGCCTGCGTGTTGCAAACGCGTGCCGTTGGCGGTTTGGGGCGGCTCGCGCAGAAACTTTCGGCCACAGAAGCGCCATCGTTGCGTTTGCATATGACGGAGTCTGTCGCCGTTCCCCCACCGCATTCGCGGCTGCAGTCGCCGGGTTCGACTTTCCAACTATAAGTCGTGGGAGGACACACGCCTTGGTCCCGGATCTCACTCTCCGAAGGCCTGGGCTCTTTGCAATTGGAGGCGAGGACCTGGGCGCCCGTCTGATTGTTTTGGCAAAAGACGGAGCGTGTGCGGACACAGGTTCCACAGCTCGTGCTACACGCGCCAAACGGCCCGGCATTCCAGCTGTAACTTTGTGTGCACGTTTGCACATTGCAGGATTCGGACGCCGCCGGTCGTGGCTTACGGCAAAAGTAATCCGGAACCGCGACGGAATCTCCTGTACGCCGGCACTCGACCAATTGATTACGTGTTCCCGCCCCGCAGGCGCGCGAACAGGCGCCAAATCCACCCTGAAACCAACCATAGGTTCCCTCGGGGCAGTCAGAACCCCGGCAGCCCGAAGAAGGAGTTGGGCCCGTTGTGCTCGGAGCTTGTTGCGATTGAAACCGGACATCCGAGCAGGAAAGGAGGAGGACCGATAAGACTGGAAGAATTCGAACAACTGAGATCCCTGTCATAATCATGGCACCTCCCCACAGCGCTCGTCCTGGAGCTCGGTTATGAATCGATAATGATTTTCCTGAAAGCCCAGGCTGCTGGTGAAATGTCCGCGAAACGCCAGGCGCCCGTCTTTGCCGAACACGAGACCGAAGGGAACCCCCTTCCAGCCCGTGAACAAGGCGTGGCCCTTGGTGTTGGTGGCGGCCAAAAGTTCAGGATAGGGCTTGTCGATATAGATGACCTGGGTACTTTCCTGTGGGATTCCGAAAGTGGCTAAGCGTTCGTTCTTGAAGACCTCGATACGCTCCCGATCCTCGCGTGGATTCCGGTAGGCTACGAGAACAAGCGCAATCTTCTCTTTGGTCCAGGTGCCATTTTGAAAACGCCTGCCTATGTGTTCCAGGTCTTCTTTGCAGTACGGACACCACGTGGTGAACAGACGCATGACGAGGACCTTGCTTTTGGAAACGCGAATGCCAAGGGATTCGAGATCTTCGACACGGACATCAGTGGTGGCGCCGCAGGACTGGGCCACAATTCCGGACGCGCTCGTGGACGCGCACGCCGCGGTGAAGAGCAGGTGGAGAGCCAGCATAATCACAAGAGGAACCGGATGGGGTTTTATCATCGTGCCTCCCCCTCTGATCCGCGCTAAGCAAAGCGGTTGGACCTAAGACCAGTACTTGGCCAGCAAAAATACGGAACTGAAGACGCGTTTCCAAAAGGGTATCTTTGCCCAGCTGGTGCTGTCAAAAGTTTGGGAGAGGGCCTGGTCGTCGATGTAGTTTTGGATGATCCGACGCTTGTTCTCTTCATGCGTGACCACGACATCCATTTCAAGGTCATGAAGGAAACTGCGATGGTTGAGGTTGGTAGAGCCAATGCAGATCCAATCGTCAGCGATAAACACCTTTTGATGGGAAAATCGGGGCTCGAAGCGGTACACCTTAACCCCTTTTTTCGCTAGGCTCTTCAAGAGTGGAACGCTCATCCACTTCATGATCCAGATATCGTTCTTGTGCGGCACAATCACGCGAACGTCGAGGCCACGGACCGCCTGTCGCGCGATCAAACGGAACACCCGCCCCACGGGAACAAAATAGGGGGTAGCGAGCCAGATGCGTCGGCGCGCGCGCTTCAGGCGGTGCAAATGTTCCAGTCGGGTGCGGCGCTTGTGCAAAAAGGAGTCGTTGAGAAGGAGAAGTCGCGGGCTAAACGCCGGCCAATTCAGTGCGCTCCACCCGCGATAGGCGCGTTGAAAGGCGCGTTTGGCGTAGCGTAGTTCTTTCCCGCGCACCCGCATCCCCATATCCTTCCACGCCTCCTTGCCCATCACCTCCGCCAAATGGTTGTCACTGATATTGAAACTTCCCACCCAGAGTTCATTGTCATCGATTAAGCAAAACTTCCGGTGCAGGCCACGGTTGATGCGCGTGACACGAGCTACGAGACGCGTCAGGAGGTTCTCCGGATCGCCGGGAAGACGTCGAAGCATCCAGGGATACACACGATAAAAGCGCACCTGAATTCCGGCGCGGCTCAATACAGGAAGGTAGTCCCTGACAAATCCGGGCGAGCCCCAGCCATCCACGATCATGCGCACTTGCACACCGCGGGCGGTGGCGGCGAGCAACCGCTTGACCATCCGGTCGGCGACGACGCCGCGTTCGAAAATGTACGTTTCCAATTCTATGGACCTGGTGGCGTGATCGAGGGCCTGCAAAAGGCCCGCAAAGTACTCATCGCCCGAAATGTAAAGGGACTCTTCATCCCAGTATACAGGGGACCTCGCCATCGGCTCATACTAGAGACAAACGGAGTGAAGGACAACCCTTGCGGGTTGTCCCGGATGAGTTCAGGACGATCCGATCGTTATTTTATACAGCTTTGAGCTGCGGATACAGCTCCATAAACTGTTGATATCCATTTAGGATGTCTTTCAGACGGTGTCCCTCCTCATCAAGCGTCTTACGGTCAAAGAAAATACAGTGGAGTCTTTCATCGTTTCCGGCCGCGTCCTTCTTCGCTTTCACCACGGCCATCATGGGAATCGGATAAGCCGGAGGCTGCGTGCGAAAGGTCACAATGAAAGGCTTAGATACCTGGTCGGTCACATGGTGCCTGATCAACTCATCGAACTGCTGCGAACTTTCCGCCACCATCAGATGCTGAATCGGTTTTCCAGCCAGATCTTGCGGCGAACGGTAGCCCAAGGTTTTGAACAGCTTCTCGTTGATATGTTCAACGGTCTTGCTATTACAGTTCACAACCACAAATCCCGCGTGCCCGCCCTCTACAAAGTGCTGGTAGAGAGCCTGCCAGTTGTCATGAGCGTTGGTGTCTTTGTAGCCGGAGAGAAGATCGATACATGCTTCTAAATTGAAGGGCCTGCTGACCTTGTCCAAGTTGTAAAACTTGACCAGCTTGATCAGAGTATCCAGGCGGAGATTGATCTTGCCGCCTTCGATGTTCTGATAATGTCGGTAATCGATACGCATGTTCTGCGCGGCGGTTACTTGTGACAGGCCCATCTGCTTACGCGTCGTCTTGAGCGTCTTTCCGAACTCTTTTAGGAAGTGTTCCATTTCCATCATTTTAGAGCCCCTTGTTTAAGGTTTCTTGAACCAATTTATAGGGGAAAATATGAGCTATTTCAATAGGTTCGCTATTAAATAAATTTAACAGCTTGAAATCCGTAAACAATACAAAGGCTTAATGTCACGTATTAAATTTCCAACGTGCGGCGGCAACCGCATGTGGGATTTTCCTAGTCAGAGTTGAAGCGATGAGGCACGAAAAATTCGGTCCCAGATGGCCTCCCAGTCCGGGCGCTGGTCCATGCGTTTGACAACGATCACGGCATCCGGAGCTTGCGCCATGGTCCGGAGTTCCTGGTAAAGAGCGCGCGCGGCCATTTCCGGTGTGGACGGAAGATTTAACCAGCGCAATTCACTCACACGTTTGCCCAAGCGGAACTCGATTTCATTCTTGAGATCCGGCCGAGCGGCCCACTCCGGTTTGACGATCACGACCGGTACCGCCGGCTGGTAGTGCGCTTTGAGGTGGCCCGGCGAGGCGACCGAGTCCGTGCGTTGGAGAGCGTACTTAAAGCCGCTTTTCTCCATTGCCGCCACGATCTGCGCGCGCGAGATTCCACCCGGCCGCAAGACATGAAGCCTCCACACCCCCTCATTATCCTCTTCTGCCTGAAGCACTGTGCTTTCCACACCCACCGTGCAGGCGCCCCCATCGAGAACCGCGATGCGGGTGCCGAACTCCTGCTCCACATGCTCGGCACGCGTTGGACTGGTGCGGCCGAAGCGGTTGGCACTGGGAGCGGCGAGTGGAACCCCGACCTCGCGCAGAACTTGGCGCGCTAAGGGATGATCGGGACTGCGGATAGCCACCGTCGTAAGACCTGACGTGATCAGCGAGGACACCTGCGATGTCTTCGGTGCCACGAGAGTCAGCGGTCCCGGCCAGAAGCTCGCTGTCAGCACATCAAAGACGGAGGGCCAACGCTCTACCAGCGGCCGGGCCTGCTCCACGGAGTGCACGTGCACGATGAGAGGGTCAAAAAATGGCCGCTCCTTGATCGTGAAGATCTTCCGCAAACTGTCCTCGCGATCGATACGGGCCGCGAGGCCATACACGGTTTCTGTGGGAATCGCCACAAGCTCGCCGCTCTTCAGCAGTTCGACGGCTTCTGAAAGGGACACTAGAGACTGGAGGGAGCGGGGCATGCCACGTCTATAGTATCGGTCCTAATGCGCGGCAAGTGGATACGAATTGAAAGTGAGATGAAGCCGGCGAAGTGCCGTTCTTGACGCGATTTAGGCGGACGTGTTTGACATGAGAGTTCCATTTTTCATTCTTTTGCTTGGGAGATACATATGGGGCTACGGCTGTTGCAACGAAGATCGGTCCGGTCTGTGATATCAACCTTCCTTACTCTTTTCAGACTTTTCAGTTCCTTTGCCGCGGTTCAGATGAGCTTCGTACTGATCGGATTTCCAGCCGGAGCGGATGAGAATCTCCTGGGATATGTGAAAGGTGCCGAACCCCTGCCCGCAGGAGGTGTGGAGTTGTACCAGGTTGTGACCTCCCGCAAGGGCAAGGCCGCGGGGCGGTATCACGCGATCGATACGGAAACCGAGGTTGAGTACGGAGTCACCAATCGCTTCAGTGTCATGGGCTCACTGTTCGCTCAGTCCATCGACACCAGCGGTCTGGTTATAAACGGATATCTCCCTAAGGACCACTCCGGCGGACTGGAGCTCGCGGGTGTGGAAGCCGGTATGAAGTACAATTTCTTGAGCGCCGTCACCAACCCCATTGGTTTGTCCGCACAGATTGGTTTTGATTACCGGTGGCTGGATCCGCACAGCGGGCAAGACAAAGACACATTCGCAACCGAGATCCTCTTTATTTTCCAAAAGTACCTGCTCGATGCGCAGCTGATCCTGACCGCCAATCTGGGATTGGAATCCACGCATGCGACACGCGGCAAGCTCAGTGATCTTCCCGATGAGGACTTCGATTGGCCCACGAAACCCGAAATGGAGATCGAACCCAAGGCGGGATTCGGTGTGGCGTATCGCTTTGTTCCAAACTGGTTCGCCGGTGCGGAAGCTATATATGAAACCGAGTATGAGACGGACATCGGTCAGGAGCGTTGGTCTTGGTTCGCAGGGCCCAGCCTCCATTACTCCCATCGCGCGTGGTGGGCCACACTGACCTGGCTCCCGCAGATCGCGGGCGGTGGCGAGGAGTATGACGGACAGACAAGGCGCGACCTGCACCTGATCGAGAAGACGGAACAGGAAGTGCGGTTGAAAGTGGGATTGAATTTTTAACCCGGAGAAAAAAATCGCTCAGGTCGATTTTGGTCAGTTTTTCAGGGTTAGGTACGAGTGTAGGTTACAGCGCCTAAAAGCGTACCTTATTCTGTCCTGCAAGATTGACACGATTTAAGCCTTCAATTCAAAGAAGCTGGAACTTGGCTGAATTCAAAGTTGCAGAGCCACCCAGTTATTCGATAGCAAAATGACGCATCATTCAGAATTCGAAAGACTATTTTTTCCCTGTTTAAGGGGGGCGTAGCGAGCATGCTTCCGAAAGCAAGTTTTTTTAATTTCAGTTTCAACAAGTATTTTAGGTTAACAACGGTCTGTATTCTGGCGTTTGAACTCACTCTGGGCCCTGTTGCTCATTCTGCCGCGCCCAGTTCGGGCCCTTCTCTTCCCGGGACTCCGCGCATAGCGGACATTGAGGGCAATGGGGATGATGCCAACTTGGTCACCGCACGCGCCTTTAGAGAAGGGAGGGACTTTCCTCTCGGCACGTCGACCGTATCCTTTATGGCGGATGCCAAGGTCCATGTTTTTAACGGAAAAGAGACCTTGCAATACACACTCAGTCTCGATGAGATCCTTCATCAAAAACTTCATCCTCAGTTTGTGGCTCCGCTTCGGTTTCGAATTGAGAACCGAAGGCTTGTGATTGAAGCGTGGATCGGTGCCGATCAGTCTGGTGAAGGTGGCAAGCTAATCTCCTTCCTGGAACTTCCTCACCTTCCAAACGTGGTGGGATTTACTCGAGACCGCCACTTGCTCTCTATAATCACTGAGAATGGAGATGTGTGGACGACGGACGTCGCCGCGCTCACACATCTTTATCCTACTGTTCCTATGTTCTTTAAAACAGGGAGCGTGGCCCATTTGGGTCTGGATCTGAGCGGACGCAATGTGCAAGCCAAGTTTCTGACGCCTGGTTCGGCATCCTTTACTCTGGATGATGTCTATCCCAACGCAGTTTTACCAGAACTTGATGGCAAGGTCTTTCTTGGCGCGGGAGACCTCCTCATAACTGCAGAAATTGAAGGGCGCCGTCGCGTTTTGGGGGTTCATTCACGCTCGATGATTCATGAATGCTTCAAAGCCCAATTTAGATATCATGCCTATCGGGCGCTCCTACTAAAAAATGATCCGACCCAGATTCAAAAACTGCGTGCGATCCTTGAGGAGGCGCAATCGGGCGAAGAGGAATTCGCTCGAATGGTTGAAGCCATTGAAAAACAAGAGGGCGCGAATCCCGCGGTGGCGCTCGCCCTTAAAGCCATTCCTGAACAGAGCTTAGATGTTCTCCTAAGCCGAGCGAGGTGGCATGGGCGTGCCGCCGCAAACGCTCGGGACGGATTTACTTTGATGGAATGGCCTGAGCGCCTCCGTCGATTGCGGGAACACGCTGAAATTCATTATCCAGACGCGGACCCAGCCCGCTTGGCAGAGATGGTGGAGCGGAACTGGCAGCTATTTGTAAATCCATCCCAAGAACGGCCAGTCACTGCCGAGGATGGCTATGAGATTCCGACTTCATACTATGTCAAAACGTACGCTTTCATGGCTGCGGTCAGCGTCGTTGGGCTGGGGTTTGCGGCTTCGACTCTGGACCCTACCATTGTGAAGCAGGTGGGCGCTCTGGATTATCTCTTCAATACGATTATAACGGAGGTTCTCCAACATCCCGAGTATACCTGGCACAATTTAGGCTCGGTCGTCTCTCAGTTCATTGTCATCCCAGTCATTCTAATGGCGTCGATTTACGCGGGAAATGCCATCTCTCTAGTCGGTATTACCGTTGACGACTGGAAGAATTCACTTGGCGTTTATCTCCGCGACTTTTCAAGAAAATGGGGAAGTTCCGCGATGACGTCTTGGCAGAGGATCGTCACGTTTGGAGAGAGAGTTTTTGGAAAAGCCCAGTCCGCCCACTTGCGAATGATTGAAGGCTTAATGAGGCAGAGGACGCTGATTCCTGCCATTAGTGCCGGAGTCAACCCCTTTGAGGTCGTGGAGGTTAAAACTGAGGGAGAGGTTAAGCAACGTCTTGTCGGCTTTATGAATCCCTTCCAGGGAAAGGATTCACTTGCACGTGAAACAGTCGAGAAAGTCAGAGGCTTCTCCGAAATTGTGAATGAGCGGGATCGGTTGCGGCAGATGGCATTTCTGCTCGCCGCCGCGGCCATCGAGGAGCAATACAATGTCGATCCAGCGACTCTTATTATTTTGGGTGAATCCAACACATCACTGACCCATCAGCAAATAAGAGATTTGTTGGAAGATCCAAGGAAAGCGCAAGAACATGAGATTACAACAGAAGAGATCCATCGCGCATTTTTAAGATTGCCCCGAAATTTGCGAAGCGAGATCGCCGAGAGTCTACCGGCAGAGATTCAGAGACAATATTCGTTCCACCGGACAATCGCTCAACGAATTGTAGCGATGGATCCAACCCGAAAAACTCTTAAGCAGCTTCGAACCAAATGTAAACGCTTAGCACTTTCGGTGCTTAAGGGAACTCTGAATCTTGGTCGACAACATTACGATACTCTCAACACTGACGTTGCCAGCAGATATGCGGCAGCCGCCACGGGACATGGTTTTATGCCAGATTGGATCATGATGGTTCTTTATCCGGCTGTTCATGGCGATAGGGCTAAGTTGGACAAACCGGATGACCTGGCGGCGAGTTCAAATCCATGGACAGGTTGGAACTCCTATCCTCACCTTGCAGATCAAGCAATGGGCGTAATCATTCATTTCATTATCGCGTCCTCAAGAAACGCTCTGCTGTTTGCTAAAAAGATGTTGGAAGTCCCGGATGATGCTTACCGTCCAATGGAGGAGATCCAGTATGCGTCCCGCCTCACGCACGAGGGATTCTGGAAAAGCTTGGTCGGATGGGTCAGCGCGTCCTTTAATCCGTTGCGTGCGGACATAGGCGGTTTCATTCTCACACGACAATTAAATGAATTGACCATCGTTCAAGGGTACTTTCTACTTGCGGTTCTTTCTCGAGTCTTTTTGGGCCAACAATCGTTTGATGATGCCTTTTTTGCCTTCTGGTACTTTTGGCTGTCTGGACTTTGGTTCTTCGCTCTTCCCTGGCTTCCCGTTCAACAAGGCTACAAGGCCTACTCTGAAGAATTTGATGGTCGCGACCAAAATCTGGTAACGGCACGGAGCCATTTGGCCCAATCACAGCGAGATGTCCTAACGGAGCGGGCAGAGAAATTAAAGAGCCAAGGGTTTGCGGAAATTCGCGGCTTGTATGCGCAATATCGGCCGCGACTATTGGAGGAGTTAGATGCCTTGATTGCGTCGGGTGATGTTGCGGCCGTGATCCAGTTTACGTTGGACAAGCCGCCTTATGAAAAGGCCCCTAATTCAGGTTTGTTTACTTCCCTCAACTGGGCAGTCGGGCTTTTAACAACGGCTCTTGGCCTTATCCTCATGGTAAATTCGTATCATGATGAGTATTTGACTGCCTCCAATATTGGCATGTGGGCCGTTCTTTCCGCATCTTTTACTGGGATTGCATGGCTAGGATTAAGCCGGGCGGCCTGGGAGCGGTGGGACTATGCGGGGAAACTGCGGCGGGCTTCAGAGCGTGTCGGGTTGACGGCCGCCGCCGCAGAAGTCGCGGGAGCCATTTCAACAGTGAGGGGACAGACTCAGGAAGTTACAGCTCGTGTTTCGGGCGGATTTTCAAATGCGGGAGCAGCGATTCAGGGGATGTCAGCGCGTATTTCCGATCGTGTTTCGGCAAATCGATGTGTGGCTTGGCTCATGGGAAGAGGATCTGTCGACCGGTCGGACAGTGGAGGCAAAAACTCAGGCTCTCCTCCTGATAGGAGCGCAGGTGAGTAGAGAAAATTCATGAGGGAATCAAGATCTGCGCTCAAATTTCCATCTTCAGGAGTCTGTATTTGCGCAGTTCGGATTTAAAATTAAAAGTAGAAGTTAAGCTCTGTTGCACGCTAGGGCCCGTGAGCGCCGGAAGATCACATTTAAACGGCGATAAAAAGGCTTCCGGCTACGGCATAGCAAGGAGGATTTAAAATTGAAAGCAAGAGCGATTCAAAAATATTCTTATGTGGCAGCGGCGGTGTTTTTATTTTCAAGCGCATCACATGCGGGTCCGGCCGCAGTCCAGAGCTTTTCTCCCCACTGTCCTGGCTGGTTGCAGCTTGCCGCGGGGCCTAGCTTCGAAGAAGCCGTCGAGCAAATGTATGTGAATTACCGGGACAATCTCTCCATAAGAGGATTTGCGACCTCCCGTTATCCACGTACTAAAGAAAACATGGAAATCGCGGCTAGTAAGTACGGTTTTATTTGGTGGTACACGCAAGTTTACTTCGTGAAGAGTCGTGAGGCGGCCCTCGAGCACGCGAAACAGTTTTCCAGGGCTATACAGGACAATTTTTCGGTCGGGCTTTACGTTATCGCTGACGAATCTGAACTGGAAGTGGCCCACTCCGCGGGAGGAACGTTAGTCCCGGCTTTGAATATCCAGAGGATTTTTTCAAGAGGCGCGATTGAAATCGATTATCTGGATCCGTCAGGAGCCCGGCTTGAGGAGCCGCACGTCCGAGATATCAGCGGTACAGAGCTTCTCAGTCGCATTGACCTTGGATTGCAGGCGGATCCCAAGCTCGGCATCAGCTATGTCACGGGCCACGATCGATCCTACGGGTCGAACTACCTCAACTTATGGGGCTGGCACACGGGTAAGTTCCGTGGATTAATTGATCATGAAGAGTTTCTGGCCTCCCGAAGGAATCGTGAACTCTGGTCGCTGGCTCGGAAACTGTACCTTGAGGGCTATCGAGTTATATTTAATCCGACAGATCCTCGAGTTCGGGACGAGGCTTTCGAGGTTTTAAAGAATACCCAGCGAATGAAGCGTGTTCAGCAGGCTGACGGCACGGTTGTGGAAGTGAAGTTGCCATTGTCAATCAACCGACACCGGATCGTGGGAGTGGACCACCTTCAGACCGAGAATTCCTACCTTGCGGTAGTCCTTGATCCTCAAGGTCGCGTCGTGGGAGGAGAGGCTGGAGTTGATATGGAAGGGGAAACGATTTTTTATCACCCCGAACTTTCGGCAAACCTTCCTGAACTCACGACGGCGTCGCAGCTCTCAACCGCTTTTACAGTACTCGTGGCTTACCAACGCATGGGCCTTAAGTACACTTCCGCAGGCCCTATGGTCTCCAATTTCAGTGAAAATATGCACACGGATGCGGTTCCTCTCCCTGAGGCCCTTCGTAGGCTGGCTCAGAATCCGAAGCCCCCTTATCCCAGGATCGACGATCTCGTTTGGAACCCGTTTGAAGGCACGGTATCCGACGAGATCGACGGAATTAAGTTTGGAGAGATCGTTAGAAAAATTGGTGACCAGGAGCTAACGACGGAGCGGTTTGCGAGTTCCGTTCCGCTGCGAACTCCGAGCACTATACGTGTGGCCGCAAAGGCGGAATACGGGCTTGAGCCCACCCAGATCTTTTTTGAGATTGTGGATAGTGTTCAGACCGCAAGAGCGCGGGCCGCAGCCCACCCGAACCGGGCGACGACCACGATCTTCCTAGTTACGGATCTTGCAATCGACCGTACTGTGGATTCTTTGGAACTCCTAAAGAATCTTATGGCCTCGGGTCTGCCGAGTATACCTGACCAGAGGAGACGACAGCCAAATGGAACCTCGGGCTTGAAAATGGCCTTTTCGTTTAAAGATCCAGAGGGACGCAACCTGAGATTCTACGATCATCGGATGCTCTCATCTCGATTGAAGCTGGATCAGGGCCCGGCCACAACCTATCTCGATAACTCGGATAGATCGGTGATTGTCGTGCCGGGTTGGAAACCGACGCCCCGTTAAGCAAGAGCAAAAGAAAAGAACAAACAGGCCGCGCATTGTGCGCGGCCTGCTATCTCACGAACAGCTTTTCAACTGCCTGACTGGAATCCCATAACAATCTTCGGTACATGTGCGCGCACGAGGCCGGCGGGGGGCCGTTCTCATCTCTGTCAGGTCATGTATTATGTATAAAAACTGTGTCTATAATCGGGTTCTTTTTTTCAGTGCGCTCTTATTTTTCTGAAATATTTTTTTTCTTACCGGTCCTTATTTTCTAAAATCGCAGCACGGGAAACAATAACTCCCTTCATACACCAGTCTTCACCAAGGAAGCCGAATGCGTCGTGTTTTTCGTCTCTCGCTCCGTGCCCATTCTTCTGGTCCCGTCTCGATATTTTCGTTTCCCGCTCGCCTCCTCAGTCTCTTGCTCTCACTTTCGATTGCGAGTCAGCCGATAGTCGCGCTCCCAACGCACGCGCGTTCCCAGTTTCCGGTCAACTCCTCGTCCACTGAATCCGACGATCAGTTGAGAGAAGACGTGCAGCTCGCCTTCTGGTCTTTACTCGATCATGAGCATCCCGCCTTGGCTGAGTTTATGGTCGAAAACAAGAATACGCCTCTGCCCTGGGTTTTAGATGAGAGTGATCCTCTCGTGGACGAAGACCCCTTCTTTATGCGGACGCAGAGATGGGATCGCGCAACCGATGGCGGGACCTGCGGTGCGTCTGTGTGTTTTGAAAAGCGAAAAGACGCGCTCGATATCACTCTTCCGAACCGCGGCCAGGTTTTAAAACTCGCACAGGCTTTTACGCCGATTTTGGAGACCGAGACCCACTTGTTTATGTCCGCCGATGATGCCCGAGTGTTCCAAGCGAAGGTGCCGGACGCAGAGAAGCCCGGTGAGGGCCTATTCTTTATTGCGAAAAAAGATCTGGTCAACGGCGCTCTCGCCAGCCACCCGGTGCCTATTTTCTTTTTCCCGTTGCCCGGGGACGACGGGTGGACGGGGCCGAATCCCTACGCCTTGGAAAATGAGATTACCAATCAGGTCGTGATTCGCAATAAGCATGATAAGTTTGGGCTGCCAATTGACCAGAGAGATATTGATCTGCTTGAGCGTGTCCAACGCAACAATCTTGTGTTGGCATTGACGTGGAGCTATCTCGAAGGTCAGGTGGATGCGCGTGGTTTCACGCTGCCGAAGCCGGGGACCACGGCGATGTTTGGGCTCCTTCCGTCGGGTCAGCTCCCCAACAAGGGGACCACGACCGGAGCGCTGTCGCCTCGAGAAATCATGCGCCGTCTGGGACGGTCTTTCCTTCCGGAAGCCGCTGCGGATGACAATCAACCCTCGGGCCTGCGTCGACTGATGGCGCGAGTCTGGGCCCGTGCTCAGCAGGACTCCGCCGTGGCGCCCGCCGCTCCTGCGACGGTCGAGACAGGCGAGACGGCCGAGCCCGCGCCTGTAGAAGATCGAAGCACTCAAGATGCTCAAGATCAAGAGCTTCAGAATCAGAATCAGGAACAAGAGGCTCAGAAGAAGGGGCGGGCGGAGTATTGGAAGAAGTGGATTTCACCCACGGCGCTTTATGGCTTCACAGGTGTGAGTGCGTGGTGGATGTACGACAAGGTGGATTGGACCGCCTTGATCACCGACGATATGGGTCGGATCTTAACCATCATTGCAGCGATGTTGGCGGGCGTTGCTGTGACCAGCACCACGCTTAAATACACGCTCCATCGGGACCATTTTAACAAGATTTATCCCAAGCGTCCTGGTGAAACCATGCTCCAATTCCTGCATCGGCATCACAAGGGCATTGTAACTGAGATCGCGAACGGTTTTTATTTTTCCGAGACGATTTCGCCTCAGGGGCTTCGGCATCTTCTTGATTTTTTAAAGGACCGATTTGTTCCGGGAAGCAAGCTTATACACAAGGCCTGGGAAGCGACCATGGGCTTTCAGATGAAGCAAAATTCGAGTCTGGCGATGAATTGGAAGACGTACTACTACGGCCTCGTGTTTGGATTGGCTGATGCGACTCTCGTCTTTGTCCACATGATGATTTATGCTCCCTTTCTCTTTAGCATGTTTGACTTGGCGCAAATCGGAGCGGCGATGGCCGCCTTTGCTTCATTGGAGGTGGTGCGGAATTTTCTGGGATACATTCGAAAGGCGGCGCATATCTACTCCGCCGACGTGAAATTCATCCATCTCCACGCCGCGGAAGAAGAGGCGAAACGAATACTCGCGGCCCGCGGCGAGAATGTGAAAACTGAGAGAGCCAAAGAGGAGATTCATTACCTGACGCTCGAGATCTTGGACAAGCTCTTTCGCAGCCTCGGCTTGCCGGGGAGAGAAGAGTTCCTCTACGATCCCATTTCCGTGATCGAAGGTATGGCTCGAAAGATGGGTTTTACAATTCCGGAGATGCAGAACCTCGATGAGGATCAGCAGGAGCGGCTACGGAAACACAGGTTTGTTCTCGCCCGCCGGCATTGGGGACTGATCGGACCGGCGTTTAAACGGGCTCTTCGAGTCGTGCGTGACACTCAGGCTCGCGCGCCGAGTGATGTCGGTTCAAAAGTGGTGGAGTTTATGGAATGGGCGACCAGCGAACGTAGCAACACGGCGGCTGTTGCGGGGCGGGCGTGGGATGTGGCGACGAGCGAGTGGGGGGCCGACGGTCTAAAGCAATCCGTCACACGGCGTCTGGCGGCCCTGCGCTCTCAGGGGGCCCAGCCCAAACGCCGGGATACAATTCGAGCGATTGCGGGTGGCGTCCTTGATTACGTGGTGACCGACGCGGCCCAACGCGGTCGCGATATCCGTGGCGTGATGTTTTTGATGTCGTCAACCAAGGCGGGACCGGAACTCGCGCAATTTTTTCCTAAGTCCTGGCGTGAGAAGGCCAGAGAACTGGCGAGCAACGAGGTGGAAGCCGATACCATCGCGTACATGGCGGCGAACTACCTTCACCGGTCTTTCTTCTCACATTATGAGAAAGATCGCGAACTGGTCCTTCACGACGAGAAGTTGGAGGCGGAATACGGCGAGCATGCGCAAGCGGAACTTGAACAGATGGTGGCCACGGTTCCAGAGCTTCAGGATCCGTTTGTTCGCGAGACTTACTATTGGGAACTGATGAAACGCCTGAAAACCAAGGATCAAGCGGCCCGCGCCGTGCGCGAATATAAACCGAAGGCACTGTCCGCAAAGAGTGCGGCTCAGTGGGACAGGGCCCGCGGAAAGATCTTGGACGTCTGGTCACAGGTGAATACGGACGATTCCGTTTCGTCTCAGTGGCTGACGGTGATTGGACGTTATCAGGACATTTCCAAGAACACCATTGCCGGCACCTCTGACTGGGTTCGGATCCATCGCTACCGCATGGCAGTTACAAAGGCCATTGCGGAGCAGGTGGGACTGTATGTCAACGACGTGGACCAATCCGAATTCGTTCAGAAGGTTGCCGCGGAAGCCGCGGTGGAAGCTGAGTTGGAGCTCAGTCAGCCTCACCATCGGGCATATATGGAAAATCTGGATAAGGGGGAACGATCTTTCTATGAAGCCCAGGTGTTCAGTCAGATCTTTATCAATAACTACGTCAGGATGGCGGTGCACTCGGATAAGCATCTGAGTGGGCTTTCTCCGGAGTTTCCGGGACCTCTTCAAAGGTGGCGTCGAGCTCTGGTCGCAGTGCCTGGGGGCCGCACGGTTTCTTGGAGCTTGCGCTTTTTCGAATCCTTCTGCCGCAATGAAGTGACCTCCTATCAGCCGGGAGCGCTTTCGATGTTGGATCGCACGGTGCCGCTGGTCCCGGATATGATCCGGAATATGATCAATACATCGCGAAACTTACCGTACAATCTGACTCTCCATTATCTCAACATGGCTTATGTCTGGCAGCTTGAGTATTCATACCCTCTGTGGATGTTGTTTATGTTTATGGCTTTTCTCCATCCCACGTTTGTCGCTGTGAACAATCGTGTGCAGAGGAATTACAATCGAAAGCCAATGGATACGGTTCCGGAGAAATTGACCTTTTCTTGGCTCCATAGCCATCTCACCAATCCGGAGCTGGTTTTCTTGCAGATGTTCGCTCAGGATATCGTTGATGGTTTTGATAAGCATGTCTCGAGACCACTTGTGGAGGGGGCCGGCACGTGCCTTGATTTCTTGCAGGCTATTCGCCCACCGACGTCGACACCGGCAGCGGCCCATTGAGATCCAGCTCGGGGTGGAATATGGGCCCGAGAGGTGTGCCTTGAACCGGTGGTGGGCCTTTCCGTCTATTTCTCTAGTAGAAGATGCAGAGCGAACAGGGCTGGGAAAGCGAACCCTAATGAAAGGTGTGAGCTGGCGAGGAACTCACGTAGCGCCTCGTTTCCCGTGTAGTAAAGGAATGTTCCGGTCAAGGCGAGCAACAGGCTTGCTGCAAGGAGGGCGGGGCCGGATATCTTGCGCTGGTGTCCGCTCCAGCGGCGTTGGATATGAACGACAAATACGACCCCCAGAGTAAAAATAAACAATGGCGATAGGAGTCCATGTAGGGCGAGGAGCCAGGCCTGTGCGGGATGACGGCCGAAACCGGATTCTGGTTTATAGAAGGACTCCAGGAGCCACCAAGCCCCACCGGAAATCAGCAAGCCTCCGCTCCCGACATAAATGAGGAGCTTGTGCCAGAGACGCAATTCAGAACGGGGCGTTTTAGTAGGCAATGTACTCGGCTCCCCAACGTTTAAAGGTTTCAGGACTAGGTCTGTCGAGCAACGCCCATTTTGTAAACGCGTCGGCCTGCAGTGCTGTCGGGGCGAAAACGCTCACACTCAGGGGAGGGCGCAGGGAACGGCGCTCACGGTCCCAAAGTTTCCCACTTTGGAAATACGCCCCCGATGTGGCTAAAGCTCCCTCTTCCAGCTCCACCACGTGAAGCGCGGAGGTGGGGCTGTGTGGATTTCGGATATGTATCCGTCGGCGCTCTCCAAAGGCGCGAATGTCCCCGCCGGCATTCACCAGTCCGGAACGAAGGCCATGGCCCCGCAGAACCTCGCAGGCCATGTCCACGGCATAACCTTTGGCCATTCCGCCAAAGTCGATCTCGACGTCGCGGAGGCAATGAGCCTGGCGAAGGTTTTCACCGCAAATCACATCTTCCGCCGTCCCCTGACGGAAGGGGTGGATCGCCCCATTGGAGAGTCGAAAATACTCACGTGCGGCCCTCAGCAGAGTGTGAAGATCCTGGGAAATCTCTGTGGGTTCGCGCGGTGAGAGATGGCAAAAGCGGCGTAACTCGCTCGCGGGATCGTGATAATTCAGACGAGCTTGAATCCCGGTGATCCGGGTGAAGGCCGCATCCACGGCGGATGCTTCAGCTGCCGCAGCCACCCGAGTCCCTCCATGGAGTGGAATCTGGACCTGGATCTCAACAAACGTTCCAAGCAGGGGGCGGCACCGGCGGAACTCATAGTTTGGCGTTTGCGCTGGTTTTTTTCTCATTCCGTATGGCCTCATCATATGTGGCGAGGAGGCGACGCACTCCATCGGTGAGGTGTTTGCTGGAAAGGGTGGCGCCGGATATGTTCTTGATATCCTCCTCCAGTTTCACCGGATTCTTAGACGTTTTGCCATGGAACTGGCGGCGCCATTCGGCTTGGCGAACTTCACCCCCATAGGTTTCGCGATAAACCAAAATTTCAATTCCGCCGACTTTCCCCTCAGGGTTTATCCCTACGGCATAGGTGATGAACTCATGTTTGCCGACGACCTCATCGATAAAAACCCATCCCAACCGCTTTTTTCCCTTAAGGGCTTCAAACAGGGTGAGGTCCTGGCTCCGCACGCGCGTGTCAGAGCGTTTTTCAATTTTTTTGGCTTGGTCTCCCGTTAGAACAAGGGGTTTCTTGGCGAATGAGGTCGCCTCCGGGAAGAGCACGCGTTGGGCCTGCTCAACGGTCAAATACTGTGCGGAATAGCAGGCGAGAGGTGCCAGGACAGGAACAAGTCCGAGCCATGTAATGCGTGACATTCGAAATCACACCCCATTTCAAAACAGTTGAACCCTTGAGCTCTACACGCGGAGAACGCGGCATGTCCACTACAGGCGCCAAATGAAATTCAATTGCGCATGCGTCTTTGGGGGGCGGCCCAGCGTGGATCCAGGCGAATCGAGCCGAGGGACAGAACAAGAGGGACTAAAACGGGCGTTGGAGAGTCTGACGGCGGAATTCCTCGAGGTAAGGGTGGAACCAGGCAAACGCGCGAAGGTCGGTCACATTCGGTAGAGTGCCCTCGTACAAGAAACGGTGCAAGGCCTCCACCTCTTTCAGCTCCACACGCAAGAAGCCCTCAAAACTGTGGGCCGGCAGCCAACGTGCGAAGCGGCGGGTTTCCCCAAAATAGATTCGGCTCAACACCTCGGCCTTTCGCATGTAAGCGTCCAGTGAGAGCTGATAAATGCGCTCGGCAAAGGCATTATAAGCCACACTCCATATGGGGGCTCGACCTTGAAACGCGCGGTGGGCGGCTAGACTGACGTCCTGGTGGTGAGGGTGGCCATACTCTCCCAACGGGCCGTGTGTGAAAACCTCATCGGGTGCCTCATCGCGGAGTCGGGCTGTTAGACTCTCCACATCCAGACGTTGATCAAAGAGATCGGGATAGTGCCAAACTTCGCTCGTCTCGACCTGCAGCTCCCGGCACGCGGAATGAAATTCTTGGCGGCGTTTTTCACCATGGCCATCCGCATTCCCATCTGTCACGCACACCACCTTCCAGGGGCGACGCCGATAGACTTGTAGAGTCCCGCCGAAAAAAAGAGTCTCATCATCTGGATGCGCGACCAGCAAAAGATTGTGGTTCTTCATAGCGTCTCGCTCTCTGATATGAGCTATAATAGTAGTATGCGATTACAAATAGTGAAAGATCGGAGCGAATGGGTGGCAGCCGCCTGGACCTGGGTGAATGAGAACCTCGCTCCTGGACAACGTCTCTTCCTCCCCGCCGGGGGTACACCTCAATCGCTCTACCACCGTTGGAGTCAGGACCCATCGCCCCTCTTGCGCAGCCTGACGTTTCTCCAAGTGGATGAGATCCTGACGGGGCCGAAACAAAATTATTTCCGCCATTTTTTCGAGCGGGAAATGGAACCTTTTCTGTCCCAGTTTGAGTGGATTCAAAATGCGGATCGGACCGCCGACGCCGCGATTCTGGGTGTTGGTATTAACGGACACGTCGCTTTTCATGAACCGCACCTTCCGCGCGACTTTAGGGGTGGATGTGTGCTGTTGAGTCCAGAAACTTTGAAGTATCTAGAGCTTACGGATCCCACCTGGGGCATCACATACGGAGTGGGGACATTTAAAAAAACGCAGAAGATTTTGGTTCTCGCGAGAGGCGAAGCCAAGCAACGTGTTCTGCGATGTGCGCAGAAGCGCAAGGACCTCCCGGTCTCGTGGATTTTGGACCATCCGGGCGTGACCTTGCTCACGGATTTTGAGATGGAGGAGGTGGGGTAATTTTTCCACAAGCCTCGCACTGACGAGAGTTTTTGGACTCCGCTCTCTTTCAAATCCTTTCAGGCTCATCCCCATTTTGGCACCAACATTGCTTCACAAAAGATAATTAAAGTCCCGATTAAGAAGCGGACTGACGACTTAGGAGTTCTTCAGATGACCACTCAACTTGCAATCTCACCCCGATCTCTTGTCGAATCGTTTCGTCAGGCGTTAGCCTTCTTGATGGTTATTCCCGCGTTGATGACCATTCTATGGGCGGACAACACGGCTCTGAGCGCGGCGCCGGTACAAGAGCTGTCCTTAAAGCCTGATTTGATCATGTGCCCTGATGATTTGGTTTTCGCGAGTGAGAACGTCAGTCAGGATGAGCGATGTAAGAGCTACGAGGCGCGTAATTTGCCATCGGAAAAGCCGGCGACTCGCGTTGCACATATTCATAATTTCTTATTTTAAGTCGGGCGTTTTGTCTATCCAACATAAGCAACAATGAAGGTAAGTCGGGGGTTACGAGTTATGTGTTTACGCCCATCTCGACCCTTGGCTCAACTACTGAAGAGGCCTTTGCCAACTTAAGCGGAAATGTGGAGGGGATAATCAGGTGCTCCCGAGTTCATTGTTCTATGGCAGCACGGGCTATGCCGGTGTGGGCTCCGTCGTATTATTAAGCCCAAATTCGGATCTTAAGACCCAAAAGGAAGGTTTGTCTCGTACTATGAGTCTTGTTTGTGATTCCATTTCAATTGATTAGTCTTGATTTAAAACCAACTGGAAAATAGAAAAGCCCCGATCTCTCGGGGCTTTTTGTTTACGTCTAATTACATCTAACAATGATGCAATGATGTAAGTGGGATGGGTTAGTAGCGATTGCCGCGGCCGCCACCACCGGCACCACGTCCACCGCTGAAACCACCGCGGCCTCCGCCTCCGCCGCGGAAGCCACCACCGCCGCCTTCGCGCGGAGCTTGCGGACGGGCTTCCGATACGGTGAGATTGCGACCACCCATCGGGGTGCCATTGAGCTTTTCAATGGCTTCGCTCGCTTCTTCATCAGAAGACATTTCGACGAAGCCGAAGCCCTTGCTGCGACCTGTATCGCGATCGGTGATCACGCGTGCGGATTCCACTTTACCGAACGATGAGAACTGGCTCTCGAGAGCGGCATCATCGATCGTGTAGGGTAAGTTACCTACGTAAAGTTTTTTTCCCATGAGATTTTTCCTCCTCTTTGGCCGAACTGACTAGCCACTGAGAAAGACTGAAAGGCACCATGCACTTCGTTTCTGTGGCGGACTCGGATCCAAAATACTAGGCTCAGAGTACCTCACCCGGCGTAACAGCAGCAAGTGGAATCCAGCTTCGGCGCAGCTTTGCCAGGATTCAAGAGATTTTAAACTGATTTGATAGGTCGCACTACCCTGTTGGAATATATGCGATTTAATAATGCATAAACCCCATTGGGGGACGCATCAGTCATCACTGCGTCGGATAATGCTCCGTTGATTCCCTTTCAGGACCTTTTTCCTCATGCGTATGGATTTGGGTGTCACCTCAATCCATTCGTCCTGTTCAATCCATTCGATACAGCGCTCTAAAGTCATATCTCGCGTTCCCTTGAGCGCCACATAGTGGTCCGATCCCGCGGCGCGCACATTTGTCAATTTGCGCTCTCGCGTCGGATTCACATTGAGGTCGTTTTCCTTATTGAATTCTCCAATGATCATCCCTTCGTAGACCTCAACTCCGGGCTTTACAAACATCATTCCGCGGTCATCTAAATTGAGTAGAGCGTATTCGGTGACGACCCCATCGCGGTCGGCAACCATCGCGCCGTTGGGACGGTGGAGCATTTCGCCTTTCCAATCAGTGTATCCAATCATTTGTGAGGCAAAAAGCCCTTCGCCTTTTGTGGCGGTCAGATACTTCGTGCGCATTCCTAAGAGCCCGCGTGTGGGTATATCGAATTCGAGACGAACCCGATTTTGAGTGCCGGTTGGACCCGAGTGTGTACCCACGGCTTCATAAGACATGAGCAGGCCCTTGCGCTCCTGAAACATACGCGTGACGTCACTGGCAAATTCTTCCGGAAGATCCAAAGTGGCACGTTCGAGAGGTTCCTTTTTAGCGCCGCCGCTCTCATGAACGATCAAAACTTCAGGACGCCCGACCATGAATTCGAGACCTTCGCGTCGCATCTGCTCAATGAGAATCGCAAATTGCAGTTCGCCTCGGCCCAACATCCGGAATTGGTCGGGAGAGTCAGTCTCCTCGAAACGAACGGCCACGTTATGGCGCACTTCACGCTGGAGACGTTCCCTGAGCTTACGTGACTGGACAGCCTCGCCTTCGCGACCCGAAAATGGTGCCGTGTTCACCGAGAAAATCATGGCCAATGTGGGCTTGTTGACTTCGATGCGCGGGAGGCGTGGAGTGGTTTCCGCTCCACCCACGGTGTCACCGATCTGGAAATTTTCACTTCCCGCGACCACGCCGACATCGCCGGGTTCCAGAGTTTTGACTTCTGCCTGACTGAGGCCGGCAAAACGGAAGAGCTTGGTGACATTGAAACCTTCAGTTACGGGCTCGCCTTTTTCATTCACACCCAGGCGATAGGCACGTTGCCCGACTTGAAGACGGCCGGAAACAATTCGGCCGATGGCAAGCCGGCCGACGAAATCGGACCAGCCAATATTGGCAACCATCATCTGGAAACTGTCCTCTGTGCTGACTTTGGGGGCGGAAACGGTCTCCACGACGAGGTCGAAAAGAGGCTGAAGGGAGCCCTTTTTCTCGCCCGCGATTAGGGCTGGAATTTCGTTTGGATCTGTCGTGCACCAACCCTGACGTGCGCACGCGTACACGATCGGGAATTCAGCCTGCTCCTCGCTCGCGCCAAGGTCGATAAACAGATCGAAGGTTTGATTCACGACCTCTTTGGTGCGCAATCCATCGGCGCATTCCGGGCGGTCAACCTTGTTCACGCAAAGAATGATGCGATGACCACGTTCCAAAGCTTTTTGGAGAACAAAGCGGGTTTGTGGCAGTGGGCCTTCGGCGGCGTCTACCAGAAGAACGGCGCCATCCACCATACCCAGGATGCGCTCGACTTCGCCACCGAAGTCGGCGTGTCCAGGCGTATCTACAATATTAATACGCACATCTTTGTACTGAATGGCGGCGTTCTTGGCCTGAATGGTGATCCCGCGTTCGCGTTCCAGATCCATCGAGTCCATCACGCGCTCTTCGACCTGGGCGCGTTCCGAAAAGGTGCCGCTTTGGCGTAGGAGATGGTCAACAAGAGTCGTCTTCCCATGATCGACATGGGCGATAATACAGATATTTCTTAATTTTTCCATGTGAACCACTGAACTTATGCGACCGGAAGGGGATTAGCAAATCTTTTGATTGTTCCCCTTTCCATCTCTTAATCTGTACGCATGATCGCTGGCAATGAATCGGTAGTAACCTACACGCGCGGCAATTTGATCCTTTGGTTTATTCTCGCGTTTCAGGGCGGGCTGATAAATATGGGCGGCTTGCTGGCCTGCCAAAGCTTTGTCTCGCATGTCACGGGTTATGCCACACGTTTCGGCATGGCGTGGACGGAATCCAGCTTCCTGCATGCGTTAGCGATCCTACTGGTCCCGGGCTTCTTCCTTACCGGATCCATGATCTCCGGGGTCCTGGTGGATCTGCGTTTAAAACTGGGCAAGAAACCGAAGTACTACATTGTGTTCGGTGTTCTCTTCGTGCTTCTTTTGCTTGTGGTGATTGGAGGGTTCAACCATCTGTTTGGGGTCTTTGGCGAGCCCCTACAGGAAATCAGGGACTACACTCTCTTGGCATTATTGTGTCTCGTTTGTGGGATTCAAAATGGAACCGTGACTTTGGTTTCACGGTCCGTTGTTCGGACCACGCACCTCACGGGTCTGACGACGGATCTGGGTATTGGTTTGGTGCGGGTTCTAAATCGGCGGCGCTTGCGTGGAAAGATCCAGGATGAGGGCCGCGCCAATCTCATGCGTATCGGAATCATTCTTTTTTTCGTCTTTGGTTCGGTGGCGGGGGTGAAGATTTTCAGAACTTGGGAGTTCCGTGGATTTATTTTTCCGTGTGGGATCTCAGGAATTTTATTCTTCGCGACTGTATACTATCAGGTCATCCGACTGCGCCTTCGCGTTCGTTAGCGTCGGCGAATAATTCTTGCGGACGTATTTTTCTTTTAAATGGCAATTGTGTCCTCGAGCCAGCGCGCGACGGCTTGGTCGGCCCAGCGCACCTCATCGTAAGTCGTACCAAATCCGAGAAACCCAATATGTCCACCTCGATCAGTCAAAATGATATCGACATTATCGGAGTGGGGTGCATTTTGTAAGTCCCGGCAGTCAACCACAGGATCATCCATCGAACTCACGATCAGAGCGGGAACTTTGATTTCGGGTATGTAGTGAATCGAACTGCATTTCTCGTAGTATTCTTTGGCGTTTCGAAAGCCGGCTCGGTGGGTGGCAAAGAGTTCCTCAAACGCCCGGATCGAGGGCTGCGTGGGGAGCTCCAACTGGCCGAATTCATCCGGATGATAGGATTGAAGGAGCTTAACGTCATTCATCAAGACTTTGACGAAGGTGCGCTCGAAGAGGCGGTTGTCGGGTTGTGCTAAGCGCAGAGAGGAGGCTTCCAAGTCCACCGGCGGAGAAACCGCCACAACACTGTCGAGATTGCCGCTGGGGCGGGAGCCATCCTCACCGGCCATTTTTAACGTTACGTTACCACCGAGCGAAAACCCGATTTGGGTGACCGGTGAGCTCGGATAAACGCGCCGGATCCATTCCAGAACAAAACGCGTGTCCTCGCTCACGCCGGCATGATACGGCTTCTTTGCCAGACCCTTGCCGGGACCGCAGAAACGCAGGTTGAGACGTAAAACCAAATAGCCCTTTTTATGCAACCGGCGGCACATTCGCTGCATGTAGGTTGACTCGTAACTTCCGGTTAGACCATGCACCAGGAGCATGATGCGTGAACCCGGTTTCCAATTCTTCGGACGATTTTCGGCAATTACCAAGATGTCCCCGTCAGGAAGCATCACGTGGTGAAAGCAATCGGGCTTGGAAGCCTTGAGCATCGGCCAATAATTGCCGTAGATCGTTTGCAAGAATCCGGAGCGGGCGAAAGAAAATGGATAAAATTTGTTGAGTCTTAACTTTTTTAGAACCCGCTCTACGCGGTCTTCAATTCCCATCCCCGTGTTCCATTCCCTTCTTTGCGGTCTGCCGGGTAAAGGTCAAATTTCCGGCAGCTCGGAACAATTTTTGCCTGGACAGGACACAAAGGTAAAGTCGGGATTTTACAATTCAAAATGTTCCAGTCTTTCCTGGACCTGGGCCGGCTCGAATTTACCCGACTCGGATCTCTGGACATGGCTGCCCGCCGCACCGGGATCGTGTGTGAAAAACAACATCCAGTTCTCTGGGACGGCACGGTCATAAAGGCTGGCCTTTTCATCAATAAGGAGTTCGGGATAGCGATCATAACCCATGGTGATAGGAAGATGCAGCCACGGCCGGCCTGGAATCAAATCCCCACAGAAAAACACCCGGTTTCGAGCGCCGCGAAAGAGGGTCAGCATCTGGCCTGGCGTATGGCCGTGGCTGATGACAAACTCCACGTGGGACGCCAGCTCGGGAGGCAACGGATCCCGCGGGATGCAAATCAGGCGTCCGGAGTCGGCGAGGAGAGTGTTCAGTTCAGGGACGAATGAGGCGCGGTCTCGGGGGTGGGGATGGAGGGCCCGCTGCCAAGCTTCTTCACCCACAATAAATTTGGCATTGGGAAATACGAGCTCGTTGCGACCCGCGGCGCGCTCCCTGTATGTCGGGAGGAGTCCACCCGCGTGATCAAAGTGCAGGTGAGAGAGGATAACGTAGTCGATGGACTCGGGGGAATGCCCAAGAACGGCCAGGTTCTCGAGGAGAAGATGCCGATCCGGGCTTTGCACGCCGAAGCGGTCAGCCAATTTGGGTTCAAAAAAGGCCCCGATGCCCGCTTCGCAGAGGAGCTTGATGCCCTCGAACTCGATTAAGAGAGAACGGCAAGCTAAGGGAATACGTCCGACTGAATCCGGCGGAATCCACTTTTCCCAAACCGGACGGGGCGCATTTCCAAACATGCTGCCGCCATCCAGAAGCTGGCGATTGCCCTCGATGGACGAGATAAAGGCGGGGGTGTCGGGGCCTGCATGGGCACGTGCAGGTGCAGGTGCAGGTGCATGTGCATGTGCAGGCACAGCTGGAGTGGCTGGTGTCCTCATTCGTCCCTCCGGATTTCCACTAAGATGCGCCCTTGGATCTGACGGTTCAACAGGTCTTCAAAAGCGGCAGGCAGCTCGTTGAGACTCACTGTGCGTGCGAGAATCGACTCGAGGCTTTTGGGTTTCCACGGCCCGGCCAGTTGCTTCCAGAGCCAGTGGCGCTTTGACATCGGCGTATTGTTAGAGCTGATGCCAAGGAGACTCACTCCGCGCAGAATAAACGGCATCACCGTAGTGTGTAGTTCGTGCCCTGCAGCCAGCCCAATCGAAGCGACATTCCCCCAGAGCTCGGTGTGGGCGAGAACCTTCGCCAGAAGCTTTCCGCCAACGTTGTCGACCGCGCCGCCGAAGCGGATGGACTCCAAAGGACGGTCGCCCAGATCCAGCGCCTCCGGCGTCAGAATTTCGCTGGCTCCTAGCGCCTGAAGGTACGGGCTCGCGGCCGCTTTGCCACTGACCGCCACGACCGTGTAACCCGCTTGCGCAAAGAGCTGGATGGCAAAGCTTCCCACGCCTCCCGTGGCGCCCGTGACCAGTATGGGCCCGAGCGCCGCAGTTTGACCGTTTTGCTCCATGCGATGGAGGGCCAGCGCGGCCGTGAATCCGGCGGTGCCGAGGAGCATGGCCTCGCGCGAGGTGAGCCCCTGCGGAAGGGGAACGACGGACTCCGCCTTGGCGGACATGATTTCACTGTAACCGCCGTCATAGGTTTCGCTTAAGCCACATCCCGTCACGAGGACCTTTTGTCCCGGTGAAAACCGAGGGTCGGAAGATTCGGTCACGACGCCCGCGGCATCGATCCCGCCGTTCAGGGGAAACCGCCGCAAGATTTTACCTTTGCCGGTGGCGGCGAGCGCGTCTTTGTAATTTACGCTCGAGTAGTTGACGGCGATCAACACGTCTCCCGGGGTAAGATCTTTGAGATTCACATCCTGGAGCTGGGCGTGCACTTTTCCTCCGACATTGTGGATACGAAAGGCCCTGCAGGTTTTCATTTCAGTTCCTCTTTAAGATGTTGAAGCAGTTCATGGCAGGCATCTTCCAAAAGATCGAGGACATGTTCAAACCCGTCTTCATCTCGATAGTAGGGGTCGGGGACCTCTTGTATGGAATGGATTCGGCAGTAAGACACGAGAGGTTTGATCTTATGATGGTGAACTCCGCTCCGGTCCAGAGCGCGCACGTGGCGCAAGTTCGAATTGTCCATGGTCAGAATGTAATCGAATTTTTGGAAATCTTCCGGATGCGCGATTTGACGCCCTTCAAGGGAGCTCAGGTCATATCCGCGCTTGCGCGCGTGCGCCGTCATGCGTGGATCCGGGCATTCGCCTACGTGCCAGTTGCCCGTTCCGGCGGAATCCACATGGATGTGATCTTCCAGGCCCTCTTTGCGTACCATGGCACGAAAAACGCCTTCGGCCGCGGGTGAACGGCAAATATTCCCAAGGCAGACAAACAGCACTTTCTTTTTTTTCTTCATGTTAGCATAGATCTATAATACTTATTTATTATTTATATCGTACTTGTAATTTCATCTTGTGATATCATTTTTATCTTCATTCGTAAAAATAATGAATTGTTCATAGCTACAAATAGTTTACTTCCTTACTCCTGTTTGCCTTTGAATTTGAGTGCTGCGGAATTCACACAGTAACGCTGCCCTGTGGGCGCGGGGCCGTCGTCAAAAATATGGCCCAGGTGAGCACCGCAGGTCTTGCATAAAACTTCGGTGCGTTCCATAAACCACCCGCGATCCGTCTTGTACTCAATCGGATCCTTCTCGCCCCTTTCTTTGGGTTGATAAAAGCTCGGCCACCCCGTTCCGGAATCGAACTTGGTATCTGAGTCAAACAAAGGGGTGCCGCAGCAAATACAAGCGTATTCACCAGCTTCTTTTGTGTTCCAATACTCTCCAGTGAACGCTCGCTCCGTGCGGCCTTCGCGCGTGACTTTGTACTGCATCTCGTTCAAGCGTTCTTTCCAGAAGGATTTGGGTTGGTTCTTCCAGTCCATGGGGGGTAATTTAGGCCTTCACTGGCAATTCAGCAAGAGGTGGAGGGCGAATAATGGATCTTAGGGAACCCAAATACTCAGAAGACTCGGGGGAGTCAAACGACCTAAAGAATATCGACTTTCAAACCCTGATACGCGGCCGGCGCACGGTTCATAATTACAGGCCGGAAACCGTCCGCTCGGAGCTGGTTGAAGAGGCACTTGAGTTGAGCCTGTGGGCACCCAACCATAAGCTCAGCTTCCCTTGGGTTTATACCTGGGTGGGACGCGAGACGCGGAGCCAGCTGGCCGACTTGGCTGTGGAGCTTAAGAGCCAAAGTGGACCCTTGGGCGAGGCCAAATTCAAGGCGGTGCGTGAGAACGTGATCAACCCCGCGCATCTGATCAGTTTGGGACTCAAACGCGACAGTGGGGGCGGAGCTGAGGACGGCGCGCGTGAGCGTCGCGAGTTACGCGAGCATGAAGACTATGCGACGTTGGCTTGCAGCGTTCAAATCATCTCTCTTTATCTGTGGCAGAACGGTGTTGCCAGCAAGTGGAGTACGGGCGCATTCTCCACGCATCCGCGCACCTATCGGATCTTAGGATTGGATCCGGACAAGGTGAAGCTGGAGGGCTGTCTACTGGTCGGCTATGCCTTGAACGTTCCCGCACCTCCGCCGCGGCCGGAACTTTCCGCGTGCCTACGCCGCGTACCCTGACTTTTCGCAGGATAAGTGGGCGATGAGTTCTAATTTAAATGGTCAAGAACTCCTCCCGCGAGAGCAGAAGGATCAAGCTCGAGCGTATAATATAATAAAGGTCGAGCTTCTCTGTGGTGCTGAGTTGGTCGAGGGTTTTATGTAGATCCGAGCGAATGTAGGCAATCGTGGATTGCGGAAACACTCCTTCTGGATACGCGAACTGAACCAAATGGGCGATCAGCTCGGAGCGGTGCCCTTGGGGCAATGCACTCCATGTCAGCTTCCGCAGAAGAGTTTCGGTCGGAATGTACCTTGCCGCGCGGTCTTGGACGTGACTCAAATAGATCTGTCGGAGATTGTTTAGGACAGAATCGGCGAGCACGGGAGACAAGCTACCCTCGTATGGTCGCCCTTTGTAGATTTCCCGATAAGCGGGAGATTCGTCACGGAGTTCTCCCAATCTGCGAAGCAATCTATCATATTGTCGTTGGTTCACGTCGCCTCGCTCGAGAATTTCGTTCAGAAGACGAGCTTCATCATTTCTCTCTTGTCGGGTCGATTGACCGGGGTATTTGTTCTTGAACGCAAACTCCACGCACTTGGCCCAGGTCATCTGAAAGTCTCCGCCCGGAGCCAAGATTTTCGGCGCCCCGGTGAGAGGATCAGGCCAACCGAAGGCGGAACTCTTCTCAGTAAGCGCAACCTGGCAAGTAAGAGGGAACGTGTCGCTCGCAATTTGAAAGATCTGGTGAATAACTTTTAAGAAGTCGACACCTTCTAGATACCGTCTGTAAGTGGAGCGGAATGACGGTTTTGAGGGTTCATCCAAGGTGATTTTCTCAAGGAACTCGGGGCTGGCGTCGGCCAGAATCTGATCGCGTTGGGTTGAGTTTATGGTAGGGCGTCCCTGTGCATCCGGAGCGAGGAAATAAACCCAGCGCGCGAGTTGATGGACGGCGGTGTTATCCAGTGTCCAACCGGCTTCTTTGGGCGGCATTTTGGCGTTCTTGGCGCCATGAACCAGGTCAGTCATCTTGACGATCTTATGTAGCCACTCGACATGTTCGGCACGCGCCTCTTCGCCTTTGGCAAAGAGGGCGAAGGGGGTTTGCGTGAATGAGGGCATTAGGGCTTCAGTGGAGTGGCAATCGTTGCAGCGGGAGAGGATGGGGCGAACCCCTTCGAAGGTGAGCTTATCCGTGACCTGCGGGATTCGGCTAAATTCGGGCTGCGAGACAACGGTGCGCACGAACTCCGGAATACTTTTGTGGTTACGGTAGCTCGTCAGCATCTGCTCCAGGCGTAGACCTGTAAGCGGGACATCTTCGCCGATGTACCAGTTCCAAAAGCGACGAACTTGGCAGATCTGGTACATGCGTTGGGATTTGATCTCGCGGATCAGCTCCGCCGGAGAATTGGCAATGAAGGATTGTTCCTTTCCGTTTTCATCGTCGTACACGATTTTGATCGCACCTGACACTTTGCCATCTTCATTGGCGATGTTTTGTACGGGATCGAGTTTCCGGTGACAGCCCTGACAGAGGGGATCCGATGCATGTCGTTGCTCAGCGGTCTGGGTGCCAGGCTGCGCCGGCGCCTGAGCCTGAGCCTGAGCCTGAGCTTTTTTTCCGGAGCCTTTGAAGCGCAGGCGCTGATTGGCCAGGCGGGAGAGTTCATCATCCTTGGCGAGGGATACGAGTTTCATCTCGTCGCAGAAATAGATCCGATAAAAGGCGGCCGACAAGCTGTACTTGGTTTGATTGTAACGGGCTCGGAGCTCATCACTGAGGATTAATGGCATTCCGGCCTGGAACTGTCCCTCTTCCCAAAGCTTGACAGCGGCCGCTTCAAGGCTCTGCTTGGCCTCTGGTAAAGAGATCCGGTATGGGCCGCTTGAGGGACCACGAAGGTAGTAGTCTTCGGCTGCATCCAGCACTTTGTCCATGATCGAGGATCTGAGCGCGATTTCGGAAAGATTTAGGCTTTGTGCAGAAACGAGATGTGAGGCGTTTTGAAAAACTCGAATTGCCTTTCTGAAGTTTGATTCGGAAATCAAGGCCCTGTCTTTACGGTAATCCTCGAAATCTGGTTTCAAAAAGTAGAAGAAGCTTTCAGAAAACCGCCGAACGATGTTGTGACTTTCATTTTCGAATTTTTTGAATCCGAAGTTGAGCTGTCTCAATGTGTCGATCGCTTTGGCGTTTGTACTGAGATCCACATTAATGTCTATGTCGTACCGGGCAAGAAGGATGGCCCACAGGCGGGCTTCTTTGAGCATCTCCTCAGGGATTTGCACTTCCTGAAGGGTGATGGGCCCTTCTCCTTTGATATGGGCGCGGATACGCCGGACAACTTGGTCACGATTTTTATAGCGCAGAAACTGAGCGAGTTCGTTGTAATGCGTGCCGATCGTCACACGTGTAAAGTCTGACTGGACTTGCAAGAGAGCATTGCGAAGGGCTTGTTGGTAGGCGAACGCGGGGGAACTCATCAAATCGTCCCATGATTTCTCCTCCCCAAGCAGCTTTGTGAGGGCGTCAGTCGCGTCGCTGTCGGCTTCCCTAACAGGGGATTTCACAGCCTCGAAATCTCCTAAAGTCTCATCCGGGCGGAATTCCAAATCTTGTCGCAGACGAAACAAAGCCTTGGTTCGCCACGCGAACTTGCGTCGGAAGAGGACATCCGAGGTGTACTCTCTCAATTTACGCTGAAAGAATTCTTTGCGCGCGCGTTCCGGCGTTGCTCGGAGCTCGGCGCTGTCGGAGGAACTGGGCAGGTAACCCCGCAAGAGAAGACTCATCCGCCGGAGCCGAAGTCCGTCGGGAATCTGGACTTGAGTGGCGGACGCGGAGGAGGTCGTGACAACAACAAGGAGAAGCAATCCGATTTTGAGGGCTCTCGTTTTCATAATTCACTTTCCGGTCTGCGGTTACCAGCTCAAAGGGTCAGGAACTCCTCCCGCGAAAGCAGAAGGATTAAACTTGACTGTGTGACCTCGTAAAGATCGAGTCTTTCCGCGGATGAGCTCAGTTGGTCCAGGGTCCTTTGCAAGTCCGCGCGGATATGGTCAATCGTCGCCTGTGGGAAAATTCCGTCCGGATACGCAAATTGCACCAAATGCGCGATCAATTGGGAGCGGAGACCTTGATCAAGTTCCCTCCAATCCAGTTTCTGTAGGAGCGATTCTGTCGCGATCTTTCCCGGGAGGTTATATGGCCTGTCCGGATCACGGCTGGAGAAGCGCGCGCGAAGCTCATTCAGGAAAGAGTCCGGCAGCACAGGTTCAAGTGTTCCCGCATAAGGTCCGCGAAATGACTGACGTCGCGATTTCAGCCGATCGATTTCTCTCTCCACCTCGAAAAAAGATCTTTCGTTAATCTCGAGGTCGCGGTCACGTCTCCGATTGAGCTGACGGAGACGGACGATTTCGTCTTGAATTTTGCTATAAGTCATTTCTCCTGGATACTTCTCGTCAAAAACACGTTCCACGCATTTGGCCCATGTCATTTGGAAGTCTCCGCCTGGCGCCAATGTCGCTGGTGCACCCGTGAGATGGTCGAACCAGCCAAAAGCGAAGCGCTTTTGACTGAACGTATTGGTGCAGACCTGATTGACAAGGATTATGCGAGCTTCAAAGATCTGATGAACAACCTTAACGAAATCGATTCCTTCCAGATACCGTCTATAGGTGGAGCGGAATGACGGTTTTGAGGGTTCATCCAAAGTGATTTTCTCAAGGAACTCGGGGCTGGCGTCGGCCAGAATCTGATCGCGTTGGGTGGAGGTGATGGTGGGTTGGCCTTTGGCATCGGGAGCGAGGAAGTAGACCCAGCGTGCGAGCTGATGGACGGCGGATTCATCCAATGTCCAACCGGCCTCTTTGGGCGGCATTTTGGCGTTCTTGGCGCCATGAACGAGGTCGGTGATCTTGACGATCTTGCGTAGCCATTCGACATGTTCAGCGCGTGCCTCTTCGCCTTTGGCAAAGAGGGTGAAAGGGGTTTGCGTGAATGAGGGCATTAGGGCTTCAGTGGAGTGGCAATCGTTGCAGCGGGAGAGGATGGGGCGAACGCCTTCGAAGGTGAGTTTATCCGTGACCTGCGGGATTCGGCTAAATTCGGGCTGCGAGACAACGGCGCGCACGAACTCCGGGATGCTTCTGTGATTGCGGTAGCTGGTCAGCATCTGCTCGAGGCGTTGATCTGTGAGCGGGACATCTTCGCCGATGTACCAGTTCCAAAACCGACGGACCTGGCAGATCTGGTACATGCGTCGGGATTTGATCTCGCGAATTAGCTCCGCCGGAGAGTTGGCAGTGAAAGATTGTTCTTTTCCGTTTTCATCATCATACACAATTTTTATTTTCTTGGAGACGCCCCCGTTACGGTTGGCGATGTTTTGAATGGGATCGAGCTTGCGATGACAGCCCTGGCAAAGCGGATCCGATGCATGTCGTTCTTCCCCTGTCTTAGGCTTCATCTGAGAATTACCGGCGCCGTTAAAGCGTAGGCGCTGATTTGCTAGGCGTGAAAGCTCATCATCTTTGGCAAGCGCGACGAGCTTCATCTCATCACAAAAATAGATCCGGTAAAATGCGGCCGACAAGCTGTATTTGGTTTGATTATAGCGGCCACGCAATTCATCGCTCAGGATCACGGGTAACCCCGCGCCCTGAAACTGTCCTTCTTCCCATAGTTTGAGAGCGGAGGCCTCCAGGTTTCTTTTGACGTCAGCTATAGGAACTCCTAAGTCAACCGTCTGTTCTCCCGATGGTGGCTCTCTCCGTTGAACTAGGAAGTCTTCGATCGCTTTTAAAAGGGTATCTAGCACTGGAGATCTGAGCACAATTTCAGACAGCTCCAGAGGTCGGCGGTACAGAGTGCTGCTGCTCCCTCGTAAGAGGAGCATTCCTCGATAAAATATTGATTTTTTGAGGCGATCGTCGTCTTCAGTCAAGTCATCGTAATCGGGTCTAAAATAGGAGAAGAACTCCCTCCGAAAGTCCATGACGATGTAGTAGGCGTTCCGCTCAAACTCAGCAATGGCTCTCGAGAGATTCTGAAAGGAGCTCAGCGTCTCCTGCGGTGTCCGGGATTTGATCTCAACATCAATATCATACTTCGACAGCATTTTGGCCCATGTGGCGGCCTCTTTAACCTGATCTTGTGAGAACTGGAGCTCTGAAAGAGCGATGGGTTTTTCTCCTTTCAGATGAGCGCGAATCCGCAGGAGGGTTTCAGAATCAAATTTACCACCTAAAAACGCCGCAACATCGGTATAGGCGACGGCAATAGCTGAAATCGTTTCTCGGGATTGAACCTGTTGCACGGCCGTGCGCAACTCTCGTTGGTATGCGAATGCGGGGGAACTGATCACGTCATCCCACGACTTTTCCTCGGCAAGAAGAAGTGTCAACGCATCCGTCGAAACCTTCTCCGATCCGGGGGCGGCCGACTGCAACTGTTCGAATTCACTCACTGTATCCGCGGCATCAAGCTGGGGCGTTTGAGCGAGACGAAACAAGGACTTGGCTCGCCATGCAAATTTGCGTCGGAAGAAGACGTCCGATGTGTAGTCCTTGAGCTTGCGCTGAAAGAACTCCTCGCGCGCGCTCTCAGGCGTGGCTTTCAGTTCCGCAATGTCCCTATGACTCGGCAAGTAGCCGCGCAGGAGCAAGCTCATCCGGCGCAGGCGAAGACCGTCCGGAAGCCGGTCCTGGGCGGCCGAAGCGGCGGTCGTGGTGACAACAACAAGAAGAATGAGTCCAATATGAAATGCTGTCGTTCTCATGTTCGGTCTTCACCTTCCCGACGCCCGATTAGAGCGTCAAAAATTCCTCGCGCGAAAGCAGAAGGATGACGCTAGAACGTATGGTGTCGTAGAGATCCAGTTTTTTCGCGGTGCTGAGCTGGTCCATGGTTTGGTACAAGTCGGTACGGATCGTGGCAATCGTTGCTGCGGGGAAAATTTCCTCCGGGTATGCGAAATTCACCAATTGGGCCACCAATCCTAGGCGCTGATCTTGAGTCAGTCGATTCCATACCAACCTCCGAATCAGAGTTTCTAAGGGGATGGCATCATCGACATAATCCTGGTTGCGACTGAAAAAAATCTCGCGAAGTTCATTCACGTAGGATTCAGGTAATACGGGAGACAGGGTTTCATTGGAACGCCCATCTCTTGGCGTCTGAGGCTGGGTGGCCCGCGCGATTTCGGCAAGGAGCGTCTCATATCTTCTCGCATCAGCTCCCTGATCTCTTAGATATTTGGCAAGTCGATTCACATCGTTCTGGATTTCAGCGCGACTCATTCTCCCTTCGAACTTGTTTTTAAAAATCAGCTCCAAACATTTGGCCCAGGTCATCTGGAAATCCCCACCAGGGGCGAGGGTGGTTGGTCCACCGGTGATGTGATCGAACCAGCCAAAGGCAAAGCGCTTCTGGCTGAAGGTATCGCCACAGGCCTGATTCACAGGGTCGAGGGGAGCCTCAAAGATCTGGTGAACAATCTTAACGAAGTCGATTCCTTCCAGATACCGTCTGTAAGTGGAGCGGAACGAGGGTTTTGACGGTTCGTCCAAGCTGATTTTCTCGAGGAACTCGGGGCTGGCGTCGGCCAGAATCCGATCGCGTTGGGTGGAGGTGATGGTGGGTTGGCCTTTGGCATCGGGAGCGAGGAAGTAAACCCAGCGTGCGAGTTGATGAACAGCGGTGTTATTCAGTGTCCAACCGGCTTCTTTGGGCGGCATTTTGGCGTTCTTGGCGCCATGAACCAGGTCAGTCATCTTGACGATCTTGCGTAGCCAGTCGACATGCTCGGCACGCGCCTCTTCGCCTTTGGCAAAGAGGGTGAAGGGGGTTTGTGTGAATGAGGGCAGCAGAGCCTCAGAGCTGTGGCAATCGTTGCAGCGGGAGAGGATGGGGCGAACGCCTTCGAAGGTGAGTTTATCCGTGACCTGCGGGATTCGGCTAAATTCGGGCTGCGAAACAACGGTGCGCACGAACTCCGGAATGCTTTTGTGATTGCGGTAGCTGGTCAGCATCTGCTCCAGACGCTGACCCGTCAGCGGGACATCCTCGCCGATGTACCAATTCCAAAAGCGACGGACCTGACAGATCTGATACATGCGTTGGGATTTGATCTGCTGAACCACCTCCATGGGAGAACTCGCAACGAACGACTGCTCCTTGCCGTTTTCATCGTCATACACAATCTTGATCTGGCTTGAGAGTTTGCCGTTCTGATCCGCCAGTTTCTGAACAGGATCGAGCTTGCGGTGACATCCCTGGCAAAGTGGATCGGACGCATGTCTCTGTTCAGAGGTCTTCGCCCTGGTTTGAGGGTTACTTGAACCGCCGAAACGCAGGCGCCCGTTGGCGAGTCGGGAGAGTTCATCATCCCTGGCCAGAGCGACGAGCTTCATCTCATCGCAGAAATAGATGCGGTAGAATGCCGCGGATAGGCTATACTTGGTTTGATTGTAGCGCTCCCTCAGATCTCCGCTCAGAACGAGCGGCAGACCGGATCGAAATCGCCCTTCCTCCCAGAGTCTGATGGCGGCCGCCTCAAGGCTCTTTCTGATTTCGCCTGCGGGAATTCCCAACGGGATGCCGATATCGCGTGAGCCCGGATACCCGAAGCTGCGGAAATCCCCGAAATACCGACGTTCTTCTAAACTGAGCGAACTCTCATAGAGGTACACCTGTTCAGCGGCGGCGAAGAGATTGTCAATAATGGAGGATCTGCTGACGATTTCAGATAATCTTAATTGGGCCCTGGGGAGACTCTCGACCGCATCCTTGTAAAAATCATGATCCCGACGGTATTTAGAGTTCCTGAACCCTTCGCGATCTTCGCGAAGCGTGGTCGAATTCGGTGCTCCGAATGAAAAAATGCCTCCTTGAAGTCGCTCTACAATGCGCGTTCCCTCTCTGTATAATTCGTCAAAGCCAACCTCGATACGCTTAAATGTGGCGAAAGCGGCCTCGTTCGAGCTCGTATCGACAGTAACGGGGATTTTATACTTGGAAAGAACGTTTGCCCACTTCTGAGCATCCGTCCGCAAGATTGAGGGAACAGGGATATCTTCAGCCCGAATAGGGTATTCACCCTTTAAGTGAGCCCGAATGCGTGCTACGGCCCCTGGTCCGCTTTTTAGAACTCGGGCGAGCTGGGAGTACAGTGACGCGATTTCGAAGATGAGGCTCCCACTCTGAACCTGGTCGAGAGCTTCACGTAGCTCCCGTTGGTAAGCGAACGCAGGCGAACTCATCAAATCATCCCAAGAATTTGGCTCCGCAAGGATCTTGGCGAGTGTGTCTATCGATGGGGTTTCTGGATTCTCAACAGCCGGCTTCGTCGATCTGAAATCCGACAAGGATTCTTCTCGCTCGAGCCTGGAATCCTGTTGGAGTCGAAACAGAGATTTAGTTCGCCAGGCGAATTTGCGTCGGAAGAAGATGTCCGATGTGTAGTCCTTGAGCTTGCGCTGAAAGAACTCCTCGCGCGCGCTCTCAGGCGTGGCTTTCAGTTCCGCAATGTCCCTATGACTCGGCAAGTAGCCGCGCAGGAGCAAGCTCATCCGGCGCAGGCGAAGACCGTCTGGAAGCTGGTCCTGGGCGGCTAAAGTGAAGGGCGATAGAATGATGGATGACATAATGAAGGCAATGACGAAAAACGCTCCGGCGTGCACGCTTCTTTTCTTCATCGTTAGGTCCTCAACAAGGCCTTGAGCGGACGCCCGCTAAGCGCCCCTTCGGGTTGAGCACTAAGTCCCATGGCCGCGACGAGCGTTTTGTAAACATCCTTAGGGAAGATGTAGTCCACAGTCCCGGGAATCTCGCCCGCGACATACTTGGCGAAATCCTCGTACCGCAGATTTTGGCCGGTGTCGTGATTGAAGGGAAGCGCGTGCAAAGCGGACTTTCCGTTCGCCGTCCGTCCCGGAGCGACGATCGTACTGGCTCCAACGATTTGTCCGCCGCGAACTCCACCTCCTCCGACGAGGCAGGAATTATTCAGAGGATTATGATCCGTCCCGCTTGAACCCTCGCGCGCGGCGGAGCGCGAGAAGTCGGTGATGTAAATGAATGTCGTGAGATCAAATAGACTCAACCCCGTGTCTCTATATTGCGTGTTTTTGAGAAAACGAACCATTGTCACAATATTATCGAATTGTGGGGCGAGAGCTCGCGGGTGGTCGGTAAGATGATCGCTATGCGTATCGAGGTTGCCCTCGAGAGTCGTGATCGCGCTATTGAGAAGACCGGTTTGAAATCCGGCCGCGGCATGTGCCAACCACTCCATATTCCCGTTTGAACGCTGATAGCCGCGAAAGAGCGACTGGTAGCGCCCGTACTGTTGCGCGGTCTGAACCACACTTCGCTGCGTGCTTTGGAGATCTGTTTGTACGGGGACGACCGCGGCTTGGGATCGAAAAAGATCAATATATTCGGAAAGAGGAGCCCCATCTCTCATGCCTGCGGCGGAAATGCTGCGACCTCCGGTTGTATAATTGCTTAAGACTCCATAATGTGCGGACGCGAGGTAGGGATCGAGTTGGAGCGGAAAGGCGGTTCGGCTCTTTATGCTCCCATTGGCCATAAATGCCCGGTTGTTCCCATGGTCCACATCATTGGGAAGCATCATAATTCCGTTGATGATAGAGACATCGCTGAGAATAGGCTCCAGTCGTCTCCCGACCGGTCCCAGAAAGCTGCCGGCCGCGGTTTTAGTCAGGTCCTCGTCGCGGTAACCCGCAAAAAACTCATCCGGATCCGAAGTGTCAATAGGGTCTATTTTTCGTCCGCGCAGGTCTGCCAAAAGCAGCCCGTCCAGACCCAGGGGCGAGTGTGCCCCTCCTCGGGCAATAAGCATAATAAAGAAACGCTCAGGCGGAAGGTTTCGCTCCTGGGCGAGTAAAAGACCTGTCTGCGAAAGGATCCAGGTTCCGGCCGCCGCGCGCACGGCTCCCCCGAGTAGCTCTCGCCTAGTCACCTGAGGTACTAATTTCATATCCGTCCAACCCTGCTTAGATTTCAATGTTTGTTAATAACAATCTGCATTTAGCGTGCCTGAGAGGGTACGCCCCTGGATGTTTAGGCATCTGGCGGTGCGGAGTCATGGTGGCGTGCCCTGCAAAAAGCGCCCGGTGACCAGAAGTGCTACGGACTGAAAAAACTTTTGCCACCGGCGCGAGCCGGTCGCCCGCGCTGTTCACTCGCTCCAGGTACGAAGCTTACAACGTCAGAAACTCCTCCCGCGACAGCAGGAGGATCAAACCGGATCGCATCGTTTCGAAGAGATCCAGCTTCTCCTCGGTACTCAGTCGATCCATAGTTTTGTAGAGGTCCGAGCGGATCTCCGCGATTGTGGATTGCGGGAAGACTCCCGCGGGATATGCGAACTGCACGAGCTGAACCACGAGGTCGGAGCGCGTTTGCGGGTTCAATCGGGACCAGGCCAACCGGCGCATCAGAGTTTCGGTGGGAATCTCGGCATCGACATAATCCTGGTTGCGAGCGATAAAGACCTGGCGCAAGTCCTTCAGGAAAGCGTCTGACAACAGCGGTGAGAGAGAGCCGTTGTAAGGAACCGCGGACGCAGGTAGGTTTCGTTGGAGCAGCCCTAATCGCCTGAATATTTCGTTCTGATACCTGAGTTGCCCGTCTTGTGATTCTCTTCGAAGAATCTCGCCTAGGGCTTGGATCTCACCTTGTATAGCACTGCGGCTCATCTTGCCTTGGTACTTATCCGTAAACACAAGCTCCAGGCACTTGGCCCAAGTCATTTGAAAATCTCCGCCCGGAGCAAGGGTGGTGGGTCCGCCCGTCATGTGGTCAAACCAGCCAAAGGCGAAGCGTTTCTGACTGAACGTCTCCCCGCAGGCCTGATTGATGATGGTCGCAGGGGCTTGAAAGATCTGGTGAACAACTTTGATAAAATCTAAGCCTTCGAGATATCTTCTGTAAGTCGACCTGAATGAGGGCTTTGAAACTTCATCCAAGCTGATTTTCTCAAGGAACTCGGGGCTGGCGTCGGCCAGAATCTGATCGCGTTGGGTGGAGGTGATGGTGGGCTGGCCTTTGACATCGGGAGCGAGGAAGTAGACCCAGCGTGCGAGCTGATGGACGGCGGATTCATCCAGCGTCCAACCGGCCTCTTTGGGCGGCATTTTGGCGTTCTTGGCGCCATGAACCAGGTCCGTGATCTTGACGATCTTGCGTAGCCAGTCGACATGTTCAGCGCGTGCCTCTTCGCCTTTGGCGTAGAGGGCAAAGGGGGTCTGGGTGAAGGAGGGCATTAGGGCTTCAGTGGAGTGGCAATCGTTGCAGCGGGAGAGGATAGGGCGGACCCCTTCGAATGTGAGCTTATCCGTAACCTGCGGGATTCGGCTAAATTCGGGCTGCGAGACAACGGTGCGCACGAACTCCGTGATGCTCTTGTGATTGCGGTAGCTCGTGAGCATCTGCTCAAGGCGTTGACCCGTGAGCGGGACATCTTCGCCGATGTACCAGTTCCAAAAGCGGCGGACCTGGCAGATCTGGTACATGCGTTGGGATTTGATTTGGCGGATCAGCTCCGCCGGAGAATTGGCAGTGAAGGATTGTTCTTTTCCGTTTTCGTCGTCGTAAACGATTTTAATCTCGCCAGAGACGTTGCCATTTTCATCAGCGATTTTCTGAATGGGGTCGAGCTTGCGATGGCAGCCCTGGCAGAGGGGATCGGAACCGTGCCTCTGCTCGGCGGTCTTAACCTTGGCCTGAGACCTCACGGAATTTTCAAAGCGCAAGCGACCGTTGGCGAGCTTGGACAATTCATCATCTTTAGCAAGAGCCACGGCTTTCATTTCGTCGCAGAAGTAGATCCGGTAGAACGCGGCCGATGAGCTGTACTTGGTCTGATTGTAGCGTTCTCTGAGATCTCCACTCAGGATCAATGGCAGACCTGTTTGAAACCTTCCCTCTTCCCAGAGCTTGATGGCAGCTGCCTCAAGGCTCTTCGCGATTTCGGCTCGAGAGATCTGTCTTCGGGTGAGCCCGTTATCACGAGAGAATTCGCGGTCAAGGATGTCGCGTAGACTGCCGCGGGGCGGGTTCCTCTTATTGGAGAGGTAGGTCTCTTCGGCGGCCTCAAGGAGTCTGTCCATGAGAGAGGATTTAAGGATGATCTCAGGGAGATCAAATCCCCGCCTCGTCGCGATATCCTGGGCCCGCAGGAAATCTCGAATTTTATTGCGAAACTCGGAATTTTCGACCTTTCTAAGGTCCACGCGGAAATCATCGCGAGTGGGCCCGGGGGAATCGGGCCCATTCGGAGCGGGCTGACGTCGCGTTTTGCTATCAAATGGCAATCTTACAACCGCGTCACGTCCATCCGCTGCAAAATTCGATAAGGCGGAGTTCAACATTTTCAACGTATTGAGTGCCTCCCAAGGCGTGCTTGTATTCACCTTAACGTGAATTTCGTATTTGGCCAGAAGTTTGTTCCATGTCTCCGCTTCTTCGAGCAAATTGGCGGGGATGTGAATCTCTTGAATCGTAATGGGCTTTTCACCCTTGAGATCAGACCGGATGCGGGCGAGCGCTTCAGACTCACTCTTGTCGCTAAATAGCGGGATGACATCCGAGTAGTATCGGACAAGGCGCGACTCGAGATCCAGTTGAACCTGCGCGTGCGCCTCGCGCAGCGCGCGCTGGTAGGCGAAAGCGGGAGAACTCATCAAGTCGTCCCATGATTTTTCTTGCGCCAGCAGTTTCGTGAGCGCGTCGGGTGACTGTTTATCTGACTCGCCGTCGTCGGGCGGTGCCGTCGATGTGACGGAGTTGAAATCTCCGAGTGTTTGCTCTTCTGTCAGACGCGAGTCTTGTTCGAGCCGAAATAAGGACTTGGTCCGCCAGGCGAATTTGCGCCGGAAGAGAATGTCGGACGTGTAATCCTTGAGCTTGCGTTGAAAAAAAGCCTCGCGTCCGCTCTCCGGGGTTGCATTCAGCGCGGCAATATCGGCGGCGCTAGGCAGATAGCCGCGCAGAAGCAGACTCATCCGACGCAGGCGAAGACCGTCGGAAATCTGGTCCTGAGCGGCTAGTGCGAGCGACGTTGTGAAAGCAAGAGTGAAAAACAGTCCGGTGCGAATAACGTGTTTCATATCTAGGCTTTCAGCAAGGCCTTAAGCGTGCGGCCGCTAAGGGCGCCTTCGGGTCGGCCAGTCAAACCCATGGCCGTGACCAGAGTTTGATACACATCTTTGGGAAAAATATAGTCAACCGTTCCGGAGATCTCGCCGGCGAGATACTTGGAAAACTCCTCATAGCGGAGAGGTTTGCCCGTATCGTGGTTGAATGGGAGTGCATGCAATATGGAACGATTATTTTCTGTGCGAGAAGGGGGGACCACCGTACTGGCTCCGACAACCTGTCCACCTTGAATGCCACAGCCGCCGATCAAGCAGGAGTTGTCCCACGGATTGTGATCCGTGCCGTCACGTCCCTGGCGTGCCGCCGAGCGCGAGAATTCTGTTAAATAAATGAACGTGGTCACATCGTACAGAGTAAATTGAGTCTCTTTGTACCGGGTGTTCTTCAGGAATCGCACCATTGTTGCAATTTCCTCGAACTGTGCAGACAGGGCGCGCGGGTGCGTCTGCAAATGTTGGCTATGCGTATCCAACTCTCCATCCAAAGTCGTAATCGCGCTGTTGAGAAGGCCGGTCTGAAATCCGGCAGCGGCGTGGGCGAGCCACTCCTGGCGAACAGATCCCGAATAATTCTGGAAGAGCGTTTTGTAACGCGCAAATTGCTCCGCTGTTTGGACGACACTGTGTTGAGCGGTTTGAAGATCCGTCTTTACGGGGACGACGGCGGCCTGGGCCCGGAAGAGACGAATATATTCGGTGAGAGGCGCTCCGTCTCTCATGCCATTCGTGGAAATCCCACGGCCTTCAAGACTGCGATTGCTCAAGGTTCCATAATGTGCGGCCGCGAGGTACGGGTCAATTTGGTGCGGGAAGGCGATTCGGCTTTTTGCGCTTCCGTTCGTCATAAATTCGAGGTTTGTGCCGTGGCCGACATCATTGGGAAGCATCATGATGCCATTGACGATGGCCACATCGTTAATAATGGCCTCGAGTGGTCGGCCGGCGGGGCCAAGAAAGCTGCCCGCCGGGGTTTTTCTTAACTCTTCATCGCGATAACCTGAGAAAAATTCGTCCGGATCGGAAGTGTCAATGGGGTCTGACTTGCGTCGGCGGAGATCATTTAGGAGAAGCCCGTCCAGACCCAATGGGGAGTGAGCGCCTCCACTGGCTACAAGCATGATAAAGAAACGGTCAGGAGGAAGTGTTTTGTCCTGAGCAAACAGGCTTCCTATATGCGAAAACAACCAGGTTCCCGCCGCTAAACGGACGGTTCCGGTCAATAGCTCTCGCCGCGTGGTTCGAGACAGAGATTTCATATCGTTCCAACCCTTTTTTGATTTTGATCTTTAAGCGGAGGGGTGCACGGAGTGTGCCCGGGGCAGCTGAATTCAAAGGCTATCTGGGTGTAGAAAAAATGGCCGCGCCAGCTCACAAAATGCACAGGGTGACCAGAATTGTCATACGGACAGATTCTCTATGACAACGAGTGGGATCGAGGAATTTCGCAAGTTTAGTGCAGATTCTATTGAAATTCCGCGGATTTTGTAGTTAGCGAAATTTGTTGGATGAAAAAGACTCCAGCCATTGATGCTTC